>CALZJH010000033.1 GCA_945787845.1 uncultured Woeseiaceae bacterium | reverse complement strand
TGCGGCAATCTTGAAATCGCCGCGACTGCCGATGATGTAGTCGGCCGACAGCATCAGGAAGACACCCATCGCCATGGAGTGCCCGTTGCAGGCCGCGATTACGGGACGCGGGTGCGCCATGACGCGGGCCGGCAGCGAGTACCCTGCGCGCAGCATGCGAATCGCGTCCATGCCGCCGCGCTTCATGACGTGCAGGTCGAACCCAGCCGAAAAAACTGCTTCACGGCCGGTCAGGATCACGGTGGCATCGTCGGCCCTGGCGCGCTCGAAGGCGAGGCCGATTTCGCGCAGCACCGGCAAGGCCAGTGCATTGCGCTTGCCGTCATCGATGCGGATCGTGGCAACCCCGTCCTGCAAGTCGTAGTCAACAAAATCGTTCGACATCATCGGCTTCCTGTCCAAATTCCCGCCGTGTACTAGACTGGTAGCATAGGGTCAGGAGGCCGAGCATGACAACAACTACTCACCGAACTTGTATCGCTCTTGCATTCTGGTTCGTGGTGACCTGTGCCGTTGCGCAGGACCGTGCAGCCGGCACGGCCATCATTCATGTCGGCGAGGACGAATACACGATCCCGATCGAGTGCGACGATGCGTCGCGTCCTGAGCTCGGTTTCTCGACAGAGCCCAGCCGCATCACGAAAGAAGCGACGGGACGGACGAGCGGTGTGCGCTTGGGGCTCAGGCAGTGGCAGGAGACCAACGACGTGGTTATCTCACTGGACCGCTACGTTGCCTGGATGCCCCGACCAGCCTCAGCGGGCGGTGTGCTCAAGATGACGCAGGACATGAGTCCGGTCACTATCATGAAGGACGGCATGCCCGTCGCGCTGACATACGACATGTGGATGGACGGGGAGCGCCCCGCCGGTATCACGGGCGTGAGCTTCGAAGCCCAGTGCAGTCATCGGGATCCGGAGGCGCCCGCTTATCGGAAAGTGCCTGGGGCTGAGGAAGGCTAGCGTCGTACTAGAGAAGGGGCGCGAGGTCCGGGAGTTTCGCGTAGCCCCGGCACGAGTCGGTCGCTGGTATCACGCGGCCTGGCTGTGCCTCGGCAATTCGAACTCGAAACGCGTGCCGGCATTCACCTGGCTTACGACCGTAATCCGACTGTCATGCAAGTCGAGGATCTTCTTGACGATGGCGAGCCCGAGTCCCGAAGAGCCGGAGCGCCCGTCACTGGGATTCTCCGAACGGTAATACCGCTCGAAGATATGCGATATCTCGTTGTCCGGGATTCCCTTGCCCGTGTCGGCAACAGCAACAGCGACAGACTGCGGGCGTTCCGCAACACTCAGCGTAATTTCGCCACCGACCGGTGTGAACCGGATTGCGTTACGCACGAGGTTCTCGAGCACCCGCTGAATGAGGCCAATATCGCCGACCGTAAACGCCGAGCTGGTCTCCAGGTTGAGCGACAACGCAATGTCCTTTTTCTCAGCCTGTAGCTGAAATTCCTGTGCGATGTCCTGGACCAGTTCGGGTACAGAGAAAGTCTCCAGTTCCGGTGTCACGCTGGCTGATTCCAGCTTCGATAACTCGAACAAGTCACCAATCAGGCTTCCGAGTCGAACCGTATGCCGCCTCGCAACCTTCAGATAGTGCTGGCGATCTTTATCCGACAACGAATCGCCCTTGATGAGCAGGGTCTCGAGATACCCCTGCATGGCCGACAGCGGCGTACGAAGATCGTGCGAGATGTTTGACACGAGTTCTCTTCGCAGGTCGTCGTTTTCCTTCAGCTGTGCCAGCTGCTCCTGGATCTTGGCTGACATCGCGACGAACGAACTCGCAAGTTGATCGATTTCGTCGGCGTTGACCCGTGCAAATTCAACCGTCGGGCTTTTCTCAAAGTCCGAGTCGGTGACCCGGCGAACTTCGCCACTGAGCAACTTGAGACGCCGGGTGAGGAGGCTGAAGACAAGAAGACCGACGATGGCAGCCGCGAGCACGACTGCAACCGCAATGTAGAAGCTCATTTTGCCAACGTAGGAGCTCCCGATATCTCGTGACAATGCCTCGTAGGTCTGCCCGCCGAGGATGACGTACAGGTAACCTTGCAGCCGGTCGTCCGAGCGTACTTCGAATGCCGAGAAGACCTTTCGGGTCGAGCCGCTGCGAGGGTCGTCGCCGCGAATCGGCATCGTTGTGGACTCGTCGATCAGGGCCTTGAGCGGGTCAAGATCGACGCGGTCGAGCAGCACGGTATCCGGTGGCAGGCCATGGCCGAGAATCTTGCCCTCGGTCTCGAGCAGGTCGCGTGGCTTGCCAGTTCCCTGAGGCTGTCGAGGTCCGGCACGCCACCGGGCATGAGGTCGCGCTGGCCCGTAACATACATTGCGATGGGCGCGTTGAGTCGTTGTGTCAGTTCCTCGTAGTACACCTGTGTATTGATACGCTCGGCGACGAAGAACACCACGCCCATCAGTATAACAATGACGAGCAGCGCAGCAGACAGCTTGGCGAATAGCGTGTGCATCTGTTCTATACCGCTACGTTGAGCGAGTTCTGGGCAGCGAACTTGTAGCCGACTCCCCAGACCGTCACGATCATCTCCGGCTTGGAGGGGTTGGGTTCGATCTTGGCCCGGAGGCGGTTGATGTGGGAGTTCACGGTGTGCTCGTAACCCTCATGACCGTACCCCCAAACCTCGTCGAGGAGGTCGGCCCGCCGGAACACACGTCCCGGATTGCGGGCGAAGTAAATCAGCAGGTCGAATTCCCGTGCTGTCAGGTCAATCAGCTGGTCGTCGAGCCTCACCTCTCGCCGGGACGGGTCGATGCTCAGGTTACCGGTTGAGACAAGTTGCGATGAATCGTGTGCCTGCTCCGGCGAGAACTGCAGGTTCTCGATCCGTCGGAAGATGGCGCGAACGCGTGCCACGAGTTCCAGGACGCTGAATGGCTTTGTGAGGTAGTCATCGGCACCCGTCTCCAGGCCGAGTACACGGTCGAGCTCGGACGACTTCGACGTGAGCATGAGTATCGGCAGGTAGGCACTGTTGCGCCGAATCGCTCGACATATCTCCAGGCCGTCGGGGCCGGGAAGGCAGAGGTCCAGAATCACCAGGGACCAGCTTTCGGAGGTTGCGAGCCGCATGCCATCGAAGCCATCGCTCGCGACGACGACTTCGTCGCACAAATCTCGCAGGTGCAGCGATACCAGGTCGGCAATATCCTGCTCATCTTCAACGATCAGTATGCGGCGTTTCTTCATCGAGACTATTTCCCTGCGCGCAACACCGTGTTTCTTGTTGCCGGTAAGCGTGTTGGGATAGTAGACCGGAAATCTCACGTAAATATCACAGCGAGGCACGGCCAGTGGCACATCCGTGTGCCACGAGCCGACCACCGGTGCCTCGATCAATCGGAGTAGTTGCGTACTACTTCGATCTCGATCTTGGCAACCGGGTCGCCCCAACCATGTACGTTGGGGAGCAGATCCGCGCCGCCGTTGATGCCGGCATGGGGGATGACAATGCCGTTCTCAGCGATCACCGGATTGCTCATGCCCGTGCCCATATCGTCGGAAGAAACTCCGATCAGCCCCTGGCACGGTGGTACGATGTCAGCGAAGTCCTCGGTGTTGGCCTCGGTCCGCGCGTCATAGGCACGTGCGAAGACCGTCGCCTTGCGCTTCGGCAACGGCAGGCTGTCAATGCCGGTGAAGCCGTCATTGGTGCAAATCAAC
>CALZJH010000032.1 GCA_945787845.1 uncultured Woeseiaceae bacterium | reverse complement strand
CGGACGCCTGCAGAGTGCTCGATGGGATGCGGACGATGACGGCGAACTGGATACGTCCATTGAATACGACATCTATGGCGAGGCAATAGCGCGAACAGGCACCGGACAAAGCCCGCTGGATGCGCAGGCCGCGCGCCTCAAGGCCACCATCGATGCCGATATTGAAACCCTCGGGACCTACCTCGCCGACGACCTGAGCTACTCGCACAATACCGGCTGGGTAGAAACCAGGTCAGAGTACCTGGCGACCGTAGAATCAGCGACCCTCGACTACCAGTCTGCGACACCGCGAGATGTGGAGGTGCGCATCTACGGCGACATCGCGGTGCTAACGGGTCTGGCTGACATGACGGGGCTGCTGCGCGGCGAGCCGGTGGCCCTTACGATAAGGTTTCTCGAGGTTTCACGCCGGGTCGGTGATTCCTGGCAACTCACGGCATGGCAGTCGGTCAGATTCAACGCCGACTAGTTATATAGCGCATAAACCCAGATCGGCCTGCGCGGCTGCAAAACAACCTGAAACGAGGAGCGTTATGAAGACTCTCAAGTGCGACTTATGCGAAGTGACCGCCCAAGGCGAGACCTTCGAAGACTGGATGACGTCACTCCGGCCCCACTACATGGAGGCGCATGCCGACGTGATGAACGACTCCAGTCGCAGCAAGGAAGAAATGGAACAGTGGATGGCGGAGAACCGGGCTCGATTCGACGCCGCATAACGCGACAAGCACAGGCCCGCTTACCATTCGCTAGTCCCCGATACAGGCGCCTGCGTACGCCTTCGTAACGCTCGCGTTTTCGAGCTGGCACGCGTTATCGTAAGTAATGCCATCCATACCGCATACCGGCGCGTACTTATCGGGGCAGTTGCGGCCCAGGTTTTCACACACGCCCGCGTATTCGACACGCACTCCGCGGCGTTCCGCGTGACAGGCATTAGCGTACGTCATGTCATCGGACCCGCAGACCGGCACGAACAGGATCGGGCAGGGGCGCACATCGCACGCGCCCTCGATGTACGTCTGGACGCCGGCGCCATCGGCAAAGCATGCATTGTCGTACGTCACGCCATCGTCGCCGCAGACCGGTGCATAAACCTTCGGGCAATTGTCGAAATCACAGATGCCCTTGCGCTGTACGAGGACGCGTTCAGCCGCGGCCTCACACCGATTGATAAACGTCCGCCCGTTCATGCCGCAAACGGGTTCGTTGACGCTCGGGCAGCCGTTGGGCGTGCAGGCCCCCAGCCCGGCAATTTCAACATTCGATTTGGCGGCAAAACACTCGTTGATATAGGTGTTCCGGTCGGCGCCACAAACAGGATCAAACGTCTCGGGACACCCGAGGTCGTCGCCCTCGCATCGCCCTTGCGCGGCAACCTCGGCCCCGGCCGAGTTCGCAACACATTCGTTGCTGTAGGTTTGGCCGTCTGAGCCGCACACGGGATCGTATTCCTGCGTACAGGCCGCGTCCTCACTCTGCGCCAGCAGGAGCTGCTCGCCATCGGGCGGAAAAATAGCCTGCAGGTCGACACCTTCGGCATGCACCGACGGTGGTAAGACGAGGAGGACGAGTGGCAACAGAATTCGAAGGCGGTGCAATAGGTTCATGTTCTCTTAGAGCGTGTTGCGGCGGCAGGGTTCAACGCGCGGTTCCCCAGAAATTGTAACTTAGTGCCCGGACTCCGGGTACGTACATCCGGTTATCATCCGAAATGTGGAAGCCACCTTCGCGCAGCAGCGCGGGAATGTCCCTGTTGATATTGCAGCCTCCAGAGAACCGGCCCCAGGCTCCGTTAAGACGGTTTTGCCATTTTTGCACATCGTCATCCGGCGCCTTGCCGTGCTCGCAAAAGAACAGGTGTCCCCGCGGCTTGAGAACCCGGCGCATGCCGTTGAGGGCGGTGACCGCGTCGGGAATACTGCACAGGGTGTAGGTAACAAGAATCGAGTCGACCGAGTTATTGTCGAGCGGGATTTCTTCACCGGGAAGGTCAATGAGCTCCACGTCGAGGGCCGACGCGGCTATGTTCGCGGCGGCAGATCGCCGCATGCCTGCGGAGGGCTCCAGGCCGAAGATCTTGCGGACCTTGTCGCTATCGTAGTGGGGCAGGTTCAAGCCGCCACCGAACCCTATCTCGAGTACATCGCCATACGCTCTCGGAACGATTTTCTCTCGTTGCTTGCGCGTTGGTTTGCCGGTGCACGCCAGGTTGATCAGCCGTGGCAGTATGCGATTCTCATAGAAGCTCATCGGACCAGCTCGCTCACGCTCACGAGCGCAAACCCTTCTTCGAGCAGGCGCGGCAGCTCCCGCTCGAGCAGGTCGAGCGTTGCCGGGTAGGGATGCGCAATCGCT
>CALZJH010000031.1 GCA_945787845.1 uncultured Woeseiaceae bacterium | reverse complement strand
TGTTGTGGTCTTGGTCGCATAGCGTTTGCGAATTTTAGCTATCGCGGCGTCACGCTTTTCACTCGCCGTATCCTGCAGTCGCGCACGGAAGTCGCCTTCCGTTTCCGCCGGCGTGGACGTCAGCCTGAAGCGCTTGCTGCGGAACAGCGTGATGTTCTCATTCTGCCGCAGCCAGGTCTTGTAGCTCTTGCCCCACTTTGTGTAAGCCTTCGCATTATCTGCGGCCGCCGGGCAATCGGCGTAGCTCGCGTCGTCTGCGCCCCGTTCGTCGAGATCGTTGATCGACAGATCGAGCGGCTCGCAGTTGTCCCAGTCGATATCGACGGGACCGTCTTCGAACTCGACCGTGTGCAGAACTTCGCGTTCGTCTTCTATGTTGTAACGGGTGCTGGTGAACACCACGTCGCCGCCGGCGACAAGCCGGGGGTGATAGACGATTTCCTCGCCGGTGCCGCGCACATAAAACTGGTCGATGGACGGCGGTAACGAAGGTGCCGCATCCTGGGTCTTGCGCTTCGGCTTGGACGCCGCTCTGACAGCGGCCTCCACCTTGTTCCTTGCGGTCTTCATCAGCGTGCGAATGTGGTCGCGTGTCAACGGGCCCGCGAGATACGACATGACCCAGCGCGTGTTGAATACGACCGCCTCATCCTCGTGCACGTTGTGCAGCAGGAAGCGGCGCTTGCCGAGGCCGGCAATGGTGCGTTCCATCGCCTGTTTGTCAAAGTTGCCGGCGGTAGCGCCCTCGAGCCCTTCCATGACGCGAGCTTTATCGCGCTCGGTCTGCAGGCGACCGATGAACCAGGTTCCGGTGTTCGACAGGCCCTTGTAGTCAAGATCAACTGGGTTCTGGGTTGCGAGCACCAGGCCCAGACCGTAGGCGCGCGCCTGTTTCAACAGCGTCAGGAACAGCCGCTTGGATGGCGGGTTCGCAACCGGCGGCATGTAGCCGAAGATCTCGTCCATGTACAGGATCGCGCGCAGGCTCGACGTGCCCGGTTGCGCACGCATCCAGCCGATAAGCTCATTGAGGAGCATCGACACGAAGAACATGCGTTGCGCATCGTCAAGATGCGAGATCGCCATCACCGAAATACGCGGCTTGCCTTCCTCGGTGTACAGCAGGTTCTTCGCATTGAGTGGTGTGCCCGTCATCCAGGCCTCAAAACCGGGTGCCGCCAGCAGGTTGTTCAGCGCCATCGCAAGCTTGAAACGGTCGTTGGCGGGGAAGAACGAGTCCAGGTTCATGACGCCGACCTTCGTGATCGGCGGATTCTGGATCTCGCCGATCAGTGCCGGGACATCAAGGCTGCGGCCTTCCCGCCACGCATTGTCGAGCAGTTTCGATATCAGGATGTGTTCGCGACTGGAGACCGGGTCGGCATCCATGTCGAGCAGCGTCAGGATCCCGGTTGCCGTTGCCTGCACGCGCTCGCGATACAGGTCGATATCGTCGATCAGCGACTGGTCCGGGGCGTCGAAGGAGTGCAGCACGGACACGGGCAGGCCCGAATTGCTGCCTGGCGTGTAGATGGCGAGGTCCG
This sequence comes from uncultured Woeseiaceae bacterium, assembly GCA_945787845.1. GTDB lineage: Bacteria > Pseudomonadota > Gammaproteobacteria > Steroidobacterales > Woeseiaceae > UBA1847. The sequence continues at coordinate 971 of CALZJH010000031.1, read as the reverse complement.
CGTTCTTTCTCAGCTGCGCGATACGCTTGCCCGTCTGCCCCCACTCCCCGAGACCCTTCTTCCAGAGCGCCGCCTGCGCCGCCGCAAACTCATCCGGCGTCTGGCCCTTGTCCAGGGCTGTGCGCTCGTTGATCCACGGGCGGAAGTCCGCAGGCTTCAACTGCGGGAACGTCAGCAGCAGGTTGCCCATGTCACCTTTCGGGTCGATCGCGATCACCGGGATGTGATCCATCGCGGCCTCTTCGAGAATGCCGATGCCGAGTCCCGTCTTGCCCGAGCCCGTCATGCCGATGATGGCGGCGTGGGTCGTCAGGTCCTTGGAGTCGTACAGAACCGGCTCATCCGTGAGCGTCTGTGCCTCCATGTCATAGCGTTTGCCGAGGTAAAACGCGCCCAGTTTCTCGAAGTCGTACATGTGTGTGTCCTAGCTAGGTGGATACGTGTAGCTGGCCGCGAAACCGAGCGGTATTCCGATCGCGTAGTAGATCAGCAGGAAGGTCGTCCAGGCGACCAGGAACCATAGTGAATACGGCAGCATCATTGCGGCAAGCGTGCCGATACCGGTGCTCTTCACGTAGCGCTGGCAATACACGACGACCAGCGGGAAATACGGCATCAGCGGCGTGATGATGTTGGTGCTCGAGTCGCCGACGCGGTACGCCGCCTGCGTGAGATCCGGCGAGACGCCGAGCGCCATGAGCATCGGCACGAAGATTGGCGCCAGCAGCCCCCACTTGGCGCTCGCCGAGCCGACGAACAGGTTGACGAAGCCGGTCAGCAGCACGATGCCGACAATCAGGATCGAAGGATAGTCCTCCAGGCTCTTGAGCATTTCGGCGCCGGCCAGCGCGAGCAGCGTGCCGAGGTTCGATGCGTTGAACGCGTACACGAACTGTGCAATGAAGAACATGATGACGAGGTAGTACGCCATCGTCTGCATCGAGTGCGACATGCCGTCGATGACGTCCTTG
>CALZJH010000030.1 GCA_945787845.1 uncultured Woeseiaceae bacterium | reverse complement strand
TCGTCCGAGAGGCTGATGAAGTTGGCAAACGCGACCGACCTGCGCAGGCCCAGCTCGTAGGCAGCGTTGGGGGCGAAACCGATCTGGTCGCACTCGGCGGCGGCCATATCGGGCGGTGCGGGTTCGTAACCTCCCGGCGTCACCAATGCCATGCAGAAGTCGCCGACATGCGATTCGATCCGGATCAGTCCGCGGAAATTCAATGCCGCCAGGTGCGATGACAACTCGGTGATCATCGACAGCCTGACATCGCTCAGCGGTTCTTCAGCGAAACCATACGTTGACGACTGGTTGGCAGCCCACTCGAGCGCGTCCAGGGCGACCGCGTATGTTGTGTCCAGCGCCTGACCGTACGCGGCAATTTGCTGGCGACTCTCCAGGCTGACCTGGGATCCGGCGTCCTGTTGTTGCCTGAGCGCAAGCTGCAGGTCCGCCGCCTGTTGCCGCAGCTGCGTACCGTCCCGCAATGACTGCCAGTACAGCAGGGCGAACAGCAGGGTCAGAACGGCGAGCATCGCTGCCGCCAGCGGCAACCATGCCGGCCTCTCTTGAGTCAGCCATGAGCCTTGCCCGGGTGTATCGCCTTTCCCGGGAGACCGGATCTGATCGGCAACGTGTGCCGCGATTTCCTCGCGGCTATTGCGCAGGTCGCGACGCAAAATGGCACGCTGCTGGTCGAACAGTTCCTGGATCAGCGCGCCAAGGTCCCGGTCAAAGGACTCCAGGTCCGGGTAGGCGCCACTCAGCTGGTCTTCGTCGGCCTCCAGGTAATGCTCGCGGCGCTCGGCGTCCTGGCCTATCACGCGCAGGGACTCCAGCACTTTGGATAGCTCGACGGGCTCGACTTCCTTCGGCAGCACGCCGACCGCGCCCAGTGCCCGCGCCTGGCCAACGTACAGCTCACCCTCTTGCGCGGTATACATCATGATCGGGATAGTCGCGGTCGCCGGGTTGGCCTTGATTGCCGACACGGCTTCGAAACCGTCCATGCCCGGCATCGCGTGATCCATGAAGATAATATCGGGGCGGCTTTCGCTCAGGTATTGAAGCGCATCCTCGGCCGAGCTGGCGTTGTCGACGGCAAGGTCGTGCACTTCGAGCATTTTCTGCAGCACCGTGCGCGCGGTCCTTGAGTCATCGACGATCAGGGCGGTTTTCTTCATCGATCATCCCTCGAGTGCGAGCTCCGGGTAATAATAGAGCATAAGCGCCGGCAGGGGCACGCTTTGACGCTCACAGAGCACACACCCGCCCTGTCTGCTACTGCTCCCCGCCTGCGAGCTGCCGCTGGTATTCCTCGTCATCCATATGGCCCAGCGATTCGACGATCAAGCCGCTGTCATTGAGCAGCCAACGCTCGTGTCCCTGGAGGTCGACGGCGTTACCGGTCCCACCGGGCCCGGTATTGGTGCCTGTCCAGTGCCAGTGGACGTTGACGTAGTCGCCTTCCCGGGTGACCTTGAGCAAACGGACGACCATGTCCGGAAAGCCTTCCATGAACGACGCGGCTGTCGCGGCAATCTCTTCGCGGCCAGCGGACACCTCGCCATCGTTGATACGGAAAGTCCCGTCTTCGGCATAGAACGCCGCGAATGCCTCCGCATCATTATGACTCCATGCGTTCGCGTAGCGTTCGGCGAAACCGACGAGGTCGCTCATGCCCTTCGGCTCCACCACCAGGTAGACCACGGTTGAGTCGCCGACATTGAGTACTTCATGTCCCGGCGTGCCCTCGCTGACGGCCGTGTTGCCGGTTGTCAGGTCGACCTCGCGCGTACCGTTCGCATCGATCAGCCGCATGCGTCCGCCCGCGAGCGTGTAGCCGAAGTGCGGCTTGTGATAGTGCCGCTCGTGACCCACGCCAGGCGGGAACGTACAGCGCAGAATTCGGTGGTCCAGGTCTTCGTGCAGCTTCTCGCACACCGGTTCGCCGTTCCAGCCGGCGGCGAGCGGGTCGGGAAGTGCGGGCGTGGCTGCGGGCTCTGCGACGACGCCGGCAGGCAGCGTTATCGCGGCCAGGACCACAATTGAGAGGGAAACATGGTGATTCAAGATGTGCATTCTCCGCGTGGTGAAGCTGGATGCTGTGCCTTTTTAGGGCTCGATTGAGTAAACTCCACTCTATAACAAGAACGGGGATTCCTCATGTCTGAACAAAACCAGGCCGCCGCTCCGCGCGGTTTTCTCGGCACTGTCGAACGTGTCGGCAACAAGCTTCCCGACCCGGCCGTGCTCTTTATCGCGCTGCTGTTTATCGTCTGGATCCTGTCGTGGTTGCTGTCCTATTTCACGTTCAGCTACATCGATCCTCGCACCCAGGCGCCGATCGAGGTCGCCAACCAGCTCACCGGAACAGCGCTCACGGCATTCATGACCGGCTTCGTGACGAATTTCGTCACGTTTGGCCCGATCGGTACCGTGCTGGTCGCCATGCTCGGCATCGGCGTTGCCGAGCATTCCGGCTTCATCACCACCGGCATTCGCGCTTTGCTGAACGTCACGGCGACGTGGCTGCTCACGCCGATGGTTATTCTCGTCGGCATCATGAGTCATTCTGCTGTCGATGCAGGCTACGTGCTCGTCATCCCCATCGGCGGCGTCATTTTCTACGCCGCAGGCAGGCATCCACTCGCCGGTATCGCGGCGGCGTTTGCCGGTGTGTCCGGCGGATTCTCGGCAAACTTCCTGCCCGCCGCACTCGATCCGCTACTGCAGGGCCTGACGCTGGGTGGCGCACAGCTGCTCGACCCGGCTATCGAAGTCAATACGCTTAATAACTACTTCTTCACCGCGTCATCGTCGTTCCTGATCATCGGCCTCGGCTGGTGGATCACAGACCGGATCGTCGAACCGCGCGTCGCGGACACGCCGATCGACGGCAACGCCGAAGACCTGCCCGAACTTCACGACCTGAAACCCGAGGAGCGCAAGGGCCTGCGGTGGGCATTGTTCGCCATGCTGCTCGGCATCGTGCTCCTCGTTGTCACACTCGTGCCGGAAACGTCTCCGTGGCGGGACGCAAGCGGCGAGCTCGTGTCCTTCGGCGCGCCGATCATGCAGTCGATCGTCGCCCTGATTTTCTTCCTGTTCCTGATACCGGGCATCGTGTTCGGCTACGTCGCGGGCACGATGAAGGGCATCAAGGACGTCATCGACGGCATGTCGCACTCGATGCAGACG
>CALZJH010000029.1 GCA_945787845.1 uncultured Woeseiaceae bacterium | reverse complement strand
GTCATGGCCTTGTCCAGCGTATCGTATTCGCGCGTCTGGATCTGACGGGTTTCGAGTTGTGTACCGCCGCCCGCAATGTCGGTCGGTGTCGTGGTCGCGCAGCCCGCCAGCGACAACAGGCCAAGCAGTAGCGCCAATCTTAGTGGCCGACTCATGTGTGACTTTCCTGTATGAAAAGAGATTTGCGCAGATTGTCGAATATCGCCTGATAGGTCTCCGCGGTGTCGATGCGCTCCATCACCTTGACCCGGTCCATCTTGTCGTAGATCACGCGTTGAACGGTGATCCTGACTGTGTACTCGCCATCGCGCGCCTGGCTGGGTAGTACGACCATGGTCAAGATGATTTTCTGGTCATCTTTTGCTGTCGAGCTGGCATCACAATCGCTGCCTCCGCCCATCGCACACAACATGTCGAGAAAGAACAGCCCTGTTTTCTCGCCTTTGTCATCGGCGTCGCTGACTTTGGACGCTGTGATGACACCCAGAGGCTTTTCGATTCGATCGATGTTGAACTCCATGTCCTGAAGTACGGCAATAGTCGCGGTCAGGATGATGAGCTCGGACGAGGCCTCGAGCGTGCGCGTCTGGATGGAGCGAACGTCCAACGTGCTCTCGGGCAGACGCAAGGCCGATTCCGGGATCGCCGGTGTCGCACAACCGCAGAGGCTCCCAACCATCAGCAGTGAGTACGCGGCGAGGCGCATTAGAACCTCGACGTATGGTAGGAAAAGTCTCGAACCTTGCTGTTAGTGTCGAATTTGATGATGACAGTTAGCGTGCGCTGCGAGCTGGAGGTCGAGCCCGCATCGGTCGATCCGGCACCGACACCGCCGCCCGAGCCGCCGAATATCAGCCCGACGACCGTGCCACTGCTGCGCGAGTAGGTGACATCACTCGAAATCTTGTCGTAAATCCAGGTCTCCTGGCGCTCTTCCTCGGTCGTTACGATGTTTGGGGAGCCAAGTACAGCGGCGACATCAGCGGCGGACATGCCGAGAGTAATCTCCTTTTGCACCGTGCCAACCGTAACCCGGTCAGTATCGTCGGCTGCGCGGACGTCCTGGGCGTGGTGGGTCGCACTGCAGCCTGCTGCGACCAGCATCGCCATGGCGGTTATTACTACATTCTGTCGGGCTTTCATTGCTGCGATCTCCGTGGTTGGTCGGATTCGATAACCTGATATTACTCCTGAGGTTAATGGGCGCAATAGGCGATGTCCGATGAAAAGGTGATGGTTCCCTGTCGGCGCCTTACAGCGAGAGCCGCGAGTCTCCGGCATGGGCCCCACTCAGGGCGTCCAGGCGTAGCCAATCTTCATGAACCAGGTGCGATCGGTGGTGGTTAAACCGCTCAGATTATCGTCGTCGATGAGCGAGTCGGAATAGCCAAGGAAGAAGACAGTCTGCGGATTGATCTTGTAGGAGTACAGGAGCTGCCGGCCGACGTCGCGGCTGCGGCTGTCGACGGTGTCGGTGTAGGACGCCTGGTTACGCTCGATGTCCTGGAACTGGGTGGTCAGGCGCAGGAAACTCCGCATGCTGAACTGCCAGGTGAGGCGTACGTCATGCACGGCCGCGTCGAAGATCCTGGCGCCGTCCTTGGTGTCGAGTTTGACGAACACGCCGTCATAGCGCAGCAGGAGATGGCGGTTGACGTTCCAGCGCACGAACGGGTCGATGCGCACCTCGTCACCGAGGCGGGTGTTGTCGAAGTCGACCTGGTCGCCGACGCGCGACCAGACGCCAAGCAGCAGGCCGCCGCGCGGCTGGAACTCGGCAAAGGCGCTCAACTTGGTCTCCTCGAACAGGACATCGTTGGCCAGCGTGTCGCGGTTGAGGGCGCCGATTTCGAAGTGCGATTGCATTGGACCACTGACGTTCAGGTAGGCCTCGACTTCCCGTTCGAGCAGGCGACCCTGGTCGTCGTGGGCGATGTCCCAGTCGCCGCTCAGGCGAATCTGCGAGAACCAGTTGTCTTCATCGCCGTGCCAGATACGTCCCAGGCCGACCACCTGCTGGGAGATGTCGACACGCGGTACGAAGCCTGCGTCGGCACGAAAGCCCGCGCTTTGCTCGACGTGGCGCAAGAAGGCGAACCAGTTGCGTGAGTCGTAGTCGTAGCCCGCGTGCGCGGCGTGGCCGTCAAAACTGTCGAGCGGCTGATCGAACTCGGTGGCGATATCCAGCGGGTACTCGGTATCCGAGCGCAGGTACTGGGCGCGCACGCTGTGCTGGTCGTTGATCTTCCAGCGCAGGTCGAAGCCGCCGACGGTGTTGTGGTAGTCATCGCCGGTGCGTGAGGTGAGCAGCGCACCGACCGTGGATGACTCACCGAAGCTGCGCGAGTAACGGCCGACAAATGCGGTGTTCTCCTGCGCGAGCGACTCGGAATCGGAGCTCGTTGCGCCCGGGAAGATCAGGTTGGTCAGATCGTCCTGCGCAAGGAATACGCCAAACGTGTTCTTGCCGCGCTTGCCGGTCAGCTTGGTGCCGGCGCTGGGGTTGGCCACGGTGCGCGTGAACACGGCCCGGACCGGCGTGCGAAAGTAGTCGGCGCCCTCGAGGAAGAAGGGCCGTTTCTCGGGGAAGAACAGGGCGAACTGGTTGTTGATGTCGAGCTGCGCGGCATCGGCTTCGACCTGCGAGAAATCCGGGTTGATCGCGAGGTTGGCCGTGAGGTCGGGCGTGATGCCCCAGCGCACGTTGAGGCCGACTTCAGCATCGACGCTGTCCGAGCTGAGTGGCACAACGCCTGCGTCGTCGGTGGTGCTGGACTGCAGGGCCGTCAGGGTCGGCACGACCTCGAGGTCTCGGCCTGGCTCGACGCCCTCGAGGCCCTGGATCTTCTGGAACTGGCACAGGTAGCAGTTGACGCTGCGATCCTGCGTGTTGTTCGAGAAGCGATAGCGGTGATCGCGCGGGTAGAAGCGCAGCAGGTCGACGCCCCAGGTCTGCTTGCCGTCGACGTTCGGGAAGCGTAACTGGTTCAGCGGGATCTCGATCTCGACGATATAGCCGTCCTCGTTGATCTTGCCGGCGGAATCCCAAATCGCGTCCCAGGACTCGTCTTCACGCTGGTTGACGTCGTCATTGGTGAGGTCCATCTGCGCGCCGAGTGGGTTGACGAAGAACTCGAACGCACGCCGCTCGTCACCGTAGGTGTCGATGACGATGCCGACGAAATCGTCGTTCCAGGCCGAATCGCGATCGCGCAGGTACGCACGGATCTTGTGCGGCTCCGGGTCCTTCGCGTCGAAGGCGATGTAGAGGCTTTGGCCGTCCTCGACCAGGTAGGCCGTGGTCTCGACAGGCGCGGGCGTGTTCTCGGCCGGGCGCGTCTCGATATTAATCTTGATCGGGATGGCGTCGGCCCAGGCCGCGTCGTCCATGATGCCGTCAATGTGGATGGTGGCCGTGGTGCTGGGCAGGTCGGGCAGGAACGTGGTGGCGTAAAGCGGCGGGCTTGCCAGCGACAGGAAAAGTGCCGTGATTAGTCCGAATGAGCGCACAAAAAGATCCCCCCAGATCCCCGAATTACAGATTAGATGCCGGAAAGCGGCATTTCGTTCCTATTGCTGGGGAAAAAATTAAGGCTAGGGTGAAAATTCGTGTGTCGCTGGTCCCTTACTTGCAGAGACCGTAGCGATTACAGACGAAGCCACGAGTCTCCGGCATAGGCCCGAGTTGCGCGACCCCGCGGCGCTGCATCTGGCGTTCGAAGCGGAGAATGCGTTCGTTGTACTCGCGCAGCATTCGTTCCCTGTTCTCTTCTGAAATGAACGCATGTTCGAGGGAGTTTCGACCCAGCGTCTTGATCTCTTCCCATGACAGCCTGAACTCGGTAGCAGCTACGTAGAACTCGTCGGTCATCGTCGACTCCCACATACCGCGATCGTCAGTCGACAACGCGACCGGTATCCCGGTGCGCAGGTACTCGGGAAACGGGTGTTCGGAATAGTCGTTCACGTACTCAAGCAACAGGTTGCTGATGAGATTGATCTCGACGAGGTAAGGCCCGTCCCGCATCAGTAGCAAGGTGTCGTCATCCGAGATCAGGTTGAGTCCGTGGCCGATGCGATCGGCTCCGAGCAACAAGGTGTCGCGCACGTGCGAGTTGGGTTCATCCACCTCGCCGGCGTGGATCGAGAGCCGAACACCACTGTACTGCTGCCGTAGCTCACGCAGGGTCGGAAGGAATTGGGCCGGGTGGCCCTTGCCATTGTCCTCGCGGCCGACCATGTTGACGCCGACGAGCAGGTCGGGGTTCTCGTGCACGAGCTTGTACACGCGCCGCAGCTGGTCTTCGGCGTTCGGCAGGAAGCGCAGGATGGCGAGCTGGAAACGCACGGTGACGCCAAGATCCCGAACGTCCTTGCGCGCCATCGCCTCGCGCAGGATATCGAACGCTTGCGGCGCATCGATGGTCTCGCCGTTCGGACCCTCGTACGAGCTGGCGCCCATCTGGTACTCGACATAGGCCACGCCTTCTGCGGCATAGGCCTGCATATTCTTCACCATCGTTTCCGCCTGCAGCCACGGGTTGCGGGTGAGGGCGTTGAGTCGCTGCCAGTGGGTTGAGAAGAATTCCTCGCGGCCCTCCCAGGGCTTGTCGAGCCGGATGCCGTTCATCCAGGCGGCCTTTTCGTTCTCGTCGAGGTCCGCGAGTCGCTTGTACTCGCCCTGCTCACACTCGTCGAGCTGTGCGTATTCGAGCGCGGAGATATTCCGGAAGAGCAGGAAATAAGGGGCACGCGTGAATGCGTTACCGCCGAAATCGCGGCAGTTGCTGATACGAACCTTGGTGTAGTACTCGTACCCGCGTTCTCGTTGGGCCAGTGCCAGCTCGTACCACCACTCGGAGAAGACGGCGCCCGAGAGGTGATTGTGCAGGTCGCCACCTTTGGGCATGTAGTAGAGCGTGCGATAGAGCGCTTCTTTGTCGTCGCCGTCGCGGATCTCGTCGAACCAGTCGGCGTTGGCTGCCAATGGCAGCAACAACACGATGATTAAAGCGGTGACCCTGTTCACTGCGCCGGGCCGGCAGGTCGTAGCACGTTTGCAACGCGATCCTTGTAGGCGATGTGACAGCCCAGGCAGCCATCAATCATTCCCTGGAATTTGCCGATTGCTGCAGTCTTGTCGCCCGCCCGGGCGGCGGCGCCAATTTCCACGGCGAGATCATGCACATGCATGTCGAACTGTTTGAAGGCCGGCATTTCTTCACCTAACTCACGGGCAACGAGCTGAACCTGCTCCGGCGGAATGCGTGGATGATTCGCAATGCCGGTCGCTCCGCGCTCAACCAGCTCCAGATCGTCCGTCAGCAAGCCATCCGCAATCTCGACGAGGTTGTCACGCAGGCCCTGCATGATGGCCTGTAGCGTTGTTGATTCATCTGCTAATGCGAGTGGCGGCAGCAATAACAGCGCCGTGGCGGTGGTCAGTAGAGCGGTAATGCGTTTCAATGTGGTTGTCACCAATTCAGCCCCAGGGAAAAGAAGAACTATGCCACGTTTGTATTCTCGTCTGCTATTTATAGCCGCGCTCGTCATGTGCTTAGGCGCGGATACGGACCCGGATGGCCGTCTGTACCTGCCTTCCGCAGATCCTCTTGCCGATGTGCAGCAAGCACTTGGTCGTGCGCACGACAGCGACCGACTCGCACTGGTCGTCCTGGGAGCGAACTGGTGCCATGATTCACGCGCGTTGGCGTCACGGCTGCATCACTCGCCGCTGGCAGAAGTCATTCAAGAAGACTACGAATTGGTATTCGTTGACGTCGGGTTTTACGAGCAGGGCAGGGAGGTGGTGCAGCAATTTGGCATGGCCCACCACTACGCAACCCCAACAGTACTCATCATCGATCCATCGAGTCGGGTTTTAGTCAATGACGAGGACCGCCACATTTGGGGCAATGCCTTCAACATCGAAATGACGTCGTCTGTTGAATACTTCGAAAAATGGGCGATGAGCGATCCAGTCGCAGATCCCAGGGCGGATTCCGCCCAGCTGCGGCAACTCTATGCGGAGATAGATCAGTTCGAACAGCAACTGGCGGAGCGGGTGGCCGCCGGCTACGCCGTTGTGGGTCCGATGCTAGAGGCAACCGTAGCGGGCAATAGGCCTGAGGACTTCGATGCGAGCTGGGATGAGTTGCGCGACTTCAGGATGGCCATCCCGGACGCTCTTCGTGAACTCCGGGATGAGGCACAGCGACGCGTGTCCGAGGGGGATGAGGATATTCAGCTGGTGTTTCCGGAGTATGCATTGCTGTCCTGGGAGTCGGAGTAGTGGACTGAGAATCCGCGTGTCGGTGGTTCAACCGAGCCGCGTGGCGGCGACAGACGCACGAAGTGCGCACCCTAAAACCTTGAACCAGTGCCGGATTTTGCCCCGAATTTTCGTCCAAATGAGGAATTAGCGCCGGATGACGTAGAGCGCTTGGGCAAATTTGGGAGCAAGAACATGATTCAAGAATTCCTGGCAAATCGCCGTGCACCATGGTCAGTAACGGCGGCACTTCTGCTGTCATTCATGGTATTCGCACCTGCCGAGTCGCAGGCGGATGCTTACATCGGTGGCAGTATCGGGCAGTCCTACATCGATCTTGATGCGGGCACGCCGGCAGTGCCGGCCGCGTTCGACGAGGAAGATTTCGGCTTTAAAGCCCTGGTCGGCTACGAGTTCGACTTCGCCGTGATCACACTCGGTCTTGAGGCGAACTACGTCGATTTCGGCGCACCGTCCGGTGACGTGGCGGGCTCACAGATCGAGGTTGACGCCAATGGTTTTGCCGGTTTCGGCACAGCGGGTATCGATATTGGTCCGTTGGGCGTTTTTGCCAAATACGGTGTGATCTCGTGGGATGCGTCTTTCAATATTGACGGTTTCGATGCCGGTTCTGACGATGGCACCGACCCAGCCTATGGCGTGGGCGTAAAATTCGGTCTCGCCTCTGTGGAGGTTCGTGGCGAATACGAGATTTACGACATCGAGGACAGTGATGACGTGGCCATGCTGAGCGTGGGCATCGTCTGGCATTTCTGAGCTGACGACGGGCTTGACTGTTCGTCCTTCGGGCGCACTAGCATAGTGACGTTATCCGCATAGGTTTCCTCCATGATTGGCACCTCCGCAATCGCATGAAGCCAATCTAAATGAAGAAAGCACTTGGAAGGACACTACTGGCCCTTCTAGTGGTTGCATTGGCGCTGCTGGTTTTCGTCTCTCTGCGCGAGCCATCTTTAAGCCGTATCTGGGACGAAGACGTCAGCATCCTCGCGGGCGTAGAGATTTCGAATGACGAGGCTGTGACGCTCACTCAGATTCGTGACTGGAACTATGCGATCAGTTCAATCTCGTCCAAGAAATACTTCGATGCCTCGTTCGATCCAAAGGACATCGTCGCGATGTGGATGTACGAGCAACAGCTCAGCACGTCCGGGCTGATAGCGCACACATTTCTGGTTTTCGAATTCGATGAGAGTTACGAACGCGGACGCTACCTGGGCTTGTCGGTTGAAACCCGGCGCGAACAGGGCGAGGAGTACTCGATTATTGGAGGAGCGCTCCGCTCCTTTGAAATAACGCACATCTGGGCAACGGAACAGGACCTCGTCACACGGCGAGTACAGTACCTGGACTATCCGCTTACTCGCTACCGGCTTGAAATCCCAGCGGAGTATCGTTCCCGAATATTCTCGAAATTTGCGAGAGAAACCCAGAGCCTCGCGTCTGTGCCGCGCTGGTATAACACCGCCAGCAACAACTGCACGAGTTCTCTCATCAAGTATGTGAATGAGAGCAAACCGGGTGCTATCCCGTTCCATTACAGCTATGCGTTCACCGGGAAGGTTGATGAATACCTGGAGGAGCTCGGATTCAAGGCGGCCGATTACTCGCTACAGATCACCCGGGATTTTCTTGCGTCGCAAGAGCTCAGGTAGGCGGGGCGACTAGGTACCGATCCAAATGTGATGGCGCGGTCCCTTGCCGGCTCGATGCGGCCGCACCACGTGCTCCCGCACGTCGAAGCCGGCTTGTCGAAGCCGTTTGCTGAAGGCGCGATCCTGGCTCGAAGACCAGACCGCCAGTACGCCGCGCGAACGCAGCGCAGCGCGGGTGGCCCGCAGACCGGCGGCGCCGTATAGCCAGTTATTTTCCCGGCGGATCAGTGCTTCGGGGCCGTTGTCCACGTCCATCAGGATAGCGTCGAAACCAGCGGGCTCCTGCCGAATGATATCGGCAACATCACCGAGGACGACGCGGCTGCGCTTGTCACTCATTGGATCGCCGGCTGGCGCGCCGATCAGCGTACGATTCCACTCGACCACTTCCGGCACGAGCTCGGCGGTGACCACCTCGGCATCGGGGCCGACCGCCTTCAGGGCTGCCGCTAAAGTAAACCCCATCCCAAGCCCACCGATCAGCAGCCGCGGTTTCGTGTTGTCGCCGAGCTTTTCGCATGCGAGGTCTGCGAGGGCCTTTTCAGAGCCGTGCATACGGCTGTTCATCAGATCGCCGCGGCCGGGGATCTTGATCGAGAAGAGGTCGCCGGATTGGAACAGCTGCATCTCCTTGTCAGTGTCAGGAATCAACGCGGTGCCAAGCAGGATGCGGGGAAGCATTGGGGGTGTACTAGGTGCTGACCGGGAACATGGGTAACACCTTAGCAGTAAATACGAAGATGATTAGGATCCGGTAACACACACAGCCACCAATTTGTGCGAGAATTCGGCAACAAAAAAATAACAACAACAAAGACTTGGCTATACCACTGAAGGACTGGTAACGAAACCCTATCTCTCCAAATCCCGCCTGATCTCCGCCTGGCAGTGTCCCAAGAAGCTCCATCTGGAGAAACACCACCCGGAGCTCGGCGAAGTCTCGGACCTGACCGAATCACTGTTCGCCACTGGCCACCAGGTCGGTGCCATCGCCCAACAGCACTATGGCACTGCAGACTCAGTCGAAATCGAATTTAACTTCAAGACGATGGAGGCCGAGACTCGTCGGCTGATAGAAGGCGGCGCAGACTTCCCGATCTTCGAGGCGACGTTTCGTCATGAGAATGTTCTCGTCCGTGTCGACGTAATGATTCCAGTCGGTGACAGTTGGCGCATAGTGGAGGTCAAGGCCTCAACGTCCGTGAAGGACTATCACATCCTCGATTGCGCCATCCAGGATTGGGTGTTGCGTTGCTCCGGAATCAATGTCACTTCCATATCGCTGGCGCACATCAACAACCGGTTCGTGTACGCGGGCGATGGCAATTACGACGGGCTGTTGCGCGAGAACGACCTGACCGACGAGGTCAGACTGCTCGAACCGACCGTCCTCGAGCTGCTTGTCAAAGCGCGAGAGGCTGTTACCGGTCCACTGCCAAATGTCGTTGTCGGGTCGCAATGCACCAGCCCGTATGAGTGTCAGTTCATCAATCACTGCTGGCCTATGAACGCCAGGTACCCGATTATCGGACTCAGGGGCAGCCGGGCGAAACTGGCCGAGTACGTGGCCCAGGGGTGCAAAGACATACGCGACGTCGATGCCGCAGACATATCCGCGGAAACACAGCAGCGCATACATGAGGTGACATGTTCCGGCGAGCCGGAAATCCTGGACGGTGCTGCTCGGGAACTGGCCGCATTGCCGTATCCACGCTACTACCTCGATTTTGAAACCATCGGTCCGGCCGTGCCGATCTGGCCCGGTACCCGGCCGTACGCGGCGATTCCGATCCAATGGTCATGCCATATCGACGACGGATCAGGTGACGGCAGCCCCGATAGAATGCGTCACGAAGAGTTCCTCGATTTGTCCGGTGACCCGCCTGTGCGGGCGCTCGCTGAAAAGATGATTGACTGCCTCGGAGACTCGGGGCCTGTCCTGATGTACACGAGCTACGAGCGGACCGTTATCAATGGCCTCATCGAGATGTTCCCGGATCTCACCAAGCCGTTGCGGCGGATAGTCGATCGCTTGTACGACCTGCATCCCCTTGTGAAAACGCACTACTACCATCCGGACATGCTTGGTTCCTGGTCCATCAAGGCTGTGATGCCGACGATCAACCCGGACATGGATTATTCGAACCTGGAAGGCATCAAGGAAGGCACCGGCGCATCAGATGGCTTTCTTGAGGCGATTAACCCCGAGACCGACATGATCCGGAAGCTGGAACTCGAAGAACAGCTGCTGCGCTACTGTAAGTTCGATACAGAGGCGATGGTGGAAATTGTGAGGTTCTTCTCAAACCCTTGAAGTGCAATGGTCAGTAGCAAGATAGCCGCCAAACATTAACAACTGAATAACTCAGGCAGCCCGAGTCCTCTCAATCAACCCCTGCGAACGCAGGTACTCGTCGTAGGTGCCCGAGTAGTCGATGATCCTGTCGGGCGTCATTTCGATGATGCGCGTGGCCAGTGACGATACGAAATCCCTGTCATGGCTGACGAAGATCAGCGTTCCGGCGTAGTTCTCGAGCGCCAGATTCAGCGCCTCGATCGATTCCATGTCGAGGTGATTGGTCGGCTCGTCCATGATGATCACGTTCGGCTCCTGCAACGCGAGCTTGCCGAACATCAAGCGACGTTGCTCGCCACCCGATACGACTTTCACGGACTTCTCACTGTCGTCTCTCGAGAACAACATGCGACCGAGCGTGGCGCGCAGCAACTGCTCGGGTGAGCCGGTCGGCTGCCACTGCGTGATCCAGTCAAACAGGCTGATGTCGTGTTCAAACTCGTGCGCGTTGTCCTGGGCGAAATAGCCGCGCTGCGAATTCTCCGCCCACTTGACCTCGCCGCTATCCAGCTCGAGTTCCTGCAGCAGGCAACGCAGCAGCGTCGTCTTGCCGATGCCGTTCTGACCCAGAATCGCGACGCGCGAACCCGCCTCGATGGTGAGGTCCAGGTTCTCAAAAAGCGGGCCGTCATCAAAACTTTTGGTCAGACCCGTCGCTTCGACAGCGAGGCGACGCAGCGGCTTCTTCT
>CALZJH010000028.1 GCA_945787845.1 uncultured Woeseiaceae bacterium | reverse complement strand
CGTCGCGAGGTCGGGTTTCTCGACGAATGCCTGAACAGGGGCTGCCTGGCCGTCGATTGCGCCTGCCTTGATATACCCGTAGCCGGTTTCAGGCTGCTTAGGGACGATGCCGAACGTCACCATGTGGCCTTCGTCCGCCGCCTTGGCGGCGATGTCGGCGGCCCGGGCAAAGGCGGACGCGTCTTCGATGACGTGGTCGGCCGGCATCACCAGCAGCAGGCAGTCACCGTGGTTTTCCAGGGCGTCAAATGCCGCCAGGGCGATTGCCGGTGCCGTGTTGCGTCCTTCCGGCTCCAGAATGATCTGCGCGGGCCTGTCGATCTCGTGTAGCTGTTCGGCGACGGTGAATCGATGGCTTTCATTGCAGATGACCAGGCAGGAATCCGCGACGCCGGGCAGATCGGCCACGCGCAGCGCCGTAGCCTGCAGCATCGTGAAGTCGCTCGCGAGCGCCAGGAGCTGCTTGGGATACATCGAACGTGAGGTCGGCCACAAGCGGGTGCCGGATCCTCCGGAAAGAATGACAGGAAGTATCTGGGTCATAGAATTAATCGCTGCAATTGCCCGCAAGGCGGGCTCCTACAGTGTTAGGTTCGTCCTCGTCCGATGGCGTAGTACTTCAATCCAAGTCCTTCAACGGTCTCGGGCTCGTAGAGGTTGCGGCCGTCGACGATCACGCCGTCGGCAATCCTGTCCTTGACCTCACCGAAATCCGGGCTGCGAAACTCCTGCCACTCCGTCACGATGACCAGTGCGTCGCAACCGTCCAGCGTCTCGTAGGCCGAATCGCAGAAGGTCAGCCCAGCCTGATCGGGGTAGATTCGCCTGGCTTCGTCCATCGCCTCCGGATCATAGGCCCGAACTGTCGCGCCCGCCTCCCACAGCGACTCCATCAGGACCCGACTGGGCGCGGCGCGCATGTCATCCGTATTGGGTTTGAACGACAGCCCCCACAGGGCGATGGTCTTGCCCTTGAGGTCCCCGCCGTAGTGCTGACTGAGTTTCTCAAACAGCCGGCGCTTCTGGCGCAGGTTCACGGATTCGACGGCATTGAGCAGCTCCGCGTCGTAGCCGCAGTCGCCGGCCGACCGCGCGAGCGCCTGCACGTCTTTTGGAAAACACGATCCGCCGTAGCCGGCGCCCGGGTAAATGAAGTGATAGCCGATACGCGGGTCCGAGCCGATGCCCACGCGTACGGCCTCGATATCGGCCCCGAACTTCTCGGCCAGGTTGGCCAGTTCGTTCATGAAGCTGATTTTGGTCGCCAGCATCGCGTTGGCAGCGTACTTGGTCAGCTCGGCGGAGCGGACATCCATGCTGATCAGGCGGTCGTGATTGCGATTGAACGGCTCGTAGAGCGACTTCAGCAGTTCCGTTGTGCGCGGATTGTCGGTGCCGACGATGATGCGGTCCGGCTTCATGAAATCGCTGATCGCGGCGCCCTCTTTGAGGAACTCCGGATTCGACACGACATCAAACTCGACCGCGGTACCGCGGTCCTTAAGCACCCGCTCAATTTCTGCCTTGACCTTGTCGGCCGTGCCCACCGGCACCGTCGATTTGTCGACAACCACCCGGTACTCATCGATGTTCTCGCCGATTGCCCGCGCGACGGCCAGCACGTGCTTCAGGTCGGCGGAGCCATCCTCATCCGGCGGCGTTCCCACGGCAATGAACTGGAACAACCCATGGTCTACGGCCTGCTTGACGTCGGTCGTGAATTCGAGGCGGCCTGCGTCGACGTTGCGCTCGATATAGGCCTTGAGGCCCGGCTCGTAAATCGGGATTTCACCGCGGTTGAGACGGGCAATCTTGTCGGCGTCGATGTCGTAGCAGACCACGTGGTTGCCCATTTCGGCCATGCAGGCACCCTGAACGAGGCCGACATAGCCGGATCCAAATATTGTAAGGCGCATTTTGTTAGCTTTTCCGGGAGTTGGTGCAGAGGCGGATTATACAGGCGAGTATGACTGTTGCGATAAGGGCGTGGGTCGCAATTTGTACTGTGACGTGAATCCGCACCTTATATCCTAATTTCAAGCGAGGTTTCTCTTATTGACCTACTTCACATAAAATTCAGCCCAGAACCTGATAACCTTACGGAAATCAGGCTTTTCGCACCGCTTGTAGAGACGATGAAATGACAAATCTTGGGCGATTGTTCACCCTCTTTTTAGCGATGTCGGTGGCTACCACCGTGCACGCACAATCCGACAACTGGTATGTCTCGGGCGGTCTCGTATTCACGAACGACGACCCCGATCGCCTGATTGACGATGCTTTGGGCGGGGCAGAGTTCGCGCTGGGGTGGGATTTCTCAGATAACTTCACGCTGGAAGGCGCTCTCGGTTATTCAAAAATCGACGGTTTCTATCGCCAGAACGGCGTATTTGTCCGAGATTACGAAACCCACCTCGACCTCAGCGCCAACCTGCTTGCCTTTTTCGATCGCGACCGCCCTTTCGCACCCTATGTTTCGGCTGGTTTCGGCTACCTCGGCGTCAACTACAACATCAGTGGTGAGGAGAACCGCCCCTCGGGTTCGCTCGGCGTCGGTTTCAAATGGCGGCCGTACCAAAGCCGCTGGTCGCTGCGCGGCGAGTATAGCGCCCGCCTTGCCTACGAAGACGACCGCAACCTTGTTGACGGTATCTTCATGTTGGGCGCGCAGTACGATTTTGACGGTCCGAACCTGTTCCAACGCAGTGGCACGGACGGTTCTTCGGCCACGTCAGCGCCGGGACTTTACGGTCCCTGGCACGTTGCAGTGTCGGGACTGTTTTTCGATGGTGCGCCGGAGCGCAATACTGACGACGGATTCTCCGGCCTGCAGATCAATGCGGGCTATGACTGGACCGATCATCTGACATTAGAAGGCCATCTAGGCTACGCAGATATCGACGCTTTCTACCGGCGCAATGGCGTCTTCGTCCGCGACAGCGAGACGCATTTCGATCTCGGTTTCGACCTGCTTGCCTTTTACGACCGCAATCGTAACTTTGCGCCGTACCTGACGGCGGGCGTTGGCTACCTGGGCGTGGACTTCAATGGTGGCGGCGACGAAAACCGGCCATCTGCGTCGGTGGGTGCCGGCTTCAAATGGCGTCTTGGGCAAAGCAGATACTCCGTTCGGAACGAGTATCGCTTCAGATTAGCCTACGAACAGGACAACAATTTTACGGACTTCCTCGCCACGCTCGGTGTCGAGTACGACTTTGGCGGGACCAGTCCGTTGCAGCGCGATACGGCGGGCGGCACAACGAGTGCCCTGACACCCGGACTTTATGGCCCATGGTACGTATCGGGATCCGTCATCTATTTCGATGACGACCCAGACAGGCGAACGGATGACGGGATAGCAGGGCTACAGATCAATGCGGGCTATGACTGGACCGATCACCTGACGCTTGAGGGCCAACTCGGATACTCCGATATGGATGGCTTCTATCTGCGTAACGGTTCGTTTGTCAGGGATAGCGAAACGCACCTCGACATCAGCGCCAACGTACTGGCCTTCTACGACCGCAATCGTCCCTTCGCGCCTTATATTACCGCGGGTATCGGATACCTCGGTGTCAGCGAAAACGGTGGCGGCGACGAGAATCGTCCATCCGCCACGCTCGGTGCCGGCTTCAAATGGCGTCTGGGGCAAAGCCGATTCTCCATTCGGAACGAGTATCGTGCGCGACTTGCCTATGAGCAGGACTTCAATTTCATCGACTTCATCGCAACGCTTGGCCTCGAGTATCGCTTTGGCGGACCGCGCCGACGCGACGATCTACCCAAAGACACTGATGGCGACGGCGTTCTGGACATGTGGGACGAGTGCCCGGATACGCCGCCAGGCGTAGCTGTGACCTCCCGTGCTGCTCGCTGGACAGCGATCGAGACGGCGTGACGACCGAGAAAGACCGTTGCCCGGGCTCGCGCCCAGGTGCCCGCGTGGACGAGTTTGGCTGCGAGAACGACTCGGATGCCGACGGCGTGCCGGACCATCTGGATCGGTGCCCTGGTACCCGTCCGAATGCGCGTCGAGTCGATCAATACGGCTGCGAAATCCGCGACGTGATCAATCTGCCGGGCGTTAACTTCCAGTCGGGTTCTGACCTGCTCCTGGCAGGTGCTGAGCGCCTGATTCAGGATCTCGCGGTCACCTTGATCGAGAACGACTATCTGCAGATTGAGGTCGCCGGCCATACTGACGACCAGGGCAGTGTCATCGACAACCAGGGTCTGTCCGACCGACGTGCGAAGACGGTCTACGACTACCTGATCCGCTATGGCGTCGACCCGACCCGCCTGTCGTATCGGGGTTACGGCGAATCTCAACCGATTGCGGATAACACGACGGCCGATGGCCGCGCGACGAACCGCCGCGTTGAACTGCGAGTGGTCAGGGACGAGTGATAAATATGCGAGCCCCTAATGGGGGCTCGCAGTACCACTCGTAGGTCCGGGCTATGCCTTCTTCCAGCTCAATGGAGGGCTGCCAGCCGAGCTCTGTCAATCTGGCCGTGTCCAGCAGCTGGCGCGGCGTGCCGTCCGGCTTGCTGGTATCGAACTCGATTTCACCTTCGAAGCACCTGTCACTTTGGCCTCATGGAACTTGCGCATGATCGCAGGTAGTACAGGCAAGTTCTGAAGATCGAAGTTGTCGCCCGGCCCCTACGGGTTGGTCGGCAGCACTAACATGACATCGAGGCCCTATCGCTGACGGTAGGCTTGGCACATCTTGATGCCCATAAGCCCGGTTAGGAAACTGTCCTCTGGCATCGATCGTGGCGCGTGTTTCGGGTAAATGCACGACGAACCCAGGACAGGCCGATTGCGCGGCCACTATGGGTTTGATGCCATCCGCAAAGAGCCGGCGGCAAGTTGCCGATACAACCCATCCACTGTGACCCGCTACGAATAACTCTGGTCAAAGCCCCGCCCCATATTCCTGGGAATCGCGGACGTCGTACTCCGCCTCTTGGGGTAAGGCCGAGCGTTTGGTCAATTCAAGGTCTGCTGTCGCCATCTCTTTCACTATCTTTGAGAACGGCGTGCTGATCACCCATGCATGAGAAAGTCGTCGGGCTTATTCTGCCGACCGTCACTGACGCGAGTCGGAGCGCGGGCAGTCCACCCAGGACCCAACCAAAAAAGCCCCGGCATAGGCCGGGGCTTTTCCAACTCACTTTCGAGCCCTGATCTGCCAGAACCGTTGGGCACTGGCGGAAAAAACGCTACAAGGCTGTCAGAGAAACGATATCAGTCAAAGACGTAGACCGCTCCCGATACGCTTGAACTATTGTCAGACTGGTCCCCGTCTACGCCGGTAGCTGCACTGTCTTCGCCGTTGGCACCTACAGCAATAGTCGTTCCGCCTACGCTGACAGAGCCGAACACATCACCCTCGTCCATGTTGGAACTCTTGACGTAGAGTTGTTGTGCCCAGGTACCCGCGTCATCACGAATGAAAACGTATGCCGCGCCGACTTTATCCATTGCGGTGTTGCTCTGGTCTCCGTTGATACCGGTCGCGAGACTCCGCTCGAGCCATGCGCCTACAACTAAGATATCCCCGTATAGAGACACAGTATTACCGAATTGATCTCCGGCGTCCGTGTTGGAAGCCTTGACGTATGCTTCCTGGCTCCAGGTACCCGCACCGTCGAGAGCAAATACGTACGCGGCCCCGGCGCTGGCGGCCGTGTTATCGGATTCGTCAGCGTTAATACCCGTGCCAGCACCATCCTCGTTCATAGACGACACCACCAGCAAATCACCGTGAACACCCACTGCCCTGCCGAACTCATCGCCATTTTCCGTGTTGGATGCCTTGACGTAGGCCGCCTGGCTCCATGTCCCTGCGCCGTCGCGCGCAAAGACATACGCCGCGCCGGCATTTAGCGCCGTGTTGTCGGAATCATCGGCATTAATACCCGTACCAGCCCCATCCTCGTTCTTCGCCGAAACTACGAGCAGATCATTGTGCACGGCTATGGCACCGCCAAACTCGTCACCGGCATCTGTATTCGATGCTTTCAGGTACGCTTGCTGGGTCCACACGCCAGCGCCGTCACGCGTGAAGACATACACGGCACCTGAATCGACCGCCGAGTTGTCGGATTCGTCTCCATTCACCCCGACACTCGCACTATCTTCGCGGCGCGCACTTACCGCCAGCGTATCGCCGCTAAGGGCGAGCCGTTGCGCGAATTGGTCACCAGCTTCGGCGTTCGACGCCTTGATATAGGCCTGCTGGCTCCACATGCCGGCCCCGTCGCGCGTGAACACATAGGCTGCGCCAGCGTTTGCTGCGGTATTATCCGCCTCGTCAGCGCCAACTCCGGTGCCCGCACTGTCCTCACCAAACGAACCTACGGCCAACGTATCTCCGCTCACCGATACGGTCCAGCCAAACTCGTCGCCGGCCTCGGCATTCGAGGCCTTGATATAAGCCTGTTGGCTCCACGTACCCGCCGCGTCACGCGTAAAGACGTAAACAGCACCTGAATCGACCGCGGTGTTGTCAGCCTCGTCTCCGTTGATGCCCGTGCTTGCACTGTCTTCCCGACGCGACCCCACGACGAGAGTATCGCCGTCAAGCGAGACCGCATTACCACCGAACGAGTCTGATGCATCGGTATTGGATGCCTTGATATACGCTGACTGCGCAAATTCATTGGCAGACTCACGCGTAACGGTGATTGTGTACGTGTTGACCGAGCCGTCCGCGGCGGTAACCGCGATGTCTATCGCGTTGGCACCGTCCGCCAGCGATAGCGGGTCGCTTGGCTGGCCTGAGGTGAGCGGCGAGCCGTTCACCGTGGCTGTCGCACCCAGGTCGTTAATCGAAGCCGTCACACTGACGTCCTGGTGCAGGAAACCCAGCGTCGTCGTGTAAGCCGTGGTTCCGGCTTGAAATGCAGGCGAAAGCTCACCCGCTGAAATCGTCAGAGCATTCAGGGTCGCATCACCACTGGGCGGCGGCGGCACCGGAACGAACGGATCCTGGCTGTTACTGCAAGCGCCAACAATCAGTAAGGCAAGCAGACCGATCAATTGCGCGCGAAAAGAAAGTTTCATCATTGAACTCCGTAGGCGAGTTAATCACCATTATGTTGAAATGAACCAGACAGGTTCGGATACTATCAGATACACCCTAAAATTCAGCCGCGTGGGATCGACAAATCGCCAAAGTTGGAATCGAATTCACATATTGATCCTCGAGAATACGACAGAGATCACAGTCCCCCATGACCTCACGACGGTCGGGTAGCTCCGGGATTCAGATTCACTACCTTGCTGGCGCCAGCCTCCACGGACTGCGTTTCCACCCAGACAATGTCATCAATGCCGTTTGTCGGGCAGTATTCCTGCACAGTCCGCATGAGAATGTCTCTCGCCCGGCCGACGTCACGGTCGCGCACCGACTGTTCGAGCTCATCCAGCAACGGTCTGAGCACATCACTCTCGACATAGTCCTCACGCGCCTGCATGATCCGCGGGTGCTGCGTACCGGACACATTTTCACCAATTAGAAGCTCTTCGTAGAGTTTTTCTGCCGGCCGCAGACCGGTGAAACTGATCTCTATGTCGCCATTCGGGTTTTTGTCGTCTCTTACGGTCAGTCCCATCAGGCGAATCATGCGCATAGCGAGGTCGCGAATCTTTACCGGTTGTCCCATATCGAGCACGAATACCTCGCCGCCATGTGCCAGCCCCCCTGCGTGAATGACCAGCTGCGCCGCTTCCGGAATCGTCATGAAGTAACGGATAATCTCGGGGTGCGTCACCGTCACCGGGCCGCCATCGCGAATCTGCTTGCGAAATAGCGGGACAACCGAGCCCGACGATTCCAGCACATTGCCAAATCGCACCATGGCGAATCGCGTTCCGTTATTGCTGCCCTGGAGCGCCTGCAAAACGAGTTCTGCAAATCGCTTGGACGCGCCCATAATGCTGGTCGGACTAACGGCCTTGTCAGTCGAAACCAGGACAAACGTCTCGACCTTTGCCCGAATTGCGGATTTCGCGGTTCGATAGGTGCCAAGGACGTTGTTGGCGACGCCCTCTATGACGTTCTGCTCGACCATGGGCACATGCTTGTACGCGGCGGCATGATAGACCGTATGGGTACCGAAATGCCGCATCACCTCGTAGACCCGATCCGAATCCTGCACAGACCCCAGCAAGGGCACAATCTCCGTGTTGATATCCAGCCTCTTGGATAACGCACGCATTTCCTGATCTATCGTGTACAGCGCTACCTCGGACAGCTCGAACAGTACAAGTGTCTTGGGACGCACGCGAAGAATCTGTCGACACAGTTCCGCCCCGATAGAGCCGCCAGCCCCGGTAACCATCACGGACTTCCCGAGCAGGGTAGCCTGCATCAATGATGCATCAGGCGCGACCGGCGGCCTGCTCAGCAGGTCTTCGACGTCGACCTCGCGGATTTCATCGACGCGCGCTTTGCCACTGATAAGGTCGTCAAAGTTGGGCACCGTCTTCACATGCACCGACAACTCTTCGAGCGAGGAGATGATTTCCTGGCGGCGCCGGCGCGAGGCACTGGGAAACGCGAGCAACACATCTGCAACCTGGTGCTGATCGATCAGCCGTCGCAATGCCGGACTTGGGTACACGCGGATTCCGTTGATGCGCTTGCCATGCATTGTGTCGTCATCATCAATGAACGCGACTGGCCTGTATGACCGGTTGCCATGCATCGCGTGCACCACCCGGGCACCCGCCTCACCTGCGCCATAGATCAATACGTTCTTTATGCTCGGCGACCGGCGCATGAGGAAGTACTGGGCAATATACCGGCTGCCAACGAGGTACAGGCCGCAGAACGCCGCGTAGGCAATGGCCAGCTTCAGCGGTTGCGCAGTCAGGCCGAACCACCAACCAGCTACAGCAAGCGCTAACGCCGAGCCAATGGCGACATAGGCAGCCGCCACCAGCAGTCCCATCCCCAGGTAACGAATGATTGAGCTGTAGAACCCCAGGTGCCTTGCCAGTACGTGCGCAACGACCATGGTGCCCAGGGCAGCAAACGAGAGATCACTGGCGTCTTTGGCGTCGGTGAGATGCACCCAGGTGGAAAGCGCTACGCAGCCGAAGAACCCGACGGCGTCCGCGAGCAGCATCATCAGCTGCTTGGTTCGGCGAGGTAGGCTAATCAGGCGGTTGCGCACGGCGTGCTCGGATGCATGCAATGAAGAATAGCGACCCGGATCATCCTTCATCCCTGTCTCCCCTGGCTATTTCCAGCAATTGAACATAATTTACCATATGCAGATACTGCAACCTACTCTTATTACAGCGATTATCCATTGTGCAACGAGAACTTGCGGCGCCAAAAAAGACTGACCGCAGTTTTGGCCAGCAGCATCAGGTCGCCTCCAAAAGAGCGGTTGTCAACGTATTCCTCATAGAGTTTCAGTTTCGCGGGCATGACGACATTGACGTATTCTGACTCCGGATCTTCAGCAGCGTCAATGATCTCGCTCTCATTACGGAAAAGTATTGACGCCGGGTCGGTAATACCGGGCCTGACCGACAGAATTTTCGCACGCACGTCGGCAGGGTACAGGTCCACAAATCGCTGGATTTCCGGCCGGGGTCCGACAAGGCTCATCTCGCCGCGCAGCACGTTCACGAGCTGCGGCAACTCGTCGATCTTGAGTTTGCGCAGGACCGCACCGGCTCGTGTGATTCGACGATCCGATGCCGTCGTCACCAGGCTCCCCTGCGAAGACCGGGCGGCCACCATGGTGCGAAACTTGAGGATATCGAACGGAACGCCGGCTTTTCCCACGCGCTGCTGGCGGAATAACACGGGACCCCGGCTGTCCAGCAGTATCCAGATAGCGGCCAGGACCTGCAGCGGTAATGACGCCAGCAGCAACAAACTGGCGACAACAACATCGAACATTCGCTTCAGCATTACTTTCGATGGGTCGTCAGGATGTCGCGGACTGCCGCGATAACCCTTTCAACGTCCTCGTCCGTCATCTTGGAGTAAATAGGCAGACTGACCAGGCGTTCATAAGTTGCAGTGGCAACCGGAAAGTCACCAGGTACCAGCTCGTACTTATCGCGCCAATACGGCTGCAGGTGAAGCGGTATGAAGTGGACGCTGGTGCCGATACCACACTCGGCCATGAGCTCGATAAAGCGATTGCGATCGATGTCGAGTCGTCCGAGGGCCAGTCGAATAATAAAAAGGTGCCATGCGTGCTCGTCGTCCATGTTGATCGGGACCGGAAGTTCGAGCGGCAGGTCGGCCAGGGCATCGAAGTAACGGTTTGCGATCTCGCGGCGGCGACCGCTCATCTCCTGCAAACGCGCAAGTTGGTGAATACCCACGGCCGCGGCTGTATCGGGCATGTTGTATTTGAATCCGGGCGCCACGACCTCGTAGTACCAGGACGGCTTGTCCGACTGGTACCGGTCAAATACATCCCGGCTTATACCGTGCAGACGCATAGTTCGGATTCGCGATGCAATCGCATCATCATCCGTCGTGATCATGCCGCCCTCACCGGTTGCCAGCGTCTTGGTGGCGTAGAAACTGAAGACGGTCGCATCGCCGATCGTCCCTATACGCTTCCCGTTGAAAGTGGTCGGTAACGCGTGCGCTGCATCTTCTATGATGCGGATGCCCGCATCTTTTGCCAAACGGCATAGTGCCGTCATGTCGCAGGCCTGCCCCGCCATGTGCACCGGCATAATGGCTTTCACGTTGCCACCCCGGGACAGTGCCGCCTCAACGGCTGCGACGTCCATGTTGAGCGTATCTTCGTCGATGTCGACGAACACAGGATCCGCGCCGAGATAGCGAATCACCTCGGCTGTCGCCGTAAATGTGTGCGTGCTGGTTAGTACCTGGTCGCCCGGACCGATACCGATAGCCTCGAGTGCGAGGTGCAGGCCTGACGTCGCCGAATTAACGGCAAGCGCGTGCTTTGCTGAAATGAACGCGGCAAATGCCGCTTCAAATTGTTTGACTTTCGGCCCAGTCGTTAACCAACCGGAGCGCATGCTGTCACAAACTTCCTCGATCTCCTGCTCCCCGATATCGGGCAGCGCGAACGGTAAGAAATCGTTGTCGCTCATAGTACCTTTTGCATTTGCACGCTGTTACCAGCCTGCTTCGACATGTGCCAACCGTTGCGATCATACACAGAAATAGCGGTTTGATTATCGGCTTTTACCGACAAGGAAATCATCTCGACGCCGTCCTCCCTGGCGAGTCGTTCGAAGTGCTCGAGCAAGAGCGATCCCAGGCGGCGACCTCGAAACTCCTGGTCAACTCCAATAACCACCAATCCCCAGTTCGGTCGGAAAGACGCCTGCCTGCTGGCATCCACGGGTGTCTCCCTGCGTCGGAGTCCCATCCGAATCAGAATGTTCCTGACGATTCCCGCGTATTTCTTGACGTTGTCCCTGTGCAACATCAGCCAGGGCCGGCGCAGATAGGCACGGACGAAATCCCAAAACGCGTATTGTGAAATGCTGGTGAAGGCGCCGGGCTTCCCGGATTCGTGGACCTTGATACCACCGCAATACCCCACTACCCGGCCTTCGTCCTCCAGGTGGAACAACACGCCGCGATCCGACACCACATACCATTCCAGCATTTTTTGCGCGGCGCGCGGCCCGAGTTTGTTCACCATAGCCTGTGGGAACGCGCTGGCGTGACAACGGGCGACTCGCGACAGGTCGTCTAATGTAGTGAGTACCGGCTCATTCATGGGCGCGATTTTCCAGTTTCTGCAGGAACTCGGCGGCTATCACCCGCCGGTCAAAGTGCTGCTGCACGTACGCCTTGCCATTCTGCCCTAGCTCATCACGAAGTGGCTCATTGTTGATGATTTTACCGATCGCCGCGGATAGCTCGGCCACGTTTTCCGGTTCGAAAAAGAGGCCTGCACGTCCTTCCTCAATAAACAGGTCGTAGGCTTCGCCTTCTACCCCAAGCAGTATCGGCACTCCGAGGGGCAAGGGGTCGAATATCTTTGATGGGATCGCACCCTTGAACAAGTCGAGGCGCTTCAGCGGGACGATATAGGCATAGGCGTCGGCAATCATGGACAACACCTTCTTTTTTGGAACACTCGGAATAAACGCGACGGGAGCGCCCAACTCTCGTGCGAGTCCCTGCAAATCGTCACTGAGTGGCCCGTCGCCTACGATGACGAAGGCAATATCCTCGAGGTCCTTGTATTCCGCCGCTGCCCGAATCACGACGTCCAGGCCCTGGGCATGCCCGAGAATCCCCGCATACATGAACACTTTCCTGTTCTCGAGGTTGTACTTGCGACGCCAGTCCTCGTCGCGGCAAACACCGTCAAGCACGTCGCCATCAACGCCATTGGGTAGCCAAGTCACGGGCACCGCGGGAAACCGCGCCTTTATATCCCGAACGATTCCCTGTGTCTGGCCGGTGACCAGGTGAGACTTGCGATAAAGCCAGGCCTCCAGTCGGTAGGCCATCCGCAATGCCAGGCCATCGCCAACCATACCGAGCTTCTCGGCCGATTCGGGCCAGAGGTCGGACACATTGAACACCAGCCGTGCGCGCCACTTCCAGGCGAGCAGCACCGCGGATATTCCCAGGAACAATGGAGGGGACTCGCATACGACGTAGTCATAGCGCCGCATGCGTAATCCGTTGAGCAGGCTGGTGACGACAAAAGACATATAGTTGACCAGGCGCGGCAGCATAGCTGCGCTGCGGCTGACAAAGATCCAGCTACGCCGTACCCGGATACCATCGATCTCTTCGGTCAGCGAGAGTTTTCTCCGGTAGCCGTCGAAGACGCGCATTGCCGGGTAGTTTGGCATTGCGGTGATGACTTCCACCTCATGCCCTGCATCGACAATATTCCTGGCAAGACTATGGAGACGGTTTTGGGGCGCACCCGTTTCCGGCAAATAGTATTGCGTAAGAATCGCGATTCGCATAAGCGTCAGTTCGGCTCAGACGTTCGCGATGAGATCATCAGCAATGCGCTCGGCGGCACGTCCGCCCCCGTACAACTCGATATTGCGCACAAATGGCTTGCCCGAAGCCTGGTCGACAGCAGCAACAAGCTTTTCCCTGTCCGCACCAACGAGCACATTGAACCCGTGTTCGACTGTTTCGACCCACTCCGTCTGGTCACGCATCGTGACGCAGTACTTGTTGAAGAAGTACGCTTCCTTTTGCAGCCCGCCGCTGTCCGTGAGCACCACAGACGCTCCGTCCAAGAGGGCTATCATGTCGAGATATCCAACTGGTTGGATCAGCCGGGCATCGAGGCTCAAGCCCTGCTTTTCCAGGGCGATCCTGGTGCGTGGGTGCAGTGGCAATACGATCGTGTACTTTCGGCTGAGCGCGTTGAGACCCGCAACCAACTCCTGCAGGCGACCCGGATCGTCGGTATTTTCGGCCCTGTGCAAGGTACACAGGTGAAATTCTCCCGTGGCCAGCCCCTCGTCATCGAGAACAGTCGAGCACTCCCTGGCCTGGTCTGCGTAGTAGAGAGCCGCGTCCTCCATTACGTCACCACACTGTACGATCCGGCAATCGTAGTTTTCAAACCCCTCGGACTCGAGGTTGCTGACGGCTGTATCCGTCGGACAGTACAGTACGTTACTGATACGGTCTGTCAGAATCCTGTTCACTTCCTCCGGCATCGCCATATCGAAACTGCGCAACCCTGCCTCCACGTGAACGACATCGACATGCAGTTTGCGCGCCGCAAGCGCCCCGGCCAGCGTCGAGTTGGTATCACCGTAGACCATCACAAAGTCCGGCTTTTCTGACAGCACTACCTTTTCGATCTCCTCCAGCATGCGGCCAGTCATTGCCCCATGTGACAGGCTATGGATCTCGAGGTGATGGTCGGGCCTTGGGATACCCAGCTGCTCAAAGAATATTGAGGACATATTGTCATCAAAATGCTGGCCCGTATGCACCAGCACCTCGTCAATTCCTTCACGACCGGTGAACGCGCGGGACACAGCCGCGGCTTTGATAAATTGGGGCCGTGCCCCGACTATTGTCAGTATTTTCACTATGCCTCGAGCCTGGATATGACCGCTGGAATCTTGCCGCTCGCATTGCGCGATAGTTCGGTCACTTTGTCAATGCTTACGTTTATGTCGCCGAGTTGCGATCGCAGCCGCTCTGCTATCAACTTCTCTTCCGGCTCGCCAAACCCCGGCTCGGCAATAATGTTGACACGAATCCAGTCTCGTTCTTCCTGCACGACCTGGGCCGCCACCAGGCCAGGCAGATCGATGAACACGCCGTGAAAGCGCACCATCTCCCGGCCGTCGGGACCGACGATGACATCCTCAATACGCCCACCGATCTCGCTGATGATGGGCATTTCCAATCCTAGTTCTGACTCCTGGCTGGTGGCGAGCGTCACTGAGTCACCGATACGGTAGCGAATAAGCGGTTGATCAAAATTCAGCAGGCCTGTGCAGAAAAGTTCGCCCTCTTCTCCCGGCCCGACTTCATTGCCCTCGCTGTCGAGTACTTCCAGTACGGCAACATCAGGACTCGACATCAGCTCGCCGCTCGCATTTTCTGAAATGAGACCGCAGGCCTCAACGCCACTGTAGCTGTCATACGTGGCACAGTTGTAGACACGAGCGAACACCTCGCGCATGTGCGCCGTGAGCTTCTCGCTGGATACCACAACGGCCCTGAGTTCGGGCGCCTGCAACGACAAGTCATCGAACATCCTCGCCAGGAGAAAGTTGCTCATCGCGTAGCCGGTCATATATTCCACGCCATGCCGGCGAATGCCTTCCAGGTAGTCTTGCGCCGAGTCGGGCGCTATATGGTAGGCGGAGAAGTAGGTCTGCTTTTCAAAGACATTGTGCCGATAGTACGGGGGCGGCGCTGTTGCCGATCGGACGACGCGGCGTCCGCCGATCATTCCCCTGGCCATACTGCGATCCAGGCCGGCCCAGTGTCGAATTCGTGCCTCAAAAGCGGCGCTCCAGCGCTGGTGAAATGCCTCTGAAAACAGAATGCTGGTCGGCGTCCCGGTACTTCCGCTGCTGGCAAAGAACTCGCCGCGGGCCTCAGGCTTTGACGACAGAAGATCGGAACGACCATATTGGCGCAGGTCATTCTTGCTGAGCACCGGCAAGCGCCGCAGATCCACAAGGTCGAAATTGCGCAATTCGTCGATACCGAATCCCGCTGACGAATAAACCCGGCGATAATACGGCACGGTTTCAAAAGCATGCACCAGCAGACGCCGTAGCTCGGTCGTCTGGTAATCATGCCACTGCTCCCGGGAGTAAGCTTCGCGCTCCTTGAAATGGCGCAGTTCTTCGGCGAATACGCCACCGTAACGTCGCCGCTTCCAGCGCCAGCCGTACAGGCTGACCGCGGCATTCTGCAGTCCCAGCGGCAGATGCCCGTAGATGCGGTCAGCGAGTCCGGCCATCACTCAATGAATCGATGATGTTCTGCCAACGAGGCACGATGTTCTCAAGTGCGTATTCTGCAACCTTGTCACGGGCAGTCCGGCT
>CALZJH010000027.1 GCA_945787845.1 uncultured Woeseiaceae bacterium | reverse complement strand
CGGCTCGTCTGATACCAGCCAGGACCAGATCCTAAAGGCTTCAAAAGGCCGTCCTCGCGGGCGGCCTTTTCTTGTTTGTATACCGCCAGATTATGTCGAGTTTGTTTACAGAAACAATCAGGTCGTAAAATTTAGTGCTTTAGAATCATTATGTTAATAGTTGGCACGATGTTTGCTTCTTGCAGTAGTGAAATATGTCAAACACTTAATGGACCCTCTGGACATTTACTATGATCAAGCATATTCGCAAGACCTCGGCAGTACTCCTCTGTCTCGTGGCCTTCGCCGGCCCCGCATCCGCTGACACGATCGGGGGATTCTGGGACCCGGAAGGTAATTCCGCCGATTTCAGCTGGCACATCAACAATGATGGGTTTCTCGTCGTTTCGATTACCAACAACTCGAACTACTCGGGCATGGTGACGGGATTCTCGTTCGACCTCGGTGAGGGCGGCGAGATCGACCACCTCGTGGATGTTGACGGTGCCAATCGCAACGGTGGCTGGGATCACTCAACCGACGCGCGTGGCTGCTTCTCCGCCGAATGCATGGTAACGGGTAGCCACTTCTGGAACGGACGTTCCAACATGGGCATCGCGCCTGGCGCCACGGCCGAATTCAGGTTCTTTGGTGACTTTGTCAACCTCGGCGATATTTCGAACGTCATCGTTCGCTTCCAACGTACCGGCCGGTATGGCTGGGGCCGTGACGGTGGTTTCGGTTGCCGGATGGGCTGTGATGCCTCCGAGGTGCCGGAGCCCGGCACTCTGGCAATGTTCGCGGCCGGCCTGCTTGGCTTTGGCCTGGTATGGCGCCGTCGCCGCGGTGCCTGACGTCTACGCCTGAAACCGGCAATAGCACGACCAATAAAAAGGCCGCCCGATCTGACGATCGGGCGGCCTTTTGTCTTTACGCGTGCTGGTATTCCGCCAGCACTGCCAATGACGATCTCGTGCTAGTTGACCGTATTGCCGGACGCGTTAGGTAGTGCGTTGACTCCATCTGTCGACGTCGCGACAGTATTGCCGCAAATGACCGCGCCAGAGTCAATGAACTGGTTGTTGGTGAGGGTCGATGCATCACAGACGCTCGGCTGTTCGTATTCGAGGGCCGGACCACTTATTGCTTCGAACGTATTGCCGTCCACATCCAGCGAGAAGTTGTCGCGCCAGTTCTGGAAGATACCGCGCTCACCGTTCCTGCAGGTATTGCCTCTAAATACAATTCCTTCGCCGTTCTTATCCAGGCCCAAACACCGCCCGCCGAAATTCTCAAGAACATTGCCCTCGATAACGGGTGCAGTGGCATCTTCGACTCGCAGGCCGTTCGCTGTGTCATAGATCAGGTTATTCACCACGAACACATTGGTAAGTCCTTCGTGGTCGTTGTCGGCGCCAATGACAATGGCGGATCCATCTGAGCCTGAGTTCCAGGTGCCGCAGAAGCCATCCGAGAAGCACCACACGGTGTTTGCCTGTGCTGAGCGATACGTGTGGAAGGTGTTGCCGTCAAATATGACGTTATCAGCCCACTTCAGGCCGTTGCCCTCGCGGTTCTCGTAGAACTCGTTACCTTGTAGATAAATGCCGCTTGGGCGGTCATCCTGGCAACCAGTGGCGCAGTGGGTGGCCTGAAAGCCATTACCCGAATTATTATGCGACGCACTGTTCAGAATCCAAATATCCAGTGCACCTCGATTGACCTGGATGCCGTGCGCATCTCGACCGGTCGGGCGGCAATGGTGGAACTCAGAGCTTTCAATAACAACCTCGTTGCCGGCGATATTGGCGCAGTTCTTGCCGTTTTCGGAAACTTCAATCCGCAAGAGCACATGGCGTGAACCAGTCGTGCGGGGCTGCGCATTGACGAATTTCGTATCGACAAAATGGCAATGCTCACCCGAGATATTGATGATCGCGCCGTTACCCTCGCCGTTGATAACACCGCCGACGATGAATGCCGGCTCGCTATCGGTACCGCTACAGGTAATCGTTGTATCGTCGGTGCTGGTCGTTTGCAACGCGACCACTTCGCCAGCGCCTACCGAACTCGGCAGCGTAGACGATGTGGTGGTAGGACCCGGTTCCATTGTGTGATTGAACGGGACATCGGGAATAATGCCGCTCGCAACAGGAGGAGGAGGGGGCTCGCCGCCACCGCCGCCGCCACCGTCGCCGCCGCCACCGTCGCCGCCGCCGCCACCGTCGCCGCCGCCACCACCGTCGCCGCCGCCGCCACCGTCGCCGCCGCCGCCACCGTCGCCGCCGCCACCACCGTCGCCGCCGCCGCCGTCGCCGCCGCCATCACCGCCAGTCGGGGGTGGTGCCGGATCGTCGGCTATCAGATTTGTCTCGCTGTCACTCAGACAGCCAGATAATGTAAGAGAGAGAATGCACAGTGCGCCCAGAGTGGCGAATTTGCTAATCATAGTCGTTATCTCAAAAGACTTATTTTCAATGTCATGTGCCGAACAAAAATGTACCCGGCACCCGTTTGGTCACGGAGTCGACATAATTAAGCGGAAGATGCTGCAGAGCGGCAACGTTCTTAACGTTCGAACAAGCATTCTTGTTCGTTTCTCTGGCAGCCCCGCTGTCATAGGTCGTAACCCTTAGACCGGTAGCTTTGCGTCCCTGAATTTCAACAGGTTTGCCCTTATCAGTAGCTGAACATATATACCAATGCTGCAACCTAAAGCAAGGACCTGAAGCCGTCTTCCGGAAAATGTCGAAAAGGACCCGCGAAAACGACTTCACTAAATACTAAGCAAGCACTGTGCCAAGAAAATAATAGGTATCATAAACAAGGGATTACGGGGGTTTCCTTGGCGACAGATGAGCCTCGGCACAGGCGTTTCGTCGCCATATGCAAACAGAGTTTTGTCTAGTTGATTACGAATGCGTTGCAAGTGGTGGATTGTGCTAAGAAAAACGGCTGTCGCCAAAATGAGACAGCCGTTTTATTGTCTAAATGCACCCAATCGCGTGCGCAAATTCTTGCCTACTTGCCGATGACTTTGACCGTAATGGTTTGCTGCTGACCGCTGTCGAACTCGAGCGTCATATCAACGGTTTCGCCAGCCGGCAAATGACCGTCTGCGGGCCCGTGCATCATCAGGTGCTGGCCGCCAGGGGCAAAGCGCGCCTGGCCGTTTGGCGGTATCGCCACGAAATCCAGCTCGCTCATCTTCATCATGCCGTTGCTGAGCCCCATCTCGTGCATTTCGACGTTGTCGAACGCTGGACTGTTGACGGCCATGAGCCGCAATTCACTATCGGCCAGGTTGATCAGCGTCATGTAGCCCGCGTTGGCCTTGGCCCCCGGGTCGGTCGCGCGAATCCAGGCATTCATCACGGCGACGACGTCCTCGTCGGGTGTTCCCGGGATGGTGGGAGCGACTTGCTGTTGACTGGCCACCCTCTCAAGGCGTTCGGTTTCTGTCGCGATGTATTCCAGCAAATAGTCGACTTCCTTGCGGTTAAGACGCAGGTTGGGCATGGGCAGGCCGTTGTACTTCTCGAGCAGCGCCATGGCCGTCGGGTCTTTATCTCTAAGCATCTGGTCCGGGGCGCGCAACCAGTTGAGCAGCCACTCGGGATCACGCTGTGCAGTAACGCCGATCAGGTCCGGTCCCAGCGCGTCTTCGGGTTCCTTGCCGGAAATCGTGTGACAGCTCGTACAGCGCGTACGGAACAGCTGCTCGCCCTTCGAAATCGACCGCAGTTCGGGAGCATCGGCGTAGTCGGCCTGCTGCACGGGTGGTGATTTCCAGCCGTGCAGCCAGTTGCCGATCTGGTCGGCGAGGACGTGCGGGTTTTCGAACGGTGAACGTTTCATCCAGCGCCCGGTTGCCTGGTTGCCGATGACCATGTTCACGTTGTGATTATTGGAGCCGTCCTGGATCTCTTCGATGTACAGGCCCAGCTTCTTGCGGAGCAGGGTGATGTCGTCCTCGTTGCCCGTCAGGAAGGTCCAGTCGGCCCTGAAGCGCTGCTTGTACTCGGCGAGCACTTCGGGCGTGTCATGTTCCGGGTCGATCGAGATCGAATAAAAGAACACGTCCTCGCCGAGGCGTTCTCCGAGCAGTCTTTGCACCTGCACGAGCTGTGCCGTCTCCATCGGGCAGACGTCGACGCAGGTCGTGTAGATGAAGTTGATCATCACAACCTTGTCTTCGACCATATCGTCGAAGAAACGCACGACGTCGCCGCTGTCGGTAGTCAGCTCGACGTTTGGAAAATACTCCGCACCCCAGCCCGCAGAGCGGGCCGGGGTAGCGGCGGAGACGAGCAATATCGCCGCGATGGCGATGTGAAACACGCGGTTCATTTACTTGCCGGCATTCCTGGCGCGATGGATCGCAGTATCAATCGTCATCGGCGTCGGGCAGTTGACCACGTGCGGCGAGTTCAGATTGTCGAAGTCATAGTTGTTCGTCCCCATGTTAGGCGGTGGAGGGAACTCCACAACTTCGAGCAGCCCATCCTCACGCAGCTCCTTGATCCGCTTCAGACCCTTGACGACACCATCGCTGCTCTCAGCTGGCACGAGCCAGTGAGCGAAGCCGATGTGCCACATCGGACTGTAGTCGTCTTCAGGCATGAAGTACGACGGAACGCCGACCTGGCTGCCGAATGGGCCACCGCCGAGGATGCCGTTACCGTCAGCCGGAGTCGGCGGATAGCTTGGGCGAATCGGTGCGGGCGGTATGAACTGAATGAGCGGCACCGCGGCATCGGCCAGGTACTGGTGCTTCGGCACGTACGGGACGCCCATCGCCATCGCAGGACCTGCCGGATAGGTATCCAGCACGATGTAGTAAGGCAGATAGTCGCCTTCCTCGGCCCAGGACTTGTGCAGCTTGAACGATACGTACGGGTTCGGACCGTCCGTGTCCATCGCCACGACGTGACCCGACTCGTGCAGGCCGCCCCATTTGTTGCCGTTGTAGACGCAGCTCGTGTTCGCGGGCAGGTCCGGGAAGCCTACGCAGGACTTGTCGAGTCGATTGCGCTCCCACGGCGCGTCGCCCCACTTGACGATGATGGCGTTGAAGATGACGTCCTTGCCACCGTAGTTGACGCGCCGCAGCGGCGAGTAAGTATTGTCGT
This sequence comes from uncultured Woeseiaceae bacterium, assembly GCA_945787845.1. Classification (GTDB taxonomy): domain Bacteria; phylum Pseudomonadota; class Gammaproteobacteria; order Steroidobacterales; family Woeseiaceae; genus UBA1847. The sequence goes on along the minus strand of CALZJH010000027.1, from coordinate 6,616 downwards.
CGTCGAGCGGCGGAATACCGACGGGATTCTCGTCGATGGCGTAGACCGGGTTCGGCAGGTCGCCGTAGAAGGTCCAGAAGCCGCTTTCGCTGACACTCGCCTCGGAAGAAGCCGCAATCGGCGTTTTCTCGAGCGCACCGGCCCAGGCGAGGCCGAGGTCTTCAGCGAGATCCTCGTCACTGACGTCGTGCAGGAAGTACCAGACTTCCGTCTCGACGCCGTCCTCGTCAATATTCAGACCTTTCGTCAGCGGGAATGTCGCCACGCCACGCTCGTTGTCGGGTTCTTCTGCACTCAGTGCATCGCCGATCTCATGGTCATTGAGATTGTCGAGTTCCGTCATGACCATGCTGTCGACCCAGAAGCTCACGGCATCGAGTTCCGGTCCGAACTGGCCGACGTCATCGCCTGTGCGGAACGTCGGCAGCGCGACCGAATCCACATAGCTCACGCCATCCCAGGTCGGGATCGGTGTAGGCAGCAGCTTGACCTGGCCTGGATTCTCGATGTCCCAGCGCAGCAGCATGGCGTGATCCTCATGCTGCGTGTTGTGACAGTGCTCCATGAACGTGCCTGCGAACTCGCGGAAGCGCAGGGCAATCTCGACGATGTCGCCGCTGTCGGGTTGTGGTCCGAGACGATAGACATCCTTACGAGCCCATTTCTCCCAGGGAGGCGGTTCGACGCCGTTACGGCGCAGGATGATGCCTTCCTCGAAATGGATGTGAATCGGATGGCTCCAGGTACCGCTGTTGATCAGGCGCCAGACTTCGAGGCCCCCGGAATTCAACTCGGGCGCAGCCGACAGGCGGCGCGGGTCCATGCCGTAGCCTTTACCGCCATCGGTTTCGATGACCCAGGGTGTTTCGTCGGTCGGCTTTCTTTCAAATTCGAAAGAGCGATGGAGGGCGGTTGCGAGTTCTTCCTCGGTCGGCCGGCGCAGCGGAATCATCTTCTTGCCGCCTTCCTCGTACTCGTAGGGATCCAGGCTCTGGTCTACGCCATCGTATTCCTGCACGCGAAACTCGAGGAACTTGCCGACCACGGGGTCACCGTTGACCCAGCGATCCGGCATGCCGTTGCCGTCGTCATCCACCTGTTCGGGACGATAGAGGCCGTTCACGATGTCCTGTACAGGAATGATCGCGTCGGTCGCCTGGCCGTCCTTGTGCTGCAGCATGTTGACCAGGTAGATCTTAGTGCCGGGCGCATACTGGCTGAAGTCGATAATGATGTCGTAGCGCTCGGCGATACCCAGCGTCGGCAGTTCGGCGTCGTCGAAGCGTACGGTGTGCTCCATGATGTTGCCGTCGTTGGCAACCATGTGGAACGGCACCGGATTGCCGTGTTCATCAACGACAGCGACCTTGAAGTAGCGTGACACGGAACCGTTGAGCATGCGCAGACGATAGCGACGGGCACGGACATCCATGTAGGGCTTGTACAGCCAGTTGACCGTCATGACGTCGCCGATGAAACCTCGCAGGTTGAACGGGTTGAACCACAGCTGGCCAGCCTCGTCCCAGGCCTTGTCGGCCAGGAGCAGGTTGACGTCGTAGTCGCGGTTACCCCAGTCAAGCGCATCGCCACTGGGCAGGCGCAGGTTAACGCCGTCATCGATGGCTTCGTTGCCGCGGTCGAGAGCACTGTAGTAGTTCATCATCGCCGCGTTGCCCTTATAGACGTTCTGGGCGGTGAAATCGAGCATGTGGTCGTGGAACCAGTGCGTGCTCATGGTTTCACGCCAGTCGCCCGGGACCTTGCGGATCCCGCCTTTGCCATCGGGAGAGCCGGCGCGCTGGTCCTTGGCATCGACGTTGATCGAGTCGGTGCCGGCCAGCGTCATCGGCCAGCGGTAGTCGTAGTACTGACCGGGGAAGAAGAAAGCGTTGGTGTAGCCGTCACTCTCGGCCGGGTTATGACCGTTGTGTTCATGCGTCGAAATCGTATGGATGCCAAAGCCGCGGTTAGCGGCAACGTCGATCGGCAGCGCATTGTAGTGGCGCATGAGCACAGGTTCGCCGTAGCGGACCTTCAGGAGTTTCGGTGGGAACGTGCCGTCAAAGGTCCACAGTGTTTGCGGCTCCTGCTCCGGCATGTTGGGGTGGAATCTTACGGCGATGCCGCTGGTTGTACCGTCGAATCCCGGTGCGCCTGCCGTGTTGTGATAGAGACCGCCAGGTCCGAACTCGCCCGCACGGTATTTGTGGTCCTGCTTTTCATCACGAACGCCGCCATTGGTGCGTGCGCCGGTCTGGAGTGTCTGGAAATATGTGCGCGGATGGAACTGGTCCCAACGTTGGTGCGACCAGCCTTCACCCGGCGGACGACCTTCTGCAGGTGGATCGTCGAGTGCGCGACCCAGCCACGACTCGATCTCCCGCTGCCACGGGTTGCTCATCTTGTCGTTCGCGTACTTCGTGGGTTTGGGCCAGATGTTCTGACTCAGGAATCGATCCAGCTTGCGGCTGCTCGGAATCGAATAGGAATTGATCGGTGCAGGCAGCGGCTTCCACTTGCCTTTCTTGTTGCCGCCTTTCAGCTTGTCCGTTCCGAACTCCTCGAAGCGCAAGAATTGCTGAGTAAACGGCTGCGCACTAAATAGAGGACTCGGCGAACCGTTGCTTGGCACGTTAAACCGGCCGTCATCGCGCTGTGTGTCTTCTGGAGCGACGTTGTTCGCGGTGACATCATCCGCCGTTCCAGTGGACCCGCCTTCGAAGGCGCCGTCATTGGCATGCGGCAGGTCGTCAGGAAGATCGCCGCCGATGACCAGATCGGTTAACTGCGAGGGGTCTTCTCCCCGGTAACCGCCCCCCTTCTTTGACTTGTCATAATGTCCTTCCTGGCCTGCGCTGGCCGCCGAGCCAAGAAGGATAAATAAGGGCAAGATCAGAGTAGTCCTGCAAATAGCAACCAGTTTGTTGGTATTCATAGCGTTGCAACCGTCTCGATTATTTTCGTTGTTTTCAGTGCCATATGTGGCACGCGCTCTCCACGCGCATTTGCGCGAACAGCTTGCGTTCACTAAACTTGAAGGCGACCCGATTTTGGGTCAAGGGTCATCGGCAGACGTAATAGGACAAAAGGGGACGCAGGTCTCAATACCGGGCGTAAGTCACGGTTTATACTGTTTATACGGTTCTTGTTTGTTTGCATAACGCAGACTTTCAGGCAACGAAAAACGAGAAAAATTGCACGGCCCCGCAGGCCTCTTGCGGCGTCTTTGGGATATTCAATTCTTATGGTCGACAACGCGTCTGACAACGAGCAACCACCGAAGCGTCGTAAAGACGACCACGCGCGCCTCGAATCCTGGAAGTCGATCGCGAACTACCTGAATCGCAGTGTGCGAACGGTGCGCCGCTGGGAAGCGGCTGAAGGTCTTCCTGTCCGCCGCCACAAGCACGGTAAGGGATCGTCGGTGTATGCCTACCAGATCGAGCTCGACGCGTGGCAGGCACGGCATCATGACGACCAGGATCTGGTCACGTGTCATCACGACGAGGCAGACTTCCAGGGCGCTAGTGCCGGCGTTGCACGCTGGAAGGTTGCCGCCGCGACGGTGGCAGCATTTGGGGTGGGATTACTGACGCATGACGCGCTGGTTCCAGATGCCATGACGACAACTGATGCCGAACCTTTGCCGGCATCCAGCGAACCGTCACCACAATGGGTGTCGTCGACGGCCCGGACACTGGTGGCCCCCGTCTTCGACCTGTGGGCGGATGGCAAAATCGAGGAGTCCTTGCAGGCCAACCTCGACCTGCAGCACCGGCTTCGGGATGTGCCGCAAGCCGTGCGCGAGCAGGTCGCGGCCCTGCTGGTGCAGCACGCGATCAGCCTGGGCCGACTCAGCGATGCCATGGTCATTGCAGAGGCGGTCAACGACACAGACCACCGCGCGGAGTTGCGCGCCACCGTCTTGTTTGCCGGCGGGCAGAAAGAGGCCATGCGCAAGGAACTCGAGGAAATTGACTCCTTCGAGCACGAATCGACAGCGTTACTGATGGCGATGGCCGGCCTGACCGACAAAGCGCTCGAAGGTATCGCCACGATGGGTACAGCCGAAGATCAGCGGCTGCGATCGCTGGTCATCCAGGGCATGGCTGCAATGCAGGCGGGTGATCTCGGCGCTGCGCGTTCGCGCCTTAACGTCGCGGCATTGACCCTCGATATTGAAGACCAGGCATTCTTCTTTGTCGCGCTGGACCTGCTTTCGGGCCTGCACCTCCAGGATGGAGACCTGGGCCTCGCCATCGAGGTGCTCGAGGGCACAATGGGTAAACGCAAGCGAGCGGCGGCGGGTGGCTCCGGAATATTCTGGCTAATGTGCCAGTGGCAGCTCGCCAAGCTGTATGCCGAAGACCAGCGCAACGACGATGCGCGGCGCATTGATGTCGAGCGCCGTCATTTCATGTCGATTGCGAATGAGTCGTTTCCGCTCGCCAACGCCGAGCTGACCACCTGACGCAATAGCGGTGTGGTCAGGCTTGCGACTGCTGGTAGTTTTGCAGGCCCACTCTTTCGATCAGGTCAAGCTGCGTTTCCAGCCAGTCAACATGCTCTTCTTCAGACTGCAGGATCGCGTCGAACAGGTCGCGCGTCACGTAGTCCTTGTGTGCCTCACAATAGGCGATGCCGGCGCGCAGGTCGGGCAGGGCATCCAGTTCCATATCGAGATCACTCTGCAGCATTTCCGGAACATTCTCACCGATTCGAAGCTTCCCGAGATGTTGCATGTTCGGCAGGCCTTCCAGAAACAGGATGCGCTCGATCAACTCGTCGGCGTGTTTCATTTCATCGACCGACTCCTTGAACTCGTAGTCGCCGAGTTTCGTAAGCCCCCAGTCTTTCAGCATGCGTGAATGCAGGAAATACTGATTGATCGCAGTCAGTTCGTTCTTGAGGACCTTGTTCAGGTGCTCGATGACAGTGGCGTCACCTTTCATGCCGGAGTCTCCAGAATTTGATGTCAGCAGCACGCATAATAGGGGAGGTACTCCAAGGAATAAACAATGAATCGTTTTAAGATCGGGCCGCCCGTGCCTGTCAAGGCCGCATTGGCGCCGGATAAGGACTCGGTACTCGACGGCAAGTCGGTTCGAATTCGCCACGTTGATCCGGCCAACGACACCCGCGCGCTGTTTGAGGCCACTCACGGTCCCGACTGTGATCCTGCCCAATGGGCGTACATGAGCTACGGGCCGTTTGCCGATGAAGCGGCCATGCGCCGCTGGCTGGACGAGAACGATGTTTCCCGCGATCCGCTCTTCATGACGGTTTGCGACGCCGCATCCGATACGCCGCTCGGAATCGTCAGCTACCTCAACATCGTAACGGTGCACCGGACGATCGAGCTGGGAAATATCTGGTACATACCGAACGCGCAGCGTACGGCCGTTAACACCGAGACAATCTACCTGCTGCTAAAGCACTGCTTCGAGACTCTCGGGTATCGGCGCGTGGAGTGGAAATGCGATAACCTTAATGAACGCTCGAAAGCCGCAGCGACGCGACTGGGTTTTCGCTTCGAGGGCGTGTTTCGGCAACACTTTATTGTAAAGGGACACAATCGGGATACCGCATGGTTTGCTGTCCTCGACCGGGACTGGGACAGGCTCAGGTCGAACTTCGAACAGGTCCTTTATGCCTCTGGCTGCTCTGCTTCACTCCGAGAGCTGAATGAGAAGATTTATGAATGAACTTTTTGATGTCTCCGGCAAAGTGGCCCTCGTTACGGGCGGGTCTCGCGGTATTGGTCAGATGATTGCCGAGGGCTTCGTCGCCGCGGGTGTCAGAACCTATATATCGGCGCGCAAGGCGGACGCCTGTGATGCAACCGCGGCTCGATTGTCGGAACAGGGCGAGTGCATTTCGATTCCCGCCGATTTGTCCGCGATGGACGGGATCGTGGAGCTTGCAGCGGAGCTCGGCCGCCGTGAAGAGCGCCTCGACATACTCGTCAACAATGCCGGAGCAACCTGGGGTGCGGCGATCGAGGAATTTCCGGAGAGCGGCTGGGACAAGGTCATGGACATCAACGTCAAGGGACCGTTCTTCCTGACGCAGGCACTGCTGCCGATGCTGGAGGCCGCCGCCAGTGCGGCAGACCCGGCCAGGATCATCAACGTCGGTTCGATCGACGGGCTCAACGTCAACAAGATGGGAACCTATTCCTACGGCCCGAGCAAGGCAGCGATTCATCACCTGACGCGCACGTTCGCATCCCATCTCGCGGACCGGAATATCACGGCAAATGCGATCGCACCCGGGCCGTTCCCGAGCAAGATGACGGCGGGCATTGCCAAGGCGATGGGCGAGCAAATTCGCGAGCACGTTCCGCTCAAACGCTGGGGCGAGCCCGCCGACATGGCGGGCACCGCTATCTTCCTGGCGTCTAAAGCCGGCGCCTATGTGTCAGGCGCCGTTATTCCCGTGGATGGCGGTATCGTCGCCAGTTCCCGGACGCTCTAGATCTCTAGATAAAGCCGAGGCTTTCCAGTTTTACGAGCACACGATGTGCGGCGAGATCAGGCGAGATGCCGACGGTATCGATGACCATCTCGGCGTTCTCGGGGACCTCGTAAGGGTCGGAGATGCCCGTGAACTCCTT
>CALZJH010000026.1 GCA_945787845.1 uncultured Woeseiaceae bacterium | reverse complement strand
CGTACAGATGGTCGTAGAGCTGATCGCCCCGATCGCCATGGAAGATGGTCTGCGCTTCGCTATTCGCGAAGGTGGCCGTACCGTTGGCGCCGGTGTTGTAGCGAAGATCATCGAGTAAGAACGCTGAACGCTCGCGGCCGCGGGCGGGATGATCGTTAACCGGAAATAAAGCGCAGCGAAGCGAGCCATTCCGTTAATGATCATGCCGACCGTGGCTGGTGATCGATTTGCAAGAGTAAGGCCAGTAGCTCAATTGGCAGAGCGGCGGTCTCCAAAACCGCAGGTTGGGGGTTCGATTCCCTCCTGGCCTGCCACTTAACGCAGGAGCGGCGGCAGCCGCGACACATCATGAATGCACAGGCAGAAACAAGTCAGAGTGGTGTCCTAGACATCGTAAAATTGCTGATTGCGGCAGTGGCGCTCGTGGGCGGCTTATACGCTTACTATTATTACGAGACGACCGTTGCCCAGGCAGTTCGTGTCCTCATGGTTCTGGGCGGTGCGGCAGCCGGTATCGGCATTGCGATGACGAGTACCCAGGGGCAGCGCCTCTGGCACTTCATTCAGGGCTCACGCGTTGAGATCCGCAAGGTCATATGGCCGACGCGGCAGGAGACGACGCAGACGGCGATCGCGGTCTTTGTGTTCACGCTGGTCATGATGCTGTTCTTCTGGGCGCTGGATTCGGGTCTGCTGTGGCTGACTCGCTCGCTCGTCGGCTAATCGGGAGGACAACGACAGTGGCCTTACGCTGGTATATCGTGCACGCCTATTCGAACTTCGAGCATCGCGTAAAGAGCGCGCTCGAAGAGCGCATCGAGCGTATGGGTCTGCAGGACAAGTTTGGCGAAATCCTGGTGCCGACCGAAGAAGTGGTCGAGATGCGGGAAGGTCAGAAGCGTCGCAGTGAGCGCAAGTTCTTCCCGGGCTACGTGCTCGTGCAGATGGAAATGGACGACGAGACCTGGCACCTCGTCAAGGAAGTGCCAAAAGTACTCGGCTTCATTGGCGGTTCAAGCGATCGTCCGGCGCCGATTACTGAAAAGGAAGCAGATCGTATTCTGCAACGTGTCCAGGAAGGCGTGGACAAGCCGCGGCCGAAAGTACTGTTCGAGCCTGGCGAGGTCGTTCGCGTCACGGACGGGCCGTTCAACGACTTCTCGGGAGTCGTCGAGCAGGTCAACTACGAGAAGAACCGGCTGCAGGTTGCCGTACAGATTTTAGGCCGGTCAACGCCGGTCGAGCTGGACTTCGGTCAAGTAGAGAAGTCCTAGTCAGAATTTTCCGGCAATGAACGCGCCGCGAGGTGCGCGCTATTGCCAACACAAGTACGAGGAGCTCGCACGAGCGTTTGAACTCGAAGAGGTAATACAACATGGCTAAGAAAGTTGCCAGCTACATCAAGCTGCAGGTACCGGCCGGCCAGGCGAACCCGTCTCCGCCTGTTGGTCCCGCTCTCGGTCAGCACGGTGTCAATATCATGGAGTTCTGCAAGGCGTTTAACGCGCAGACCCAGGGTACCGAGCCCGGACTGCCGATTCCCGTGATTATTACGGTCTATTCGGATCGCAGTTTCACGTTCATTTCCAAGACCCCGCCGGCGGCAGTGCTGCTGCGCAAGGCGGCCGGTGTCCCGAAGGGTTCCGGAACGCCGAACACCGACAAGGTCGGCAAGGTCAATCGTGCGCAGCTCGAAGAGATTGCCACGACGAAAATGCCTGACCTGACCGCAGCCGATATGGACGCGGCGGTTCGCACGGTTGCCGGTACGGCCCGGAGCATGGGTATCGAGACTGAGGGAGTGAAGTAATGGCGCGCATGAGCAAAAGGAAGAAGGCAGCTCGCGAGAAGATTGACGCGACCAAGACCTACATCATTGACGATGCCCTCGGTCTGGTGAAAGAACTGGCTACGGCAAAGTTCCCGGAGAGCATCGACGTTTCAGTGAACCTCGGTGTGGATCCGCGGAAATCGGACCAGGTGGTTCGTGGTTCGACGGTTCTGCCAAACGGTACGGGCAAGACAGTTCGCGTCGCGGTATTCGCACAGGGCGAGAACGCCGAAAAGGCGACGGCGGCCGGTGCTGACATCGTTGGCTTCGAAGACCTCGCCGAAAGCGTCAAGAGCGGTGAGATGAACTTTGACGTCGTTATTGCCACGCCGGATGCCATGCGCGTCGTTGGCCAGCTTGGCCAGATTCTCGGGCCACGCGGCCTGATGCCGAATCCGAAGGTCGGCACGGTCACGGCCGATGTTGAAGGCGCCGTCAAGAATGCCAAGGCGGGCCAGGTGCGTTACCGCACGGACAAGGCCGGCATCATTCACTGTGCAATCGGTCGGGCCGACTTCGAGGTCGACGCGCTGAAGGAAAACCTGAACGCGCTGCTCGCTGACCTCAAGAAGGCGAAGCCCGCAGCAGCCAAGGGGTCGTACGTCAAGAAGCTGACCGTCTCCTCGACCATGGGGCCGGGTGTATCCGTGGACCGAGCATCCGTCGATGCCTAGGTGGAAAAGCGGTGAGACCGTGTCGGTTGATCGGTCTTTGGTAGACGCCTGATCGAAACACAAGGTCGGCGCTCCAGGGTGCCGACTTCAAGAATTTGTGATTGCGCCGTCACGGGCAGTCGCGAACAGCCACACGGACGTGGCGATCGTCGAAGACCACAGGCGACCGGGTTAATTCCTGGTCTTAATAGCCGCCTGTGCAGATGGTGTACCTGAGTCAGATTAATCAATGGATTCATCGGGCAACGGTTACCCATCCGACAAGGGATGGAATCCCTTTTTGGGGAGTGAGGCTCGTCCTTGCTCATTTTTATGTAGCCGTAAGCCAGGAGATATTCATGGCACTGAGACTCGAAGACAAGAAAGCGCTTGTCAAAGAGGTAAACGCGGTTGCAGGAGACGCTGTAACAGCCGTAGCGGCTGAGTACAGGGGTCTGTCTGTTTCACAGATGACGGAATTGCGCAAAGAAGCGCGCGATGCCGGCGTATACATGCGTGTGGTCAAGAACACGCTGGCTCGCCGCGCCGTCGAGGGAACAGAGTTTGAGTGCATGAAAGACTCACTCAAAGGACCGATTCTGCTCGCGTTTGCAAAAGAAGATCCAGGTGCCGCTGCCAGGGTTATCAAGAACTTCGCCAAGGAGCATGACGCTCTGCAGGCGGTGTCGCTGTCGGCCGGTGGGCAACTTATGCCCGGGTCTGATCTCGCGAAGTTGGCTGACTTGCCAACGCTGGATCAGGCGCGCGCAATGCTGCTCGGCGTGTTCGTAGCACCGATGAGCCAATTGGTACGCACACTTGCAGAACCTCCTGCGATGCTTGCACGGACAATGTCCGCGCGTGGCGAGCAGGAAGCTGCTTAAGGTTATTAAGAAACGAAATTCCTGACTCAGGAAAGCAATTTAGAGGATTAAGAAATGGCACTGTCAAACGAAGACCTGCTCAAAGAATTGAGCGCAAAACCCATCATGGAAGTTGTTGAGCTCGTCAAGATGCTCGAAGAAGAGTGGGGCGTATCTGCCGCTGCTCCTGTTGCTGTCGCTGCCGGCCCTGCGGCCGATGCTGGCGCAGCCGCTGAAGAGAAGACCGAGTTCGATGTCGTCATGACCAGCTTCGGAGCCAACAAGGTGTCCGTCATTAAGGCTGTTCGTGCACTCACGGGTCTTGGCCTCAAGGAAGCCAAGGACGCCGTTGAAGGCGCACCGTCGACCATTAAGGAAGGCGTTGGGAAAGACGAAGCAGAAGACGTTAAGAAGCAGCTTGAAGAAGCCGGCGCATCGGTTGAGTTGAAATAATCAGCTCAAGCAAAGCTGCTGCACTTCAAAAGTGCATGACCCGACGGGTTAAAAAGTCGGGCGGGCAGCCAGTCGCATTGCGGCTGGCTGCTTGCTCGCGTCTGTATTTAATTAAGCAAGGCTAACGAGGATTTCTCGAATGGCATACTCATTCACCGAGAAAAAGCGTATTCGCAAGAACTTTGGCAAACGTCCGACGATTCTGGATGTGCCGTACCTGTTGTCGATCCAGGTGGATTCGTACAACAAGTTCCTGCAGACGGACAAGACAATCGAAAATCGCGAGGACATTGGCCTGCACGCCGCGTTCCAGTCGGTTTTTCCGATTGTTAGCTATTCAGGCAATGCCGCTCTGGAATACGTGAGCTACCGCCTGGGCCAGCCGGTATTTGACGTCAAGGAATGTCAGATGCGCGGGTTGACCTACGCGGCCCCCATTCGGGTGCTCGTGCGCCTGGTCATCTATGACAAGGAAGCCAGCGGAACGCCGAAGCCCGTCAAGGATATTCGCGAGCAGGAAGTCTATCTCGGTGAAATGCCGTTGATGACCGATCACGGCACCTTTGTCATTAACGGTACCGAGCGTGTCATCGTTTCTCAGCTGCACCGCTCGCCGGGTGTGTTCTTTGATCATGACAAGGGCAAGACGCACAGCTCGGGCAAGCTGCTGTTCTCGGCCCGCGTGATTCCGTACCGCGGTTCGTGGCTCGACATGGAGTTCGATCCGAAGGACTGCGTCTTTGCGCGTATTGACCGTCGTCGGAAGCTGCCGGTAACGATCATCCTGCGCGCGCTCGAGATGAACAACGAGGAAATGCTCGACCTGTTCTTCGAGAACAACGATTTCTACCTCTCCGAAAAAGAGATCAAGATGGGTCTCGTTCCGGAGCGCCTGCGTGGCGAAACCGCTTCGTTCGATATCAAGCTGGGCCGCAAGCTCATCGTCGAGGAAGGCAAGCGCATCACGGCGAAACACGTACGCGACATGTCGAAGTCGACTGTCGACAAGCTGGCGGTGCCGATCGAGTACCTCGAGGGCAAGATTCTTGCGCACGATGTTGTCGATACCGAAACGGGTGAGCTGCTTGCGGCTGCCAACACCGAGCTTACGCCGGAACTGATCGAACAGATCATTGCGGCGGGCGTCGAGCACATTCGTACGCTGTACGTAAACGACCTCGATCGTGGCCCGTTCATCTCGAACACATTGAATATCGACCCGTCGACGACGCGCCTCGAAGCGCTCGTCGAGATCTACCGCATGATGCGTCCGGGTGAGCCGCCGACGAAGGAAGCGGCTGAGAACCTGTTCCAGAACCTGTTCTTCAACCCTGATCGCTACGACCTCTCGGGCGTGGGCCGCATGAAATTCAACCGCCGCGTTGGACGTGACAACTCGGAAGGCGAAGGCGTTCTCGATAAGGACGACATCCTTGATGTCCTGTCGACCCTGGTCAACATTCGCAACGGTTACGGCACGGTTGATGATATCGATCACCTGGGCAACCGCCGCGTGCGCAGCGTTGGCGAGATGGCTGAAAATGCATTTCGCGTCGGTCTGGTTCGCGTCGAGCGAGCCGTCAAAGAGCGCCTCACGCAGGCCGAGGCCGACGGCCTGATGCCACAGGAGATGATCAACGCCAAGCCGGTCGCGGCTGCAGTCAAAGAGTTCTTTGGCTCGAGCCAGCTTTCGCAGTTTATGGACCAGAACAACCCGCTGTCGGAAGTGACCCACAAACGCCGCGTTTCGGCGCTTGGGCCGGGCGGCCTGACCCGCGAACGCGCAGGCTTCGAAGTCCGCGACGTGCATCCGACCCACTACGGCCGTGTTTGTCCGATCGAGACGCCTGAAGGCCCGAACATCGGCCTGATCAACTCGCTGGCCGTGTACGCACGGACCAACGCGTACGGCTTCCTGGAGACGCCGTATCGCAGGGTGGTCAACGGCAAGGTAACGCTCGACATCGAGTACCTGTCAGCCATTGAGGAAAGCCAGTACATGGTGGCCCAGGCCAATGCCGAGCTCGACAAGAACGGCAAGTTTGTCGAAGATTTCGTTGCTGTTCGCTTCAAGAATGAAACGACGCTGGCATCGCCAGCCGACGTGAACTACATGGACGTCAGTCCGCGACAGATCGTTTCGGTCGCAGCGGCGCTCATCCCGTTCCTCGAGCACGACGATGCCAACCGCGCACTCATGGGATCGAACATGCAGCGCCAGGCGGTGCCGACCTTGCGCGCGGAGGCTCCTCTCGTGGGCACCGGCATCGAGCGCGCCGTCGCGATCGACTCGGGTGTAACCGTGGTTGCACGACGTGGCGGATACGTCGATTCGGTCGATGCCTCACGCATCGTCGTACGCGTCAATGACGACGAGACGACGGCAGCAGAGCCGGGCGTCGACATTTACAACCTGACCAAGTACACGCGTTCCAACCAGAACACGTGTATCAACCAGCGCCCGCTCGTCAAGAGTGGCGACTCGATTGCCGCCGGCGACGTGCTCGCCGACGGTCCGTCGACGGACATGGGTGAGCTGGCCCTCGGCCAGAACCTGCTCGTCGCGTTTATGCCCTGGAATGGCTACAACTTCGAGGACTCGATCCTGATCTCGGAGCGCGTCGTCAAGGAAGACCGCTTTACGACGATTCATATCGAAGAGCTGCAGTGTGTCGCGCGCGACACGAAGCTCGGACCCGAGGACATTACGTCGGATATTCCGAACGTTGGTGACGCAGCGCTCGCGAAGCTCGATGAGTCTGGTATTGCCTTCATCGGCGCCGAAGTCAAAGCTGGCGACATCCTGGTCGGCAAGGTGACGCCGAAGGGCGAAACCCAGCTGACGCCGGAAGAGAAGTTGCTGCGTGCCATCTTCGGTGAGAAAGCGTCTGACGTTAAAGATACGTCGCTGCGTGTTCCGCCGGGCATGGACGGCACGGTTATCGACGTACGCGTGTTTACGCGTGACGGCGTCGAGAAAGACGCTCGCGCCTTGTCGATCGAGAAGTCCGAGCTTGAAGCGGTTCGCAAGGACCTCGACGATACGCTGCGCATTCTCGAGGAAGACATCTACGAGCGCGTCGAGCGCATGCTGACCGGCAAGATTGGCGCAGGCGGCCCGAACAAGCTGAAGGCCGGCTCGAAGATCACCAAGGGATATCTCGAAGATCTCCCGCGAGAGCAGTGGTTCGAGATTCGCCTTAAGAACGACGATGCGAACGAGCAGTTGCAGAAAGCCTTTGAGCGCCTCAAAGCCCAACGTGACGAGTTTGATCGCCGCTTCGACGAGAAGAAGACGAAAATCACGGCTGGCGACGACCTGGCACCGGGTGTGCTTAAAATGACCAAGGTTTACCTGGCCGTGAAGCGCCGCATCCAGCCGGGTGACAAGATGGCCGGCCGCCACGGCAACAAGGGCGTTATTTCCACGATCGTTCCGGTCGAGGATATGCCCTATCTCGAGGACGGCAACCCCGTTGATATCGTATTGAACCCGCTGGGCGTGCCATCGCGCATGAACGTCGGCCAGGTACTCGAAACGCATCTTGGCTGGGCTGCCAAGGGCGTCGGCAACAAGATCAACGAGATGCTCAAAGCGCAGGAGACGGTCGCCAAACTGCGGAAGTTCCTGGAAGAGGTCTACAACAAGACTGGCGGCAAGGTCGAGGACATCAAGTCGTTTTCTGACTCCGAAGTGCTCGAGCTCGCAGGCAACCTGACCAACGGCGTACCGACGGCAACACCGGTATTCGATGGTGCAACCGAGGCGGAGATCAAGGGCCTCCTCGAACTCGCCGGACTTGATCCTTCGGGCCAGTCGACGCTGTACGACGGTCGGACGGGCGAGAAATTCGATCGCGAAGTGACGGTTGGCTACATGTACATGCTGAAGCTCAATCACCTGGTTGACGACAAGATGCACGCACGTTCGACCGGTCCGTACTCGCTCGTCACGCAGCAGCCGCTGGGTGGCAAGGCGCAGTTCGGTGGTCAGCGCTTCGGTGAGATGGAGGTCTGGGCGCTTGAAGCCTACGGTGCCGCCTATACCTTGCAGGAGATGCTGACGGTCAAGTCGGATGACGTCCAGGGTCGTACCAAGATGTACAAGAACATCGTGGACGGCGAGCACTACATGGATGCCGGAATGCCAGAGTCGTTCAACGTACTGGTCAAGGAAATTCGTTCCCTGGGCATCAACATTGAGCTGGAGACAGACTAATGAAAGATCTTTTAAAGCTCTTCAAATACCAGAACCCTGTTGATGACTTCGATGCGATTCGCATCGGCCTGGCGTCTCCCGATATGGTTCGGTCGTGGTCGTTTGGCGAGGTCAAGAAGCCCGAGACGATCAACTATCGTACGTTCAAGCCTGAGCGTGATGGCCTGTTCTGCGCCAAGATCTTTGGCCCGATCAAGGACTACGAGTGCCTGTGCGGCAAGTACAAGCGCCTCAAGCATCGCGGCGTGGTCTGCGAAAAGTGCGGTGTCGAGGTTACCCAGACGAAGGTCCGTCGTGAACGCATGGCGCACATCGAACTGGCCAGCCCGGTCGCGCACATCTGGTTCCTGAAATCGCTGCCGTCGCGCATCGGCCTCATGCTCGACATGACGCTACGCGAGATCGAGCGTGTCCTGTACTTCGAGGCTTTTGTCGTCGTCGAGCCGGGCATGACTGAGCTCGAGCGTGGCCAGCTCATGACCGACGACATGTACCTCGAGGCACTCGAGCAGTACGGCGACGAGTTCGACGCCCGCATGGGCGCCGAAGCCGTCCGTGAAATGCTCATGACGATCGACCTGCAGCGCGAAGTGTTGAAGGTTCGTGAAGACATCGGTGCGACCCGGTCGGAGACCAAGATCAAGCGCCTGTCGAAGCGCCTCAAGCTGCTGGAGTCGTTCATCGAGTCTGGCAACAAGCCTGAGTGGATGGTACTGACAGTGCTGCCCGTGCTGCCGCCGGACCTGCGTCCGCTGGTTCCGCTCGACGGTGGTCGTTTCGCAACGTCGGATCTCAATGATCTGTACCGCCGCGTCATCAACCGTAACAATCGCCTGCGCCGTCTGCTTGAGCTGAACGCGCCGGACATTATCGTGCGTAACGAAAAGCGCATGTTGCAGGAGTCGGTCGACGCATTGCTCGATAACGGTCGTCGCGGTCGCGCCATTACGGGCACGAACAAGCGCCCGCTGAAGTCGCTCGCCGACATGATCAAGGGCAAGCAGGGTCGTTTCCGCCAGAACCTCCTGGGTAAGCGAGTCGACTACTCGGGCCGTTCGGTTATCGTGGTCGGCCCGACCCTCAAGCTGCACCAGTGCGGCCTGCCGAAGAAGATGGCGCTGGAGCTTTTCAAACCATTCATCTTCTCGAAGCTGCAGCTGCGCGGCGAAGCCACGACGATTAAGGCCGCCAAGCGGCTCGTGGAGCGCGAGGGTGCGGAAGTCTGGGACATTCTCGAAGAGGTCATTCGCGAACACCCGGTCATGCTGAACCGCGCGCCGACGCTGCATCGACTGGGCATCCAGGCGTTCGAGCCTGTCCTTATCGAAGGCAAGGCGATCCAGCTCCATCCGCTTGTCTGTACGGCATTCAACGCTGACTTCGACGGTGACCAGATGGCCGTGCACGTACCGCTGTCGATTGAAGCGCAGCTCGAAGCACGCGCCCTGATGATGTCGTCGAACAACATCCTGTCACCGGCGAACGGCGATCCGATCATCGTACCGTCACAGGACGTCGTACTGGGTCTGTACTACATGACCCGCACCCGCGTGAATGCGAAGGGCGAGGGCATGATTCTCGCGAGCCTCGATGAGGCCCGGCGCGCCTTCGAAACCGGTGCTGCAGAACTGCAGGCGCAGGTGAAGATTCGCGTCACGGTGCACGAAGCCAACGAAGACGGCGAGGTTGAGGAAGTCACGAAGATTCTCGATACGACGGTTGGTCGCGCCTTGCTTTCGGACATCCTGCCGAAGGGCATGGAGTTCACGCACATCAACCGCGCGATGTCGAAGAAAGCGATCTCGAACGTCATCAATGCCTGCTACCGCCAGCTTGGTCTCAAGAAGACTGTGGTCTTCGCTGACCGCCTGATGTACACGGGCTTCCGCCTCGCAACGATGGCCGGCATCTCGATCGGTGTGAATGACATGGTCATTCCGGAGAGCAAGGAAGAGATTCTTGCTGCCGCCGAGTCCGAGGTCAAAGAGATCCAGGATCAGTACGGTTCAGGCCTCGTGACCGACGGCGAGCGCTACAACAAGGTCGTCGATATCTGGTCGCGGACGAACGAGCAGATCGCCAAGGCGATGATGGACAAGCTCGGGTCGGAGACGGTCAAGGACGCCAAGGGCAAGAGCGTCGAGCAGGAATCGTTCAACTCGATTTACATGATGGCCGACTCCGGCGCTCGTGGTTCTGCCGCGCAGATTCGCCAGCTCGCCGGCATGCGTGGTCTCATGGCCAAACCGGACGGCTCGATCATCGAGACGCCGATTACGGCTAACTTCCGCGAAGGCCTGGATGTACTGCAGTACTTCATCTCGACTCACGGTGCTCGTAAAGGCCTGGCCGATACGGCACTCAAGACCGCCAACTCGGGTTACCTGACACGTCGTCTCGTCGACGTTGCACAGGATCTTGTGGTCACGGAAGTCGACTGTGAAACCCGCAACGGTGTGGCCATGGCCCCGATCGTTGAGGGCGGCGATATCGTCGAGCCCTTGACTGAGCGCGTTCTCGGCCGCGTCCTGGCGGAGCCCGTGCTGTTTCCGGGCAGCGACAAGGTTGCCTTCGACGCCGGTACGATGCTCGACGAAGCAACCGTGCAGCGTCTCGAAGAGCTCTCGATCGATAACGTCATGGTGCGTTCGCCGATTACCTGTGAAATTCGCTATGGCGTTTGCTCACAGTGTTACGGGCGCGACCTTGCCCGCGGACACCGCATTAACATCGGTGAGGCCGTCGGCGTAATCGCGGCACAGTCGATCGGCGAGCCGGGCACACAGCTGACGATGCGTACCTTCCACATTGGTGGCGCTGCGTCGCGTTCTGCAGCGATCAACAACATCGAAATCAAGTCAAACGGTGTTGCGAAGCTGCTGAACATCAAGACCGTCGCCCACCATAAGGGCTACCTCGTCGCTGTATCGCGTTCCGGTGAGATCTCGGTCGTCAACGAGCTCGGCCGTGAACGTGAGCGTTACAAGGTGCCGTATGGCGCAACGATCACGATCAAGGATGGTGCCGAGGTCAAACAGGGCCAGGTTGTCGCGAACTGGGATCCGCATACCCACCCCGTGGTCACGGAAGTGGAAGGCAAGATCAGGTTCCAGGACTTCATCGACGGGGTCACGGTCGCTGAGCAGGTTGACGAGTTCACCGGTCTCACAAGTATCGTCGTCCTAGATCCAAAGAGCCGCGGCGGGGCAGGCAAAGACCTGCGTCCGGTGGCCAAGCTGGTCGACGACGAAGGCAACGACATCTGCTTCGCCAATACCGAGATCCCGGCCGTCTACGCACTGCCTGTTGGCGCCATCATCTCGATGGCAGACGGCGCGAAAGTGTCGGTGGGTGACATTATTGCTCGTATCCCGCAGGAGTCGTCGAAGACTCGCGATATCACGGGTGGTCTGCCTCGCGTCGCCGACCTCTTCGAGGCCCGCAAGCCCAAAGATCCGGCTATCATGGCCGAGCACACGGGTACCGTTAGCTTTGGTAAGGAGACGAAGGGCAAACGCCGCCTCGTTATCACCGAGGAGAACGGTGAGAGTCACGAGGAGCTGATTCCGAAGTGGCGTCACCTCAACGTGTTCGAAGGTGAACAGGTTGCACAAGGTGAAATCATCGCTGACGGCGAACCGAACCCGCATGACATCCTGCGTCTGCGAGGCGTTGAGAACCTCGCGGATTACCTCGTTCGTGAAATCCAGGATGTGTATCGACTCCAGGGTGTGAAGATTAATGACAAGCACATCGAGGTGATTATTCGCCAGATGCTGCGCAAGGTCATCGTCGCCTCCGCTGGTGAGAGCAGCTACCTGCGCGGTGAGCAGATCGACAAAGCGCGTTTCCTCGAGGAAGGCGAGCAGCTAAGGGCGCAGGGCAAGGAAGAGCTCACAGCAGAACCGGTATTGCTGGGTATTACCAAGGCCTCGCTGGCCACCGAGTCGTTCATCTCGGCCGCTTCGTTCCAGGAAACGACCCGAGTGCTCACAGAGGCATCGGTACGGGGCCTGCGAGACGAACTGCGCGGACTCAAGGAGAACGTCATCGTTGGCCGCCTGATTCCGGCTGGAACCGGCTTCGCGCACCACGCCGAGCGTCGGCGCACGCGTGAGCAGGACCTGGCGGATCAGCTCAAGGAGCTCGAGCTCTCGCAGATTGCGGCAGCTGAGGCAGCTGAGGCAGCGAAGGCAGCAGAAGCCGCGGAAGAGGCTGAGGAGGCCCCGGTCGAGGTTGTTGCAGCGGCGGATGCCGATGCACCGGCTGAAGGCGGCGAGGTCACACCAGAGACTTAAGGAAGCTGCGTCGATGCAGGCGCACGCATCCCTGCTTAAGGGGGGGGCACGCAATAGCTTGTCCTCCTTCTATTGACAGGGGGCAGGCGGCGTCAATACAATGCCCGCCCCTGACCCCAAGGCCCGCCTCACGGTGGGCCTTGACACAATCCGATCACTGGCGCCAGAGACGTCCAGCGGTCGGGTGCGCGCGTTTGAACGCGCGTCATGGAAGTATTTGAAAGATAGACACTAAACGAGACTTAAGAAGGTTGAAGGCCCATGGCCACAGTGAATCAATTAGTACGTAAGCCGCGCGCCACCAAGCGTGTGAAAAGTGCGGTTCCGGCGCTCGACGCCAGCCCGCAGAAGCGCGGCGTGTGCACGCGTGTTTATACGACGACGCCGAAGAAGCCGAACTCGGCTATGCGCAAGGTGGCTCGTGTTCGCCTCACCAATGGCTTCGAAGTAACGAGCTACATCGGCGGGGAAGGCCACAACCTGCAGGAGCACAGTGTCGTGCTCATTCGCGGCGGTCGTGTGAAGGACTTGCCGGGTGTTAGGTACCACACCGTGCGCGGCACGCTGGATTGTGCCGGCGTTTCGGATCGTAGGCAGGGCCGTTCCAAGTACGGCACAAAGCGGCCTAAGTAGTCATCGCAAGATAACAGAGATCAAAAATGTCGAGAAGAACCCGAGCTCCGAAACGCGTCATCCTGCCGGATCCGAAATACAAGAGCGAACTGCTCGCCAAGTTCATGAACATGATCATGAACGACGGCAAGAAGTCCGTCGCCGAGCGCATCATCTATGGTGCTCTCGACCGCATTAATGAGCGTGAGACCAAGTCCGATGACAAGGCCCTCGAACTGCTTGAGACGGCACTTGAGAACGTCAAGCCCGTGGTCGAGGTGAAATCCCGCCGCGTGGGTGGTGCGACCTACCAGGTGCCGGTCGAAGTCCGTCCGGCTCGTCGCCAGACGCTCGCCATGCGTTGGGTCATCGATGCTGCTCGCAAGCGCAGCGAGAAGTCGATGGCGCACCGTCTCGCGCACGAGCTGCTGGACGCCGCCGAGAACCGGGGCACGGCCGTCAAGAAGAAAGAAGACACGCACCGTATGGCGGAAGCCAACAAAGCGTTTTCGCACTATCGTTGGTAAGCGGCCCCAAGCCGTTTTGACCAAGACATTGTCGTGGCCCGCACAACCCCCATCGAGCGTTACCGCAATATCGGCATCATGGCCCATATTGATGCGGGCAAGACGACCACGACGGAACGTGTCCTTTTCTACACGGGCGTAAGCCACAAGATGGGCGAAGTCCACGACGGCGCGGCTGTCATGGACTGGATGGAACAGGAGCAGGAACGCGGTATTACGATTACGTCGGCCGCAACGACCTGTTTCTGGAGTGGCATGGACGGCCAGTTCGACGAGCACCGGGTCAATATTATCGATACCCCGGGGCACGTGGACTTCACGATCGAGGTTGAGCGCAGTCTGCGCGTGCTCGATGGTGCCGTCACGGTGCTGTGTTCGGTTGGAGGCGTCGAGCCACAAACCGAGACCGTCTGGCGACAAGGTAACAAGTACAGCGTGCCGCGCATGATCTTCGTGAACAAGATGGATCGTGCGGGCGCCGACTACCTGCGGGTGGTCGAGCAGGTGCGCGAGCGCCTGGGCGCGAATCCGGTGGTGATCCAACTGCCGATTGGGGCCGAAGAGAAGTTCGAAGGCGTGATCGACCTTATCCGGATGCGGGCGATCTACTGGGAAGAGAGCAACATGGGTACAAGCTATGAGGCTCGTGATATTCCCGAAAATCTGATCGCAGAGGCACAGAGTTGGCGCGACAAGATGGTAGAGGCCGCTGCCGAAGGCGACGAGGAGCTGCTGGACAAGTTCCTCGGAGACGGCGAGCTGTCAGAAGACGAGATTCGCAGAGGGTTGCGCGCTCGCACGCTGTCCGGCGACATTGTTACGACGATGTGCGGCTCGGCGTTCAAGAACAAGGGTGTGCAGGCGATGCTCGATGCAGTGATCGACTTCATGCCGTCGCCCGTCGATGTGCCGGCAATTACCGGACACATTGATGACGACACGGAAGCGTCGCGCCCGGCTGACGATAAGGAACCGTTCGCGGCGCTGGCGTTCAAGATTGCCACGGACCCGTTCGTGGGCAACCTGACGTTCTTCCGCGTCTACTCGGGCGTTTTGAATTCGGGCGATACGATTTACAACCCGGTAAAGGGCAAGAAAGAGCGCATCGGCCGCATATTGCAGATGCACTCGAATGATCGCAAAGAGATCAAGGAAGTCTTCGCTGGCGATATCGCCGCGGCTGTCGGTCTCAAGGATGTCACCACGGGTGACACGCTTTGTGATTTGAAGCAACAGATTACGCTTGAGCGCATGGAGTTTCCGGAGCCGGTTATCTCCGTTGCGGTTGAGCCGAAGACGAAGGCTGATCAGGACAAGATGGGCATGGCGCTGCAGAAACTCGCCAAGGAAGACCCGTCGTTCCGCGTCCATACGGACGAGGAGTCCAATCAGACGATCATTTCGGGGATGGGGGAACTCCACCTCGACATTATCGTCGATCGCATGAAGCGCGAGTTTAAGGTCGATGCCAACGTCGGTAAGCCGCAGGTAGCGTATCGGGAAACGATTCGCCAGGCGGTGAAGCAGGAATACAAGTTCGTGCGTCAGTCAGGCGGGCGCGGTCAGTACGGCCACGTTTACCTGCGTCTCGAGCCGTCGGAGCCGGGCAGCGGTTACGAGTTCGTCAACGAAGTTGTTGGCGGCGCCGTGCCGAAGGAGTACATTCCGGCCGTCGATCGCGGCGTGCAGGAGCAAATGGAAAACGGTGTTGTTGCCGGGTACCCGGTCGTCGACTGCAAGGTCACCTTGTACGACGGCACGTACCACGACGTCGACTCGAGCGAGATGGCATTCAAGATCGCGGGTAGCATGGGATTCCGCGAGGGTGCTGCGAAGGCCGATCCGGTATTGCTCGAGCCGATCATGAAGGTCGAGGTCGTGACGCCGGAGGATTACATGGGAGACGTGATGGGCGATCTGAATCGTCGTCGCGGTCTGCCGCAAGGCATGGATGACACGCCCGCGGGCAAGGTCATTCGTGCCGAAGTACCGCTGGCCGAGATGTTCGGCTATGCCACGGACCTGCGCTCCATGAGCCAGGGACGCGCAGTGTACTCAATGGAGTTTCAGAAGTACTCGGAAGTGCCGCAGAATGTTGCGGATTTGGTCATGAAAAAGGCAAGTTAATAAAACTGAGATAAGGCTATGTCTAAGGAAAAATTTGAGAGAACAAAACCCCACGTTAACGTTGGCACGATTGGTCACGTTGACCACGGCAAGACAACGCTGACGGCGGCACTGACGAAGGTGATGGCTGAGAAGCACGGTGGTGAAGTTAAGGGTTACGACCAGAT
>CALZJH010000025.1 GCA_945787845.1 uncultured Woeseiaceae bacterium | reverse complement strand
TGTCGGCCTATGGGTTGGCATTGCCGACGGTGTATCACCCGGTGATCGGATCATTGTGCGGGGCGCGGAACGCCTGTCGCCCGGCCAGGCCGTTGACGTTATCGAGACTGCCAACGCGCAGTAGGAAGTGTCGGCCGGATCAGCCTGGCCCGGCCTGCTTCGCGCGCCTGACGGGGCGAATCTTATCGAATCCCAGACCGCTTGATCGCTCGCCCCTGCCGGTTGCCTTGCGCACACCAAGCCAGGTGACGACCTGGCCGTCGTACCACCGGGAACGCTGAAAGCTCTGGCTGACATAGGCGCCGGCACGGGGTACTTCCTCTTCATGTACCTCGTAGGTCGTCGCAGGCTCGGGGTCGAGCCCGGGGCGCAGAATCTGGTTCCGGGGGCGAATTTTCTCAATGGGAAACTCGGTATCCTCGATGATTCGAGGCATCGCGGCCCGACGCAACTGCACTTCGCGGAAGTCGTTTTCGATATGCACGGGAACGAAGGGAATCCAGTTGTCCGGAACCTTTGTCATCAGTTGATAACGAATCCCCGCCGAGTTTTCGAGAACTTCCTCTTCGGGGCCGCTCGGGAACTGGTCCCTGGCAATCCGCGTTAGCGCCTGCCGGCTATCGAGCGCGGCGCGACGGCCCGACATCGGCGCGCCGGTGGGTGAGGAGACCACGGTCTCAATCGCCCAGACCAGGTTTGCTACCTCGTCGCGGACAAAATGCACACCCTCTAACGGCTCGCTCTCCTGTATTTTCGGCACGCTCGGAACAACAACGAGGCTGAGGTCGGCCGGCATCTCCCTGTCACCCTTGGTCGCGAGCGAGTACATCGTCCAGCGTTGCCAATCCTGGTCATCGCCCTTGCCTGTCGGCTCGACCCAGGTCCGCTCACCGAACGTGTTGGTGACCGTGACGCCACGCACCTTGGCAATGCCCCCCCCCGGGACGGTGAACGGCATCAGGAACCAGTCATTGGCGAATACCAGGGCAAACTCCATGAGAAGGAGCTTGTTGACCTCGGTGGTGTCCGGCGTAATGTCGCCGAAATTGGTCTGTCCATCCTCCAGCGCCCACCAACGGGTATGCGGCATGCCGTCAAAGCTGATTGGAACCGGAATGAAGCTGCGGGTATGGCCGGCCTCGACGTCGGCGGACGGCGGCGCAGGTTCAACTGGCGGCAAACCCTCACGCCCCGGCGACAGGTCGAGATTGTACCAGTCCAGATGGCCATGGAAATATTCGTCGGCAACAAGATGCTGCTCGGCGGCGCCGCGAGGTGCCGATACCTCGAACTGATACTCCAGATTGGGCGGCTGCCAGGCAGTCTGGGTATCTTGTTCCGGCTGCAGGATCAGGCGTTCGAACCATGCCACGAAGTCAGCCTCCAGTCCTTCGAGCGCTCCTTCGCTGGCAGCATTGTCCAACGCGATGCCGTCATGGCTGCGATTGCCTGCATCCGCTGTCAAATGAGCGTACAGCGCATACCCGTCCATCGCACGCCCCGACAACGCCGCGATTTGGGACCAGGCGGCGTGGCTGCCGGTAACCGCGACCTCAGCCGCTTTGTCCGGATCCGGCATCTCGATGCCGTAAGCGGCGATGAACTTATCGGTGAGACCAGGCTCGATACCATTTACGAGCTTCAGCCAGCGCCGCCCTATCAGGACCCGCAGGTCGTAGGACAGCTTCTGCTGGCCTGCGGCCATCGGCACCGGCCGCCGTTCGACCTTTGCCTCGAGCGGCAGTTCGTCGGGAAAGGCCTGCACCGGGCCGGAACCCATTCCCGGCCGGTACTTGGTGATCAGCGTGGTTTCGATATGCACCTTCGCCTTGATCGGGGAACCCGCATCGTCACCCTTGAACTCACCCATCTGCCACTGCCGGGTCAGGAGCCACAGCGGGTCGCGAATCTCGGCCCTTAACGCGCGATCAAACTCATGGGTACGTGGCCGTCCTTCGAGCCGGTTCCACAGGGTGACCGTCGGACACACACGCTTGGCCGCGAGAACGCTGGCAATTTGTTCGATTGCAACGAATTCACTCATTGACACTCTCCGTCGCAATCAAGGCCGCGACAAGTCCGTTGTTCGCGGCCAGGTTTAACATCGCCGTAATTGGTTTAAATGTGACGGGCGAAACCGTCGCTGGCAGGAATCGTGCGTAGGCGGTGGTATCAATCTGATCCGGTTCGATCGCACGCAGTCGCGCGAGATCCATAGTCTCGCGCACTGTATCAACCAGGTCACGCCACTCCCAGTCGCCTGTGAATTCGGCCGGAAGCGCGAGCATCAGAGTCTGCGGTGCTTCGGAGTTCGGTCGGTCGTAATGCACTGCCAGCCCGGTTTCTTCGCTGCGAGAAGGGATGACCTCGGTCCACTCATCCAGCAATAACCCCGCGATCATCGCATTCGCGTTGAGTGTCGCCGGATAATGCGCGGTGTATAGCAGCTTGTCTTCGTCAACGCTGAACGGGTCTCCGTTCGCATCCTGCTCGGGCAAGTCCAGCGCGAGCCACGGCAGGTCGGGACGGTGCGGTAATTGCAGGGGTTGCAGGCTGATGCTCCCGCTACCAAAAGCCTCGGCAAGCGTTCCCGCAGCTTCGATCTGGCGCATCTTCCCTCGTACCCTGGCAATGCCGTGCAACCAGTCTTCAACTGCGAAAGGCCGGCCCAGCGTTGTTTGGACGTGTTCCAGAATCTTGTCGTCAGCGTCGGGCCCCGGACCCCAGGCATTGGAGAGCTCCTGCGCCTGTTCCGCAGGCAGCGTGAATTGCGGCACGATCTGAAAATTCTCGCCGAACATCACGATGGCGGCCGCCGTAAGCGCGGCGACCTGCGCGCGGCCATTGCTCGCCGCAGCGGCATCAGCGGTATGCGCGTCTATTTGTTCCAGCCGGCCGGTCAGCGTGGTAATCAGTGCCATCGATCGAGTCGCCAGGTCCTCCGCCAGAGCCTGGATGGCCGCACGTTCCTGCGCGATATCGATCGGATTGAGCATGAAGACGGCATTGGTCGGCGCCTCGGCGTCAATACCGGCAGCCAGTCCCGAGATTGTGGCATGCGTGGTTCCCAGCGTTTTCAACACGGTCAGCTGTGCGGCAAACGCGCCGCGAAGCGTGTCCAGGTCGGCGCGGAGCGCTACCGGCGTCGGCGGTAGTGTTTCGGTCGGCGTCTGCGTGATCAGCCGCTCGGCTTTTTGCAGCGCAAGGAACCGCGCGGCATCGTCCGTTGCCGCAGGCAGCGCATCGTAGTCCGCGACTGCAATGTCGAACTCACCAAGGCGCGTCGACCATTTTTTTGTGTATTCGGACAAACGCTTCCGAAGACCACTGAATATCTTACGCCGGTCCTCAAAGATCTGCCCCGTACCGCTCTGCAGACCAGAATACGGAGCCAGCTTCGACATCTCACCGGCAAAGGCCGAGACATTACCGTCGATTTCGGCAACGATCTGGGCTGTCTGCTCGGCCTCAATCCTGGCGGCAATGGGCGTATGGAACGCGGTCAGAGATGTGCGCGCAGCATCCAGCACGTCGCGGTTCAATGAAATGCGCTGTATTTCAAGAATGGGTCCGGCATCGCTGTCCCGCTTGGCTTCCTGGGCCACTGCCAGGTCAGTCGGGCGCAGCGGTCGAGACTCCAGCAACAAGACGCGTAATGAAGACACCAGCGCGGCCAGTTCGAAAAACGGTACGTGTTCGGGAATCGCGGCAAGCCGCTCAATGTAGTTTATTGACAGAGCGATATCCGGGCGTGGATTGTGCACGGCGATGATGTGGCGTTCGATCAGATCGTCCAGAGTACGCATCGATTGCTTGTCGTCCACATCGAGAACGTAAAGTATGTCCAGCGCAGACAGTCCGAGGTCGGACTGGCTGACGCTCAGCAGCGTTTCGGAATTGTCGTCCGGATCCGTCAGTCGGACCTGGCACACTACCCGCGCAGGCGCCGGCAGCTGTCCGGTCAGCCATTCGTTGAGCGCGGGTTCCGATCGTGCGCGCGCACCCGGCGCGGTCGCCGGATTCAGCCCTGTCGCGAGATGCAGCCCGACCCGATGCGTAAGCCCGGTACCCGAACGGGGCGTGCGAATGACGTCCGGGGTGGATGGAAACTTCCCTTTCGAAAACGTATCCATCGTCGCACCGGCGCGATCGTAGTTTCCCTGCACGACCTGGTGTACGGACTCGGCCATTGCCAGATCGGCTGTGGCGTCCGCGATATTACTAATGCGATCTGCTTCTTCGCTGATCGCATCGCGCTGCGCCGCCGTGGCCTCCGGCAAAATGTCGCCCTTGCCGAAGGGATACGTCTTGTTGCCGCTTTCGCGCATGTGCTCAACCAGTGCCTGACCGTCGATGACGTTGCGCGCCTCCAACTTGCGAATGCTGACTTTCAGTCCCAGTTCGTCGGTGCGCGGCGCGCGCGTGGGCTTGAGCCGGCCAGACGCAAGCGGGAAGGCCGAACGCAGTTCGTAGATGAAGGCATCCACTTCTACGTCGTGACGGTCGTGAAGACCGCGCTCGAACTGATAGCCGAGCAATGCACCGAGACTCTGGCCCGACTTCATGCCCTCGACGATCTGCAGCGCCATGCGTACGCGCTCGGACGACAGGTTGATCGCCAGGCTGCCGGGATTCTGCGGCGTGGCATTCGACAGATAACCATTGCGCAAGACCGCGGCAGTGACCGCATGGTTCAGCGACGGCGCATGGACAAACCCGGCGTTCCGGTTGTCGACGGCGGGCGGCACATCGCCCGGCCGTTTGAATATTTCTTCGAGCTCCGGCGGCAACTCGACCTCAGTCAGGGTTTTGAATTCCGGCCGCACATCTTCCAACCACCCATAGGCGCCCAGGTACAGTCCCTGTGCGGCGGCGCCTGGCAGGTCGGATACATCCGGCTCAATCACGTCGTCGGGTAGTCCGTCGCCATCGCTATCTGTGGTTGCAGAGTCATCGTCGCCGTCGCGGAGTACGACGTCGGGCGATCCGCCCGCGCCAAAGCGCATGCGCTCGAGCTGGTAGCTCAAGATGCCGCCATACCAGGCATCGAGACGGTAGGTGAGCAGATCGAGATGCTCAGCGAAAACCCGTTCGAGTGCCGCCGATGGCCTCGACTCGAGCCGCCGCAAAGCCGCCAGCTGGCGGTTCAGATAGGCGGTCGCAACGTGGGTCGTAATGATCTTCGGTATGTACTCGCCAAGGCTCAGGTTTGCTGAGCCCGTAATCACCGGTTCGACGCGGTAGAGATCGGCCCAACGACTCCCGGCCGTCGCGGCGGGACTTTCAATCGCGGGAGTTTCGACATGCAGGAACGCTGCCTCACGCCGCCGCGCGAACCGCTGCTCCGGGGTGATCAGGCCGGCCTGCAGCAGCAGCAGCTGGCTAACTTCGACAAAGCTGAGATCCAGTGCATGGTGGGCAAAGAGGTAGAGCAGCGCCGTTGGAACGCGATCCTCAAAGCCCTTTTGCAGCCTGAGCGTGTCGTGCGACGCACCTGCCGCCGCTTCGAGCCAGGTCAGATAGTTCTCGCCCGTTTCGGTATAGCCTCGTACGGGCTCCACTTCGGACAGTGGGATATCCTGTACCAATCCCCCGCTCAGCAGGTTGGGTTCACGCAGAAACAGCTTTTCCAGAATGTCCGGCAGTGCGTCGTCGTCGCCCGGCACATGACCCAAGCGTGCCAGCAGTTGCTGACCGCTGACGATATAGACGAGAGCGGTAATCGCGGCAGCAAACTCACCACCGGCGCCTTCAAGTCGCATGCGGTTGTAAAGTTGTTTAAAGCTTTCAGCGTAGCGTTGATAGTGTTCCACCGAGCCGGGATGCAGTGCCAGCACGTCCAGCAACATCTTGTGTTGCTCCTCGCCGGGCTTACCGATCCACGAAACCTGATCGTCCAGCGTCCGCCAGTCGGTTTCGATCAAACGCAGAAGGGTATACAGGCGTCGTAAAAGGGTGAGATCCGGATCGCGCAGGGGCACTGTCGTGGTGGCCGGATCGCGATGCCGGGGACGCATCCAGCCAATGCGTGAACGCGCTGTCGCCGGCAAGATACCGTATGGCTGGCGACCGATACGTATGACCGGAACGTTGCCGCGGCCGCTGACATAGCGCACGAAAAAGTCGCGAGTACCGTCGATCGTTTCGGTATCGAACACTGTATCGAGCATCGACTCCATAAAGTAGCCCGCTGTCGCCGGCCACAGCAGGGTGTTCATCGCCAATGCATCGCGTATGTCATAGCCACGCCCGCCGGCGACATCGAAGAACAGTGACGGCGTCAAACCCAGCGTATCGGCCAGCCACCGGCCGTCGCGTTTTTCGAACCAGCCGGCCGGATCGTCCGGGGGCGTCCCGAAATAGCGGTCGAAACTCACATCGGCATCGGAGGCGCGCACATACCCTGCCCCTTCGGTTTCGACGTTGTTAGTCGGTGTGCCCTGCGGTAACAGCTCGAACCCGGCGCGCGATTGTTTGTGGTGGGTAATGAGTTCTTCGAGTGCATCCTTGCCGGCGCCGGCGTCCGCCTTCAACCTGACTCCGAGTACCATCAGCTGGTCAAACCCGGTACGAAAGGCAATCGGATCCAGCGGAATGCGAAAGCCCATGCCGATCTCAACCGCTTTGTCGAAATCCGCTATCCATTCCAGGTCGGAACCCAGAGTGATGTCCTCCTGGTTCGGACCCTCGGGCTTAAGTTGATCGTCCTCTTCGGCGTCCGGATCCGGTGCCACGACCAAACTGTCAGGAATCGGATTTCCGAGTCGTTCAAGCGTCTTCTCTCCGTTGTTGTATCCGAGCAGAACCATCCGGTCCGGCATGATTTCGACCTTGGGGGCGCTGCTCCAGCTATGTTCGCGAATCGGCATTTCGGCAGTGGACGGAAATTCGACGTAGACGACCTCGACCTGGACCGTCGCCCGATCGGCTCCGTCGGGCACGGAGTCGGCCAGATTTGCCGGCGCATGAGACTGCACCAGGGCCGTTGCCCGCGCTTCACCCAGAGCCGCGGCCAGGACCTGCGACGCCGCCGCCAACGCTGCAGCGTCGTCACCGGCACGCCAGTGCGCCTCCCAAAAAGTCGCGAGCTGCGATCGCTCGGGATCCGCGAGCACCTCTTCGGTCGGAATGGCGAGAATGATCGACGGCGCTCCCTCCACCTTGAGCGGCGGATCGCCATCCGGAAAATAGACGCTCTGCAACCATTGGGCGCGGCCGGACTCTACGGCACCGGCGAACACTTTCCAGGCGCCGCGGCGGTCTGTCTCGACGCCACCGGCGGCCCAGATACCGGCCCAATAGGCTTTCAGTCTACGCAGCTCGCTCTCGGACAGCGTGTCCTCAAACGTGTCTACGGCAAAATCGTCGGGAAATACGCGCACCCACAGCTCGCTCTGCGAGTCGCGGCGCCCGTCGGGCTCGGCGGTGCGGAATCGAGTCTCGATCCGGAGCGGCAGCAACAGAATCGGGATATTGTCATCGAGATTGGCTATATGTTCACGCGGATCGCTCAGATCGAGAAAAGGCCGCAGTCGTTCAGCGGCGACGGCGTGCATCGCCCCCAAATCGGCGCGCGCACGTTTTACCTTCGCTTCGCGATTCGCGATTTCCGCATCGATTTCGGCAAGCCGTCCGTCATCGGTCAAGTCTCCGGCGACCCGCTCGGCGTTACGCCGCCTGGTCCGGGCTCGCTGCAGCAACTGGCGGTCCGCGAACAGTTTGCGTGCCGCTTCGGCCGCCGCTTTCTGTGCGTCGGCAAGTGCTGTCTGAAGATCGTCAAATTCACTCATGGCATGACCTGTCAGCGGGGCAACATTTCGCTGCCGTGCACGGCAACCAGTACAGGAACCTGATAAAGGATGTAGGCCAACTCTGCGGCGTTGATGTCGTTAGACCAAGCGATCCCCTTGTCGTCGTTCCATTGTTCAATCTTCTCCTCGTGTTCCGTTCCGGCCTGCGGTTCGATCAACGGCGGCGGATTCTTCTCGCCGATTTTGAGGAACCGTCCGCCGTCGGGAAGAACGTCCGGCCAGGACAGGTCGTTCCAGACATTCATCGGGCCGTCGCGGTCGATGTCGAGGCCAAAACGGGGCTCGCCAGGCCGTTCCTTGATGACGAAGAACCAGCCCGGATCGGTGTCGTCCCCGCGCCCACTGCCACCTTTGGCCTCTTTGGCGGTCAGGTCGAAGCCCAGGAAGAAGATGTCCGGTTTGACCCGCGCCTCGTAGAGCGGCGTCTTGATCACTTCGTCGGGCTCGGCATCGGTATCCAGCGTCCGTTCTCGATCGGTATCGATCTCGCCGTCCTTCATACGCCATTTGGCGCGATGCGCGTAGATCACCGCATTCGGGTATTTCTTCAACAACTCCCCACGGATGACCAGCACAACTTCTTCCTCGTTGTCGCCCGGCAATTCGCGATGATCATGATCACCCAGGTTCGAAAACTTCGACCAGAGATGGAGCGGCGGAATGTCCTTGTATTTTTCGCGCAGCTCCTCCTTCGACAATCCCTCCCGATCGATCACGCCGCTGACGTCCCAGAACTGGCGGAAATAACTGCCGCGTTGATCGGTCGGGTACTCGCGCCACAAGAGCTCGCGAGCGAATTCGTGGTTGAGACCCACCATGTAGGCCTCGATAAAGCGCTGGTTGGTTTCCAGGAGCGTGATGGTATTCGGCTTGATCTTGTCGATGTTCGGCAAAAAGTGCTCGCT
Organism: uncultured Woeseiaceae bacterium; assembly: GCA_945787845.1. GTDB lineage: Bacteria > Pseudomonadota > Gammaproteobacteria > Steroidobacterales > Woeseiaceae > UBA1847. Next base: position 8,932 of record CALZJH010000025.1, on the reverse strand, counting down.
GGAAATATCCAGCAGCGCCTGGTACATCGGTGTGTCGAACTCCGGATAGACCATCGCCTCCTTGAAGGTCTCTGCAAACTGAGCCGTGAACTTCGCCGGGAAGTCGATACCCGCCAAAGTGAACGACGGGATCGTGCGCCGCGGATCGAGGCCGGCCAGTGTTGCCACCGAGAGGCCTGCAAGGTTCAATGGTTCACGCTCGGGTATTGCTCCAAGGGTCGCCGATGTATCGAGCACCCGGTAGACGTCTTTCAACGCGGTCTTGAATCTCTCCGCAACCGGGCTGTCGGGACCGCCACCTCTCTCGGGTGTGCCCCCTTCGCCAAAGTCCTCAAGCTCGAAATCCGGGTACGCCGGCAGCGCATCGATGGTCTCCGGCGACTGGCCGGCCGGCCGCAGCGCATCGCTTGTCTTGAGCCGGCGACGTACCCATTCAAGAAGGGCACCCGCTGTCGCACCCAGGATGCCGAGGGCACCGAAGGTAGCAATTCCGAAGAACAGCAGGACTACCGCAATCACCAGGAACAGGAGCATCATGACGACCGGTAGCCACGGGCGCTTGCGCAGCAGGTCGGCCAGCACGTTCGGCACAGCGGAGGGGCCGATGCGGTCTGCCACGGCATCCACCGTAGGTAGCGTGTCCGAGGGCTCGCGCTGCGGAGCGGGGCTGATTTCCCCGGTATTGATTTTGGGAACCAGCTCGAGTGCGCCACCGGGTACGTCGAGGCCCGCGCGACGCGCAATCTTGCCCCGCGGGCGCGACGCCCTGCGCAGGGTCGGAGACAATGCGGCTCGCGGCACCATCGATTGGCTGACCTTGTAATGCAGGGTCATCCCGTCCTGCAGTACACGGCGCTGTACAGGCGCAGTCATCATCATTGCCTTTGCCGGTCCCAGCGCGGTGGCAAGCGGTAGCAGATGATCGTTGTGCCAGACCGCCGTGGCCGCCTGGGCCAGCTTTGCGCGGCGAATGCGGGCATTTGCTTCCAGGATATCGCCAACCTGGTCCCACGCATCGTCCATGAGCTTTTCCTGCTGCTTCTGCACGACCTCGGTGCCGAACCCGGACGGCACGCGCCAGCGCGGATCGAGGTTGAGTTCATGCAGCCAATTCCTGCGCTGCGGTGCGTCACTGCCATCGGCGTCGAACAACAGGCGGTCGGTCAGCGCGTGCCAGCGCCCGTAGATGGGCGGGGTGATCAGCGGATCGGGGTCGTTGCGAATCTCCGCTGCGAGATGGGTCGCCTGACTGTTGGCGTCCTCGGGCGGCTTTTCGTCGTAATCCTCGGCCAGATTAACGAACTCGGCCAGCTCGACCTGAAAATCGTGCGCATAGGGTTCGTCCCAGTCTTCGTACTCCTGTGCCTCCTCTTCCTGCTTATCGGTCAGCGCCTCGTCGGGCACTTTCAGCGCGCCACCGAGACGCAAAACCCCATTCAGGTTTTCTTCTCGGATGCCCGATATGTTCGAGCCCGGTGTCTGCACATCCATGTCGCGGCGACCGAGTTGCGCGTTAGGCGGACGCGGCGTGAGTAATCGCACGAGATGCTCGAAGTCGCCGACCGTACCGGTTTTGAAATACCAGCGAAAATACACGGGATACGTGTTGCCCTGGGGCCGGTCGTTGTATTCGGACCACGCCGAGCGCGTGGCGAAGACGGCCGGATTGGCGGCCGGATCGAAACCGAGGCCCGTCAGCCGGCCGGTTTCGAAGGTCGGCACCAACAGCGCGTGATAACCCACGTTGGCCTCGAGTCGCCTCGGGCACAGCAGGCGGCAATACGCATCGTCGGGTGACTGCGTCACCAGGGCTTCCATTCGTGAACGCGTGGCATCGCTGTCGGCAACCGTCATCACGCCGCTGGCTTTGACCAGGTCCTTGTTGACGTGCACATGCGCCCACGCCCACAGCTGATCTTCGGGAGGGAAGACCTGATCGGCCGTAACTTGTAGCGTTACGGCATCCAGCGGACCATTCGTCGGTGTTCCCGCGCCGATTTCGTCGTCGGTCACCACAATCAGCGTCAGCCATGGACGCAACCGGTGACCTGCCAGGTTGGGTGCCGCGGGCGTGTAGCGCCAGAGAAGATCGGGGTCGCCGAAGTCCATATAGGCCATGTAGTTCGGCTCGAAATTGGTTATCCAATGCCCGGGTTCGATTTTGATAATCGCATCTTTGTCGAGCCCGATAATATCGCCCGGCCCATAGAGACCGACGTCCCTGGGGATGGTCTGAGTCAGGTCGGCGGCGCCGTCGACGCCCTTGCCGGTAAGCTCCAGTTCGACCGGGACGCTGGCACGCAGAATGACCGCAGGATCGTTATCCGCTGCGGTAATGCTGTTCGCGATTCCCTGGCGCAACCACGGCAGGAAAGAATAGGTACCCAGAGTGTCGCTCATACCCGGATTTCGGCTGACATCACGCCGCCTCCTTCATCTCATGCGCTCGCACGACATGGATCTGATCGGTCAGCTTCGGATTGGCCGCAACCTCATCCTTGATCGCCTGTTCGGCGCGGGCGCGTGATCCGAAACCGTCCGGCTGCGATTCGAGCACCGAGTTGTCTGCGAGATTGACGACGACGTAGCCGGTCGTATGCAGCTTGACCTTGTCATCGAACGGTTTGGCCAGCGATTTACTGCGCGCCGAATTCACGGAGCGCGCCATCGCATTACCACCCAGGAAATGCGCAAAGAGACCCGCGAACAAGGGCAGGAAGCGGAAGCGGCCGCGCTTGAAATTGTTGTCGATGATGATCTGTTCGTAGCGCGCGATGCGTTTGGCGACAAAACTGGTGTTGGCCTGCGGGCCGGTCAGCGACAGCTCGAGCCCGGCATCTTCTTTTTCGAAGTCCTGGGCCTTCAACTTGTCGCTGTCTGACAGCTCCTGGAACTGAGCAGTGGCGAAATCTTCCTGGATATCGTCGCGCTTCTCTATCCCGGCCGTCTTCACCTTGATATCGAACCGGTTCGCGTCATCGGGCCGCTGCGCACCCAGCTTGTCGATTTCGATATTCAGCGGTACCGCACGCTGGGTAATCCTGAGGGTCCCGACCGGGTGCAGCACCAGTTCGCCAACGCCCGGACGCGGCGCCAGCGATACCGACAACAAGTCCTGGTTATCCAGCTCGGCGATCCAGTTTTCGTCCTTGGCGAATTCGGCTGCGAGCAGCGGCATCACCGATATCGGCGGCAGCTTGGTATTTTCGTCCTCGCCCCAGGTATGCGAGAAATCGACATCGACGTCCCAGAACAGGATCGAGATCGACCCGGTGCCTTCGACGTGCCAGGGCGAGGTGCCTTCAAGGGAGCCGCGGAAGCGCACCGAAAACAGTCCGGCACCGAACAGCTTGACCGACAGCGATGCCGAAATCGTGATGATGAAATAGAAGGGCGAAAACTGGAACAGCGCGTCAAAGGCAAGGTGCCCTTCGATGCGCGCAATAGAAATGCCGAAGTACAGCTCGGCCCGTGCGCCGAATTGGACCGTATTCGAGGTGACCGCGAAATAGGCCATGACCCTGATGCGCGCGACCGGCGTGTTCAGGATGTTGATGGTAATTCTTCGAACGTCTTTGAAAGGGAGGCTGGGCGGGCTGTAGGCCGGGTGAAAACCGCCGACCGTGACGATGAAATTGCTGTCGCTGCCAAAGGCAGCGAGCACGCCCATGCCGCCTTCAAGCGTCATGAATACCACGCGGCTGTCAAAGAGGTTAGCGAAGAACCAGCCGCGCTTCTTGTCAAACTCTATCCCGCCCATGAAGGCCACTTTGATGATGATCAGCGGCACGGTTTCATCGGGAATCGCGACAACCAGCTTGCCGACGATAGCGACATTGCCCGGGATCTCGATGATGATTCCCATCGACAAGCTGATCAGGGTTGGCGTGCCCCAGCCGAACTTGACCATCGGGCCGACCAGGAAGGTGCCCTCCTCGACCGGGAAGAACTGCTTGAGGTCCGAGATGATGGTGGGCGCGTTGGCCACCACATCCTGCGGGAATAGCATGTTTTCCAGTCTGCCCGACCGCGCACCCTCGACCAGCGCGTCGAGATCCATCGAACGGTTCAGACCGACCAGGCCACCGACGCCGATCAGCGTGAAGCCGAATCCCAGCTGGACTCCGGGATTGAACTCGACGTTGATGAGCGCCAGGAACGAGAAGCCCTCGGACCCGTCCGGCATCTTGGTCGTAATAATGCCGATTGCGGTGACATTCAGGAAGTCGAGAATGCGCAGCTCGAGCGCGCCGGCGTATTCGCCGCGATCCGGATCGAAGAACAGGTACCCGCCACCCTTGACGGGCCCGGCATCAAGCGACAGGCCGACACCGTTGGGCGGTTTGATGCCGAAATCCAGATCGATCGGTCCGAGATTGCCCCCGTCGCCGGGAAACGAAAGATCCGTGCGCAGCCCGATGTTTTCGACCACCGCGTCGAGAGGTCCAAGTTTCGCCTTGAACGTGGTGCCGAGATCGATGGGCAGGCCATCGCCCGACGGTGACACGGCAATGGTCAGGCCCTGTATCTCGACTGCGCCAAGATCGATGTGCGCGGGGATCTGGATTTCCAAGTGCGAGGTACCGCGGAAATAGACGCCGTTGGCAAGGCTGACACCCAGACCGAGATCGGCCTCGAAGCGACCGTTTATTCCCGACAATATCGTACTGAGAAAGCCGTCCGAGCCGCTGGCGTCCAGTACGAAAGCGAGGCCTTCGGTTTCAGCCTCGACAAAAACGTCAACTGTGCCGTCGGCATCCAGCAGAAAACCGCCCTTGCCGCCTGCCGAACCGAATTCCAGCCGCATGCCATCCTTGTTTCCCAGGATGATCGTCGGCTCGGTCGCATTGGGCGCGTAATCGATCGACACCGTGCCCGAACCTTTCGCCGTGGTCGGCGCGCTGTCGCTTTCAAACCCGAGTACCAGTTCGATACCTTCGTTCGGTCGCACGATGACACCCACACCGCCCGCAAGTTCGACGTCCGAAGAAAACGTCACGGCGATCGTCGGTCCTAATTCCATACGCAGGTTCAGCGCGCCGGAAAACGCGGGCAGCAAGGCGACGCCGGGCTTACGGGCGCCCACCTTCGGCAGCGGGAACATGCCGATGTCCGCCGTCAGCGTCGATGCGTTGCGCGCATACTCGAAGAAGCGTCCGCGCAGGCGCCGGCGCTCGGGGTCGCCGGCGATGATGGCACCGTCCTCCAGCGCAAGCGCGGCGCTGGTTTCGAATTCTTCGTAATAGGTCGCCAGCCCGAACGCACTGAACAGATCGTCGACCACGAATGTGACTTCTTCGAAGTCGAAGTCATCGCTCCCCCAATTGAAGGCATTCTCAAAGATCACGCCGGGGTCGGAAAACACCTTGGGAAGATCGCTGAAGTTGAACCGTAACCGGGTATAGCCAGGACGGTTGCCGGCAGCCCCGACGTCCTGGCGGTTAATGACGCCGAAGGCACGCAGTGTTTGTCCGAGCCGAGGCTGGTGCCGCTCGAGATACGTGGCAAAGAGAAATGCCAGCAACTGTTCAGGGAATGTTGCCTTGAAATTATCGGCGTTCAGCGCAGCAGGAAAAGCGGAATTCGGGGCACTGGCCAGAGCGGAGATGCCGTCAACCAGCCGGGCGACCGCCTCGATAGCGTCAAGAATATCGGACAACGGGACGTCGATCTCCGCCTCGGCGCCGCCTGCATTTGCGGAGGCGTCCGCCGACAGTCCGCTACCGAGGATCTTTCGCAGGCGATCGAACAGGATTTCGATGTCCGGTATCAGCGCATTGATCGGCTGCGGAATGACGTCCGCATCCCAGCCCAGCTCAAACAGTAACGATTGGAAGGCCTCTGGCGAGGCGGTCGCATTGCGCAGCGGGAGCAGTAGTTTGCCGACCTCCCCTACGACTGTTTCAAGCGCGCCCGGCTCACTCATTCTTCTTGGCCTCCGGGTAGAAGCCGAAATCGACCCAAATGTGCCGGTTCGGATCGACGCGATTGGTGATCAGCCATTTGCAGACATGACAAAAACTGCCGGCACTCTTACGCATCTTGCAGGCCCCGGCAGGCCTGTACATTTTTCCGGAAACATAGTTGGCCCCCTCGAACACCCCGATCAGGGTCGAGCTCGAGCACGGTGGTTTGAAGTCCCCGTCAATCGACACCGGGACATCGTTATCGTCGCTGGTTTTTTGATTTTCCGTGTTCTTGTTGAGCGGCAGCTTATGCGTGGTCATATGAGCCAGCACTTCTGGCTCGATGAGCGCGAGCGGCTTGGGCTGACCGCCGTCGACCTCGCGCTGGCGTCGCACGTAGATCATCGATCCCTGAGCGAAGGTTGCGGGCAGTGCACCCGCAAGACCGCTGAGCACGACTTTGCCGGTATTGAAATCTGCGTCAGTCACTTTGAGGTTGCCAACCTCGGTGACGTCAGCGAGTTGGCGGCCGTCTTCAGTTGGATTCCAAGCGCGCAGCACAACTGTCTCTGCCTTGTGTTTGGCGAGATCGAACGGTCCGATCCAGTCGGGTTCGATCATCACTTCGATGTTTGCACCGACCTTGGTCGCGTTCGCAACCAGGCGGGCGGCCCGTGTAATGCGCGGCAGGCTGGCCCATTTGACCCGTGACGGATCGATTTCACGGCCTGTGCCACCGGCCGGTGCCGGGCTTAGTTGAATGGCGCCGAAAGCATCAACGTTGTCGTATGGTGCGCTCGCGGCCGTCGCATCCCCGCTCCGACCTTCGTATTCGTCACCCAAATTAAACGAGTGGCCGAATTCGTGTGCCACGGTGTTGATGGTATCCAGAAGATCGAGGCTGATCCCGTCCGGCGGTTTGCGGCGCATGACCTTGCGCGTCGCCGGATTGCCCGGATCGTATTCAAACCCAAGCCGCCTCGCTTTGTCGATTGTAAGGCCGGTGATCGTGTTGTCGTTGAAATTTGAGCCACCGAGAATGCCGTCCTTGACCAATATGCTCACCATACCGCGGCTCTGAATGAATGTTCCGGGGGTTGGCACCCACTCCGCACCGACTGCAGTGTTCGGCGGCCCCTTGAGTGCCGAACTGCCGATATAACGCATGACAGCGCAGTCGCGGGACTCCTGGTTATAGGCGAACAACTCCGGGGGATGCCGCCTTGGGTCCAGGCTGATCGTCCGCCGAGAGCCGCGCGGCCTAAACCAGTTGTAGACAGCGTTCACGAACGGCTGGAGATTGGCATCCGCTATCGCGTCATTCGCCGGCCGATTGATCACTGGATTCGAGTCCGGGTACCAATTCGGGTCGGCTGGCCGACTGCCTACCAGGAGCCCGAAAAAGCTGTCCCGTGCCTCGAGAATGCCGACCGACGTCGACTCCTTCCACGCATCCACGACCGAGTCATCGATCCGGTTGCCGTCGTATCCGGTCAGCGATTGGCCGTTCCATATATTCTTGAGATCGGTTGTAGAGCGACTTTCGCCACGTTTGGGGAGCCCGACAATCCCCACCATCTCGCCAACGCTGAACTTGCCTTCCGGCACGGAGTAGTCCCTGTTGCCCGGTGGCAACCGAACGCCTTTGGGCACGTCGCCGTCAGTATTGTCCTTAACCTTGAACCCCGTCGTTAACAGTTCCTGGGTGCTCTCCTCGTAGGCTGAAAAAACGTTGAAGCTGTCCTTGAGCGCGCCGAACGGTTCGTGCCGGCGGCAGCTGAACAGGCTTTGCTGCACCTTTCGAACCGCTTTCGCAAACATCTTCTTGTCGTCGGCGGACGAGGTGAACCCCTCAGGCAGGAACAGCATGTTGTGGGAATCCGTTAACGGGCGTTGTCCGCGCCAGATCTTTTCTAGGTTCTGGCGAGCGGCGCCGTAGTCCACCACCTTGATGGGTATCTGCTGGGTGTTGCCAAGCAAGGTCCCGGAAAGACTGGTGGTGCCGGCTGCAACACCGCGAAGCCGAGCACGGTTGTCGCGGTTATCCAGCGCGCACGTGCCTGTGTTAGCAATCGTGAGAGGCACGAAACCGTGACCGGTAATGTCGCCGACGAGATCGGTGCCGGTGTTGTCGTCTGAGAATTGGGCATAGATCGACGGCTGCGCATGACCGAACTGCGGATCGACGGCGGTGGTGATCGACTTGTTACCGAACCACCAGCCGACCATGGATTGATGCACCTGGACCCTGGCCACGATGTACCTACTCTGGGCCTTCATCACGACGAACGTGGTGCCGATGGTATTCCCTGTGATGGTGCCGGTATTGCCGGCGGTCGTAACCGTGATGTGGCTGTTGAGCCGGTTGCCGGTTGCCTCATAGGGGGAGAAGGTCAGGTAGGTGCCGGCGCCGGTCAAGTCGGTAAGCGGGTAATGGCCGTTTCCGTCTGCCAAACCCTGGCGGAACAGTTTGAATTCGACGCTGCTACGCGACGCGTCATCGAGCGCGAGATGAATGTCGCAGTGCGGTAGCACCAGGAGTGTCATCGCAAAAATCTCTCCGAATCCGCCAAACACGGACGCAAGTTCTTGTTTTTGATTGCGATCTGCGTGCCGCAGTGCCTGCGCAACAAGCTCGCCTCAAGCGACGCTTTCGCCCGAATTCAGACGCAACCCTCTTCGAGTATAGGCGAAATTTCCCAAATATCGATATTGTTTGGGGGCAGGGTCATTGTTCGCGGCGCGGAACGCCTCTCGCCCGGCCAGGCCGTTGACGTTATCGAAACTGTCAGCACGCCTTGAAAAGCGTTTTATCCGGGGTCGAGTCTATCGAATGTTGGCGAGTCGATGAGATAGCCAACCTGCCTTACAGGTGCTCCTCAATGAAGCTCGCCAGTGCGCGCAGGGTTTCGAGCCGCGATTCGCTGTACGACAGCCAGTGATCCTCGGCCTTGAGTTCGCGCAGGGTAACTTCCTTGCCCGCCTTAAGCAGTGCAGCCTCCATCTTTTTGCTTTGTGCGATAGGG
>CALZJH010000024.1 GCA_945787845.1 uncultured Woeseiaceae bacterium | reverse complement strand
ACCGTCGTCGCTGTCGTCAGCAGAATCGGGCGGAGGCGCTGCTGACAGGCAATCATGATTGCGTCGGCCTGGCTGCGACCAAACTCGCTAATCTCTATCGCAATACGATCCAGCAGAACTATCGCATTGTTGATGATAATTCCGGAGAGCGAGATCAGCCCGAGTATCGTAAAGAACCCAAACGATGAGTTGGCGAACAGGAGTCCGAACGTCACACCGATCAATCCAAGCGGAATGGTCGACAGAATAATCGCCGGACGCCGCAACGAATTGAATTGTCCGACAAGCAGCAAGAGAATGATCATCAATGCCATTGGCAGTTCTGCGGCGATTGATGCGTTCGCCTCGCCCGACTCTTCAGTCTCACCGCCGATTTCGTAAGCGTGACCCGCCGGCCATTCGGCTGCCACCTCGGCCAGCCACGGCTTCAGGGTCGCGGCGACTTCGGCTGCCGTTGCGGTGGGGTGTAACTGAACGTTCAGGGACAGCGTGCGGTCCCTGTCCCGGCGTTCTATGACACCGGGCTCAAATACCAGCGCTACATCGGCGACCTGCTTTAGTGGAACGTTGCTGCCGGTGCTTTGAGAATAGACGCTCAGGCCATCAAGCTTGCTGAAATCCTGGCGATCCGCTGCTACCGTCCGTAGTGTTACCGGAATCAACTCATCGTCTTCCCGGTACTGCGTCAGCTCGATGCCGGTCAGCCCCGCCTGTAATGAGTAAGCGACGTCCTCACTGGTTACACCGGATCGTCGGGCAAGCTCCTGATCGACATTGACCAAGAGTTTCTTGGTTTGGAGCCCCCAGGAGTTCTGCGCCGACGAAACTTCCGGCTGTGCATAGAGGAACTCCGCGACCTGGTCTGAAAGTCTGTACAGCGTATCGATATCGTTTCCGGAAATTCGGACGATGATCGGGTACGCCACAGGCGGGCCATTGTCGAGGCGTTTTACCTGGGCCGCGAGGTCGGGATGATTCTCGCTTACGTACCGCTCAATGCCCGCGATCACTTCCACGACGTCCTCGCCGTTCAGCGTATTTGCTACAAGAAAGGTGTTGGCCGGGTTCGGATTGGGTGGATTAAGGCTAAGCTGAAAGCGCGGCCCGCCTTCGCCGATAAAGGTCAGCCAGTTGCGGATGAGCGGCTCACCCGTCGCCGGATTGAAATAGGTCTCCTCGATGAACTTGTCGACGTCAGCGATGATAGCCTGGCTGGATTCAATGGAAGTGCCAAGCGGCAACTCGAGCTTGGCTGAGAACACCGGGTCTTCCGATGGAGCAATGAACTCCTGGCGCACCATCGTCATGCCACCAATGGCCACCGCGAACAACAAGACGATGATCGCGACGAAGCGATACTGGCACCGCAAGGACGCCCCAAGAAGACCGCGATAGTAGCCATACCACCGGCTGGCAAACGGGTCGCTGGCGGTATCCGCCCTTGCCTTCGTCTTTAGCGCCACGGTCGTGAGCATCGGGACGAACGTCATTGCCAACAGCCACGAAGTGAGCAGCGCAATCCCGACAACGTAGAAAATATCCGCGGTATATTCGCCGACAGCCGATTGCGCTGTGCCGATTGGCATGAACGCCACGACCGTTGTCAACGACGACACGAGCAACGGTGTCTTCAGCTCTGCGCCTGCCTCGATTGCGGCGGTCACCGCGTCTTTGCCGTTTTCTCGTTTTACGAGTATCGACTCGACCACCACGATTGCATTGTCGACCAATAGTCCGAGCGCGATGATCAGCGCGGTCAGCGAAATTTGGTTTATCGTAATACCGAATACCTGCATCACGAAGAATGACGCAACCATCGTTGTCGGGATCAGGGAGCCCACGACAAGTCCCGTTCGCAGACCAAGGAACCCGATCATGACCAGTATGACAATGACGATGGCCTGCACCAGGCTCGAGGAAAACGACTGTACGACCTTATCGACGAGATCAGCCTGGAACCAGATCTTCTCTATTTGTATCCCCCAGGGATACTTGGCGATGAGCTCCGGCATCAGCACGTTGAGGCGTTCGCCGAGTTTCAGAATATCGCCGCCGTCTCGCATGGACACGGCCACGGCCAGAGTCGCCTCGCCGTTCACACGACTGATACTGCTGGGTGGGTCTTTGTAGCCACGATAGACGTCGGCGATGTCTTCCAGGTAGACCAGGGATCCATTCGGTAGTGGCACAACCGTACGTTGCAGATCCTCAACAGATTCGAAGTTGCCGGTCGGTTCGAGGGTGATGCGTTCTCGACCACTGAGAATATCGCCGCCGGATGACAGAATGTTAACGGCCGCGAGTGACGCAGAAAGCTGTTGTGGCGAGAGTCCGAGTTCCGCGAGTCGTGAGTTGTTGTACTCGACGAAGATCACCTCCTGCTGGGCGCCGTGTATCGAGACCTTGGCGATATCCGGCTCTTTCAACAGTTCGTCACGAAGTTCGTCCGCAACTGTCTTTAGCTCCGCGTAGGAGAATCCATCCCCGGCAAGTGTGTAGACGCTACCGAATACGTCGCCGAACTCATCGTTGACTATCGGTGTGCGCGAACCTGCCGGCAGGTCCGGCGCTACTGCGTCCACCTTACGACGCAGGTCGTCAAAGATCGGCCGCATCGTCTTGTAGCTTTCTTTGATGTTCGCGTTAATGATCGAAATACCGGTTCGGGACTCGCTCGTGATCGAGTCGATCTCGGGCATTTCCTGGATCTTCTTTTCGATCTTGTCGGTCACCAGCAGCTCCACGCGCTCCGGGCTGGCACCGGGAAACTGCGTGGTTATCACCGCGGTTCGAACAACGAACCCTGGATCCTGCGCTTTCGGCAAATTCTGGTAGGCGAGGACGCCGGCGACGAGCAGCAGCGCGACGACCGTTAGCGTGACGCGGTTGTTTCGAATCGCGGAAGCGGTCAGATTCACAGCATCTTCCTTATGGCCCGTTAGCCAGGACCAGCACGCGCTGACCCTCGCGGATAACGGAGATGCCCGCAGTAATCACGAAGTCACCCGGGGTCAATCCATCCGATATTTCGATGCCGAATTGAGACAGCTCACCGACAGCTACCGGCCGGCGCGTCACGATGGCTTCGCCTTCGGACTCGGATGGCACGGCAAGGAACACGTAGGTCCCATCCGGATCATTGATCACTGCGGTGACCGGGATCACAACACCCGTACCCGAGGCCGCCGCCGAATCGAACTGAAATGTCACGTCTGCTGCGAGACCGGAGCGAAGTGCCGGGTCTGATTCGTCGATTCGAATGACGACCGGAAACCCGGCCGACCCGGACACCGAGGCGACGGATATTTCAGCGATAACACCATTGAACTGCCGATCCGGGATCGACGAGAAACGGATCGTGACCGGCGTGATCTCATCGACGAGACCGATGAGGCTTTCGGGCAGATTCATCGTCACTTCAAACTTGTCGCCACAGCTCACGGCCGCAACTTGCTGGCCTGACGAAACGTTTTCGTTGACCTCCACATCCAGTGACGCGATCGAACACTCGGTATCAGCGGTCAGCTTCGTATAAGACAGATTCAGGCGGGCAATCTCCAGCGCTTTGCCCGCGGATGCGACCATTGCGCCAGACGACTCGGCCTGCGCGCGTGCTGCGTCCAGATCATTGAGCGACGCGTTGTCGTTGGCATACAGCCCTTTTGTGCGTTCGTAATCCGCAGTGGCCTTGCGGTCATTCGCTTGCGCTTCGACCAGCGATGCTTGTGCCTGTTGCACCTGCAGGACATAACTTGCCGAGTCGATTTCGGCGATCAGGTCACCGGCATTCAGGCGTTGCCCAATCTGTACCGGCAGTTGGGTGATCGTGCCTGACACCTTGAAGCTCAGTCGGGATTCGCGGCTGGACTTGGACGTTCCCGAGAAGCTCCTGTCCCGGAATACGCTGTCATCCGACACGGTAATGTAGCGAACCGGGCGCAGCCTCTCCTCGAGCGGGGCATCGGCTTCGCCGCAAGCGCCCAGAGCCAGAAGACCGGCGATAAAGATCAACTTGTTTAGTCTGAAACTCATCATTTCGTATCCGTCAGTGTTCTGCGAAAGTCGGCCGCCAACGCGTCTCTTTCCTCGGGCGACAGCAAGAAGTCGAAACCGCCTACGGCGCGTTGCATTGCCATGATTTCGGTCAGGAAGTTGTACAGGGATTCAGCAGAGGCGGCCGACGCCGTCAGGCTCGTCTCCTGTGCATCGAGCAATTCGATAACGTTTACTGCACCGCGTGCGTAGGCGTCGCTCACCAGGTTGAAGTTCTTCATCGAGGCCTCGGCGGCCACCGCAGTGAGCTGTATCTGCGCGAAAGCTGCCTGGACTGCGTGCAGCTGGCTGCGAATACGTTCCTCGATGCGCTCCTCTGTAGACAGCCGCAAAGTCTCCAGCTGCCGCAGCTCGAAATCGGCGCGAGAGACATTGGCTTTCTTGAGCCCGCCCGAGAAGATCGGCAGCGTTGCCTGGATTCCGATGCTCCAGTCATTCAGGTCCTCGCCGGCTTGCGGTCCGGCGCCGAGGCCGGACTGACCCAGGTTGCTCGTATACCGGCCGCCGACAGAGAAGTCCGGCAACCAGTACGAGCGTTTCTGGCTGGTTAGCTCCCGCCGTTTTGCCGTTATCTGGGCGCTAAGTTGTTCAAGCTCCGGTGCCTGCCACAGCGCGCGGTCGATGTAGAAGCGGGAAAAGGTCGCATAATCTGCGGGACTTGCGATCAACTGGTCGAACTCCTCACGCGTCATGACGAAGGGCTCGTCGAAGGAAGCCTCCCGCAGAGCCAGGCGAACACCCTGGGGTTTGTGCAGGATGCGAGCGAGCGAGTCGTGAGCCTGGTTTTCTATCGCTCTCGCGTTCAGTACCGCAATTTGTGCACGCGCCACCTCGGCTTCCCAACGATGCACGTCGGCGGCCGTCGAACTGCCTATTTTGACGCGGTTCCTTGCCAACTCAAGGTTGGCCTTACTGATCCTCAGGTTGTTGTCCTGAACCGCAAGCTGCGAGCGCGCGTTCAGCACCGCGTAGTAGGCCGTCGTCGCCGCCTGAACCACGTCGAGTCTGAATTCCTCGAGACTGGCAAGTCGTGATTTCTGGATTTCTTTCTGGATCTTCAGGTTCGCGGCAGCGGCGTCAGAATACAGTAGCTGATCGACGCTGATAGCCGCATCATTGCTGCGTTCGGCGAAGAGCCCTGCCGCCACGGAGGCTGAGTCCTTGCGGAGGGTATGCCCGGCAGACGCACCAATCTGCGGCAGTAGATTCGCCCGCGCACGTTCGATTTCCTCCAGTCCGGCTTGCACACCGTAGGATTCAGCCAGCAGATCCTGGTTCTGCTCGACCGCCAGGCGCGCGATTTCCACAAGGCCGTATTCCTCGCCTGTGGCCCTGGCAACACGATTCAGGAGTACGGCGTCGGCTATCACGTCGAAACTTGGCGACAAGCCGATCCTCCTGGCGGTGGCCATGTTGATGGTCAGTTGTTCCTTCTGGAGCGCGGCAGTCGGCTGGTTTTCGGGACGATCGCCGAGCATGACCGCTTGCATGTTCAGCGCGTTTAGCCGTGCGTGCCGACCCATGTCATTCGGTTCGCGGTCGGTTACTAACAAGCCAAGCTCCACGTCTGCAACGCCGGTAAAGCTGAAGCTGGGCAACCCGGCCGCATTGATACGCTCTATGAGCCGGACAAAGTCCTCGGATGGCATTCGCGGCAAAGCCGCCATGAAGACCGCGTCCGTACCCTCGGGTACACGATTCATCAGGCGGTGATCGCTGCCGTCATGCGCAACCATTACGAGGTCCACGCCCTTGGCTCTGCTGGTCTGCAATGCCGCGTCGCGCAGTACCGGGATCGCGGAAGAAATGCTGTCATCCACAAAGAGGACCAGTTTCCGGTACGTGACGAATCTCGACAGGGTATCGAGGTCTGACGCGAAATTCGCGTACGCACTGAGGTAGTTCAGTCCGGGGATTCCGGAGGTGCCGTCGACCGGCGGTGACGCCAGGAGTCCGGTATCGAGAATGAGCGGCAGGAACGTTGGCTTCGGAAAGACCTGGCGCGTGGCGGCAAGTTGATTGGCAACGAAACCGAGTACGAGCACGTGGTCAACGTCAGAATCGGAATAGGCCGCATCGAGCGCACTTTCGATCGATGCTTTGTCCCAGTTCCCCGACCGTCTTTGAATCTCTACGTCAAAGTCACTGCGCGTCAACGCGAGCAATTCGTCTACGTAGACCTGTTGCAGCGAGGCCAGGCGATCGGATGGCCCATCTTCGACCACGGCCACTACGATCCGTTGCTGTTGTGCCTCGGCGGGGACGGCAAGAGCAAAGAGTACGACAATCAATAGAAATTCGTACAGACGGTAAGTCCTGGTTCTCAACAACGGCATCAAGCGCTCCCGCAATTCGGTCCCGGTCGGCGGGTAGTGTAGCGTCATTTTCGAGGGATGCGAGACAAGCGGCGCTGTGCCCGTCTACTCGCCTTTATCGTCTCGCCAGATTCGGTCCCACGTCTCTGCCAGGGCCCGATCGCCGAAAGACACCGGCAATAATTCGGCCGGAATCTCTTTCCAGTGCGGATTGCCGCTCGCGGCGACGATGTGGCTAAAGACGTAGGCGGGCTCCTGCCCCATGCGCAGGTCGCTGATAACGAGTTTGTCATTTTCGACACTGGCCTTGACGAAATCCCGGGCAAACCAGCGCAGGCGCTCGACCGCCCAGACGTCGCCAGCATCTTCCATCGCATCCACCGCCGAGGGATACGCGGTGAAGCGCATCCTGCCCTCGTCCACCACCAGCGAATCCACGCCTTCGAGATAGCCCTCATCGGTCATAACGACCACGCGCCACAGCAGCGTATTCAGCGGCGTCGGCGTCAGGAATACCGGCGCGTCCTGTAACTGCATGGACGCCAGCGCATCTTCGACATTACGGCTTACCGTCGCCTGCGCCACCCACGACCAGCCGACGTACAGCGTACTGATGACCAGGCCGACACGGAGGGCCGTCCCGCCCACCTTGCGGCGAAAGGCCGCCACCAGAACGCCGACCAACAGCGGCAGCGTGTACAGCGGGTCAATGATAAACAGCGTTGCCCACGACGTCGGCGGGACCGTCAGGGGCCAGAACAGCTGCGTGCCGTAAGCCGTGTGAGCGTCGAGCACAGGGTGCGTCAATAAAGCGAGGCTGATCGCGGCAAGCCATCGCAACGGCACATCCCGGACCGGAGTCCACCAGCGCCGCAGCAGCAGCCATAGCAATGCCGAAAACGGCGCCAGCACGAACAGCGAGTGGCTGAAACCCCGGTGATACGTGAAGTTTTCAACAGCGCCACCGAAGTCGATGAACACATCGAGGTCGGGCAGTGTGCCGAGCCCGGCGCCGAGCAGCATTGCCTTGCCGCGATGGCCCGCGGGCGCGAAGGCGCCGGCCACGCTCGCGCCCAGTACAGCTTGTGACAGCGAATCCATGACAAGATCGTACCGTGGCCGGAAGCCGAGAGTTGTTTCAGTTTGCAACCAAATGGCAGCCAGTCACCCGGCGAGAGTAAGATGTTGGTATGAATTACGTCAAAGCCGCCGCTGCGACTGCAGTGGCATTCCTTGTTATCGACCTGGCCTGGATCGGTTTCTTCGTCGGCGATGTCTATGACGCCCAGCTTGGCGACATGATGCGGGAGACGCCAGACGCCCTGGCCGCCGGCGTTTTCTATGTCGGCTATATCGCAGGCATCCTCTACTTCGCGGTCCGTCCCGCGTTTCACGAAGCGCGTGTAGGGCCCGCTGTTCTGAACGGCGCACTGCTTGGTGCGCTCGCTTACGGCACTTTCACGTTAACGAATTACGCAGTCTTCACGAACTGGTCGCTCGTCCTGGTGCTGTCGGACATCGCGTGGGGCGCGTTCCTGACGGCGAGCTCAGCGGCCATCGGGTACTGGGTCGCCAGAACGTAGCGGAAGCCGGCCAGTCTATTTGAGATTGGCGAGGTCCGAACCTGCCGGTTTCTGAAACAGGCGCAGCCCGAATTCCGGCACGATGGCCAGCAGGTGATCGAATATGTCCGACTGGATATCTTCGTATTCGGCCCACGCGGTTGTGGTTGTGAAGCAGTAGATCTCCAGCGGCAGCCCCTCAGGCCCGGGCGCAAGCTGACGCACAATCAGCGTCATGTCTTTGCGAACTCGCGGATGATTCTTGAGGTAGTTGAGGGCATAGGCGCGAAACGTGCCGATGTTCGTCAGTCGCCGTTGGTTGACTTCCTCGTCCACCTCGACCGCGAGCCCGGCGTTGTAGTCGGCCAGTTCCTGCTCCTTGGCCTCGATGTAGTCCCTTAGCAACGCAAAGCGCGTGAAGCGATCAACCTCGTC
Source organism: uncultured Woeseiaceae bacterium (assembly GCA_945787845.1). GTDB lineage: Bacteria > Pseudomonadota > Gammaproteobacteria > Steroidobacterales > Woeseiaceae > UBA1847. Next base: position 10,815 of record CALZJH010000024.1, on the reverse strand, counting down.
CTGTGTCTGCTTTCGGATCGTGGACACATCGATAAAGATGGAGCGCTTGATCCGCCGGCCACCCGACTGCGACATACCGCGCCAGTTCTTGAACGAGTCCGAGATCAACCGGTGTGTGGGGATCGTGGTGATCGTCTTGTCCCAGTTCTGCACCTTGATCGTGTGCAGCTGCACATCGACAACGTCGCCATCGGCGCCGAACTGCGGCATTTCGATCCAGTCGCCGACACGAACCATGTCCTGCGCAGTGAGCTGGACGCTCGCAACCAGCGACAGGATCGTGTCCTTGAAGACCAGTAGCAGGATTGCGGTCATCGCACCGAAACCGCTCAGCAGCAGCAGCGGCGAGCGATCCAGCACGGCTGCCACGATCATGACGCCGCCCAATATCCAGACGACGATCTGCAGAAGCTGCACGAATCCCTTGAGCGGACGGTCCTTTGCGACGGGCAATGTCTCGTAGATGGTCTGTGCGGCGCTCAGCATGGCCGTCAGCCCGAGCGTCAACATCAATACCATGTAGCCCATCGCGACATTGCGTATGAGCTGCACGAGGCTATCCGGCAAACCCGGGATAAACGGCGCGCCCGCGAATACAACCAGCGCCGGCAAAACCTGCACCAGGCGACCAAATACGTTGTGCTCGACCAGCGCATCGTCCCAGGTGACGCTGGATCGCTCCGCGAACGCGCGCACGGTGCCCACCAGGATGCGCTTGGCGACCAGGTCGATAATCACGGCGCCGATCAACAGCGCGAGCAGGCCGGCTACGGATAGCAGATTGGGATGAATCGAGCTGAGTTGTTCGAGCATTAGATGACGGTCCGCAGGGTTAGCGCCGGAATGGTATCACTCAATCATCGTTGTCGATTGAATGGTTCCTGCTCGCCTTTTCGTCGTGCGTGCAGCAAACAAAAACAAGACCGCGACCAGGCACAGCCAGATCGGCGTTTCCAGCCAGGCCGAACGGCCGTTGGTGATTAGTGTCTGGACAGCCAACAGCCAGCCTGTGATCAGGCCCGCACTGACGCGCACCCGATCAAGCCGGTCGGGGGAGGTGTCACAGTAAGAAACAGGATCCGGACTCCTGGCCGCTATGAGCATAACTCCGCCCGCAAATACCCCCACCAGCCCCCAATCCCAGGCAGTCAGGTCACCCGCTATCAGACGTACATCATTCAGCAGCATCCAGATGAAAGCCGCTATACAAACTGCTGCTGCGATGTAGTGCCGGCGCAAGGGGTCCCTGAGTGCTGCGTCCAGCGTGAAAGCACCGGCGGCGACCACAAGAATCAGCGGTTGCTGCGTGTTGACTGCTGCCCAGATGCAAAAGCCAAGCACGCCGAGCGTGTCCAGAACCCGCCATCGCGGCCCGGTGGAACGGTTCACCAGGCGCACCAGCAGCAGCGCCACGAAAACCAGCAGTACCTGGGTCGTCCCGAGCGTGACGTTGGCAATCCATGCGAGCACGAGCGCGACGAACGCCGCCGCATTGTAATCCGGCGCCAGTTCGCGCGTGAGCGCCCACGCAGCAAATGCCACGAGTGCGCCGTTGAGCCCGGCGGACATGGGACCGCGGCCAACGTCGTAGATGGCTGCGAGGCCGGCGCTCAGCAGCATCAATAGCGGCAAGACCATGATTAGCGCGCGGTTGGTGAGATACGCCGGGTCGATTGGACGGGCGATCGACGTGAAGCGGTACATGCCCGACAGCTTGGGAGTTGGCTCAGTCACAGAGATCTCGATCACGGAAACAGGCGCAGGTTGCGCCAAGAAACGGCGACGGCCAGCGCCGTCGCCGTACCTGCAATCTTACCGCGACATTTGACGCGAGCTCTGCATCTGGCCATTGCCATGCAGCGAGTCGCTGACGTCGTCCAGCGCGTAGCGCAGCTTCCAGGCGCTGGCGCTTGCACTGTGTGCGTTGCCTGCCTCCATGAGCCCGACCTCGAGGCGGGTGCGCTCTTCCGCGGTCAGGCTTCCTTCCCGCATCAGCCGCTCGGCAACCGAGGTGTACACGGCGACCGCGCCCTGTGCGTTACCGTGATTGAACATCGGCACACCTCGATCGATTGCCACGCGAATCGCATCAGCGGCGTTGGCACGTGACATCTGCGTCGGCGGCAGAATGACACGGTCGATGACATGAATGACGCCGTTCGAGACGTCGATGTCGGTCTTCACGATGCGTGCATTCTCGATGTTGAAGCCTGCTTCTGTTTCGCTGATTACCGCGTCGATGCCTGCAAGCGTTCCAAGACGGACGCCGTCCGCCAGCGCGGACGAGCCGAGATCGCCGGCAACAACGTGGTACTTGAGCACTTTCGCAAGCTGGTCCTTGTTCTCGGGCATCAGCAGCGTCTTGATCGTGCCTGCCGGCAAGGCGCCAAAGGCCTCGTCGGTCGGCGCGAATACGGTCAACGGGCCGTCACCCTTCAAGGCATCGACGAGTCCCGCTGCCTTCGCAGCGGCGATCAGGGTTTCGAAGGTCCCGGCAGCAGCGGCGGTGTCGACGACATCCATCTTTTTGCCATGGTGGCCGGCATATGCCGGGGCGGTGAGTGTCAGGACCACAAGTGCGGCCCAGGCTGTTTTTAGTGATTTCATTGAAAGGCTCCAGTTGGTTGTATGAGACACATTGGACACGATTCAACGACGAATCTCCGTAACAAAGTGTTTCTGCGAATAACGGACGCCAGGGCCTTCCCACGACAATACTTTGTTCAGGTAGCACGGATTGTTGGTATGGTTGGTCCCGTATGTTGTGATCAAGAGCAGGGACGCAATCCTAATGTTCAAAAGTCTGTATGAAAAAATTGTCAGTCAAATCTCGGCTGCGGACATCGAAGCGGACACGCGCGACGCAGCGGTGCGCCTGGCGACCGCGGTTCTCATGGTCGATGTTGCCCTGGTTGATTCCAGTTTCGACGAGGCCGAATTCGATCGCATGCTGGACTTGATCAAACGACAGTTTGGCCTTGGGACACAGGAAGCCGCCGACCTTATCAATGCCGCGAACGCCAAGGCGGACGAACACGTATCCACGCAGGAACTCACGGAACTCCTGAATGAACACCTGGACCAGGACGAAAAGGCCAGGGTCGTGCAGTTGCTTTGGTCTATTGCGTATAGCGACGGTCAACTCGACAAGTACGAAGACTCACTGGTGCTCAAGGTGAGTAACCTGCTCGGTGTCAGTAGCGAACAGGTCGAGCGTTTAAAACACGAGACAGATACCGCCACAGGGGATGCGCAACGCTAGTGGCGAAAAAGCTGAAATACGAAAAAGAGCTGCTGAAACTCGCTCTCGAGATGATCCTCGACGACGCGGTGAAGCGAGGGGTCGTGGAAATCGAGCCAACTGATTCCCACGATCTCAAGATTCAATACGCCTACCGCCTCCTCGTGCACGACAAGAAGATCAGCCCACTACCCAACGGGCAGGAGTCGTTGCCCAGGATCAGGCACCGCCTCGCGATGTGGGTCACGCACGAGCTGCCCGAAGGCCATGAACTGCTCGGCTAACCCGGCGTCTATTCGTCTTCGTTGCTGCCACCGAACCGGAAGTCGAAATTAATGCCGAAGACTTCCGCATCGCCCTCGCCGGTCTGGTCGGTCTTGCCGATGTCCGGGTAGTGGTCGAAGAACGCGGATACAGCCCAGTTCTTGTTAATGGCATAGCGCGCTACAAGCCCGCCGTATGGAATCGTCTCCGACGCGGAGGATGAGTAGGGCGTGCCACCAAAGTCCTCTCTCTCACTCACATCCACATACGCCGCACCCACGCGACCACCTGCCGAGAACTTGTCCGTAAACGGGTACCGGTATCCGACATTGGCTTCGATGATCTCTGTCTCTATCGTTCCCTGGTCCTCAACATCGTCAAAGGTCCCGTCGAAATTGGTGTCGCCAAGGCTGGTGTAGCCCCCTTCGAACACGACCCTTTCCCGTTTGCCCGGGTCATACTTGCCGAAGACCCTGTAGCCCATGTCGTCGTGCTTCTCCTCGCCGAGGAACCGGATGGGATCCTTGAAGTTACTGCAATTGCGAATCAGCCCGACGCCACCAGACCAGGTGGCTGCTGTGCTCGCGCAGCCTGACAACAGGACCAGCGTCGCGACAGCAACAAGCGTAGATTTGAGGATATGCCTCGTGTGCGTTGCGTTCATGTATCTCTCCCTACCGGGTTAGACCAGGCAGGTTGATCTCCATGATGCATCGCGGCGAGCAGCCCGCCTGACGATTTACTGCCGCATGATTCTCGGGAAAGACGGAATACCAGTAAATCCTGAGTTGTACTTATCGACAGGTCTTTCGCTGTTCCGGGATTCGCGCTGTGCGCCGACTCGATTTACTCGAACGCGTCGTACTTGAGACCGGTAAGTTCCCAGCGACCCAGTGAAATAGGAATGCTGTCGATCGCGTTGAGTCGGTCAAAGAAGTTCTTCAGCTGGAACTTCTCGCCTCTTTGCTCTATCTGCCAGGCATAGTCCTTGAGCGTCTCGTCGAGCAGGTATTTACCGGTTACGTAGCTGGTGCCGTAGCCCGGTTGTCGCAAATACAGGTGTTGTTCAAACTTGACGAGGTCTTCCTCTGTCTTCATCCAGCCACGCGGTGTCCACTCGATGTGCAGGCCGCCGGCCTCCTCCATCGTCATTTCATTGGCGTGCGCATACAGTGACCCGAGACCTCGGGCGGCTCGCTGCGCCAGCATGATCCAGACGAGTTCGCGTGATCGTGGACTGTCGTCGTACAGCCCGGCGTTCATGAATATTTCTTCGACAGCCGTCGCCGTGCCTTCATTGCGGCTGTCGAATATGTTGTAGCGCAACGCGCCTTGCCGCACCGGGCTGGCGTGCGGCTCGAGGTCCATGCGTGCGAGTTCGAACCAGTGATAGAAATGCGTGAAGAGAGGCGCCGGGTCGTAGTGCGCGGTTATCCAGAAGAAATTTCGGCGGTCCTCCGGCACGAACGCTCCCGCATGTGCACGCAGTGCAGGCTCCATGTAGTCGGCGATCGTCACGATCTCCTTGTTTTCCAGGAAGTCCATTATCCGCCGTATCGCGTTGTCCGCCATCGCGTCATATTCTTCCGGCGTATTGGCTGCAACCATCGGTGGCAGGTCGCGGTTGCGCTGCTCCTCGAGTTTGAGCATCGACCAGGCACGTGCCAGCTCGCGCTTCATCAGCCGGACCTCGTCCTCCCAGGTCATTGGCACGAGGTGCACATTCTGCAGGTACCACGTGTAGTTTTCCTTGCCGATGCCTGACGGCCCTGTCTTGGCTTTCGCTTCCGACTCCAGCCAGTCAACGAGCTCATCAGTCGCATCAATACCGGCGTCAATGGCGCTCAATAGTGCCGGACTGGCGGAGCTTCCCACCGTCGCTCTGAGTTCTCGCAGCGTTGCGCCTTGCGCTCGCATGTCGCGAATTCCGGCTATCCACAACTCACGTGCATTACCCGTCAGGTTCCTCTGCGCTTGTTTCATCAAGGGCGGAATAACGCCTAACTCCGAGGCCAGTTTTTGTTCGGCCACATCGGTCAACGGGAAATCGTAGGTCCAGAGCTCAACCAGCGCATGATGCGTTGGGCCTTCATGACCGGGGACGTCACTCCGATAGGTCCAGACCGTATTGTAGAACGCAGGGTCGCGTGCCCAGGGCTGCAGCACCCGCTCGTTGAAATCGTAGCCGTTCATCTCGGCCCGAACGATGTGCCAGTCGACCTGCCGGGGTACCGGCCAGCCATTTATCTGGAATGCCTGCAGGCGTGTTCGCAAGGCCTCGAATTCGTCGCGGCGGACAAGGAATTGATCTGCGGTGTAGTCAGGTGCGCCATCTGTCACTGGCGGTGACTCGAACTCCCGCCACTCGGCGAACAATGCCAACAGATCCTCGTAACCTGGCGTGGCAGCGGGGGCCGCCGCGCTCGTGGCCGGCACCATGAAAAAGACCATGGCCAGATAGGCGAAGAAGAACCTCGTCAACCTCATACAGGCACACCTCGACAGACTGGAGCGCCCAGTATAGTCAGAACCTGCGCTATAACGACACGCCTAGATGGAATCGCCCGACAAGCCTTCCAGCTCCTCAAGCAGACGCTGGCGCTCGAGTTCGAGTTCCCCGCTGTCGCCGCCGCCGAAGATAAACATGCCCGAGGAGTAACTCTGGCCGAAGGTCGCGGCGACGTTGACAGTCTGACCGACGCCAAGCAGGAACTCCATATCGGTCAGGGTACTCAGCGGATGAATGAACACACCCCACAGCAGGTCGTTGGCAATCGCGTAGCGAGCATCGAGGGCGGAGTCGAAATTCGCCTGCATCAGGCGAACCAGTTCTTCCGGCGGCAGGACATCCGCGTCGTTGATCGGAATCATGACGCGCATTCGATCCGCATCGATATCGTAAATAAGTATGGTCTCGAAGCCGTCAACCATGAACTGCCAGGCGGGCCCGCTCTGCTGTGCCTCACTGTCGATTCGCAGTACCAGCTTGCCGAGGCGCTCCGCCGTCATGGTTGTCGCCGTGACATCGGGCGGCGCATTTTCGTCCGCGTCCTGGGCGCAGGCCGACTGCAAGGCGGCGAACAACAAAACGGCGGACAGTACGAACAAAGAATGGCGGTTCATGGGATCGGCGCTCCTCGTCGGGCACATCGTTGCGGGGTGCTACCACCATACTATGCCCGGTCCGCGCGGATCGAGAGGTCCGCGGCACCGATTATCGGCCAGCCTCCCCTTTTGGTCACAAAAGGGGAGGTTGAGCGATCAAACTAGCGTCGCGCCTGGAACACCTCGGTTTGCAGCGCCTGTGCCAGGTCTTCTGGAGTTCCAGGGTTCGCGCTGTGCGCGGATACAATGAGTTTCACATCGAAACCCTGCTTCTTCAGCGCTTCGGCGAACGTCTTTGTCGATGTGACGGCGGGCGGCACGGGGCCCGCTGCCGGCATCGCGAAATGGTCTGCTTCGAACAGGATGCCTTCCTCGGGTAACCACGCGACGAGCAGGTGTTCAGTGTGCGCCGTCGGCCCGATATCCACGATTTCGACACGGCGACCTTCGTTCTCGAGAACGAACCTGTCGTCGACGAGCTGCACTTCAAGTGTCTCGCCACTGTCTGCCGCGCGCCGCACGATGCGTTCGTGCTCCGTAGCGGCGATTACGGTTGCGCCTTCCTCTTCGTAGGCCGTCACGCCGAGCACATGATCGAAATGATGATGCGTCATCATGCCGTAGCGTACCGGTTTGTCGCCCACGACTTCACGTAGTAACTCGATGCGGTCGGGGATACCCGCTGTGCCACCGGCCGCAAAGATGTAATCGCCCATATCGACAAACATTGCATAGGTCCCGCTGCCTCCGATCAGCCAGACACCCTCGCTCAATTCCTGCCGCGATAGCGGGTCCGGCTGCACTTCGGGGATGGCTACAAATTGCTCGGGTACTGCCAGGAAATCATCGATCGGCACGTTGACGTTGAGCGACTTGATTTCTCTTTCGAGATTTACGTCCCCGTTCAGGTATAGCGTGAAGCTGCGGTTAAAGGGCACTTCATTGCGCGTCTCGTAATCGTCGAACCGATACTCAACGAGACCGAAGCCGGGGAAGACGCGCTCGCTGCGACGCAGCAGGTTCGTGCCTTTCTCGAGGTACAAACTGATTGCCGGCCCCACCGTCATGGAAAAACCGACGACATTGTAATCGGTGCTATCAATCGTGATTTCGCCCAGGAAATGTGCGTTTGCCTCTCTCTCTTTCAGCGTTCGAATCAGCAACGGCGGCGTGACCCTAACAAACGGCCCGGAGGTTGTTGCAAAGTCGGGCTCGGCAATGCCCGCAGCGGTGCCGGCGCGATAATCAAGCTGGTAGCTCTCTTCGCCATTGATGATTGTGCGATTGTGATTCTCAAACCCGCCGCCGCTACCTTTGGCGTGGTTGACGAAGATGTTGTTCTCGATGTCGATCACGTCGACGCTATCGTTGATTGACGTATCCCAGGGCGCCTCGGTGCCGCGGCTCTGGTCGACCGAATAGTTGACTGTACGAGTCTGGACGACGAGCGTGCGCAGATCCACCATCATTCCGTCACCGCCATGCGCCTCAACCGCGGCGTCGATCAGCGCCTTGGCGCGGTCGGTATTTGCTTCCGTGAAGTTCTCTGCATGCACCAGGCTCGCAATCAAAAGGCCCATCAGGGCCAGCGTGCTACGAATTCTCATGTTCATCCCCTTGTTACGCGCGCAGCGAAATCCGCTCGCGCTATCGGGGAATTAGTTCCGGCCAGGCGATCAAAGTGCCCGGCCGTGCGACAAAACGTTCTTAATGTGCGTTAAAGCGATATCTCAAGGAACGGGCAATGCCGCGCGTCAGCAAAATGAGGAACATCGCCAGCATATCCAGCAACCCAAAGGCGCCGCTACCGCTCTCTTCCGGCTGCTCGCCAACGGTCACTTGTCCCTGTGCACTGTTGTTGCTGTTGTTGCGATCCGTTTCACCCGCCGACGAGTTGACCGTGTAGACCTGGCTGCCCTCTTCGAGGCCGGTCAGTTGCAGGCTGATCACATTGCTCGACTGCACGGCAAGACTTGACGCGTTACAGGTCACGTTGCCCCCTGCCAGTGAGCAGGACCCGGCAGACCAGCTCGCACCGTCCAAACGTATTCCCGGTCCCGGGAGCACGGTTACTGCGACTGTCGTCGCCGCAATCGATGAATCGTTCTCGATTGTGATTCGTGCCGTTCCACCCTGGTTGACCGTCATACTGGTGGCTGTCGTTCGCGCCACCAGGTCGACTGCAGGCGTGATGCCGAGCGTCAATGTTGCTGCATCGTTGCCGCTGTTGCTGTCACCTGTCGCCGTTACTGTCGCGGAGAAATTGGCATCGCCAGGAGCAGACGTCGTCACGGCGAGATCCACCGTCGCCCCGGCACCCGCACCAAGGGCTCCGAGCGAACAGGACGCGCTGCCGCCGCCGCTCGAGCAACTGCCAACGCTGGACGAGATGCTGTCCAGCGTGATCCTGGATGGCAAAGTGACATCAAACTCGACGCCGGTTGCCTCTTCGGTACCGACACTGTTGACGACAAACGTCACCGTATCGGAGTCGCCCAGCAGCGCGTCGCCGGGCTGGTTTGCGACCACCTCGACATCGAGCGTCGGCAAAGCCGTCACGCAGGAGGCACGATTCACGTCGTCCTGCATTTGCTGGATACTGCAAGCCGAAAACGTATCGCTGCCATTCAGGCGCGGTGCCATCAGGAAGCTCTGGTCCGTTCCTTCGCAGGCCGAACCCGACGTGCCGTCGTGTGGCGCACCGAAGTTGTGACCGATCTCGTGCGCGGCAATCAGGCTGTCGAGGCTGTCGGAATGCGTGCCTTGCGTGAGGCCTGCGCCGAAGCGTCGGCTACATATCGCGCTCGTGTAGGCAACGCCGACGGTCGAACTATCGAGTTCGCGGCCAGTAAAGAGATGCGTCAAGCCATTTGCATGCTGGTTCGCATTTGCGTTTCGATAGTCGGTCAACTCGTCGAGAAGACGACCGGCGTTGCTCTCATTCGTGAATGGGTCATTTGATGATTCGAATATGTCCGTACGCGCAAGATTGATTTGCACGCCAAGCTGTTCGCTGAAAATGCCGTCGACATTGTTGATGCGAGTAACGAGCGCAGTCTGGGCACTGCTGCCCTTCGCACTCGCGAATTCGAAGTCGGCAATAACGGCGAGATCCAGACTCGACTCGGCGCCGGCGGCTTCCGCCGCACGTGGGGTCACGTCCTTCGAGACGGCGGTGAGCAGATCGCTCGCTGTCTTGGCACCGTCCGCCTGGGCGCAGGTCATGGTTCCAGGGGGGATGTGCAGGTCGCTCAGTTTGAACATGTGCGCCGCACCGGCAGTCTCCTTGCTCACCTCGATGGCATACATCTCGCTGCCATCCCAAAGCAGGCCACGCGGAATACCGTCAGCGACGACCAGTCGCACCCACGAACCCGGCATGCCGTCGACACTGCCGCGGTAGACACCGACGCCATCGGCGAGATGTTCGCGCACCGCGAGGCTGAGCACATTCTGGTTTGGCGCGAGACTGACATCGAAGCGCTTGCCGAACGCATTGAAACGAACCGCTTCACCCTGCGTGTTCTTCTGCAGCTCGAACTGCTGCAGCGGCTCGCTGTAGTCGATGCGAGCACTCTCGGCCATGCCTGTGAGAGGCATGAAAATAAGCGCCAGCGACAGCACTCCCATTCGTCTAAGTATCGCGTTCATTGAGGCACCCAAGCTTCAATATCTGCCGGATACCCAGCTAATCAAACCTTGGGTTACTACCGCAATACGAATCGCGTCGCAGAATCGCGACAACGGCGCTTTTTGTGTGCGCCAGGTCTCAAATCGGCGATCCGGGCTAGTTTTCGCCCGCTCGGCGCAGCGCGCACTCGGGAATCTCACCGTCGATGTCATAACGCTGTTTTTCGGCTCCCGTCAGCAGGTAGACGCCCCGCTTCTCGTCCAGGAGGAAGAACCCGGTGTTCCCGGAATCGCTGTCCGGGGTCAGGATCAGCACGGGCTCGTTGTACTCATAGATGCCGCTCTTGGGGTAGCCGGGGAACGGGTCGACCAACTGACCCTGCGCGTCCACCGTGCGTTGATCGGTGAACCGCCGCCAGGTGAACCGGCCCTCGGTGAGCTGGATCTCGTCGCCTTCGTACGCCGTGCAGGCCGGCACGTAGAGGCCCTCGATACTCGAGCAACCGCACAGAATCACACACATGAATAGAGTCATTAGTCGCTTGGCTGGCATAGGGCGTCTCCCATTTGTCAGA
>CALZJH010000023.1 GCA_945787845.1 uncultured Woeseiaceae bacterium | reverse complement strand
TACGACAGCCAGTGATCCTCGGCCTTGAGTTCGCGCAGGGTAACTTCCTTGCCCGCCTTAAGCAGTGCAGCCTCCATCTTTTTGCTTTGTGCGATAGGGACAACCGTGTCTTTCCTACCGTGAATCAACAGCACTGGCGCCGCAAACTGATCAGCGAAATTGACGGGCGAGATCGCCTCCAGCTTTTCCCAGTCGAAGTCTTCGCCACCGTATTGCCGCTCCCAGTAGCTAATCACCCAGTGACTGCGACCGTACTTGCGCCGGTTCGACTTCATCATGAGTTCCAAATCCGAAACTCCGGCGACCGAAGCAATGCATTTGTACTTGCCCGGCGAAAACGCGCCGGCGGCGAGAGCCGCGTAACCACCATAGCTGGCGCCTGCAATGCAGACTCGGCCGGGGTCGACCAGACCAGTGGCGATGAGATGGTCGACACCATCATCAATATCGGTCTGCATCTTGCCGCCCCACTCCCCGTAGCCGGCGCGCTTGAAGTCCACACCGAAGCCGCTTGACCCTCGGAATTGCGGCTGCAGTACGACGTAGCCGCGACTCGCAAAGTACTGTGTCATCCAGTCGAACTCGAGGCGATCGTGCGAAGCGGGACCGCCGTGCGGCAACACAAGAAGAGGCGCACCGCCGTTCTTGCGCAGCTCCGGCAATGCAGTAACGAGGGCTGGTATCTCCAGGCCATCGCGGGCCGAAAAACTCGTTACCTCCGTCGGTACGACCTGGTCGGCTGCGATATCAGGTCGAATGGTCGCCAGAATTTCCGGTTCCACGGAGCCCGCTCGAAACAGCAGATACAGACCGGAATTCCAGCCGCCGCTGATACGTACGACCAAGTCATCAAAGTCGGCGCTCCAGCCAACGAGTGTCGTCGACGTATCGGTCAGGCCGTTGACAATACTCCGCATGCGGGCGTCGAGTTCGGGCTCGAAAAACTCATAGGTGGGCGAAAAACCGGAGTACCGTACGCCGTGTACAACCTGGTTCATATCCGACTGAACGGCCTCTACGCTGGAGCCGCTCCGCTCCATGATTGGCCCCGTAATTTCTCCGTCGTCGAGGTCCATACGGTAGTAGGTCGGAAAACTCGAGTTCTGTGGTATCGATGTGAACACAAGCGCATCTCCGCCTGGCACGACTCCCACAGGACCCGACAGCGGTATCTTCGTCTCTTCCTCGAAGATGATGTCTCGCGATTCACCGAGAGACCGGATGCGGTACAGGTCTTGTCTCTGATCGAAATCGACGCGGGCGATGAATTCGCCGTCACTGTTTGCGAACCAGTCTCTCGCAGTGAACGTTCCTCTATTGACGAGTCGCGCTTGGTTGGTACGAAGGTTGACGGAATACACCCCGCACTTCGGATCAGTGACGTTTTCATTTTCTGCATAGAATGCAGGCATGAGTAGTCTCTTGCCGCCGTCTGTTACGGCGATGATGTTGCCCAGGCCGGACTGGGCCGGGTACAAGTCCTCGGCGCGCACCAGCAGCTGATCCAGTTTCTGCGATGAAACCTCGAAACGAAATGCAGCGCTGTAATCGAACTGCCCCCTGAACCCCAATGCTTTCGTGGTACGCCCGGCGATGATGATCAGGTTTTCGTCATCGACGAACTGCAGCTTCCTGGCGGCGATCTCGCCGACTTCTATGCCACCGATCATCTTCCCGGCTTCGAGGTCGACGACAACGATCGCATCCTGTTCGCTCGTCGTCATGCGATACGCGACGCGCTGACCACTCGGTGAGATCGTCATCAGGTCAACCCTGGGCATCTCGCCGTAGGCTTCGAGCGGGGGTGGTGATTGCGCTGCCGATACAGATGCAACGAGGAGCGTAGCAACAACTATGAGTGTACGAGGCGTGTTCATTACGCAACTGTAGCGGCGGTTCTGCGCCTTTTCCACCGTCACGAAAGCCCCCTGTGTTCTGTCCGATTGAGTGGCCGACCAGAGCCAGTCAGACGTGGTTCGGAGCTGCTGGCGGCAGATACGAAAAGACCCCTTCACGGGGTCTTATTGAATTTGGTGGCCAGGGGCGGAATCGAACCACCGACACGCGGATTTTCAGTCGCGTTAAGTTTCGCCTGAGGCGTTAAACTTGACAGTGTCGCCTGGGCGTCCGTTTCCCAAATTGCAGCACAATGCAGAACCGTGGACTACCGGTTCACGCAAAATTGACGCAAACAACTCTTGTATTTCTGCACCTCAGAACCCGCGACAGACGGAAGCGCCCGCGCCGCTACTTGAAGGTTTCCGTCTTTAGGAGTTCGCCCGCCTCATCATAAACCTTCCAAGTGTCCCTCTTCCTGCCGTGTTCGAAGCGACCTTCGTCCCAGAGTTGGCCATTGGCATGGTATCGCTTCCATAAACCGTGCTTCTGCTCTTCATCGTCGAAGCCGCCCGTCCCCCGCGGTTCGCCAGTCTTGAAGAACCATTTCCACCGACCAACGATCTTTCCGTCCTTGAAGCTGCCGGAGGACTGCATCTGGCCATTGTTGAGAAAGTACTTCCACTTCCCTGATTTCTTTCCGTTGTCGAACTCACCCTGGCAAGAGACAAGGCCGTTCTTGAAGTACAGCTTAAAAGGGCCATTTTTGGGATTGCCGTCTTCATCGATTCCAGGGATGTCTTTCATTGGGTCGCGCTCCAGCCTGCTTGTTCGATGATAGTACTTTCAAGAAGTTGGTCGTAACAAGGCCTCGGTCCGCCAGAGCCTCGAATATCGCCGTAGTAGCGCGGTTCGACCCGGACGAAGTGCTAACTGTGTGTCCGGAGTTCTGTGTAGACCATGTGGCCGGTTGACACCCATGTGATATTGGTGGCCAGGGGCGGATCAACTCGCGAAGCGAGTTAAGACGGCGAAGCCGCCCGAAGGGTGAGGATCGACGCCAAGTCGATTCGAATCCATCGAACCTGTGAGTTAGCTCTGTCCACAAACACAAAAACCCCCTGTAATTTGACTCATAAGTTGCCCACGTTGCAGACCACAAGATGGCCGAATTCGGGTTTGTTAGATGGCGCCTGTGAGAATCTGAGTCGAATGTTCAGGAATAACTGAGAAAATCTCACCAACCCACTGTGTGAAAAATCGCACTGAGATCAACGCGGACGAATATATGGGAGGGATACTCTCTATTCCCCGAGTTGAGCGAGTAGTGATCTAAAGCGCGCCGGACTGTAGCGCTCGTCGTCGGACAGTGCGTCTCCGAGCGTATCGAGCCGCGCGTTCAATGAGGTATCGCCGATCTCGAATACCAGCATTTGCACGGCCATGAACGCCTGTTCGGCGCTGACGTAATCAATGTAATTGCCCTTGGCCCCGGTCGCCAGCAGTTCACGGAGCAGCTGTGGCTCGCGTTGCGCCAGCGTTGCGGGGCCGAGTTTTCGGTCCAGCGCGTCCAGCGATTCGAGCAAGCGACGCGCGGCCGTTCGAATGGACGCAACGTCCCTGCTGCCGGACACATGCAGCTCGGCAAGCCGTTCTTGGAAACCCGAGGCCAGCGTCGCGTCAACGACGCGTGCCAGCGCAAGGCTCATCACCAGCGCGCCATCATTGAGATAGGGAAGCCCCGGCCCGGCATTTCCATGGCGCGGCAGGGCGCGCCATTGAACGCTCTTCATCGAGCGATGGCAGGCGTGACAATCGTACAGCCCGAGCTCCGGGAACATGGCGCCACTGTCGAAATTGCGATGCAACACGAGCCCCATGCGCGCTCGTGCTTCCGCTATTACGCCCTCAGCCCAGACGTAGCTATGGCTGTAGGTTGCCTTGCGCGACGCATAGTCGGCATCGACACGATAGTGCGGTTGCCGGCCGGCAGTGCGCCAGAGTTCGGTGAACGTGTCCAGTTCAAAGGACAGCCTGGGATGTCCCGCCGCCATGATGCGATGCGTTGCGAATTTATCCGCTGTGCCGAGGTGGCATGACAGGCAGAGTCTTGCCCTCTCCTCAGGTTCCCCGGTCGGATAGAGTCCCGCCGCGAGGTTGGCGGCGTGATCCACTGCGGGCGTGTTGTAGTGGGTCGACAACCAGCGTTCGGCGCCACCGTGGCACGCCTCACAGCCAACGCCATCGGATAGCTGAAATTTCTCGCCGCGGCGCGCGGCGGGGACATTGTCCGCGTGACAGTCGAGACAAATCTTCGCCGCGGTTGCCGAGCCAATGCCAAGTCTTGCGGCAATCGCGCGGGATGCATCGCTCGACAGCGTTGCATAGGCCTTCGAATGCGGATCGTCACGTGTCCAGGTTACGTACTCGTTCTGCATCACACCCGAGCTGTCACGAGGCGCCGCCGAGCCATGGCATTGCGACGCGGCGCAGGTCGCTACACCCATGTGGCGGTCGGCCCCCTGGTCGGGCAGCTCGGCACTCACGGTCGCACAGAAGAACAGCGCGCAACACACCAATCTATTCATCTTCGACATACCAGGGATTCCCCTCCTCATCGAGATACAGCCGCTGCATCTCCTCGAGCGTCAGCGGCCGGGCGCCTTTGCGCCCGAATACGGCGATCTGCCCGCCCGTCTCGTCAACGCCGCGGTCCCGGTCAAGCCCTTTGGACAACGAGACCGCGGCGCTCTCGGTCGGATAGTGCGCGATCAGCGCCGGCCGCGGTTCCGGACTGAAGCCATAGAAGTTCGGCTGTGACTCCGGCGATGTCAGTTGCAATATGCGAATGCCGTTGACGCCGTCGGCGACATAGGCAAACAAGGACGCATTCGTCGACGCGACGACAACATCGCGTGTGTCGGACAACTCGCCGCCTGCGTCAAACATTTGCAGCAGCCTGGGTTCCTCCGCCTTCCAGGCATCGACGATGGCAAGACCGTTGGGGCCGGCTGCGACATAGGCGTAAGTGCGCGCGACGTAGACGCGTTGCGCGTCATCGATGCGCACCCTGCCTTCCGTGAGGCGGGGTGCCGACGGCGCCGTGACATCGACTACGCGCAACCCCGTGGCGTCCGTAACGAACAGGTAGCGGAACTGCAGTGCCGACGCGCGCGCATCACTGAGCGGCACTACGGCAGCCAGCTTCGGGTTCAGTGGGTCGTCGAGATTGACGACAACGATGCCACTGTCTGCGGCAATGTAGGCGTAGTGCCCTCCCAGCGTTATGTGTCGCGCACCCTGGAGCACGTTGCCGGGGTTCCAGGTCACGGTGCGTTCGATAAAGTTGTTGTTCAGGTCACCGTCGGCGAACGTGTTGACATCCGCAAGGATGAGTCCTTCGACACTATCGGTGATCGCGGCGTAGTTGTAGATCGAGTGGAACGGCTGTTCCTGGTTGGTCACGCGCATCAACTCGCCTTCGTTGCGCGGCGGGTACACTGGTTGGTTCGTCGGTAGTGCGAGACAGGTTGCGTCGATCGTCTCGAGTACCGGGTCATGGCCAAGCTTCGAGAACGGCGCGTCGATGACGCGTTGGCTGAATCCCTTGTTGGACACGTTGGCGATGTCGAACACGCGCATGCCGGTGCCGGCCTCGGCCGCAAACAGGTACTCACCGCGCATCTGTACACAACCGGCCCGTTTGCCGCCATGGTCGGCCGAGATAGTGAGCTGGCGCGAGCTCTCGAGGTGTTGCCGGTAGCTGTCTGGATACGCGTATCGATGCAGGTAACTGCCGATGACCGCCTGCGGCTCATCCCATTCGGTGACCTGCGCAGCGACGACCCCCTCCTCGAGCCCGGCCCAGGCGTTGAGGCCGACGAAGTTGACGAAGTTCGTGCCCAACAGCAACAGCTGTGCCATCCAGGCATTGTTGTCACCGCCTTTGTCGAGATGGCAGTTGCTGCAGGTCTTGGTCTCGGTCTTGCGCGTCGTATGCGGGAAGTGCGGATTCATTGCCTGCGAGCTGTAGCCGCTCGCGGCGATGGGCGGTTGCTGAATATAGATGCGCTCGCGGTTTGCGTTCGTCGACGACAGTACCAGTGCCGATGACGAACGGACCGGGGCGATCTTGGAGTCATTGGCGGGGCCGCGGCGACCCAGCATGAACATTGCGTCACGCGCGACCTGCGGATTGTAGGTCGCGTAGTTTCGCGTAGTCGTATCATCATAGTGATGACGCTCGGTCTTCCAGTTGGCCTCGATCGGCAGGTGGCAGCCGGCGCAGCTCGTGATCCAGGCCGTATGGCAGGTATAGCATTCGATCTCGTCGTCCTGGTGCGCAAGCGATGACGCGGGCACGTCGAGGCCCCAGCGCTGAGTCGCGACGTCGTTGCTCATGAGCTTTGCGCGCGCCGCCTTCGGGTTGTACGCCGCGTGCTCCGGGTTGACCGTGTCCTTGACCAGGCTGAGTTCCCACTCGAGGTCCGGATCGAGGATCGAGCGCTGGATCAGCTTGCCACCAATCCATTCGAAGCGGCGTTTACCATCCGGATTGCGGTACAGGAGCATGTCCGTGCCGCCCGGTGGCGCAGCAGGGCCCGACGTCTTGAGGTCGGGGTAAGTCTGCGCCGTACCGTGACAGTCCTTGCACTCGATTTCTATTGCACTCGCGACTTCGCCATACAGGTGGCCGTTGCCATGGTTATCCTGCGAGAAGTGACAGTCCGCACAGTGCATGCCTACATCCACGTGAACCGACGACAGGTGCACGGCCTTGCTGAACTTCTCCGGGTCATCGTTGGCGACGATCTCGCCATCGGCGTCCAGCAGGTTGCCGCGCAGGTCACGCTTCTGGACCGCCCGGAAGTTCCAGCCGTGGCCGTGGTAGTCGGCAAACTGCGTATCATTGAGCTGCGGGTTCAGGTCGGTCACGTTGCGCAGGAAATCGAGGTCCGCCCATTTGCCGCGCACGACGGCGCCTTCGGGGTTGCGATCCAGCACGCGGCGTTGCTCTTCGATACTCAAATTTTGCTGTTCCTCGGGCCACATGAACGGCGCATCGGACTCGTAGTCCCACATCGTGTAGCCGAGATAGGAGTTGAGGAACATGTTCGGCTGGTGCATGTGGCAGACCATGCACTGGCTGGTCGGGATGGCGCGCGAGAACGCATGCTTGATCGGGTGCCCGGGCTCGTTCTTCGGCACGGTCGGGTCGGCGCTGGCCGACTCGCCGTCGCGGCCATGTTCGGCATACGGGCCGGAGTGCCGGGGATCGCGGTCATTCGCGTACACGACATGACACGACGAACAGCCCGACGAGCGATAGTCACCAGGCTGATCGTTGGTGCCGAGAAACCACGTGAAAGGGTCGTTGAGCCGGGTCTTGTAAATGTTGATCAACGGCACCGCGATGCGCGCACCGGTGCCGGGCCCACGGTTGGATTGCCGGATATCCGGGCGGCCCGGCTCCTCGAGCCTCTGGATCTGGCCGAGCACATTCGGCACGCCGGTTTCGGGAAACAGCGTGGTGATGTTGCGTCCGCCGCGTTCGAAGACGCGGAAGATGTCGCCGGGTTTAACGGACTCCCAGGCCGGCAGCGGATACAGTACCGGCAGGATGCCGTACTTCAGCGCATCCTCATCGGATACCGGCGATCCGGTTATCTGCGCGGCTTTGCCATCCACCGTATAGGCCTCGCCGAGAATGTAGTTCTTGAACGGCAGGATGCCGTTGTTGTACGCCGCGCCGCCCCACAACATGGCCCCGGTGGCCATGAGGCTGCGCACGTTCGCGTCGATGATGCCCTGGTGGCAGGCGCCGCAGGCCGTGCTGGCGACGCGGTAGTCCGACGGATTCACGAAGCGGATGAACTCCGGGCTCTCCTTGTTCAGCAGGGTATAGCTGCGTTTGGGATTGGCGCTCGACGGGTAGTGCCAGGTCTCCGGGTACAGCGGCTGCACATGCGCGCGCTCGCGCGCCTCGTCGTAGGCCGGACCGGCGTCGGCGCCCTGCGGCTTGTGCACGTCCGCGCTACCGCCGTGGCAATCGGTACAGCCCAGCACGACGGCCTCGCTCACGTGCATCGTGAACGCATCGCTCGCGCTGTGGCAGCTCACGCAGCCGGCACTCTTGCCGTCCGCGTGCAGCCAGGTCTGCTTGGCGGGCGCCGGCGGATAATGCGGGTACTCAACCGTGCGGGGCTTCTCGCCTTCTTCCGCGATGGCCGGCGGTGCGAGCAGGCATGCCGACAGAATGATCAGTCGTGAAATGTTCATCAATAAGCCAGCACGAGATTGAAAAGAACGGAAAAGGGAATGTCGTCGTCGAAGAGCGCTTCGTAGCCCTTACCCGGCAGGAGCGCGGAAGCCGCGAGCCGCACGACGACGTTTTGCGAGGTAAACGGGCGATACGTCAGCGAGGCCGACAGGTCCTGGCCGATGTTCTTGTCGATGCCGCCCTGGTTGCGCGCCGCCTCGAGCACGGCTGTGTCGTCGAACCGGAGCTGGTTGACGTTGAACGACACCCGCAGCTTCGGCGTGAGATCGAGGTCGGCGCCGAGCCCGAGCAGCAGCAGGCCCGGATTCGTAAAGTTCGATTGCCCCTGGCCCTTGTTCGAACGCAGAGAATTCAACAGGCCATTGGGCTGGGACAGGGCGACCCGGCCGCCGCCGATCAACGGCACGGCCTGGCGAATCCAGAAACTGGTATCGGCGCCCGCGATCAGCGGGTTCTCGAAAATCGCGTCATAGCCGGTCGACCGGTCATCGTAAGGATCATCGTCGCCCGAACCGTAGACGAAGGTGCCCCGGATGCGTATCCAGTCGTAATCGCGCGAGAGTTCGAGTGCCGCGAAGGCCGCCGCGATGTCGCTCTTGTTCCCATTGAACGTCGCGGGCGTCTCTTCGCCCAGCGCGTAATACGCCGAGGCCGTGACGTTCCAGCGGCCGATATGACCGTCCCCGTTGTAGCCCAGGTAGGTCACGTCGTAGCGGCGCAGGCGCTGCACGCCGAGGGCCGCCGGCCGCGTCAGGAAGCCGTTGTCGTCGATGAACGCCTCGTCCGTCTCATCGTTGGCATTGTGGGCAACGACCACCTGCGACGTGTAGCCGAGGAACGGAAAGTCCTGGCGGTAGAGATTGAACAGGAACACATCGTCGTCGCGCAGCGGGTCGCTGTTCTCGGTGATGTCGTTGAGCCCGCTGTTCGTGTCTTTTTCGATGCGCCGGAACCAGCCGAGGTTGTACTGCCAGCGGTTGTTGTCGCGCGTGCCGAACAGGCGAATGCCCACCGGTGAGTCCTGGAACAGGAAGCCGCGAAAATCGGCGGTCATCGGCTGGATGCCCACCCGGAGGCTGTCGAAATCGTAGCGCTCGCTGACGTTCCTGAGGTGCTTGTCGACAAACAGCCCCTGGATGCCGACGAAAGCGTCGTTACGTGTCGCACCGCGGGTCGAGTCCACTCTCAGGAACCCGGCTTCCTCAACCGCGACGCGCGTGAGGTTGAACACGGGCAGGATTCGGAACTCGTAGTCGGGTGGCTTGAAAACCGTCTCGCCCTTGTACAGCACGAACTCGGTGATCAGGTTCTCGGTGAACGCGCTCTGCTCCGGGCGGCCGAACTGGTCCAGCGTGCCGCTGTCCGGGGACGTCGGTATCGCCACCGGCGTCGGGATACGGCGGCCCTCGAAGGTCGAGTCCGAGATGATATTCAACGCAACGAACCAGTCCTTGCCGAACGCCGGCCGGTCCCCTTTGAGCACGTTGTTGCCGTTGTACGGATCCCAGAGCCGCTCGGGGTAACCCAGCGCAGAGACGATGCGCCAGCGGTCCGGCACGGCCGTGAAATCCGGAAGCTCGCCCCAGGTTGCGGGCGGCAACCCTTCAGGCTCGCAGTACTCGTGCGCCGGCGGCGGATACCCCGGCCTGCGGCGGAGCTCCTCGCCGACCGCGACACAATCCTGCGCCTGCCCGGCAAGCACCGGTTGTGTCGCGAGCAGCAACGCGACCAGCGATGCGGCGGCTCTACTTGCCATCGCACACGCTCTGCTCGTTACTGTCGATGTACGGCGCAACGGGGCAATTGACGTAGCGCAGGCGCGTACCCTGGGGGACGAGCGTGTCGGCGCGCATCGCCGCCGCTGCATTGCCGAAACCACCGAGCTGCAGGCCTGCCTCGTGCACGCTCAGAAAAGCGATCATGTCGTCCTGGTCGACGCCGTCGCCGGACACGCCGACCGCGCCGACCAGCTGTGCGCCGCGATAGATGGGCACGCTGCCCGGAAAAATCTGTGTGCCGTTGGCGAGCTGGCCGATGACGCCCGACACACCAAAGCCGTTGTCAAAACCATCGACGCCGGTGCAGTTCTGCGGGACATCCGGGACGAGTCCCGCGACGAAACCGACGTGCTGGACGATCGCGTTGTACACGAGATCGAGCTGCAGGCCGGTCGAGAACGGGCTCCACTCCCCCGCGGGCTTGCTGAACGGTCCTGCCGGATTACCGGACACGCCATCCGGGTAGTAGGGGCGCGACAGGTTGCCGCCGGCGCGGTCCGAAAACGCCACGGCGCCGTCGGCAAGCGCGGTCGGCACGCCGAGAAAAGTCTGTGCGTCCGTGACGTATTGCGACAGCGCTTCCTTGCGCAGCACACTCAGGCCGCCGTCGAGGTACGTCGCATCCGGCACTCCATTGAGCGCCGCGGCGGCTGCGGCCGAGGAAAAGAACGCGGCCGTGCGCGCTTTTTGCAGCGAGACATCGACGCCGAACACGGGCGCATCCCGCGTCCGTGCGATGCCGAGTACGACGCCGTTCGTATCGACGACCGACACCGACACCCTGGCCTGCGATCCCGAAGGCTGGCGGATCTGTGCGCGCATGCGATTCGCGAGCGCGAGGGCCTCGCTCAGGATGGCCTGCACTTCGACCGCCGTCAGCGCGCCCGCCCCGTCGGTCCCGGCAATGGGGCGATAGCGCTCGACGTTCGCATCGTCGACCAGCACGTAAGCGTCAAGGCCGGGGAAGTCGAGCGTGTCCGGGCGGATGCCGGACGCCGGGTGGCCGAAGGCGAGTCCTGCAGTGATCGCCGCGTTCGCGTAACCGGGTACCGCGACCAGGTTGCCGGCAATGCCGTCGATGCTGGCGAAGCTCGGCGCGTTGTTCGGGTCCGTGCGCAGGTCGCTTGTCGTCGCGTCGCTGAAGCGCAGGCTGCGACCGTCGACCGCAATGCGGTTCGCACGCCGCTCGGCCGGCGCGGCGAACCCCGAGGTCGCGGCGACAGCAATGAATTCATCGTCATCCGTATCGACATCGCTGATATCGATATCGAGCGCGTACAGCGCGTCACTGATGACGCCGACGCCGCCTACCGGTGTGCCACTCTTGTACAGCGGCAGGCCACCGGGGTCGGCGGCGAGGCCCAGCGGCGAGCGCTGCGGTCCTGCCGAGGGGCCCGCGCCGTCGAAACGATTCGCAAGATCCGAGCACGGCAGCTGGCTGAACTGCACGCCGAACAGGGGTCCGGCGGGCTGCAGGTTGTCGCCCGGGTTGAAATGATCCTGCACGATCTGGCTGGCCGTGCGCGTACCGAACGCATTGCCCTCGGTGGACAGGTAGGCCGCCGTCGTGGCCTTCGCAATCGCGGCCAGGGTGTCCGGCACGATGTTGACCCCTTCCAGTCCGCCATCGGCGTTGCCGCCCGGCGAACCCACCGTCACCGTCGTTGCGGCGCCATTCATGCGAAAGACGCCGAGCACGTTGCCGACGCGATCGACGACCGCAATCGTCGCGTTGACGCCGAGCGCCTGCGCTTCGGCCACCGCCTGCGCAATGATGATTTCGACGTCGCTGATGCTCAGAGACGTCGGCGTGTCGGCGCAACTGCCCGTGCAGCCCGCCGGCGGCGTCGTCGGATCGACCCCTTCCACCGCGGGACTCGAGCCGCCGCTGCACGCGCCGAGAAAAAAGAACAGGGACCCCAGGCTGACGGCCCGGCGCATCACGGCATGCTCTCCCCGTGAACGCCCTTGCTGTCGTAGTGAAAACTGTGGCACAGGATGCAGGTACTCGGGATCTGCTGTGCGTTATTGCGATTCGCAACGCCGCTGCCATGGCACTCGCGGCAACTCTCGATGTCGGGGATCAGCAGGTCTTCGGCCTGCTCCGAGCTGTGCGCGTCATGGCAGCTCTCGCAGCTAGTGACCTCGGTGTCGTGGGCCGCATGCGAGAAATTAGAATGCGGGAAAAAGTCGTTGCTGAGCTTGACCGGCTCAACCTGCCACGGCAGCTCGCTGTCGTCCCTGCGCGACACCGTGTGGCAGTTATTGCAGGCCTGGCGTTCGAATAAATCAGCCGCGACCACGAGCGCCTGCTGGCGCGCCTCGGACGCGGCGCGATCGCGGTCTTCGCGGGTCAGCGCCTGTCCCGGCCGCCTGACACGCTGCTCGACGGCATCGGGATCCTCACCGAGGAGCCTGGCGCTGTAGTACTCGACGAGCGCCTGCACCACCCCGGCCGGATCGCCATGCGGCACCACGCGCGACGGATCGTCCGGGTCGAAGCTCAGCGTGTGGCAATCGGCGCAGTGCTCGTCCATCGAGATGGGCAGCATCTTAGCCCCGCCGGGCTCCGGTACGTGGCACTCCTCGCACTCGAGCACGCGTTTGCCGTCCGGCGTCAGGATGCCCTCTTCGGCCACGTGGACCTTATGATCGAAGGTCAGGTTCGAGCGGTTGGCCGTCAGCGCGTCCGCCAGCCGGATGTGCCGGACCTCCCATGCGGTCTCGCCCGAATCCTGCTGCAGCGGCAGGTTAAGGCTCACCCGGAAATCCGGGTGCGCATCGAGAAAGTCGCCCGCCGGCTGCAGGTCGACGCCCTCAGGCAGTGCCGTATGACAGTCGGCGCATAGGTCCTGGTGCCGATTGACGAGTTCGGCCGGCTCGTTGTGCTCGCGATGACAGGCGGCGCAGCGAATTTCACCGATGACGGGCGACGACGCCGCGGCAACGTGCCGGCCGGCATCGTGACACGCCATGCAGGCGGTATCGGGCACCCGCTGGAAGGCGTTGACGTGGCAGGCGTCGCATTCGGCTGCAATGGACGAGTGCCCGGTATGCAACGGGCCGGCGAGCCACAGGCTGTCGTCGGGCAATACGTCCGAGCTGCGCAGGAGCTTGGCAAGCGACGGGTGCAACAGTGCTGTGGACGGCAGGACGAAGACCAGCAACAGCACGGCGACCAGCAGGGTCCAGGACAGGCGCCGTTTGCTCCAGCCAAACACGCCCGACACCGGGGTCGTCCAGCTCTGCTCCAGGTGTTCGCCCGCGGCGTCGTCCCGCAGCTCGAAAGAGATGGCGAAATCGGCTCCCTCCGGCGCTTGAATAACGCGCAGAATGTTCGATCCCACCTCGATGACATCGCCGACCTTTAACTTCGATTCCCGCTGCGAGTGGCCGTTGACCGAGACCCCGGCGAGCGTCGCGCTGACGATGAGGATGTCGCCGTTCTTCGGTTCGATGCGCGCGTGTTGCAGCCGCGCGCGGCGATCCCGCAGTTGCAGTACCTGGTCGGTTGCGCGCCCGATCGTAATCGCGGGTGCGTCGAGAATCTTGTCGCTGTGCTCGACGCTGCCGGCTGCGTTTTTCGTGATGAAGCGGATCAGGATGCGCATGACGTCACCAGTAGAGGAACACGGTTACGATATGCACCAGCAACGCTGCGAGCAGCGCCGCCGTCAGCGGCACGTGTACATACAGCCATAATTCGAGCGTCGCCTGCATCTTCAGGTCCGCGCCGAGCTGGCGCAGCAGTTTGCGCTTGTTGCGGATCAGGGCGGAAAGCTCGCTGATCGCGCCAACCGTCTCGGCATCGCCCGAAATCGACTGCTGTTCCGCCAGCCAGTCGAGAGCGGCGTCCTGCCCCGGGTTGGCCGCCATCACGGTCTCGCCGCCCTGTCGCAGCAGAATCTGTGAGCTGTCGCGGCCACGAAAACGATCCCACAACGTCGCCCCAAGCTGCGTTCGCTGCACGCCACTGGCGACGAATTCGTGGAAATCCGCGCCAAGCGATCCCGCAACGCGCAGGCTGCGACGATCGATGTCTTCGAGTTCATCGATGAGATCCGAGCGCGGTGCACCGCCGCGATTCCGGCTCATTCGTACCGGATACCGCAGGTACACGACGACACCGAATACGCCGCTGAGTATCACGAGCATCATGAGCACGAAGGCCAGCGTGTGCACATTCCACCCGAACTGGAACCCGGCATGAAGAAGCACAACGACGATCAGGGCAAGGCCCAGATAGATGTGCGCCGACAGCCAACCCTGGACAGTGCCCAGCGTCGACGCATAGCTGCGCTTGCGAACCCCGAACAGGGCGAGCCAGGCGATGAGCAATGCGCCGACCGTGCCGAGCGTGTAGCCCAGCAGCGTGCCGCCATTCGGCGGTTCCTGGGGATCGTGATACCAGTACGCCACGACCGACCCCACAACCAGCAGTAGCGCAACCCAGAGATAGAATCGTCTCCTGAAAGCCAGTAGCGATTCGTGCATCTCAACTCACCCGCTTGGTCAGGTTGACGAAATCGGCCGGGGCCATGCGCAGCGCCGCACCGGTCGGGCAGGCGCGTACGCAGGCCGGCCCGCCCCCGAGGTCCTTGCACATGTCGCACTTGACGGCCTTTTTTTGCGACCCCGACGCATCAACCGGCTGGCGATCACCCGGGGCTGCGCCCTTGCCCGTTAACAGCCAGCCGAGCAGGTTGGGCGCCGGTTCTTTCGCACCTGCCATCTGGATGACGCCGTAGGGGCAATTGCTTTCACAGTTGCCGCAGCCGATGCAGCTGTCTTCGATATAGACCTCGCCGTTGGGTGCACGCCGTATCGCGTCGGGCGGACAATCGGTCATGCAATGCGGATCTTCGCAATGCCGGCAGGAGGTCGGCACATGCACCTGCGCATACGAAGGCCCGGCAGCACGATCGAGTCGCGACGTGCCGCCATGCGTTTCTGCACAGGCTTTTTCGCAGTTGTCACAGGCAACGCACAAAGTCTCATCAATCAACAGCACATCGGTCGCCTCGCCGAGGCCCTGTTGCATCAGGAAGGAGATCAGGTCACCGGATTCGGGCGCGGCCTCCATGCGCAGGTTTTCGGCCAGTCTCACCTTCACGGTGTCCTGCATGCGCTCGCGCAATCTCGCGTCGTTGGCGAGCATTTCGTCGAAGACGGCGGCGGAAAGAAAGACCGATTCCGTCGCGACCGTTGCGCGCACGGTCGCTGACCGTTGCGCCTGCCCCACCAGTCCCATCTCGCCAACGTAGTTCCCGGCCGCGACGTAGGAGGTAACGATGTCCCTGCCACCGATGCGCCGTGATACCGACACCGAGCCGTTGCGAATCAGGTGCAGCCCGTCGGCGGTGTCGCCTTGCTCGAACAGCACGTCGTTTGCCGTGTACTTGCGCAGCTCGGACCGTGTCGCTATCCGCTCGAGGTCCTCCAGCGGCGCATCGGGCGCAAGACCACCACGCAGCGTGCGTACGATAAAATGCTGATCAATGATGCGCCGCACCTGCTCGTAGCTGTTCATGAGCTTGACGATGTCGCGACGTGGCGATTCCAGGATCACACACGCGTCGCCGGCCCGCACGGTCGCCGAGCGGCGCCTGCCCGACAACAGGCTCATTTCGCCGAAGAACTGCCCGGCCCCGAGTTGTATGGGCGGCCCGTTGTCGTTCTCGATCTCCACCTCGCCATCGAGGATACTCATGAACGAATTCGTGTAATCGTTCTTGCGAAATACGATGTCTCCGGCAACGGGCGTCAGCAGCTCACTGGCCAGCACTAGCTCGCGCAAAACGAGTCCATTGATGTTGGCGAACAGCGGCACGCGCTCGCGGATCAGATCCAGCGTTTCGTCCACGTCCGTGCCGAACGGCAACGATTCAAACTTACTCTCGAGGACACCATGATCCGCTGGCAGGATATCGTTTCCGCGTAAGAACTCGACGACCTCGAAGCCCTGGTTCATGGCCTGCTTGATCAGCGGGTAGCCGCCGAGTGCGCCAATCACGTACAGGCCGGGCACATTCGATTCATAGTGATGTGTGAGTTCGGGCAAGGTCGTAGGGTCGTCGCTCGGGAACTCGATACCGCAGGATTCGACAAAGCGCCGCGGCGGGATTGCGCCCAGCCGCGCAATGATGCGGTCGCACTCGACGTGGGTCTCACCGGTTTCGGTATTTAGCCGGATCGCCGAGCCCGGCTCGACGCTTGCAACATGGGTATTGTAGAAGCAGGCGATCGTGCCGTCGTCGATCGCGCGCGTTATCTGGTTGAGATTGCCTTCCTTGGCGCGTGCAAACTCATCGCGCCGATTGACGATGATGACCGAGTTGTTGCGTGCGAGGGCAATGGCATTTTCGATAGCCGCATCGCCCGCACCGACGACGACGATGGTCTCGCCGCGGTACTCGTCAGGATCGTCGAGTGTGTACTGCACGAAAGATCGCTCCTCGCCGCTCACACCCAGCTTGCGTGGATTGCCCTGAAGTCCGATCGATAGCACTACGGCTTCGGCATGCAGCGTCTCGCCATCCGCGAGGGTCAACTCCATGTTCGGCCTGTGCCCGGACAACGCCGTAACCTCGGCGCCATAGCGGATATTCACCTTGCGCGCATCAATGCCTTGCTGCCAGGCGGCAAGCACCGCTTCTCGCGAACCCGGCGAGAACTCGAGGTCACTGCGCAGCGGCACGACCTGTGGCTCCGCC
The DNA here is from genome assembly GCA_945787845.1 of uncultured Woeseiaceae bacterium. Taxonomy (GTDB): domain Bacteria; phylum Pseudomonadota; class Gammaproteobacteria; order Steroidobacterales; family Woeseiaceae; genus UBA1847. The sequence goes on along the minus strand of CALZJH010000023.1, from coordinate 3,644 downwards.
ATGACGTGCTTGCCTTTCTGGTAGCGCTGAATGGTATTTGCGAGCGCGTCCGAGGCTTCGAGCAACAGGTAGGACAGCCCGAGCTCTCCTGCATGTGCTGCGGCACTGAGGCCCGCCGGCCCGCCACCGACAATGATCAGCTCATATCTCACACGACGCGGCCGGCCTATTGCGGATTGCCAAAGACCGCGGCGCCGGAGACGGTGCTGCTGCCCTGGGCGTCCTGCAGGCTGTAGGTCAGCCCGGCAGCGCCCGGCCATTGCGGGTCGGCCGTTGGACCGGGCTCACTGAAGAAACCCGAGAACGACCCGGTGCCACCGCCGATGCCGTCGACGCTCACGTTGTTGTATAGCCCCTCGAACAAATGCGCGGGCAGGCGTCCGCCGATGCTGCCCTGGCCGCTCGCATCCCAGGTTGATCCGGCGATATCGATGACGAGCGTGCTGTCGACGAGCATGTTCACGAAGTCAGCCTGGAACGTGGCGCTACCCAGGATTCCGACATTGCCGAGATTGTCGGTCGGCGACGTATTGCCGATGAGCGTGTAGGTGGCAACGCCGGTTATTGGCATAGCCAGTATCCCGCCGTCGGCGCCGGAAACCCAGTGAATGCTCTGCGATCCGAGGTCGATCGGGGTGGTGATGCCGTCGGACACGGTGGTGATCGAGGCGCTGCCGCCCGTCCAGCGCCCCCATCGCATCACCGTCATCGAATCGGATCCCGTATCGACGTTGACGGCCGTGCCAATATCGAAGACGGCCGTGTCGGCGCCGGTGCGGCCTGCAAAATTCGACTCGAAGCCGATGGCATCGCCGTTGCCATCGAGTAGCAATTGCGAGGGCTCGTTGTCGTCGGCGCCCGTCGGCGGCACGGCCAGCGCTCCGAACGACCCGCTGCCGTACGCGATGCTCGACGTCTGGCGTGACGGATCGGGCGTCTGCCCGGGCGTAAGGTCGACGGGATTGCCGTCGGGGTCGACCCCGATGATCGGCTGGTCAGGTGCCGCCGGGTCGTCGCTGTCAGTTCCCTTCCCGCTGCCATCACCTGTGTCGGGCTCGCTCGACTCGGGCGCGCGGCGCGTGCCGAGTTTTGCATCGAATCCGCGGTCGCCAGCGCTGCTGTCAGAGGCATCGAATCGCAGGTCGTTGTCGTCCAGCAAAACGGGCGGCGGATCGGTGAGACGTTGAGGCTCCGGAGTTTGCAGGGGAATGAACGCATACTCACCGGCGCGCAGCTCGATTGTCGTCGTCGTGGTGCGGAAGACGATCACACCCGCGCTTACGCCAAGATAGAGTCCGTCGGCGATCGAGGCTCCGGCCGCAAGCCCCGGCACCCAGTTACAGTCACCGTTGCAGAACACCGCCGTGTAATCGGTGCCGCGTATACCGAGCACACCGACCGGCGTGCGCACCTCGTACTCGTCCGGATCGTCCTTGCCGATCGCTCCGGTGATCGTGCGAAATCCACCCTTGAGCAGGCTCACCGAACTCTTGTCTTCGCTGGTCGTTACCGTCGCGGCGGCAGGCGCAGTGTACGAATACTCTTCGATGCGCAGGCGACTGGCGGGCCGGATGGCTATCTTGGCACCGTCGATCATGAGCAGCTGCGCGCGCGAGGCCTCACCCGTGGCTATCGTGTCATCGTCCTCGACCGAGTCACCCTTCGCCAGCGCCACCGGCGGTGCGCGCTCTGCGGTCACATCACCCCTGGCGAACACGACGGTGCCCGCTTCGTCGCCAAACGCCGCCGGCGAAACCAGCATTAAAGACAAAACTGAAATGAGTCGCTTGTTCATCGTGGCATCCACCGCAGCATCAGGCCGAACTCGATTCGGTCATAGGAATACAGCGCCACGTCGGAGTCGTTGTCGACGTAGCGTACACGCGGAAACAGTGACAACCCCTCGGTCATGACATCGCGGAATTCGACCTGCAACATCGCAGTCAACTGGTCGTCCTCGCGCGGCATGCCGTAGAACAGGCCGTCGTAGTCGCTCGTTAATACGCCTGCGGCAAGAAACAGCGAGTTGTTGCCCACGGGCGCATCCAGGCTCAGGCGTCCGCCGAACTTGCTGTTGCCGTACGGCGAACCGGCCTGCCGCTCGTCGTCCTGGCCGCCGATCAGCTCAACCGAAAAGCTGCCTAGCGACGAAAACCGGTAGCTTGCGCTGACGCGCGCCAGCAAGCGGTCGACATCGAGCACGTCGATGAGGTCATCGTAGCGGACCGCTCCCGTGCGTACGCCAAGACTCAGCTCCCAGCGATCGGTGACGGTGCGCCCGACCATCAGGTCGGCACCCACGTAAGACTCGTTCGAGTCGCCGTCGCGGGCACTCCAGTAACCATCCACACCCGCACGACCAAACATCGCGCCACGCCGCCAACTCGCGCCGCCCACGCCACTGACGACGCTCGAGTCGATGAACGAGGCGTCGCTGTTATGACGGTGACCGGCCCGGCCGCCCAGGTACCAGGCCGTCTGATTGCGGTTGGGCCTTGAATAATTGAACCCGACACCAATTTCGCCGAATGGTGAGTCGATCTCGACGTTTTGTGGGCTCAGCGTGAATCCAAGGAACTGGTTGTCGGCAGTAGAACCGTTGGCATTGCTGTCATATCCGGCCGTGAATTCGGCGAACGGCGTAAAGCGCGCTTTCGGACTCGCCGGGCGGGTGTCGATGGCGGCGATATACCGATTGAGCACGTCGCGCACACCGGGCGGTGGATTCTCGTCGAGCAGCGTGACAAACAGCGGCCTCGCCTGGTCGGTATCGCCGGCCTCGAAATAGGCACGCGCGAGTTCCATGCGGGCGCCAGAGAATCCCGGTTCGACCGCAAGTGAACGTTGCAGGCTGAATATCGCCTCACTCGTGCGGCCCGTGTCGAGCGCGGCGATGCCGAGCAGGTAATCGAAGTACGGGTTGCCGGCCAGCTCCGCCTCGCGGGGGCTGAGAAGCGCCCATGCGCCCGCAGCGTCATTGGTGGCGAGACGCGATTCGGCGCTGCGCAGCAAGGCTTGCGCTTCAGCGTCTGCCTGCACCTCGAGCGTCGCACCGGACTGAGCCGACGCCGCTGTGGGCAGCAGTACTGCGAACATGGCGACAAGGCCAGCTACTCTTTTTGCTGCGGCTAGAACCGAACCCACTCCCTGAGATCAGACACGGGCGCCACCGTCTACTTGCTGAGGTGATCGAAAACACCATCCCAGTCATCGGCCGGCGGTTCGCGCCTGAATGCCCCAATCCGATCGAGATAGATAGTATACAGCGGCTCGTCCCGCCTTTCTCTCAGTTCAGTGAACCTCTGCCCGGCCACCTCGAAGCGCCGCTCTCGGTAGGCGTGCAGCGCACTGGCATAATCCTCGAGATCTCGCACAGTCTGTGCGTCCAGCTCCGCCGCCGGCCCAAGGGGCTCGTAGATTGCGACAGGTTCGTTCTTGCCCTTGACGCGAACGAGGTCGAGTTCCCGGAAAGCATACTCGGGGACGAGTTCCGCGGTGCGGGCGCTCACAATAATGTCGACACCGTATTGCTTGGTCAGGCCTTCGAGGCGCGCCCCAAGGTTCACCGTATCACCCATGACCGTGTAAGCGACGCGAAATTCCGAACCCATGTTGCCGACATTCATGTCGCCGCTCGCGATGCC
>CALZJH010000022.1 GCA_945787845.1 uncultured Woeseiaceae bacterium | reverse complement strand
CGTGACCGAAGTGATCCCAGCCGACTGAGCCTGGCTCTCGCGCGGAGAAGCAGGATCTTCTCGACCGGTGGCATGTCGTCAACGCCGTCCCAGCCGCCTTTGAACCGACGACGTGGGGTCCGAGCGCGCCAACCAAACGTAAATCGGCCACACCTTCATGCGATTGGTGATGGGATAGCTGCGCCCACGCACCCAACGAACCATGCGTCCAGCCAACGATGCCGGCGAGTTATCCGCCCGGAAATCTACTCGGCTTTCGCGACATGGACTCGCTCAGCAACTATGCGGCGAACAGCTATGCAGTTGTTACGACAAACGGAGTCTTCTTCACTACGAATATAGGCGCGAATCCCATTACCTGGAATCAATTGGGATCGAATCCACCGGCCAACGCTTGTGCGATCTACAGCAGCCGGCGCCGCGATGGGACGCCGGTGTTTATCGCACGGGCTGGCGGTTGCGGCCTCGGCGGTGTTGGTGTGCTATGGCGACTCGATGGGGCGAACGGTACGGCGAACTGGAATCAGATCCAGGTGGCGGGGAACAGTATGTTTGGCGCCTTCGCCGTTAATCCGGCCGACGCTGATCACATTATCGCAAACGATCTGTCCGGGATGACGCCCACTATGCGTCGTACTTTTAACGGCGGCACCAGTTGGACGCAGATGCGGCAACTCGACGTGATGCTCACCGGGAATGGTACGTTCGTCGGCCAGACGCAACAGGGTCCGCGTCCCGGCGACAACGGTTATGCGCAAGCCTCGATGATTGCGATCAACCCGGATAATCCGGACATGATTGTTGCCGGAGGCCAGGATTCTGGTGTATTCGCGTCGACGGACGGCGGCAACGGCTGGTATCGACTGACGGATTCGCGCGGCAACACGCGGGCGCGCACTCATATCTCCCGACCCTTGTTTGCGCATTTCGAGACGTTTCACGACGGTTACGCGAACGTCTATATCGGCGCGCGGGGCAGGGGCGCGTGGCGTACGGTTGTTAACCGGCCGACATCTGTTACTGGGTCGGACTTTGACGGCGACGGCACGAACGATGTGATGATTGGTAGTCCCTGGGGCATTGGTACGCTCGAGCGCAACTCGGCATCGATGGATGCGCTGGCGCTCAAGCCAAATGGGTCACGATTCGACGGTTGGTTGCTCAACACACGAGACAACCGCGTGACAGTCGTTGCGGATCTGGACGGAGATCCCAACAACCGTAGCGAGATGCTGTACGCAAGTCCTTGGGGAATCGGCGTACTGCGCCTGGCGGGCAATACTTATCGCGCCAACATGTTGAGGCCGAATGGCACCCGGTTCGGTGGCTGGCTGCTAAACACGGCCGACAATCGGTTCGGTCCCGCGGGCGATTTCGATGGCGATGGGGCGGACGAAGTCTTCGTCTCGAGCCCGTGGGGTATTGGAGTCTTTAAGTACGGAAGCGGCACGTTCAGCGTTCCGTTTATGGCCCCGAACGGCACACGATTCGGCGGCTGGCTCCTCAACACCGCGGACAATAAGTTCGGGCCGGTTGGTGACTTCGACAATGACGGGCGGGATGAAATATTCGTCAGCAGCCCGTGGGGAATCGGAATTTTCAATATCGACGGGGCAACAGTAACGGTGCCGGCGATGCGGCCTAACGGGTCACGATTCGATGGCTGGCTGCTCAATACCCGCGACAACCGCTTCGGGCCTGTTGGCGACCTGGACGCCAACGGCATCGACGATATCGTCGTACGAAGCCCTTGGGGAATCGGTGTATTGAACCTGTTTGGCACCACGTTTCGGGGCTTGATGTTGAAGCCGAACGGAACGGATTTCGGCGACTACACGCTGGACACGTCGAGTGACACGAACTGGGCGGCCGCAAATTTCAATCACGGCACTCGTGATGATTTGTTCGTAAGCGGCCTTGACGGAATCGCAATTCTGCGACTGGATACGACCGGGCGGACATTCCAAACGACAGCATCCGGAGACAATGGCGACCGCTTCGGTGGGTGGCTATTGAGCACCCGCGACAATCAGTTTTCCGGGTTCCTGGATCTGACTGGAAACAACAGGGCCGATATTTTGGTCAGCAGTGGCTGGGGTATCAGTATTTTCTCGCAAAACGGGAGCAGCTTTTCCGTACCAGTAATTGCGCGAAATGGAACCAGGTTTGGCGGTTGGCTGTTGAACACGCGAGACAACAAGTTCTGGTAGGGATAGCTCCAATGCCCTCAGTCAAGTATGCGTAAAGCGACTTCGGCACCCGTCCGCAGTTGATCGACATCAGCCTGCCAGCAACATCGTGAGAGACCGTTGATCGTCGCCAATGTCGACGGCGTTCGAGATCGCTAGCCTGACAATGCCACCATCAATCCCGAGTGGAATAGTCGTCTTGAAATGAGGCGATTTCCGTTCTGATCACGCTATAGAAGGTAGAACACCTCAATCGATGGGCTCCCCGCCAAATGGCTGGCGTGGGGCTGCGAATTCGGGGAATTAGGCTATTCTTATGGGTAATAATGACCAAATAGTGGCTGGAAACGCAAGACCGTCACCACGCGTGTCGGTGGAGAACAGCGTCACGTGGCCGCCTGACGAACCTACTACCATAGAGCCGAACACATGATACGAACTTGCACTGCGCGGTTTTCCAGACGCTCTTTCAGAGCGGCAATTCTCGTTTCGTTCCTGTATCTGGGCGCCTGCGTATCGTCACCTGAGACCAAGATGGCGTCAACGCAATACAAAGTTGCACTCGATGCCTATGCGCAAAATGTACGTGCGTTTGAGCGTGCGTGGATGGCAGAGATCGATGCGCTCATCGGCGACCTCGGATCGGCACTGACTTCGCGTGCCGTGGCGGAACGTATCCGTATCTTGTCAGCAGACTACGATGGGTTTTCCAGCGAAGACTGGGAGCGACAAGTCGCCCGCAACGGGCTGATCACCTTGTCGGAGGCTGTCGCCGGCGAGCGCGCGCGCGTGGAGAGCGTTCTCAGCCGGCTTGAGACTATCGATTTGCCGGAGTCACACGACCCGCAGCAGGTCGTGACACATGTGCTGGATACTTATCGCGACCAGACGATCGCTGCGATCGAACTCCAGCCCGGCCTCGACGACGCGGAACGCGATCGGCTGCTCGCGGAGGCCAACATGGGGCCATTCGGCAACGACGCGGTGTCCAATTCGATGGTCAAAGTGATCATTACATCGCGCCTCGCACGCGATTCGATACCGGGCGATCTCGATAACCTCGAAGCCGTGGTATCGGCCCTGCAAACGGCTCATGCGTCAGTGGATAAGTGGATCCAGACGGATGTCACGGTACCTGGCGAAGATGTTGCCGCATTGGTGAGTTCCTGGTCTGACGCACTCGGAGGTTCCCAATGAGACTGTTCCGGGGAACTGCACTCGTGCTTGCGTCCATCGTGCTCAGTGGCTGTGCGAGTTTCGACGCCGCCTCGGTCCGGAGCCTGACCGAGGCCGAGATCGAAGTGCTTGGCCAGACGCGCGCTCGACTCGCGGCCAACCAGTCCAACGTAAACGGCTCACTAGATGACCTCGCCGACAATATCGAGTACGCGCTCCGGCAACAGCACCGGCTCGATTCCAATATCGCCAAGGCCCAGCTCCTGGAAGCAATGAAGTCGCCGTGGACGACGACCAACCTGGCATCAACGCAGAAGGAGGTCGCGCTGTATCACCTGTTTGCGCTCGAAGAAGCGGAGCAGAAGGCGTTTGCGGCGCGCGTCGAGGCACGCAATGCCCGTATTGAACAACTGAAGTCTTCTTACGAACAACTCGTGGGGTCGATGTCGGCCCTTATTGCGGCACAAGAGCAGATACTCGTGCACCTCGACCAGCCGGCCAGCACGCAGATCAGCCTGGTTTTGCAGCAGGTAATTGCCGAGTCGCAGGCGTTTCGCGAAGCGCTCGATGGCACTGACGATCCCCGACTGCAGCGCATCATGGATGGCCTTGCCGAGCGGGAGCAGAACCTTGGTGAGGCTTCAGAGCGAATAGTCGACCTGCTCGAACGCATCGAAGAGGAGTCAACCTAAATGTCTCTCAGCGACGAAATTGCCAAACTGAAAGCAATCCGCAAAGAAGCGGATGCCATATTCAAAGAGTTGGAAACACTCGCGCAGGCGGACAAAAAAGCACCTGCAACTGTGCTCCGACGGCTGTCAAAGGCAGCCGGGGGCCTCGATGCGGCGGCGCGCGCTGCCGCGATCAAACGCCGCGCACAGATCATCAAGGACCTTACGGATCGCATCGGTCAATACGACGTATTGTTGTCCTTGAACCTGAGTCCCGCGGTTCGTGCATCAGTTGAAGCCGAGAGAGCCACGCTCGTAGCCAGGCGCGGCTACCACCGCGGACGATCCGGCCTCGACTTCGTGGGCATCGTTAGCAAAGAGGAGGTGGACCGGCTGGCAGCGTTGATCACCGAGGTCAATAACGCAGTAGCCGCTAAGAAGAAAGCAATAGCGTATATCGACGGCGCTATCCGGATTGGCATAGCTGCGTCGAAGATCATCGCGAAAATCGCAGCGGGTTGATACTGACCCAGCCTCAATTAACAGGCGAGTTACTTGTCTCATGAAAACCTCAAATAGATCGATACAAAATGTTTCATTGCTAGTAATCACGGCAATCTTGCTCGGCGCATGCGCCACGCAGCCGATGGGGCCCGGCATGAGTCCAAAAGCCGAGTACGCGAAGCGCTTTGCGGACCCCGGCGTGTCGCTTCCTGCCAACGTGGTTGGCGGACCGCCTAACGCTGTTGCCAATGTACGCGTGGTTGACGTGGGCGCTGGTCTTTGCAATGTGATTGCCGTCGATGGCGGTCACTACGCGCTCTATGACGCCGGCTGGTCGGGCGATCGTTGCCTCGATGCCGCGATCGAAATGGCGGGCGACGATGGGCTTGAGTACGTGTTCATCAGTCATAGCGATGCGGATCATCTCGGCGACCTTGCCGACATCCTCAAGAAACTGGAAGTCGACGTTATTTATCGTGCAGGGATGCGCCGCGACACGCGGACCTGGAAGCGGGGCAATTCGCGCGTGGGGACCGAGGCACGGTATGACGCGTCGGTGATCAATCTGCAAACGATAGGCCTCGAGCCGGGGACAGTTCTGGAGTTCGGGGACGCGACGTTGACGTTGGTGGCCGGGTGGCCTGAATGGACGGAAACGAATCTATCTCAATCCGAATTGCGAAACGCGATCAGTTTGGTTGTAAGGCTCGAGATTGACGGCGCTAGCGTGCTGTTTACAGGCGACACCGTGGGTCGGCGCAAAAACGACGCGGCAAGCGCCTGCAAGGACGCGGAAAAAGCGATGGTGGATAACGCCGGCAACGTGAGTCTCGAAGCAGATGTAATCATCGCGCCTCATCACGGGGCCAATAATGGCAGTGCGAGGTGCTTCATCGAAGCCGTCGACCCCGAGTTCGTTATTTTCTCTGCTGGGCATAAACACGATCACCCGTCAGATGCCGCAGCGCAGCGGTATCTGGCGCACGGCGTCGAGCAGAGCAAGATGTTTCGCACTGACCTCGGAGACGCCGAAGGCGGCTTCGAATGGCCGGAAGGATCAATCAGCGGTTGCAGAGATCCCGTCGGTGACGATGACGTCGATATCTGGTTGCTCGACGATGGTGATGTGGTGGTCGAGTATCGCGACCAGCAAGCGGGGCAAGATTGCTAGTCCCGAAAATTAGCCGGGCATGAGGAAACGCCCGGTACGGAAAGTGTTTCTCGAAGTAAGGGTTTGTACCTATTATGGTTGATTTTTCGCATATACGGTCTATTCTGATGGGTGGAATGTAAAGATCGTCGCGCATGGGAGGCCGAATGGCGCTCGGCGATCGTCCCTCAGCGGCCCCAATCGCGGGCCCTGCCGTCTCGATCGTGCTCTTGGTCCTCCCGGCCAGTAAACCCTTAGTCGAATGTCAAGTACATGCTGTAACTGGAGGGTAATCATGAGCATTTTGACCAGGTTTTCTATCTCGGACGTCGACGTCCTAAGCCGACGGATCACGCTGGCACTCGCAGCGCTAACACTCGGTATCAGTTCCTCCGTGTTCGCCCAGGAACTCACGCCAGCAGCAAGGGATGCACAACTCGACAGAGACATTCGGGGACTTTCCCAGGTACGAGTGACGCTCGAGCAATCCGATCGACCGATTCGAGTTCTTGCTCAGTATTCCCGAGCCAGCGCTGACCCAGCCGCCTCGACAACAGAGGTCTTGCCAATGACAGGGCTTGCGACTGCGACGCTGGCGTCTGCCACGCAGCGGGCAAGGAACACCTTGACAGCCCAGGGCATTACGAATGTACGGGAAATTCAAGGCCTGCCGCTGATGACGTTCGAGCTGAAGCGGAGTCAATTGACCGCCATGGCTGAGAGCGGCCAATTCGCAATCATTGTCGAGGACAAGCTGTCCAAAGCGTACCTCGGATCGTCGGGCCCTGTAATCAATGTGCCGGCGCTTCATGCATTAGGGGGTGACGGCAGCGGGCAGACGGTTGCCATACTCGATACAGGTGTGGATATCGACCACCCGTTTCTCAATGGCAGGGTAGTTGAAGGAGCATGTTATTCATCGAATTTCGCCGCACACGGTGCGACAAGTCTGTGCCCCGGTGGCGCGGACAATGCCACCACTGTTGCGTCTGGGAATCATTGTACCGGCGTGAACGGCTGCGACCACGGAACGCACGTTGCAGGCATCGCGGCCGGTCGGCCTAGCGGCGCAATCACCATCACTGGTGTCGCGCCGGAAGCGCACGTCATGGCCGTGCAGGTCTTTTCCAGGTTTGACGATGTCCCCGGCGGGCCCAACACGTGTGCCAGCCTTGGTACAACGTCTCCGTGCGTACTGTCCTACGATTCCGACCAGATTCGTGGACTGCAGCGAGTGGTTACGCGGGCCGCCGATCTGAATATTGCCGCCGCGAACATGAGTCTTGGTGGCGGTGAATTCGCAGCGGATTGTGATGCCGATAACGCAGCGCTTAAAGCAATCGTTGACCAGCTTATTGCAGCCGGTGGCACGACCGTCATAGCGGCTGGCAATGACCGCTTCAGAGCTGCGATCGGATCGCCTGGATGTATCTCGACGGCTTTCACTGTCGGCTCCACCACGGACTCTGACAATATTTCGAGTTTCTCTAATCTGTCTGAAACCGTGGACGTGCTGGCGCCGGGAAGCAGTATTGAGTCGTCTGTGCCGGGTACCGGATTCGACGTCTTCAACGGCACATCGATGGCAACACCGCAGGTTGCTGGCGCGATCGCCGCGATTGCATCGTGCGCTCCCGCTGGTACAACCATCGCGGACATTGAGGCGCAGCTTGTGGCTACCGGGACTAACATCACAGATGGTCGGCCTGGCGGATCAGTTGACAAGAACAGGGTGGACCTGAGTGCCGCTGCCGCCGCAATTGGATGCGATATTCCACCCATGCCAGAAGATTGCATCGGTCACAATTTGTCCAATCTGGAACTCCGTAGTCGGGGTTGGTGGTTCTGGAAGAGATGGTGGATCGTCGATGGTAACCACCTGATGTTTTACTTTGGCAACAACCGAGCTGAAGCGCAGGAGTCGCTGGACGTAATCAATCAATTCGGCTTCACCGATACTTGCTACATCGGCCGGCCCGATGCGTCTATGCAGTACCTTCGGACCAACGGGGTTGTGCCAAGTGGGCCGCACGGCAGCCTGGATTGCATCTCGTTCAACCGGGCTGGCGTCCGTATCGAGCCGGCGGGTGGCGGACAGTTCCGTCTGACTGACGGCGTTTCCAGCATGCTGATGTTCCCGAATCAGGCAGAGGGAGACGAGGCTGTCGTTAGAATCAATCAATATCAGATGAATCGCCAGTGCTTTGTTGGCAGGCCGGACGCATCATTTACGTTCTGGTTGGCGGACTAAGGAAGTCGTGACAAGAAAAGTTGGCGGTTAAGGAACGCGGATTTTGAATTCGTGTCAAACGAAACATGGACAACAAGATGCCACATGTGTTTCTGGCCCTATTCGTGTTGGCGGCGCTGATTTCAGCGCCTGCCTGCTCTGCGCCGTCGGAGAAGAACGGTCCTGACGTCGTCGAGAATGCTGGCCACAATGAGGACCTGACGGCTGTGCTGAAGGACGTGCCTGAAGACACGCTCACCCGGTTTATTTTGACGGTATCGACCGACAAGGAAGGCCGCGTTGAGCGCAAGCAAATTGATGCGATTCTCGACTCTTTGCGAAAGTCTGGGGCGAAAGCGGAGTGGCTGGAAGGTTCGCCGGTTATTTTCGTCACATGCGAGAAGGTGGCGATCTACGAAGCGCTGGAAACCGGCTACATTGCCAGCGTACAGGTTGATCGACTGAGAAAACCAATGGACTAGACCGGCACTTAGGCATGTTTCCCTGCATCCGCCTGGCGGCTTCAACAAGCGAAAGCCGTCAGGCGGAGGCCCTTTTCTTGCCATTTTTACCTGGAGCCACCCATGGAAGTCTCTCGACGACAATTCGTGAACAGTGCGCTGCTCCTTGCGCTGCTTGGTCCCCTAAAAGGATGTAAAAGGGGGCCCGTCCCAATATGTCCATTTGGCGACCAGTACAGCGATCCGAGCTCACGCCTCGTGATTGATACGCATGCGCATATATTTAACGCGACAGATCTGCAGATAAAGGACTTCGCCAACCTTGTAGCGACTCGCGACATGGGTGGACTAGGCAAGGTCGCGCGTTTGCTGACGGGTCCGTTGCAGAAATTCACGTGGGCAACGGCGCCGACTGTAGCCGAGGAGTTAGCCGAGCTCGAAAAGATCAGGCCCTATATCGAGAACTGCGATGAAAGCGAAATCACAACACGCCTCCTGGCACTTCGCGATCAAAAATACGATCAGGGGCAGAGTGAAATAGCAGGAGCGGCCGTCAGTCAGATGAGTGAAGTTGCTATTAGCCCTCGGGATCTCGACGGCCCGGTGGGCGCACTGTCATCGGAGTTGTCGGATTTCCGGCGTCTGACTGAGCTTCCATCGTCATATGACCAGCTGTTTACACCCGGGCTTAGTGCACCAACCGGTTCGCCCCTGCCGGACTCGTCCCCTGCAGCGGTGACGTTCAGAAGCGCAATTAAGTTCATTGTCGAAATGCTGCAGTATCGTTACGTCAGCATCTACAACTACTTGAATACGTACAACAAGGACTCCGGGCCGAAGATCGACCTGATGCTCCCTGCAATGGTTGATTACGACTGGTGGCTGAGCAAGGGGGCGCCGACAAAGTCTTCACTGCCGGATCAGGCCGCGCTCATGAAAGAGATTGCGATCCTGACGGGCGGTCGCGTCCATGCGCTGGTTCCGTTCGACCCATTCCGACAGGTTGTCTCCGACATGAATCGAGACGCCGGCTTCTCGCCCATCGATCTGGTCGAGAAGGCAGTCACCAAGTATGGTGCCATTGGAGTGAAGCTCTATTCGCCGATGGGGTTCGCGCCCTATGGAAATCAGGCTGTCGGTGAGGCGAATCCCGATTTCTGGAAGCGTGACTGGCTGACTGACATCGCCGAATCTCCGGATTTTGGTGAGAAACTCGACGATGCGATGGCAAAACTGTTCACATTCTGTGGCGATAATGGCGTCCCGATAATGGGTCACTCAAACCAGTCCAATGGTCCAGCCGACGACTTTGAAGCCCTAACGGGGCCAGATTATTGGGAAAATGCGGCTAACGAATTTCCAGATGCCCTCTTGTCGTTCGGTCACTTCGGAGGCGCTGGCTCGCAGACGGCGGACGGCTCTTCGCCGATTGAGGGATTCCTGGGTCTATTGGCAGATGACCAAACCGCCGGGAAACACCGGCTTGCGGCGGATGCCAGTTACTTCTCAAACGTTATCGATGACCCCGACCGATTGCGGAATGTCATGAAACTCATCTTTGAGTACGGAGCGGATGATCCGCCTGCCGTTACACGGTTGATGTACGGGGCCGACTGGAAGATGCTAGTCGCCGAAACGGGGTCGGAGAATTACCTGGCAGACTTTGCTCGCGTTGTCGACGACCTGGAGGAGTCAATGTCGATACCGGCCTTGGGTGACAACTTCCTTGGTGCGAATGCCGCTTCTTTCTTGGGTTTGAAGCAGAACCAAGCGACGCGCATGAGGCTGGAGAAATTCTACGACGACGCGGATTTCCGAGAAGCGCCAACGTGGATGGGGAAGGTAGATGCCCTTGGCTAACTAGAGCACGTACGGAATCAACCACCAGGTCCGCTTCTTGTACGCGGCCCACCCCGGGTAGCGTGACATACTCGCTTCCTTCATCACCATGTTGACCGCGAACAGCCCGAGCCACACCCAGGCGAGGACCACCACAGGCAGCCAGTGCCACACCATCATGGCGAAGCTGCCGTAGATCATGATCTCGCCGAGGTAGTTGGGGTGGCGAATGTAACGGTGCATGCCGTCGGTGATCAGGCCGCGCTGCACGCGCAGCGTGAAGAACTTCTGGGCATCCGCGGCGATCATGATGGCGCAGCCCACAATGCACAGGCTGATGCACAGGCAGAACCAGGCGAAGTCGGGCAGCGGATAGTCGGGTTGCGACGTTCCTGAAATCAGCAGCCAGCCAAACACCCAGTACCAGCCCAGCACACCGACGAACGCGTTGATGCCGCCGCCGATCGTGATCCGTCGTTGCCAGCTCGGGTCGGGGAACGCGACATCCTTGAGAATCCAGACCAGGCCGTAGCTGCCCTGCATGGCCACGTAGACCCACGCGGCTGCCGACGTGTTGTCGTACCAGGCCATCAGCGCGAGCAGAAAAATGAACGTCCCGGCCTTCTGGAAGTTGATGACCCAGGCAAATTTCCACGGCCTTGGGCCGCCCAGGAAGTCGCTGACCATGTGGTCCGTGACGCGGCGTATGGCCTGCGCCCAGCCCGGTGCCTCGTAAGCCGTCTCTGCGGTCGGTGCTTGTGATGCCATGACGCCGCAGTTTACTCGACAGCCGGGCATTTATCGCCGCCGATTGGGCCCTGGGCGCGAGCAGGCAAATCTGTGCGCCACGTCCCAGATTATGTAACCTTAAGTGCCGTAAGCTTCGCATAGTTAGGACAAAAGCAGGTGATCCCGTGCGTAACGCATTGTTTTTCCTGGTATGGGCGCTGGCAGGCACTGCCATGGCGGCCGATACCGGGCTACAGGTCGAAATCCAGTCGCCGTCCGCCGGCTACACCGTGGAGGACGGCACCACCAGCGTCGAGGTCGAAGGCATTGCCTCGGCCATCGGCGGCGTGCGCTACCTCGACATCATGTTCGTCGTGGATACCTCGAGCAGCCTGCGTCGCAGCGATCCCAGCGACTATCGTGCGCAGGGCGCTATTGGCCTCGTGCAAAACCTCTCGCCCAAGAGCGATATCAAGATCGGCGTCGTCAGTTTCGATGCCAAGAGCCAGATCGCCCAGTCGATGACGTCGGACCGCGATGCGGTCATGGAGACGCTGCGCCTGCTGCCACGTTCCGGCAGCACGAACATCGCCGCCGGCATCACCTCGGCGCTGGCCGAGCTCGAGCGCAACGGCCGGCCCGGTTCCTCGAAAGTCATCATGCTGTTCACCGACGGCATGTCGAACAAGAACAAGGCCTATGACGCCGCGGTCGAGGCGACCAAGAGAGGCATTCCGATCCAGACACTGATGCTCGGGCAGGACAACAAGGGCGGCAAGATCATGGACACGATCGCCTGGGCGACAGGTGGCACGTTCATTCCCGTCTCCGATCCGAGCAAGCTTCCCGAGGCGTTCCTGAATCTGCGCACCACCGGCGTCGACAGCGTCACGCTCAGCGTCAACGGCTCGGAGCCGGTACCCGCGCGCCTTGCCGGCGGGACCTTTGCCGGCAGCGTACCGGTCGAGATCGGTGAGAACCGTATCGTCGCGTTTGCCACCAGCCTCGACGGTGACACGCAGGAGTCGGAGATCCTCGTCAACGTGCGCGACACGAGCTGCGCCGCGCTGGAAGTCCTGGCGCGCAAAGACGGACAACCCGCGCTATCGCTCAATGACCGCGCCGTGGAAGTCGTCGTCGACGCATCCCAGAGCATGTGGGGACAGATTGACGGCCGCTCCAAGATGGAGATCGCCAAGACGACCCTGGAAGAGGTCACGTACTGGCTTCCGGACGGCCTCGACCTCGCGCTTCGCGCCTATGGCCACACGAGCGCCCCCAAACAGAACAACTGCACCGATTCCAGCCTGCTCGTGCCGTTTCGCGAGAACAATCGGGACTACATTCGACAGGCGATCGCCGGGCTGCGACCCACGGGCCAGACACCGATCGCCTACGCCTTGAACCAGGTCGCACGCGATTTCGAAGCCTCGCAGGATGACCGCATCGTGGTGCTGGTTACCGACGGCATCGAGAGCTGCGGCGGCGATCCCGTGACGGCAGCCTACGCGCTTCGCCAGCAGGGCATCGTCGTGCACCTGATTGGCTTCGGACTCGGCAGCGCAGCCGATGAAGACGCGGCGAGCCTGCAGGCCATCGCGGCTGCATCCGGCGGGCGCTACGTCACGGCGGGCAGTGCCGCAGAACTCAAGTCGGCACTGGCCGAGACGGTCGCTACGTCATTCAGCGTCTACCAGGGCAGTACCGAGGTCGCGAGCGGCTCGCTCGGCTCCGCCGGCATCATGCTGTTGCCAGAGGGTGACTACCGCGTGCAGCTCCACAGCTCACCGCCCGTGGAGGCCCGGGTCAGCCTGGCGCCGCGCGATGCCGTGACGCTCACGCTCGAAAAGAACAACGGGCAGATATCGCCATTCGAGCAACGCGAACAGCTGCCGTACACGAGCTGTGGGAGCGGTCGGTAGGCTGAGCGCGTGCCGGGATCGACCAAGCATTAGACTTTCGTCTAATAGTGCAAAATATGATTGGCAGCGCCGTCGGCGATCCAGCTAATATGGACTAACGTAAACGTTAGGATCCTCAAACGTGGCCATAGAGTTTTCTACGCTGGACGACAACCAGGTCATTTTGGTTAAAATCGATGGCGCCGCGGATTCCGATCAGCTGCAGGAGATGCGGCGATCGGCAGTCGAACTTATCGCCAGGACCGGCTTCACTGACTTCATATTCGACATGCGCGAACTGGAGTCGCTCGAGAATGGTGATCCTGGCGCCATCTTTGACCTCGGCCGCAAATTCAAGGCCCACAATATTTCGGTCTGGACCAATACCGCCTTCCTGATGCCTGTCGACAAGAGGGCCTATGAGCAGGTTGAACTCCTGCACCATATCGAAATCAATGGCGGCAGGGGCGTGCTGGACTACGTCGAGAGTGTGGAGGAAGCGTTCTCCTGGTTCGAGGAAATGGCCAACCGGGTCGCGGCACCCAAGACCTCGGGAAAATCCCCCCCGCCTCGCTGAGGCATGCACTAAGTCACAAAATCCTCCGGGCTTCTCATCTAAGATGGTCAGATGGGAGTTATCCGCAAAGCCTACAATATCTTCATGACGCTGATCGGCCTGGCGGTGATCTGTGTCGTTGCGTTCTTCATCCTCGTTGGCAAGTGGGAGAACTACCAGGACGAGAAGTACGAAGAGGAGCGCGAGGAAGTCGCCAGTTCTGTAGAGCAAGCCGCTCGAGAGCGTGGTCTCGGCGATCTGGGTCAGCTGCGGCGCGACTACCTCGAATCCTGTCCTGTGACCGAATCCAACGTCTTCGAAGGAGACGCCTCCGAAATCTGCGCTGCAATGGCCGATGCGCTGCTTGCGCAGTCGCAAGTGCGCCAGATGACGGTGACCGATTTTGGCGATCTCGGTTTCGAGCTCTGTGCGCTGCTTGCAAAGCAAGAGGGTGAAGACCCCGAGGACTACTGCGAAGGGGATCGTCAGTACGCGATCGACGGTACGCTGGTCGACGCACTGGCGCTTGGCTTGTGCGAGTTCGACCGGGCCTGGGCTGTTGAGCCGATCTACGAAAGCAGTATCAGCAAGCGCGGCCAGGTTGTGTACGTCGACCAGGAACGGCAAGTCGACTGCACGAATCGTGTCTTTAAGGAATGGGACTACGAGGGCTTCTTTAACGGTATTCCCGATGACGATGATGAAGCGCCGGAACTAACGCAGCTCTACGAGTGGTTGGACGCGGAAGACTACGACGCTGCGAAATCGTTGATCGAAGGTCACGAATTCGGCAAGAACGAGGAGACGGACTTCTGGATGCTAATCCTGGTTCTCGAGGATCGTTCGCTTGTGTTGCTGCCTGAAGTCCTTAAACGCAATGGTGGCACCGTCAACTTCGTGAACAATTACTACGATCAGCCGCTCTCGCGGGCCATCGACAACGAAAGCCCGAAAACAGCATTAGCCCTCCTTGAAGCTGGCGCGGACCCCACGCGACCGTATGAGTACGGCCAGACCCCCATCGTCCAGGCCGCAGGCAACGGCATGCTCGACGTGGTCCAGGGGCTCGTCGCCGCAGGTGCCGACGTCAATGGTGTGGTGGGATCCGAGTCTCTGAATTTTGCCGAGCCGCTAATGTGGGCGGCCATGTACAGCCATGAGGACGTTGCGCTGTGGTTACTCGACAATGGCGCATCGGTCCGGCCTGATGATCCCACGAAATTCCCAAACTGGTCGCAGGATCTGCTGCTGGAGTATTCGGCAGAGGGAGGCGATCTTGAAGTCATGCAGCGGCTTGTCGATATGGGTGCCCGAAGCGATGACACGCTCCGGGTGATCGAGTCGGCGATCGCCGGCGGCAATGCCGACGTGTTGGCCCTGCTATTCGACAGCGGTTACAAGCTGCCCGGCGGGAAGTACCACGATCGCATCTACGACGACGTGGTCGATGTCATCCAGGAAGAGGGGAGAGGTCGCATCGAAGACGGCATCCGGATGTTCGAGATGATGCTCGATAAGGGCCTCGTCATGTCCGAGCTCAGTGATTCCGGGTGGAACTACGGGCACCAGGCCGTCATTCACTATGCGCCCCCTACGATTCGCCTGGAAGCAGGCGACGAGCGCAGCGCGGTCGTAGACGCCCACCGTCTGCGGTTCGTCAAACGTGTCATCGACGAAGTACTCGCGGCCGGCCTCGACATTGACCAACGGTACGAAAGCCAGACCATGCTCATGGAAGCAGCCGATGGCGCGCAGGTCGAACTCCTGCGTTACCTGCTCGACAAGGGCGCCGACCCGACCCTCAGGAACGAAGACGGCGAGCTGGCGCTCGACGTTGCCGTGCGCGAGGGGCGCAGGCTGACGTCATTCTGGGACGACAACGAGGCGCTCAAGCGCCGTTTCACCGAAGTTGTGGAAATTCTCGGCGGCAGTCCTGCTATGCTCGACGCCGAATGAAAAAGACATTTGTCCCTTTACTGATTCTCGCTTTCGTCTTCGTCGCTTATCAGAACCAGTCAGTTGAGCAAGGCACGGCGGCGAATGCGCCAGCGACGAGTCCGCCCGCGGCCGCTTATGGCGACTGGCAGGCGGGTGACCAGGTTCGCGGCAGCGGTACGGTCACACGCGTTCTGTCCGACGACAACGACGGCAGTCGCCATCAGCGCTTTATCGTTGAAGTCTCACCAGGCCGCACGGTGCTCATTGCGCACAACATCGATCTTGCACCACGAGTAGCGTCGATCAGGGTTGGCGATACCGTATCGTTCTTTGGTGAGTACGAGTCCAACGAGCGCGGCGGCGTCATTCACTGGACGCACCACGATCCGCGCGGCAGCCATGTCGGCGGCTGGATCGAACACAATGGGCGCCGCTACGAGTAAGCCGGCCGAGCGGCTCACGCCTCGGTTCAGACCTTGGTCATCTCCGGCTCGGCCATCTCCCATGCCTTCGTCGAGCGCACGCCCGTAGCCGAGAAAACGAGGACAGGGCGCTCCAGGGTGTCACAGACTTTGGCAAACTCGGTGGCCGTTTCCTTGCTGATCGACCGCGATTCGAGCGGAAAATGCACGAAGGTCATACCCAGCGCCTCGGCGGCCTCAGCCAGGGCAGCGGACTTCGGCTGACCGACAGTTTCGTCGTCAGGCCGGTTGTTCACGATGCTGCGAACATCCTGGCCCGCCACCAGCTTCAGGTCGCTCTCGAATACCTGACCCGACACGTAAACCTGTGGCGCCAGCTCGAGCACCCTCATTTGTAAGTAGTCTTGCTTCACGTCTGTGTCCTGAATGCATGCGACTCTGATGGCGTCAGTATATCGAAGTCGCTTAAATGATCACGGGCCACACGTTGCCCGCCGGGTATCCCGACCGTAAATGTCCCGGTAGAAGAACACCGTACCGGATTCGTCGACCGAGGCAGTCAGGTACGTAATGACGATCGGTACCGGCTCGGCCAGGCTGATTGATTTTGTCTCTCCGGATGCCAGCTGCGCATCCAGTTGCTCCTTCGACCAGTTGTCCTCCGCCAGCAACTGCGCGGCAAAGTCCACCGGGTTCTCCATGCGAATGCAGCCGTGACTGAATGCTCGCGATGAATACGCAAAAAGGTACTGACTGGGCGTGTCGTGCATGCACACACCGTACTGGTTCGGAAACAGGAACTTGATGCGGCCGAGTTCGTTCTGGGGACCAGCCCGCTGTACCAGCCGGAAGGGAAAGTTGTGCATGTCGAGCGAGGGCCAGTCGACCGTCAAAGGATCCACCGGAAGTCCCGTGGCATCGAATACATCGTAGCCGCCGTGTGCGAGAAAACCGATGTCGTTTTGAATCTTGGGTAGCAATTCCTCGCTGGCGATGCTGCGCGGTACGCTCCAGGTTGGGTTGACCACCACACTATTGATGTGTGATTCGAACAGCGGTGTCTTGGCGTCCTTCTCGCCGATGATCACGTTCGTCGTCCATACCGGCTTGCCATTCAGGCTTAGCGTGGCATTGAACGCGGGAATGTTCACGAGGATGAATTCCGTCCGCTGCTCATCGAATATCTCGCGTGCGCGCTCCAGGTTTGTGCAGAGTTGGCTGATGCGCTGGTTTACAGTGGCGTTCAGCGCGCGCAGCGTGGCGCGGCCAACCAGCGCGTCCGGTTCGAGGCCGTGGCGGGCCTGGAAGCGCCGCACGGCAGCCTGCAGGTCGTCGTCATATTCGTCGAACATGCGTTCGTTGTCTGGCAGATCGCCCGTGGCCCTGAGGCGTGAAACAAGCGTGGCGATCCGCGGATCGAGGCTGCCCGGGCCAATCGTGGGGCCCGTCGGTACGCTTGGCCAGCCGCCGGATTCGGCAATGCCCCGGTACTGCTGAAGTGCCGCGTTCAGCCGCTCGACCTGCAGGGTTTCAGCTTTAGAATCAGGGACATGGGCGCTGGTCTGTTGCGCGAGGGCGTTTGGGGATGCGCCGCAAAAAAGGTACAAAGCCGTCAACAGAGCGAAAAAACACCGGCCGGGAATTTCCGCAGCTGTGAGCCTTGACCTTGAAATTCTGTCTCGAGCCACCATATTCTTCCCGTTTCTTATAGCCTGCATACGCCGTGAGAGCGTACTCCGACATCAATATGAGCCATCGTATTTTCAAGCAACTCCTGGTTCCGGCGCTATTCGGAATCACCCTGATGCTGACCGCCACCCTGAGTGAGGGCACGACGGTGAGCGACGAGCGCGCGCTGTCGTTCTATCACACGCACACGCGTCAGCACCTCGATGTGGTTTACTGGAAAGACGGTGAGTACGTCGAAGAGGCGCTCGATGACGTCAACAGATTCCTGTCGGATTTTCGTACCGGTGACATCGCCGAGATCGATCCGACGTTGCTCGACCTGATTTACGACGTGCGTGATTCGCTGGGCAGCGACGGCACTTACCAGATCATTTCTGCCTACCGCTCGTCGAGGACCAACGAAATGCTGCGCACTCGCACCGAGGCCAGCGGCGTGGCCAGGAAGAGCCAGCACATACTCGGCAAGGCCATTGACGTTCGCCTCGAGGGCGTCCGGACCGCGCAGCTACGCGATGCCGCCGTCAGGCTCCAGCGCGGTGGTGTTGGCTACTACGAGCAGTCTGACTTTGTGCACATGGACACGGGTCGCGTCCGACGCTGGTAATCAGCAGCGCGGACATCGTCCGTCGCCCCGGCAGCCGGTTTTCTCGTCCGCAGTACGAACACATTTCCCGCCAGCACCAGCAGCGTGCCGGTAACCGTCGTCAACCTTATCTCGAGTCCTTCGAACAGCGTCGACAGCAACAGGGCCACGACTGGAAACATCACCATCGCATAGCCCGCCTTGTTCGCGCCGATGCGCCCCAGCAGGGTCAGGTACGCACCGAACGCCACGATAGACCCGAATACGGTCAGGTAGGCGAGCGAGCCAATGTAAGCTGCCGACCATTCGAACGTGAAGTCACGTCCATTGACGAGTGCCACAACGCCCATGAACACGGCGCCGTAGAACATGCCCCAGGCGTTCATTTGGACGACGGGTACGGCGGCCTTTTGTATCTTCTGCGACACCATGTTGCCGAAGGACGCGCTTAGCGCGCCAAGAAACGCAAGACTCGAGCCGAAGAACACGCTGTCAGAGAACGACACCGTGCTGATCTGCGGTGCGAACAGGAACGCCATGCCGGCCGCGCCGAGCAGTGCGCCGAACAGCACGCCGCGGCCCGCCTTAACGCCGAAAAAAATGCGTGAGTTGATGATGTTCAGCCACACCATCGTCGAGAATGCGATTGCGGCCAGCGCCGACGTGATATGGATCTGCGACGTGTACGTGAGGATGTAATTCAGACCAAAGAGCAGCAATCCCAGCAGCATGAACCACGCGTGATGGCGAACGGCAAAGCGCAGTGGCAAGTGACGGAAGTAAGACCAGGCGAACAGCAGCAGGGCCGCGACGCTGTAGCGGTAGACGACGGAGACCTCAGGCGGGACGATGCCGAGCTGAAACTCGATCGCGAAGAAGGTCGAGCCCCAGATCAGCACCGTCAGCGCATACAGCGTCGCGTTATTCACGCGCAGCGTCCGTTGTCCATTTTGTCGAGCGAGCGCTCGAGCATTCTTACGGACGTCATGCGGTAGCGATGCAGACGGGTGGCTGGCGCGATGAACGGTTCCAGCAGGCGCCGGAATTTCGAGTGATGGCACACCGGCAGGTTGTATCGCGCGGTGCGGCCTTCTCGCGTGCATTGGTGCTGTGCCTTCATGTCGGTCTCCTCAGGGTCGGCGTGGATGAGGCATTGACTCTACGGGAATTCTGGTGATATAACAGATACAGTTTTCGAGAAATAAGACATGAACAGTTATGCTCAACGTCGACAAACAATGCGATACCTTTCTGTACCAGCAAGTCATTGATTTAATATCGGAAAACATCGATACAGGCACGCTGTTGCCGGGCGATCGCCTGCCGTCCTTAAGGAAGATGAGTAAATCGGCGGGCGTCAGTGTGCCGACGGTTCGGCAGGCCTACGTGGAGCTCGAGCGGCAGCGGAAAGTCGAGTCACGCCCTCAGTCCGGCTACTTCGTTCGTCATTTTGCCGCCAATGACATTGTTCTCCCGACCCGCACCGAGAGCGTCGACCCGGCCCCGCTGCGGTGCCGCTCGCTCATGGAGCGCGTCTATGACGGCGTCAACGACCCCGGTCTCGTGCCGCTCGGGATCGCCAATCCAACGATGGCCAGGCCGGCCGCGAAGTCCCTGCACCGGACCATGAAACGCATCATGGCCCGGGCGGAAGAACGCAGCATCGGTTATGCATCGACGCTGGGTGAGCCGCTGTTGCGTCGGCAGATTGCCTATCACTATCTCGACGTCATCGGTGCGAAAGTCGATCCCGAGGAGATCTGTATCACCAACGGCGGGCAGGAAGCGCTGTTACTTGCCCTGTCGGCGGTAGCATCGAAAGGCGATGTTATTGCCGTCGAGACGCCGACCTATCACGGCATGCTCGAGCTCATCGATAGCCTCGGCATGCTGGCGGTCGAGGTGCAGACCTGTCCGGAAGAGGGCGTGACGCTGTCGGAACTGCAAAACACGCTGGCGAAGCACCCGGTGAAGGCCTGCATGTTCTCGACGACGCTCGGCAATCCCCTCGGTGTTTCGATGCCGGCCGGCGATCGCGCCAGGCTCGTCAGGATGCTCGAAGAGCACGATGTCGCGCTGATCGAAGACGATGTCTATGGCGACCTGCTGTTCGATGACTCGAGACCGGTGCCGGCCATGTTTCTCGGTAGCAGGGCCCGCGTGATTACCTGTGGTTCCTTTTCGAAGACCGCATGCCCGGGTTACCGCATCGGCTGGGTCGTGGCGCCGGGCGACATCGACGAGATTGCACGCCTGAAGCGCGCCTTTTCCTGTTCGTCCGGGTTGCTGCAGCAGCTCACGCTCGCCGAGTTCATGGCGTCCGGCGACTACAGCCGGCACCTCAAGTCGCTGAAGCCGGTGCTCAAGCGCAATTCCGAACGCATGCTGGCGCTCGTTGCCGAGCATTTCCCCGACGAGACGAGGACGTCGCGCCCCGTTGGCGGTTCCGTGCTGTGGCTCGAATTGCCAAAAGACATTGACGCGGAGCGACTCTTCGACGACGCGATAGATGCGGGCATCAGCATTGCCCCCGGGCAGATATTCTCGCCCTGCGCCTGCTACACGAACTTCATCCGCCTGAGCTACGGCCACCCCTGGACGGAGAAGACCGAAGCCGCAATCCAGTGGTTGGGGCAACGCGTGACGACTCTGGCCGCGTAGCAACACGCCTCGTGGAAAACCCGATCTCAACGCCACAACGTGAGGAGCATTTTGCCCTGGGCATGTGGGCGGCGGTTGCCGCTGTCCTGTTGTTTACGGTCATGAACGTGTTCGCCAAGTACCTGAGCGAGAACCACTCGGTCATCGAGATCTCGTTCTACCGCAACGTCGTGGCCAGCCTGCCGTTCCTTGTTGCGATTTTCTTTTTCGGGCGGCGCGAAATCCTGGTTATCCAAAGCAAGCCGGGCGCGGTTATCGGGCGGGCGGCGCTGGGCGTCGTGTCGCTGGCGCTGATGTTCTTTGCGTTCTCACTCATGCCGATGGCCGAAACGACGGTGCTGCTGTTCACCGCATCGCTGTTCATGCCCGTGATGGGTGTGGTCTTCCTCAAGGAGCATGTGGGGCCCTACCGCTGGCTGGCGGTCTTCGCGGGCTTCGCCGGCGTCGGGATCATGGTGAACCCCAGCGGCATGGTGAATCTGCTTGGTCTGGCGGCGGCGCTCAGCGCCGCGTTCCTGCAGGCGTTCATGAGCGTCCTCCTGCGTCACCTGGGTGGCCATGAGCGCCCCGAAACCGTGACGTTTTACTTCTTTATTGTTGGCGCAATCATCACGGGCATGGCGTTGCCGTTCGTGGCGAACCCACCGACACTGGATGAAGCGCCGCTGTTCCTGGGTATCGGCATTTCCGCTGCGGCGGCGCAGTGGCTCTATGCGACCGCGCTCAAGAACATCCCGGCCGCGATCGTGGCCGTCGTTAACTTCAGCAGCATCATCTGGGCGATGGCGTTCGGCTGGCTGGTCTGGAGTGACTGGCCGCTGCCGATTGTGTTCGTCGGAGCGGCCATCATCATCGGTGCCAATGCCCTGATCGTCTGGCGGGAAAACCGGGCGCGATCCGCCTGATCAAACAATAAGCACAGCCGCTACGCCGGTCACATACTCCGTGGCAGCGGATCGGGCATAATCTGTGGCTGTGAAGAACCGACCCTCAAAGTCCGGGAGCACCGAGCAGGCTCGTCAGTGGACGCCTGATTTCATTTACTCAATGGTGCTGCTGGCTGCAGCACTCATTGCGCTTGCCCTGTTGGCGGTCGACGCCGGGTTCCTGCACGAGGAATACGGGTGGGGCACGGTCGGTTTCTTCCTGGTCTTCGGGCTGTTCGCCATTGCCACCGGGTTCCCGCACCCGGTGTTCGGGCATGTGTCCTTCGATCGCGTGGCCCAGGTGGCGAGCATCCTCGTGCTGGGACCGATTGCCGCCGCGTGCGTCAACGGGCTCGCCTCCTTCGTCTATCCCTGGCAACGGCTGCGAAAAGGCGTGCCTCTGCCGAAGGTATTAATGGCCGCTGTACACAATTCGGGGCTGATGATTTTCGTCATCCTCGGATCCGGGCTGTTGTACCAAAGCCTGGGTGGAGCGGTTCCACTGCAGCAGCTCGACACGTCAACGATCCTCTTGTTGGTGGCGCTGCTCGTGGCGATGCAGGTCATCAACGACATCGGCATGATGCTGATCGTCTACCTGCAGCGCGGAAAGCCGCGCAGTGTATTCAATAGTTTTACGACCGTTGTGGAACTTGCATCCGGCGCGGCCGGCGTGGTGCTCGCGGTTGCGCTCACTCAACAATCGACGGCATTCTTTGTCCTTCTGTTGCTGGTGCTTGTGACCGGCATGCTTGTCATCATGCAGTACGCGCGCATGCGCTATCGGCTCGAGAAGCTCGTCGAAGAACGCACCGCAGACCTGCGCCTGCAGGCCGAGGAGTTTGAACGGCAGGCAACGCACGACAAGCTGACCCGGCTCCCGAATCGTCGTCACGCCGACGACTACCTGCAGCAACAAATCAATCTCGCGCAGCGCAGTGAACGCACGATGGCCGTTGCCCTGGCCGACATTGATCACTTCAAACGCGTGAACGACGACTTCTCTCATGCCATCGGTGACCGTGTGCTGAAGCGTGTGGCGCTTATTCTCCGCGAGGGCTGCCGCAATTCAGACTTCGTAGCGCGCTATGGCGGCGAGGAGTTCCTGTTGTGCTTCCCCGATACGAGCATCGACCGTGCGCTCGAAGTCTGTGGCGAACTCCGCCGTGCCGTACAGCTGGCGGACTGGACCGACATCGTGTCGGGCATGGACGTCACTATCAGCTTCGGCCTGGCTGAAATCGGCAACGATTCGCGCCGCAGGACCGTGCTGAACGAGGCGGATCTGCGCCTGTATCGTGCCAAGCGCGAGGGTCGCAACCGCGTCGTCGCGGCCTGAGAAGCGCACTACCGAACCTCGGGCCGCGCGCTCTTGATCAGGTCATAGGCTGCGTTCAGTTCTCGCGAGCGTTCTTCGGCCACCGGCCGCATGCTCTCCGGCAGTCCGCGTGACGCCAGCTTGTCCGGGTGGTTCTGGCTGATGAGCTTGCGATAAGCGCGCTTGATCTCGGCCGGACTCGCGTCTGCAGTCACACCAAGGGCCGCGTAGGCATCGGCGAGCCGGTCTCTCGTCGGCGGCGCACCGGCGGTCGACGGACCACCCGTTGCCGCGCGCAACAGCGCCTCGAGCTGGGAGACATCTGCCTCGGTCAGGCCCAGCCGTCGTGCGATACGGACCAGCATCGCGTGCTCGGCAGGATCGATCCGACCGTCTGCGGCCACGGCCATGCACTGCACCTGCAGGAATAGCTGCAACAGGGGACCGCGTCCGTGGCTGATCTGCGCAAACCTGTCGACCTCGGCGTCAAGATTGAAGTCGGCTTGCTTACCCCGGTTGAACGCAGCCTTGGCCTGCTCGCGTGCCGCGCCCTGCAACCTGAACATGCCGAAGATCTTCTCAACGGCATTGATCTCCTCGCGCGTGACGACGTTATCGGCTTTGCACAGCGCGCCCATGATCGAGAACGTCGACTCGACGAGTTGGGACTGCGCGACGCGCAGGCTGCCGACGATGAAATAGCGCGCAGCCCAACCTGCTGCGTAGCCGATGAGTCCGCCGACAAAGAGGCCGGCAAAGCCGCCGAAGATTGCGCCGAGGAGGGCGCCGATAATGGTGAGCATGCGCTTAGTTTATCAACGAATCGCGCGACGAACGCCGATCATTGCGGCATCGAACAGGTCCAGCGGGACGCTCCGGCGGAGCTTGCGAATGACGGCCTTTCGGATCCTGCGCTTGGAGTCCGCATGGGCGTGTGCATCGAGTCCCTTGAGTTCCTGCGCGCGCTCCATGGCGCGTGCCAGCAGTTCGCCGGGCTCAACCAGTTCGTCGAAAAAGCCGGCACTGAGCGCGGCTTCGGGGTCGAAGAACTCGGACAGGTTAACCGCACGCTGGAAAGTCGACGGCGTGAGCCGATAGCGGAGCGTCTCAGCGGCGACGCGCGGCATCGTGAGGCCGATGGCCACTTCGTTTGCGGCAATCTTGAAATCGCCGCGACTGCCGATGATGTAGTCGGCCGACAGCATCAGGAAGACACCCATCGCCATGGAGTGCCCGTTGCAGGCCGCGAT
>CALZJH010000021.1 GCA_945787845.1 uncultured Woeseiaceae bacterium | reverse complement strand
TTGAGAAGAGCTGCTCCTAGTACGAGAGGACCGGAGTGGACGTATCTCTGGTGTTCCGGTTGTCACGCCAGTGGCATTGCCGGGTAGCTATATACGGACAGGATAACCGCTGAAAGCATCTAAGCGGGAAGCCCCCTTCAAGATTAGATTTCCCTGGACCCTTGAGGTCCCTGAAGTGCCCTCGAAGACTACGAGGTTGATAGGCTGGGTGTGGAAGCGCAGTAATGTGTGAAGCTAACCAGTACTAATTGCACGTGAGGCTTGATCATATAACGCCAAAAAGTTTTGGTTGTCGCGTAGCGGCAAAGAGACCTTAACTAATGGATAACGTTTGTATGCGACATGAAATGCGACGCTTGTAAGTACCAAATCTCAGATTGTCAGAAATTCTCCAGATTGTTGATTTATTCTGGGCCATGGTTGGCATTAACCGGCGCTACGCGACCGGTTTAATGGCGAACGATGTGCCTAACCGATTTTCCTGGCGGCAATAGCGCATGGGAACCACCCGATCCCATTTCGAACTCGGAAGTGAAAACATGCAGCGCCGATGGTAGTGTGGGGTCTCCCCATGTGAGAGTAGGACACCGCCAGGATTTAATTATGAAAAAGCCGCAGCCGGTAACAGGTTGCGGCTTTTTTTTTGGAGTTTCTCAGTGAACATCACTCTGCTGGGACATTTCGACATCGCGAGCCTGTTCGCGCTTGAGCGTGTCATGCGCTCGATGCCCGAGCATGACTATTCGGTGTTTCTGACGGGCGACGTCAAGAGCCAGGGCGACACGGATACTCGACTGGCCGAACTTGCCAGGGCAGACGGGCAACTGTGTGAGCAGTTCACTGCCGGCGCGTTGGTCGGTGCGGTTCGCGACGATTTCGTCTCGCCCATGAAGCTGACCAGGCCCAATTCGCCGGAGGGTTTCAAAACACTGGCGGCCCTGGAGCCCGACCTCGTCATATCCGTACGCTACCGTCGCATACTCCAGCCCGACTTCATTCAGATTGCCAGGCACGGTGTCATCAACCTGCATTCCGGAATTCTTCCTGACTATCGCGGAGTGATGGCGACCTTCTGGGCGATGCTGGCGGGCGAGTCCCGGATCGGGACGACGCTGCACCGCATCGTCGATGGCGGCATCGACACGGGCCCGGTGATCGAAATCAATCGTCGCGCAACGCGCCCCGGCTCGTCGTACCTTTCCAACGTGATCAGTCTGTATGCCGACGGCTGCGATGCGATAGTCCGCGCGACCCGGACTTTGGCAGCCGGCGATGCCCTGGCCGGCGAGCCGCAGCCCGCGGGAGGCCAGTACTTCCGGATTCCCGGCAGTGACGAGCTGGACCGCTATGAACGCAGTGGTTTGTACCTTTTCGACGGTCAGGAACACCTGGAATTCGGGCCCCAAAACTAGCCTCGCGGGTGCCTTTGCAGTCCGTTTTCGCTTGACTCCAACTATAATAAGTCTAATAGTATGTGTTCGGCAGATTGTTGTGAATTCGCAACGGCTTAGTATCGTTGCGGGTTGGTCGACTATCAACGTCCTGTTGATGGACAACTTCAGGGAAACCAAGGCAAGGGAACTCCATGGTTTACAAGACTATAGGGGCATTGGAGAGGTTAGATGAGAATGAGAATCGGTAAAATACCGGCGACGTTATTTGGGCTCGCCGTCGCATCGGTTGTTGCGTTTCCGCAACAGACATTTGCGCAAGACGAGATGATTGAAGAGATTGTGACCACAGGTACACGCGCCAAGGCGCGCTCGGTCGAAGATTCACCGGCGCCGATTGACGTATTGTCGGCAGATTATTTTTCCAATCAAGGTGAGACTGACCTGTCGACGCTGGTGCGCAATATTGTGCCGTCCTATAACGTCAATTCGCAGCCGATCAGTGACGCTGCGACCATCGTGCGTCCAGCCAACATGCGCGGCCTGGCACCTGACCACACGCTGGTACTGGTTAACGGCAAACGCCGCCACAGGGCCGCTGTTATCTACTGGCTTGGCAACGGTGTTGCTGACGGCGCACAGGGCCCGGACATTTCACTGATTCCGTCCGTCGCGCTCAAGCAGGTCGAAGTCCTTCGCGACGGCGCAGCCGCACAGTACGGATCAGACGCGATCGCCGGTGTCATGAACTTCATCCTCAAGGATGACGCCGAAGGCGCAACGCTCCAGGCCAAGTACGGCGAGTATAAAGAAGGTGACGGTGCAGCCTACAGCATTGCCGGTAACATCGGCTTCCCGCTGACGGACTCCGGCTTCGCCAACTTCAGCTTCGAGTATGGCGAATCGGACGATACCGATCGATCTGTTCAGCGCGACGATGCCGCTGCGCTTATTGCAGCCGGCAACACCGCGGTCGCCAACCCGGCTCAAGTCTGGGGTTCACCGGAAATTACGAATGAATTGAAGCTGTTTGCCAATCTTGGCATCGACATGGCCGATGGCACGTCGGTATACATGCACGGCAACTTCGCTCAAAAGCACGTAGACGGCGGCTTCTACTTCCGTAATCCGACAAACCGCGGCGGCGTGTTTGCCGGCCCGCTTGTCGATGCAAATGGTGACGCGGATCCCAACGGCATTGCGTCTGTACGAGTTGGTGACATGGACGGCCTCGGAGTAGGCGGATCCTGTCCGGTCGGTATACCGCTCAGTGGCACCGACGGATTGATTCCCGATGCAGGCATCCTTGCCCAGGTACAGGCCGACGACAACTGCTGGTCATTCGTGGAACTCTTCCCAGGCGGGTTCACGCCGCGCTTCGGTGGTGATGTAACCGACGCCGCAATCAGCGCCGGCGTGCGGGGCGAAATGGATAACGGTCTTCGTTGGGATGTCAGCGCAGGTGCTGGCATGAACGACGTTGACTTCTTCATTCGCAATACCGTAAACGCCTCTTTGGGTTCGGCCACGCCGACAGCGTTCGATCCGGGTGATTACACGCAGGTCGAGCAGATGATCAACCTCGATTTCGGCTACTCGCCGTCAGACAACACGAACATCGCGTTCGGTGCAGAATGGCGCAACGAGCAGTTCGAGATTACCGTTGGTCAGGAAGAGTCATTTGCGATTGGCGTACTTGCCGACCAGGGATTCAGCGCCGCATCCAACGGCTTCCCGGGTTTCAGCAACATCGCTGGTGGTGTATTTGATCGCAAGAATATTTCACTCTACGTCGACGGCGAGTGGGAGCCGACTGAGAACCTGCTGCTTGGTGCTGCGGTTCGCTACGAAGACTTCGATGACTTTGGTACGACGACGAACTACAAAGTCGCGGCAAACTTCCGCATCACCGATAACTTTGGTGTTCGCGGTACAGTAAGCACAGGCTTCAAGGCACCGACACCGGGTCAATCGAATGCGTTCAACGTATCAACCGAGTTCGACCTTGTCCTTCAGGATCTGGTCAACAACGGTACGGTACCGTCAACGTCAGGTCCGGCGCTGCTGCGCGGCGGCAAACCGCTGGAGCCTGAAGAGTCGACCAACTTCACGTTCGGTACGTTCTTCAATGTTGGCGGGCTTGACGTCACGGTCGATTACTTCCAGGTCGAAGTAGACGATCGCATCAGCCTGACGCAGGACTTTGCGTTGACCCCGGCAGAGGTGGATCAGTTGATCGCCGAAGGCATTACAAGTGCCGGTAACCTCGCAAACTTCCGCTTCTTTGCTAACGACTTCGATACCGAGACCAAGGGCTTCGATATCGTCGCGACCTACCCGGTGGAATGGGCGGCCGGTGACACGGTCCTTGGCCTCTCATTCAACAAGACCGATACCGAGGTTGTGAATCCGGGTACGAACATCGGCGCGACGCGAGTTCGTGAATACGAAGAGGGCCTGCCGGAGACGCGCTACAATATCTCTGCGAACCACAACACGGGTGACTGGCGTTTCCTCGCTCGCGTAAGTTACTACGATGACTGGTACGACTCGGAAGACGGAAACGTCTACGACGGCGAGTTCCTCGTTGATCTCGAAGGTGCGTATCGCATCAACGACAACCTCGGCGTCGTACTGGGTGCCCAAAACGCTTTCGACACGACACCGGATGAGAACCCCGGTGCCGCAAGTGGCGTTGGCAACCGTTACAGCCAGTTCAGCCCGTTCGGGTTCAATGGCGCATTCTGGTACCTGCGAGTCACCTACGACCTGCTGTAGGCCTGGTGCCGATAGGTCAGGATTTACCTGACACAGCGTTTAAGAAACCCCGCTCTTCGAGCGGGGTTTTTTTTGGCGTTTCCAGAGTGGGATTTGGTTTTGGTAGTATGTCGTATGATCGAGCTTCATTACTGGCCCACACCCAACGGCCACAAAATCAGCATCATGCTCGAGGAGTGCGGTCTCGAGTATGCCGTCAAGCGCGTGAACATTGGCGCCGGTGAGCAGTTCGATCCCGCGTTTCTCGTCATCAGCCCCAACAACCGCATGCCGGCCATTGTCGATACCGAAACCGGCATCTCGGTCTTCGAAGGGGGAGCGATTCTGGTCTACCTGGCAGAGAAAGCGGGCATGTTCCTGCCGGCGGAATCGCGGTCCCGTATGGAGGTTTTGCAGTGGTTGTTCTGGCAGGCCGGCGGCCTTGGCCCGATGGCCGGACAACTCAGTCATTTCGTTAACTACGCTCGGGGAGACCACCCGTATGCGCACGCTCGCTATGCAAACGAGTACGATCGCCTGCTCGCGGTCATGGAGGTGCGCTTGCGAGATCGGGGATTCCTGGCCGGCGAATACTCGATTGCGGATATCGCGAGTTTCCCATGGGTAATTCCCTACCGCCGCCTCGGTAGTGATCTCGACAAATTTCCGAACCTGCGGCGCTGGTTCGATACGATCAAGGAACGGCCGGCAGTGCGGCGCGGAGTAGATCTTGGCAAAGACTGGCGACGAGACGAGGCAAGGAATGAAAAGGCGCGTGCGATGATGTTTGACCAGACAGCGGAAACCGTCTTTAAGGCGGCGGACGCGGTGGAGGAGTAGCGTGAAATTCTATGACTGCACGACGGCGCCGAGCCCAAGGCGCGTGCGAATTTTTCTTGCGGAGAAGGGGATCGAGCTCGATGCGGTGCAGGTCGATCTCGGCAGCGGCGAACAATTGGGCGAGGCGTTCAGGAAAGTAAATCCCGATTGCGTCGTTCCGGCGCTGGAGCTCGATGATGGCACCTGCCTCAGTGAGGTTATCGCAATCTGCCAGTACCTCGAGGAGCTGCACCCTGAACCCAGGCTGCTCGGCGCAACCAGCCTGGAGCGAGCGCAGGTGAGCATGTGGAATGCCAAGGTCGAGCAGCTGGGGTTGCTGTCCATGATGGATGCGTTTCGCAATTCTGCAAAGGGACTGGTCGGCCGGGCGCTACCAGGACCGGAACCTTATGAGCAGATTCCCGAGCTGGCTGAACGCGGCCGTCAACGCGTCCTGCAGTTCTTCCGTCGCCTGGATGACCAGCTCGCTGACAATGAATTCGTGGCAGGCGACCGGTTCTCGGTCGCCGATATTTCCGCGCTGGTGCTCGTGGACTTCGCGGGCTGGGTCAAGCTCCCGGTTCCAGAGGGCGCGAAGCACCTGTCACGCTGGTATGCCGAGGTCGCGAAACGGCCGAGCGTCGCAGCCTGAGCCTAGCGGCTCTGACCCAGCGACCGGAATCCCAGGAACAGGAGCAGGCCGATCTTGGCCAGTTCCAGTGTCGAGTAGATCGCATGCGCGTAGGAAGGGGGCGGTTCAGTCCCGGACAGGATGATATCGGTTCGCGCCGCCAGCTCGGGAATCAGCCAGGCGCCCTGCGCCAGGACGATCAGGATGAGGACACTGCACCCGATCCAGAGTTCACGGCTGCGGCCTGACATGCGTACGATGATCAACAACAAGATGACCGCGACAAGCTCGGCCTTGTTGAGCGCGGCGAAAACGACCCGGCCCACGTCAAGGGCAACAGGCCGCGTGATCGACGTGGCCGTGAACCGGACCGGTGTCGCCAGCAGGGACACGCCGACGGTCATCCCGGCCCAGGTAAAACAAACCCAGGCAGGATTGAGCAGCGCATTGCGAATTCGACCGGACACGGACGTATAATGCATGACCACTCTGCGAATAACATCATGACGAGCGCCAACGAATCCCAACTCACATCCACAGTGATGATGATTCGGCCGGCCGGATTCGAAAGCAATCCGCTGACCGCGGCGTCGAATCGATTCCAGGGTAGATCGGCGGCCTCGCCCGAGGATCAGCAAGCGACCGCGTTGCGGGAGTTTGATGGGCTAGTTGGAGTGCTGCGAGCCGCCGGTATCGAGGTCATCGTGATCGAGGATACGCCGGTGCCCCACACGCCGGACGCCATATTTCCAAACAACTGGATCAGCATGCATGCGGATGGTCGTGTCGTCCTGTACCCGATGGAAGCAGAGAACCGACGAACTGAAAGACGCGGCGACATTCTCGACTACCTGGGTAACACGGGAGGGCGGTCGATCAGCGAGGTGATCGACCTGAGTGGACACGAGGAGAGCGGGCACTACCTCGAAGGAACGGGCAGCATGGTACTGGATCGGGTCAACCGGGTCGCCTATGCGTGCATATCCACGCGCACACACCTGGACCCGCTTGGGGATTTCGCGCAACGGCTTGGATATGACGTCGTCGCATTCGATGCTGTCGACAGCGGCGGCGTTCCGATCTATCACACCAATGTTCTTATGCATGTGGGCGAGGAACTAGCGGTCATCTGCGATGAGGCTATTCCCCGCGAAGATCAGAGGGAAGCAGTGCTCACGCGGCTACGAGATACAGGTCACGCCATCGTTTCGCTGAGCTATGCGCAACTGGATGCGTTTGCGGGCAATATGCTCGAGCTGCGAAACAAGGCGGGCGAGCGCGTTATCGCAATGTCACAATGCGCATACGACTCGCTTGATGAAGGACAGCGTGCGAGGCTCGCGGCGAATGGTCGGATTGTCAGCGCGCCAATCGACACTATCGAAGCATCAGCGGGAGGCAGCGTGCGCTGCATGCTGGCCGAAGTCCACCTGCCCCTGGAAGGAACGAAGCAACAGTGAACAGCAATTCGGTACAGCCCCACCAATACACGATCTGGCCGAAAGACCCGGCCGCACACTTGTTCGAAGTTCGCTTGACCGTGGTGCAACCGGATGCAGCCGGCCAGGTGTTTGCGATGCCGGCCTGGATTCCAGGCAGCTACATGATTCGCGACTATGCCAAGCATGTCGTGACCGCGCGCGCAGAGTCGGATGGCCGGGATGTGAGTCTGCGCAAACTCGACAAAAGCCGCTGGCAGGCGGCACCAACCGATCGTGAATTGACGCTTGTTATTGACGTCTTTGCTCACGACGAGAGCGTGCGCGGTGCGCACCTGGACCAGACCCACGCATTCTTCAATGGAACCTGCCTGTTTCCTGCCGTCGTTGGACAGGAAGACGCGCCTTGCACGGTCGACATCCAGGCGCCCGACAAACCGGTCGGGAAACACTGGCGCGTTGCCACCTCGATGAACCGCAGCGGCGCCGAGCAGTATGGCTTTGGCACCTACCGGGTATCCGATTACGCCGAGCTTATCGATCACCCCGTCGAAATCGGGGAGCTGTCAATCGGCGAGTTCGACGTCTGTGGCGTACCGCACGCGATTGCGATTCGAGGTAGTACTCGAGTGGACATGGCGCGTCTCTGCCACGACCTGCAGACAATATGCGAGCATCACATGTCGTTTCTCGGGGCGCCCAAAGACCTGGATCGCTACCTGTTCCTGTTGAACGCGCCGGGAAGCGGTTACGGCGGGCTCGAGCACCGCTGGTCATCGGCACTCATCTGCGGCCGCGACAACCTGCCGGCGCGAGGGGAGGAGGGCGTGTCGGATGAGTACCGCACATTCCTCGGCCTCGTGAGTCACGAGTACTTCCACCTGTGGAACGTGAAGCGCATGAAGCCCGCCGTATTCACGCCATACGACCTGTCTCAGGAATCGCACACGAATTTGCTGTGGGTGTTTGAAGGTGTGACCTCGTACTACGACGATCTCGGCCTGGTGCGCAGTGGCCTTATCGATGTCGACAGTTACCTCGAACTGCTGGGGCAGACCATAACGCGCGTGGTTCGAAGTGGCGGGAGGCGCAAACAAAACGTTGCCGAGTCGAGTTTCGATGCCTGGACCAAGTTCTACAAACAGGATGCGAATGCCACCAACGCCATCATCAGCTACTACGCAAAGGGAGCTCTGATTGCGCTATCCCTGGATTTGAAGCTTCGCTCCGAGACGGATTGTGCGATCTCGCTGGATGACGTCATGAAAGCGGCGTGGCAGCGATGGGGCGAGTCGGGCGTGGGTATGCCCGAGGACGGCTTCGAACAACTTTGCGCCGAATTGTCGGGACTGGATCTCGAGGATTTCTTTGACGCGACGGTCCGCGGGACCGGTGAGCTGCCGCTCGAGGCGTTGCTCAAGACGCACGGTATCGAGTACCACCTGCGCCGATCGGCAGGCGGCAAGGATAAGGGTGGCCAGGTCGGGAATGCGGACAACTTGCCCAAGGTCTGGCTGGGCGCGGTGCTGGCCAGCCGCGGGGACAAATCGATCTTCCAGGCCGTGCACAACGGTGGCCCTGCCGAGCAAGCGGGTGTCTCGCCCGGCGATGAACTCGTGGCGCTGGACGGACTTCGCATCAGCGGCGATGGTTGCGAATCGCGTACCCGTCGCTACCACCCCGGCGACAAGTCGGATATCACGGTGTTCCGCGGCGACGAACTGATGACAGTGCGACTGCGGTGGACGGAGGCACCTGCCGACACGTGTTACCTGCTCAGTGATAATGAGGCGGACAGCGCGACGAATTCACGCCGAAATCTCTGGCTAAGCTAGGCGTGAGCCTGCTCGCGAATCCGACGCTGCGCCTCTTTATTGGCGCCGCACTGATCAGCCTGTCTCCAGTCTGGGTGAAACTCACCAGCGTGTCGGCCACGTCGAGCGGCTTCTGGCGACTCGCGATCGGGGGGCTTGCAGTCGCCGCCTACCTGCTGGTGTCGCGACGGCGCATTCGATTCTCGGCGCGCATCTGGCAGGTACTCGTGCTCGCGGCCGTCTTTATCGCGCTCGATATGTGGTTTTACCACCGCAGTATCCAGCTTATCGGGCCGGGGCTTTCGACATTGATCGCCAATTTCCAGGTGTTCGTCATGGCGGGCGCCGGCTTCATCATCCTGCGCCAGCCGCCGAGCCGCCTGCAGCTCGTTGCCATTCCCATGGCATTACTCGGCCTGAGCCTCATTGTCGGCATCGACTGGCGCGGCTTGCCTGACAATTACCGCACCGGAATCCTCTACGGATTCGGCGCTGCGGTTACCTACGCCGCCTACCTGCTATCCATGCGCCGCTCGCGCCAGGACTCGACCAACCGCGTGCCCAGCCGGGAAATTGCGGTCATGTCGCTGATGGGCGCTGCGATGCTGGGCGTCGCGGCGCTGGTCGAAGGGGAGTCGCTGGCCATCAGCACGGCCAGCGATGCGACATGGCTGGCCTGCTACGGCATCCTGTCGCATGGCCTCGGGATGCTGTTCATCACAAGCAGCCTCCCGCATGTCACGACGACACAGGCCGGCGTCGCCTTGCTGCTGCAGCCGACGCTGAGCTTTGCGTGGGACGTACTTTTCTTCGCACGCCCCTTGTCGCCGATGGAACTGCTGGGAGCCTCGATCGCGCTGTTCGCGATCTATCTGGGATCGCGCGCGCGATCAGATCAGCTGCAGGGTGCGCGCGAGTAGCTCGATGTCGAAGTGTTTCTGGAGCGGTTGAACCTCGCCGTCGAGGTGTGAGGGCACCGGCTCGCAGCATTCCACGACGACATGCGATACGGGTTCGTGGACGATTTCCTTCTCGCCCATATGCTTGCCGGTCATGAGTTTCGGGAGCAGGGACATGATGCGCAAGCGAGACACCGGCGCCGCGATCAACAGGTCAAAGACGCCGTCGTCGTTGCGCGCGCAAGGCGCGATATGGAACATGCCGCCAATCCAGGGCCCGTTGGCGATGTTTACGAGCGTGAGGGGGCCATCCCAAATCGTATCGGCCGCCGCGATGCGCATGCGAGGCGTGGCGATGCCGTCGATCATGGCGCGAAAAATAGCGAGCAGGTAGACGAGATCGCCGATAGGGAGGTGGTAGGAACGCGCGATCTGCGTGACCTTGGCGTCGAAGCCGATTCCGGCACCGTTCGCAAAAAAACGATCATTGATCCTGCCAACGTCGATACCGCGGCTGGCTTTATCGCCCGCAATCCGTTGCGCGAGGTTTCGCGTTGCCAGTTCCCAGTCGAGCGGAACGTCACTCGCTTTGGCGAAATCGTTACCGGTTCCCGACGGAATGACCCCGAGGGCCGCGCTACCCTGCGCGCGCATGATGCCGTTGGTGGCCTCATGGATGCTGCCGTCGCCACCGGCCACAACGATTCGGGTGGCGCCCTGATCAACGCATCGGCGCACCTGTTCTTCGAGATCACCGACGGCCCGGCTTCGCTGTACCTCGACTCGAAAACCGGGTTCGCCCAGCAGTGCCAAAATTCGTGCCTCGCGTTTGCCTGCGCGACCGCGACCGGCAGCCGGATTGAGAAACAGGTGAACCGGTTCTGTGTTCATTGGCCGATGCTACAATGCGGTGGTCTCTTCTCGCAAAACGGAATGCGCGGTGCTGGAACTCGGCGTCAAGTTTCTAATCAGTTATTTCATTGGCTCCCTGATGGGCGCGATGATCGTCGGCAAACTGCGTGGCGGGGTCGATATACGCACGATGGGTAGCGGTAATGCGGGGGGTACCAATGCCCTGCGCACGCAAGGCAGCTTGTTCGCACTCGGGGTCGTTGTTGTCGATGTCGGCAAGGGCGTTATCGGCGCCGGCCTTGTCCCCGGGCTCAATATTCCGTTCGTGCCACAGGATCCCGAAATTTCGCGCACCTGGCTGACGCTGGCGTGTGCCGCTGCGGCCGTATTTGGTCATGTGTGGCCTGTCTACCATGGCTTCAAGGGCGGCAAGGGTGCTGCCACGCTGATCGGAACGCTGCTTGTTCTTGCGCCCAAGCTCATTATTGGCGTGCTCCTGGTGTGGGCCTGGGTACTCGTGATGACAGGCTACGTCGGACTTGCCACGATGACAGCGGCGTCAGCGCTGCCCGTCTGGCTGGGTTTCAAGCACCTGCCGGACAACCAGCCCCTGTTCATCTACCTGACGGTGATGGCCTTGTTCGTCATCTACTGGCACCGCTCGAACATCGAGCGTATGCGAAAAGGCATCGAACTCCGCAACGAAAGACTGATGCTGTTCAAACCGAGGGCACCCAGCGGCACCGATGACGAGACTTGATGCGAAGACCGTCCGGCTGTCTCTGGGCGAATCGACACTTGCCCGGCTGGCGACGTTCGAGGCATTTGAGGAGATAGACTCGACCAACAGCTACCTGATGCGACAGGCGGCTCCGCTCCCGGGTCAGGTGCATGTTGCGATCACCGACAACCAGACCCGGGGCCGCGGGCGTCACGGCCGGACCTGGCTGTCGCCACCCGGTTCCGGCTTGTGCCTGTCGCTCGCGTACACGTTTTCGGCACAGCCCGGCAACCTGCCGGCATTGACGCTCGCCGTTGGTCTCGGTGTGATCGAGGCGCTCGAGCAGGCCGGCGTCGACGGGGTGCGTTTGAAATGGCCGAATGACCTGATCGCGGACGATGGCAAACTCGGCGGCATCCTCACCGAAACGCAAGCGCAGTCGTCGGGCGTGACAAGCGTCGTCACCGGGGTCGGCGTGAATATCGATCTCGGCAGTCACACCGGGTTCGACAATGGCCCGGACTCCCTGCTTGATGCCGTGGACCTGGCGCGCTTCGCGGGCGAGGTTCCGTCGGCCAACGCGCTGGCGTCCCATCTCATCGTTGGCCTGGTGTCGACGTTTGCCGCCTACGACGAGTACGGATTCAGCGGCTTTCAGCACAAATGGCCCGGTAAAGACTGGCTACGAGGCCGCACCGTTACGGTCAGCACTCCGCACCAGGAAGTGACCGGGATCGGCGCCGGTATCGCCGATGACGGCGCGTTGCTGGTGGATACGAGCGCAGGTGACCGCTGTCGCATCACGTCGGGAACCGTGCTCGACGCCGGCCGGGAGCCTGACGCATGAGCGTGCTGCTAATGGATGTTGGCAATTCGCGCATCAAGTGGGGCGTTCTCGATAACAGCGGGGTCCGGCGTACCGGACATATCTCGCAGGCGCGCATCCGCGACAAGGGATTGCAGGTACTGACCACGAAGATTCCCCGGCGTGTCGACGATGTATTCGTGAGCAATGTCGCGGGTACGACATTCGCCACGCGGCTGTCCGGCGTCGTCGGAGCGCATTGTGGCTGTGACTTGCGGTTTGCGCGTACCGATCGACAAGGTTGGGGCCTCACCAACGGCTATACCCAGCCGCGGCGCATGGGCGTCGATCGGTGGGTGGCCATGGTCGGTGCCTGGGCCGAGATTCAGGGCGCATGCCTGGTTGTGGATGCCGGCACGGCAACGACGATCGATGCCATCGACGCACAGGGGAAGCACCTGGGCGGCCAGATTATTCCGGGGGTGGCGACAATGGCGAACGCGCTGACGGCCGCGACGAGCGACATTCCGGCGGTGCGCCCGGCGCCCGGCAGGAGCGGCGCTGACCTCGACATGTTCGGGCATAACACCGCCTCGGCGGTTCGCGAGGGCGCGCAGAATGCAGTGGCGGGCGCCGTGGACAGGGCAATACGGACTCTGCGAGCAAATGCTTGCGAACCCACCGTCGTCTTGACCGGTGGGGATGCGTCGCGCATTCTAAATGCGCTTTGTGAAACGCCCCTGCACCGGCCGCATCTTGTGTTGCAGGGACTCGCGCATATGCTGGAAAACCCTCGATGAAGAACCTGTTGTTGCTGTTGATTCTCGCCAATGTCCTGTACTTCATGTGGGGCATGCTGACGACCGAGGACGTGGAGCCAGGCGTTGCCCTTGTCGAGGAAACTGCCCTGGGTCCGCCGCTCGAGGTAACTGCGGGGCAGGACAACGACTCGATCGCGAGTGTCGGTGCCGTGCTCGGTTCGGGGGAGCCCTCGGACCTCGAAGCCGTTGTCGGCCGCTCCTGCGTGACTATCGGGCCATTCACGGTCGGTAGCGACGCCGACTCGGCGGCGCTGGAAATGTCGAATGAAGGCATGAAAACGGCTATTCGTACGGCGACAGTCCAGAAACTCGTGGGCCACTCGGTGCAGGTTGCTGATGTCGAGAGCCGGGCAGCCGGCCGCGAGATCGTTGCGGAACTCGAGGAGCAGGGGCTGGACGGTCCGTTCGTCGTCGGCAACGATGAAATCGGCTATTCCATCGCCCTTGGCGTCTTCAGTGACGCCGCGAATGCGGAAAAGGTCGAACTGCAGGCGCGAGCGGCCGGGTTCGACGTTCAGATCACACCGATGAGCCGCGAGCGCAACGTCTCGTACGTCGACATCGGGTTGCCACCCGGCAAGGGGGCCAGTGCCATCGTTGAGAAGTATGGCGAAGATCTGGTTGCGCTCCGCGACGCGGCGACCTGTCCGCGGTAATTCAGACCCAGGACCTTGTCAGGGCGCTGCAAAACCCTAATAATTCGCCACCCTCAGCCGGAATAGCTCAGTTGGTAGAGCAGTTGATTTGTAATCATCAGGTCGCGGGTTCGACTCCTGCTTCCGGCACCAAACGAAAAAGGCCCTGCGTTGCAGGGCCTTTCCCGTTTGCCCCGGCAGAAGAGCCACCCGCGGGACCACACCACGTTACGTCACGGTCCATGGTGTTCTTTTGACGTCGGTCAAGGTTGTGGTTCGACTCCTGCTTCCGGCACCAAACTCTAAAGGCCCCGCTCCGCGGGGCCTTTTTCCTTAGAGCTCCCGCAAAGCCGTTGCAACCGGCAGGCGTGCTGCCCGAATGGCAGGAAACAGCCCACCAACCACGCCGATCAGCAACGCGGCGCGCATGCCTTGTCCCAGGAGCTCCGGCGTTACCGCGAAGTCAAACACGACCTGGCTGAAGCTCGGGCCGTTGAGCGTCGATACCTGAAAGCCGTTGAAGACCAGGTATGCGAGCAGGCCACCGAGCGCGCCACCTGCCAGGGCCAGTATTACCGATTCGACCACAGTCGAGACCAGTACCGCGGTGGGTCCGAAGCCGAGCGCCCGCAGCGTTGCTATTTCCTTGCCGCGCACGGACACCGATGAATACATGGAGTTCAGCGCTCCAAAAACGGCCCCGATCGCCATGAGGAGCGTCAGTGGATAACCAATCAGCTTGATGAACTGCACGAGTCCCTGCGACTGCGAGGAGTAGTACTCGCGCTCGGTCAGCACGTCAGCGTCAATGCGTGGATCCTCCGCAAGCGCCTGCTCCAATGTTTCGATGGACTCCGGGCTCTCCAGTTTGACGCGTATGGACTGGAACGAGTTACCTCGCCGGTAAGTGCTTTGGAGCACGCGGACGTCAGTCCACAGTTCCGATTCTGATACGCTGCCATTCGCATCGAAGGTGCCCACGACAAGCCACTCATTCTGTCCAAAGCGAATAGTCTTACCGGTTTCAAGCCCCATGAACTCCTGTTGCGCCGACCGGCCGACAATGATCTCGTTCTTGCCTTCCTCAAACATGCGCCCGTCAGAAATAGTCACATTGTGGCGTACGTCAAACGCGCTCGCCTGCACGCCGCGAAACGGAACGTTTGCATCCGACTGGTTGGAGCGCTTCTTTACGTCGACGACAACGTACAATTCGGAAGACACGATCGGCTCGTTCCCGTCCTTTAGCACGCCCGGTGCGTTCGACACGATGAGCGTCTGTTCGTTTGACAGGCCGCTGTTTAACTCAGACGTCGATCCGTTTCGCAGGATGATCGCCGTGTCGTCGGATCCGGCGGAAAGCATGGTGCGCTCCAACCCGGCGGCCATGGACAGTACTGCGGCGAAGACGAGAACGACCGCGCCAACACCCACCACGGCCACAACCGATGAGGCGAGTCGCTGCGGAATATTCCGAAGATTCAATGCAGTGACAGCAATGATCTGTTTAATGGTCTTCATTACAATTCCTCAGGCGCGCGCCAGTGCATCGATGATGGAGAGCCGCATGGCTTTCAGGGCGGGGAAGATACCGGCCACAATGCCGGCGCCGATCATGATGCCAACCGCTGTCAGGATTGCCTCCCCCGACAGGAAGATGCCGGGCAGAAAGGCGCCCAGCTGTTGCGCAGCGCCCTGCACCAGCAGCCAGCCGATTCCGAGGCCGAGCAGGCCGCCCATCAGCATGATTAATACCGCTTCCGCGAGTACGATGCCCAGCACTGCGCGGTCGGTAAAGCCCACAGTTTTTAGTACGGCCAGTTCCGAGATACGTTCGCGTACGGACTGGGACATCGTATTGCCGGATACCAGCAGCAGTGTAAAAAAGACGGCGCCGAGTATCATCGTGACAATCAATGCAATATTGCCGAATTGCTTGGCGAAGGACTGTGCGAACGCGGCTTCCGTGCTGGTCTCTGTCTCGTTTGGCGAGTTGGCGAACTGCAGGTCGATTGCGTTCGCGACCTGCACCGGGTCAGCATCCGGGGTGACTCGCAGAATGTACCAGCCGACGGTGCCCTTGCCGAACGCACGGGCTTCTTCGAAGTAATCGTAGTGGAACAGAAAAAAGGCGGTACTGCCGCGGGGGTCGTTCGTTCCGAAAATGCCTTCGATATCAAATTCCCAGGTGCGGCCGCCGTCAGCTTTTGTCCAGATCGTCGCCTGTATCGGGATGCGGTCGCCGACTTTAATGCCAAACTGCTCCGCGAGTTCGCGACCAAGCACTGCGCCTTGCCGGTTCTTTGCCCAGTTCTCGAGCTGTTCCTCGGGCATCTCGAGCTCGGGGTACATTGAGAAATACTCGTAGGGGTCGGTCGGAAACTGTGCGAACTGGTTGCGCGGGTCCTGGTAGTACCCGCCGAACCATGACGCATGCGCTACCGAGTGCACGCCCTCGGTGGCGGCAATGCGGTTCTTATAGGCCATCGGCAAAGGATTAATCAGCGAAACCTTGTCGATAATGACCAGGCGCTCTGCGTCGGCAACATCTTCGCCGCTCTTGAATGCATAGCCTAAGGCGGAAAGCAGCGCGAACAACAGGAATGCAACGAACACGGACAGCAGCGTCAATGACGTTCGGATCTTCTTGCGCCAGACGTTCTTCCAGATGAGGCCGAAGTATTTCATACGGCCTCCCTGGCCTCGAGCGTACCCTTGTCGCAATGCAGGATGCGATTCGCGTACTCGGCGGCCTGCGCATCATGTGTGACCATGACGATGGTCTTGCCATGTTCCCGGTTAAGGATTTGCAGGAGTTTCAGGATTTCATCCGCGGTTTCGCGATCGAGGTCACCCGTGGGCTCGTCGCACAGGAGTAGCGCAGGGTCCGATACGACGGCACGGGCGATGGCGACGCGCTGCTCCTGGCCGCCTGAGAGTTCGCGTGGGTAGTGTTTGGCGCGATCACCGAGGCCGACAATTTCCAGCGCGATCGATGCGCGCTTTGCGCGTTCCTTGCCGCTGAAGTCGGTTAGCAATAGCGGAAGTTCGACATTCTTTTGCGCCGTCAGGACGGGCAGCAGGTTATAGAACTGGAAGATGAAGCCAACGTTCGTCGAGCGCCAGTGCGACAGCTGGCTGTTGGACATCGAGGAGAGCTCTGCGTCGCCGACACGCACCGTGCCGGACGACGGTTTGTCGAGCCCGCCAAGCAGGTTCAGCAAGGTCGTCTTGCCCGACCCTGACGGTCCCATGATCGCGATGAAATCGCCGGCGGGAATCTGCAGGTCGAGGTTATGAAGGACCTCGACCTTCTCCTTGCCTTTCTGGTAAGTCTTGCTGACGCCTGTCAGCGTGGCGAGCGTTTCACTCATTT
Source organism: uncultured Woeseiaceae bacterium (assembly GCA_945787845.1). Taxonomy (GTDB): domain Bacteria; phylum Pseudomonadota; class Gammaproteobacteria; order Steroidobacterales; family Woeseiaceae; genus UBA1847. The sequence goes on along the minus strand of CALZJH010000021.1, from coordinate 14,214 downwards.
TGCGATCCCCTGTTAGTTCGTTCTTACCGCCTGTCCGGATGAAAGAGGTGACTCTGCCGAGCGTACTACGCTGTCGCCTGCGGCGAGTCCCGTTCGAATAAGTACCTGTGGCCGGTCCCTGGGTCCGCCGAGTTCCACGCTGCGGCGCTCGGCGACACCGTCACGGACGAGCCACACGAAATCGCCATCGGCATCAGATCGCAGTGCCGCGCCCGGGATCATGACGCCCTGGACCTCGGCCGTTTCTCGCTGTGGGAGGTCGGACCCCAGAAACGACACTTTGACGCCCATGTCGCGCAGGATGCGCTCGTCCTTCTCGAGAAATCCGATACGGACTCGAACGGTTGCCTTCTGCCGGTCTGCCGTAGGAATTATCGCTATGACCTCGGCAGGGATGCGCCAGTCCGGGTAGGCATCGAGCAGCGCCGACACGCGCTGACCGGACGATACCCTTTGGATGTAGGCCTCGTTGACGTCAACCTCGATCTCGAGCGAGTCGTTGTCAATAATTGTGCAGATGCCTGTGCGTGTAAATCCACCGCCTGCGGAAATTGGCGAAATCATTTCACCGGGCTGCGCGTTCTTGGTGACCACCATGCCGGAAAACGGCGCCCGGATCGTCATGTTGGACAAGGCGTCCCGAGCCAGCAAAACGTTACTCTCTGCCACGCCGACGTTCTCCCGCCCCGTTTCCAGCCGCGCGACAAGTTCGTCGTGCAGCGCCTCCGCCGAGTCGAGGCTGGCCTGGCTGGCAAGGCCTTTTTCCGCGAGGTCGCGAACGCGTACAAGTTCCTGGCGAGCATTGCGCAGTTGCGCGCCGAATTCCGCGAGTGTCGCCCGCGACGAATCGGCTTGTGCCATTGCAACGGCCAGCTGTGCCTGCTGGGTCGTGTCGTCAAGCGTCGCGACGACCTGGTCCTTTTCGACGCTCATACCCTCTTCGACAAGCACCTCCAGTACTTTGCCCGTGACTTTCGAGGACACAGTGGCCTGGCGCCGGGCCACCACGTAACCGGAGGCGTCAAGAACACTGCTGGCAACGGCAGCGGAAGCGGGTCTGCGTGCGATGTCGGTCTCGACAAGCACGGTGTTCGCGCCGCGACCGAACAGGAACCAGAGAAGCGCAGCGGCCGCCACGACGGCGCCAATACCGATAAGCCAAACCCACGAACGCGACGCCTCCGGAGGTGCGCTGCGATCTATCTTAAGCTGGCTGATACTTGCCGAAGGGTCCGCCACGATTTTTCCTTTTCTTGCGGCCTCGTTGGGATGCCCAGTCTAGCAAATAAGACAAAGACACCCTTGCTTGCAGGCGGTTTCGAACAGCCTGCGCCTGCAAAGAATTGAACAGGTGGTCTAGTCTTGAGGGCGATCCGGGAACGTCGTCTCGAGCATGTACTCTGCGGCTGCCGCAACCACCTCGTCGGGGAGGTCGGTCTTGCCGCCTCGGGCGGGCATTTCAAAGTAGCCGGTCCTGGCGTGCTCCATCAGGACGGCTTGCCAGAGATCCGAGCGCTCCTCCCATTCCTGGGGCTGGCCTTCACGGGGCGCGCCCAGCATTCCTGTTTCGTGGCAACCCGCACAATGTTCCATGTAAGCGATTTCGCCATCGACTACGTCAGCCGTGTCGCCGCCGCTGATCGCCGGCGGTTCGTCAGCATTGTGCGCGCACGACACCAGCGCCAGGCCGGTAGCGATCAGCAAAACTCTCTGTCTCATGGCATCACCTCTTTGTCACTATGCTGGTCTGCGAGCGCTTTGCCAACAATACGCATTCCTGCCTACGGTTCGAAAATACCTTTGGCAAGTCGAAATCTCACGCGACGTCGGGTTCAGGCGTTGTCTCGCAAGAATTCGCCCAGGAGACGAAACTCGTCGGCCTGGCGACTGCCTTTGCGCCACGCGAGCCCGATCGTGCGATAGCTGCGTTCGTCGAGCGGTGAGAGGCGAACGCGTGTATTGCGCAGCAACGCGGAATCACGGGCCATCTCGGGAAGAAACGTGATCCCGAGATCGGCGTCAACCATCTCAATCAATGTCAGCAGACTGCTTGCCCCGAAACGGCGCACCTTTTCAGTGTCACGCAGTTTGCAGGCGGCGAGAGCATGTTCGCGCAGACAATGTCCGTCCTCGAGTAACAGGATGCTGTCTGAATCCAGGCGGTTGTAGCGATAATTCTCCGGATCGACCCGCTCTGTTCCTTCCCGGCATGCGAGGCAGAACGCGTCGCGAAACAACGGCATCTCTTCGACTCCCTGCATTTGCCAGGGCAATGCGAGTAACAGCACATCAAGTTCACCATCCATGAGTCGCCTGACGATGCGGTCGGTCTGATCCTCGGCCAACAACAGTTTCAGGTCCGGATAGCTCTTGCGTAGCTTGGGTAATGCGCCCGGCAGCATGAACGGAGCGATCGTTGGAATGACGCCAAGCCGCAACTCGCCGGCTAGCGGCCTGTCGTTGCCACGTGCCGTTTCGACGAGGCTCTCGACATCATTGACTACGAGTCGCGCCTGCACAGCAACTTCCTGACCCTTGGCCGTAATGGTGACATTCCTGTTGGTGCGGTCCACGAGTTGCGCCGAGAGCGTGGCCTCCAATTCCTGGATGGCGTTGCTGAACGCCGACTGCGAGACAAAGCAACGGTCGGCGGCGCGTCCGAAATGCCCTGTTTCAGTCAGGGCGAGGAAGTACTGGAGTTGTTTGATGGTAGGTAGACGCATGATCGATAAAATCGAATATTGTATTCGAATTAAACCATTTTATTTATTATTAGGAAAGCCCCAGACTAGCGCTATCTGGAAATGACGGGGAAGACCATGGAACTCGATATTGGTATCAGCAAGGAAGACCGCAGCCGGATTGCGAGCGGCCTTTCAAGGCTACTGGCAGACAGTTACACGCTGTATCTCAAGACGCATAACTACCACTGGAACGTCACCGGGCCCCAGTTTAACACCCTGCACCTCATGTACGAGGGGCAGTACACCGAGCTGGCAGCCGCCGTCGATGAGATCGCCGAACGCATTCGTGCGCTGGGAATCAGGGCGCCCGGATCTTACCGGGAGTTCTCGACCTTGACGTCGATCGAGGAAGGAACCGGCGAGGAATCGGCGGAGGAGATGACTCGGCAGCTGGCGATTGGCCAGGAGACCATCGTGCGCACGGCGCGCGAGATATTCCCGGACGCCGACGCCGCAAATGACGAACCGACAGCGGATCTGCTGACCCAGCGTATGCAGATTCACGAAAAAAATGCCTGGATGCTGCGCAGCATGCTGGCCGAATAGACCCTATTAATTGCAAACTCAAGGACGTAACTATGTTTAAGAATCTCGAAGACAAGCGCATCCCCGACGTAACGTTTCGGACGCGTCGTGATCATGAATGGGTAGACCTGACCAGCGAAGAAATTTTCAGCGGCAAGTCTGTCGTCATTTTCTCTCTCCCCGGCGCATTTACGCCGACCTGCTCATCGTCACATGTGCCGCGTTATAACCAGCTGGTTCCGACGTTCAAGGCCCAGGGCATCGACGAAGTGATCTGCGTGTCGGTCAATGACGCATTCGTCATGAACGAATGGCAGCGCGCCCAGAAGGCGGACCGCCTGACCTTCCTGCCCGACGGTAACGGCGAATTCTCGGACGGCATGGGCCTCCTTGTTGGTAAGGAAGACCTCGGTTTCGGTCGCCGCTCGTGGCGTTACTCGATGCTTGTCCGTGACGGCGTCATTGAGAAAATGTTCATCGAGCCGGAAGAGCCGGGCGACCCGTTCCAAGTATCGGACGCGGACACGATGCTTCGCTACCTGGACCCCGCCAGCGAGTTCCCGCACGATGTGGCCGTATTCTCGCGCGAGGGCTGCCCGTTCTGCGTACGTGCCAAGGGCATGCTGAGGGATGCCGGTATCGAATTCGAAGAGCTGGTTCTCAACCGCGATTACACTGACCAGACACTGCGTGCCGTGTCCACGCACACGACCTACCCGCAGGTGTTCATCAACGGTCAGCTGATCGGGGGTTCAGACGAGCTCGCGGATTGGCTCGCAAAGAGCGAAGAGCGCAACGCCGCATAGTCCTCCCCCGGCTATGCTGGTTCACCGGGTGGGCGTCAGCCCGCCCGGTTTTTCCAATTAACGTGCGCGCGAAAGCGCGCGCGTTTTTTTACAGGTCCGATTCTGGCTAATTCGCGGCGCATCCCGGCGTATACTTTGCGCCATGGACAACACCGCCACCATCAGCAACGACGTCTACGAGCGTGCCCGCCTTTCGCGGGATGTACGCTTTGACGGGCGTTTCTATGTGGGTGTTCGAACCACCGGTATCTACTGCCGGCCGATCTGCCCGGCGAACCCTCCCAAGAGCGAGAACGTCACGTTCTATCCCACAGCCGCGGCGGCGAGCGAGGCGGGCTATCGGCCCTGTCTTCGTTGCCGGCCCGAATGTGCACCCGGTACGCCGGCCTGGGCCGGTACATCGACGACGGTGCAAAGAGGTCTTCGCCTGATTGCCGAAGGTGCTCTCGATGATGGGAACGTCGAAAGAATGGCCGAACGACTGGGCGTCACCAGTCGCCATTTGCGCCGCCTGTTTACCCGGCATGTCGGGGCAAGTCCCTTAGCCGTCGCGCACACACAGCGCCTGCACTTTGCCAAACGGCTGATTGATGAAACGACGCTGACCATGCAGGAGATTTCTCTGGCGGCGGGATTCGGCAGTGTTCGCCGCTTCAACGATACGTTTCGCAAGACCTACGGACGGACCCCGCGCGAGCTGCGGGGTGGCCGCGACACGGTGGCGATGACGACGACGGCGCTAAGCGTGCTATTACCCGGCCGTCAACCCTACGCCTGGCAGGAGCTGCTTGAGTTCTTTGCCGGCCGCGCGACGCCCGGCGTTGAGGTCGTTGAGCATGGTCGCTACCTGCGCTCCATTGAGGTTGGTGGCCGCCACGGAGTTATCGATGTCAGCCTCGGCGATGGGGCCCTGCGACTTGCTGTTCATGGCGCGGGAATCGAGTCGTTGTTCTCCATTGTCCAGCGAGCACGCGGTATGTTCGATCTCGATGCCGCCGTTGACGACATCACCGGAACCTTGCGGCAGGACAGGGATTTGCGTGGCTGGCTTAAGCAGCATGCGGGCCTCAGGGTTCCCGGAGCATGGGACGGTTTTGAGCTGACGGTACGCGCAATCCTGGGCCAGCAGGTTTCGGTCAAGGCCGCGACGACGTTCGCCGGCCGTATCGCGGCACGCTATGGCGAGAAGATCAACGTGACCGTAGACGATACCCGCAATGCTCCGACCAGGCTGTTCCCGACGCCGCGAAAGCTGCAGCGAGCCCGGCTTGAGTCCCTCGGCATCATTCGTAGTCGCGCACAGACGATTCGTGATCTGGCACGAGCCGTTGCGACGGGTAAGCTGAGTTTCGACGCGGCGCAGGATCTGGACGAGCTGCGCGCGTCACTGACGTCCATCAGGGGCATTGGTGACTGGACGGCCGAATACGTTGCGATGCGAGCGTTTAAGGATCCCGATGCGTTTCCCGCATCGGATCTCGGTTTGTTGCGTGCATTCGATGGCCCGGCAAACGAGCGTATGCGCCCTGCAGAGTTACTGGCCCGGGCTGACGCGTGGCGTCCGTGGCGTGCCTACGCGGCACTCTTGATCTGGGGCTCTGAAAAAGGAGCCGGAGGCTGACTATGTACTACTGTTTTCTCGACACGCCGATTGGCGAATTGCTGCTGGCCGGTGAGGACGGAGCGCTTTCCATGATCGGTTTCCCGAAAGGGTCGATGCGGCGCGAGCCCGAAGCGGACTGGATATTCAATGAGAAGCCTCTCGCGGACGCGTGCGAGCAGTTGCGAGAGTATTTCTCAGGCGACCGCCAGGTATTCGATCTTCCGCTGAAACTCGATGGCACGGAGTTCCAGGTCAGCGTTCTGAAGGCCTTGCAGGAAATACCGTACGGGCAGACGACCAGCTACGGCGAGATCGCGAGGCGCATCGGCAGGCCCAAAGCCGTGCGCGCCGTCGGCGCGGCCAACGCGCGCAACCCGATTCCCATTGTCGTGCCTTGTCATCGGGTCATCGGCAGTACCGGCGACCTGACCGGTTTCGGTGGCGGCCTGGACACCAAGGAGGCGTTGCTCCGGCTGGAGGCCGAACACACCCAGGACCTCTTATAGACGCTTGCCTTCCATTGCTCTCAGCGCAGCGGATGGCTCGATGCCGTCCTTGACGCGGTCGTCCGGCTGCAGTGTCGTGAACCGGCACTCCAACGGCAGAATGCCTCCCCACACCGGCGTGTCGATGTCGCAGGCCTCATCATCGGGCATCTTGTCCGAGATCTTGGCAGAGGCCGATTCGATGTCGACGGCGATGACGCCGGTCATCTTGAGTTCGTTTTCCAGGGACTTTCTCAGGTCCGCCCTGCGGCCAGGCATGGCCTGCTCATTGATGACGTGCAGTGCGTGCTTCTTGTCATCCATGTCGTCAACCAGGCGGGCCTTGCCAAAGACGGTGACAGAACGGTAGTTCATCGACGATGCAAACGCCGAACGCGCGAATACCAGCCCGTCCAGCAGCGTGACATTGATGCACGCGGTGCCGGTACTTTCGAGTAGCCGGATAACGCGGGCCTTGCGGGCACCGTGCAGGTAGATCGTCTCATCCTCACGACCGTACAACATGGGCACGACCACGGGCTGTCCGTCCTGGACGAAGGCGACGTGCGCCACGAGTCCCGCATCGAGCACCGCGTGTACGGTCTGCTGGTCGTAGGCGGCTTTTTCCCGCAGCTGCCGGACCTTGTTCTGTTTGCTGACTTCGTATTCGGTCGTCAAGACGCGTCTCCTAAAGGAACTTCGGCGCGAGAAAGAGCGCAACGAGTGAAACGAGGAAGATACCGACGATGTTCAACATCATGCCGGCCCTGACCATCTTGGGAATGGTCAACATGCCGGATCCAAAAACGATGGCGTTAGGCGGCGTGGCGACGGGCAGCATGAACGCGCAACTTGCCGCGAACGTGATTGGTACCGTCAGCACGATCGGGTCGAATCCCGATTCGATCGCAATGGCGCCGACGACGGGCAGGAAGGTGGCCGTGGTCGCGATGTTGCTCGTCAGCTCGGTCAGGAAGATGATCATGGTGGCAGCAATAATCACGATGACCGCCAAAGGCAATGCGCCGACCGCCTGGAGGCTGCTTCCGAGCCACTCGGCAAGACCGGTGCGCGTGACCGCACTCGCCAATGTCAGGCCACCGCCAAACAGAATCAGGACGCTCCAGGGCAGCTGTTCCGCATATTTCCACCGCAGCAGCAGGGGGTCAGTCTTGTCGCCGCTCGGGATCAGGAACAGCGCCACGGCGCCGGCCATTGCGATGCCTGAGTCGTCGAGCGCGGACAAGCCCGGGAGCTCGACGAGCAGTGGACGGCAAACCCACGTGAGGGCCATGAGGACGAAGACTATCGCAACGCGCTTTTCAGGCGTCTTCATGGTGCCAAGGTCGTCTTTCAGTTCACGCAGCGTTGCGCGTCCTTCGGGGGACGTCTTGAAGTCGACTTTGAACGCAAACCGCGTGAGCACGACCCAGGCCAGCGGCAACATCATCGCACTCAGCGGCAGGCCGACCAGCATCCAGCGGGAGAAGTCGATCTCGGTGCCGTACGTCTCCTGCATGAATGCCGCCAGCATGGCGTTCGGCGCTGTTCCGACCAGCGTGGCCATGCCGCCTATGGTCGCGCCGTAAGCGACGCCAAGAAGCAGCGAATACTGAAAGTCGTTCTTGTTGGTGTCGTTCAGCCCGTCAACGGTCTTGTGTATGACGGCAATAATCGACACGGCAATAGGGAGCAGCATCATCGTCGTCGAGGTGTTCATTACCCACATACTGATGACCGCGCTGGCCAGCATAAAGCCGCCGACGAGCGACCGCCCGTTGCCACCGACATGCTGCAGCACATTGAGCGCGATGCGCCGATGCAGGTTCCAGCGTTGCATCGCGAATGCAACGATGAAGCCGCCGAGGAACAGGTAGATGACCTTGTTGGCGTAGGGCGCCGTTGTGTCCTGGATGCTGGCGATACCAAGCAGCGGAAACAAAACGATCGGCAGCAGTGCGGTGACGGCGATAGGGACAGCCTCGGTCGCCCACCATACCGCCATCAGGACGCCGACAGCGGCCGTCAACCAACCGGCTTCCGACAAGCCTGTTGGTGCCCCGGTGAACGCCATGGTGATCGCAAGTGTCGGTCCAAGCAGCAGGCCGACAAGCTGGTGTTTCGACCGCCCTTCGTGGTGCATGTCAGTCAAGAGAACCCCCCACAGAGTTGCTAACAGCGGCAAGCCTACCTGTTTCGACCCGGCGCGTCGTCGGTTTCGCCAAAACAGCCTATATATAGTGTATTGCTCGCCTTCCCCCACAAGATGTAGTAGCATTCCGTGCGTACCGATCCGGTACGCACGGAGATGAGATGTAAGAAGGCAATGCGGGCTAGCCGCCACGCTGGATGCGTGAGTCAAAAGCGGGTGCTGCGTGACACCTCTCAACACGCCACCTGGATGACCGGAATCCTGCAACCGGTCAGTTCTGATGATGAAGCGGATTGCCAACTGGGGAACGAACAACGCCGAATGCATGCAACAGTGATGTTTCCATCATTCGAATGCGACCTGAACCCGGCTGACTGCATCTTCTGCTTACTGTGCCGCCCAGTTTCTGGGCGGCCTTTTTTATGCACGAATGCTTTAAGGCCGCGGCGCGCGGGAGGGTGCGAGAGCGGCATAGTACGGGAACCGCAATGCTCAGAATCGCTCTATTAATGATCGCCGCCCTGTCGCTCGCCGGTTGCGCCAGCAGCTCTCCAAAGCTTCCCTTTCCTGCCTTCGTCCAGGCGGATGAGCTCGAGGACATCTTCATGGCCAGCCTGCCGGGCGTTCGAGGCAAGCAACTCGCGGGCGACCCGCAGACGCGGCGCACCAGCAATCGCATCGACTTGCCCGCAGCCTGGAAGGGGACAAGCGGCGGCGTGCCCGGGCGCGCGCTGGAAATCTTTGTCCTGCAGGGCAAGCTCCGGATTGCGGACATCGACCTGCCACCGGGTGGCTATGCGTTCTTGCCGGCCGGATCCCTCGGATTCAACCTGGAGACAGAGCGCGGCGCACGCATCCTGTACTTCGTCAATGATGTCGATACGGAATCTGTGATTCGCTCGCCGATCATCATCGATGCGTCGTTGCTTGAGTGGCAGTCGAACGTAACGCCGGGGGTGTCGACGAAAGAGTTGCGCAGCGATCCGGGCAGCGGTGCGAGGACCTGGCTTTTGCGCATCGGTGCGGGCACATCCGTGGCATGGCAGTCATCCTCGGCGCTGCGGGAAGGGTACCTGCTGCTGGGTAACTACCGGCACAGCGAATGCGTGCTCGGCAAGGTCCACACATCGCAATACAGGCAGGGCGGTTATTTTTATCGCCCGGCCGACATCGTCAACGGTGGGCCGGCGTCAGGATCCGACACCGATGTTGTCTGGTTCCTGCGGGAAACCACGCAAGGCACAGAAACTGTCGCGCCAGGTTGCGTGCCTACTTCCTGACGAGCTTCGTAATTTTCTTGCCGAGCCCCATGAGCTTGGTCAGTGTACTTGTCGGAATATCGCTGATTTCCTCGTACCAGCTGCTGGTCGTCTCAACGAAGGCCAGCATGTTGCGGATACGTTCCTTGGTCACCGGGTCGGTGTTGTTTTCGGCATCGATCTCGGCCACGCAGCCGCGCAGCATGGCCAGCGTTGGATTGAGTTCGCGCTGCTTGCGCTGCTCGATGATGACGCGAAACAGCTCCCAGACGTCGTGCAACGACTCAAAATAATCGCGCCGGTCCCCGAGTACATGAGTCATGCGCACCAATCCGTAGCTCTGCAACTCGCGAATGCTCGTGCTGACATTGGATCGAGCCACAGAGAGCAGCTCGACAATTTCGTCGGCGCGCAAGGGCTTGGGTGAGAGATAAAGCAGGGCCTGGATCTGGGCCACCGTACGATTGGTGCCCCAGCGCGTGCCCATTTCACCCCAGTGAAGAACGTACTTTTCCACGGCCGGCGTCATCTGCATGGCGATATTTCCGTAATTTCTGTCCAGAGCGAAATTACTATGGTGACGTGGCAGTGACAACCACCCGGTGCGGAGCGGGCCACCCCTCAACGGTCTTCGAGGGGTCGTCCGGATCGAGGGCCTCCTGCAATGACTCAAACGTCATCCATTCGGTGCTGCGCTGTTCGTCGGTCGTTGTGGTGGTCGTATCCACGATCTCGATGTCCGTATAGCCCGTGCGGCGAAGCCACGTTGTCAGTTCTGTGAGCGTCGGCAGCAGCCAGACATTGCGCATTCGCGCGTAGCGATCGCCGGGGGTGCAGGCGTAGGATTCCTTGCCCGGAACGTAAATCGTCTCAAGCACCAGCTGCCCGCCCGGGCGTAGCGTCGATTTCAGCTGGTCGAGGTGATCGACAGGTGAGCGCTGGTGATACAGCACACCCATTGAAAACGTCGTGTCGAAGACGTTGTTCGCCGGCGGCGTTTCCTCGAGTCGGCAGGGCAGGACGAACACGGCCGCGTCCTGTTCGAAGACGTTGATGGCGAGAAACTGCATGGCGAACAACAAGGTCGGATCCACGCCTATGACCGTTGCAGCGCCGGCCCGGCGCATCTGCAATGCGTAGTAGCCATTGCCGGAACCCACATCGAGGACCTTGCGGCCTTCGAGCGGCGCAAGAGCATTCTTGACGCGCGCCCACTTCCAGTCACTGCGCCACTCGGTGTCGATCTCGACCTCGTCCAGCCGCAATGGCCCTTTCCGCCAGGGGTGCAGGCCCATCAGCAACTCGCGAACTCGTTCCGAATCGCCGCGCGCGGCGGGCAGCGCTTCCACGGCCTTGTTCCAGCGTTCCCAGTCGCCGTGCGTCCGGCCGGTCAGGCGCCGCCGCAACAGTGGGCCAAGTTCCTCGTTCCAATGACCAAGGCCCAGGCCATCAAGGCATACGGTAAGCGCATTGAAGTCGAACATACCTAGCGAATGGCAACAATGGACACGAAATTGAAATAGCGCAGCCAGACGGCGGCACTGGAAAACCCGGTGCGTTTCAGTCGTTCGCGGTGCGCCGCAACCGTTTCGGGAATCAGTACGTTTTCGAGCGCCGCACGCTTGCGAGCGATCTCGAGGGTGCTGTAGCGGTTGCGACGCTTGTGCTCCTCATGGAGGTCGACCAGTAGCGCTTCCATGTGGGCATTCTCGTCCTGGACCTTCTCCGACAGGACCAGCAGGCCGCCATCATTCATGCCGTTGTAGATCCGGGTGAGGAGCGCGTCGCGGTCGGCCGGTTCGATGAACTGCAGCGTGTAATTCAGAACCACCATCGAGGCATTGTGGAAATCGACGTCGCGAATGTCCTGTTCCGCGATATCGACCTGCGTCTCCGGTCCGTTCTGCCGGTCATCTTCGGCGATGACTTCCCGGCAGCGCTCAATCATCGCCGGTGACGAGTCAACGGCGACAACACGGCAGCAGGGCTGCTGAATTCCGTGCCGCATGGCCAGGGTGGCGGCACCCAGCGAGCAGCCGAGGTCATAGCAGGTCGTGCCGGCGCGCACGTAGCGGGCCGCCAGCGAGCCGATCGCCTCTAGCGACGCGGCATACCCCGGAATGGAGCGCCGCAGCATGTCCGGGAACACCCGGGCCACGTTTTCATTGAAGCGAAAGGGCTCTGAACCGTCCTCGGATTGGTAAATGTCGTCGTCTGTCATTCGAGCGCTTATATGGGACAATCGCGCATATGCTACGCGAACTTCATGCAGAACTGGGTATTCCCGAGGACTATGGTCTCGATCGCGCAAGGCCCGTCTACGAAGAGGCAACCGAGCTCGTGGAGGTCGGACTTAATCTCGTGGGCCGGATGCAGCGACTGACCCTGGCGACGGCGCGGGCGTGGGCCGCCATGCAGGCGGCTGCGGCAGAGGACGGCGTGACCCTCCTGATCGTGTCGGGCTTTCGCAGCATTGACTACCAGGCTCGGCTGATTCGAAAAAAAATCAATGCAGGTCAGTCAGTTAGCGAGATTCTGTCCGTCAATGCGGCCCCCGGCCACAGCGAGCATCACACGGGCAGGGCCGTAGATATCGCTTCACCGGGATCCCGTCCGCTGACCGAGGAATTCGAGAATTCGGACGCCTTCCGGTGGCTGCAGGCCAACGCCGCGCAGTACGGGTTCTCGATGTCATACCCGCGGGATAATCCGGCTGGCTTCGTCTACGAGCCCTGGCACTGGGCCCGAAACGCCTGATTCTCGCGTAAGCCCCCACGGGACAAAGGATTCAGGTACAATCCTCGCCCGATCAAAACTTAAAAAAACAGTCGTTTAGCTGTTGACACTACGGCGGCGTAGATAGAAAATGCCCGGCTTGCGTACCGGAGGGGTACTCAAGCGGTCAACGAGGGCAGACTGTAAATCTGCTGGCTATGCCTACGTAGGTTCGAATCCTACCCCCTCCACCAGACGGTGGTCTGGTTTGAAGTGATTCAGACTGGTCCGGCAGCGCGACGACACAGTATGAGATATGAAATCCGGACGGTTATTGCAAACAGACTGTCAGGATTTTTGCACGCCCGATAAAAGCGGTTTTACAGATTTCAAAACGGTGTTTGGCGCGAGGCGAAAAGGTTAGTGAAGCGTTACTCCTTAATATAGGGGAAGCGATTAAAACAAGGCGGGTGTAGTTCAACGGTAGAACCTCAGCCTTCCAAGCTGATGATGTGGGTTCGATTCCCATCACCCGCTCCAGATAGGGAAGGATGTGCACTCGGTGAAGAGTTTGCCCACATAGCTCAGGGGCAGAGCACTTCCTTGGTAAGGAAGAGGTCCCCGGTTCAAATCCGGGTGTGGGCTCCAGGAAAAGGCAAGCAGGACAAACCCATCGTGGGAAGCAGATTGCCAACGACGATGATCACAATAACGACGAAGTAACACTTACACATTCATTAGCAGGATAGGCTCATGTCTAAGGAAAAATTTGAGAGAACAAAACCCCACGTTAACGTTGGCACGATTGGTCACGTTGACCACGGCAAAACAACGCTGACGGCGGCACTGACGAAGGTGATGGCTGAGAAGCACGGTGGTGAAGTTAAGGGTTACGACCAGATCGACAACGCCCCGGAAGAGCGCGAGCGTGGTATCACGATTGCGACGGCACACGTGGAGTACGAGAGTGACAACCGTCACTACGCGCACGTTGACTGCCCGGGACACGCGGACTACGTGAAGAACATGATCACGGGTGCGGCGCAGATGGACGGCGCGATCCTGGTGGTATCGGCGGCTGATGGCCCGATGCCTCAGACGCGCGAGCACATCCTGCTGGCCCGCCAGGTAGGCGTTCCGTACATCGTGGTGTACATGAACAAGGCCGACCAGGTTGATGACGATGAGCTTCTGGAGCTGGTTGAGATGGAGATCCGTGATCTCTTGTCGACGTACGAGTTCCCGGGTGATGACACGCCGATCGTAACGGGTTCAGCGCTGAAGGCGTTCGAAGGCGACACGTCGGACATTGGTATTCCGTCGATTCACAAGCTGATCGAGGAGATGGACTCTTACATTCCGCAGCCGGAGCGCCTCATAGATGGTGACTTCCTGATGCCGGTAGAGGACGTGTTCTCAATTTCGGGTCGTGGCACGGTGGTAACGGGTCGTATCGAGCGTGGCATTGTCACGGTGGGTGACGAGATCGAGATCGTGGGCATCAAGGACACGGAAAAGACGGTCTGCACGGGCGTCGAGATGTTCCGCAAGCTGCTGGATCGTGGCGAGGCTGGCGACAACGTCGGCGTACTGCTGCGTGGCACGAAGCGTGAAGAAGTTGAGCGTGGCCAGGTACTGGCGAAGCCGGGATCGATCACGCCGCACACGAAGTTCGAGGCCGAGGTCTACATCCTGACGAAAGACGAGGGTGGCCGTCACACGCCGTTCTTCAAGGGCTATCGTCCGCAGTTTTACTTCCGTACGACGGACGTCACGGGTGCTGTTGAGTTGCCGGAAGGCACCGAGATGGTAATGCCGGGCGACAACGTACAGATGGTCGTAGAGCTGATCGCCCCGATCGCCATGGAAGATGGTCTGCGCTTCGCTATTCGCGAAGGTGGCCGTACCGTTGGCGCCGGTGTTGT
>CALZJH010000020.1:6567-46056 GCA_945787845.1 uncultured Woeseiaceae bacterium | reverse complement strand
CAGGGCCGCAATTCCGATGAACTGCGCGAACTCTGGGACCCCGACTTCTGGCGTGAAGCGTTTTCGCAGGAAGTCGTTGACGAATGGGATCGGCTGATCGATGCCTTCAACAGCGGCGGAGGCAGCACATGAGCAGTACCTACTACCAGGATGCGATGGAGGTCAAAGCCGACCTCGTGAAATTTATGCAGGACATCATCCGCATTCCCTCGCTGAGCTCCGAGGAAGGCGCGGTTGTCGAGCGCATCAGGGAAGAGATGCTGCGCATTGGTTACGACGAAGTCACGATCGACCCGATGGGCAACGTCATTGGTCGCATCGGCTCGGGACCGAAAGTCATCGCATTCGACGGCCACGTCGACACCGTCGACGTTGGCGATCCGGAGCTCTGGGACAGGGATCCGCACTCGGGCGACATCGAGGGCGATATTCTCTATGGCCGCGGCACCAGTGATATGAAAGGCGGCGTCGCTTCCAGCGTCTACGCCGGGGCCCTGCTCAAGAAACGCGGCATCCCCGACAACGTCAGCTTCTACGTGACCGGCACGGTACAGGAGGAGGACTGCGACGGCCTGTGCTGGCAGTACATTGTCAATGAAGACAAGCTGCGCCCCGACCTCGTCGTGATCACCGAGCCCACGAGCCTGCGCATATACTATGGCCATCGCGGCCGCATGGAAATGGAAGTCCGCACGTCCGGCATATCCTGCCATGGTTCGGCGCCTGAGCGCGGCGACAACGCCGTGTACAAGATGGCGGGCATCATCGCCGACATCGAGAGACTTAATGAAAACCTCGAACCGCGCGACCCGCTCGGCAAGGGCACTGTGACCATATCGGAAATCCGGTCCACGTCGCCCAGCCTCTGTGCCGTAGCCGACAGCTGTACGATACACCTCGACCGCCGCCTGACGGTCGGCGAGACCGAGGCAACGTCGGTCGCCGAGATCCTCGCGCTGCCGTCCGTCAAAGCCGCCGACGCCACCGTGACCGTGCTCGAGTACGCGGTGCCGAGCCACACCGGCCTCACGTACCCGACCCGCAAGTACTACCCGACCTGGGAGATGCCTGCGGACGGTCCCCAGATGCAGGCTGCGATGACCGCGTATCGCGGTGCCTTCGGCAAGGAACCCGAGATCGGGCACTGGACGTTCAGCACCAACGGTGTGGCGACAGCCGGCATGCACGGCATTCCGTCCATCGGTTTCGGCCCGGGCCATGAACACTTCGCCCACGCGCCAAACGAACAGACCGAGATCGAGCATCTCGTGTGCAGCACCGCATTTTATTCGGCCCTTGTCGACGAGTTCGCAAAAGGGTAACCACGGAGATTAATAATGACCCGCAAAGCCAAATCCGTTCCTGGTCACATGAAAGGCCGCGACTGGCTCATGACGCAGGACTGGTCGGACGATGAGATTCAACTCGCGCTCGATACGGCTGACAATCTCAAGGATGAATTCAAGAGCGGCGTCCCGACACTGCATCTCGCGCACAAGTCGGCGTTCCTGATCTTTTTCGACAAGTCCACGCGTACGCGCAACTCGTTTGAAGCCGGCATGACCCAGCTGGGCGGCCATGCACACTTCATTGATTCCGAAACCTCGCAGATCGCGCATGGCGAAAGTCCGAAAGACATGGGCACGATCCTGTCGACCTACGGCCATGGCATCATGATTCGCCACGACCTCGTGCCCGGGGAAGGCCAGAGCTACATGCGCGAGGTCGCGCAGCACGCATCGATCCCTATCATCAACATGCAGTGCGACGTCGATCACCCCTGTCAGACCCTGGCAGACCTAATGACGATTCGTGAAGAGTTCGGTAAAGACTTGAAAGACTTAAAGATTGCTGTGTCCTGGGCCTACGCTCCGAGCTATGTGAAACCCATGTCGGTCCCGCAGGGCCTGATCATGCTAATGACGCGCTTCGGCATGGATGTCACGCTCGCGCACCCGCCGGAGTACACGCTCATGGACGAACCCATGCAGATCGCGCGCGACAACGCCGCTCGCTCGGGGGGACAGTTCACGGTCGTCGACAACATGGAAGACGCCTTCGCCGATGCGGACATCGTGTATCCGAAGAGCTGGGGCGTCGAGTCGCTGTTCAGCAAGCCCGAGGAAGCGATGCGCGTCGCGCAACAGTACCGCGACTGGATTTGTGACGAAGCGATGATGGCCCGCGCCAAAGAGCGCGCCATTTATATGCACTGCCTCCCGGCCGATCGCAACTACGAGGTTACGGACCCCGTCATCGATGGAACGCAATCGCGAGTTTACCCCGAGGCCGAAAATCGGCTGCACACGGCCAAAGCGCTTATGGCGCTGACAATGTAGAGACGCTATGACTGATTCCGATAAACCTCTGGTCGTCATCGCTATCGGCGGAAACTCGCTGATCAAGGATGCGGAGCATATGGGAGTCGTCGACCAGTACCGCACGGCGGGTGAAACGGCACAGCACATCGTGCCGCTCGTGAAGGCCGGCTTCAGGGTGCTCGTGACCCACGGCAATGGTCCGCAGGTTGGGTTCATCCTGCTGCGGTCCGAACTGGCACGCGACACGATTCACCAGGTACCGCTCGCAAACTGCGTCGCCGATACGCAGGGTTCGATTGGCATGCAGATCGCGCAAAGCCTGCAGAACGAGTTCCGTCACCAGGGTCTCGAGCAGGCGGTAACCGCGATCGTTACTCAATGCGTCGTCGACGAAAAAGACCCGAGCTTCGGCCGGCCGACAAAGCCGATCGGACCGTTCATGAGCGAACAGGAAGCGCGCGAGCATGAGCGCGACGACGGCTGGGTCGTCGGGGAAGACGCGGGCCGGGGCTGGCGACGCCTCGTACCCTCCCCGGCGCCGCTCGAGGTCATCGAACTCCCTGCTATTCGCACGCTGCTGGACAGCGGCAACCTCGTTATCGCGGCGGGTGGCGGCGGTGTCCCGGTTGTTTACCGTGACGACGGCGAACTGCGCCCGCGACCCGCGGTAATCGACAAGGATGCCGCATCGTGTCTGCTCGCGACCGAACTCGGCGCATCGGTGTTCATCATTTCGACCGATGTTGACAAGGTCGCGCTCAATTACGGCACCGACGAGCAGCGCGAGATCGATCGCATGACAGCGGCCGAATGCCGTGCGCATCTCGCGGCCGGACAGTTCGCCGCCGGCAGCATGCTTCCGAAGATCGAGAGCGCATTGAAATTCCTCGAGCAGGGTGGCGAGGAAGTGATCATTACGCAACCGCATAACCTGCGGGCGAACCTCAGTAGCATCTACGGCACGCATATCGTGCCCTGACGGACAACCGACATGAACGGATACCGTTGTTTCCAGTGTGACCAGACCCAGGCGGCCGACTTCTCGGGCTGGGTCTGTCCGGACTGCGGTGGCAACCTCGACGTGATCAACGATCGCGATACGATTTTGCGCCAGATCAAGAAGGCACCGTACAACACGAAGCGCATTCCGCTGCGGATAGGCAACACTCCGCTCTACCCGGCCGAACGCCTTGGGCGGTCGATCGGCCTGCGCAACCTGTACCTCAAAGACGACACGGTGAACCCGAGCGCGTCCAGCAAGGACCGGGCAAGTGGCGCTGTCGTCGTGCGCGCAATGGACGCCGGCGCGACTATCGTTTCAGCCGCGAGCACAGGTAATGCGGGCTCGTCACTGGCATGCATTGCGGCGGCGGCAGGTCTGCGGGCCATTGTCTTTGTGCCCGAGAAGGCACCGGTCGCCAAGCTCACCCAGGCCCTGTCGTTTGGTGCGACCGTGCTCGCCGTGCGCGGCACCTACGACGATGCGTTCGACCTGTGCATGGACGCATCCACGCGCTTCGACTGGTTCAACCGCAGCACCGGCATTAACCCGTTCACGCGTGAAGGCAAGAAGATCTGCGCCTGGGAGATCTGGGCCGCGCTCGAAGGTCGCGTCCCCGACCGCGTGATTGTGCCGGCCGGCGACGGCAACATCCTGAGCGGCATGTGGAAAGGCTGGCGGGAACTCGAGAAAGTCGGCCTTATCAATCGCCTGCCAAAGATTGACTGTGCACAATCGAATCGCAGCGATGCGATCAGTCGCACCATCCGGCGTATGAGCGCTAGCAGCCAGCCCGACTGGGCGACCGCCACACCCGAATCCGTGGAGGCCAGCACGGTTGCCGATTCCATCTCGGTTGACCGGCCGCGCGACGGGCTTGCCGCGACGCGGGCCGTCATCGAATCCGGCGGCATCGCGGTGACGGTCACCGACGAACAGATACTCGCGGCCATTCCCGAGATGGCTTCTCAGAGTGGCATATTTCCCGAGCCCGCGGCCGCCACCCCGCTCGCAGCGGCGAAAATGATGGTGAAACAGGACCTCGTCGCAGCCGACGAAATCGTGGTCTGCCTGGTATCGGGTAACGGACTCAAGGACATTGCGCGCGCACGGACGGTAACGACGGAACCGCTTGTGATCGACCCGTCGCTCGACGCCGTGGAGGCCGCCATCGCCTCTGTCAAAGATCCGGCGGCTGCCTAGCCTGGCGCACCTGCTCGAACGCGTAGGCATACCCAATTAGCTTCGCGTCACTGAAGTCGCCACCAATAAACGAGACACCGATTGGAAGGCCGAGAATATTGCCTGCCGGGACGGTGATACTCGCGTATCCGGAAATTGCAGCAAGCGACGAACTGGAAATACCGGACGAATGATCGCCGCTGACATTGTCCGTCATCCAGGCGGGACCGCGCGTCGGCGCGATAAGTGCGTCGAGGTCAAATTCCTCCAGGGCATTGTTGATGCCCGCTTGTGAGATTTGTTTGCTCAGTGCGAGTGCATCAAGGTACTCGCGGCTGGTCAGCGGTCCTTTCTCCTGCGCCGCCAACATTCGTTCCTGGCCAAAGAACGGCATTACGACGTCAGCATGTTCTTCGTTGAATGCGATGATATCGGCCATCGTCTGCATCGGCGCTGCCGAACTCTGCAAATAGGCGTTCAGGTCGGCTTTGAACTCGAAGTACAGCACTGTTCGGCTCGCGGACCCCATGCCCTCAGTGTCTATCTCGACAGGATCAACGACTTCAGCACCCAGGGACTCTAGTGTCGCAATAGTGTCAGTGAGGATCTGATCGACACGCGCGTCATTGCCTGCGCCGTTGTGTGTGCGCAATACACCAATTCGCGCACCGTTCAGGGCGTCTTTCGACAAGTTCGCCGCGTAGTCCGGTACTGCTTGTGGGAACCTTTCTGCCAATGGATCAGCGGGATCCCGGCCGACCATGGCGGTCAGCAAGATGGCCGCATCGGCTACAGTCCGACCCATTGGGCCCGCAGTATCCTGGCTGTGCGCGATTGGGATAACGCCGCTGCGACTCACCAGGCCGAGGCTCGGTTTGATACCAACGATTCCGTTAACGCTGGAGGGGCATACGACCGAGCCGTTTGTCTCTGTGCCAACAGCCACGCTGGTGAGACTGGCCGCAACCGCAACTGCCGACCCACTGGACGAACCGCAAGGATTGCGGCCCGAACCATAGGGGTTGTGCGTCTGGCCGCCGATGCTGCTCCACCCACTCGAGGAATTCGTCGAGCGGAAATTCGCCCATTCACTCAGGTTGGCCTTCGCCAGGATTACCGCGCCAGCCTCCCTGAGCTTCGTAACGTGGAATGCATCGACAGATGGCTGGTGCCCATCCAGCGCCAGCGAACCCGCCGTGGTAGCCATTTGATCGCCTGTATCGATATTGGCTTTCAATACGACGGGAATACCATGCATCAGGCCCCTCGGCCCGCTGGCCTGCCTCTCCTCGTCCAGCGCCGCCGCAATATCGAGTGCCTCCGGGTTTGCTTCGATAATGGCGTTGAGCCCATGTTCGCCACGGTCGATCGACTCGATGCGTTGCAGATAGAACCGGGTGAGTTTCACGGAAGTTAGTTCACCATCCTGCATGAGCTGCTGCAGGGTAGTGATATCGAGCTCGCTGTAGTCAACCGTTTCGGGTTCCGCTGTGCAGCCGACCAGAAACAGAAAAACACAAATCAGGGAAAAGAAGAACTTCACTGTAGTCTCCCTATTGAATCAGGGCGTCACGTCGCCTGCTCAGCGCGCGCAATTGCCAGGTGTCCAATACATCACCAAGCTGTGTGCGCAACACATCGTCATCGAGTTCGCCCAGTGCGACTTGCCATTCGTCACCGATAACCGCCCCCAGCTGCCTGAGGTACTTTGTATTCCCTTTGTCGTGACTGAATGCACTGCCATTATCGACGAGCATTAAGGACCACTCGCCCGGATTGTAGACCATCGATGACGGTGTTCTGGAAACATTGTGGGCCAATGCGTCAAACACCAGCATTGCATCATGTTGTTTTACCAGCGGGCAGGTTGCGTCCTGGCCTTTGCCACTGGCAACGCGTTCGCGCTCTGTCACCGTGATTCCAGGAATGAACTGGAGCGTCCCATCTCGACCGTCAATGCTACGTCGCACTGTCACTGGGACCATCCCGAGTCGAAGCTGGCGATCCAGCCGGTACGCTGCAAGTTCAGGCGCGAAACCGGATCGTCCGGGTAATACGCGGAACGAAGCGAACACCGTTACATTTCCTGAGCTGACCTGTACCAGTTGCCAGTCAGCTCCTTCCACAGCCACTGCGTCGATATTCCCCTCCGCGAGAACCCGTGCCAGGTCATCCTCGCTAAGTGCGCCATCCTTGAAACCAACCTTTATCGGTTGCTCCAAAGGGGTGACCTCCTCCTTTTCGTCCTGATTGACGACCGTCACCGCATCGTCCTCAAAGACAAGGGCATTGCCGCTGCCACCGTACACGCTAGTCAGCATCCCCGTGTCGATCTCAAATACGCGTCCTCCCAATCTCTGCTGCACTTTGCGACTAACAGCGGTTGAGTGACCGACCACCACCCGCGTCGCACCGATTTCATCCAGCACCGCATCCAATGTAGGCACCTCGACGAAGCGATTGCATCTGGACGTGCCTCTGTACCAGGTCGGCCCTGGCGGTCCGTGCAGGGGCGACTTGCTAAGCCGTATTGCGGCCTGGGCCGACGCAACGTCTGTACCCAGCAGTTGGCCAGCCTCCAGCAATGCCACGAGCACGCCTGGAACCTGTTTGAATCCGACTATGGGGCTCAGGACGCCACTTTCTACGAGTGCCTCCGATGCTTCCAGATAGCCGACAAGTTCCGCCTTGAGTCCGACATTAATGCCACCAATCCCGTGCTCGGCCGCGTAGATCGGTGCCCCGCCGTGCACGAACGCCACATTATTGATAACGATCATGAATGGCTTTTCGAGCAACCACTTACCGTAGTGCCCATCTCGTCGAAATGCTCGGCGGTGCGCGAAATACCCTGGCGGTGCCTTCTTCAAGAAGTCCCGCCGCGCGGCCGCTTCGTCCATTTCCGCCGGTCCGCCTTCGCGATACCGCTGGAACCAGGCGTCCCGCTCCTCTTCCGACTCCATGTCCTCGAACGCGGCATATTCCTCGCCGGCAACATAACGAAGATCGCCGATGAGGTTCATGACCTCGTGGTTTCCAAGCAGTTGGTGCACGCGGCCTCCGGCCAGCGCCGCTTCTCGCTCCAGTCGCATCATGAGATCCATGACACGCCGCGACTCGGCCCCACGATCCAGCAAGTCGCCAGTACTCACCAAGTGCGTTTTGCCACCAACCCAGCGGGTCTGTTCGTCGATTATTTCTGCGTTTTGTAGCGTAGTGACCAGCGCGTCGTAGGCGCCATGAACGTCACCGAACGCTACGACTCTATCGACATCCTGAAAATGCCAATCGTCTGCATGCGCCGGCGACAACGGCACGCAGAGACAAAGCAGTATTTGAAGTATTCGAACGGTCGTGAGACCAGCCCGGTTACCGGGCTGGTCTGTTCTTCGGAAGTAACTCATAGAGGCGAATCTACTAGTCGTCGAATCGCATTTCCATTCCGACATATACGTAACGACCGATGCCGCCACCGAACTTGCTGTCGTAGTTACCGATGCCGCCTTCATAGGCATCACCGGTACGCGGAACGAAAACATCCTTGTCAAACATATTCCTGATACCAGCGTATACGTTCACGGCTGCGCCGCTATCCAACGTCATGTCGTAGGATGCTGACAGGTCGTGCCTGATGTATGAACCATAGAACAGGTACCCTGCAACTTCCGGGTTTTCTACACAATCCGGATCGCCAGCGGCGCATAGTGCGTCATTGTCGGCAACATCTTCCAGGTACTCCTCAACACGATCATTGTGATCGATAATGGGGCCCTTCCACGTTGTGCGCCAGCGGAGACGCCAGTCATCCTTGCGCCACGCCAGAGAGGCCGTCGCGACATCTTCGAAGATCCCGAAATCAAGTTGATTATTGAAGTCAACAGTCACCACGCCATCGATACCGTCGAAATCCTCCTCATGCTCACTGATGTGTGTGTAATGCGTTACAAATTGAAATTCACCCATGCTATCCGTATCAAACACATAGTCCAGAGCCACATCGAAACCACTGGTCCTCTGTTCGTTAAGATTTAGCTGGCGATTCAGAATTTCGACAATCTGACCGTCACTATCACGGGTAATATCATCACAAAATATATTCGGCTGGCCGAAAGTAACGGATGAGGCATAACACTGCTTCATGATCTCAGAGTTTTCCATTTCTATGATGGCGTCTTCGATCGTGATGTCATAGTAATCAACCGCGAGACGGAAGCCCTCGAGGAATGCAGGCGCGATGCTGAATCCAATAGTGTAGGTGTCGGCCGTCTCTTCGAACAGGTTCTCATTGCCAATCGCCGGTCCGTAGCCGCTATTCTCATCTTCAAAGACGAAATTGACTGGATCGGCGGCAATCAGCGCAGCGATTGCAGGTTCCAGACGACAATTGTCGTGACCGGTCTCCGTCGACGTTTCCGAAACATCCGCGCAAATATCATCGAAGCTATCGTAGTCACCACGCCGAGGAGACAGCAGCTCGGTAATGTCCGGCGCACGTTGCGCACGCGAGAAATTAGCACGAAGCATGTAACCGTCAACTGGCTCCCAAACCAGGCCTGTGGAGTAGCTGAATACAGTATCGATGTTCTTCATGCTGTAGTCGGCAACTCGCAGGGAGACATCGGCTGTCAGTTGCTCAGCAAGCGGGAACGACATCTCCGTAAACAGTTCTGCAACGTCGAAGTCACCCTTGATAGGTGGAACCAGGTTGAACGTGATACCGCCGTACCTGGGGCCGTCACTAACTCTCAGGTTCATGCTGTCACGACGCCATTCAAACCCAAATACCGCACCCACGGTCCCGGCCGGCATCTCAAATAGTTCGCCGGTCGTATAGCCGAGCACATTGATCAGCTCAACCGTGGGATTGATAATCGGATTGACGCGTATCCAGTCGGCCGCTTCGGGCGAAATAGAGCCGACGCCAAAGAGATTCAGGGGTACGCAACCTTCCGCACGAGCTGTGGGATCAGCGCACTGGACCGTAACGCCGTCGGGTGCCAGTTCGGCATCGAGTGCCAGTCGTTCCCTGGCGACGTCTATCTCATTTGATCGAACCTGGTACTGCTCGAAATTGCCATAGCCCACAGACAGATCCCAGTCCCAGTCGTCAAACATGACGCCCCGCAGGCCACCCCAGGTACGCCACGTAGTACGCTCATTGTCGGTTGTGATATTGCCGACTTCGGCCATCCGTCGGTCCCAGGAGAGCCTGCCATCGGCTTGCACATCCGGGTCGTTTAGAATCTCGGCTGGTATGAACGGGTTCGTCAACGGAATGTAGCCCGGTGTTATTTGACCCGGCGCACCTGTTACACGGTCAATGGTTGCAACCCGACCTCCTTCATACTCGTCTTCCATCGATTTGAAGTTAAATGAATCGTTCCTGCTGTACTGCACCTGGACATAGGTATCGATATTGTCTGAGAGCTCGTAGTCGATCTTGGCAGCCACAGCTATCTGATCGTTCGGAATCTTGATCACGTCCCACTGGCGGCTGAATATTCCGTCACGCTCTTCTGACCAACCGGTTTGCAAGCCGTCTTCGTTGTACCAGAAATTACCACCACCCTCGTCGAACACGCCGCCGAGTATTCCGTCACTGCGGTCGCGCCAGTCCGATGGACTGATGTCGCGCATGCACTGGTCACCCGTTTCGGTTTGCATCTCGTTGCACATCTCCGACGCGTTCCAGTCGAAGTCGGCTTCGAGTTGAGCACGATCACGATCCTTGTTGTCGATACCCATTTCTTCGTCATAGCTTGCGGCGAGGAACAGGTATCCGCGTCCGTCTGCAAAGCGGGTGCCATAGTCCAGATCGATTGAATACTCTTCACCGCCACCTTCTGTGGTGAAACCGGTACGAGCATCGAAACTGAAACCTTCCTGGTCTTGTTGAGTGATGATGTTTATCACTCCGGAAATAGCGTCTGAGCCGTACGTGGCGGAGGAACCGCCCGTGACGACCTCGACGCGATTAACGATGCCCGACGGAATAGTGTTAAAGCTGGTCGTTCTACTGCCGTAGGCGTTGGTAACAATGCGCCTGCCATCCATCAGCACCAGGGTCCTGTTACTGCCCAGTCGGCGCAGGTTGGCGGACGTCACACCGGTATTGCCGATCTGGGACTGCGAATTCATATTGCTGCTCGATTCGTACAGAGCCGGCATTTCGTCGATCAGGACTTCCGCCAATGAGCCAAGACCAGCATCCGTTATTGCCTCGGAATCTATACTGACCAGCGGCGTGGATACGTTAAAGCTATCGCGGGGAATCCGCGAGCCCGTAACAACGATCTCCTCCAATGAGTCTTCAGTGTCAGGCTCATTCTGCGCGCTGGCTCCAGTCGCTATAAAGAGCGACGCGATAAACGTACCTACTGTTTTTCTTAACGGTACTTTTGGGGTGGCCATTTTCCCTTCCTCTTTGTGTTGATCAACTGGCTCATCGAGAGCTATCTGGATCACGCGTTTGTCAGAAAGGCCGCTGGAAAGTCCGGAGCCTTTGAGCAACTCGCTCAAAGCATCAGTCAGCGTATAGCGCCCGACGACTTCATTGGCTTGTCGGGATTCGGCAAGGTCATAGGGGAACAGCATTATCGCGCCGGTCTGCTCTGCCAGACTGTTCAACGCTTCAGCAGCATTCAGAGACGGAATATTGATGTCGTGAAGCTGCTCTTCATTCAGGCTGTTCGCAGCACTCGTGCCGCTGTGAGCAGCCAGGACAATCCAAGTGACGCAAATAACGATCGCTCGGATCATCTTTCGTTGCGTTTCTCCAACAACCTGCCAGCGATGCGCGGACGACAACCGTCCACAAATCTCGGCCTGGTCAGCTACATAACCAGTGAGAGAAACAAACCCGTAAGAGAACGGTGATTTATTTGGTATGGACCCCAATTTGTTGCCTGAAACCAACAATGCTCCCCCGTACTGCCCGAGCATCAGCTAGATGGGTCATCGTTACAATCACGGAAACTGCGGACGTGCATTACGGTTCGATTGAGGAGAGCAGCACCCTATCATCGCCCAGACGCGTTATCCGGAGTTGGAAATTGGCTTCGAGCGCGTCGAACATGGCATCAGTTTCACCGATCGGAAACTGGCCGCCGATCCTGGTCGCCCTGAGTGCAGGATCAGAAAACTCGATGGATACGGTCGTATAGCGGCTAATCTCATCCACCACGACCTCCAGTGCGTCACCGTTGAAAACCAGCATGCCCTCTCGCCAGGACAACCGCCGCGCCATATCCTGTGGCTCGACACTTTCAACAGTTTTCAGAGTACCCGCAGCATCCACATCCTCGCTCTTGCGTAGCG
Organism: uncultured Woeseiaceae bacterium; assembly: GCA_945787845.1. Lineage (GTDB taxonomy): Bacteria > Pseudomonadota > Gammaproteobacteria > Steroidobacterales > Woeseiaceae > UBA1847. The sequence continues at coordinate 34,236 of CALZJH010000020.1, read as the reverse complement.
TGGCGCTTTCACCCGCGCTCACTGTGCCAATCTGCTCGATGGTCGGGCTATCCACCGGAGAAACTGCACCGGATCCTCCGGCATCGATCCGCCTGACCTGCTGCGGCAACCTGCCGTCACCTGCCCCAACCACCGTCGCCAACGCTACCTGTCCCTCGGTAACCGTTACATCGACCTCAGATCCCTTGAGATATACGCTAAAGGCCGTCCCAACGGCCTGCACCATTCTCTCGCCAACGTAGACACGAAACGGACGTTCGGGGTCTTTCGCGACCGTGAAATGAGCCTCGCCTTGCAGGAAATAGATATTTCGATAATTCTCGTCAAACTCGACCCTGATTTGAGTATCGGTATTGAGCAGGACGATTGAATCGTCAGCGAGTGCTGTCGACTGCTGTTGACCGACCGTGGTTGCATACAGACCGTTACTATTCACTATCGGATCGGGCTGCTCCTTGTACACCAGCGCCAGTCCAAGCCCGATAACAAGAGTTGCGGCTATCAAACCAGCGTGCAAGAAATGTCGCATAGGCCGATACGCCGGCCCGCCCACTCTTCCAGGGGCCTGAGATTGCGGGTGCCCCAGCGGTACGGCCAGTTCCGTGAGTACGTTCAGCTTGCCCCAGAATCCGGCAAGACTACTAAGCTGCGCCCGATGCTCAGGGCTACGGTCAAGCCATTCGCGAAGTGCTTCGAGCTCCTCGACAGAGGGTACTCTGTCTCCGTCCAGCGTTATGAGCCACGCGGCAGCCTCCTCCTCAACGGCTCTCTGGCTCGGAAAATTGACTACGTTTTCACTCATCAAACACCCTGGTCACGTCTACGATTCACCGCAGTTACTGCATCCCGGTCCGGCGCGAGACCTTCGCGCTCGCGTACAAATGCCTTAGTCTCCAGGACACCTCTACGCAGATACTTTTCTACTGAACTCACCGACATCGACATGCGCTCCGCGATCTCCTTGTGCGGCAACCCATGGACCTTGCGCAGCAGGAATACCTGCCGGCACTTCTCCGGCAATGCGGCAACAGCTTCACAATAGAGCCCAAATGACTGCTGGGCCTCTACTTCGCTATCTACCGTTGCTCCACCTTCTATAACTACTGAGTCGGCGGAATCCTCAATGTAATCGGTAATCTGTTTGGACTTCCTTGTAAGCTGCGTGAGCGCCAGGTTCCTGGCGATACGGAACAGAAAGGCCTTGGGCTGCTCAATTTCCTTCTTCTGCTCGGCAACATAGGCACGAAGATAGGCTTCCTGAGCGACGTCTTCTATGTCCTGGCGATCGGAAAAAAACCGTGCCAGGAATCGCTTGAGAAAGTCAATATTGGCGACAAATGCCGCCGACACCGCAGAGAGTTTTCGCGGCCCGGTATTTCTAATGTCCTCTGGCTGCTTCATAAAGCCTATGTTGCGACCGGACTCTCTTCCAGGCGGATTTCTCTGAGTATAGCCTGCTTCACGTTAGGGACAAGGCAATAGCTGGCAAGCGTGGTTCCTGTTGCCGCTGCCTGCCGCCGGAAAGAAGTACGTAAGCGAGGTACGGAAGTTGCGTATTCATAAGAGGACGGCCCGGCGTAAGCTAAACGTGTCAGGGTGCGATCGTTGCACGCCAAGGGAGCAGGTCCATGACCCGGGAAGTCTCTATGCCCAACGGGGCGGAGTTTTTCGAAATCCGCTTTGAATCTATCGGTGGGCTTGGCGCCCACGTTGCTGGAAAAATAGTCGCCAGCGCAGCTGTTCTGAGAATGAATATGAACGGCTCACACTTTTCATCCTACGGCTCTGAGAAAAAGGGCTCTGTCGTGCGTTCATTCATACGACTTGCCCCGGCCGACAAGGCGATTCGAACGAGTGCGCCAATCGAAGAGCCGGATGTGATTGTCGTCTTTCACAGCGGCCTCCTGGCGCACCCCGCCACGCTATCCGGCCTGAAAGCGAATGGCACCCTGATTTACGCGGGGCACGAAGGCGACGTTCCGGTAGGGCTGTCGCTCTTGCCAAAGACGGCGAAAGTGATCCGCGTCGATGCGCAAAAGATCGCGTTCGAAGAGAGCTCGCGTGAAAACGCGGTACTCATTGGCACCCTGGCAGAAGCCGTGCCGCTACTCCGGCGGCAGGCGGTTCTCGATGCCCTCACCGCAACCTTTGCCAGCAAGAGCAAGAAGATCGCCACGGCAAACGAGCGCGCATTTAGCCGCGGCGCTGACGAAGTCGAATTCATAAAGAACATCGGCAAGCTCGACGGGAATGTGCCGACGATGTCCTCCAATCCCGTGTGGGGTTATCGCACCGCCCCCATTGGCGGCGTGCTGCCGACACCGGGTAATACGGCTCACAACGACCTGCATACCTCGCGTACCGGCTGGATGCCGGTTCTCGACAGGGACAAGTGCATCGACTGCGGCATGTGCGACATGGTCTGCCCCGACCTGTGCCTCGTCTGGTCGACGCATACGGATGAGGACGGCAAGCCGCTCGTCAAACTCGACGGCATTGACTACCAGTATTGCAAGGGCTGCATGCGCTGTGTCGAGACGTGCTCGACGAGCGCCATGACGCGCGAAGCCGAATTGCCGGGCAAGGCCGATGAGCTGCGCGTCCCGTTATTCACCGAGCTCACATCCGCGGCAGGAGGCAAACATGCTTGATTCAACAGCAGTAACCCGCTCAGGCCCCGTCGCCCAGGTTCACGATTTCAAGAGCGGCAATGAAGCCGCGGCACTCGCTGCACGTGACATCGGCTTCCATGTCATGGGCTACTTCCCGATAACGCCCTCGACCGAGGTCGCCGAAACCTTGTCGAAGATGCAGGCCGACGGTGAACACGACATCGTGATGATCCCGGCCGATGGCGAGCACGGTGCGGCCGGCATCTGCTACGGCGCGGCGCTGGGTGGTGGACGCGTACTGAACGCGACGTCGTCGCAGGGCCTGTTGTATTCCCTCGAACAATTGCCGGTGCAGTCGGGTACCCGCGTACCGATGGTCCTGAACGTATCGACACGCACCGTCTCGGGCCCACTCGATATTCGCTGTGATCATTCAGACATCTATTTCGTCTTGAATGCCGGCTGGATCATTCTCATGGCGCGCGATCCACAATCTGCTTACGACATGAACTTCGCCGCGGTCAGGATCGGCGAACATCCTGACGTTCGTCTGCCCGTCATCGTGGCTTACGACGGCTTCCTGACGAGTCACCAGAAACGGCGCATCGATCGATTTGACGACCCTGAGGCCGTTAAGGCGTTCGTTGGCGAACGGGAAGACCCCTACAGCGCACTGGATCCGGACCGGCCCGTCACTTTCGGGCCGTACATGAACGATCCGGACCTAATCAACAACAAGGTGCAACAACACCAGGCCATGGAAGCGGCTCGGCGCGTCATTCCCGAAATTTTCCAGGAGTTTTATGCATTCTCGGGACGCGACTACCGCACGGTGGACGCTTACCGGATGGACGATGCCGACGTTGCCCTCGTGCTTCTCAATTCAGCCGCCGAAAACGCCAAGGGCGTTGCCGATAAGATGCGTGAGAAAGGGCACAAGGTCGGCGTTGTTTCACCTAATGTGCTGCGGCCGTTCCCGACCGACGAAATCCGCAGACTTTTAAAGAACGTTCGCGCCGTCGTTGTCGGCGATCGCGGTGATTCTTACGGCGCTGAAGGCGGCAACCTGTCGCTGGAAGTTCGTGCTGCTCTGCAACAGGACCCTGACAATAGAACCCTGGTGATGAGCCGTGTATACGGCCTGGGCGGCAAGGATTTCTATGACGCGGATGCTGAGGAGTTCTTCCACGAAGCGCTGACGGCAGCCGAGACCGGCAAGGTCGAGGTTCCGTTCGAGTATCACGGCGCCTACGCCGGCGACGATGACGCGGGCCCTGCCCCGGGCCTGCCGCCTATCAAGGCGGAAGAGGTTTCCCGCGGCATGGCGACCGTCACGCCTAACCCCGAAACCAACAAACTCGAGGTTGAGCTCAAGCCGCTGTGGGAGATGACCACGACCCCATCGCGGATTGCGCCGGGACACGGTGCCTGCCCGGGCTGTGGCTTCTTCCCGATGCTGCGGCAAGCGTACAACGTGCTCGAAGGTAACATTGTCGTCCTGTTCCAGACCGGCTGCGCCATGGTCACTACGACGGGTTACCCAAAGACGGCTCATCGTATTACCTATATCCATAACCTGTTCCAGAACGGCGCGGCAACGCTGTCCGGCCTGGTCGAGATGTACCACGAGCGCATCCGTCGAGGTGAAATCCCGGCAGCACCGGAAGGCGAAGACACAACCTTCATCATGGTCACAGGCGACGGCGGTATGGACATCGGCATGGGCGCGGCGCTCGGCACGGCGCATCGCAACCACAAGATGATCATCCTCGAATACGACAACCAGGGCTACATGAACACCGGCTCGCAGCTATCCTACGCAACGCCGTTCGGCCACCGCACCTCAACAAGCGAGGTCGGTGACAAACTGTCGGGCAAACGCTTCCACCACAAGGACACGGCGCAGATATTCGCCGCCTGTAACCTGCCCTACGTCTTCACGGCCAGTGAAGGCTATCCCGAGGACTTCATGCGCAAGATCAGCAAGGCACAGTGGTATGCGCAGCGCGAAGGCCTCGTGTACGGCAAGGTTCTGTCGTTCTGTCCGCTGAACTGGCGCACCAAGGACGACGCAGCGCAGGAGGTCCTGCAAACCGCGATCGACTGTTGCTTCTTCCCGCTTTACGAAGTGGAGAAAGGTCACACGCTGGTCACGTACGATCCGGATGCCATCGGACGGCGCCGCACGGTTGGCGCCTGGCTCGGGCAGATGGGCAAGACCAAGCACATGCTGGAAGCCGAGAACGCTGAACGGCTCGGGATGATCGAGCTAGAGGTGGAGACACGCTGGCGCAAACTGAAGATCAAGTCCGAACACCCGGAGCTGTAGACGATGCCCAAAATCCTTGAAAAACGTCCGCTGACGCCCATCACCAAGCTGTACAAGGTGGATGCGCCGCTGGTCGCGAAGGCCGCGAAGCCCGGGCAGTTCGTCATCGTGCGCGTACGTGAAGGCGGCGAACGCATTCCCCTGACGATCGCCGATTACGATCGCGATGAAGGCACATTGACGATTGTCGTGCAGGAAGTCGGCACGACCACACGCTTACTCGGACAGCTGGAAGTCGGGGATGAAATCCGCGACCTCGTCGGACCGCTCGGCATGCCGCTCGAGATACCGGTCGAAGGTCATATCGTCGGAATCGGCGGCGGCTTTGGCGCTGCGGCCCTGCTCTGCCTGATGCGCGAGCTGCGCCAGCGGGGCGACACCACGACGATTATCAACGGCGCACGCGAAAAGGACCTGTTGATTCTCAATGAGGAATTGACTGAAGTCTGTGACAACCTGGAACTCTGCACCGACGACGGCTCCGAGGGATTTCACGGCTTTGTCACGGAACGCCTGGCACAGTTGATCGACGGCGACGGGCCGGGACGCCCCGACATGGTCGTTGCCATCGGCCCGATGCCGATGATGCGCGCCGTCACCGAGACTACGCGCGGCAAGGATATCCCGACGCTCGTGTCGCTCGATCCGCTGATGATCGACGGCACCGGCATGTGCGGCGGCTGTCGCGTTACTGTTAATAACGAAGTGAAGTTTGCCTGCGTTGACGGCCCGTTCTTCGATGCCCACCAGGTCGATTTTGAAGAGGCCGTTCGTCGTAACAAGATGTACGTCAAGCAAGAGGCTGAGTCGAAAGACCGTACGGAATGCCGCAAGCTTGCCGTGGGACAAGTCTGATGCCTGTAAAACGCGTTGACAAAACACCCATGCCCGAACGCGATGCGGCACTCCGCTCGCATGATTTCGAGGAAGTTAACGAAGGCTACGGCATTGCGCATGCGCAGTTCGAAGCCGAGCGTTGCCTGCGCTGCCAGGACCCGGTCTGTATCGAAGGCTGCCCGGTCCGTGTGCCGATTCCCGACTTCGTTCACAGGGTAGCATCGGGCGACATGCGCGGCGCCGCCGAAGTGCTGCGTGCGTCGAATCCTCTGCCTGCTGTCTGCGGCCGCGTCTGCCCGCAGGAAGTGCAGTGCGAAGAACAATGTTCAGTTGGCATTCGCTTCAAGCCCGTAGCTATTGGCTATCTCGAGCGCTTTGTCGCTGACTGGGAAATGGCACAGCCGCCGGTCGACGTCACCGTCAAACTGGACCGTGCCGAGAAAGTCGCGATCATCGGCTCGGGCCCCGCGGGCCTCGTGTGTGCGGGCGAACTGGCACGCCTCGGCTATCCCGTAACGATCTTCGAGGCGCTGCATGCGCCCGGTGGTGTCCTGCGCTATGGTATTCCCGAGTTTCGTCTGCCCAAGGACGTGCTGGACTGGGAGATCGACCAGCTCAGGAAGCTGGGCGTTGAAATCGTCTGCAACGTCATCATTGGCAAGACGATCACGATGGACCAGCTCATGGGCGAGATGGGGTTCTCGGCCGTATTTATCGGCACGGGGGCCGGCCTGCCCTCCTTCATGGGTATCCCTGGCGAGAACCTCAACGGTGTCTACTCGGCCAACGAGTTCCTGACGCGCGTGAACCTGATGCACGCCAATGACTTCCCGAATGCCGATACGCCCGTCATGGTCGGCAAGCGCGTCGCCGTTATCGGTGCCGGCAACACCGCCATGGACACGGTGCGCACCGCACTGCGCGTCGGGGCTGAAAAGGGCATGATCGTGTATCGCCGCAGCGATAAGGAAATGACGGCTCGCGTCGAAGAGCATCACCATGCCATCGAGGAAGGCGTCGAATTCCACTGGCTGACCAACCCGATCGAGGTGCTCGGCGACGAGGATGGCTGGGTGACGGGCCTCAAGTGTATCCGTATGGAACTCGGCGAGCCCGACGCGTCAGGCCGTGCGCGGCCCGTCCCGATTGAAGGCTCCGAGTTCGTCATGCCGGTAGACAATGTCGTGCTATCAATAGGCAACAAGCCGAATCCATTGCTGCTGCAAACGACGAAGGGCCTCGAGTCCAACAAGTGGGGCTGCCTGGTCGTTCATGACAATTCCTCCGAGACGTCACGCGAGCATGTGTTTGCCGGTGGTGACGCCGTGACCGGCGCCGCCACGGTAATTCTCGCAGCCGGTGCCGGCAAAACCGCGGCACAGGAAATTCACGAGGATCTGCGCGCTTAATTTGAAACCTTCAGGGCCCATCACGCATCTAAATATCGTGTAATCTCCAACGCACGGGCACGTGCGGAGTCCTGAATGTCACTTGTCGCCGAACTTAGACGTCGAAACGTCCTTCGCGTTGCTGCCGGGTACCTGGTGGTAGGCTGGCTGCTGACCGAAGTACTCACGACGATCCTGCCCGAAATTGGTGCACCCGACTGGGCCGCACGCGCGGTCATCCTGATTTTTGCGTTTGGATTCATTCCAGTCGTCGTCCTGAGCTGGTTCTTCGAGATTACGCCCGAGGGCATCAAGCGCGAGCACGAAGTCGACCGCGAGCATCCCGGTGCCAACCGCTTCGCGAGACGTGTGGACCAGGCAGCGGTTGCCGTAGCCGTCGTGCTGATTATCGTGATCGGCCTGTTCAGCGCTCGCTATACCGCAGACGACCCATCCGACATCGATCTCGGCATCAGTGCGACCTCAATTGCCGTGCTGCCGTTCGACAACATGTCCGGCGACAAGGACAACGAGTATTTCTCGGACGGGCTGACCGAGACCTTGCTGCACATGCTCGCACAGGTCCCCGATCTCCAGGTAGCGGCGCGTACTTCAAGCTTCGCGTTCAAGGGCCAGAACAGGAGCATCCAGGAGATAGCGGCAGCGCTCGAAGTCGCCCATATCCTTGAAGGCAGCGTGCAGCGTGCCGGCGACCAGATTCGAGTCACAGCGCAGCTGATCCGCGCAAGCGATGGTTTTCATATCTGGTCGAAGAACTTCGACCGCGAGTTTACCGACGTCTTCGTGATCCAGGACGAAATTGCACAGCAGGTTCGAAACGCATTGTCCGCGTCGCTGCTGGGCACCGACTCTTACGCGCAGGTGACCGGCATCACCACTGAAAACTACGATGCCTACGAGCTCTATCTGCAGGCGCGTAAGGCACGAGCGACCTACTCTTACGCGGGCTTGCTGGCGGCTGAGACCCTGCTCAAGAGCGCCCTGCTGATCGATCCGGATTTCATCGAAGCCAAGTCGGAGCTGGCCAATAGCTACGTGCACCAGGCGGAGACCGGGCTGATGGACCCGGAGACCGCCAATGCCGAAATTATCGCCATCACCGACCAGGTTCTTGCGGTTAAACCCGACGATCCGGTCGCCAAAGCGACCTCTACCTATGCAAAGGCCATGTCGCTGATTGCCAGTGGCGACGAAGCCGCGCTGCCGGACCTCGCCAGCGAACTCGAGGCCATCGTAAACAGCTCACCGGCGTCCTACGAGCCGCGTATCCTGCTGGTGCGCGCGTACACGGCATTGCAGCAAAACGAGAAGAGTCTGCCCCTGCTGCAGGGGGCCCTGTCACTCGACAGGTTCAACCCGTCCCTGCACTACGAACTGGGCACAGCTTATATGCGCCTGCGGCGTTGGGATGAGGCGAAAGCCGCGCTCGAACGGTCGCTGGAACTCGAGCCTCAGCAGCCGAACGCATACAGCTACCTGGGTTCGGTTGCCCTGCGATCCGGCGATGCCATCACCATGGTCACGCAGTTCATGAACGCCATCGCGGTCGATCCGGAGGATCATGAGCTCCCCGGCATCCTCTCGTTATTCCTTTATCAGCTTGGTCTCGTCGACATTGCCGACGACTTCCGCGATCGGGTACTCACGCTGGCGCCGACCAGCACCATTGCTTACCAGATAGAACTTGCCCGCGCGCGGGCTATCGGCGATCTGGAAGGCAGTATCGAGGCGGCCCGCCGTGCGGTTGAAGACGATATAGAAGACCGTCGCTTTGCGTTTGGCGGCGCCGTCCAGCACCTGATCCGGACGGCCGTGAGAACCGGGCAGATTGACGAAGAGTTGGCGTGGCTCGAGGAGCAGCAGCCCGGCATATTCGATGTCGACTCGGGCGGAGTCTCGATGAAATTTCGCGGTGTGCAGGGGACGGTATTCGACGGCTGGTATCACACACTGCCGCGTGACGAACTTCTGCGCAGGCTGGACGTCCTGCTCGCATTCGCCGAGTCGATGGGCGCCGACCCCACCGAGAACGCCGTCAATCACGTCGGCATTTTGACGCTGCGCGGCGAAATCGCGGCAGCGATCGAGGTCGCGCTCGATGAACTGTTTACGCAGCCGGTCGCGCTGTACCCGAACTGGCGGGAGGTACTGTCGCAGCCACAGTACGCCCAGATTGTCGCCGATCCTCGTATCCAGGACGCCATGCGCCGCTGGGAGGCTCAGGAAGCGGACCTGCGCGCGAGCATCGAGACCTATTTTGCCGACCTTCAGGCGGCGACGTGACCTCCTGATCTCACGGTCTCACTGACCAGCTCGGCCAGCTGCCCGTCCAGAGGCTTCAGGCTGTAGCCAATGCGCATGCTCGGCTTGTCGATATCGATCAGCCGGGTCAGGTCGATCGGAGTCGCGACGAGGACGAGGTCACAATCGACCGCGTTGACGGTCTTCTCAAGATCCTGGATCTGCTTGTCGCCGTAGCCCATGGCCGGTAACAGGTCGCCGATGTTCGGGTACTGCTCGTAGGTTTCGGCAATCTCACCGATCGCGTACGGGCGCGGATCGACCAGTTCACCGACACCGCAGATCGTCGCCGCCATGATGCCGGCACCGTAAGGCATGCCGCCGTGGGTCGTGGTCGGGCCGTCTTCGATCACGAGCACGCGCTTGTCGGTAATCGCATCGGGGTCGGGTATATCGAGGGGCGACTCGCGCAACAACACCGTGGCGGACGGATTAATGCGCCGCGCATTGCCGCGCACGAGTTCGACGGCCGCGGGATCCGCATGCCCAACTTTGCCGATGAGGATAACGTCGGCATGCCGGAAGTTGGCCGTGCCCGGGAAGTAGCTCAGTTCGTCGCCAGGACGGTGGGGATCAGCGACGCAGATCCAGAGGTCGGGCTTGTAGAACGGCGTGTCGTTGTTACCGCCGTCCCAGACAATCACATCGGCCTCCTCTTCAGCCTTCGCCAGAATCGCTCCGTAATCGACGCCCGCGTAGACCACGACGCCGTTTGCGATATGCGGCTCATATTCCTCGCGTTCCTCGATAGTGCAGTCGTTATTCTTGAGATCGTCATAACTTGCAAAGCGCTGGACGGACTGAGCGGCGAGATCGCCGTACGGCATGGGGTGCCGAATCGCAACCGTCTTCAGTCCCAGGTCACGCAGGATATCGGTAATGCGTCGGGACACCTGGCTCTTGCCGCAGCCGGTGCGTACGGCCGTGATTGCGATGACAGGTTTCTTCGACGACAACATCGACCCTTCGATGTCGAACGTCGAGAACGCGACGCCCTTGCCCTCTACCTGTGCTCTCTTGTTCTTGAGGTAATCGTTGCTGACGTCGGAGTAGGCGAAGATGACCTCATCGACGTCCCCACTGTCGAGGTAGGGTTCGAGTTCCTCCTCGGGAACGATCGGGATTCCATCGGGATACAGCGCTCCCGCCAGTTCGACCGGATAGCGGCGATCCTCGATGTGGGGAATTTGCGTCGCAGTGAAGGCGATGACATTGACGTCCTCGTTATCGCGATACATACAGTTGAACACATGGAAGTCGCGCCCCGCGGCTCCCATGATCAAGACGTTTCTGCTCATTGCAGGGATCTCCCTATGGGCTATTGCCTGATGCTACCCAGAGCCCCGCCGAAGGCCGATACGCGCTTCTACTTAAGCCACTTCGGCGTCTCTGAACTGAGGCCGAAAATCCGCGGCATTCCTGTGTGAAACCCCTATATGAAAGTACCCAGAAAGGCGTATTTTCGCGATTGAAACCGCCTTTCGGAGGCCCTCATGTCTGTCGCCAAATTCCCTGAAAAAGACCTTCCCAATCAAGAAGCTGCGGCCCTGCACCGCGGCGTAAAAATTCTTCACGACCCGATCCGCAACAAGGGCACCGCTTTCACGGACGCCGAACGTGATGAACTCAAGCTGCGGGGCCTGCTGCCGCCCCGTGTCCATAGCATGGCCGAGCAGGAATTACGTGTCCTGGGGAATATTCGGGAGAAGTCGACGGATCTCGAACGCTACCTGTACCTGATTGCCCTGCAGGACCGCAACGAAAACCTGTTTTACCGCGTGGTTATGAACAATCTTGAAGAGATGATGCCGATCATCTACACGCCGACGGTGGGCAAGGCCTGCCAGGAATTCCAGCACATCTACCGTAAGCCGCGCGGATTCTACGTGTCGCTGAACGACAAGGGCAGGATCAAGGAAATCCTGCAGAACTGGCCGCACAAGAATGCCCGCATCATCGTCGTCACGGACGGCGAACGGATACTGGGCCTCGGCGACCAGGGCGCACAGGGCATGGGCATCCCGATCGGCAAGTTGTCCCTGTACACCGCCTGTGCCGGCATCCCACCGACTGAATGCCTGCCCGTCATGCTTGATGTGGGCACGAACAACGAACAACTCCTCAACGATCCGTTGTACAACGGCATCGAGCGGCATCGCGCCCGTGGCAAGGAATACGACGAGCTATTCGACGAGTTCATCCAGGCCGCCAAGGAAGTCTTCCCTGGCGTCTTGATTCAGATCGAAGACTTCGGCAATACCAACGCATTCCGGCTGCTGAGCGGCTATCGCAACAACACCTGCCTGTTCGATGACGACATCCAGGGTACAGGCGCCGTTGCCGTCGCCGGCATCATCGCCTCGATGCGGATTACGGGCCAGGAGCTTAGCGACCAGAAGTTGCTGTTCCTCGGCGCTGGCGAGGCCGGCATCGGCATCGCCGATGTCTTTATCGCGGCGCTCAAGGAAGAAGGCCTCACCGATGAAGAAGCTCGCAAGCACTGCTGGTTCGTCGACAGCCGCGGACTCGTTTGCAACGAGCGCGAAAATCTTGCCGTTCACAAGCAGGCCTATGCACACGAGCATGAATACATCGATAACCTGCTCGACGCAGTCCATGCACTTAAGCCGACGGCGCTGCTGGGCCTCTCCGGCCAGCCACAGACGTTTACCAAGGACGTCGTCGAAGCGATGAGCGAATACAACGAACGACCCATCATATTCGCACTATCGAATCCAACCTCAATGGCCGAGTGCACAGCCGAACAGGCTTACACCTGGTCAGAAGGCCGCGCGGTATTCGCAAGCGGCAGTCCGTTCGATCCTGTCGACTACAACAACCAGACGTTTGTCCCTGGCCAGGGCAACAATGCCTACATTTTCCCCGGCGTTGGGCTCGGCGTGATCGTGAGCCAGTCCCGCATCGTGACGGACGAGATGTTCCTTGCGGCGGCGCACTCTCTCGCGAACCAGGTAAAAGACTCCGACATCGAGCGCGGCCGCGTCTATCCGCCGCTATCGGCTATTCGCGAGGTATCCGCCAAGATCGCCGCGGATGTCTGCAAGATGGCCTACGACAACGGCTTCACGGACAGGAAGGAACCGGACGACATACTGGCGGATGTTAACGAGTACATGTACAGGCCCGTGTATCCGCATTACGTTTAGCGCACAGCCAGGGACGTTGACGTATAGTGACCCGTGCCATTCGCATGGGGGGATTCGTACGTCTCCAATCCGGGGTCATGACCAACGACACAATTGCCGAAGCACTGAATCGCAGCTGCCATTGCATTAGCGTAGACCAGGTCGCGCTGCAGCGATCGCTCGAAGCAAGCCTCGGTGAGTCCGGCGCATTCTCGCGCCTGCAGAAAAGTCATCCGCATCTGCTTGCCAAGTCGCCCGTATTTGTCTCCCACGAGCACATCGACCAGATGAAGGCGGTCATTCGTGCCCTTGACCACGTCACCCGGCTTGAGGACTTCCAGGATCTCGCCCTGGATTGGGTACCGGCAATCGCCAGCGTCAACCACGGAACGCTTGGCGCCTTTTTTGGCTACGATTTTCACCTCACGATCGATGGTCCCAAGCTCATCGAGGTGAATACCAATGCGGGTGGCGCCCTGCTGTTGCTGCATGTCGCCGACGCACAGCTGGCATGCTGCCAGGCAGTGGAGAACTTCGTCGTCGGACGCTTCAACATCACCGATCTCGAAACCGAGTTTGTAAACATGTTTCGCCGGGAGCTGGCGCTGCAATCACCACGTGCTGACCTGCGGCGTGTCGCTATCGTCGATGAGAAGCCCGCCGAGCAATACCTGGGCCCCGAGTTTGCGCTGTTCAAGCAGATGTTCGAGGAGCACGGGATCGACGCAATTATTGCCGGGCCGGATGAGTTCGTGCGTCAGGAGGACTGTTTGCTGGTGAATGGCGAAGCTATAGACCTCGTGTACAACCGGTTAACCGATTTCTACCTGCAGTCCGCTGCCTGTGCCGTCCTGCGTGACGCCTACGAGCAAGGGGCGGTCGTCTTGACGCCCAGCCCGCGAACACATGCGCTGTACGCGAACAAGAGACTGTTGACCGTCTTGTCGGACGCGGCGCTGCTGCGCGAACTAGGCGCGGACGAGCAGCATGCCGCCGTGCTGGCACGGGCTGTGCCGAAGACCGAACTCGTGACTGCCGCCAATGCCGACGATCTCTGGTCCAGGCGCCGTCAATTATTCTTCAAGCCGAACTGGGGGTTCGGGAGCCGTGGTACCTACAAGGGCGCGAAGCTCACGAAGAAAACCTGGGCCTCAATTCTCGACGCAGACTATATTGCCCAGGCACTCGTGCCGCCAAGCGAACGCCTGCTGATCATCGACGGCGACGAGCAGTCCATGAAGCTGGATGTGCGCTGCTACGTTTACGACGGTGATATTCAGTTGTTGGGCGCGCGCCTCTACCGCGGGCAGACGACGAACTTTCGGACCGACGGCGGCGGACTCGCAGCGGTCTTCACAACGCCCGACTAGTATCCGCCCACTACGTCAGGCGGGACACACCGTCACCGAGGAGCTTGTCGATTTCGGCCATCACATCGGGCGTGAACTTGTCGACGAATTCGAGCGCCTTCATGTTCTCGTGGACCTGGCTGACGCGACTTGCCCCGGTCAGGACCGTGCTGACGTGCTCATTTTGCAGGCACCAGGCCAGCGAAAACTGTGCGAGCGTCGCGCCCATGTCCTTCGCGAGCGGCTCCAGCCCCGCCACCACGGCCTGACGCTCCTTGTTGAGCAGGCCATCCTGCAGCCATTCGAAACCTGCCAGGGCGCCGCGGCTGTCCTCGGGAATACCGCCCTGGTACTTGCCCGTGAGAGCGCCTGACGCGAGCGGGCTCCAGGTGGTCGAGCCGTAGCCGTGCCGCTTATAGACCGGGTCGTAGTCCTCGCCGAAGCGATGCTGTTCAAAAATATTGTAAATCGGCTGTTCCACTATGGGCTTGTGCAGGTGATGCGCCTTCGCGATCTCGAGGGCTTCGAGGATCTGCTCGGCCTCCCACTCAGACGTACCCCAGTACAGCGCCTTGCCCCACTCGATAATGTTGTGCATTGCCCACACGGTCTCCTCGATCGGTGTGGTCGGGTCGGGGCGATGGCAAAAAAGAAGGTCGACGTAGTCCATATCGAGACGCCTGAGTGACCCGTTAATGCCCTCGATCAGGTACTTGCGATTAAGCGTATTCTTTTCGTTCGGGCCGTCATGCAGACCCCAGTAAAGCTTCGTCGATACCAGGTAGCTGCCGCGCCGCCACCCCAGCTTCTTGAAGGCCGCTCCCATGACTTCCTCGGACTTGCCTCCAGCGTAGCCTTCGGCGTTGTCGAAGAAGTTGACGCCGGCTTCGTAGGCGGCCGCCATCATTTCCATGGCCGCGTCAATGTCGGACTGTGTGTGAAAGGTCACCCAGGAACCCAGCGACAGTGCGCTGACCTGCAGACCGGATTTACCGAGATGGCGATAGATCATTATTGTGCTCCCCAGGGCAGCAGTGCGTAATCGTCGGACTGCAGTAGTGTCAGCATCGTCATAGCCGACAGTGCTACCTGAATGCCGTCGGCGAGCTGGTCCCTGGCAATTCCGGCATAGGTCATTGACTGGCCGCAGACATAAAACTCGACACCGGCTTTCTGAAGCAGCGCGATCAGCTCGAGATTTGGATTGTTGCCGGACTTCACAAGGTTTCTTGTCGCCTTCCCGTGCACGACGACAGCGAGTTCCATCGCGTCCACCGGTACACCATGTCGGGCATGCATGTTCAGGTAGCGCGCAACACTCACGAGGTTCCGATTGACCTTCCCGGGAGCCGGGTCTGCCGCAACATCGAATACCGTCTTGTAGATCAGACCCTCGGGCAACGCGACATCGAGTTCATCGATCGCATACGTCGGGCCGTAATCCTCAATGGCGGGGCCAAGTGACGGCTCCTCGGCGACAGCAGGAACAATAATCGCGAACAGGGTCACGAAAAGCGCAGGGTAACGCAGCATCGGAATTCTCCAGGTGACGATACCGATGCAGCTTGCCGCATGCGCTAGCTGGATTCCAGCTTGTCCGGAGCAATCTCCCCACTGGGCGACAATACATAATGGTTGAGATCGAAGCCGATGTAGAAACTGCCGGTTTCGTCCGGGTTTTCCGAGACCTTGATCTCGTCGGGCCGAACCTGCCGCCTGACATACTGGCTGAGGAGCGTGGCGATGCTGGGCTTCTCTGCAGCGTAGATGATATCCATGTCGAACTCCTTGTTTCACAGTCCTTTGATGTTCAGGCACAGAGTAGAACCGCCTGCCTTAACCGACCGTGAAAAATCCATGAATCGGACCTGAATAGCCGTCGCTTTCGCCAAGGTGCCTCAATACCGGATATTACTTACTCCTGGTACGCCCGCCTCGGTTGAGGTCCCTGCCCGATCAGGTAGTATGGAGTTGCAGTCGATAGGAGAACGCCAATGCAACAACAACTCATAGAAGCGCTTCTGTATCCCCGCAAGATGGTCGAAGAACTGGTTCAGGATGGGAATTACACCCACAAGAACATGTTCGAGGCGACCGGCGAACGCTGTAATCATTGCGACGGAACAGGCAACTGCGGTTGGGACCACTGCGTGGAAGATTTCCAGGAACTGGGTCTGAAGACTGAAGAAGCCTTAAGCGTTTCCTTGCGTGAAGGAATCCGATTCATCGAATCGCTGCACAGCCATCTGCGGCACGATGAGACCACCTGTACCTGCGAGGCCTGCAACTGGATCAGGAACGCGGAGCACCTGCTGGAAGAATGCGAGCACAAGCTCCCGCACGTTGACCCACTGGGCGTCGTGCACCCCGAGTAAGCACTCGAGGATCCTGAGATACCCCAGGGGCGGCTACTGGCCGCCCTTGTTGCCTGCACACATCCCTTATTGCCAAGATGCGTGACCAGCGCTACTTTTTCCATGGAGGGAGGAAGGAGTGAGTCATGACTGCGGTCCGAACTGTCGTTTTCACGGCGTGTACCGCTACTTTGTTGTGCGCAAGTTGCGCCGTTTCCCCCGAAGCTGAGGAACAGCGCCTGGCAACAGAGGCGGAAATTGCCCATATCCTGAGCATCGAACTTGACCCGGCCGAGTACGGCGAGACCAAGCGCTGTCTGTCGGATGCCGAATACCGGTCATTTCGCGCCCTCGACGATCGTCGCATCCTGTTCGAAGGCCGGCGCGACCGATACTGGATCAACACCCTGCGTACGCGGTGCACCGATCTGCGGTACGGCGACGTTCTTGTCGTCCGCAAGTTCAGCGGCTCCCGGCTGTGCGACACGGACACGTTCGAAGTCGCCGAGTGGTTCGACTTTCCGTGGTACCGACGCTGGCCATGGCACTGGGGCAGCGGCTGGGGCACCGGCCTGCGGTGCTCCCTGGGCAAATTCCAGCCCGTCACAGAAGCCCAGGTGGAGGCCATTGAGGCAGCCCTCGAGGCTCGCTGATACCCAAGAAGGAGGCTTGTTATGAAGACACGATTCCTGCTGACACTGATTGCGGGTTCGCTGTTCGCGCTGGTCGGCTGCGACCCGGATGCTCGTATGTCGGAACAGGGTTTTCGCCTGCCTGATGGCGACGCCGCGGCCGGCCGAGAGGTCTTCCTGTATATGCAATGCCATCAATGCCACACGGTCGACGGCGAGGAGTTTCCGGCCATCCCCGGGCAGGAACCGCCGTATGTCAAGCTGGGCGGCACCACGACTCGGGTGAAAACCTACGGCGAACTCGTGTCGGGCATTATCAACCCGTCGCACGAACTGGCGCGCGCCTATGCCAAGGAAGTTGTCTCCGAGGACGGTGAGTCCAAGATGTACAACTACAACAAGTACATGACCGTTCAGGAACTGGTGGATCTCGTGATGTACCTGCAGCCGAAATACGATGTGATCGTGCCGAAGTACCGGTACAGGATCTACCCCACGACGTGAACGGCTAGCTGGCGTCTCCAATACGCCGTTCGTAGGCATCGCTGTAGCGCCGGATGTTCCAGGTGCCGATCTTATCGCCGTTCTTGAACTCGGCACCGCGAGCTGTAACTTCGATCATCGCCTGCCCGATCTGGGCGGCGCGTACCGCGGCGCCTACGGGCGCAAAAAATCCGTACAGAATGTCCTGGCCGATGTGTGCCTCCTCCCTGGTCGGCCCGATGTAGTCCGGCCGATACGCGATGACGCGGAGATTGGAGCCGTCGGCGAACTCGAACAGCGTCTTTTCAGCGCGAACCTTCTCACGTGCCCACATCATGCTCGAATCTTCGGAAATATCGCTCGAGCTGATGTAGTGAAACGAAAGATCCGGCTTGGTGCTGACGCTCCGCCACGTCTCGACGAACTGTCGCGGAAAATCGACGTGGATCAGGCCGTAGGTCTGTTCGTCGACACCCCGTGAGCTGATGCCTATAGCCCAGTAGACGGCATCCACATCGGCGATCTGCTCCTCGATCGCGGCATAGTCGAGGTAGTCCATGTGCATCGTGACCTGCACCTTGCCCGACGCCACGCCCTCCTCCATGCGTGGCGTAAGCCGCCGTGTTACGACATGGATCCTGCTGATCTCGGGCGCGGCCAGCGCGGCTTTCAGAATACCGTCGCCCGCGGTACCGCTGGCGCCAAAGATGGCCACGGTCTCAAAGTTCGCCGGTGACCCCTGAAGCGTCGCAATGGCGTCATCCCTGAGGGCCAGCGACACGACCCCGAAGACGTAAAAGGCCGCGAACAGGACAAGCGGCGTGAGCAGAACGGTACGAAGGCGTGGGAATTTCATGGCGAGCGATGATAACACCCGCCGCCCGTTGCGGTGTTTATCAGCGACTAGTGGACAATACTGGGTTACACCCCTGACTTGCCTCGCTAAGATGCACGCACTATAAGACGCGACGCGATCTTAAGGAGACACTCATGAAAATCACGGTATTGGGCGCCGGGGCTGGCGGCACGGCTGTCGCATTTGATTGCGCTACGCATGGGCACGAAGTTCGACTCTTCGACTTCGAGCAGTTCCCGGACAATATCGCGAAGATCGCGAGCCAGGGCGGCATCAAGGCAGAAGGTGATATCGAGGGTTTTGGCGCAATCGCCTACTCCGGTCACGATATCGATGCCGCATTGCCGGCTGCCGAGCTCATCTACGTCGTCGGTCCTGCGTACAGTACCGAACCCTTCGGCGCAGCCGTGGCCGGCAAGCTGACAGCAGGCCAGACCGTGATCGTGACGCCGAGCTCCTGCGGCGGTGCGCTGGCCTTCAAGCGAGCGGCCGGTCTCGATGTTGATGATGACACTGTGCGCGTTGCCGAGACGTCAACGCTGCACTACGCGGTCCGCCTGGTTGAACCCGGCAAGATCCGCGTATTCCTGAAACTCATTGCCGGCAACCTGTTGGCCGCATTGCCCAATACCCACACGCAGGACATCCTGGACCTGATCGATGACGTGTATCCGAGCATGGAACCAGCGGATAGTATCCTGCAAACCAGCCTGCAGAACGCCAACCCGATCATTCACCCGGCCGTGACGTTAAGCAACGCCGCTCGCATCGAAATGACCGGCGGCGATTTCCTGTTCTACGAAGAAGGCGTCAGCGATTCAACGGGCCGCCTCATCGAGGCACTCGACAAGGAACGTATTGCGATCGGTGAAAAACTCGGCATCACGGTACTCCCGGATCCCGAGATGGGGATGCGCCAGGGTTACATGCAGGAAAACAACTACGGGTCGGGTTACCGCAAGGCGCCGGGGTTTCTCGGTATTGGCGCCCAGCCGCAACTCGATCACCGCTACCTGCATGAAGACGTCGGCTACGGCCTCGTATTCATGTCCGGACTGGGTCGCCAGATCGGCGTGGCCACGCCCGGCATGGACGCCGTTATCCAGGTCGCCTCGATTGTCATGGCGCGCGACTACCGGGCAGAAGGCCTGCGTACGCCGGACACGCTCGGTATCGCGGATCGCTCTGCAGAGGAACTCAGCGCCCTCTAGTTCAAGGCTATAATCGCGGGGAGCCCGAGGAGCCCCGCTATGAAGCGCCTGATCACTATTACCGCCGGCATTGCGGTCGTTGCCGTTGCAGCGATCGCGCTCAACGCCGTACGTCTGTCGATTAACGAGACCCGACGGGCAACCGCCTGCTACGAACAGCTGGGTGAGACGCTTGAGAGCGGTGTCGACCCTGTCGAGATCTTCAATCGAAAACTGGCCGACCTGCAGCTACTGGTTGAGCAGAGCCTGGTGGCGCGCTCGGAGATGCTCGCCATCTCCAGGCGGCTGCAGGCGGACCAGGACGCGCCGCTCTCGAGCCGCGACCTCGTCACGCTAAAGAGCGGCACCGATGTCTACCTGGACATGCGTGAAGATCTTTACGATATCGCCAGCGCCTACGAGTGTGCCGTCGACGCCGAGCCGGATCTGCTGCAAGCGTTCGACATCAGCCCGCAACTGCGCCTCAAGGCACTCATGCTTTCGCTGGGCGCTGCGCTGACGCTTTACGACAACTACCTGATCGGCGCTGTGCAATTCGAGCAGGACGAGCGCCTGCGTCGCATCATCAATGATCCGGACATGGGCTTCGGCCTCGCCGCCAACAAGCTGGCCGAAGCGACACTGGCCGCGAACTCGATTGAAGTCCGGCATCGCGCGAGGCGCGCCATCGAGTTCTACGAGGAGCAGAAATCACTGTTCGACGATGCGCACGAGGACTCAAACGAGGCGTACCTTATGCACCTCATCGAGTCGAGTCCGTCGTATGCGTACGTCAAAAAGATCCGCGTCGGCGAAATTGCCGGCAACAAGTTCCAGGCCTTCGAACGCATTGCCGTCGACAGGACGGCCGAAGGCGCCGCCGGCGGCATGGACATACTCAGCGGCCTCTTTGGCGATTCCGTGGGGCTGTATGAGTCGCGCAAGGGAAAACTGTATGGCGACGAAGATGCCTTACAGCAGATTCAGTCACAACTGCAGCCACTCGATATTCTTCTTGAAAAAACACCGTTTCGACTCACGGACAAGCTTATTCCCGGACATTTCGGTCACGTCGCTATCTGGACAGGTACGCAGGCCGAGTTAGTCGAGGCAGGCGTCTGGAATGAGCTGTTGGTAAAGCAGTACGCTGACAGCATCAACGACGAACATCGCATTATCGAAGCACTGCGCAGCGGCGTACAGCTCAGCAGTCTCGAGGAATTCATGAATGTCGATGACCTTGCCATATTACGCCCGGTGTTCAATGACGAGACCCGGAACGACGACGTACGCGAAGCCCTGCTCATGGCGTTCCGCCAGGTCGGCAAGAAATACGACTTTAATTTTGACGTGAACACCACCGACAAGATCGTCTGTTCCGAACTCGCCTATATATCATTCCCCGTGTTCGACTGGCCGACCGAGGCCGTTCTCGGTCGGCACAGCATCAGCCCGGACAATGTCGCGCAAATGGCCTGGAACAACGTCCCACTGCGGCTCGTCATGTTCTACCACGACGGAGAACTCGTCTCGGAGGACGACCAGATCGAGAAGATGCGTGAGCTGATGATGAACTAGTCAGTCAGCCCGCCGCAGCTCGTTTCAGGATGTCCTTGCGGAACATCGCGTAACCCGGGCCATTGAAGTTGTACACGGCGAGTTCGTCGTAAAGCCGCTTCGCTTCATCAGCGTTGCCCGCCTCCTCGTGTGCTCGCGCAAGGTAGTACTTCGTGTACATGTTATTCAGGTGGTCACCCTGGGAAAGGTGCTCAACGGCTGCGGCGTAGTCCTCCTGGTAATACGCGGCCATCCCGTGAATCTCGTGCATGCGCTCGAGCTTCCTCGGGTTGGTGCTTGATGCCACGTGTCCTTTGAAGGCCTTCGCAGATGCCGCCGCGCGGTCCGTATCACCCAGCCGGGCTGCGAGCAGACCTTTCATATAGGCGACCGTAGCCTCTGCCGCGTCCAGCAGATCCGCCGACCCGACATCGTCGGCTTGTTGGTACAGGACAGCGGCCGCCGCCTCAATGGCCGCACTCGCGACCTCACGGTTGCCTGTCTCGGTTGCGATCAGTGCAATGTTGGTCAACGCGTTAACCTTGAGGTCCTGGGCAACCGACGGGTAGTCCTCATCAGCCGAGTCGGCGATACCCTGGAGCTCGGCAATGGCCGCATCGAAATCTCCTTCGTGCAGGTTGACGTAGGCCCGGTAGACCAGGAAGAAGCCGCCGCCCGTTGCGCCGCGCGCGGTTTCGAGTTCGGCAGAGCGTGAATAGTCCGCACGTGCCTCATCATAATTGCCAAGGAACGAATTCACGTGACCGCGCTGCTGCAGACCGGCACCGAGGTCCGGCGCCAGCTCTGCGGCCTTCGTGTAATCCTTGTAGGCGGCTTCAAGATTTCCCTGCGCTCGATGCACGTCCCCCAGCAGATCGTGGGGATTCGGTTCATTGGGCGTAAGCTCCACGGCATGCATGAAGTGTTTTTCCGCCTCGGCGAAGTCCTTGGGTTCCAGCGTCAGGTAATTATTGCCGAGATTGATGTGTGCAGGCACGTGCTCAGGATCGAGCTCCATCGCCCGGGTGTAAGCCGCGCGCGCGTCCGCAGCGTTATTCACGTTGGTCAGCGCATTACCCAGGAACACCCAGGCCCGGGGCGAGTCGGGGTACATCGAGGTCATTTCCTTGAGCGCGGAAATCAATGCCTGCGCATCGGATGCCAGCGCATTCTCGAACGCGCCAATCAGAATCTGTTCTTCTTCCGATACCTTGATCTTGGTCTCGGTCGCTCGATTCAGGCTGGCGACAAAGGCCTCGGTTGACGGCGCCGCAATGGCAGCCATGAGGTGTCCCATTGCGAAATTCGGATCTGCAGCGACCGCTTCCAGGAAGTGATTGTGTGCTGCATTGAATCGGCTGTTCTCGAAATTGGCCCATCCCGCCATATAGTGCTGACGAGCCTCGGCGCTCTCTGTCGTAGCCGGCAATATCATGCCCCGCGCATCATGGGCGATCGGCATCTCAGCGGCTGCTCCCGCCTCAGTGGCCGCGGGAGCCGGTTCGTCGGCTTTTTGCCCACAGGCAGAGACAAAAACCAGCGCCAGGGCCATCGAGAGAATCGGAGATACAGTTTTCATGGCATTACCCCCTTTTGTGTCCTGTCCTAAGCATAGTAGAGGGAAACGGATACGCTAGCGCCTGGCGCACGGAACCGCATGCAGATTGACTTCAACTGGCAAAGCCAGCAGGTTCCACCTATGAGAATCTGGGTCGATGCGGACGCCTGTCCGGTAGTGGTGAAGGAAATCCTCTACCGGGCAGCCGACAGAACCGGCGTGCAGCTGACCCTGGTGGCGAACCAGGCCCTGAGCACGCCCTCTTCCGACAACATCAATACGCTACAGGTGCCGCGCGGCTTCGACGTGGCGGATGACGAAATCGTCAAGCGACTGGATGCCGGTGACCTCGTGATTACGGGCGATATTCCATTGGCGGCGGAAGTCATCGAGAAAGGCGGTCATGCGCTCAGCCCGCGGGGCGAAATGCACACGACCGAGAATATTCGCGCCCGGCTGAACATGCGTGACTTCCTCGACACCATGCGCGCGAGCGGCGTCGACATGGGCGGGGGACCCGCTGCCTTCAGTCAACGGGACAAACAGACCTTCGCCAATGAACTGGATCGCTTCCTAACGAAGGTCGGATCCCTGCCTGGAAATCCAGCGTAGCTGCAAACTGACGCCGATCAGGAACAGCACCAGCAATCCGAGGTAGCACTGTTTCAACAGGGGGTCTTCGATCGAAGACAGCACGGGGTCGCCGACCGGCAGTCGCATCAGGCCGTCCGTCACGGCGGGGATGCTGTGAAACAACAGCGTTGATGTGTAGCTCACGGCCCGCACGTGGCGCGAGAGCCGGCCAAACAGGTAGGTGATCGACGCGATGGTACCGACGAGCAGCGCCGCCAGCGTCATGACAGCCAGCCCGTGGGCCGGACCAAAACCGCCGTGCTGAAAAATAGCCAGCGCAGTACCGGCAGTAATCAGCGTGGTTGCGAGGTAGACCTGCCCCGAGCGCGCCTGCAGGGTGATCTCCTTGTGCCTGAACAGCGCGATAGCACCGCTCACCAGGGCAATGATCCCCATGACGGTATGAAACCAGCCCAGTGCGGTAATTTCTGGCATGCGGGATTTCTCCGATCGACGATTGGCTGACATGATACCTTTTGCGGCGACTCAGCAGACAACATCGGAGTAAGAAACTGTCATGGCCATGACCCCGTCCCAAATGCTCCCCCTGGGAACACTCGCACCTCCCTTCAGCCTGCCGGATGCCAGCGGCACCCTGCACTCGCTCGACGACGCCGCAGGCAGCGACGCCTGCCTTGTGATGTTCATCTGCAATCACTGCCCGTTCGTCAAGCACGTCGCGGACGAACTCGCCCGGCTTGGCAAGGACTGCGATGCCAGGAACGTGGCCGTGTTTGCGATCAACAGTAACGACATTGAGAACTACCCGGCCGACAGCCCCGACAAGATGAAACAGGAGTCAGCGCTGCGCGGTTACACGTTCCCCTACCTGCTGGATGCCGACCAGAGCGTCGCCAAGGCCTACCAGGCCGCCTGCACACCGGACTTCTACCTGTTCGATGCCCAGCGCAAGCTCGTGTATCGCGGGCAACTCGACGGCAGTCGGCCCGGCAACGCAGTACCGAGCGACGGCAGGGACCTGCGCGCGGCAATCGACGCGGTCCTGTCCGGCGCGCCTGTCACCGAGACCCAAATGCCGAGCATCGGCTGCAACATCAAGTGGATCGCAGGCAACGAGCCAGCGTACGTCCCCTAGACCGGGAGACCGTGGTTAGCAAATAACAATGCCCGCGTGACACTTCTGTGATGGTTGCCAGATAGCTTTCCCCCTGTTCGTTGAATGGTTCAGCGAATCCCACCGAATTCAACCCAAGGGGGTTAGATGATGAATGCAAAACTGATAGCTGTAGCAACCCTGGGCCTCGCACTGACGATGCTTGCTCCCGAAGCAGCACGCAGTGACGGCGGCAAAACCTACAAGGTGACGATCACCAACCTGACCGCAGGCCAGCCGGTAACGCCACCGATCCTGGTAACCCACACGGGCAAAACACGGATCTTCAACGTCGGCCAACCGGCCAGCGAGAGTATTCGACAGATTGCCGAGAATGGCAACGGCGCACCCCTGCTCGACGCGCTTGCCGAGAATCCCGAAGTTCACGAAGTCGTCGCCGCGATGGCGCCGCTGGTGCCTGCCAATGACCCGGGTGCAACGGGTTTCGGGAGTTCCGAGACCTACACGATCACTGCCTACGGCAAAGCTCGGTACCTGTCGTTCGCAAGCATGTTGATTTGCACCAATGACGGCTTCACCGGTTGATTTGCACCAATGACGGCTTCACCGGCATTGACAGCCTGCCGTTGCCGAAGCGCAAGGCGACGGTCTTCGCACGTGCCTATGACGCGCGGACCGAAACCAACACCGAAGACTTCGCTGACATCGTACCGCCGTGCCAGGGCCTGATTGGCGTTTCTTCCGACGACATGGGTACGGGCATGAGCAATCCAGTGATCGCCGAGGACGGTATCGTCATTCCCCATGCCGGCATCAATGGCGGCGCTGATCTGCTTCCCAACGTACACGGTTGGGGCGAGCCGGTTGCCAAAATCGAGATCGAAGTCGTACGCCCGCACTCCGACTAATCGCGGCACCCGCCGACGGCCTGTGGCACACGGACGTGCCGCCGGCCGCAACCGGGCTGTGATATTTCCGTGAGATTTCCGGTCTACTATCCCAATACGCTCACCGGCAACAAGAAACGCGGTGTCGCGCGCAGGGGAATTGTCTCGATGAAGAAACGCCGCATACTTCTCGTGGAAGATGAGCAGGATATCGCCGACCTGGTATCTCTGCACCTGCGAGAATTGTGCGACGAAGTCGTCGTCGCCCGCGATGGCTTCGACGGCATGCGGCTCGCAACTTCCGAGAACTGGTCGCTCGCGATTCTCGACCTGTGTCTTCCCGGCCCCGACGGCCTCGAAATTTGCCGCGCCATAAGGCGCAACAGCGCTTACCTGCCGATACTCATGCTCACGTCAAAATCGTCCGAGCTCGATCGTGTGCTCGGCCTCGAAACCGGCGCCGACGACTACCTGACGAAGCCCTTTAGCGTACTGGAGCTCGTTGCTCGCGTTCGTGCCATCTTCCGCCGGATCGAAAACCTGCAGTTGCCGTCGCAGCAGATGCCCGACGCATCGCAACTCGTGGTCGCCGGCAACCTGCGCATCGACCCGGCCCGCCGGGAGGTGCGGCTCAGCGATCAGCTGATCGAATTAACGGCACGGGAATTCGACCTACTCAGTTACTTCGCCCGCAACCCGGGACGGGTATTTCGGCGCGCGGACCTGCTCGACGAAGTCTGGGGATACGGGCACGAGGGCTACGAGCACACCGTGAACTCCCACATCAACCGCCTGCGGGCCAAGATCGAGCACAACCCGTCCAAACCCGAGCTGATCGTCACGGTGTGGGGAGTCGGCTACAAGTTCGCTGCCCAGGACTCGCTCAACGTGGCGGTGTAGAACGGATGCATTCGCTATTCGCCAGGCTGTCTGCCGCGCTGCTCGTCATCGTCATCCTGATGGGCGTGGTGTTCTTTGCTACTGCGCGCATCAATACGCAGCTGTACTACGAGGAGCTGACACAGCGCCTCAACGCGCCCATAGCAATGTACGTAACCGACCTCATGCCGGGCGGCGTGCCCGACCTCGACAGCCTCACGGAACTTGCAAGCCACGCGATGATTATCAACCCGACCGCCGAGATCTACCTGCTCGACACGGAGGGCAAAATTCTCGGCCATGGTCTGCCGCCGGATACCGTGATGCTCGACCGCGTCGATCTTGCCCCGCTAAGAGCATTGATCGACGAGACCGCCACGATGCCGATTCGCGGCGACGACCCGCGCAGCGGCTCGACCCGGAAGGTTTTCTCGGCGTTCGAAGTGCACTCTGACGACCGGTTGCAAGGTTACCTGTACGTCATCCTCGGCGGACAAACTTACGAGTCATTGTCACGCGATATCGGCAGCTCCTACGTCGGCAAGATGAGTGCCTACATTGCGGTCGCCATCGTGCTCGCGGCCGCTATCGTCGGTCTTCTTGTATTCAGTCTCCTGACCCGGCGGCTCAAGTTACTCAGTCGCGAGGTTCGTCACGTCACCGACTCGGACTTCGAGCAAAGCCCGTCAGTTGAACTCTCACGGTTCGGTGCCGACGAGATCGATCAACTTGCGAATTCGTTCGCTTCGATGTCCGCCAAGATCAAGGAGCAGCTGGCACAGCTGAAGGAAAACGACGACCTGCGACGAGAACTCGTGTCGAATATTTCGCACGATCTTCGTACGCCGCTATCCGCCATGCAGGGGTATCTTGAAACCCTGATCATCAAGGGCGATTCCTTATCGGATGAGGATCGCCAGCATTATCTCAAGGTTGCGCGGCGGCACACGGTTCGACTCGGAAGCCTGATCGGTGACCTGTTCGAGCTATCCAAGCTGGATTCAGCCAGCGTGACGCCGCAACTGGAGACTTTCTCGGTACCCGAACTGGTCCAGGACATCGCGCAGGAATTCCAGCTACAGGCCGATAAGAAGGACATTACGTTGTCGCTCAACCTGGAAAGCAGCTCGGCGTTTACAATCGGTGATATTGGCCTCATCCAACGGGTACTCGAAAACCTCGTACGCAACGCAATCCGGTTCACACCGATCGGCGGCGAGATTACGCTGAGCATCGCCGAGCGTCCGCAGTCCGTGGCCGTCGCCGTTGCCGACACGGGCAAGGGAATACCGGATAACGAGATATTGCATATCTTCGATCGGTATTACCGTTCGGAGAATCCCGGTGACGGCCGCTCCGGCTCATCCGGACTTGGTCTCGCCATCGTCAAAAAGATCCTCGACCTGCACGACAGCCGCATTACCGTGGTCAGCAAGGTGAACGCCGGCACGCGCTTCGAGTTCGAACTACCGCGACACAGCCAGGCCGCCTGAACTTCTGCTCAAGATTGAGCAAACCTAGCCGCAGCTGACGTCGAACCCGACCCGGCCGTCAATTTCGCGCCGCCCCTGCCGGAAGAACA
>CALZJH010000020.1:0-6549 GCA_945787845.1 uncultured Woeseiaceae bacterium | reverse complement strand
CGCGTCACGCCGAGCACGTTGCTGCGATCACCGACGGCAACACTCTCGCCCGAGTTCAGCCAGAAATCGGCACCGCCCGCGAAACCGCGCTCGTCGAGCGACGCCTGCCTCAGGTTTGCTACCTGGTCGCCGAGATACGTCAGTTCACTGTTGGCCTGTGACTGCAGCTCGCCCTGCCGAGTGAGAAGTCTTTCGAGGTCCGCAAGGCTTTGCACGACGGCCGGATCACTTGCTTCGTTCCTCAATTCTGCGAGACGCAAGTTGATGTCGCTGAAGTTCGCCTCCTGTTCCTCGAGCAGCGCCTCGACCGAGGGCCCGAGAATTCCCGTGCTGTCGACCGCGGCCTGAACGCCGATACCCACGAGGGCACCGACAATCATGCCGCCCAGCGCGATCGCTCCCGCAATCGTATTCTTCTTGTTCAGCAGCGCCTTCACGTCGTAGCCATCATCGCGTAGGCCTGCTTGTGCTGAAACGCTTTGTAAAGCAGGTACAGGCCAAGCGGCGTTAACAGCAGTCCAACGATGATGCCGATCGTTGCGACGCCGACACCCAGCAGGATGATGGCCCACATCATGAGGTACCAGGTACTGTACCCGTAGATCATCTGGATCGTGTCGTTGCGCACGAGTATCGCCTTGATGCCACCGCTGGTATCGCTCCCGACCACGGTTGCTTCGTCGCCGTCCGTCAGCTCCATCGACTTCGGCATCTTCATCGTGACGGGTCGGTTGGCCACGCGAAAATTGATTTCCTTTTCGGTGTCGACCTTGGAGTAGCCTGATCGATAGGTTTGTGTACTTTTCACCCTGGTTTCTTCGCGAAAGTTGCTAACGGGGCCTGATATTTTTACAAGTGCCATTTTTCTATCTCCGTTTGGGTTAGTGGGATTGACGAATCAGCTCGAGACCCATGGGCCCGTACAGGCGATCGTCCCGCCGCAACAAGACGACCGTGCCTTGTGCGCTGCTAACGAGAACCTTGTCGCCGTCCAGGCTGTACTCGGCGTCGACTTCTGCGCCGAGTACATGGATCGTCACCGCGCCATTGCCGGCGAACGTGTAGCGAGTCACCCCGGCGTCATCGGTGTAGGTACCGGAAACACGATTACCGCAGGCGACGAGCGCCGCTGATATCACTAGCAGGGTCAAACAGTGTCTGGTTCGCATGAAACGCCTCCGTGCCTTGAAAACTAGGCGCTGCGGGCGATTCGCGCATCGACAGCTAACGGCAGTTAGCGTGAATTAACGCCGGTTTGCCGTTGTGCGATAAGATTTGGTCACATGAGCCCAGCCAATAGCGGACAGAGAAACCGGGGTATTCGCGCATCGCGAGCGAAGCTCACGCACGCCCTGACCGAAGCCGGGCTCAAGACGCAGGTGGCGCTGGCCGAGCGCATCGCCGACATCGAATCACTCGAGACCGCGCCGAAAGATGTCGTGAACAGGGTCTTTCGGGAGCTAGCCGTCGACCTGACCACGATCGAACGCGTCGCGCGCGCGTTAGGTGTCGAAGCCCATACGTTGTACAAGACCGCAGATGAAGAGGAGCCGGCGCCAACCGGATCGCCAACGGCGACTGCTGCGAAGTCGCGAATCGTCATTGGCCTCCTGGCGGCCGCGATCGTCGTGGCCGTTGCGCTGGTCGCCAGCGGCCGTTTTAGTCCGGGGTCGAGCTCCGGCCCAACCGAACCTGATGTCGCCGATTCCGCCCCGGCCCTCGACATGGGCACACCAACGCTCGCCGTGATCCCGTTTGCCGACGACGCAGACGGCGCCTTCAGCAATGCGCTACGCAACGTGCTTGGCAAACATTTCAACGTTGCGCGTCCGACGGCCGACGTGCTCACGACCTCGCGCGATCCTGCGGAGACCGCAACTCGCCTGCGGACCGATGTCGTTGTCGACGGCGACTTCAGGCAGGTCGGCCGCCTCACAGCAATTCGCGTCTACCAGTTCAAGGGCGGAGTGCGACAACAGATCTGGTCCGATAGCGTGCCGACCGTGGCGCTACCCGAGACGCTGGCCGCCATTGCGAGCGACACCGCACTGGCCGTGCGGCGAGCCGTGGGCATGCCGGTGCCGGATGGCGCGATTGCCCATTTCCCGCTCGCCGCCGTGCAGGACAATTACCTCGAGGGCGAGTCGTATCTCGAGGCACCGTCCAATGAGCTCAACGTCAAGCGCGCGCAAAGCCGGTTCGAGGCCGCGCTTCGCCAGGACGCCAACTACGCCCGGGCACATGCCGGACTTTGCCAGACGCTACTCGAGGAACATTGGATGGACAGCGAGGAGCGCGCACTGAAGGACGCGTCGCTGGCTTGCGGCCAGGCTGTGCAGCTGGACCCCGACGATCGCGTGGTCGCCATAGCACACGCACACTTCCTGCAACGCACCGGTCGAGATGCGGAAGCTATTGCGCTTTACGAACAGACAATCGCAACCCACCCAAAGGACTCCGCGGCACTGGCCGGACTCGCATCGAGCCAGCTTGAGGCGTACCGGGAATCCGGGGATCACGATCACCTGCTGACGGCCAAGGCGACAGCGCGCCGCGCCGCCGATGTCGACCCCTACGTCTGGAAACCGCTGTTCTTTCTCGCAACGATGGAATGGTTTGACGGCAACGTGCCGGGTGCAATTGCTGCAAGCGAGGAAGCGCGTGCGCGGCATGACAATGAGTATGTGCTCGCTAACCTCGGCAGCTTCTATCTATGTGACGGCGACATGGAAGCCGCTCGGGAAGCGTATGCGCGTGCCAAGGAGTTGAATCCAAATTCCTATGTCGGGGACGAGTTTCTTGGCCAGGCTCACTATTTTCTCGGGAATTTCGAGCAATCCGCCGAATTGCGACAGAGAGCGATCGATTCGGTCGCCAGTGGCAACCCCGAGATCCATGAAATGTGGGGCAACCTCGCCGACTCGTATCGGCAGATGGGCGACGCCGCGAAAGCGACTGCAGCCTATGTCCGCGCCGCGGAAATCGCCGAGCGCGATTACCTGCGCGGCACTGCCCCGGTCGCAGACCAGTCCGCGCGTGCTTATTACTACACGATGCTGGCGAAGCTCGATGCAGACCTGGTGCCGCAGTCTGTGCTGAACACAATCGACGACGAAATTGATGCGATCGCCGCAGAACTCGTATCAGCCTCGGCACTGCGCCGCATGGCGCAGACCTATCTCGAACGCAGTGAGATGGACAAAGCCAGGGCCACGCTCGAACGCGCGACGGATTCCTGCCGGGGCTATGCGAAACTCCCGGACCTCGCGCCGTTGCTCTGAGCCGGCGTTACCTGCTCTCTGCAGAAGGCAGCTTGCGAAACGCCGGTGCATCGGGGTCGCGATGACTGCATTGGGCTTCAAAACTCACGCCCTGGATACCTTGCGGACGCTCGCCCTCCATCCACATGTCGTACGTCAGCGCGACGGGCGAGCCGCCCTTCATAATGGTGACCGGACTCATGTCCAGCGTCATCTTGAGCACACCGCCCGCGGATGATGGCCTGGGCATCCAGGCGAGGTAGCGATCCAGTGAGATCACGACATCGTCTGTTTCCTGCCAACGCCTGAGCCCCAGGCGCAGGCCGCTCGTCCGACCTGTCGCTTCTTTTGTAATACGGCTCGGCTCGGTTGAGAACCCAAGCTCGGGACGCGATGAGTCGTCGCACTCGATCGGGATTGTATATTCGCTTTCGCCAACAAGGATAATGGCCGTGCCGGCGTGACGCTCCCCTGAATACGCGCCAGATGCCGCCATCATCAGTACGACAATGGCGAAGGGATGTTTAGATATTGTTGTCATGCTCAACCTCCTGCCCCTATCCTATGAGTGTAGTCAATAGCTCGACATGTGCTGTGGAATCGAGGAAGCAATGCAGCACTGTATACTCGGGTACGAAGAGAATAAGAATAACAGGGGATAGAAATGAACTGCTTACGCACACTCACACTCGCTAGCGCATGCTTTTCATTCTTGTGGATCACCACCAACGTCGCCGCTCAGGACATGCCCGTCATTGCTCCCGAAATCGCACGCGTGATCTCCGAGGATGGCGTCGATGCAGCAAAGACCCGCTTCAGTGAATTAATGGCCAGCGAATCGCTCAATCACAGTGTCGAGATCACGGCGTTGCATTCATTGATGAGTGCGTTCATGCAGGCCGGCAACATGGAGGCGGGCTCGGCGGTCGGCGAAATGTCAGCCGAGCTGACAGTGCAGATGATGTCGGCGGGCGGTGCTTACAGCATGCCCGGCATGGATATGGAACAACTCCGCAAGATGGAAGAGGCCGAACGAGTCCAGGAACAACAAGCACGCGAGGAAGAGGAAAAGCTGGCGGCAAGGCAGCAAGAGCAGAGCCGCGGCAAGCGTCGCAATGATCTGCAGCGCTTCACCGGGTTTTACGGTGAAGCTGGCAGCGCCAATATGGGCAGGACAATATTCGTGGCCGTGTCCTGCGACGGCTACCTGGTGACGGGACCGATGTGGGCCGATGTCGGGCCGTGGTGGATGAGGTCCGCCGCCGACACCGTGTTCACTTATGCGGACTCATGGACCAACCTGAGCCTCGAGTTTGTGCCTGACGGAGACGAGGGGCATCACATCCTCAACAACGACATCGACGGCATCGCAGCGGCACTCAAGTGGAAGCAGGAACTGACCCCGGAATACGCCAAGTGCGTGGAGAGACCGCGTCGGTGAGGAGGCATCTTCTGATCGCACCGGCCCTGATCCTCGGGTCGCTCTTCTGCCCTGCCGCGCTTGCCGAGTGGCAGGTTACCGAGTTCGAGTTATTCCAGGGGGAGCCCAGCAAGGACGCAAACTGGCTTGAGGAGGAACGCGAGTATCCCTACAGGATCCTCTCGCAAAGCCTTGCAGACGAGACCGAGCTATTCCTGCAAGAGGTGGCGAAGAAGTTATCCCGGCTGGGATTCGCCGATCCGCTCGCGAACGGCTATTTCGATTCCCTCATCACACGCGAGGACGGGACTTCGGCGATCAGGGTCTACCTCTACGACCCGCCGGCCAGTAACACGCCCTACGCCTGGTACAGCTCCGGCATTCCCTGCGCCCAACCCAAGACCCCGCGCAGAATCATCAACATCAACTCGAGCTGGTACGCCAAAGACGGTTCGATCTCGGACATGAACTACCAGACGCTGGCCCACGAGTTGTTCCATGCCGTACAGATTTCCAGTGAGTACGCAAAGAAGTTTCGTTGCTCGGGTCCCGACTGGCTGACCGAGGGTACTGCGGACGCGATGGGCTTCTACCTGGCGCGAGAGCTCAGAGATG
This sequence comes from uncultured Woeseiaceae bacterium, assembly GCA_945787845.1. Classification (GTDB taxonomy): domain Bacteria; phylum Pseudomonadota; class Gammaproteobacteria; order Steroidobacterales; family Woeseiaceae; genus UBA1847. Next base: position 1,254 of record CALZJH010000020.1, on the reverse strand, counting down.
CAAAATTCAAGGACGAATACACTCCAGGGAACAACCAGATTCTGAAAGTCGTAGGCGGACGCGAGTATTCTGACCCGCTGCACCTTCCCGACTCATCGCGCAGTGCCAGCTACATGACCAGCTCCTTCTGGCGTTACCTCGCTGAAGAAAGCGAGGCGTCTACACACGGCAAAGATCTTGTCGGTGCGTCGAAGTCAAAGGAGAACTACGAATATCTCGCCAACATCTTCAATAAGCCTTACGGTGTCCATACCGGACCCGACGGGCAATTGACGTGGCTGGATCAGCGGATGAAAGGGGAAACGCACATCCGCGGTAACCTGGCACATTTGTACCCGCGGTTCGCATCACGTTATGCGGACTACATGGATGCAAGAATCGGCGACAAACTCGGCGGCAACAACGAAAGTCGCAATCACGGCTGGCTCGTACAGGGCTTCACAAATTGCCACAACGCGACCACGGTAGGCGATGGAACATCGTCCACACATGAGATCTCGATCCAGCCCATCGCAGCGCGCTGCTTCAAAGTCAACGTCGTACCCGGAGCGCTCAAGAAATTCGTTTACCTGCAGACCATGCACGAGGACAAGTCGATACTGGAGCAGTTGCGCATCAGCCTGCCGGACGGGTCGGATGTCCGCACTCCCATTATTCTGAGCCAGGAGAATGAACAACCTCCCCATTTTGCTCTGTGGACATTTCCGCACTACTTCGCGAACGACGGCACCTACATCGTCACTAACGTGGCAGAGACACCTGCCCGGACCAGGCCTGCGAAACTGACGTTCAACCTGAGCATGTCGGACTGGCGCGCCGACATGATCACGTTGCCGCCACGTCCCGTTAAGAAACGGCCACCGAAGGCTGAGCGTCCACCTACCCGCAAAGCCGAGCAAAAAGAGGAACTCAAGAAGATCCTCGAAGACCCGCTCGATCATCTCGAACCTGTCACGAAGACAAGCCGCACGGAAGACAAGGGCAGTTGTCAGGGCATGGAAGAGCAGCTCAATTTGTGCGGACCTCAGCTAACGATCAAGCTCTCGTTAAGCCCTCTTGACGCCGATCTGGACACCTCATTTGCCGGCGGGCAGGCGATTGATATTGTCGATATCCTTGCCGTGGACGCATCCGACCCCATGGGCAACATGAATCGTTACGGCGGTGCGTTTGCCGAGACAGAGAATGCCCTGGAAAGCATGGATGCCTCCAAGATCACGATCAGCATCCCGCTCGTGGACTATGGCTTCACCG
>CALZJH010000019.1 GCA_945787845.1 uncultured Woeseiaceae bacterium | reverse complement strand
CGGGCCTTTTTTTATTCGCCGGTTATCTTGCTTAAACGTGGGTCGTTGTTCTTTTCTTCGGCGATCTCAAGCGATTGCATGAATTCGTCGAATTCGGCCCAGTTTTCGAGCGTTTCATCTCGCCGCCGGAGACGCTCTTCTTCCTGCTGTTCATAATCCGTCAGTGCCCGGTCGGGTTGTAGCTGCCCTGAGCGCCGCTCGGCCTCGTCAAGCGCATCGATAATCGAGTTGGCCTCTTCCTCATAATGGCGCACCTGTCTCTCTTGCTTGCGCCGCGCTTTTTCCTCGAGTTCACGGGCCGCGCGGCGATCGTCCCAGTCGCTAGTGACTACGCATGGTGGAAAGCAAGCGATATAGGAACGTCGCTCTTTGTCCCCCTGCACGGGGCCATCAAGAGCAACCTCCAGGACATTTTCTAACAGGCCGCCAGCTACCGCTCTTCCGGCCTCCTTGGCCTGGAAAGTCGTGCAGCCAGTCAAGAGCAACAGGGCTGCAAGCGTAACGAGCAGGCACTGGAACTTGCGCATGACCAAACCCTACCAGATCTATAAACGCGATTCATGGCCGTGAGTCACGCTAAAATAGCTTTCCGGAGGTGTTTTCATGCAAGTTTTCGTCATAGCGGTTTCCGTCGCACTCATCGTGTCGTTCATGTGTTCGATACTTGAGTCGGTGCTCTTGTCGCTGCATCACGCCCAGGTCGAGGTGATGGCCGAAAAGAGGAAGGCATCCGGCCGGATTCTCAAGGCATTCAAGGAGCGTATCGACATCCCGATCTCGGCGATTCTTGCGAAGCGATAAATCGGGCCCGGTCACGTCGCTCGACGAAATTCGCCTTCTGGCGCCTATCGGTCATAGTGAGGGCTTGCTGCTCACGACCGAAGCAATGGTCACTGACGCACCGCAGGACGACGCTGGTGCTCCGGCAATTGCCGGGCCTTTTTTATTCGCCGGTTATCCTGCTTAATCGTGGGTCGCTGTTCTGCTCTTCGGCGGTCTCGAGTGCCCGCATGAATTCGTCGAATTCAGCCCAGTCTGCAAGCGCCTCCTCGCGGCGCTGGAGGCGCTCTGCTTCCTGCTGCTCATAATCCGTCAAGGCGGATTCCGGCTGTAACAGGCCCGACCGCTGCTCGGCGGCTTCGAGTGCTCGAATGACCTCGTTGACTCCGGCCTCGTATTCAGCGGCTTCCTTAAGCCGCTTGCGCCGCGCCTCTTCCTCGCTTTCAGCCTGCGTAGGCCGGTCATAGCCTGCCTCCCAGCCCGAAACGCAGCCGCCCCATCGGTTCGCGGGGTTGTCCTCACAGCGCCTCCGTTCCTCGGCTCTGCGCTCCGGACCATCAAGGGCGATGTCCAGGGCCATCTCAAACAGACCGCCGGCCAAGGCCCCTGAAGCCTCTTTGACCTGGCTCGTAGAGCAGCCGGTCAAGAGTGACAGCGCGAGCAGCGCTGCGAGCAAACGTCCTGTATGGCGCATCGCATGACCTTAGCAAACTCCGTGCTGCGATTCACCGGCACAAGTCACGTTAGAATGGCGCCCTGGAGGTGATTTCATGCAGGTTTTCGTTGTCGCGGTTTCGGTCGCACTCGTCGTATCGTTCATGTGCTCGATTTTCGAGTCGGTTCTGTTGTCTCTCAACCATGCGCGCGTGGAGTTGCTTGCGTCGCAAGGCAGGAAGTCCGGCAAGATACTGAAGGCATTCAAGAAGCGTATCGATGTTCCGATATCGGCAATCCTCATCACAAACACGGCGGCACACACGATCGGTACCGCCGTGGCGGGTGCAAGTTACGCCGACGTCTTCGATCCAGAGACGCTCTGGGTATTCACGCTGGTCTTCACGGTCGTTGTCCTGTTGCTGACGGAAATTATTCCGAAGACTCTCGGCGTGGCCTATGCGCGCCAACTCGCAAAGCCCGTCGCATACGGTATCCGCGCGTTGACAGTCCTGCTGCGCCCGTTGGTGCTGATCACCGAGACCATTTCGCGATCGCTGCGCAGCGATAAGGCCGCACCGATTACGTCGTTGGATGAGATTCGCCTGCTGGCCACGATCGGCCACAGCGAGGGCGTCGTGGGCGAGCAGGCCGCGGGCATGATCGTCGGTGCGTCGCAGCTGCGCAAACTGGCGGCGACCAACGTGATGGTGCCCCGTCAGGAGGTCGTCTATCTGTCGCAGGATGCCAGCCAGGCGGACGTCCTGCGAACTATCAGCAAGTCCGGCTTCAGCCGTTTTCCGTATTCTCCGTCTTCCGACCTCGACCAGGTGGCTGGCATCGTCTTTGCCAAAGAGGTGTTGTCCCAGCTCGTTGATTCGACGACGGAGGGAATCGACTGGCAAGCCCTTGTGCACGAGGCCATCGTCGTACCGGAGTCGGTGGCGCTCGACTCCCTGCTGAGAACCTTTCGGCAGAGGCGCCGGCATATGGCCCTGGTCGTTGACGAGTACGGCGATTTCCAGGGGATCGTCACGCTCGAAGACGTGATCGAGGAAATCGTTGGCGATATTTTCGACGAGTCGGACTTACCTCATGAGGACCTGTGGCAGCATCCTAACGGCACGGTCAGGGCCTTCGGTACCGCGGAACTGCACCGCGTATGCCGCATGCTGAAAATCGACATGCCCGACGACATCGAGGTTGCCACAGTCGGTGGGCTGTTTTCCGAATCCCTGGGCCGCATACCCGGGCCGGGCGACTCGCTCGACTGGCAGAACTACCAGCTGACCGTACTGTCGGCCAGTCCACGGGGCGCCGAACTCGTTTCTATCACCTCGCTCGAGGACGAAGAGACAGCGGAATGACGCCTGATGCCGGCCGCCCGAAAACGCTTGAATCGCAGAAACCTGTCAATGCGCGGAACCCCGAATTGTCAGGTTACAGGAGGGGCGTATAAGTGATCTGCTGGCAGTAGATCGCCAGTGTTGTATGGGAAGGAGGTGAGTCTATGTCAATCCTGCGCAAACTCGAGCCCCGCAAAGGGGCAATTGACGTAAGACGGACTACGCCTCTCACCCACAGCATGGAGGAGTTCCTTGAGAACTTCCCACCACGCCGCTGGATGGAGACGTTCGAGCCCTTTGGAAGGAGTTGGCCGATGGATGTCGACTATGAACGGGCATTCCGTTTGGATGTCGTCGACCATGACAAAGAGCTTGTAGTCCGCGCTGAACTGCCCGGCGTTGAAAAAGATGACGTCGATGTGACGATCTCGGGCGACCGCCTGACGATCGAAGCTGAGAGGGAGTTCGAGGAAGAAGATGAACGGGAGGATTTCTATCGGCACGAACTCGGCTACGGCAGACTCGTGAGAACGATTGCCTTGCCGGTTGAAGTGGATGCTGAACACATTCACGCCGAACTTAAGGAAGGAATCCTGAAAGTCACGCTTCCGAAAATCCGGGTGGCGGAACGACACACAGTGAAAGTTGCCTGACGAAGTAACTGTGTTGTGATTACCGGGACGGCTGCGGCCGCCCCGGTTTTTATTTGCGCCGGCGAAATGCCCACCAGAGCCTGGCGCCCAGCAGTACGCTCAGAATGGCGGCATAGATCAGGGGCTCTGTAATGTCTTTCTTGACCTGCCACCAGTAGTGCCAGACACCCAGAATTCCAATGACATAGGTCAGGTTGTGCAGCGTCTGCCAGCGACGTCCCATGAAGCGGCGCGCCGCGTTGGTTGAGGTTGCTGCCAGCGCGGTCAGGAAGACGAGGGCCACAAAGCCGATGGTGATGAAGGGGCGCTTCACGATGTCCTCGAGAATGGCCGACATCAGCAGGCCCTGGTCGAGGACGAGCCAGGTCAGGAAGTGCATCAGCACATAGAAAAACGTGAACAGGCCCAACATGCGGCGGAAGCGGGTAAGCCAGTTCCAGCCTGTCACGCGCCGCAGCGGGGTGACCGCCAACGTGATCATTATGAAACGCAGCGACCAGTTGCCAAGTCGATCGAGGATCTCTTCGACAGGGTTGGCTCCAAGCTGCCCGATTACTTCAAATGCATCGCCGACAACCAGCGCGAACGGCAGAAGGCAGGCAATGAAGACCAGTGGCTTACCGAAGAGCCGAATTCGTTGCAGTGTGTCCAAGACGGGTATTAGAAGTTGCGCCGGAGGTCCAGGCCCTTATAGAGGTGGGCTACATGCTCCCCGTACCCGTTGTACATCAGCGTCGGTTGTTTGCTAGCAAACACGCCGGCGCCGATACGGCGCTCACGCGCCTGACTCCAGCGGGGGTGATCGACGTCGGGATTCACATTCGCATAAAAGCCGTACTCGCGCGGCTGGGACATGTTCCAGCTGGTCTGTGGGCGGCGTTCGGTGAACCGTATCCCAACAATGCTCTTGATTCCCTTGAAGCCATACTTCCACGGTACGACGAGTCGAATGGGTGCGCCATTCTGGTTGGGCAGGGTTTCGCCGTACAAACCGACGGCAAGTATCGGCAGCGGGTTGGTCGCTTCCTCGATCGTCAAGCCCTCACGGTATGGCCAATCGAGAACGCCTCGCCGAACGCCAGGCATGCGCTCCGGGTCATTGAGCGTTTCGAACGCCACGTACTTCGCTTTTGATGTCGGCTGCAGGTGCTTCACGACAGCTGCCAGCGAGATGCCAACCCAGGGAATAACCATCGACCAGGCCTCGACGCAGCGCATGCGGTAAATGCGCTCTTCAAGGTCGAAGGGCTTTACGAAGGTGTCAAAGTCGAAGGTCCCGGTTTTCTCGGCTTCACCCTCGACCGTGATCGTCCAGGGTCGCGGTTTGAAATCCCTGGCGTACACGACCGGGTCGCCTTTGCCCGTGCCGAACTCGTAGTAGTTATTGTACGTCGTGATGTCATCGTAGCTGTTGGGTTCTTCGGCGGTGCTGTAGGGGCTTTCGATGATGCCCGGCAGTTTTGCGAGCTTCCCCTCGGGTACCAGCGCACCGAACGCATTGGGTGCGAGGAGGGTGCCACCGGCGATCGCGCCGGCCCGAATGAAATCGCGTCGATTCAGAAAGTTTTTCTGGCTCGTAATTTCGGACGGCCGGATGTCGGACGGTTTTTTGATCAGCACGGGAGCTCCCTGTCGATTATGCTCTTCATTCAGACCGGACCAACGCAAAGAATATTGCACGTGAGCGCGACACGCATTCTTCCCTGGTACTACGCGGCAACACTTGTCTTTCTCCTGCTCGACTATGGCGGGGGCGTTAACGTCCGTGTGGCATTCCTCGATACGCTGCCAACAGCCCGCATGGCGTACTACGGGATCTGCTTTGTCTGCTTTGGCCTGATGGTCTGGCGCCCCGCATGGACAACGCTGATCGGGACGTTCGAGTCGCTGGTTACAATGATCGCCCTGATCTTTGGCATGGCCATGCGTGTAATGGTGCCAAATGATGCGATCTTCGCAGAAAATGCAGCGATCGTGACGACCGAACAAATCGTAAATTTTATTATCGCCGGGGCTATTGCGTATTTCGCCTGGGTCAAGGGCTTGAGGGCGCTAACTGGTCAATAAAAGGCTATAAAATGTGCCTATCTTTCTTAAAATATCGCTAACAATGCAAAAACGGCTTCCAGATTTCTTTGTCCACTGTTGAAGCCGGGTAGAATTTCCTTGGTCACGTTAAGGGAAGTTAATGACATTTAGGCCATAATTAATGTCATTTAATCGCAATTTCTTGATTTTTGTTCCAAAAACGCGCTGTCCGGCCCTGTTCAGGCTGGATTCAAGGCTGCACGGCTACGCTTGATATCGACGAAACGGCCCTTATGTCGAGACGTAACGAGGAGGATCGAGCGCATGGGCGAGACATTTTCCAATATTGTTCGCAGTTACGACCACGTGGCACCTACGGCAGAGTTGCATGTCGAGGTGATCGCGGATTTCGTGTGCCCGTTCTGCTTTGTCGGGAAACGCCACCTGGACGACGCCCTCAAGGCGGTGCAGGGTCCGAGCAGCGTGAGCTGGTATCCGTTCCAGCTCAATCCGGAAATTCCGGCCGCAGGGCTGCCATTCGATGTTTACCTGACCAAGCGCTTCGGCAGCCCCGCCAATGTCGAGCCCGTATTGCAGCATTTGACCGACGAGGGTCGCCGGTCTGGAATCGATTTTCGCTTCGACAGGATTCGGCACGTACCGAACACCCTGCCGATACACCAGCTAATGCAGCGCGCCGAAACGATGGACGTCGATCAGTCCGCGCTGGCGGAAGACCTGATGTCGGCCTTTTTCGAGGACGGCAGCAACATCGGCGAGCTCGACGTATTGATTGATGTCGCGGAGCGACATGGCATCGCCGCGAAAGAAACGCGCGATGCGGTTGGCAGCGATACGATCCGGCAGGCTGTGGCAGCGCGTGAGGCGCGGGTCCGCAGTTCCGGGCTGGTCGGCGCGCCGGGTTTCCTGGTCAATCGCAGCCTGCTGGTCGTCGGCGCGCAGTCGACCGACAACATGGTGAATGCGTTTGATCACGCAATGTTCGGAGAAGGGTCTGACTCGCTGGTTTCACCGACGTTGCATTAGCCAGTCTACAAGCAGTGCGTTGACCTCGGCAGGCAGTTTTTGTTGAGTCCAGTGACCGCATTCGAGCATATGTATATGGAGATCGCTAACCAGTGGTTTCATGCTCTCGATGTGTTGTAGCCCGATGAGCACGTCATTTTCTGCGCCGATAAACAGGGTCGGAATATCGACGACCGGATCAACGCCCTCCAGCTGCTTCCAGTTGTGGCTCCAGTTGCGGTACCAGTTGATGGGTCCGGTAAAGCCGGATCGCGCAAAACCTGCGGCGTAGTAGTCGAGTTCTTCGTCGCTTAACAGCGCATCCCCGCTGGCCTTGTCAGCCAGTGTTTGCCGCAGCAGGCTGACGACTTTGTATTGCGGCGGCAGTTTGTCGAACTGCTCCCGCGTGAGCTGGTTCTTGCGCATCATGCGGCTAATGAAGTGCCTGGGGTCCTCGCCAAAGACGCGATCGGCTTCGTCCGAATCCTGGAAGTTGACGATGTAGAAGTCGTTACCGAATCGTTCGCGCATAATATCGATCGGATCGACCGGCGGGCGCGGGTAATGCGGGATGTTCAGTATGGCGAGGCTGTCAATGCGCCCGGGCGCAAGCATTGCCATCTGCCATAGCAACAGCGCGCCCCAGTCGTGGCCGACAAAAGCGGCACTTTCCAGTTCCAGCGCGTCGAGCAAGCCATGCACATCGGCGATCAGCTCGGACACGCGATACGCCGAGACGTCGGCCGGCGCTGTGGTTCGACCGTAGCCGCGCTGATCCGGCGCAATCGCCCGGAAGCCGGCATCCGCGAGCGCTGGGAACTGGTGTCGCCATGAGTACGCGAGTTCGGGGAAGCCATGCAAGAGGACGACGGGTGGCCCCTGACCCTGCTCGTAGACGGCCATGTCGAGTCCGTTGGACTTTACGATGCGGGGTGCCGGAAACATGCAGCCATTTGACAGCAATTGCCGCCAAACTACAAAGTGATCCAGATGCGGCGCCCGTGTCGGATCGCCAGGAGAAGAGAATGTCGCGCGAGCGATTGCTGAAATTGAAAGCCGAACTTGAGGCCGTCGCCGAATCGGGTGAGGAGTCTGCGGCTATCGTCGAACTGGATCAGACGAAAGTAGGCAGGTTGTCCCGCATGGACGCTATGCAGGCACAGGCGATGGCTAAAGCATCAGCCGGGCGGCGCGAGCAAATGCTGCGCCGCATTGACGAGGCTCTTGTTCGGGTAGAGAACGACGAATACGGAATTTGTCAGGAATGCGGCGAGCCGATCAATCCGAAACGGCTCGATTTCGACCCGACCGTGACCTTGTGTATCGACTGCGCGAGCAGCGCTGAGCAATAGCCGGACATGCCCTGTGGGCGTTAGTACCTCGATCCTTCTGTGATCGAACCTTTCGTAGAATCGCGTTCCAGGCCGCGATGCATCTCCGCGGTCTGTTCCGCAATCTCGTCCCACTCCTGCTGCGTACGGCAAGTCTTTTTCTTCAGGCGCGACCCGGTGTTGATGTCGTCTCGGCAGACGATTCGATTCGGATCATCGTCCGCGAGCATTAACTCGCTCGAGGATGAACTCGCACAAGCGGAGATCCCGAGGGCAATCGAAACGAGCAACACAGAAACCAGAATACGCATAGCTGTTCTCCCGAAAACAGTCTTCTAATCATTCCCAGTGTACACTTTCGACCGCGCGAAGCCGCTAGAGTTTCACGCCCAGCGCCGATAACAGGCCGCGAAACCAACGCTGCCGCAGGACGGGAACGAGAAATCGATACAGGCGTCCCGACGTGTACTCGTCCTTGCCTTTCTCGAGCGCCTCCAGACCTTCGCGTATCACAACATCAGCGTCATACCAGATAAATCCCGGTGTGCTGCGCTTCATGACCGAGAGCTTGTCCGAGGCGTGGAAATCCGTATGCGTGAATCCCGGGCACAGGGCCATAACGTGGATGCCCTGGCTCTTGTACGCAGAAGACAGCGCTTTGGACAGGGCTATCAGGTAGGCCTTGGTCGGCCCGTAGCTGTAGTCGCCGCCGACGGTCATGCGTCCCGCCACCGAGGCGACGTTCAGCACCCTGCCGTAGCCGCGCTCGATCATTGCGGGCATGAACTCATGGCACATCGCGGCGACCGACGTCATCATCAGGCGGATATACGCGTCCTGTCGGCTCCAGTCGCGGGTCCGGATAAGGTCGGGTCCTTCCGAACCGGCATTGTTGACCAGGAAGTCGATCGCGAACCCGCGGCGTTGGGTCTCCGCGTACAGTTCGGCCGGTGCTCCGGGCACCGACATGTCCGCAGTCAACACGTCAACCGCTACGCCATGCGACGCATGCAGTTCGGTTGCGAGTTGTTGCATCGGACCGGCCCGCCGAGCCACGAGCACAAGGTCCTTGCCGCGGGCCGCAAGCTGGCGCGCGAACTCTCTGCCGAGACCGGCCGATGCGCCTGTAATCAGTGCCCTCGTCATGATGGCAGGCACTATCGCACAATTCGGGCGGCATTCTGAAGTAGAATCACCCGGACGACGGATCCGGATGAGAATAAAAAATGCGCAAAGACGGACTCAGCCAGAAAGCTTACGTTCCCATCGCTGACGGCGATACCTATGACCCCTTCGTTGCCGCGAGCGAGTCGCCCGCGGAGTTCACGTTCAAGGCGGTTGGGCTCGGTATCGTTTTCGGCATCATTTTCGGCGCGGCCAATGCCTATCTTGGCTTGCGAGCCGGGCTCACGATCAGCACGTCGATCCCCGTCGCGGTCATGACCGTGGCGGTGTTCCGTGCCCTGCGGAGTGTCGGCATACACGGGACGATACTTGAAACAAATATTTCCCAGACCACGGGTTCGGCTTCAAGTTCGCTGGCCAGCGGCGTGATCTTCACGTTGCCCGCCTTGTTCATGTGGGGGATGCCGCCCGAACTGCTGCAGATGACGTTGCTCGCGATGTCGGGAGGCCTGCTCGGTATCCTGTTCATGATTCCCCTGCGCCGTTTTCTCATCGAACGCGAACATGGCAAATTGCCGTACCCGGAGGGCACGGCCTGTGCCGAAGTGCTCGTCGCGAATGAAATAGGTGGCGGGCGGGCGCGCTTCGTCTTCTACGGACTGGCCGGCGGGGCGTTCTTCAAATTCCTGACGTCCTGGATCAACGTCATCCCAGGCGCGATCCACGCGAAGATTCCTTTCCTGAGGAAAGGGGAGCTGGGAATGGACCTGTCCGCCGCCCTGTTCGGCGTGGGTTACATTCTCGGACCGCGTATTGCGGCTGTGATGGTTGGCGGTGGTCTGCTGTCCTGGCTCATTATTATCCCGGCAATCGACTACTGGGGGGCCGATCTCACGGCGCCGTTCTACCCGGAGACAGTAAACCTCATTCGCGACATGTCGCCGAGCCAGATCTGGACCCGCTACGTGCGCTACATCGGCGCGGGCGCCGTGGCGACGGCGGGCATTATCACATTGATTCGCAGCATTCCGGTCATGGTCAGCAGTTTCAAAATCGGTTCGGCAGAGCTGAGTGAGCGCATGAGCACCACCGGCCAGGAGCCCGTGGCAGTGCAGCGCACAGCGGCCGATCTGCCGCTGCGCGTCGTCGGTATCGGCGTGCTCGCGATTGCCGCAGTGTTGATTCTCGTGCCCCAGGTATTCGGGGCGGTCGGCGGCGCCGGCATCCGTACGGCAGCCGCAATTTGCGTGATCGTTTTCGCGTTCTTCTTTGTCACGGTCGCTTCGCGCATCGTCGGCCTCGTCGGCGTGACCAGCAATCCGACCAGCGGCATGACGATTGCCGCTCTGCTCGGCACGGCGTCGCTATTCCTGCTGTTTGGCTGGACCGACACGATGGGTAAGGCCGCGGCATTGACCGTGGGCTGCGTTGTCGCCATCGCGGCATCCATCTCCGGCGATACCTCCCAAGACCTGAAAACCGGATTCCTGCTGGGTGCGACGCCGCGCCGGCAGCAGACGGCCGAATTGATCGGCGTGTTGACCTCGGCGGTGTTTGTTTGCCTGACGGTCCTGGCGCTCGGCAAGGGGTTCGGTTTTGGCAGTACGGAATTACCCGCACCACAGGCAACGCTGATGAAGCTCGTCATCGACGGCGTGCTTGACCAGAACCTGCCCTGGGCGCTGGTTGCCATCGGTGCGGGCATCGCCATTGTCTGCGAACTTGCCCGGATTCCTTCGTTGCCGTTCGCTGTCGGTGTGTATCTGCCTGTGTCGACAATGACGCCAATTTTCGTCGGCGGCCTGATTCGTCTCTGGATGGAGCGCAAGGCGAAAGACGAGACGCAGGCAGCCGATCGACGGGAACGCGGCGTATTGCTCGGCAGCGGATTCGTCGGCGGCGAAGGATTGCTCGGCGTCGGAATCGCACTCGTGGCCGTTGCCAAGAGTGCGCGTCCGGACGGCATCGGCACGGAGTGGGCCGGCAGCGAGGTTGTCGCGATGCTTGTTGGCGCGGCAGCGTTTGCGGTGTTTATAACCTGGTTCTTCCGTCAGGTGAGAGGTCGCTAGCAGCGTTTGACCAAAACTGCTTGTTTTTTAGGCACCCAGAGGCTAATTTGCCTCGCAAGACGCTGAAGGGGACGAGTACGCAGCCCATTCAGGCCAAAGCGACCGGAGGATAGTGAGAGCTCCGGGCCTGAAACTGCCGAATATCACCCCGGAGTCGCCAACCGAAAGGGGCCACGGTAGTTCCGTACCGCCCGAGTAGGCCTGGCCGGCTGGTCCACGAGACGGATGTCGGGCTCTTTGGCCCATGAGGCAGCGTGAGCTGCGAAGCCGGGTGGTACCGCGACGAATTTGATCGCCCCGGAGTGTGTATGCACTCCGGGGCGTTTTTGTATGTGAGGAATGAACATTGGCGTTTAAAGAAGTGACAGGTCGCTACAACGGACCGGCCCTCGAAGAAGAGGTGCTGGAGTTCTGGCGCGAGCATGACGTTTTTGCAAAGACGGTCGAGGCCACAAAAGACGGCCCGCAATTCAGCTTTAATGAAGGTCCGCCGACGGCCAATGGCAAGCCCGGCATTCATCACGTGCTGGCGCGTTCGTTCAAGGACATCTTTCCGCGCTACAAGACGATGCGCGGCTATTACGTGCCCCGCAAGGCCGGCTGGGATACGCACGGCCTGCCCGTCGAGCACGAAGTCGAGAAGCTCCTGAAGTCGGAAGGCAAGATCGAGAGCTACGACAAAGCCGAGATCGAGGAGAAGGTCGGCATCGCCGAATTCACGCGCCTGTGCCGCGATTCGGTTATGACCTACATCGGTGACTGGGAGAAGATGACCGAGCGCATGGGCTTCTGGGTCAACCTCGATGAGGCTTACTACACGCTCAACAACTCCTACATAGAGACAGTCTGGTACCTGCTCAAGGAGATCTGGGACAAGGACCTTATCTACAAGGGCTACAAGGTCGTGCCCTACGACCCCCGCATCGGTGCGACGTTGTCGTCACATGAATTGGCACAGGGGTACAAGGAAACCGAAGACCCTTCGATCACGGTGCGCTTCAAACTTGAGGGGGAGGACGACACCTACATCCTCGTCTGGACGACGACGCCGTGGACGCTGCCGTCCAACCTCGCGCTCGCCGTGGGTGCGGATGTCGATTACAGCTATTGCGAGTCGGACGGGCAGACGCTCATCGTGGCCGAAGCGCTGCGCGAAGCCGTGTTCCGCGACATCGAGCATGATGTCGTGAAGACCGTGAAGGGTGCCGACCTGGTCGGCACGCGCTACGAGCAGTTGTTCGACTACCTCGAGGTCGATGCCGAGAACGCGTTCACCGTGATGTCAGCTGACTTCGTCAGCACCGAGGACGGCACCGGCATCGTGCACACGGCGCCGGCTTACGGTGTGGACGATCTCGCATTTGGCCAGGCCAACGGGCTGCCGGTCGTGCACGGCGTGGGCCTCGACGGCAACATGCTCGACGCGGTCGAACCGGTCAAAGGCATGTTCTTCAAGGACGCCGACAAGATCCTGATTCGCCTCCTCAAGGATCGCGGTCTGATGTTCCGTTCCGAGCGCTACCGGCACAACTACCCGTTTGGCTGGCGTACAGGCGACCCGATCCTCTATTACGCGAAGAATGCCTGGTATATCCGCACGTCGAAATTTGCCGAGCGCATGGCGGAGCTGAACCAGACCATCAACTGGGTACCTGAGCACATCAAGGACGGGCGTTTTGGAAAGTGGCTCGAGAACAACATTGACTGGGCGCTGTCCCGCGAACGGTTCTGGGGTACACCGCTGCCGGTCTGGACGGACGGCGAGAATTTCATGTGCGTGGGTTCGGTTGCAGAACTCGAGGAACTGACAGGCAGGGAGCTCACCAAGCTCGACCTGCACCGGCCCGCCGTCGATGAGGTGACATTCGAGAAGAATGGCGAGACGTGGCAGCGTATCCCCGAGGTCATCGACTGCTGGTTCGACTCGGGTGCGATGTCCTATGCGCAGTGGCACTACCCGTTCGAAAACCAGGACAAGTTCGAGAAGCACTTCCCGGCGGACTTCATTTGCGAAGCCATCGACCAGACGCGCGGCTGGTTCTACACGCTGCATGCGATCGCGACGCTGGTCTCCGACAGCGTGGCCTACCAGAATTGTATTTGCCTCAGCCATATCGTTGACAAGGACGGCAAGAAGATGTCCAAGTCGCTCGGCAACATCATCGACCCTTACGATGTCTTCAACTCGGTGGGTGCCGATGCCTTGCGCTGGTACTTCCTGGCCAGGCTATCGCCCGATGTGCAAAAGCGCATCTCGGTCGACATTGTGGCCGACGTCGCGAGCTCGTTTATCAATACGTTCTGGAACACCTACGGGTTCTTCGTGCTGTATGCCCGTCTGGACGAGATCGATCTCACGAAGGATGTGCCGGTTGCCAATCGCCCGGAGATCGACCGCTGGGCGCTGGCGCTGTTGCACCGCACGATCACGACGGTCACGGAGGCCCTGGACCACTACGATGCCAAGGGCGCCGGCGAGGCCATCGAGTCCTTCGTCGACCAGCTGAGCAACTGGTATGTTCGCCGCAACCGCCGTCGTTTCTGGAAATCGACGGACCCGCAGGACAAGCAGGCGGCTTACCTCACGCTCTACGAATGCCTCAAAAGTGCCCACGAACTGATGGCGCCGTTCGTGCCGTTCCTGGCCGAAAACGTCTACCAGAACCTGGTGCGGTCAGTGGATCCGGAGGCGCTGCCATCCGTGCACATGGGCAACTGGCCTGAACCCGACGCCACGTGGCAGAACGAAGCGCTCCTGCACGACATCGACGTTGTGCAGAAGGTTGTCGGGCTCGGCCGTGCGGCGCGCAGTCATTCGGGCGTGAGAACGCGCCAGCCGATTTCGCGTCTGCTGGTACGTGCGCCTAACGACGCGGCCGCCAGGGCGCTCGACAGTCACAAGGATCAGCTGCTTGAGGAGCTGAACGTCAAGGCTGTCGAGTTCATCGCGCGCGACGCCGGCCTGGTCAGTTACAACATCAAGCCGAACCTGCCGAAGCTGGGCAAGCAGTACGGCAGGCTCGTGCCGCAGATTAAGCAGGCGCTTCTGGAAGCCGATGGGGCCGCAATCGCCAGCGCGATCGCGAACGGCGAAGCCTTTGACATTGAGGTTGCCGGGCAGACGATCCCGCTCGAAGGGGACGACGTCCTGGTCGAAACGCATTCCGCCGAAGGCTATTCCTGCGAGGCAGATTCGGGCTATCTCGCGGCACTCGATACGACGCTCAGCGGCGAGCTGCTGGCCGAAGGCCTGGCTCGCGAGGTCGTTCGTTCGGTGCAGGATGCCCGCAAACAGGCCGGCCTCGAGGTGTCGGATCGCATCACGCTTGGCGTATCGGGGTCGCCCGCCGTCGAAGCGGCACTCGAGACTCATCGCGAGTACCTGATGAACGAGACACTGGCGATCAACTGGGAGGTTGGTCATAAGAATGCGAAATACACGGCCGATCGCGACATGGGTGAGGAGCACTGGAAAATTGAAATCACTCTCTAGCTGCGAACCCTGAAAACCAGGGCAGGCCAAATGTGATAGCCTCTTTTGGCCGATCGCACAAAATTAGTGCGGCGAAAAACAATAAGAACCGGTCAAGGGGTAAAGCTGCGTGCTGTTTAATTCACTCACGTTTGTTGTGTTTTTTGTGCTCGTGCTCGCGTTGCACAATGCGCCTTTCAGCTGGAAGACGAAGAAAACCAATCTTCTGATTGCCAGCTATCTCTTCTACGCGGCCTGGAATCCACCGTTCGTCATATTGCTGTGGATTTCGACGATTATCGACTGGCACGTCGCGAAGCGTCTGTTCGTCGAAAAGGCGCGGGGACGACGCAAGTTGCTACTGGCGGTCAGTATCGTCGTCAACCTCGGGTTGCTCGGCTATTTCAAATACGGGGAGTTCCTGCTCGAGAACTTCGTGGCGATGGCCGCGGCTGTCGGCGTTGCATACCAGCCACCGGAATGGAACATCATTCTGCCGGTCGGCATTTCTTTCTATACGTTTCAGACCATGGCGTATTCGCTCGACGTTTATCTGCGACGCGCCGAACCGTCGAAGTCGTTCCTGGACTTCGCTCTTTTCGTCACGTTTTTCCCGCAACTGGTTGCCGGCCCGATCGTCAGACCAACGCACTTGTTGCCGCAATTTGCGGTCCCGCGCGTTGCGACCCCGAAGCAGCTCTACTGGGGGCTGGCACTGATGACGATCGGTATGTTCCAGAAAATCGTCGTCGCCGACGGCCTGTTGGCGCCGGCGGCCGATGCTGTTTTCAGCGCCGATAAGATGCTGCACCCACTCGACGCCTGGCTCGGCACGCTGGCCTTTTCGGGCCAGATATTCTCCGATTTCGCCGGTTATTCGACGACGGCGATTGGTGTCGCGCTGACACTGGGATTCGGACTGCCGGATAACTTCCGCTTTCCCTATGCAGCGATCGGCTTCTCGGATTTCTGGCGACGCTGGCATATTTCCCTGTCGTCATGGTTGCGCGACTATCTCTATGTTCCGTTGGGAGGCAATCGCAAAGGCAACCTGAGGACCTATGCCAACCTGATGACCACAATGCTTCTCGGTGGTTTATGGCACGGCGCTAGCTGGACGTTCGTAGTCTGGGGTGGTTTGCACGGTTTGTACCTTGCGGCAGAGCGCTGGCTCAAGGCCCGGGTCGGTGACAAAGCCATCTGGAGCAGGCTGCCTGCGCAGATATTTCTCGCATTGCTCACCTATTTCCTCGTGAACATCACCTGGGTGTTTTTCCGCGCCGGGGACTTCGCCACCGCATGGCGCATGATCGTGACGATGCTGACCTTCGTTACCGAGGGTGAAAAAGTCCTGATCACTCCGCATATTGTGCAGGTCGTGATAACGATCGGCATTATGCTGTTGATTCACTGGCGGATGCGCGAGCGCAAACTTAACGAAGTCGTCGCGCGTTTGCCTGCCTGGCTCACCGGATTGATCTGGGGCGTCATGCTGACGCTTATCATCATTACGCAGGGAGGAAGCGATGCCTTCATCTACTTCCAGTTCTGAGAATACTGCTGATATGAGCAAATACGACCGGGCGCTACCGGGCGACTCCATCAAGCCGGCTGCGTTGCTCGGCCTTGTCGTCATGATCGTCATGATGAGCGGCTGGGAAATGTACTGGCGCAGCGACGGGTCGGTTCCCTCCTATCGGAACAGCGACGGTCTCTGGGCGATACAACGCCGGCGCGTCGATGAGATCGAAGGGGATAAGACGGTTTTCGCAGGGTCGTCGCGCATGTTCTTTAACACGCAGCTCGACGTCTGGGAGCGAGCGTCTGGTGAGCGGCCGATTCAGCTGTCGCTGGAGGGAACAAGTCCGGTCTCCTTAATGGAGAATCTCGCCGAAGATCCCGATATGGCCGGAACCCTGATCGTTGGCGTTGCCGGCGAAATGTTCTTCACAGGATTCGAGTTCCGCGGCAGCGCGTTCGAACGATATGAAAACGAAACCCCGTCGCAGTGGCTGGGGCAGCAAGTATCGATGCTGGTCGAGCCGTATCTTGCGTTTTACCAGTACGACTACAGTCTATTTACCGTTATCAAGCGCCAGGCGTTTCCCAGACGAGAGGGTGTCTTCTTCGAAATGGACGTGCGTCGTCTTGCCACTTACAGCAAAGATCGCAACGCACGCATGTTCTCAAAGGTCGAAACCGATCCCGAGTACGCCGAGATAGCGAAGGATATCTGGGCGCAATTCCACCGGCCGATTGAGACGTTGAGCGAAGAAGAACGCGCAGCGGGCCTCGAGAACCACAACAAACAGATCGACCGTGCCGTTGCAGCGACGAAGAAACTGCAGGAAAAGGGCGTCGAGGTCATCTTTGTGCGGCACCCGTTCGAGGGCGTGTACGACATCATCGAACCTACGTATTTTCCTCGCGCGAGCAGTTGGGATGTACTGATTGAAAGGACCGGCGCTCTCGGGGTCCACTGGCAGGACCACGAGGAATTGCAGGGTTTTCGGCTGCCGGAGTCTTCACATCTCGCGGCTGCCGACGCCGATCGCTTCACCGAATCACTCTATGGAATTATCCGGCGCGAACTTGCGGAGAAAAATGTCGGGGAACAGGAATGACGATGAAAATTTTGGTGTCACTGGACCTTTCCGAGGCTACACCACGAGTCCTGCAGGTAACCGAGCGCATGTCGCGACAGTCCGCAGGCGAAGTGCGGTTGCTGCACGTGGCCGAGGCGGAGCCTGACTTCATGGGTTACGACGCGGGTCCCGAAGTTGTCAGGGACCAGGTTGCGAAAGAGTTTCGTGACGAGCACCGCGCAATTCAACAGCATGCTGAGGCATTGCGGGAGGCCGGCATCAAGGCCAGTGCCCGCCTTATCCAGGGACCGATTGTGGAAACCGTATTGAAGGAAGTGAAGCGTTTTGAAGCAGATCTTCTGATTGTCGGCAGCCACGGGTTCGGCGCAATTTACGATTTACTTGTCGGCAGTGTAAGCCGGGGGCTGCTCAAGGACGCCGACATACCGGTTCTGGTTGTGCCCATTCGAGACCCGTCTCTACGCCCCTAGAAGCTGCTGCGCGACTCCAGCAGGATCTGCATGTCATCGATGGACGAGTCGCCGTTAAGGGGGAACGCGAGGTCCAAGTGCACGACCCGGTCGGATACGCGCGTCAAGGCGAACCGCAGCCCCACGCCCACGTCGGCAAGCCAGCCCCGATAGTCCGGGCCGAGCGGGTTAGGTCCCCAGACTCTTCCCGCGTCCGCAAACACGGCCCCACCGACGCGTGCGAAGCGAAACGGATACCAGTCGGTGAAATATCGTTGCTCGACGGTCGCCAGCAATTTGGAATCCCCGACCTGGTAGCGCAGAGGATACCCTCGCAACCCTGTCTTGCCGCCGATCTCGACGGGATTGTCGAGGTCGAGCGCATGGCCCGCCGTGCCGCTTAGCAACGCGTAGAACAGGCGCTTCTCCGACTGCCGGTGATAGAAGCGAGCCGTCAGCAGTAGCTCGCTGTTTCGTGCATGCCCGTCTTCGAGACGACCGTGCGCGCCGGCCGATAGCAGCAACCCTGTGCTTTCGAGCGACCCGAAGCCCCGACTGACGTTCGCCCGGAACATGAGCGCGTCCCGGTTGGCGCCAAAGGCCTCGTCGGACCAGCCGATGGTGCCTGTCATGCGCAGACCCATCTGAAAGTCCTCGGTCTTGCTCATCTGGTCCCTGTTGCTGGCGGTCACGAACTTGTCCTCGACAAGTTCGAAACCCAGGAACGGGTAGACGAGCTTGCGATCCGCCGGAATGACGGCAGGCAGTGTCGGATCATCCACGTCCGAAAAGCGGTTGTCGTCAAGCACTACACCCGCGGTCCATCGCCACACGTGGCCATCGCGCAGGCCCCTCGATATCCCCCCATAAAGTGAGGCATAGTCGCGTTCGTGGCGATATTCGGCGGCCTCTTCGCCAAAGGCGTAGAGCGGCGTGCGGCGATCGTCGCCGTAGATGCTGCCGCCCACAGACCAGCGGCTGTCGAGCGCATAGAAAGGCCGGGCGACGGCCACGAGGTAAGAGTCGCCGTCCGAATTATCCGAGTACCTCAGAAAGGTCGATACCCAGCTTCGTCCGAGGTGCGAATCGCCGAACTCGATCGTATTCTCGCTACGGTCAATGTCATTGTCCCGGAACAGTCTGAGCGACTGGCCACGCCCGAGCAGGTTGGTTTCCTCAATGCCATAGCGCGAGCGCGTCTCACCGCCACTGCGGGAAATCGACAATTCCGGAGAGAGCGACCAGACATCGCGAGTCTGGACGGTCAGGTCAACCGTTCCGTCCGGGGTACGCGCGGCACTGATGTCCGCGTCATACAGGTACTTCTTCTCGCGGAGGATCCTCTCGGACTCGTCCACGAGTCTTTTGGTGTACGGTTCTCCCGGCTTGAACAGCAGATGCTTCCTGATCGTCGCATCCCGCGTGTCGATGTGCAGGCGGTTAGCCTGGCGAAACAACCACCGGTCTTCTTCCGGGTCGGAAAGGTCGAAGACATCGGACTTTTGCAGCGTGATGTTGCCGATCTCGAGGCCCTCGAGGTCATTCTCGGCGAAACCAGCGGTGACGAGCAGGGTCAGGGTTAGGGTCGCGGCCATGCCCGTGCAGCCGGGGAGGCCCTGCCGGGTGTCCCGGGAGCAAAAAAGACCGCTAATTGCCGATTTCATGATCCTGCCGTTGATACTTGCGCACACTTTAGCAACTCTGCTATAAGAACCATACGCAAGATTCTGATTGATCAGGAGTACCCATGGACTTGCGAGGCCCTGCAGGGGGCCCCGGACTACAGGGAGTAGTCGACTCCACATAAGAAAAGCGTACACAAAAATACTTAGAAACGCTGGAGTGGCAATGACAGACCACCTCGATCGCTTTCACGCGGCACTCACCGTGCTCGCAGGGCATGGTCATATCAAACAGAGGCTAATCAAGGCTTTTGAGGACAATCTCGTGGATATCCACGAGGATGAGTTGCCGGTGGCGATGAAGCAGTCGTTCGTTGATTTGCGGCTGGATATGCACCGCGTTTCACCGCTCAATGGCGAAGGCCCGATCTGTGCGTCCGTCAGGAAGATGTCACTCACCGAAGCCAGCGAAATCGCGGGCCGCATTGTCACGCTTTATGGTGAACTGGCTCGCATGCGCGATGATCTGCAGACCAGCCTGCCGCTCGCGGATGGCGGCGACGAAACCCACGTTCCGCCATTCCTGGTCAAGTCTGTTTAATCGGATAATAGACGTACGTTAGCAGGTCTTCTTCCGGGACATTGCCCGGATCGCTTACATAAGATTCCCACGGATCCCCGTTGCGCTCGATTCCCAGTGCTGCCAGGTAGGCTGCGATCTTCCTGTGCGTGGTACCGAGGTTTTTATAGGAGCCCTCGTGGCGGACGCGGATGACGGCGCCTCCATAGGTTTCTCCCAGCTTTACTCCAGCGTCGCTTCTGGGTGTGTCCTCGCTCACGCCACGTACCGGGATCGCGGCATCGAAAACCAGCGCCGAACCGCTGAACGTGCGCGTAATCGAGAGGGGTGCCCCGGCGTCCTGGAGACCCTGATCGTCGATAAATCCGAGAATCCTGAAATAGGCTTTGCTCATCGCCTCGGACATCGCGGCAGGCTCGGGTCGTGATGTCGTAGCCAGGTAGGCAATCTCAACGGGTTCGACGACGATGTGCTCGATCTCGATATCGCTGAAATCAGCGCTCGGCAGGCTCTCGGCCACTTCCTTGAGGTTTGCGAGGCCGGCTTCGTAGTCGCGTGCAACGACGCTGCCCAGCATTGACGCGAAATAGCGCCCGACAATGTTCATGCCGTAGTCGGCCTCGAAACCCCAGTGCACAATCGTGGTTCCCACGCCGGGTTCGAGGCGGAACCATGATTTGGCTTCGCCGGGCTCGCCGGGGCTCATGACGATGCCGACATACTCGTACGGTTGGCTCTCTGTAATCGTCTGGGTGCCACTGCCCAGAATCGTGCCGTCCCAGGTAACGGTTGCTCCCGCGCCGCGGGGACTGCCTGAATAAATGAAGCGGGCATTGGGATCCGTGTCCGCCCAGGGCGCCCACAGGGTGTAGCGTCGGAAATCGTTGACGAGCGCGAACACGGTGGCCGGATGCGCATCGATTTCTTCCCGGACCTCGATACGGTGCTCGCGCGGCAGCGCAAAGCCGATGAGTACCAGCAGAATGAGCGACCCCAATACGCCATAGAGCACTTTTTGCACGTCGATGTCCTGATTCTAAGAATGATTCGCGCTGGATTATTCCACAGTTGGCGTTCCTTCGGCACAATGCGTGTATGACCGGCGACCCATACAACAACCAGCCGATCGGCGTTTTCGATTCGGGCGTCGGCGGACTGACTGTCCTCAAGGCAATTCGGGACGCGCTCCCCAATGAGAACCTGGTCTACCTCGGCGATACGGCCCGGCTGCCGTACGGCACCAAAAGTCCGGCATCGATCGAGCGCTACGCTACGCAAGCGGCAGCGAAACTGCAGGAGCAGGGTATCAAGCTGCTCGTCGTCGCCTGCAATACCGCCTCCGCCGTTGCGCTGGATGCCTTGCGCGAGACGATGGCCCCGATACCCGTTGTCGGCGTGGTCGAGCCCGGCGCGACAGCGGCCGTCGCAGCCCATGCCGGCGGCCGGCATCTCGTTCTGGCCACCGAGGCAACGGTCAGGCTCGGCGCGTACAGCAAGGCGATTGCCGAACGCGATCCGGACGCTGAAGTGCGCGAGCAGGCCTGTGAAATGCTCGTCGCGCTCGCGGAGGAGGGCTGGAGCGGTGGGAACATTGCCCGCGCGATCGTGCGCCGTTACCTGGAAGAAGCGAATGGCCACGACCCGGACACTATCATCCTGGGCTGCACGCATTTTCCCCTGCTCAAGGACACGATCCAGGCCGTGGCGGACGACCACGTGATACTGGTCGATTCAGCCAGTACGACGGCTGACGTGGTGCGCGCAGCGCTGGCAGCGCAGGGTACGAGTCGCGACAGCGGCTCGCCCGGGTCACTGCGATTGTTGGCCACCGATGGCGCCACGCGTTTCGCGCGCGTCGGCGGTCAATTCCTCGGCAGGAGCCTGAGCTACAGCGATGTGGAACTCGTAGATCTCTAAGCTAAGTAGTGAGATTGTGAGACAATCTCTGCATCGAATCCGTTCCAGGGGAAACCCGTGATGACTCCTCGTTTCATTCGCCCATTGGGCATTATCGTTTTGTCGTTCTTCGTCGCTTCGTGTGGTGAGGAGGCACCGCCGGTGGTGGCGGTCGACACGCTCGACACGGCCGAAGTGCGGCCTGAAATCTACGCGGACTTTACGTTGACAGCGGACCTTGGCCACCTGAGCGACGAGCAGAAGCAAATGGTCGCGTTGCTCATTGATGCGGCCCAGATTATGGATGACCTGTTCTGGCGTCAGTCCTTCGGCGACAACTACGAGGAATGGCTGGACTCGATCGCCGATGACAGGACGCGGCGTTTCGCGGAGCTGAACTACGGCCCCTGGGACGCGCTCGACGACGACAAACCTTTCATGGAGGGCTTTGGGCCGAAACCCCTGGGAGCACAGTTCTACCCGGCAGACATGAGCAAGGACGAATTCGAGTCGGCCTACCTGCCAGGCAAGGTGGGGTTGTACTCATTCATACGCCGCAATCAGGCAGGTGAGCTCGTGCTGGTGCCTTACCACGTTGAGTACGCCGAGGAACTCAAGGCGGCCGCCACGGTGCTGCGGGAAGCGGCGAAACTGGCCGAGAGCCCCGACTTTGCGAATTACCTCAAGCTGCGTGCGGCCGCGCTGATCAGCGACGACTTCCAGCTGAGTGACGGCTACTGGATGGACGTCAAGGACAATGAAGTCGACATCGTGATCGGGCCCATCGAAACGTACCTGGATCGCCTCTACGGTTATCGCACCGCCTATGAAGCGTACGTCCTGATCAAGGATATGGAGTGGAGCGACCGCTTGAGTCGGTTTGCCGAGTTCCTGCCGGCTTTGCAGGACGGCTTGCCGGTGCCTGATGAGTACAAGTGGGAGTCTCCCGGCACGGATGCGGATTTGAACGCCTACGACGTCGTGTACTACGCGGGTCACAGCAATGCCGGCAGCAAGACCATTGCCATCAACCTGCCGAACGACGAGCAAGTGCAGCTCGAAAAAGGCTCGCGACGGCTGCAGCTGAAAAATGCGATGGAGGCGAAATACCTCGAGATCCTCGAGCCGATTGCCGATGTGCTGATCGACGAGACGCAGCGTCAACACATAACGTTCGACGCGTTCTTCGCGAACACTATGTTCCACGAGGTCGCGCACGGGCTCGGGATCAAGAACACGATAAACGGCAAAGGAACGGTGCAGACTGCAATGCTCGATCTCGCTTCCAGCATGGAGGAGAACAAGGCGGACGTCCTCGGTCTTTACATGATCACCGAGCTGCACAAGGCCGGCGAGCTGGGTGACGCGGACCTGCGCGACTATTACGTGACGTTTATGACGAGCATATTCCGTTCGATTCGTTTCGGAGCCGCGAGCGCGCACGGCAAGGCCAACATGGTGCGTTTCAACTTCTTCCTCGACGAAGGCGCTTTCGTGCGCGATCCGGAGACCGGCCGTTATCGCGTCGATTTCGAGAAAATGGGGACCGCCATGGAGAACCTTTCGCGCCTGTTACTGACGCTGCAGGGTGATGGCGACTACGAAGGCGCAAAAGAACTGACTGACAGCAAGGGCATCATCACGCCGCAGCTGCAGTCTGACCTCGACCGGCTGACGAACGCGTCGATTCCGGTGGATATCGTGTTCCAGCAGGGTGTTGCGGAGCTGGGGCTGGAGTAAGCCCTAGAGCAATTCGCTCTTTTTGATGACCGGGAGCTGATGGCCGACGAGCGTGGTCAGGAATAGCGATTGCCGCGTTTCGAGTACGCCCGTCAGCATCGGAAAGCGAGCGCGGGGGTCGTGCATGTTCATGAGTATTTCGCCGTCGCCGTTGAACGCGATTACGTGCGAGGCGGGAACCGCCTGCGGCCGGACTGCCGCCGGAAGGCGCTGCACGACCTTGCGCAGCCAGGGCTTGTCCGAGAGCCTGTCCAGCAGGCGGTTGCGCGGTGCGGCGATGCCCATCCAGAATCGCCCTTGCAGGCCGGTCTTGATGTTGTCCGGAAACCCCGGCAGGTTGTCGATTAATAATTCCGTTTCGCCGCGACGTTCCGGGGTCAGCCAGTATTTCCACACCCGGTAGCCGCCGGTTTCGGCAACCACCAGGTAGCTGTTGTCGGCGCTGATGGCGATACCGTTCGCATAATTCAGGCCGTCCAGCAGTGTGACCGCGACACCCGTCGCCGGATTGAATTCGATGACGCTGCCATGGCCGCCGTGCTCCATGATGTCGAGCACTGAAGCGTTATAAGTGCCGCGATACTTCTCAGCGCCGAACTTGCTGCTGGCCTCGGTAAAATAGATCGTCCCGCCGGTCGCGATCGCGAGGTTATTCGGGTAAACGGGTCGTTCGCCATCGATGCTGCCAAGCAGCGTCCGCATGCTGCCGTCAGTTTCAATACGCTGCAGACCCAAATTCGAATTCGCCACAATGAGAGCGCCGTCACTCGCCGTTTCGATGCCCAGGGGCCGGCCGCCAAGAGACGCGAAGCGCTCGACCCTCGGTCCACCGACGCGCAGGACGTCTCCATCGAGCGTGGTCACATAGACGTGATTGTCGTGTCCGAGCGCTGCGTCTTCGGGGCCCTCATAATCGCCAAGGTCGATTCCGCTTGCCCGTTGCAATAACTTGTTGGGTGCAAACGGGTCGACCAGGCCACGATCCAAGGGGGCCTGCCACGTGACAGGCTCGATCGGGACCGGCCACAGCGACAGGTACAGCAGGATGAGGACGAGGAGTGCTCCGCCGGATTGTAGGACCCACTTCACGCCCGGGTTCGCCTAGCGTTGCGCGTCAATCATGCGCAGGAACTCTGCGCGGGTCCTCGCGTCGCTGCGGAAGCCGCCGATCATTTGGCTTGTGACCATGGATACGCCGGACTTGTGAACCCCACGCGTGGTCATGCACTGGTGCTTGGCATCGACCACGACGGCAACGCCTTTAGGCTGCAGGACGTCCTGGATGCAGTTGGCGATCTGCGCGGTCATTTTTTCCTGCACCTGGAAGCGCCGCGCAAACGCCTCGACCACGCGCGCAAGTTTGCTGATGCCGACAACCTTGTTCCTCGGCAGGTAGCCGACGTGCGCCTTGCCGATGATCGGCGCCATGTGGTGCTCGCAATGAGACTCAAACGTGATGTCTCGCAGAATGATCATCTCGTCATAGCCCTCAACTTCCTCAAAGGTGCGCTCAAGGAACTCATAGGGATTGACTGAGTAACCGCTGAACCAGTCCTCGTAGGCGGTGGCTACGCGCCTCGGCGTATCGACAAGGCCTTCACGACGTGTGTCTTCGCCTGCCCACAACAATAGCGTGCGTACAGCGTCCTCAGCCTGCTTACGACTGGGCCGGCGAGGCTTGGGTGGTTTCTTTTTTCTGGCCGCCACGGAATGCGTCCTGTTTGGATTCAGGAGTATCCTACGCAGACTTCTGACCGAGGTCGAGGCCGACCGGGCAGGCCACACCGGTACCGCCAATGCCGCAATAACCACCTGGATTCTTGGCAAGATACTGCTGGTGGTAATCCTCGGCGTAGTAGAAGGTGTCGAGCGGCAGGACCTCAGTAGTGATGTCACCGAGCCCGGCACGACTTAGCTCGCCCTGGTAGGCATCCCTGGACCGGTTGGCCACGGCCTGCTGGTCGTCATTCATGGTGTAAATGGCGGATCGATACTGGGTGCCGATATCGTTGCCCTGACGCATTCCCTGGGTCGGATCGTGGCTCTCCCAAAACACTTTTAGCACAGCCTCGAAGCTGACGACGGCCGGGTCAAAGACAACGAGCACTACTTCGGCGTGGCCGGTGTGCCCGGTGCATACTTCATGGTAGGTCGGGTTCGGTGTCTGGCCACCGGCATAACCTGCGGCTGTTGTGTAGACGCCAGCCGTTTCCCAGAAACGACGTTCCGCACCCCAAAAACATCCAAGGCCCAGCACCGCCTGTTCCAGGTTCTCAGGGAAGGGCGCCTGTAACGGGTTGCCGTTCACGAAATGCTGCTCGGGCACCGGCATCGCGGTATCGCGGCCCGGGAGGGCGGTAGTGCTCGTCGTCACCTTGCGTTTTCCTTTTCGGCTTGTGCTTTCTTGCGTTTCAGATCGTCGAGCTGGCCTTTCGTGTAATAGAACTCGTGCCTGAATACCTGGTTGCCGGAATCGACGGGTTCACCTTCCTCGAGAATCGGCCGAAACACGCGCGCCCGGATTTCCCGATGGGCCATGCGCTGCATGTCGGTGAACTCGACGGGCGTCGCTTCGGTTCGTATGTTCCTGACTCGCCCTCTGCTCGATACGGTGTAGTCAACCTGGATAACGCCCGTCAAAAATTGGCTATCCGGTCCGCCTGTGCTGTCGCCGCCGGCATATTGCGGAAGCACCCCTTGGCGCAGTGGCGCGGGTGTCTGCAGCAGTTCCTTGCGCATCTCCAGCCGATCGTCATCGAGTGAGAGGTCTTCCCAGACCTGGGCATAAATTCTACGCGCCCGATTGTGCGTCTCGGTACCGATGTAATAATCGGCAAGCGCAAGCTGGGCTTTGGCGCGCTCAAGCCACGGAAAGCTCTCGGCACCTTCCGCGATGCGCACGGCACGCCGGAAATACGGTTCCCCCGACGCCGCGAGCCCCACCCGCGACGATGATCCATCCGTGACCGGCTCATAGTAATAGTAGGACCGGCCGAGCTGAATGAGCGGCGTTACGAGGCGCGGGTCGTTCTTGCTGGCGGCTGTTTCAATGATGCGAATCGCCCGTCGGTAGGTTATGCGTTCGTCATTGAAGTACCCAGCTCGATGCTGCCAGTCGGCGCGGCGCATCAGCGAGGGCAGCAGGCCGAGAGAGTCATTCGCAAAGTGACGTACGTTGATCGCGTGGATGCGGTCCAGTGTGTCGCGAGCCGTCTCGACCTCGCCGAGGCGGACGTTCGCCTCCGCAAGCGCTTCCAGGATCTCGACCTGCTCGATGTTGTGGGGTCCCTCGTTAACGTGCGTAATATGCCTTGCGCGGCTGTAGGACTTGACCGCCTGATCAGGCCGCCCGCTACTGAGCTGCGCCGAACCGAGCCCCTTTAGTGGATTGACGAGTTCACCATTCAGCCTGTCGTAGACAGCCTCGAGGATTTCGATCGCCGACGTGAAATTCTGGATGGCCGCGGAATACTGTTTGTTGTTGTGCTGCACGATGGCGAGGTTGTTGAGCGCCTTTGCGGTCTCGTGTGATTGCGGCCCGAACACCTTGATGGACATCTCGACAACGCGCTTTGCTGACACGTCGGCTTCGTCAAAGTTGCGATCGGCCAGTAGCTGTCGGAAGCGTGTGAATTCTCGCAACGCATCTTCTTCGGTTACCGCCGCCTTCACCGATTCCTGGGCAACGACATCCTGTTGCGCGACAGACTCGCCCGTGACGGCCTCGTCAGCAACCGGTACGGTCTGGTCAAGGGGACTGATTTCCTCGTCCGAAGCGGGGTCTTCCTGGCTGTTGGCAGCAACAGACACGAAAAATAGCGATACGGCTAGGCTTAAGGCTCTGAAGTTTCTCATTCGCCGGTTTGGGTCTCCTGGCAGCGTCCTGCGGCGCCGACTGAGTCTTGTCAGACACGCTGCGGATTGAATAGTTCTGTGTCTTGCACCGTGTCAGGACCCACTATACCGGGTGCCGAAGCGTGACGGTAGCCACTTCCCGACGCTCAGAAATCGAGGCCGAGTTGCTGTGCTCCGGGCGGTAAAAACTGTTGGCAATCAAGTGCATGTTGGTAGTGCTCGGTATTGAGCCCGAGTTTGCGGCAGCTTGCCTGGAAACGGCTTGCCAGCATCTCAGCGTATGCGCCACGACCAGTCTGGCGTACGCCGAAGCGGGAGTCGTAACTGCGTCCGCCGTTTGCCTGGCAGATCAGACTCATCACGCGCTCCCTGCGGTCCGGGAAATGCGTGGCGAGCCAATCGGTGAAGATGTCCTGCACCTCGTGCGGCAGCCGCAGAAAGATATAGTGCGCCTGGCCGGCGCCGGCGCCGGCCACAGCTGCGAGAATTGATTCGATTTCGTGGTCATTGATGGCTGGTATCACCGGGGCGATCAGGGCGCTGGTCGGAACGCCGTTATCTGTGAGCTGCTTGATAGCGTTGAGGCGCGCGGCAGCGGAGGGAATGCGCGGTTCCATCGCGCGTTTTAGCTCCGCGTTCATCGTAGGCACACTGATGGCAACCGAACAAAGATTAAGACCTGCGAGCTGGGTGAGCAGGTCAAGGTCACGGACGACCAGGTTGCTCTTGGTTATGATATTGACGGGATGCCTGTGCTTCAGGAATAGCTCGAGTAGCCGGCGCGTAATCTCGTGCGTCTTCTCGGTCGGTTGGTAAGGATCCGTATTGGCACCAATCGTGATCGGTTTGCACACATACTTCTTCTTTTCCCACGCGTCGAGCAGGAGTGATGCCGCATTGGGCTTATAGAAGATCCTTGTTTCGAAATCGAGACCCGGAGACAGGTCGAGGTAGCTATGGCTGGGTCGGGCATAACAGTAGACGCAGCCGTGCTCGCAGCCCTGATAAGGATTGATCGACTGGTCGAACGGGATATCGGGCGAGTTATTCGTGCTGATGATGCTGTTCGCCGGCATCGCTCGCACGACCGTCGCGGGCGCTTGCTGCGACTGCTCGAACGCCACGTCGGCATCGAGTTCCATGGGTCGTTGTTCGAAGCGGCCGACGGGCGCGGATACCGCACCGCGACCTTTGTGGGCACGGGTCGTCACGGGCACTCCTGGTAACTGTATGGATATACAGTATACACGATGCGACCGGACGACCTAGCGGAACAGTCGGCGATACAGCTTCCGTAACACCAGGAATCCAATGGCAATTGCCGCTGCAACACTGTTGACCGGCGCAACGAGCTGTTGCAGCCAATCTGCCTCGACGCTGACGAGAGCGCTCGGCAGCAGTGATGTCGCCATTTTCGCCGCTGTCACGACCGGCGTCGCGAATAGTGCGATGCAAACGAAAGCCGCAGCGACAAAGGCGGTCCAGACGATCAGGGTCTTGCGCCGTTCCCTGTCTATCGACCGCATAAGCTTTAGCCCGAACGCCGGATCGTCGAGTTCTGATTCCGCCTGGGCAAACAGCGCCATCAATTGCGGGTCGTGTTCGGTGCTCATGTCAATTCTCCGGAAACATCCGCGTACGCGGACAGTTCTTCCTGTAGTCGATGGGTACCTCTGCGGATATGCGACTTGATCGTACCCAGAGGCATCCCGGTCAACGATTCGATTTCTGCGTGCGTCATGCGCTCGTGGTAGCTCAGCACGATGCACAGGCGTGCGTCGTCAGTCAGTGTGCCGAGTGCCCGGTCGAGATCCAGCGCGATCGCTGGCTGCTCCTGTTGCGGCGAGTCGGCGTCGCTATGCTGATCCGCCCTGTGTAGCGGATCGGCACGACGCTTGTGCTGCAGCCACATATTGATCGCTATCTGCTTGAGCCAGGGCGCGAAGCGCCGCGCGTCGTGCAGCTGCCGAATCGTTCGCCATGCCTGCATGAACACTTGCTGCGACAAGTCGTCGGCCAGTGCCGCATCGCCGCTGCAGCGGCGCATGAGATTTCGCACCCAGGCCTGTCGGCGGGCCACGAGCTCGGCAAAAGCGTCTCGGTTTCCGGTGCGGGAAAGACTGACCAGCACCGGCTCAGGACTCTTGGCGAGAAGATCCGGCGAGTAGCGCAAAATGACTACCTGAAGTCGCTGCTGTTCCTGGTGGAGTCCGCCTCATGAGCCCGTTCCAGGAACCGGGCCGCAACCAGCAGGCCAATACCGACAAAGGCGACGAGACCGGCAATGCCGAACAGCGGCATGAGTGCGCTGGGCTCCTTCAGCCCGATTAACCAGCCCATCAGCGCGAGCCCCGGCGCCACGAAAATGACGATCAGCCCGGCGACCTTGAGGTCGCGTGCCGGGTCCTTCTTGTGTCCAAGCAGTTTATCGACAAGCTCCTGATCGGGCGTTTTACCGCTTTCGATCATACGCCGAAGGGTTTCGTGCTCCGCTTCGCGCTTGCGTACGCCATCCCAGATGCCGCCAACCGATACGGCGGCGATAAACATCCAGAAGCCAAAGGCCGCGAGGCCGAAAATCCCACTTTCCATACTGATCTCCCACGTTTTGTCTGGTCTTACACCTGTGGAGATGCGAGTTTTCCGGCTCTGGATGCACCGTTGTCAAAAAAAAGCTCCAGCTGACTGGCTATTCCTTGACGGTATGCAGGTGCACATCCTGCTGTGGGAACGGGAACGAGATGCCTTCCTTGTCGAAGCGTTTCTTGATCGCTTCGGTCAGGTCGAACATGACGCCCCAGTAGTCGGAGGTTTTCACCCACGGCCGGACGACGAAATTAACGCTGCTGTCGGCCAGCGCGGATACCGCTATGGTACAGGCCGGCTCGTCGAGGATGCGTTCTTCAGCGGCGACGAGTTCCTCGAGGGTCGCGCGTACCTTGTCGAGATCATCGTCGTAACTGACGCCGATCACCATGTCCACGCGGCGGGTGTCGTTTGCCGAGTAGTTGGTGATGATGCTGTCCATGATCTGGCCGTTCGGCACGATAATCTGCTTGTTGTCGCCGGTCTTCAGCACGGTTGTCAGGATCTGGACCTGTTCAACGACGCCACTGATACCCGCTGCCTCGACAAAGTCGCCCACCCGGTAAGGGCGGAAGAGAACGATCAAAACGCCTGCGGCGAAGTTCGACAGCGAACCCTGCAAGGCCAGGCCGACGGCGAGGCCGGCTGCGCCGAAGATGGCGATGAACGAGGTCGTTTCAATTCCCAGCTGGCCGATTGCCGCGATGATAACGACGACCAACAGCACAATGCGCACGAGGTTGCAGACGAATGTCTCGAGCGTCTTGTCCACCTCCTGCCGACGCATGACCTTGCGCAAGCCGCGCACGACCAGGCTGATGACCATCTTTCCCGCGTAGAAAATCGCGATGGCAATCGCGAGATTGATGGCGAAGTCCACGCCCTTGGTCTGAATCAGTTCGAGAACCTGGTTCCAGTCAAAACCGAGCTCAGGCAGTGTGCTTTGGTCCATTTTCAATATCCCTTTCTTATTGTCCGGGAACACCCTCGACACCCGGGCTGAACCGGAATACCCGGTATGGGCCCTTGGCCTCGATGTGTTCGCTTGATTGCAAAATGAGTTCTGGCAGTGCGCTGTCGGCGATGTACAGGTAGCCGTCCGGTCCGAACGACAGCCCGTCCGGCCAGCGCAATTCCGTTGAATTGATCAGTGTCGTCAGCTCCTGCTCCGGACTGACAACGAAGATCGAGCCGTGTTCAACGTCCGTGATGTAGACGTTGCCCGCGACATCGATACTGAAGCCGTCACTGAGCGGTTTGTCGCTGACGCGCTCAACGCGGTTTGCCAGTTGCCCGGGCGGCAGCTTTTCATTTCGCAGGTCGGAAAGCCGCACGCGGTAAAGCCCGGACCCGTTTAACGCCCCATAGTAGAGCCATTCGGGCCCAAGCGCGATGCCGTCGATGCCGCCGCGTAGCGCGACAATGCCACCAAGAAACTCCATCTCCCGGCCGCCATTGCGAATCATGTAGTTTTCAGCGGCTACCGATGCGTGGGATTCGAGCACGCGCCGTGCTTCGCCAGTCTCTATGTCGTACACGACAATGGCCGGTGACTTACGCCAGAAGCTGGCGTCGGCGATGATGATTGTGCGTCCATCGGCTGATACCTGCAGGTCCTGTAGAAATGAGCCCAGTGGCGCGATGTCAGGCGGCAGGTACTGCTCGCGAATGACGACGTTGGTGTCGAGATCGATGGCGACGATTCGTGCAGGGCCTGTCCCGTGATTGCCATGATCGATCGTCCACAGGCGATTGAAGCGGTCAATGACGACACCCAGGACAGTGTCAAATAATGCGGGCTGATCAGCGCCGGAAGGAAAAGGCACGGCTGCGCCACGCACAAACTCGAGGAGCTTGTTACCGCTTGGTCGCGCTTCAGGATGAACGGTAAAAAACAGGCGGCCGTCGCGATTAACGGCGACATTGCCGACAGGTTCGGGGTATTCGAGGACCAGCTCCAGCGATGACGAACGCAATGCAGGCGCAGTCGACAGGTCCGGGTAGGGCGCGCCACCGCCGTGACGGACCCAGAGGACCATCGTCCCGATCAATACGAGTACCAAAAGAAAAAGCAGAATATTTTTCATTATCTTGGCTGCTGGAGCCTGTAGATTTCTCCGCGGAAATTCTACAGGAATACTTGAGATTTTCAGCCTTGAAGCGCGACGATCCAGGCCACGGCAATCAGCCCTGCCGCGGCAGCGCCCGATATGACCTGGACGCGTGGAGGCGCCGGTAGCTTGCCGATCATCGTCAGCAGCATGCCGGTGCCAAAACCACAGACAAAGCCGAGCAGGTGGGCGCCGATGTCGGTGTTTTCGTCGCCAGTGCCTGTAAACATCAGTAGTGCAAGGCCACCAACAACCGGGCCGAACCGTGTTGACCAGCGGTCCTGCGCCATGAGTTGCCCGCGCCACACGTAGCCGGCAAGCAGTCCGAGCGTTGCGAACACGGCCGTGGATGCGCCGATCGATCGGTGGGTCGATTCGAGCAACAGCGTATTCGCCGCATTGCCGAGGGCGGCGGAAACAACGACCGCCAGCCATGCAACGCCGGAACCGAGCAGGCGCCCCGCAAAAATGCCGAAGAAGACGCCGAATACGAGATTACCCAGCAGGTGTTTCACGCCTGAGTGCAGCGTCAATGCCGTAATCGTGCGCCACCATTCGCCGGCGCGAATCAGGTTGCCGTCGACGCGGCCCGCCGCGAACCAGTTGCTGCCAAAAAACGAGTATCCGGCCAGCCAGGCGACGGCGCAGATAATGAGCACGTAGCCGACGACCCCGGGTAACGCGTCCTGGTAGACGATCCGTTTCTTGACCTTGGGTTGGACCGGCGGATTCTCGTCTTCATAAAGCCGCAGTTCCTCGACGGCTTTCGACGAGAATTCAGCCGGCACGACAAGCGCGCAGCTCAGGCCGTCGTCAACGAGCTGGTAGGGTATATGCACGGCGGCAAGGACAAGCGCCCGATCGGAGCAGCTCCTCCGATTGCGACTTTCAAAGACGACGCGCAGGTCTTCCATCAATGCAGGGTAACAACTTTGCGGTAAGCTAGGGCCTGATTGTGGGGACGTGCATGAAGAAAACAATAGTCGTTATGGCGCTGGGATTGATTGCGCCGCTTGCCAATGCCGAGGTGACGGATGCTGCCGCTAACGGTTTCACCACGGTCAACGAGGTCGTGATCGCTGCCGGCCGTGCCGAGGCCTGGGTGGCGGCGATAACCGTCGGCAGCTGGTGGAGCTCCGATCACACCGTCTCAGGCGACGCTTCCCGCCTGAGCATTCAGCCGGTTACGCAGGGGTGTTTCTGCGAGTCGCTTGGCAAGCAGGCCGGCGTCGTGCATCTCGTCGTCACGATGGTCAACCCCACGCATGTGTTACGCATGACCGGCGGGCTCGGTCCCCTGGGACTGATGGGCGTGGACGGTAATATGACGTGGGAATTTGAAGACGATGAAGAGAGCACGCGTGTCCGTTTCACCTACGCCGTCGGTGGCTACAGCGCGAGTGGTCTGGACGAGATTGCCCCGGCTGTCGATTTCGTGATCGGTGAAGCGCTGGGGCGCCTCAAGGCCTATGTCGAGACCGGGAACCCGGAGCCTGTTGCCGTTGAATGAGATTGCTTTTGCCCGGCCATCGTCGACGGTCGTTCTGGCACGGCCCGCTGTCGCTGAGCCCGAATTGTTCATGGTTCGGCGACATGCGAAATCGTCTTTCGGTGCGGCGCATGCTTTTCCCGGCGGAGTCGTCGATCCGGAAGACAATGCGGTGCACGATTTCTGTAGCGGGATCGCGGCAAAGACCGCCGATGCAAATCTTGGCGTAAAGGAAAACGGCCTCGACTACTACAGCGCCGCCATCCGCGAATTGTTCGAAGAGTCTGGCGTACTGCTGGCCGACCCCGGCGCTGTTGCTGAACAACTCGATGCGGCCCGCGACGCGCTGAACGATCGGAGCGACAACTGGGCGGACTTCGTCCAGCGCAATCGGCTGGCGCTGCAGTGTGACCAGCTGCATTACTTCGGTCACTGGATTACCCCAACGCCGTTGCGGAAACGTTATTCAACACGATTCTTTCTCGCGGTGATGCCCGACGAGCAGGTGGCCAGTCATTGCGGTTGGGAACTCACGGATTCTTGCTGGATAAACGCCACAGATGCGCTGGCGGCCGGCCGAGCTGGTGATATCAAGCTGCATTTCCCGACCATCAAGACGCTGGAAAGCATCGCAAGGCACAAGACCTTCGACGATCTCCTCGACTGGGCTTCTTCCTGCGTCGAATGGGGCGTGACCAGCATCCTGGCGAAGATCATCGATCGCGATGGGCGTGAGGAAATCGTCTTGCCAGGCGAAATTGGCTACCCGGGTACAGAGGCGTGAGCGCGTTCGGGCCAGAACTTGAGCCGTTTACGGAGCTCAGCCCGGGCGTCCGCCGGTTGCTAGCACCCAACCCGTCAATGATGACGGGGCCGGGCACGAACACCTACTTGTTCGGGACCAGGGAGATCGCTGTCCTCGATCCCGGACCGATCATCGACAGTCATCTCGATACTATTCAGCGCGTGGCGGCGGCCCCGATTCGCTGGATACTGGTAACCCATACGCATCCGGATCACTCGCCCGCGGCAATGGCCCTCGCGATGGCGACCGGTGCCGAGTTGATCGGGATCCCCGCACCGGCAGGCGAGCACCAGGACATGACGTTCCGGCCGGACCGGGTTCCGGCCGATGGTGACGAGCTTGTCGTAGAAGATGTCGCGATAACGGCCGTACACACGCCCGGACATGCCTCGAACCATATGTGTTATCTGCACGCGGAGAACAACTGGCTGTTTACGGGTGACCACGTGATTGACGGTTCGACTGTCGTGATCAACCCGCCGGACGGCAATATGAAGCAGTACATAGAGTCCCTTCGCAAAGTGAAGGCCCTGCAGTGCGCCGCGCTTGCACCGGGACATGGCGACCTGATTCGGGACCCCGATGGCGTCGTTGACTGGATTATCGATCATCGCCTCGAGCGTGAGGCCAAAGTGTTGGCGGCATTGCGTGAGAACTCAGGGGTGTCGACTGGCGACCTCGTTCCATACGTCTACAAGGACGTAGATCCGAGACTCTTCGGCCTGGCAGAGCGATCGTTGCTTGCGCACCTGATCAAACTGGACGAGGACGGGCGAGCCCGGGCGACTAATGATCGATGGCGTTTATTGGCTGAATGATCGGTTCGCGGTGCATATTATGTAAAATCATCGCCTCCCGGCGCGCTGACCACCTACACTGTTAACAAAATCAGGCGGCTACGAAGACACCAAAACAAAACTTTGATCCGCCACATAAAAAGAAAGACCTGAGCGCAGGCAAAAAGAGAGATACAGCCCGACATAAAAACATGTGGGATCGCTGCCCGATGCGTGAGCATCGCGCGATCCACACTATAAGGGGACACGATGTTCATTCCGCGGCTGCAGAAGCGGCGCCTGGACAGGAGGGACGGTCGAGCGAGCGGCAAATCCGTGATGTGGTTTTGCGTGCTTGGCCTGCTGTGCCTGTCTGGTGCGGCTCAGGCCGGCGAGACGAACCCCGACATTCCCGACAAGCCCGGCATCGGTCTCAAGAAGTCGCTGGACGGGGTTACGGCGAATAGCGACGGCACCTATTCCATCCGCATTACCCTCGCGGTCAGGAACACCGGCAACGAAGATCTTGTCCGGCTGCAGATCACCGAGAGCCTCGATTTCGTCGCGCCCGACCAGATCGTCGAGGTTAGCTTTCCGCAGGTTCTGACCGGCGACCTGACGCCGAATCCGTCCTACGACGGCATTACCGACATGCGACTTCTTCAAGGTAATGACGAGCTGGCTATGAACCATGACGCCAGTCTCGTCATTGAATTCCGCTTACGCCCTGACGGGAATCCGGGTCCGTATGTCAGCGAGGCGATGGCCTGGGCGGAAGGGAAATATTCAGGCAAGACC
Organism: uncultured Woeseiaceae bacterium; assembly: GCA_945787845.1. Taxonomy (GTDB): domain Bacteria; phylum Pseudomonadota; class Gammaproteobacteria; order Steroidobacterales; family Woeseiaceae; genus UBA1847. Next base: position 1,062 of record CALZJH010000019.1, on the reverse strand, counting down.
GTCAAGGATCGCGACACCTGCAAAATCAAATTGCCCGTGGCGCCAACGGCCGAATTCGAAAAGACCGTGGCGGAGGTGCTGCGGAATGACGACGGCAGTTACACCACCGAGGTCACGCTGGTTGCAGAAAACACGGGACCGGAGGGCTTGGTCAAGCTCCAGATCAAGGACGATCTCGACATCTTCGGTAGCGGCAGGCTGCTTGCAATAGGCGACGTCGAAGTTCTCGAGGGAAATCTGACGCTGAACCCCGGCTACGACGGCAGACGGGACATCCGCTTGCTACAAGGGGATGACGAACTGGCGCGTGGCGCACGGGCGAGCCTGCGATTCGCCATTACCTTCGACGCCGGTCCGGAAACCGGGCCGTTCGAGAACTGCGCCGTGCTCTGGTTCGCGGGCCGGGACACGGGGATCGGCGTGGATATTGTCGACTGCGCTCAAATTTACTTGCCGCGCCAGCCGGATATCAGCGTCGAGATACTGACCGGTGAAGTCACACTCAATGATGACGGCAGTCAGTCAGTGCCGGTGACGATCACGGTGAGCAACACGGGCGATGACGACCTGCAAGGCGTGCTGCTCGAGGACAGCCTGGACATCTTCGGCACGGGCAGCCTGGTCGCGGTCGAGTCGCTGACGAGCGCCGACCTCACACTGAACCCCAATTACGACGGGCTGAACGACACGCAGCTGCTAACCGGGGCCGACACGCTGCCCGTGGACGGTATTGGCACGGTGACCTTCGTGCTGCGCTTCGATCCCGCCGATGAGCCGGGGCCGTTCACGAACACCGTGACGGCGACCGGCACAGGTGGCGTCTCGGCCGAGATCGTGAGTGACACGGCCACGGCGACGTTCGAGCGCCTCGATGATCCGGGTCCGGGACCGGATCCCGAAGCTTCGATCGACGTTGAGAAAGACGCCGGTGAAGTTACGCTCAATGATGATGGCAGCCAGTCAGTGCCGCTGACGATCACGGTGAGCAATGCCGGCGATGACGAGCTGCAGGGTCTGTCGCTCGAGGACAGCCTGGACATCTTCGGCACGGGCAGCCTGCTC
>CALZJH010000018.1 GCA_945787845.1 uncultured Woeseiaceae bacterium | reverse complement strand
ACGCGTACTCCTGCGCCGCCTGCTTCTCCGCCTCGGCCGCGTCCGCGTCCAGGTAGAGGTCTTTCAGTTCGCCGCCATGCGGCTCTTTAAACGCACCCATTATGTCAATCCTTTAAGTCCAAACTGAGAGAGCCGCGCGGACACCAATGCCCCGCGCGGCTCTAGAAAATGTATTGGCTCCGTCGTCTAGAACGGAATATCGTCGTCGAAATCGTCGGGACCGGGCTGTGGAGGCGCATTGCCGCCGCCCTGCTGGCCGCCACCCTGCTGGCCGCCACCCTGCTGGCCACCGCCGCCGCCAAACGATCCGCCACCACCGGCGCCGCCACGGCCACCCAGCATCTGCATTTCGTCTGCGATGATCTCGGTCGTGTAACGATCCTGGCCGTCCTGGCCCTGCCATTTACGCGTCCGGAGCTTGCCCTCGATGTACACCTGCGAACCCTTGCGCAGGTACTCGGCTGCAATTTCGGCCAGGCGATTGAACATCGCCACCTTGTGCCACTCGGTGCGCTCTTTTTGCTCGCCGGTTTGCTTGTCTTTCCACGACTCGTTGGTCGCGACCGTGAAATTAGTGACTGCAGAACCGCTGGGCATGTAACGTGTCTCAGGGTCTCCCCCAAGGTTGCCAACGATGATGACTTTGTTTACTCCGCGGGCCATATACGGATCCCCTGTCTAATAGTGTGTGTAGTGCTCGCCGCGGTACAGCGAGGGGGGCCTATTGTAGACAAGCGCCGGGTTTTTGCTAGCCCGATTTACGCCTCTTTTGACCGGAAACGACCGGCACGGGCCCTGGCATCGTTCCGGACTACTCCCTGCGAAAACGACCGAACCCCTGCAGCGCCAGCCAGATGCCGCCCATCAGGGCGCACACGAAGAAGACATCCGCAGGCCGGCCCTGCCCCAGGAAGCGCCCACCGATCAGGCCGCCGACAAAGGCCCCCAGGAACTGGGCGCTCGAGAACACGCCGAGCGAGGCGCCACGGACCTCGTCGTCAGCGAGCACAGAGAGACGCGCAGGCAGTCCGGCTTCGAGGAAATTGAAGCCGCCGAAGTACAGCACGAGCGCGAGGAATACTGGGACGACCGAGAATCCAAAGAACGTCAGCACCAGCTGCGCCGCGATCACCATGGCAACTGCGAGCCCGATCAGGCGGCCCCGGCCCTGGTGGTGGTCGGACAGGATCAACGGAATCGTGATGATCAGGGATGCCAGCAGCGCACCGACGTACATCTTCCAGTGATCCGTCAGCTCAAGATCCAGACTGTCGGTCAGGAGGAACGGGAGCGCAACAAACGTCGCCGTCATGATGGCGTGCAACAGGAACACGTAGAAGTCGAGGCGCAGCAGATCGACGCGAAATGCGGGTGTAAGGCTCCAGCTTCTGTTGGCCTCTGGCTTGGGTATGTGAGGTAGCAGACGCAGTAACAACGCAGCCACGAACGCCAGCGCTGCCGCCACCCAGAACAGCGACGGCACGCCGAAGCGCGCCGCAATCAGGGGTCCGGCCACCATGGCGACCATGAAGGAAGCGCCGATACCAACGCCAAACACGGCCATCGACCGGGTACGCACGTCCTCTCGTGTCGCATCGGTAATCAGCGCCGACAAGGTCGCGGATATGGCCCCGGCGCCCTGCAGCAGGCGACCCGCGATAATGCCGTAGATGGACTCCGACAGGCCCGCGACCACGCTGCCGGCTGCGAAGATTGCGAGACCGCCGATAATCACCGGTATCCGGCCGATGCGGTCGGACAAGGCGCCGAGCGGTATCTGGAATCCCGCCTGGGTCAGGCCGTAGGCGCCAACGGCCAGCCCGATCAGCAGCGGCGTCGCGTCCCTGAGATCCGCGGCATACAGTGACAGCACCGGCAACAGCGCGAACAGGCCGAACATGCGGATCATTGCGATGAGCGCGACAACGCCCACCGAGCGGCGTTCGTCGGCCAACATGGCGATACCGTCGGGCTTCTCTGAATCCAATGCATCGTTCCTTTGCGCCGCGGAGGCGCGGCGGCGTATATTAGCAGGTTGTTCGCCCTTCACTGAATCTCCTTGATGAAATCAACAGAACGCAAGATCCGTATCGCTGGCGCGAGAACCCATAACCTCAAGAACATCGATCTCGAACTGCCCCGTGACCAGCTGATCGTGTTCACGGGGCTATCCGGCTCGGGCAAGTCGTCGCTGGCGTTCGATACGATCTACGCCGAGGGCCAGCGCCGCTATGTCGAATCGCTGTCGGCTTACGCGCGCCAGTTCCTGTCGATGATGGAAAAGCCCGACATCGATCACATTGACGGCCTGTCGCCCGCGATCTCGATCGAACAGAAGTCGACGTCGCACAACCCGCGTTCGACCGTGGCCACCGTCACCGAGATTTACGATTACCTGCGCCTGTTGTTCGCACGGGCCGGCACGCCGAAATGCCCCGATCACAACATCACGCTCGAAGCGCAAACGGTCAGCCAGATGGTCGATCATGTGCTGGAGTTGCCCGAGGGCACGAAGCTCATGCTGCTGGCGCCGGTCGTCGCCGAGCGCAAGGGCGAACACGTGCAGCTCATGGCCGACCTGCAGGCCCAGGGCTTTATCCGGGCACGAATCGACGGCGAGATCTATGAACTCGACCAACCCCCGGCACTCGACCTGCGCAAGAAGCACAGCATCGACGCGATCGTCGATCGCTTCAAGGTCAAGGAGGATCTGCGCCTGCGACTGGCCGAGTCGTTCGAAACCGCGCTGCGGCTGGCCGACGGTGTCGCTCGCATTGCCTACATGGATGACAGCGACGCGGAAGAGATCTCGTTCTCCGATCGCTTCGCCTGCAACATTTGCGGCTACAGCCTGACTGAACTCGAGCCGCGCCTGTTCTCGTTCAACAATCCGACCGGCGCCTGTCCGAGCTGCGACGGACTCGGCGTCAAGCAGTTCTTCGACCCCGAGCGCGTCGTGGTGAACGCCGGCCTGTCGCTCGCCGGTGGAGCCATCCGCGGCTGGGATCGCAAGACGACCTATTACTACCAGATGATCCAGAGCCTGGCGTCGCATTACGACTTCGACATCGAGACACCGTTCAACAAGCTCGGCAAGAAGCTGCAGGACGTCGTCCTGTACGGTAGCGGCAAGGACAAGATCGAGTTCTTTTACGCCAATTCTCGCGGCATGCAGATCAAGAAACTGCATCGCTTCGAGGGCGTGCTCCCAAATCTCGACCGGCGCTACCGTGAGACCGAGTCAAGCGCCGTCCGTGAGGAATTGTCGAAATTCCTCAACAGCCAGGCCTGCCCCGAGTGCGAAGGGACACGCCTCAATACGGCCGCCCGCCACGTTTTCATCTGCGATCATTCGCTCCCTGAAATTACGCGCTTGTCGGTCGGCCATGTTCGCGAGTTTTTCGACACGATGCAGCTCGAGGGCTGGCGGGCAACTATTGCCGACAAGATCGTCAAGGAAATCAGCGATCGTGTCAGCTTCCTGTCCGACGTCGGCCTCGACTACCTGTCGCTGGATCGCAGCGCCGAGACCCTGTCCGGCGGGGAGGCGCAACGTATCCGGCTGGCAAGCCAGATCGGCTCGGGCCTCGTCGGCGTAATGTACATTCTCGACGAGCCGTCGATTGGACTGCACCAGCGCGACAACCAGCGCCTCCTGGGCACGCTCACGCACCTTCGCGATATCGGCAACACGGTCATCGTGGTCGAGCATGACGAAGAAGCCATCATGTCAGCCGACTTCGTTGTCGACCTTGGACCGGGTGCCGGCGTGCATGGCGGTCAGGTTGTGGCAGCCGGGACACCGGATGACGTGCAGAAGGAACCACGATCGCTGACCGGCCAGTACCTGTCCGGCAAGCGCGCTATCGAGATACCCGCGACGCGCACCCCCAGTGATCCGGACAGACAGATTCGGGTTATCGGCGCGACGGGCAACAATCTGCAGGCCATCGACGCGTCGATCCCCGTCGGACTGATGACCTGCGTGACGGGCGTCTCGGGGTCGGGTAAGTCCACGCTCGTCAACGATACGCTGTACAAGGCCGTGGCCGAAGAGATCAACCGCGCGAGCCGCAGTCCGGCGCCACACAAGGCTGTCGAAGGCCTGGAAGCGATCGACAAGGTTATCGACATTAGCCAGAGCCCGATCGGACGGACTCCGCGCTCGAACCCGGCCACCTACAGCGGCCTTTTTACGCCGATCCGCGAGTTGTTCGCGGGTACGCAGGAGGCACGCTCACGCGGCTACATGCCGGGCCGCTTCAGCTTCAATGTCAAAGGCGGGCGCTGCGAAGCCTGCCAGGGCGACGGCGTCATCAAGGTCGAGATGCATTTCCTGCCGGATGTCTACGTGCCCTGCGACGTCTGTCGCGGGCAGCGTTACAACCGCGAGACGCTCGAAATCCGCTACAAGGGCAAGAACATTCACGAAGTGCTCGACATGACCGTCGAGGATGCCGCCGTGTTTTTCCAGAACGTCCCGGTGGTGGCTCGCAAGCTGCAGACGCTCATGGACGTCGGCCTGACCTACATTCGCCTCGGCCAGAATGCGACCACGCTGTCGGGCGGTGAAGCGCAGCGCGTCAAGCTCGCCAAGGAGCTGTCAAAACGCGATACCGGCAACACGTTGTACATCCTCGATGAACCCACGACCGGCCTGCACTTTCATGACATCGAGCAGCTGCTCGGTGTACTGCACCGCCTGCGCGACCACGGCAATACCGTGGTCGTCATCGAGCACAACCTTGACGTCATCAAGACGGCAGACTGGATAATCGACCTCGGTCCCGAGGGCGGCGACGGCGGTGGCCGCATCATCGCGACCGGCACACCCGAAGCGGTGGCGGAAACAAGAGGCTCATTTACCGGTGAGTTCCTCAAACCGCTGGTCAAACGCTCGCGCAAAGCGCAGCGCAGCGCCTGAGTCGGTACGCAGGTAAAGCGACGGCTCGATCAGCTCGAGCTCCATCAGCAGGAAGCGACCGTCGGGACCGCGCACCCAGTCGCCTCGCCCGTACACGGGCAACGGCTCGAGGTGCGAGAAGACGCGCGCTGCGACGTCGTGCAGGCCTTCGGGAGGCGATACCGGCGCAATGGTCGCACCGTGCTCTTCCTGCACGCGGAAGTCACCCTTCTTCGGCGTCTTTAGAATGGCGTGGCTGTACTCACCGTTGAAGAAGAACAACGAGTACTCTCCTTCATCATGAATCGCATCGATGAATGGCTGCACGAAAAATGATCGCCCTGAAAAAGCCTGCATGAGTCGATCAAGCAGTGCATCGGGAACCGGGTTTCTGAGTACGAAAGTGTCCATCGCATTGGCGCCGATGGTCGGTTTGATGACGACCTTGTCAACGCCGTGCGCGCTAAAAAACGCGGGCACATCGGCCACGGCAAAATCGTCATACCAGCTGCTCGGCACGATGTCGTCACCCCGTGCCTCGACATCCTTCATATAGGACTTGTCGAGATTCCATCGCACGGTCTCGAGTTCATTGAGCAAAAGCGCTCGGGTCGCCTCGATCGTTTCGAGCACCTGCAGAAATTCCTCGGGGAACTTCGGATAGTCCCAGGGCGTGCAGATATACACGGCGTCAAACGCGCCCCAGTCGGGCTCGCTGCGCCACGGGGTCGCGATGGCGTCCCAGCCCAGCTCCGCCATCGGCGCAACACTCAGGTGAAAATCGGTGACGTAATCGCCCATGTCGTCCATGACCAGGTAAGCGACGCGTTTCTTCTTCATTGCCCCGCGTCTGCCGTCGGCTCCTCGGCTGCATCGAAAGACCCGTCTCGCAGGAACGCAATGGTCAAGTCGATCGGTTGCTGCATGCGCATCATGAAGGCGTGTGAGTGATCGACGACCACGAAATCCGTCATGCCCTCCAGCTTCGTGTCCTCGACAGATACGCGACCGTCATCAGGGTCGGGCAGCACGGCCGATGTAAGCGGATCGATGGTCCGATTGCCTGCAATGACGCCGAGCTCGAAATCCGCGGGCCCGAGTTGCAGGGGTACGCTGTCCTCGCCCTTGCCAAGCTGTTTGCCGGCAGGGCCGTTGAGCCAGTCATAGCCGGGCACATCGGCCATCTCGTCCGCAGCCAGGCTCCCCTGGTTGGGCGGACCCAGCATTACAACCCGGCCGAGCTCGGGGATCTCATCTTCACTCAGGTACTGGCGCACGAGAATGCCGCCCAGCGAATGCGTCACGAAATGAATGCGCTCGATATCTTCGTGCTCGCGGCACGCAGCCAACCCGTCCGGCACCGCGATGTCGGCGAGTTCCTCGATCGCATGGTCGCGCGACGCGTACTCGATATTGGCCGTCACGAAGCCCGCCTCGTCAAGTTCGCGCTGCATCTTGTTCATCGACGTCGATGAACGCATCAGGCCATGCAGCAATACGACACACTCGTCCGCCTGGGCGAGCCCCCCGAACAACAGCAATACAATGACAGCAGAAAGACGCTTCATGCTTATTCAGACCCTGGAAACGAAACCGCGTTCACGCAGTTGCTTGTCGTGCAGGCGCGAGAGCAGCAGCAGTGCTGCCAGTGCGCCAAACAGCGCCCACCCCATATCGGACTGCGTATCCCATACGTAACCCTGGGTCCCAAGGAAGGCCTCCGCCGCCTCGTCCGAAAGCAATGCGACCCACCATTCGATGAGCTCATAGAAAGCGCTGAACCCCAGGCAGAAGGAAACGATGTAGAAATCCCGCCACCGGGCGGAATTAAAAACCTGCAAACGAATCATGAGTTCTCGGGCAATCATGGCGGGGACAAAACCCTGCACGAAATGGCCCAGCTTGTCGTAATTGTTGCGACTGCCGTCGAGCAGTTCCCGCACCCATTCACCGAGCGGTACCTCGGCATAGGTGTAGTGCCCGCCCACCATGAGAACGACGCAATGAAACAGGATTAGCGCATAGACGAGCGACGTCAACGGAAAGCGCTCGCGCGTCAGCCACAGAACCAGCCCGCCCAGCACCGCAGGAGCGACTTCGAGACACCAGGTCACAAAGTCTTTCGGCCCGATGCCCGACCACACGAGAACAGCCAGGAAGATACCGATCCAGATCCATCTCATACGGCCACACTCTTTCTTGAACGCCAGAACCCATGACTACTGAACTTCTCCCACACCCACGGCAACCAGCGCAGCAACGCAAAGCTCAGCCACAGGGCCCAGACGAGAATCAGTACCTTGTAGATCCAGACAGGCACGGTGAGCGCCGTGGCCACCGGCAACAACGACGAACTGCGATCCGCAAACCAGCCGAGAACGGCACCGTAGGAATGGTGCCCGGTAACCTGCATGTCGGGCGTACCCAGCAGGCCCTGCGGCAGCGCCGTGATGATAGACAGCAAGGCAATAACTGTCAGGCCGCCAATAAAAACCTGCAGCAAATTGAAGCGCCACCAGCTCAGCGCGTCGGACGAGACGCGTTCCCGCGCCCCGCACGCCAACAGCCAGATAGCGACGACACCCAGCACCGGCCAGCTGAACGTACTGAAGCCGAGGCCCAGCAGCAGCCACTGCCAGCTGCTGAGCGGCGCCAGCCCGGTCCGGCCCAGGATGAACGCAAAGACGATCAGGACGACAAGCTCCGACCAGTACAGGACCGCCGGGCCCAGCTGCGGTCCAAGCGTGCCCAGCAACCAGCGATCGTCGGGCATCTTGAGCGACAGCTCGATATTGCCCGCGGGTGCACCGAGGTCGATTTCGGGCGTCATCGTGCGCAACGTCATGCCACCTGTCGATCGCCAGGACACATTGACGGAATGTTGTCCCGGAAGAACGGGCAGCGTTAATTCGCCATCTTCGGCACGTAAGGTTTGCTCCCGGCCATCGATCACTACGGACGTAATTTCTGCATCGGCCGGCAGGCGAATTACGTGCTGAGCGCCGCGCGTGCTTCGATACTCGAGTCCTAGCTGCACATCGCTTGACCGATTGCCGTAGGTCGTAGCTAACGAGACCGAATCGAAAGCCAGCGTCGTCCCGTCGCTGGCCTCCGGTCGCGTTGCTGTCAACACGAGTTGCTCGCCACCGCGCGGGTCGAATTCCGCAACGCGCACCGCGCTGTTTTCCACACCACTGTTGCTTTCGGGCAATCCCTCAAACGACGCGTTCCAGACGTTCCCGACCGCGAATCCCCAGACCTCTTTCCAGGGCACGCCAGCCGCGACACTGAGTGTCAACGGCGACTTCAATGGCAAGTTGGACACCCAACTCACAGAATGTTGCTGCGGGTCCATCGACACCAGCACGTTACCGTCCGTAACCGTGAACTCACCGCTCACGATGGACTCGCCATCGAGCAACGGAATCTCGAGCGTGAGCGCGCCCTGGGTGGGCGCGACACGTGTAACCGTCGTGCGCACGCGCCAGTCGAGATCCAGTTCGACGTTGCGTTCGATGCGCGCAAACGTCGGGAAACGACTGCTCTCCCAACGCACGGTATCGCCGCTGTCATCGGTTTGCAGCCGCGTCAGTTGCACAGACCCGGCGAGCAAGCGGCGATCCTTGATACCCGCAACAAACCAGCCGTCGCTGGCAATATCGATCACGCGCGCCGGCGTTGGGAACGGCACCTCAAGACTGTCGACCGCCGGCACGGGGCCCCTGAGGTTTACGCGGTGCCGGCCCGGCGTGACGTACAGCCAGAAGGAGCCGTTCGCCTGGCGCAGCACGCGCGCATTACTCGACCCGTCGACAAGCACGGCATCAGGACGCCAGCCCTGCGCCGAACCGGGAAGCGGAATGGCGACGGCTTCCATCGCATGAATACTGAGCTCCATATTGATCGCGTCGAGACCGACAGTGACGTCGGCTGCGGCGATCTCGGCACAGCGTGGTACACAGTCAGGCGGTTCGAGCAGGCGCTGCTCCAGCTGCTGCAGCAGTTCCCGTGATGGAGTCTCTGCCTCGGCCGGCGGACTCGCGAGTAACAGTGAACTGCAGAATAACGCAGCCGCCACGCTCGCGGCCTGGCCGCGTCCCAGCGTAAGACCGCCCGGCAGGGTCCAGCGACGCTGCGCAAGCTCTGCAGCGATCACACCTGCGAACAGCAACATCAGGGCAACCTCAAAGAAACGCAGCGTACTCACAAACCAGCTTGGCAGGATGATCAGGCGCATACTCTGTTCCGCATCGACCGGGCCGCTCCAACGCAGCGTGTAGTTATTCCAGCGCCAGGAAGGAATGCCAGGGCCAGCCTGGACGATCGCATTCGGTGCATACCGCGAAAATTCCCGGGTCTGCCTCGAGCCCGTGACAACGATTTCTTCGAGTGCTTCCGTCGCAGGCACCTTCATCATGAGGTTCGATGTCCTCGCCTCCTCCTTACGGGCTCGTGCCGGCGCATCGGCCGGCATATCGAAGTCCGCCATTTGCTCGTCGGCCGCACCCACCAGTCCGTAAACGCCCCTCTCATACTGGGGTTCGAGTTGCGGATAAATGGCGACACGCAACTGGCTCGCGATAAACGGCACCAGCACCAGCACGAGCGCTGCCGCGCTCAGCAGCTGGTAGCCTCGTACGATCTGGTAAAGCCGTCCTGCAGGTGCCACGCGCAGCAGGGCCACCGCGGCCAACAGGTTCAACCAGAGCCAGGTGGGTGCGAACATCTCGTGAAAGCTCAGGACCAGCGCCAGTAGTGCAATGACGCCGGCCACGGGACTGAACAGCCGCCATACGGCGATGGTTATGATCAGCACCAGGAAGAAGTCGAGCAGCTCCCACTCACTGGCCCAGCTGCCGATTGCCTTGTCGACACCCGGGGCCGCGAAGAGCTTGTGCCCGGGCGGCAGGTTGAGTTCCGTTTCGACGTCTGCAAAGCGTGCCTGCCAGCCCGTCACCGGCATGACGCCCCGCGTCTCGCTTCGCCCCAGCGTACTCAGGTCGACGTCAGTTCGCCGCACTTCAACGCCGGTCTGGCCTTCCGTGGCGCCATCTGTGATCAGCAGGCTCTCACCGTCTTCCTCGGCGGCCAGCAGCCTGTACGACCCACCCATATCAAGGCGCCAGTCGGTACGCATCTCACCCGACACATAGTCTTCGACCAGAAAACTCCGGCCGTCGAAGCCAAGCCACATCGTACGATCGAGAACCAGCTCATTGCTCGCCGACACGACTCCCCGGCTACGTTCAGTAATCGTGAAGCTTGCGCCCTGGTCCACGCGAAACGCCGGATACGACTGCCAGTTAGGCGGCACTTCAACCTGCGCCGGATCGACCGGCGGCAGGCCTTCGGCCGCGGTGACTCGCAGCCTGTCATTGGACTGGTAACTCCAGATCTCGGATGCCGGCAGGTTCGTACCGCCCGTCCGGCCGGTCACGGCATCCATCACGCCCGGTGCTCTCGCGCTCAGGTGAATGACCCAGCGACCCGGTCGTACCTGGAGCCTGAGATTGCCGTCGGCCTCGAGTTTCGCAGGCAGCTGGCTTTGCAGGCCCATCGGCACGAAGCCGTCAGGGAGAACCGGGCCGAACAGCTCTTCGCGAACCGCGCCCGCAACGTCGATTTGCAGCTGGGTGACCAGGCGAGTCGGGACCTCGTCCATCACGAGCCGGTATATGACGGTGCGGACGGAATCAACCGCGCGCGTATCCCTCTTGCGCTCACCGAGAAACACGCCGTTACGATTGATCTCCGGGCGCTCCACCGGGCGGCCGTCGACCGTCAGCGACAGCAGGCCGCTTTCCGGCGGCAGGCGCAATACCCCGGGGCGCTCATCCCACTCGAAGCGACCCGCGATCCGGTAGGTACCCGGGGCAAGTCGCACACTGGGTACGTTGTTGCGGGCGATAACCTCGACCGTGCGATCATTGGCGGTCACGCGATCGGGCCAGTATTCGGGACTACCGGGCAAGGCTATCCACTGGTCTTCTGCGTGCAGCGTCCATTGCTGGGCAAAACGGCCGCCCGCAGCACTGACGTCGAGCTGAAGCCGTCCCGGCCAGGCGCAGAGGTAGTCACCACGCGCAGTGGCACCACGATCGAAATAGAAAGGACAGCTGCGGTACTCGCGATCCTTGAGGACCCAGTCCTGCCAGCCCTCCAGCTCGTCGGGTACGTAGTCCTGGGCGGACGATACTCCCGCCGCGAACATCAACGAAAGAACGAAAACCGTGAATGTGTTACGCATGATGGCTCTCCGGCAATGCGTGTCTGACACTATACGCCAACGTCACAGAGGGTCACGCAGGGTTAATAATGCGGCGGCCGCTCATTCCCGGGATCGCCCTCCTGCGGTCCATCACCAACCGCCTTGACCCGGTCGATCAGCGATCGGCACAGCTCTTCGAGCCGCATGATCTTGGCCTGCTGATCGGTAACGACATCGTTGAGTTCACGCAACAACTGGTCCTGGTGCGCCAGCCGTGATTCAAGATCAATGAAGCGTTCCTCGCTCATGGGCATCCCCTGTTCGTGCATTCTTATTCAGGTAGGATACACGCCAACTCTCCGCGGAACCTCTAATGTCACTGCTGCGATTCGAAGACATCGGCCTCGAATTTGGCGATCAGCTCATCCTGCGCGAGGCTGAGTTTTCGATCGATGCCGGCGAGCGCGTCTGCCTGATCGGCCGAAACGGCGCCGGCAAGTCGACGACACTGAAGCTGATCATGGGCACGCTCGAAGCGGACCGGGGGGAGATCATTGCGAAACAGGACCTGATCGTCAGCCAGCTCGACCAGACGCTGCCCGAAGCCATGGATATGCCCGTCACGGACGTTATTCGCTCCGGACTGACGCAGATCGAAGCACTGCTCGAGGAATACACGCACCGCTCGCAGCTCGAACTGGATAAACACGGTCTGCGAGAACTCGAGACGCTGCACGCCAAGATCGATACGCACGACGGGTGGCATCTTGAACAGCGGGTCGAGACCACCATTACCGAACTGAGCCTCCCGGCCGACAAGAAGATGAACGAACTCTCGGGCGGCTGGCGGCGGCGGGTTGCGCTGGCCAAGGCACTCGTGCAAAAACCCGACTTGCTGCTGCTGGATGAGCCGACCAACCACCTGGACATCGCCACGATCAAATGGCTAGAGGATCGTGTCTACAACTACCCCGGCGCTGTCATGTTTATTACGCATGACCGCGCGTTCCTGCAGCGGCTCGCCACGCGCATTGTGGAAATCGACCGCGGCAAACTGACCAGCTGGCCCGGCGATTACGACAACTTCCTGCGCCGGAAGGAGAAGGCCCTCGAAGACGAGGCGGTCGCCGAAGACAAGTTCGACAAGAAACTGGCCGAGGAAGAGGCCTGGATTCGGCAGGGTATAAAGGCCCGCCGCACACGCAATGAAGGTCGCGTGCGCGCACTCATGAAAATGCGTGAAGAACGCGAGGAGCGCATCGCCAAGGAAGGGAAAGCGCGAATCCATATCGAAGAAGCCGAGCAATCCGGCCGCAAGGTCATCCGCGCACGCAACGTCAGCTATGCCTACGGTGAAGAGAAAGTCATTGAGAACTTCGACATCAAGATCATGCGCGGCGATCGCATCGGTCTCATCGGTAACAACGGCGTCGGTAAGACAACTTTGCTGCGGCTCCTGCTTGGCGAACTTGAGCCACAGACCGGTACGCTGAAACTCGGGACGGGAATCGAAGTAGGCTACTTCGACCAGTTACGCCAGGCTCTCGATCTGGAGAAATCCGTCGCCTACAACGTCGGCGAGGGCCGCACGTACATCAATTTAAACGGCAAGGACCGCCACGTCGTCGGCTACCTCAAAGGATTTCTTTTCAGCCCCAAGCGTGCAATGACGCCGGTAAAGTCTCTCTCCGGCGGCGAGCGCAATCGCGTCATTCTCGCCAAGTTGTTCACGCGCCCGGCCAACCTGCTCGTGCTTGACGAACCCACCAATGATCTCGACATCGAAACCCTCGAGGTCCTGGAGCAGAAGCTGTGCGAGTACCAGGGTACGCTGCTTGTCGTCAGCCACGACCGGGAGTTCCTCGACAATGTTGTTACGAGCACGATCGTGTTCGAGGAAGACGCCAAGGTGCAGGAGTATGTCGGCGGCTACAGCGACTGGGCGCGCCGCGGTCACGAACTCGCCGTTACGGATAATCCGTACGAGGTAGAGCGCAGGAAGCGCGAACAGACTGAGCGTCGCAAGAACCGCAAAGCGACCAAGCTGAGCTACAAGGACCAGCGAGAGCTCGACAGCCTGCCGGGTGAAATCGAAACCATCGAAGCGGAAATCGCGTTGCTGCAGCAAACCATCGCGGAACCCGACTTCTACACCGGTGACGCCGAATTCGTGCAGCAGAAGCTGCACGAACTCAGCGAGAAGGAGTCGCTACTGGAACAGCGCGTGGAGCGCTGGGGCGAACTGGAGACGCTGCAGGAATCCTTCCTAAAGTAGCTCAACCAGCAGGGCCACGCAGGCGATCCACCCGGCAACAAACGACAGTGTGCGAATCCAGGGAATGCCCAGCGTGAACGACACCAGGTGAACAACCCTGGCCCAGAAATACACTTTGCAAGCCAGGACGGTCGTCTCGTTGCTGATACCGACGGCATTCGCAACCAGTACCAGTGTCGCGAACAGGACGATATTCTCGACAGCGTTGTAGTGCGCCTTCTTCATGCGCTCCGCCCAGGGAGCCAGCGGCTTCGGGTCGTCAGGGTAGCCGACCGCCGTAACCAGGCCGCGCACCATCACTGTATTCAGAATATAAGGCACCCACATAATCGCGTGCAGCGCTGCGACCCACGTAAGCATTGTCAGTTCGACGGTCATAATTCTCTCCTTGTTGCTTTTCTCGTCAGGAAATAACACTTGTCAGCCATGGGTGCATCATCGGGATACCCGACGACACGAAACCCCAACGACAGGTAACACCGGTAGGCAGGAAGATTGTGACGATAGACGAACAGCGAGCATTCGTCGTAACCATGCGTCTCTTCGAGCGCTGTAATAATCATGCGAATGAGTTGTTTACCCACGCCCTGTCCCCGCAAAGACGGGCTGGCCACGAGTCGCGCCAGGTGGCCACGGCCGTTGCGCTCGTAGGACTGGCCGAATGCCGCCAGGCGTCCATCCTGGCTTCGCAGGACGTAGGAGGCCATCAGGTCGATGCGACAGTCCGCACGAAACGTCTCTCCGGTAAACGGGTAGCGGAAACGCGGCCCACCCCAGATGTCAACGGACTCCGCATCGGGAAACCACGTCATCACCTCGTCATAATCGGAATCCGCCGCAGGGGCCAGGAGCCAGCTACCGTCCTGCTTTGGCCATCCGCTCATTCCCGGATCTTGGGCAGGGTCAGGTACAACACGAGATAGCCCATCACGCCGGAAAGCAACGAGCCGAGGATGATGCCGAGCCGTTCATCAAAGACCATATTCTGATCGAGGACGGTGTTTTCGAACGCAAGCGACCCGACAAACAGGCTCATCGTGAAGCCAACGCCACACAATATCGACACGCCGTAGAGACCTCCCCAGTTGGCACCGTCCGGGAGACGGGCAAGACCCAGCTTGATGGCGGCGAAACACAGCAGGAATATGCCGAGCTGTTTGCCGACGAACAAACCTGCGGCGATACCGAGGGGAACCGGATGCAGCAGGCTGTCAATGCCTACGCCACCAAGGTCGATACCAGAGTTGACGAATGCGAATAAGGGCAGGACGCCAAATGCAACAACCTGATGCAGGTCGTGTTCGAGTTCGCGCAGCGGCGAATGGCTGGCATCGTCCGGATCACGCATAGGGATGAAGGCCGCGAGCGCGACGCCGGCAAGCGTCGCGTGCACGCCTGACTTCAGTACGGCCGTCCACATGACGACACCAATCAGCACATAAGACGAGATGCTCATCACATTGCGGCGGTTCATTATTGCCAGTGCCATAAGGCACACCGCCGCGACGACCAGCGCTGCGTTTGACAAGTCCGACGAGTAGAAGATCGCGATGATAATGATCGCGCCGAGGTCGTCGAAGATCGCCAGCGACACCAGGAACACTTTGAGCGACACGGGCACGCGCGTACCCAGCAGCGTCAGGATACCGAGCGCAAACGCGATATCGGTCGCCGCTGGAATTGCCCAGCCAGACAGCGCTGCAGCATTTCCCTGGTTGATGTAGACGTAGATCGCGACAGGCACGACGATGCCGCCGACGGCACCGATGACAGGCAACATAACGTTAGCCGGCCGCGACAACTCACCCTCGAGAAACTCCCGCTTGAGCTCCAGCCCGACCAGGAAAAAGAAAATAGCCATCAGGCCATCGTTGACCCACAGGAACAATGGCTTGGCGATCTGCAGCCCACCCACGCGCACCTCGACCGGCGTGTCGATGAAATAGGCATACAATCCCGCTGCCCCTGTATTGGCGGCGATCAGGGCCAGCGCCGCTGCCGCCATCAGGATAATGCCGCCAGCCGATTCCAGGCGCAGAAAATTCTTGATGGTTGCTTGCATTGGGTTAGATGTTTCCTTGTTAATTGCCTGGAATGCTCTCGGCAAAATAGCGGTCAAACGCCCGATGCACAATCTCGGGCGATATGCCGACGGACGCCATCGCCTGATTAAACTGTTCCATCTCGGCAACGTGCCGGCGGCCATCCGCCGCGACGACCTTGAGCCCCATTACGGCGATGTCTTCCTTGTCAGCGTCCGACAGGGTTGTCCCGAGATCCGTAAGCAGCGTCACGAGGGTGGGGTTATCCCCGAGTTCCGTAATGACCGTCGTCAGCAATTCCAGGGACTCCGCCCCTTGCAAGTGAAAATGATCCTCGATGAGCTCTATCATTTTCGCCGACTCTTCAGGCTCGATCCGGCCACTCCCGCGCGCAACGAAAACCAGCAGCGCGGCCACGAGAAACTGCGAGTCGTAGGTCTTGGTTCCCTGCGACGTTTCGACGATCAGCTGGGTCCCCTCGAGGCGCGAATTCAGGATATTGTTGGTCATAGTGACCTCACCAGGTTTCGTAGTTCCTGCGCATGTATTTGACGGATCCGGCGATCAGCTTCTCAAGGACCTTTTCATCGACGTCGGACAGGCGCTTGATATAAAGGCAGGATTTGCCGGTCTTGTATTTCCCGAGCTTGGCCATGAGTGCATCGAAGTGTCCGAAGCCAGCCATGATATACACCGCTAATGCCTGTTTGCGGGGGGAGAATCCGGCGACCATGAAGTCGCCCTCGCGCCCGCTGGCATACTTGTAGTGATATGTGCCGTAACCAACGATATTGGAGCCCCACATCTTGGCTCGTTTGCCGGTGACCCTGCGCATCATGGCCGCAACCTTGCGCGAATCGGCCCGCTTCTGCGGATCCTCGATCGAGTTCATGAACTCGGTGACGCTCGCCTTTGTTGCCTTTGTTTTGTTTTCGGCCATGCGCCAACCCCTGTCAGTTTGAAGTTCCGAAGAGACGGTCGCCGGCGTCGCCGAGGCCCGGAACGATGTATTTCTTTTCGTTCAGTCGCTCGTCAATGGATGCCGCATAGATTTTGACCTCCGGATGTGCCGCTTCCACCAGTTCGATGCCCTCGGGACAGGTCACGATGCAAATGACGACGATATGCTCAGCGCCGCTTTGTTTGAGCAGGTCGAGCGCCGCGACGGTCGAACCGCCTGTCGCCAGCATCGGGTCGATGACGATGCAGGTACCCCCTTCAATCTGCGGCGGAAATCGTTCGTAATACGTGACGGGCTTTTTCGTTTCTTCGTCGCGGTAGAGGCCGACGAACCCGACGCGTGCCGTCGGCACGAGCTCAAGAATTCCCTCGAGCATGCCAACCCCTGCGCGCAGGATGGGAACAACGACGATGTCCGTGTCGATTTCGCGGCAGGTCGCTTTGGCAACCGGCGTCTGGACGACGACTTCCTTCGTCTTGATGTTTTTCAACGCTTCATAACACACGAACTTGGTGATCTCTGTCGCCAACTCGCGAAAGCGCTTATGCCCGGTGTCGACGGCTCGGATAATGCCGAGCTTATGCTGTACACAGGGGTGATCAATCATTATGGCCATGGCGCGACTCCCTTACTCCTTGCTCTCTGTCCAGATGGCGAACTCCGTGCCTACAGGGTCGACGAAATGGAAACGACGGCCGCCGGGAAAAGAAAATATTTCCTGGCTGATGCTGCCCCCGAGTTCCTGAACGCGGGTGACGTCCCGTTCCAGGTCGTCACTACAAAAAACAACCAGCACGCCCGTATTCGGCGCCGGCTCCGCAGCCTTGCGCAAGCCGCCATCGAGACGACCATCACTAAAGCTCATGTAGTCGTCGCCCCACGCCTGGAACGTCCAGCCGAACATGCCCTCGAGAAAGGCGCGCGCCCTGGGCAGGTCGGTCACGGGAATCTCGACGTAATCAATACGGTTTTCGGACCTCATGCGTGCCTCCCGGGTTCATGACCCTTTTAGTCTGAGTATCGGCCGCTCGGCAACAACAGACACGGTACCAAATTCACCACTGATTGCGTATCGGCTGTCTTCCAGCACCACGAGGTCGCTGATCGCCCCAAGACCGAGATTTGCTGCGATTTCAGCAACTTCGCCGCCGCCGCCGGCTGCCGAACTCAATTCGTCGCAATAGGGAAATTCGATGAAGGCCGGCCGGATACAATGCACTTCGGCGGGCCGCGGCGTTTCGTAGAAAGGATGCCCCGGCTCGAGATACAGGTCGACGTCAATGACGAGCATCTCTGCTTCCACATGCCAGGACAGGACAAACGACTGAGAGAGATCGACATCGGCAAATTCCCGCAATTGCCGCCAGCCGATCGTTGCGTCGCTATTCCCCACGCTCAGCTACCGCGATCCGGCTCTTCACTGTTGATGGTTCCCTCGCCCGGCGTAATGAACATCATGACCGAAGGACGTCGAACACGTGCCGTGTGCCAGGTATTGCGGGGCACGATTACGAACGTGCCGGGCTCGGTCATCCGAATGGTCTCGTCGCCCACCTTTTTCGCCAGCACCAGGTCCACGTCGCCCGAGACCAGGATCACAAACTCGTCACCCGCAGGATGCACCTCCCACGTCGGCCAGTCTTCCTTAAACGAGTGACTCGCGACCAGCAGGTGACCAGCGAAATCCTTATAGTCCCTGTCCAGCCGCTGGTAAAGGTCTGGCGTGACCGCCACGGTATCGGCACGAAGCTCGTTGGTCAGGACGACGAAATTGGATGCGAGTCTTTGTGCCTGCCCCATGAATTCTCCTAGCCAAACGTCGCGGCAACCCATACGCCGATGTAGTGCGAAAACACCAGCACCAGCACGGCAATCGCTACGTGTTCCGCAATTATCGCGAGCGGTGACTCGTCCTGCGACTTCGCAAGAAAATAGCTGAGCACGACGATTACGAACAGGCCCCACACGACAGAGGCAATGACCGCCGTTCCCAATGGCAACAGCAAAAGGGGTATGGCGAAACTGATCGAAAAGACGAACTTCGTGAGAAACGTCACGATGGTCGCAGCCCAGACGTGCAGGTGATCGGTATTGGGATTGGCTTCCTCAGCCAGGTGAATGCCGAGCGCATCGGACATGGCGTCAGCCACCGCGATGACGAGGATGCCCCCCAGCACGGCTGTGATCGACTGCGTACCGGCGTTCAGCCCAACGATCAGGCCAATGGTTGTAATGACACCTGACGTGGCGCCGAAGAACAGGCCCGTGCGCGCCCCGTCACTCTTGAAAATTTCCATGTTATTGCTGTCCCAGCTGCATGCGGTAGAGACATATTTCCTCGTCGTCTCCGGGCATTGTAATCATTCCGACAAATGCCAGCCCGAGCTTTTCAATCAGCCCGATGGACGGAGCATTGCCCGGCGAGACGATCGCCGTCAGCGCCTCAAGCTCAAGATCGTCGCGTGCGTGTGCCAGGACTGCGCATGCCGCCTCCCCCGCGAACCCTTTGCCGCAGTATTCCGGCAACACGGCGAAGCCGATGTCAGGATGGTCGAGGTTGTCGCGTTTGAACAATCCGCATATGCCGATTTTCTCGCCGCCGGCTCTGGTCACCATCGCATACGGGCCGTACCCGTAGTCCGCATAGAGCTTGAGAGCCCCGGCCTGTATGGCCTCCTTCGCGTCCGCGATGGTCCGCACACCGCGGTCGCCGACATTGCTCACAAAGGCCGGATCCGTCCACACCGCAAGCATGAGATCCGCATCGTCGAGCGTGATGCGCCGCAGGCCAAGTCGGGCCGTCTCCAGCTCCCAGCCGTCCATCAGTGCCACAGACCCAGGATCACCCCGTACAACACGAACTGCCCCGTGTGGTAGCCGCCATCGATCAGCCAGGCCACGATAGGTCGATTTGCGAACTGGTAGTTGATGCCGAAACTCATGGCGACGAACCCGAAGCCCACGAGCAGACCGGCCTTCCAGGCCTCGGAAAGGACCGGCGTCGGCCCGAGCAACATGGCAAAGACCGTCGCCGCCACCAGGGCATACACAAACCCGAGGCCGAAGACCCTGGCCGGGTGACCGTTGTCCTCCTCACTGCGACCCATCGCCTTGTTCCAGGGTTTCAGGAACAACATCGGCGAATACCAGAGCCCGCCAAGCACAAAACTAGAGATAGCCGCGGCGAGCACGGCCCATAGATTGATACTCATCACTATCCCCTCCTGATCCAGCAGGAATACAGGAACTGCTGCACGGCGCCCGTTGGTGTTTTGTGGTTCTCGAGTTCATGGGATTGTAATGCGAACTCGGGGCCCAGCAGTTCTTTCAGCAAGTCGACATTGTAGCGCCGAATGTCGAGGCCGGAGCACCGCGTCGGTCCGTCCGGGCCGAATGCGGCAATGATGACGTGGCCACCCGGCTCGAGCGCCTGCCGTAACACGTTGACATAGCGTTCACGATCCGCGGCGTCCGTCAAAAAATGCAGCACGGCACGATCGTGCCAGAGCCGGTAGCGTCGCGGGGGCTCAAATCGCGTGACGTCCGCGACCAACCAGTCGATGCAATGCGCCCGAGCTGCAAGGCGCGCTCGAGCCTGCTCGAATGCGGCCGCTGCAAGATCGAGTACGGTCAGGTCGGTGTAGCCCGCGTCGAGCAGATGATCAACAAGCGTTGACGCACCGCCACCCACGTCGATGATCGGGGCTTCCCGACACATCTCCGCTTTCTGGACGAGCGCCAGCGAGCGTTCGGGGGTCGCCTGGTACCAGGACACCTCGGTTGCGGACTTGCTTTCGTAGACGTCCGCCCAGTGGCCTTCGCGCGCGTGCGTCATTCCTGCACGCCGCGCACCCGTTCCATGGCACGCATGAAACCTGCCTTGTCGGAGGGCGAAATCAGGACAAACTTGCGCTTGCCGTAGGAGATTTTGAGTCGATCGAGCGACAGCGCAGGAGACGAAAGCGGGTTTCGCGATGGGTCAATTGCGGTGATCTCGTCGACCGGAACGGTCCACCGGAACGGTCCCGAGACGATCCGCAGCTCCTGCTCCGTGACGGTGTAGTAGGTGCCCCGAAAAACAGCGAACAGCAGCAGAATAACCGCGACAGAAACCGCCGCGACGAGGGCCCGCACGGGCCAGGGAGTCGGCGTAACCAGGACGCCGATCAGGGCCGCAAGCAGCCCGGCCATCGCCAGAACCATAACCGGAACCAGCCAGCTATCGACCTTGGATAAAAACCTTGTCTCCATGCGCTCCAGAGCCTAAGCCTGCCCCCCCACGCATGCAAGTGCCAACTCTTGAGGGCTACCCAGCGGAACTAGGCGGCGCCTATTCCTCGACGACTTCGCATTCCTTGGCGCCGATTCGGGACGCTGTCGTCTTGACGTATCGGCAGCGCAATTCCTGCTTCTCATTTTCTTTTGCAGCAACTCCGTCGGCTGGAGCCTCGGGTGCGGTGCTGGCGCAGCCAGCAACGAGCGTCGCCAATGCGACGAACGAGAGAATCTTTGACACGATTGTTATTCCTTGCTCGGTAGATGTTCCTGCCCTTCGACCGGAGTCGCAGGGGAAGTTCCGTTTCAATTTGGGGGCTGCTCGCGTGCAGGTCGCGCGACAAGCTCGCCGTTACAGTTTGGGCAGACAAAGTTTAGTGCATTTTCGGCGCACTGTGCGCAGAAAGTGCACTCGTAGGAGCAAATATAGGCCGTGCCCGCCCCCTCGGCGAGATCGGTGGAGCAGCGTTCACAGGCGGGCTTCATTTCCAGCATGACCAAAACCTGATTCGGTACCGCCTAGATGCCCATCCTGACCAGCGCGTCGATCACTTCGCGCATGAAGCGCTCGGCGGCCGGGTACTTGGTCGCAAAGTCTGCCTCTATCTCTTTGGCGCGGTCGATCAGCGCGTTCACATCCTCGTCGTTTTCGATAACGCCGTGAATATCCTTGTCCAGCTCGTTGATGAGTTCCCGGACCTCATCGTCCACATCCGTGCTGCGGATTTCCTCCTGCAGTTGCGTCAACAGGTCCCTGATTCGGTCTTTGCCCATAGTTTTACCCCGGCTCCCCGAGCGTCCTGATGCCGATCGCGTGTCGTATCTCTGCAAGGTACGGCGCCGACAATTCCCGCGCTCGTTCAGCGCCCTTCTGAAGCTCAGCTTCTACGATTTCCGGCTCGGCGACCAGCCGGTCGTACTCGTCGCGTGCCGGTTTGATGTGCTCGTTGATGTACTCAAACAGCTGCTGTTTCATCTGCCCCCAGGCAATGCCATTGGCGTAAGACTCCGCGACTGCCGCCGTTTCCTCAGGCGTCGCAAACGCCTTGTAGATATCGAATAGTGTGCTGTCTGCGGTGTCCTTGGCTTCGCCCGGCTCGAGGCTGTTCGTTTTGATCTTCATAATCAGCTTGCGCAGCCTCTTCTCAGGGGCAAACAGCGGAATCGTGTTGTTGTAGCTCTTCGACATCTTGCGGCCATCCAGCCCCTTGAGCACGGCGGTGTCCTCGCCAATAAGCGCCTCGGGCAAGACAAAGGTCTCACCGTAATTGTGATTGAACCGCTGTGCGATGTCGCGAGCCATTTCAACGTGCTGTTTCTGATCCTGGCCGACCGGTACCTTGCTCGACTTGAACATCAGGATGTCGGCGGCCATTAGAATCGGGTAGCTGTACAGGGCCATCATCACGCCCTTGTCCGGATCCTTGTTGCCGCCCTCGAGATTGGCCTGCACGGACGCCTTGTAGGAATGCGCCCGGTTCATGAGGCCTTTCGCCGTCATGCCATGCAGTATCCAGGTGAGCTCCGGAATCTCGGGTATGTCCGACTGCCGGTAAAAATAGGCGTGTTCGGTGTCGAGCCCAAGAGCCATCCATGCGGCAGCGATCTCGAGCGTCGACTGGCCGATCCTGGCCGGGTCCTCGTTCTTTGCCAGCGAATGATAATCCGCGAGGAAATAGAAATGCCGGGTGGACAGGTCCTTGCTGGCTTCGATGCCCGGGCGGATGGCGCCGACATAGTTGCCAATGTGTGGCGTCCCGGTCGTCGTGATCCCGGTAAGGTAAGTGTCTTGCATCAGTACCCTGCTGCCTGCCCGTCTTTACGTACTTCGGAGGCGCCATAGTACACGCCCTGCTCCTTGTCGAACATGATCGCCTGATAGCCGCCGAAACTGCCGTTCGACGGCCCTAGTGTATGCCCTTTCTGCCGCAAACCCTCCCGCGCTTCGGCGCTGAATCCGTTCTCCAGGTGCACAACGCCACCCGTTGTCATCATGCTGCCGGTGGGCTGTGAAGAACCCGTGTGATTGACGCGCGCCGCATCGCCGGCCTCTTGCAGATTCATGCCGAAGTCGACCATATTGATGACGATCTGCGCATGCCCCTGGGGCTGCATGGCACCTCCCATGAGTCCGAAGCTCATGAGGGGCTCGCCGTCCTTCATGACAAAAGCCGGGATAATCGTATGGAAAGGCCGCTTGCCACCCTCGACGACGTTGGCGTGATTCTCGTCTAGCGCAAACAGTTCAGCGCGATTCTGCAGCACGAAGCCGAGATCGCCCGGCGTCATCCCGGAACCCATGCCGCGATAGTTGCTCTGGATCAGCGACACCATGTTGCCGTCGGCGTCAGCGACGGTCAGGTAAATCGTATCGCCCTCGTCCAGCTTCTGTTCACCGGCCGGCAGCAACATTGAGGCCTTGTCAGGCGCAATCAGCTCGCGACGTTCCGCCGCATAGTCTTTCGAGACTAGCCAGTCGACGGGGACATCGGCAAAATCCATGTCGACGTAGTACTTCGCCCGATCTTCAAACGCGAGCTTCTTGGCTTCGACGAGCGTATGCAGATATTCGGCGCTGCCGAAACCCATCGCCGCAATGTCAAAGCCCTCGAGAATGTTGAGGATCTGGAGTGCAGCAATGCCCTGGCCGTTCGGTGGCAGTTCGTAGACATCCCAGCCCCGGTAGTTTGTCGAAACCGGCGTGACCCACGCGGAGGTGTGTTCTGCGAGGTCGTCATAACTCAGTAGACCGCCCTGCTCGGCCATGTAGGCGTCGATGCGCCTCGCGATGTCACCTTTGTAGAACTCGTCACGGCCTTTTCGGGCGATGTCCTCGTACGTGTCGGCCAGGCGCGGGTTGCGGAACATCTCACCCTTTTTCGGTACATCGCCGTCGGGCATGTAGGTCTCCGCAAAGCCCGGATAATGACCAATGCGGTCGCGGTTGCTCTTGAAGTAGTGGGCAATAACCTCGCTCACTGGAAAGCCCTCGCGCGCATACCGAATCGCGGGCGCGAGGATGTCCGTCATGGGCAGCCGCCCGTAGCGGCCGTGGAGTTCGAACCAGCCGTCGACGGCGCCGGGCACGCTGACGGGTAGCGGTCCGAAACTGGGGATCTTCTCGATTCCGCGCTCGCGGAAATACTCGAGCGTCATCCGGGCCGGCGCGCGGCCGGAGGCATTCAGCCCCGTCAGCTCTTTCTTCTCCGCGTCCCAGACGATGGCAAACAGGTCCCCGCCGATGCCATTGCCAGTGGGCTCCATGAGGCCCAGCGCGGCGTTTGCAGCAATAGCTGCGTCGACGGCGCTGCCGCCTGCCTTGAGGATGTCCAGGGCGACCTGCGTCGCCAGCGGCTGGCTCGTCGCCGCCATGCCGTGCGGCGCGATAACTTCCGAGCGCGACGCGTGAGACCGACCGGCGACTCGGTCGTAACCGGGATCAGCGGCCATCGCGGTGCTCCCTGTTGGTATCAATACAATGAAAACCAGCCATGTAAATCGCTTCATCCTCTGCTCCACTCCCCGACAAGGGGCCGCCAATGATGGCATTCGCCGACTACCGCGGCAACAGGGTATGATCCGGCCATGACTATGAAATTCAGTGACAAGAACCCCGAGCTTGGCGCCCTTTACGGCAGCCACCTGGCAACCGTCACGGCCCGCCACGATCATGCCCTGGAACAGGCGGGCGCAAGCCACGCCGTCATCTATTCCGGCGATCCGAAGTTCGCATTCCTGGACGACTATCATCACCCGTTCAAGGCGAATCCGCACTTTGTCGGCTGGGCGCCGCTAGTTGCCCTGCCTTTTTCGTACATCGTGTATACACCGGGCGAGACGCCGGTGCTCATTTACTACCAGCCACATGACTACTGGCACGTCGTACCCGGTGCGCCCGATGGTTACTGGACCGGCCATTTCGATATTCGTATCGTGCACGCAACGGATGAGGTCGCAGCGCACCTGCCTGCTGACCGTGAAAAATGCATTGCCATCGGGGAGTTTCAGGACGAATCGCTCGCCTTTGGTATCGAGCGCGTGAACCCGACGACTGCGATCAATATCCTGCACTACGCGCGCGGCGTGAAGACGGAATACGAGCTTGCCGTAATGCGCCTCGCCGCCGAACGTGGCGCGGCCGGACATATTGCCGCCGAAGCGGCATTCCGTAACGGCCTGTCGGAATTCGACATTCACCGGGCGTATTGCGAGGCGGTCAGTCACACAGATCCGGAGCTGCCGTACGGCAACATCATCGCCCTGAATAAGCACGGCGCCGTCCTGCATTACACGGATCTCGATCGGCAGGCGCCGGAAGTCATTCGTTCGTTCCTGATCGATGCCGGAGCGCAGGTTCATGGCTACGCGTCGGACATCACGCGCACGTACTCGAATGGCGACCAGCGGTTCCAGGACCTTATCGATCGTATGCACGCGATGGAGCTCGCGATCGTCGACAAGCTGCACGCCGGCCTCGATTATCGCGACCTGCACGTCGCCACGCACAAAATGCTTGCCGAGGTACTCGTCGACGCTGACCTGGCGACCGGCGACCCCGATACGCTACTTGAAACCGGCGTGACGTCCGCCTTCTTCCCGCACGGTCTTGGCCACTTACTGGGCATCCAGGTGCATGATGTCGCGGGTCACCAGGAAAGCGAGACCGGCGGCACCATCGACCCTCCAAGCGGTCACCCGTTCCTGCGCCTGACGCGCGTGCTCGAGGAAGACATGGTCCTGACCATCGAGCCCGGCCTGTACGTCATCGATATGCTACTGGAGAATCTTCGCGGCACGCCCGCCGAGAACCACGTTAGCTGGGACACCGTTGACTGGCTGCGCCCATTTGGTGGCATCCGGATTGAAGACGACGTTCGCGTCATGGCCGACGGCCACGAGAACCTGACCCGCGACGCATTCACGCGCGCGTCATAACAGCGCGCCATACTCCCGCTGTTGCTCACTTTCGGTGCGCTGCGATCTATCATATCCAAGGATTTCAATAACTTGGATGAGCCTTCGATTGGCACAGAACCTGCAAATTGTCGGGTATGCCGACCTGGAATCGAAACGTGTCTATGCGCGCTCTGCGAGCCTTCTGTAGAGCAGTCGAACGCGAAAGCTTTCGCCTCGCTGCTGAAGACCTGTACCTGACCGCGTCAGCCGTCAGCCACCAGATCCGGCAACTCGAGGACACGATCGGCAGCCGGCTCTTTTCGAGGACAGCCCGAAGTCTCAACGTGACCGACGCGGGCCGCGCGTTTTACGACGACCTCAAGCCGATCCTCGACGACCTCGACGTCGCCATCGAGCGCAACAGCAAACAGGTTGAAGGCGCGGTCCTGAAGTTGTCGGTGCAGCCGTTTTTCGCGAGTGAACTGCTGGTCCCGCGCCTGTCCGAATTCGTTGCCGAAAACCCCGACATCTCGATTACGGTAGGCACAATCGAAGGCGAGTCCGGCGCACACGACAAGACGGCTGACGTCTCAATCCGCTTGTTCTCGACACCGCCGGCAGGTATCGACAGCGATCGGTTGTTTTCGCTGCGGCTCATCCCGGTAGGATCGCCCGACTTTTATGACAGTATCAAGGTCGTAGCCGGTCGCATCACCAGCGACTTTCCGTTGATCGTTCACGACTCGAGACCCAAGGCCTGGCAGAAATGGCAGCGGTTGTCCGGTATTCGTTTGCCGCGTAATCCAAAGATCATCCGGCTCAACTCAATGACATCGATCGCGCGCGCGGCGGAACAGGGGCTTGGGGCAGCATTAATCCCTGCGCAACTGTGCTGTGCCTGGATGGAGTCCGGGGCTTTGACACAACTGTTTGACCACGAGCTGGAATCCAAGGAGGCCTATTACCTGATAAGCCCTGATGACCCGAGCGACAAAAGACACAGCAGCACGTTTCGAGACTGGGTGTTACGGGAATTCGCGTTCGGATCGTGATTTTTTTTCATCGCGAACGTCAATTTATGTCGTTTGTAAGATGCCGCGGTTTCTTCTAAATTCTTCGCTAACGACAATTTCGAAACAAGGCATCCGGTGGCTCGCTTCCCCCTGACTACCGGCGTGTAACAACGGTCCACCCATCCCCCGGGTGGACCGTTCTTTTAGGACGTGCCTTGTTGTCGCCGCTCTGCGATCAGACGCGCTTTCACGCGGGCACCTTTCTTCCGCAACATCGGCCTCAGGCGCTTACCCAGCCATGGCATCAGGTAAGCGAGTGTCGCCAGGATACCGCTCGATGTCGGCATAGCCTGCTCGGCAATGTTGTTGCCACACAGATCCAGGATAGCCTGCCCGACCTGCTCGGCCGAACTCATTGGCTGCGAGAACACGATGTCGTCGACGTCATCGAGGTTTTCCATGATGAAGCCCGTATCGACCGGCCCGGGCGACACGACGGCCGCCTTGATACCCGAGCCCTCGAGTTCCTGACCCAGCGCCAGGCTAAATATCCGCAATCCGAACTTGCTGGACGAATACGTCGTTGCGCCGACGCTCGCCAGTCGGCCGTGAAGAGACGCTACGTTAATAATGGCGCCACCGCCCGCCTCCTCGAGATACGGCAGGGCAAGACGCGTGAGAATGATCGGTGCCTTCAGGTTAACGTCGATGATACGACCCAGCTCTTCGGCGGGAACATCGCGAACGTCACCTCGCGCATGATAACCGGCGTTGTTGACCAGAACGTCGATGCGCCCGAACTCGAAGTCCGCCTTTTTGAAGAGGTCCACACAGGCGTCGGTATCGGTGACGTCCATCGCGAACAGCTCGACGCGCGTCTTGTCACGCAGCTCCGTCGCGACCGCCTCGAGGTTCTTCTTGCTCCGCGCAGCAAGCATCAGGTTGGCGCCGGCCTCGGCGAACAGGCGTGCGGTTGCGGCGCCCACGCCCTCGGATCCGCCCGTGATGATCACGGTCTTGTCTTTAAAAATCATGCGGGGATGGTATCAGATGCCCAGGTAAGCTTTGATCTTCTTCCAGAGCGACGACTCCCACCCATACACCTCGAGCTGATCGGGATCGAGCGTCGCAACAGGCATGGTCGTATCAGGCGTGATCGGTTCGTTTGCAGCGACGTCGTCAGGGCGCAATTCGAGTTTGCCCTTGCGACCCTCGCGCGCCGTGGTCAGGCCATCGACCTCGAGACTCAGGTACGGCAGCACCTCGTCATCAACGATGTCATCGAGAAATACGGCATCCGGATCGAACGCTTCCTTCGCCAGGATGACGCAGTCGTCAAAGGATTTCTTGTCGGTGTTTATAGCCATCGTCCCCTCGCTACAACTGGGTCTACTTTAAGGCCGTAGGGCGAGTTTCGCTGTGAGCCGACTCACAAATCGTGGATTACAGTAACCGCCTGACTAAAAAGGAAATATTTAGTCAATATGACATAATAATGAGGTGTTACGCTGCCGCGGTTTACGGCAGGCTGGCTTCTGCTGCGCGCCTGCCGAGTTCGATAATTTCGGCAGCACGATAGATATCGAAGGTGCGCGCCACATTCCTGGGTATTTCGATGGTCAGGTCCGGCGGATAGGCCGCCAGCTTTTGCCGTGCGATGGTGCTCTGCATCGCGTCAAAAACGAGGTAGGCGACTTCGGCGGCCCCGATCGTCTTGCGCGATGGCGGCGGCGACGCATGAACCGGTTTTCCACCCAGGTTAACCGCAAGCGTGAGGTCGGTATGGTCGTCGAACACGGGCGCAATCGGCACCGGGTTTACCACACCACCGTCGACGAGCATCTTCTCCTTGTACTTCGCCGGCGTGAAGAACAACGGCAACGAACAGGAGGAGCGGATTGCGTCGAATAGCGGCCCTTCGCTCAGCCAGACTTCCCGGCCGCTCTCGAGTTCAGTCGCCACGGCCGTAAAGCGGATGGGCAGATCCTCGATTTGCCGATCGCCGACGAGCTTGATCATCTGGGCGATTATGCGATCACCCTTCACAAGGCCACCGCCCTGCCAGGCGATATCCATCATGTTGACCATATCGAACTTCCTCACCCCACGAACCCAGGTCTCATACTCGGCGAGCTTGCCGGCCGCGTAGATGCCGCCAACCAGCGCGCCGGCGGAACAACCCGCGATCGACGTGATTTTGTAACCCTTTTCCTCGAGGACGTGAATAACCCCGATGTGCGCCAGGCCCCGTGCGCCGCCGCTCCCGAGCACAAGCGATACGGTCTTCGGATTCGATGTGTTCATACTCGGATTCTACGGCATAAAAAAAGCCGGGCTAAGCCCGGCTTCTACGGATAAGGTCTGCAGGCGCCGCCTAGTCTTCGGCCGCAACCTCAGCCGCCTGCTCGGTGAGCATGACAATCGCCATTGGCGCCGCATCACCCGGCCGCGGTCCCGTCTTCAGGATGCGCAGGTAGCCACCCGGACGTTCCTTGAAGCGCGGGCCGATTTCCGAAAACAGCTTGCCGACTACTTCCTTGTCACGCAGGCGATCAAAAGCGAGGCGACGATTCGCAACGCTATCTTCCTTCGCGAGCGTAATAAGCGGCTCGACAACTCGGCGCAGTTCTTTAGCTTTTGGCAGCGTCGTACGGATCGTTTCGTGCTTCAGCATCGAAGTAGCCATGTTACGAAACATGGCCTTGCGGTGTGAGCTGTTACGACCCAGTCGACGACCGGATTTTCTATGACGCATTGTTTTATTCCTGGTATCTGATTCTTACATCATGAGCTCGTGCTCAGGACGAAGGCTCGCTGGTGGCCAGTTGTCGAGATGCATTCCCAACCCCAGGCCATGGCCTTCCAGAACTTCCTTGATCTCGGTCAGAGATTTCTTGCCAAGGTTCGGCGTACGCAGAAGTTCTACCTCGGTGCGCTGCACGAGATCACCGATGTACATGATGTTCTCTGCCTTCAGGCAGTTCGCGGAACGAACCGTGAGTTCGAGCTCGTCGACCGGTCGCAGCAGGATCGGATCCACCTGGTTCTCGGCCTGGGCACCAATGCCTTCTTCCTGACCCTGCAGGTCAACGAAGACCGACAGCTGGTCTTTGAGAATGCTGCCCGCACGACGAATCGCCTCTTCCGGGTCGATCGTGCCGTCGGTTTCGATGTCGATCAACAGCTTGTCGAGGTCGGTGCGCTGCTCAACGCGAGCGGCTTCGACGTTGTAGGTCACGCGAACGATCGGGCTGAAGGACGCATCGAGCTGCAGTCGGCCGATCGGGCCGGCGTGCTCTTCGAACGACGGGCGCTGTGTTGCCGGGCGGTAGCCACGGCCACGCTCTACACGAAGCAACATGTTCAGCTCACCGGCCTTGGTCAGGTTGGCGATGACCATATCAGGGTTCATGATTTCAACATCATGATCGAGCTGGATATCACCGGCCGTAACCGGGCCCGGGCCTTTTTTCGAAACGCGCAGTTCGGCCGTGTCGCGGGTGTTCATCGTGACGGCGACCTGCTTGAGGTTCAGGAGAATGTCGACGACATCTTCCTGCACGCCTTCGATGCTCGTGTACTCGTGGAGCACGCCCTCGATTTCAGCTTCCGTGATCGCAGCGCCCGGCATCGACGACAAAAGAATGCGACGCAGCGCATTGCCGAGCGTGTGGCCAAAGCCGCGTTCGAACGGCTCGATAACAACTTTTGCTTGCACATCGTTGACCGGCGTGACTTTTACAACGCGCGGCTTCAGAAATTCGTGTACTGATTCCTGCATGGGAAAATTCCCTCCAATTACTTCGAGTACAGCTCGACGACGAGGTTTTCGTTGATGTCGGGAAGAATCTCTTCGCGATCAGGCAACGACTTCAGAACACCTGCCATCTTCTTGGCGTCGACATCTACCCACTCGGGCAGGCCGACCTGGCTCGCAATTTCCATCGCACTCTGGATACGCAGCTGCTTCTTCGCTTTTTCGCGAATGGCAATGGCGTCTCCGGCTTTGAGCTGGGCAGACGGGATGTTGACGACCTTGCCGTTCACCTCGATGCTCTTGTGACTCACGAGCTGGCGCGCTTCGGCACGTGTCGAAGCAAAGCCCATGCGATAAACCGTGTTATCAAGACGACCTTCCAGCAGGCGCAGCAGGTTTTCACCTGTCGAGCCTTTCAGCTGGGCAGCGCGCTTGTAGTAATTGCGGAACTGACGCTCGAGTACACCGTACATGCGACGGAGCTTCTGCTTCTCGCGCAGCTGCAGACCGTAGTCCGACACGCGCGGACGGCGCTGCGTCGGGCCACCCGGAGGTACCTCGAGCTTGCACTTCGACTCGAGCGGACGTACGCCGCTCTTAAGAAACAGATCCGTGCCTTCGCGGCGGGACAGTTTACACTTTGGTCCTAAATATCTTGCCATTGTTCAGCCTCTACACGCGGCGTTTCTTGGGCGGACGACATCCGTTATGCGGAATTGGCGTCACGTCCTCAATATTCTGGATGCGGAACCCCAGTGCGTTCAGAGCACGCACTGCGGACTCGCGACCGGGGCCTGGCCCACGTACACGCACATCGACATTCTTGACACCGAACTCGAGAGCAGCTTTGCCCGCTTTGTCCGACGCAACCTGTGCCGCGAACGGGGTGGATTTACGAGATCCACGGAAACCGCAGCCGCCGGCCGTTGCCCATGACAGAGCATTACCCTGGCGGTCGGTAATCGTGATGATCGTGTTGTTGAAGGAAGCATGAATGTGCGCAATTGCGTCAACAACGTGCTTTTTAACCTTCTTTTTCTTCGCTTCAGCCATTTAAGACTTACCTCTTAATGGGACGCTTCGGTCCCTTGCGGGTCCGGGCGTTTGTACGAGTGCGTTGGCCGCGCAGCGGCAAACCACGGCGATGACGGATGCCGCGGTACGAACCGAGATCCATCAGGCGCTTGATGTTCATCGACGTTTCGCGACGCAGATCGCCTTCAACCGTAAAGATCGCGACTGCCTTACGAAGCTTCTCAACTTCGGGCTCCGCGAGGTCCTTGACCGGCGTGTTACCTGCCACACCGGCGGCTTCGCAAATCTGCTGTGCGCGCGTGTTTCCAATACCGTAGATCGACGTCAGTGCAATCACGACGTGTTTCGTCAACGGAATGTTTATGCCTGCTATACGTGCCACTTAAAAATCCTCGTAATAACGCGGGGCCTAGCCCTGGCGCTGCTTATGCCGTGCGTCAGTGCAGATCACCCGCACAACACCGTTGCGGCGAATGATTTTGCAGTTTCTGCAGATTTTTTTTACTGATGCTCTTACTTTCATGAGCTGTCTCCCAATCGCTGACAAATCAGCGAGTTTGGCCTCCCTTTCCGTAGTTGCGCAGGTTGGCTTTCTGCATCATGCCTTCGTACTGGTGACTCATGGCATGTGCCTGCATTTGTGACATGAAGTCCATCGTGACTACGACCAGAATCAGCAAGCTGGTGCCGCCGAAACTGAAGGGCATGGCCGGGTAGAACATGCGCACGAACTCGGGGAGCAGACACACACCGGCGATGTAGATCGAACCCCAGAACGTCAGTCGGGTCAGGACCCGGTCAATGTACTCTGCTGTGTGGGCCCCCGGCCGGATGCCCGGCAGGAATGCGCCCGCTTTCTTCAGGTTGTCCGCTGTGTCCTTCGAGTTGTACATCAGCGCCGTGTAGAAGAAGCAGAAGAATACGATCATTGCTCCATACAACAATACGTAGATGGGCTGGCCCGGCCCCAGGTTCGCACCGATGGTCTGCAACGCACGCTGCGCGGCGTTAGGATCTGCGGCCTGGCCGAAGAACTGGGCGATCGTTGCGGGGAACATCAGGATGCTCGAGGCAAAGATCGGCGGGATAACACCCGACATGTTGATCTTGAACGGCAAGTGCGTGCTCTGGGCCTGGAACATCTTCCTGCCCTGTTGTCGCCTCGCATAATTAACCGTGATGCGGCGCTGCGCGCGCTCCATGAAGGTCACGAAGATGATCGCCGCGATACCACCCAGCAGCATCAGGATCGCCGTAATCGCAGCCATTTCACCAGTGCGAACCAGCTCGGCCGTACCGGCAATGGCGGCCGGAAGGCCCGCAACGATGCTCGCGAGAATGATCATCGAGATACCGTTACCAATGCCACGCTCGGTGATCTGCTCACCCAGCCACATAAGAAAGACCGTACCGGTAACGAGCGTAATGCAGGCCGTGATCAGGAACGCAGGACCCGGATTATTTACCAGCGTGCCCTGGTTCTGCAGGAAGCTCGCTGCCGCGATCGACTGGAAGCTGGCCAGCGCAACGGTGCCGTAGCGCGTGTACTTCACGATCTGGCGCCGTCCCTGCTCGCCTTCCTTACGCAGCTGCTGGAGCTGCGGAACGATATGGCTCGCCATCTGCATGATGATCGACGACGAGATGTAGGGGATGATGCCCAGAGCAAAGATGCCGAAACGAGACAGCGCGCCACCGGAGAACATGTTGAACATGCCCAACATGCCGCCGGACTGCGCCTCGAACCATTCAGCCAACGCAGCCGGGTTCACGCCGGGCACCGGAATATAGGTGCCAACGCGATATACGATCAGCGCACCGACGAGGAACAGCAGGCGAATTTTCAATTCGCCGAGCTTACTCGCTTGCTTCGCCAGATCCGCCGGATTTTGTTGGGGCTTCTTTGCCATGATTTAGTCTTGCTTCTCAGTCTTCAATACTGCCGCCAGCTTTCTCGATCTCTTCACGGGCACCCTTGGTGACCTTGAGGCCTTTAAGCTTCACGGCTTTTTTGATTTCACCGGACTTGATGACCTTGACCTTGGTCACGAAAGCCGGAACGAGATTGGCCTTTTTCAGTACGTCCAGATCGATAACGTCCGCTGCCGGCAACTCGAGCTCGTGCAAACGCAGCTCGGCCGAGTACTTGGCCATCCGCGAACGAAAACCAACCTTCGGCAGGCGACGCTGCAGCGGCATCTGGCCGCCTTCGAAGCCCACCTTGTGGAAGCCGCCTGAACGGGACTTCTGGCCCTTCTGGCCACGGCCGCTCGTCTTACCCTGGCCCGCGGAATGCCCGCGACCAAAACGCTTGCCGTCTTTTTTTGCACCTTTACCAGGTGAAATGTCGTTAAGCCGCATGTCAGGCTTCCTCTACCGATAGCAGGTACGAAACACGATTGATCATGCCGCGATTTTCCGGCGTATCGACAACCGTAACCGTCTGGTGCATTTTGCGGAGACCCAGTCCGGCAACACAGGCTTTGTGGCTCTTCAGCCGCCCGTACTTGCTCTTGACCAGCGTGACCTTCAACTCTTTTGGCTTCGCCATGATCTTGTCTCTAAAACTCTGTTGTTACGATCCGGGCCTTCAGGCCAGGATCTCCTTAACTTTCTTGCCGCGCTTGGCAGCAATAGACTGCGGAGAATGAATCTCCGACAGCCCCTTGATCGTTGCGCGAACAACGTTGATCGGGTTGCGCGAGCCGTAGCTCTTGGCGAGGACGTTGCGCACGCCGGCCGCTTCGAAGACTGCGCGCATGGCGCCACCCGCGATAACGCCAGTACCTTCAGACGCCGGCTGCATGTAAACCATCGTGGCGCCGTGGCGGCCTTTCTTGGCGTACTGCAGCGTGTCATTGTTCAGGTTGATGCTAATCATGTTACGCCGTGCAGCCTGCATCGCTTTCTGGATCGCGATCGGCACTTCACGTGCCTTGCCGTAACCGAAGCCAACCTGGCCCTGCCCATCGCCAACGACGGTCAGCGCGGTGAAACCGAATTGGCGACCACCTTTGACTACCTTGGCTACGCGGTTAACGGTGACCAGTTTTTCGATGAAGTCATCGCCAGCTTGATTATGATCGTTTCTTGCCATTAGTCGGTCCTTTAGAACTTCAGTCCCGCTTCGCGGGCAGCGTCGGCCAATGCTTTGACACGACCGTGGTAACGGAAACCGGAGCGATCAAACGCAACCGTATCGATGCCGGCGGCTTTTGCTTTTTCAGCAATGCGCGCACCAACGATGGCAGCTGCCTCGACGTTGCCGCCGTTCTTGATGCCCTTGCGAACCTCGGCTTCCAGAGTCGACGCGGATGCCAGCACCTTTGCGCCATCCGGACCGATAACCTGCGCATAAATATGCCGCGGCGTGCGGTGAATGCTCAGCCGGTTCGCTTCGAGCTCACGAATCTTCGCGCGACCACGGCGGGCACGACGCAAACGATTTTGTTTCTTATCCAGTTTCATGGGTTCTATACCTGATTATTTCTTCTTCGCTTCCTTGAGCTGTACACGCTCATCGGAATAGCGAACGCCCTTACCCTTGTAGGGCTCCGGCGGACGGAAGCCACGGATTTCCGCAGCGGCCTGGCCAACTTTCTGCTTGTCCGCACCTTTGACGACAATCTCTGTCTGGCTCGGGGTTTCAATGCTCACCCCTTCTGGCGCCGCGTAAACGACCGGGTGCGAGAAACCAAGCGACAGGTTCAGGTTCTTGCCCTGTGCCTGTGCGCGGTAACCAACGCCTTTCAGCTCGAGCTTCTTTTCGAAGCCTTCCGACACACCTTTCGCCATGTTGGCAAGAATGGCGCGCATCGTGCCCGCAATCGCGGTGGCAAAACGCGAGCCCGAACGAGGGGCCAGCGTCAGTACATTGTCTTCCTGCTTGAGCTCAACTTCCGAGTTCAGCTCGAGCGACAGTTCGCCGTTCCCGCCTTTCAGCGTGACGACATTGCCGTTCTGCTTGAACTCAACGCCTTTCGGCAGCTCAATCGGTTCTTTTGCAACTCTTGACATAGTTCTGTCTCTTAATTAGTGAAGCGCCGGCATCTAGGAAACGATGCACAGAACCTCACCACCAATACCTTTTTCACGCGCCTGGCGATCGCTCATCACGCCCGCAGACGTGGAGACAATGGCCACACCGAGTCCGCCCAGCACCTTCGGCAAATCGTCCTTGCCGCGGTATACCCGCAGGCCCGGGCTGCTTGCGCGCTGGATCTTCTCAATCACGGGCACACCGCCAAAATACTTGAGCTCAACGGTGAGCGCCTTCGTGGCGCCCTCACCATCGGTCGCGTAACCAGAGATGTAGCCTTCGTCCTGCAATACTTTCGCGATGGCTTCTTTCGCTTTCGAGGCGGGCATCGAGACAGCAACCTTGCGTGCCTTCTGGCCGTTACGAATACGTGTCAGCATATCTGCGATCGGGTCGGTCATACTCATGTTCTGTCTCCGCCTACCAGCTGGCTTTCGTCAGGCCGGGGATTTCGCCTTTCATGGCTGCTTCACGCAACTTGTTGCGACCGAGGCCGAACTTGCGGTACACACCATGGGGCCGACCCGTGATCGCACAGCGGTTACGCTGGCGCGTCGGGCTGCCATCGCGCGGCAGCTTGTTCAACTTCGCCTGCGCCACACCACGTTCTTCGTCCGAGCTGTTGATGTTGCGAATAATCGCTTTCAGCGCCTTGCGCTTCTCAGCCTGCTTCGCGACGAGCTTGGTACGCTTGAGTTCACGCGCAATCATTGACTTCTTAGCCATGCTATTTCCTATTTCTTGAAGGGGAAGTTGAACGCTTCCAGGAGCGCCTTGCCTTCCTCTGCATTGCGAGCCGACGTCGTGATGATGATGTCCATCCCACGCAGTACGTCGATTTCGTCGTAGTTGATTTCCGGGAAAATAATCTGTTCCTGGACACCCATGCTGTAGTTGCCCTGCTTATCGAAGGACTTCGGGTTCAAACCACGGAAGTCGCGAATACGCGGGATCGCGATGTTGACGAGACGGTCGAGGAACTCGTACATGCGCTCACGACGCAGCGTGACCTTGCAGCCGATCGGCATGCCATCACGAATCTTGAATGCCGCGACGGACTTGCGGGCAATGGTCGTCACCGGCTTCTGGCCTGCGATTTTTTCCATATCCGCACGAGCTTTTTCCATGACCTTCTTGTCGGCAACCGCATCACCCACACCCATATTGAGCGTGATCTTGGTGATCTTCGGCACTTCCATCGGGTTCTTCAGGCCGAGCTTCTTCTGGATCTCTCCAGCCAGCTCGTTCTGATACTTTTCCTGTAAACGTGACATGTCTGTTCTCTTAAATGTCTACTACGTCGCCGCTCTGAAAGACGCGAACCTTGCTGCCGTCTTTCTCAACGCGGAAACCAACGCGCTCACCCTTCTTCGTCTTTGGATTGAAGACGAGCACGTTTGATACATCCATCGGCATCGCTTTGTCCTTGATGCCACCCATCTCACCGATATTCGGGTTCGGCTTGATGTGCTTCTTTGCGAGGTTCACGCCCTCGACCTCGACGCGTCCGTCAGCGAACACCTCAACAACCGTGCCGCGACGACCTTTGTCTTTACCGGTCGTGACGATAACTTCGTCACCTTTTCTGATCTTGTTAGCCATTACTCTTTACCAATAAAAGCCGAAGTTCTTACAGAACCTCAGGAGCCAGCGAGATAATCTTCATGAACTGGCTCGTGCGCAGCTCACGGGTCACCGGGCCAAAAATACGTGTGCCGATCGGCTCGAGGCGAGCATTCAGCAACACTGCAGCGTTTCCATCAAAGCGAATGAGAGATCCGTCTTTTCTCCGAACACCCTTGCGCGTACGCACAACAACGGCGTTGTATACCTCGCCCTTCTTGACCTTGCCGCGCGGGATTGCGTCCTTGACGCTCACCTTGATCACGTCGCCCACACCGGCGTAGCGGCGCTTCGAGCCGC
Organism: uncultured Woeseiaceae bacterium; assembly: GCA_945787845.1. Classification (GTDB taxonomy): domain Bacteria; phylum Pseudomonadota; class Gammaproteobacteria; order Steroidobacterales; family Woeseiaceae; genus UBA1847. The sequence continues at coordinate 5,722 of CALZJH010000018.1, read as the reverse complement.
CGAGTACCTTGATGCACTGTACGCGGCGAGCACCTGAGTTGTCTGCTGCGTCCAGGACTGTCTGCATCTGAATCATGATTGAATCCTATGGTTGTTACTTGTCTGCTGCGCGTTCAACGACGTTGACGACAGACCAGGATTTATTCTTCGACATCGGGCGGCATTCCGAGATCGCTACGCGATCGCCGGCTTTGCATTCGTTCGATGCATCATGCGCAAGCACTTTACTGGTCCGGCGAATGTACTTGCCGTAGACCGGGTGCTTGATCAGGCGCTCGATGGCGACCGACACGGTCTTGTCCATCTTCGCGCTTACGACGCGACCGTTAACGGTGCGCTGAACCTTTTTTTCTTCACTCATTTGTCTTCACCCGCTTTACGCGAAAGTTCAACCAGAACCGTCTTGACGCGCGCGATATCTTTTTTCACACGGCCGTGCTCGTGATTGTGGGGATGTTCACCAGTAGCCGCCTGCATACGCAGATTGAACTGCTCACGACGCAGCGCAACGAGTTCCTCGTTGAGCTCATCGACTGACTTGGCTCTAAGATCTGCTGCCTTCATCACATCACCTGCCGCGCTACAAACTTGGTGCCGAAGGGCAGCTTTGCAGCGGCCAGGCGGAACGCTTCGCGCGCCACTTCTTCAGTCACACCTTCCATTTCATAAAGGATGCGGCCCGGCTGAATCTGGCATACCCAGTACTCAACGTTGCCCTTGCCCTTACCCTGACGTACCTCAAGCGGCTTGGTCGTGATCGGCTTATCGGGGAAAACCCGAATCCAGATCTTGCCGCCACGTTTGATATAACGCGTCATCGCACGACGAGCGGCCTCGATCTGACGTGCCGTCAAACGTCCGCGACCCGTTGCCTTGAGAGCGTACTCACCGAATGACACGCTGCTTCCGCGATGTGCGAGTCCGCGATTGCGGCCCTTCATCTGCTTGCGGAATTTAGTTCGTTTGGGCTGTAACATCTATCTCTTCCTTACGAACGCGCGCCGGCCGCTGCTTCTGCAGGCTCTGCCGGAACCGCTTCGGGCTTCTCAAACACTTCGCCCTTGAAAATCCATACCTTCACGCCGATCACACCGTATGTCGTGTGAGCCTCGGCCGTGCCGTAATCGATATCCGCGCGCAGTGTGTGCAGCGGAACCCGACCTTCGCGGTACCACTCGGAGCGTGCAATTTCAGCACCGTTCAGGCGGCCACCGACTTTCACCTTGATGCCTTCGGCACCAACACGCATCGTGTTCGTGACGGCGCGCTTCATGGCACGACGGAACATGACGCGGCGCTCGAGCTGCTGGGCGATGCCTTCGGCAACCAGCTGTGCATCAAGCTCAGGCTTGCGGACCTCGCTGATATTGATACGGACATCCTGGATGGCCATACCGATCATTTTCGAAACCTCCATACGGAGCTTCTCGATGTCCTCGCCTTTCTTGCCAATCACGATGCCCGGGCGAGCCGTGTGAATCGTGATGTTGCATTTCTTCGCCGGACGTTCGATCGAGATACGGCTAACCGATGCGTCCTTGAGCTTCTTTTTGATGTACACACGAATTTCGTGGTCCATGCGGATGTGCTCGGGGAACGTCTTCGTGTCGGCGTACCACTTTGAAGCCCAGTCCTTGACGATGCCGAGGCGAATACCTGTTGGATGTACTTTCTGACCCATATTACTTACTCGTCTCCGTCCGGATAATCATGTCGATCTTGAAGCTGATATTCATGATTCATCTGCCACCCGGACTGTAATGTGGCTGTTCCGCTTGATAATCCGTGCGCCACGACCTTTTGCACGAGCGCGGTAACGACGAAATGTCGGCGCCTCGTTGACTTCAATGGTCGCGACCTTCAATTCGTCGATATCCGCACCGTGGTTGTGCTCTGCGTTGGCAACGGCCGACTCCAGAACCTTCTTCACGATACGAGCGCTCTTCTTCGGCGAAAAAGTCAGTGTGCGCAGAGCCTCGTCAACAGACTTGCCACGGATGACATCAGCCACCAGGCGGCATTTCTGCGGCGAGATACGTGCGTATCTGAGTGTTGCTGCAACTTGCATGAAACTGCTCCTTCGCCTTACTTCGTCTTGCGATCACCGGAGTGACCGCGGAACGTGCGGGTCATCGCAAACTCGCCGAGCTTGTGACCGACCATGTTCTCCGAAATCAGAACCGGTACGTGCTGGCGTCCGTTGTGGACGGCAATGGTCAGGCCGACCATATCCGGCAGTACCATCGAACGACGCGACCAGGTCTTGATCGGGCGACGATCGTTTTTCTTTGCTGCTTCGGCCACCTTCTTCGCCAGGTGTTCATCGACGAACGGGCCCTTTCTTACACTACGCGGCATCTTCGAAATCCTTAATTAGCGCTTCTTGTTGCGACGGCGAACAATCATGCTGTCCGTACGCTTGTTGGAGCGCGTCTTCGCGCCCTTGGTCGGCGTGCCCCACGGACTGACCGGGTGGCGACCACCTGACGTCCGGCCTTCACCACCACCATGCGGGTGATCGACCGGGTTCATGGCAACACCACGAACCGTCGGGCGCACACCTCTCCAGCGCTTCGCGCCGGCCTTGCCGAGCTTGCGCAGGTTGTGTTCGCCATGACCAACTTCGCCCACCGTTGCACGGCAGTCGATGTGAATCCTGCGCGTCTCACCGGAGCGCAAACGCAGCGTGGCGTAAGCACCTTCGCGAGCAGCGAGCTGAGCCGAAGTACCAGCAGAACGAGCCAGCTGGCCGCCCTTACCTGGCTTCATCTCAATGTTGTGAATCGTCGTACCAACGGGAATCGCGCGAATCGGCAGGGCATTGCCCGGCTTGATCGGCGCATCTTCGCCACTGATGATCTTGTCGCCGGCCCGCAGGCTCTTCGGAGCCAGGATGTAGCGACGCTCGCCATCGGTGTACTTGATCAGCGCGATGTGGGCGCTGCGATTCGGATCGTACTCGAGGCGCTCAACGATGCCCTGAATACCGTCCTTGTTGCGCTTAAAGTCAATGATGCGATAGCGCTGCTTGTGACCGCCACCCTGGTGACGAACCGTGATGCGACCGTTGTTGTTGCGACCACCCTTCGACGTCTTCTTGTCGAGCAGCGGCGCATACGGCTTGCCTTTATGCAGCTCCGGCGTCTTGACAGCAACGACGAAACGGCGACCAGCAGATGTCGGTTTGGCTTTATGCAGTGACATGATCTTCTAACCCTTATTCGCCGCCGAAGAACTCTTCGAGAGAGCTCCCTTCAGCCAGCCTCACGTAGGCTTTCTTCCAGTTAACTCGACGACCCTTGGTCTGCTGGAAGCGCTTGTTCTTACCCTTGACGTTGACGGTCTTTACAGACTCCACCTCAACCTCGAAAAGCAATGTGACCGCCTGGGCGATCTCTTTTTTGCTCGCGTCCGTACGAACCTTAAGGACAACCTGGTTCTTCTCCGCCGCAAAATGCGCCTTCTCTGACAAGTGCGGGCCGCGGATGACCGTCATCAGTCTTTCCTGGTGGGAAGCTAAGCTCATGACAGACGCTCCTCAATCAGCTTCAGCGCCGGCAGCGTCACCAGCACCTTTTCGAAGCGAATCAAAACAACCGGATCCATCGAGGCAACGTCGCAGATACCGACATCCGGCAGGTTGCGAGCCGCCAGGAACACGTTTTCGTCAAATGCCTCGTTCAGGATCAAAACGCTATCCAGCTCGAGTTCTTTCAGTTTCGTCGCAAGCAGCTTGGTCTTCGGCGCCTCGAGCGTCAGCTCGTTGACGATCACCAGGCGATCCTGGCGAACCAGCTCGGACAGCATCGACCGCAACGCGGCACGATACATTTTCTTGTTGACCTTCTGGTCGTAGCTACGCGGCTGCGCCGCAAATGTCCGACCACCGCCAACCCAGATCGGGCTGCGGATCGTACCGGCACGGGCGCGGCCCGTACCCTTCTGGCGCCAGGGCTTGGCACCACCGCCGCGAACGGCAGCACGGTTCTTCTGGGCCTTCGTGCCGGCACGGCTGCCGGCGAGGTACGCCGTGACAACCTGGTGCACGAGAGCTTCGTTGTAGTCCACGCCGAACGCAGCCTCTGCCACGTCAACGGAACCCTTGTCCTGAAGTTTGAGTTTCATTATCGGCGCCCCTTATCGCTTGGCCTTGATCGCGGGACGGACAATGACCTTGCCGCCTGCGTGACCCGGGACAGCACCCTTGATCAAAAGAACATTGCGCTCCGCATCGACACGCACAACCTCGAGGTTCTGCACGGTGCGGCGGACGTTACCCATGTGACCGGACATCTTCTTGCCTTTGAAGACGCGACCCGGCGTCTGGTTCTGACCAATCGAGCCCGGGGCGCGATGTGCCAGCGAGTTGCCGTGCGTTGCATCCTGCATGCTGAAGTTATGGCGCTTGACGGTACCGGCAAAGCCTTTACCGATCGAGGTGCCAATAACGTCGACCTTCTGGCCTTCTTCGAAGAGATCGACCTTGAGCTCGCCACCCTTTTCGAACTCGCCGTCATCGGCATCTTCGAGGCGAAACTCGGTGAACAGGTCGCCGGCTTCTACCTTTGCTGCAGCAAAGTGGCCGGCTGCAGGCTTACTCACCCGGGACGCTCTACGGCTGCCCGCTGCAACTTGCAGCGCACGATAGCCGTCGGTCTCCACGGTTTTCACCTGTGTGATTCGGTTTGGTTGTGCCTCGATCACGGTGACCGGAATTGAAACCCCGTCGTCCGTGAAGACACGTGTCATGCCGCATTTGCGGCCAACAAGACCCATCGTCATGCTTAAAACCTCTCACCGACTTCAATTGGTCAGCGTCAATCTCTAAATTCAGTTCTCACCACCAGCACTTCGATTGGCGCTGGCTGTCTGTTTTCGCGAATCCTTCAGACACGCGAAAGGGCCAGCCATCGCTGAGAGCTCCGCTCTCTATGCTCTGGGGCTGACCCTAAGCTCCGTACCGATCATTCAGCCGGTACGGCGGTTCCGGGATTTGCCGTGTCGCCCTCGATTACCTGGCGACTGGTATTTCTACTACTGATCAGGCCGACTCCCGGTCCGGCCTCCCAGCGGGCCCGCAATTATACGACTTCAACCCCTGATTACAAGCGGTTTCCGGCGAAATTAGCGGCTTTTTTCTGCGGCGGCGTCCGTCATTATGAATCAATGACTTACGTGGCACCGCGGGCGGGTGAGATGTTGCATACCCGGAAATAAAGCGCAGCAACGCGAGCCATTCCGGTATGCAACATGTCGGCCGCCCGTGGGCGGCCAACGAAACCCGTCAATTCAGCTTGATTTGTACGTCGACACCCGCAGGAAGCTCGAGCTTCATGAGCGCGTCAACGGTCTTGTCGGTCGGATCCACGATGTCCATCAGGCGCTTGTGGGTACGAATTTCGTACTGGTCACGGGCGTCCTTGTTGACGTGCGGCGAGATCAGGACCGTGAAACGCTCCTTTTTCATCGGCAGCGGGATCGGGCCCTTGACCGTGGCGCCTGTGCGCTTGGCCGTATCGACGATTTCACGCGCTGAGGTATCGATCAGGCGGTGATCGAAGGCTTTCAGGCGAATGCGGATATTCTGATTAGCTGTCATCTTGTTTACTCGATAATTTTGGCGACAACACCGGCGCCAACGGTACGGCCACCTTCGCGAATAGCGAAGCGCAGACCATCTTCCATGGCGATCGGGGCGATCAGCTCTACGACCATCTGTACG
>CALZJH010000017.1 GCA_945787845.1 uncultured Woeseiaceae bacterium | reverse complement strand
TCCGGCTGCGCCACAAATATCGTGACCAGTGCAAACGATCCCGCGAACCGAAATGCCAAAGCTCCCGCCCCTTCAACGTTCGCGTTGAAGAACATGAAAAACGTGCTTTCTGCGACGATAGTGAAACCGAACATGAGCAGGCCGAAAGCCAGTCCGCAGCCGGCGATTGCCCACTTCTTCGACCTGTTGAAGTCGCTCGTCGATGCGTTGACGTTGCGGAGCATCGTGACACCGCCGTAGCCACCCATTACTGCGGCGACCTTGCCAAGTACGATCGTGGCGACCCCCAACCAGACGACCAGCACATTGGAGGTTCGCCATGGCGGTCCGACGCCCTCGGGAACGCCGGACATCGAAGTAACCTCGCGCACCATGTCATAGACACCCGACAAATGTGAGAGATTGCCAACGACTCCAACCAGCCCCCAGAAACCGACGGCGAGCACAAGAAATATCTTCACGTATCTTATTATTGTCATGCTCTGATCCCCTTCCAAATCAGATTGCTCGGGCAAGGTCTGCACGTCCGCGAACATCTCGGCTTGCTGGTTGCCGCGGTGGAAAATAGTCGACGCTCATCGTGCCCGGTGTGTCGGCAAATACTGTCGTGCCACAGCTCACTGCGAGCAACGTGGCAATCTTATCCTACTTTCCTGGCCTGCTATGGCAGACCGGTTTTCCGCAAGTGGCCCGTCCAGCCCGGTGAAATGCGCGCTGGGTCACAGACTAAAACGTGAAATTCCTCAACACTCGTTGCTCGCCGGTGTCGACGAAGGCAATGCCGCTTCGTGTCACCGGGATAGGGATTATGTTTAAAAGGGAGTTTGTGATGTGGCAACGGATTCAGTCTGCTGCGCTCGTGTTGCTAATCCTGGCGCCGTTTGCGCTGGCCGGCGCACAGGATCTGTCAGGCGCGGATATGAGAAGCCTTGACGGCCAGGTGCAGGAGATCAAGTCGGACGTCCTGAACATCGCGTCCGAACTCAACAACCTGGAGGAGCGCCTGCTGTATCCGTCAAATACGCAGCTATCCGTGTTTGTCGCGCTGGCGCCGGAAGAGACATTTCGGCTCGACGCGGTGCAGGTCCTGATTGACGGTGAACTGGCTACGCACCACATTTACAGTTTCAAGGAGCTCGAGGCGTTGCAGAAAGGCGGCGTGCAGCGGGTCTACACCGGCAACGTACCGACCGGTAACCACCAGATCAGCGTGACCGTCAATGGCAAGCTGAAGAACGGTAGCGATTTCAGCGAAAGCAGCAGTTTCACCTTCTCGAAGGGCGTCAGGCCCAAGGCACTCGGCCTTACCCTGGCACAGCCGGGCTTCGGCAGCGAAGCGATCCGGGTCGGAGACTGGTAGAGCCGATGCGGCGCCTGCTGCCCCTCAAACTGACGCTTCTTACCGTCGCCGCACTGTCATTCCGCGGCGTTGCGGGCGAGGAGCTGAATGATCTCTATTTCGGCGAGGCTCTCTACGAGGCTCACCAGGGTAACTATTTCGAAGCACTCGAACGGCTCGATTCAGAGGTTCGCCAACACGTTGCCGTCGACGAGCCTGAGCTCGATACGCTCTATCTGCACTTCGAGGACGCGGAGTTTTCGCTTGGCGACTTCGAACTTCGCTACCGCATGCATCATCGCGCCGGCCGTGCGATCAAGGCGGTGCTTGAGGGCGCGGTCGAGGAAACCGTGCGCAACGATGCCGCCTATCGCCTCGCGAGAATTCATTTCCAGAAAGGCCAATTCGACGATGCCACGTTGGCATTGAACCGCATTGAAGGCGACATCCCGAGGGCCATCCGTGACGATATCGAGTTCCTGAGAGCCAATGTCTACCTGGCGCAGGAGCGGCCCGAAGAATCAATGCAAAGCCTTGAAAAGCTTCAGAGTTCCGACAGCTACGGTGGCTTTGCTGCCTACAATCTCGGTATCGCCTACCTGCAGAGCGGGCGTCGCAGCGAGGCGCTCGAACAGCTCGAGAAAGCGGGCCTGATCGCCACGGACGACCCGGGTGAACTCGCGATTCGCGACAAGGCCAACCTGGTCCTCGGCACGATCTACCTGGAGGAAGGGGCTTTCGTACAAGCGGTACCTTTCCTGAATCGTGTGCGCCTCGACGGTCCGCTGTCCAATCAGGCCCTGCTCAGCGCCGGCTGGGCCCATCTGTCGGCGGAACAGTACGATCGTGCGGTGGTGCCCTGGGCCATTCTCGCTGACCGTGAGGTAACCGACAGAGCAACACAGGAGGCCCTGCTGGCGCTGCCTTATGCGTACAGCAAGCTCGACATTCACGGACGCGCAGCCATTCACTACGGCCGCGCCCTCGATGCATTCGTTGCAGAGATCGAACGGCTGACCGAGTCGATCGATAGTATTCGCGGCGGACAGTTTCTCGAGGCGCTGATTCGCGAAGAGATTCGCAAGGACAAAGACTGGGTCATACGCTTGCGGTCACTGCCCGAGACGCCGGAAACCTATTACTTGATGGACCTCATGGCATCGCATGACTTCCAGACCGGATTGCAGAACTACCTGGACCTCGCAGACCTGAAGCGCAAACTCCTGGCCTGGGAGGGCGGCTTCGACGCTTACGAGGAAATGGTTGATATCCGTCACGACCATTACGAGCCACTGCTTCCCGAAATCGACGAGCGCTTCCGCAAGCTGGACTCTCGTATGCGGCTGCGTGTCGAGCAGCACAAGATGCTGGTCAAGCGACGGGATGACCTGTTGACAATACCGCGCCCCGAATTCCTGGCGACACCCGAGGAGCAGATGATTCTGCTTCGCGTGGATCGTATCGAAGAGGCCCTGGCAAATAGCAAACGTGCCGACCGGGACGCATTGGTCGAGCGGCTGGAGCGGATCAAGGGCCTGGTGGTTTTCACGCTCGAAACCGAGTACCACGAACGGTTTACGGAGTTCGACCAGAACCTGCGCGGCCTCGACGAAGCCATGGCCGTTGCGCAGGCGGAGTACGACGAGTACGTACGCTCTCGGCAGGCGGCGACACACAGTTACGTCGGCTACGACAAGCCCATGACGCGCTTGCGCGCCGACGTGCAGCAGGCCGTTGAGCGCATCGATCGCCTGATGGCGCGCCAGGGGCACCTGCTCGAGCTTGTTGCCATCGACGAGCTGATGGCGCGCCGCGAGCACCTCGAAAACTACGGCGACAAGGCTCGCTTCGCGCTGGCGGACAGCTACGACCGCGCCACGCAGGCACAGGCACGGCTGGAGGAGCCGGAGTGAAACGCGCCTTGCTGACAAGCGGTGTCGCCGTACTGTGCTTGGCTGCGTGCTCCACGAACGTGCGGCAGCAGGGCACGCTGGCCGAACTCGAGGGCGTGCAGGCGGATCTTTCGGAAGTGCATCTCGAAGACAGCCTGGAACGGGCCGCGCAGAGCTATCGCCGCTATCTTGCTGAGACCTCCGAAAATGCACGGACGCCAGAGGCGATGCGCCGTTTGGCCGACCTTCAGATAGAGCAGGCATACGGCGTCATCGGTAGCGGCGAGCTGACCGAGATGAAAGCACCCGAGACGGCCGGCGCGGCGTCGGCGATCGTTACTGAACGGCGCGCTGCGGCGCCCGGGCAACCCGACGAGTCGGACGCCGAATTCGAAAACAGGGCGCTGGGGCGCGAGCAGTTCCTCGCCCCGTCGCGAAACTACAGCGAGGAACTGGCTGGCGCCGATGGCGCACCCATACCGGCGGGGCCCCGCGAGGCTATCGCGACGTACCGGCAGATTCTCGAGCAGTATCCCGACTACGAGCGCAACGATCGGGTTTTGTACCAGATGTCGCGCGCCTATGACGAGATCGGCCAGCCGGACGAGGCCATGGAGGTTATGAACCGGCTGGTCCGCGAGTATCCGTACTCCAGGCATATCGACGAAGTGCATTTCCGGCGCGGTGAGTACTACTTCGTGCGTAAGAAGTACATCGACGCAGAAGACGCTTACAGCGCCGTCATCACGCTTGGCTCGGGATCGGGCTACTACGAACTGGCGCTGTACAAGAAGGGCTGGACGCTCTACAAACAGTACTTCTACGATGAGGCGCTCGATAATTTCGTGGCGATGCTTGATCACCGCGAGGACATCGGCTTCGATTTTGACTCCTTCGATGAGGACGACGACGAGCACCGTATTGCCGACACGTTTCGAGTGATCAGCCTCAGCTTCTCGAACATGGGCGGTCCCGACGTGGTCGATAAGTACTTCTCGGAGAACGGTCAGCGCAGCTACGCGGACAAGATTTACAGCAACCTGGCCGAGTTCTATTTCGGCAAGCTGCGCTATGACGATGCTGCATCGGTCTACAAGTCGTTTGTTGCACTGAATCCATATCACAAGGAATCGCCGTACTTCAGCATGCGCGTGGTGGACATCTACGGCGAAGCCGGGTTCGCGCAACTTGTGGTTGAGTCCAAGAAAGCGTTTGCGACAAGCTATGCGCTCGAGGCCGACTACTGGGATTACGTCAACGTCGAAGACTCACCCGAAGTCGTCGGGTTTCTGAAGACCAACCTGTCCGATCTCGCCGGGCACTACCATGCGTTGTACCAGGAAGAGGCGTTTGTCGAGGACAAGCCCGAAAACTTCCTCGAGGCGAATCGCTGGTACCGTCAGCTCCTCGTGTCCTTCCCGGATGATCCGGAGACGCCGGGCGTCAACTACCAGCTTGCGGACCTGCTGCTCGAAAACGAGGACTTCATCGATGCAGCCAGTGAATACGAACGTACAGCGTACGCCTACGATGCTCACGAGAAAGCGCCCGCGGCGGGCTATGCGGCCGTGTACGCGTACCGGCAGGAACTCACCGTTGCGACCGGTGCCCGCCAGCGCGAGGTCAAGGAAGCGACTGTCGCCAGCTCGCTCAAGTTTGCCGAGATATTCCCAAATCATGAAGAGGCGCCGGTCGTTCTGGGCGCGGCCGCAGACGACCTGTACGAGATGAAGGATTTCACGCGCGCTATCGAGTCGGGGCACTGGCTCGTTGGCCGATACCCGGCAGCCGACCCGGAGCTGAGGCGCGCGGCGTGGGCTGTTATCGCGCACTCGTCGATCGATATTGCCGAATACCCGGATGCCGAGGTCGCGTACACCAATGTCCTGCAACTCACGCCGGAGGACGACGACTCCCGCGATGCAGTCATTGATGGACTGGCCGCGTCGATCTACAAGCAGGCGGAGCAGGCCAACCTGCTCGAAGACTACCGGGTCGCAGCCGGTCACTTCCTGCGAATCAAGACCGTTGCGCCAACATCGTCGATTCGCAGCTCAGCCGAGTATGACGCGGCTGCAGCGCTCATGAAGCTTGAGGACTGGTCCATGGCTTCCGATGTGCTGGAAGAGTTTCGTGTCAGCCACCCGGAGCACGATCTGAACAAGGACGCGACGAAGCAACTGGCCTACATCTATCGAGAGGATGGCCAGACGGCGCGCTCGGCTGCCGAGCACGAGCGGATCGCCGCCGAGGCAACGGATATCGAGCTCAGTCGCGAGGCGCTGCTGACGGCAGCGGAACTGTACGACGAAGTCCACGTGCTCGACGATGCGATTCGTGTGTACGAACAGTATGTCGACACATACCCGCGCCCGCTGGACATCGCGATGGAGACGCGACATCGCCTCTCCGAGATATATCACGACCAGTCGGACTACCAGCGCTACTTCGACGAGCTCAACGAGATTGTCGAAGAGGACCGCAATGCGGGCCCGGATCGCACCGATCGCAGTCGCTTCCTGGCATCGCATGCCGCGCTGGAGCTGGTCGAACGCCAATTCGAACAGTTCGCGCGACTGACGCTGACGCAGCCGTTCGAGGAAAGCCTTGCGCTCAAGCAAACCAGCATGGATGAGACACTGGCATCGCTCGAAGGCTTGGTCTCGTACGAGGTTGCCGACGTCACGGCAGCGGCGACTTTTTACATCGCGCAGGTCTACCTCAACTTCAGTGCTTCGTTGCTCGAGTCCGAACGGCCAGCCGGCCTGTCGGTGGCCGAGATGAACAGCTACGAGCTGGTTATCGAGGAAGAGGCTTACCCGTTCGAGGAACAGGCGATCACGGTTCACGAGGAAAACTTCGAGTTGCTCGCGTCCGGCATCTATAACCCCTGGGTGCAGAAGAGCCTCGATCGTCTCGCCGTTCTCATGCCGGGGCGCTATGCGAAGAACGAGTCGAGCGAAGGCTTCGTCGGCACGGTTGAGGTTTACGCCTATCGCATGCCAATAGCGCCGGAATTGCCGGATGGCGAACAGGACGGTGTCGACGTTTCGCAAAACGACGACGACCGTGATGAAGAGACCAAAGGCCCCGTCGTGCTGTCAAGGATTGCGGGAGGTGAAGAATGATGTACCGCAACGTGGCGCTCGCGGCGCTTTGCCTGGCTCTCGGTGCTTGCGTTGCAACGACGGCGAAGCCTCGTCCCAAGGCGCAGATCGAAATTCAGGAGCAGGTCGGATTCACGATCACGGAGTCCGTCATTGTCAATGACGCGGTGCGACAGGACTACGAACGCGCTGTAATGCTGCTTGAACAGGGTCAGATAAAACAGGGGCTGCCGACGCTCGAGAGTGTCGTTGAGCGAGCGCCAGATGTCAGTGGCCCGCGGATCGATCTCGGCATCGCGAAGCACCGTGACGGGGACCTCGAGTCAGCGGAGGAGCATCTTCGGAACGCACTCGAACTGAACTCGGATCATCCCGTCGCGCATAACGAACTGGGGATCATCTATCGCAAGATGGGCCGTTTCGCCGAGGCGCGCCGCAGCTACGAGGCGGCACTTGCCGTGTATCCAGGCTATCACCATGCGCGTCGAAACCTGGGCGTGCTGTGCGACCTGTACCTCGCCGATCTCGACTGTGCGCTGTCTTCTTACGAGGCTTACATGACAACTGTTCCGGGCGACGACCAGGCGGCGATGTGGATTGCCGACCTGCGTAACCGCATGGGCCGCAAGGAGTGAGCATGTACAGGATATTGATATTGATCGTGTTTCTTGGCTTTGCGCCGGTCTTCGCCGAGGATGAACCGGCGGAAGAAAAGCCGCAGGAAGAAGAAACCAATAACGACAACGGCGACGGTATTTCGAGTCCGAAGACCATGTCGGGCATGTCGATCCTCGGCAATGAAGAGGCGCCGAAGTCGCTCGTAATCGTCCCCTGGAAAAGCTCGGAGTTGGGCGATTCCATAAGCCTTACAGACGCGCTCGATGACCGCGCCACGCCGGTGGACAAGGAAGTCTTTCTGCGTGAACTCAGGTACTACGAGATACGTAAGAGCGATCCTTGATCGCACAATGTGATGTGCATCATATGGCGTGCTTTCCGTGCCGACATAATCTGCCACTGTGCTCTGCGTCACACTTCCCCGCTTGACGTACGTCTATTCTGTACAACGCACCGGATGATTCCGGACATTTTGTAAAAGAGGATTAGAAAAATGGACGCTTTCTACTCGATTATTACGTTCTTCTCGACGGGCGGCATGTTCATGTATCCGATCCTGATCGTGTTCGCCTTCGGCGTTGCGATCGCGGTCGAACGCTTCGTCACGCTGACGTTGGTCACGAACAAGAACCAGGCTGTGTGGAGCAAGGTACAGCCGCTGCTGGATAGTGGTGAGTTCGAAGAAGCCCGGGAAATGACCGGGGAGGACGAATCCACAATTTCGCGTGTACTGAACATGGGGCTTTCGCTGCAGGGCACAGTACGCCGCCGCGAAGACATCGAAATCGCGATGGAAGAGAGCATGATGGAAATCGTGCCGCGGCTCGAAAAGCGCACACCTTACGTTGCGCTGGCGTCGAGCATCGCAACTCTGCTCGGTCTGCTCGGCACGATCATGGGTCTCATCCAGGCATTCACGGCGGTCGCGAACGCGAACCCGGCGGAGAAGGCCGACCTGTTGTCCGCCAGTATCTCGGTGGCGATGAATACCACGGCCTTCGGCCTGATGGTCGCAATTCCTCTGCTGGTCGTACATGCGATTCTGACGAGCAAGACGGGTGACATCGTCGATAGCCTGGAGATGGCAACCGTCAAGGCACTCAACGTTTTCTCACGCAGGGCAAAACGCGCGATTGAGGCCTGATCGCCATGGCCCGGAAACGACATCATTACAAGCGTCGCGTCGGCGCGACGTACGAGATCGACGTCACCACCTTTCTTAACCTGATGGTGGTACTGATCCCGTTTCTGCTGATCACGGCCGTCTTTTCACGACTGACGATCGTCGAGCTCGACCTGCCCAGTGCGGCCGGTGGCCCGGCGAGCAACGAGGACAGCTTCCGCGTTGAAGTCATCGTCCGGAAAGAGGGTATGGAGATCAGTAACGGGTCGGCCACGATCGCGTCCATTCCCAAGAAAGATGAGGAATACGATCTCGAGAGTCTTTCCGAGATGATGGTCGACCTCAAGCGCGAGTACCCCGAACACGACGCCGCATCCGTCCTGATGGAGCCGCTCATCCCCTACGATCACCTGATCCAGGTGATGGACATCGTCCGCGCCATTGAAGTGCCGACCGGCGTCGAAGACGAGGTCGAGCTGTACGCGCTGTTCTCGGAAATTTCCGTGGGAGAAGCGCCATGAGGAATACCCGCAGAATCAAACGCATGGGTCGGAACCGGCTCAAGATCACGAAGATGAACCTGACGTCGCTGATGGACGTCTTCACCATTCTCGTATTCTTCCTGCTCGTCAATTCCGGGTCTGTCGAGGTAGTCGAAGCGCCGAAGGACGTCAAGCTGCCGGAGTCGGTGGTCGAGTCTAAACCTCGTGAGACGGTCGTGATTTCGATCAGTGCCGAAGAGGTTGTTGTTCAGGGCAAGCTCGTCGCTCGTGTTGAGGATATTCTCAACAACAAGGAATCGGCTATTGACCCGATCAACGCTCGCCTTGCCGAACTCAAGAAAAGCGTCATTGGCATCAACACGCAGACCATTGCGGCAAGCCAGGAAGTAACGATCCTGGCTGACCGGTCGGTTCCGTTCACGGTCGTCAAGACGATCATGTCGACCTGCACGGCCGAGGGTTACGAGAACGTGTCGCTCGCAGTGATTCAGAAGAACACGCAGGTCGCAAGCGCCGGATAGCCGATCATGGATGACCAAGACGACGTGAGAACGGAATTCGCCATCGACGAACAGGCCCTGCAGGCGCAGGTCCAGGAGTCCGAGGCTGAGCTCCAACAGCTCGAGCGTGACCTGCATGGGGTCGACGGCGAGCTCGCAGATCTTGTCAAACAGAACCGCAAGTTCGAAGCGCTCGGCGATGTCTGCCGGTCGCTGGAGCAACTCGAGGATCTCGGCGGCACGGAGCTGTTCTGGAAGCCCGAGGCCGGTAATGTCGACGAGTACATTGAACATGCTCGCGACCGGATTCGGGATTTCAGCGGCAAGTTCGCCGAGGTCGAGAAGTGCCGCGACAAGATCATGCAGAAGATCGGGACGCAGAACTATACGCTCGACTGCCTGCATTACGATCTCCTCGATGCGATGGAGCGCGAGGAGACACGGCGCGCCGAATGGGTGGTCGAGCGTGATGCGGAAGAGCTGCCTCCGCACGAGCTGATCATGCCCTGGCAGCGCGGCCAGGAAGAAGACCGGCGCTATCGCAAGTCACTCGGTTCGTCGTTCGCCGTTTCGCTGATTCTCGTTCTCCTGGTCAGCTCGATCGCCATCCCGATCCCGGATAAAGACAAGCTGATTGAACTCCCCGAACGCATGGCAAGACTCGTATACGAGCAAATGCCGCCGCCGAGGCCTGCGCCGGAACCCGTCGTCGACGAGGACATTCCGGAGCCGGAACAAGAGCCCGATCCGGTGGACGACCTGCCGGATGAGATCGTCCCTGAGTCGGCAGAGGAGCCGAGGATGGCCGAGGCGAAGGAGCCTGACATTAAAGAGCAGGTCAAGTCGAAGGGCATCCTGGCGTTCCGGGAAAGTTTCGCGAACCGCTCGTCATTGCGGCCGACAACCCAGCTCGGGTCGCAGGCTCGCGTAAGCAATGCCGGCGAAGACGCAGTGGGACGTCCAACCCGGGCGATGGTTACGACCAATGCACCCGGGTCGAGTGGTGGCATCAACCTTGCGAGCATTAGCCGCGACGTCGGTGGTGGAGGCTCGGGAATGGGGGGTGTCGCCGTATCCCGCGTAGCCAGCTCCATCGGCAGCGGTGGCGACGGCTTCGGCGATCGCCCGCTCGCCGGCGGCGCGATGGCGGGGCGCACGGACGAGGAGATCCAGATCGTCTTCGACCGCTACAAGGCCGCCCTGTATCGACTGTATAACCGTGAGCTGCGCAGGGATCCGACATTGCGTGGACAAATCATCATCAAGCTGACGATTGAGCCGGACGGGTCCGTGTCGTATTGCACGCTGCAGTCGTCGGACATGGGCGCGCCGATGCTGGCCGAGCAGGTCATTGAGCGAGTAGTGACCTTCGACTTCGGTGCGAAGGAGGACATCGCGGCGGTAACGATCATCTATCCGATCGATTTCCTGCCAGCCGCCTGAGTTTACGTAATCCGGGAATCCGGGAGATTCCTGTGACGCAGTTCAAGTTTTGGGGAGGGTGACTCGGTCATAGTCACTCTCTGGAAAGGAGAAGGGCAAACCCGTCGAAAGACGGGGGCGCAAAGTCACCGGCCTAACGAGCCTCGCGCTCCAGGGCAGCGGGACCGCCCGAGTTCCATTCGGTCGTCTGGCTGTCGGTGACGAAAACGCATTGGATGCGACACAACGACGATGGTCGGACGAGAACAACACACGAGCACCAGCCGTGGACGGCGGGCCCATTGGGGTCACCGTGCATTTGCCGCGCTGATCCTGCTGGGGATGTCCCTGGTACCGATCGCGAGCGCATCGGCGGCCGAGATTACGTTTGTATCCGTTGTTGGGTCCTGGCGTGACCCGGTAGACACCATGCCCGGCGTGCAGCCAGGCGACCCTGTCATCACGAACGGCAACCCGACCTCGAGCATCAGCTGGGGTACGACGACAGGTCCCCAGAGTGGCTACGATTTCATCACCGCGCAACCGCTTCCGCCGCCTTTCGACCTGCCCGGACCCATACCGTACTTCTCGCTCGGCACGTTCCAGCACCGGAACTTTACGGTCAGCGAGCCCTGGCTGGTTTCGGCCGAGCTCGATGTGGAGCTCATCATTGCCGTAGATGGCGTGCAGATCGCTCCCCTCACCTTCACATTCACGATCAACCACGACGAAACCCCGAACAACCAGAACCCGTGTCCCTATCCGACGCCGCCGGGTGAAGGGTGTACGGACCGTGTGCAGATCGTTGCCTCGCCCGCACCCACGACGTTCAATGTCGATGGCGTGGACTACACACTGGAAATGAGCTTCCTCGACAATGGTAGTCCCGTCGACGAGTTCATCACTCGAGAAGGCAACACCGTCAACAGCACGGGCCTCGTCGGCGAGTTCACGCTGCCGCCGGGACTTACCGCCACGAAGACGGGCCCGGCGATGATGCACATCGGGGAGTGGGGCACGTTCACCATCTCGATCCAGAACGCGAGTGAGGCCGACGCGCACAATTCGACCATCCTCGACGTGCTGCCCGACATCGCGGCAGGTGGCATGTGTGACACGACGCCGGAGATCCTGAGTGCGAGAGTTTTCGAGCCGGACGGCGTCACGCCGGTACCGGGCAAAGGCCCGCTGGCCCAGGGGGTGGACTACTCGTTCTTGTGGGACAGCGTTGCGTGCGAAATGTCGTTCACAACGCTGTCTGCCGCCTCGGTGATCGGCGTCGACGAGCGCCTGATAATCGACTACCGCACGCAGCTCGACACAGATACCCAGGATGGCGCAGCTCTTACGAACGTGGCGGGCGCGATCGCGTGGGAGACCGAAGACGGCTCGACCCAATACAGACGCACGCTGACCGACGGCACTTTGGGCACAGGCGACCACGAGGACGCGCACACTGTTGCGGTGGACCTGCCGGTCCTGCGGTTCGAAAAGACGGTCATGAATGTGACGACGGGAGACGACCCGGCGACGACTGCGGCGCAGCTCGACACACTCCGCTACCGGCTGTATGTCGAGAATTTGAGCGACGTGTCGGTCGATGACTTCTCGATCGTCGACGAACTCGACGCGCTCAATGCGGACCCGTCGTTCGTGCCAGGCACGCTCAACGTCGTTTCTCTGCCGGCCGGTGCGGTCGACAATTCGAATCTGAATGGTGGCGCTGCGGGTACCGGCCTGCTGGATATCGATAACCTAAGTATCGGCGGTCTCGGCGACACCGTTGTTGTCGAGTTCGAGGTCCAGCTCGCCCTGACAATCCCGAGCGGCACCTACGTGTACAACCAGTCGGATCTCATGTTTGGTGACTACACGGCTGCCCTCAGTGACGATCCAAGTCTCCCTGGTGACGAAGACCCGACACGGATCCTGGTCGAGAGCGGACCGCCGGCGGCGCTCGCGAAAGCGAATTCCCGGGACACGGCGACGATTCTAAGGAGCTTCGATTACGTAATCACAGTACCGTCGGTTCCTCACACCGAACCGCTCTACGACGTTCGCGTTCTCGATGACCTGTCTGTATCGGCAGCCGACCTCCTTTATCTCTCCATCGCCAATATATCGAGAACGGTAAGCGGGACGGCGGAAAATACTGGGGACATAAAGAGTCTCGTCCTGGAAGACCTCAATAACGGCTTCGACATTCCGGCTGGTGAACAGCTGGTCCTCAGACTATATGTGCACCTGGCGGACACACCGACCAATGTAGCCGGCCTGACGTTTACCAATACAGCCTACTACACCTACAACGAGATCGATGGTGATCCTGCCACGCAACAGATCGGCGATCCGGGAACGACGCCGCCGATGACTATTGTCGAGCCGGACCTGGTAATGACAAAGACAGGCCCGTCTAGCGTCAACATCGGCGTTCCGGAGACGTTCACGCTTGATGTGCACAATACCGGCGGGTCTCCGGCCTATTACGTTACCCTGACAGACCTCCTGCCCAATGATGCAGACGGCGGCATGTGCGATGCGGTACCGCAGAACATTGCGGCGCAGGTCTTTGAGGCCGACGGCACGACGCCGGTATCGCCGGTGCTCGCGGAAGGAACAGACTTCACGGCAACTTTTGTTGGCGATCCGACCTGTTCACTGACGCTCTCCATGCAGTCGTCCGGCACGACCATCGGCGCGGATCAGCGACTGATCGTGACTTTTGAAGCCCAGGTCGACGTTGGTACCGTCGACAATGCTGTGCTCACCAACCTTGCCGGTGCGACTGAATGGTTCAGTAGAGGTCCTGCTGGCCCCAGTGGTCGAACGTACACACGCAACGTCACCGACGGCACGGTTGGGACACTCGACCACGAAGATGCACACACGACGACGGTCTTTGCACCAGCATTTGTTTTCGAGAAATACGCCGTAAACATGACGACGGGTGAGGATCCGGCGACAACGGCAACGCCGGGCGATGTCATTCGTTACACGCTGAATGTCGAACATGTGAATGACGTACCCGTCGATGACTTCAGTATTGTCGATGAGCTTGATCGCCTGAATGCAACACCGGTTTTCGTGCCTGGGTCGCTCAACGTCATCTCGATTCCGGCGGGTGCAGACGGCAGCAACACGGATGCCACTGGTGGCGCCGCAGGCACCGGCCTGCTGGACGTTCGCGGCCTGAGCCTCAATGGGTCAGGTGAGAGCTTCCAGATCGTTTTCGAAGTGCAGCTAGCTGGTGCGATCGCGAACAACACGACGGTATTGAACCAGTCAGAGGCGATCTATGCCGGCAATACTGTTGCGGTCAGTGACGATCCGAATGTCAATGGGCCGGCGGACCCGTTCGTTGGCGGTGACGAGGATCCCACAGAAATACTGATTCAGTCGGCGCCGTACCTGGACATCGACAAGATCTCGACCTACCTCGAAGGCGACCCGAACGTCCTGCTCGCGGGCGAGACGCTGCGCTACACGATCACGGTGCAGAACACGGGTACAGAAAACGTCACCAACGTGTCGATGACCGACATGGTCCCTGCTAACACGACCTACATCGATGGCAGTACGACCCTGAACGGATCAACGGTTGCGGACGGCCCCAACGGCTCTCCCCTCCTAGGTGGTCTGCTGCTCGGTGACATGCCCAACGATGGCACGATCGCGACCGTGACCTTTGATGTCGCGGTTTATCCGGACGTACCGGACGGCACAATAATTTCGAACCAGGCCTTCGTCACCGCTGCGGACCAGGGCCTGGCGGACCTGCCGTCCGACGATCCGCGTACCGAACTCGTGGACGACCCGACGCGCGACGTCGTCGGCAACTACCCGCTGCTGTACGCGACAAAGACGGCTGCGCTCGAGACCGACAACGGTTCCCCGAATATCGTCGATCCGGGCGATACGCTGCGCTACACGATTACGGTCTACAACAACGGTAACGTGCCGGCGACCGTCGTCGAACTGTTCGACAACGTCCCGGTCAACTCGACCTACGTTGCCGATACGACGACGCTCGACGGTGCGCCGGTCGGACAGCCCGATGGCGGCGTATTCCCGCTAGAAGGCCGCATCCAGATCGGGAACAACGGCGTACTCGATCCGGGCGCTTCGACCACGGTCGAGTTCGTTGTTCTGGTCGACAACGTACCTCGTGGCACGCTGATCACGAACCAGGCGACCGTGTACAGCACGGAAGTCGCGAACACCCTTACCGACGCCGACAGCGATCCGTCAAACGGTGCGCAACCGACGGTCGTGGTCGTCGGTGACGCCCAGGTCCTGTCGATCGTCAAGGACGTCGCGGTCGTCGGTGGCGGCGCGGCCATTCCGGGCGCGACGCTCGAGTACAAGGTGACCGTGCAGAACGTCAGCAATGTGCCCGCACTGTATGTGCTGCTCCGCGACGATCTCGATGAGGTTAATCCCGGTTACCTGACCTACGTAGACCAGTCCGCGACGCTGAATGGCCTGCCGGCCGGCGTCAGTGTGGCCGGTCAGGTCATCACGGCCGACTACTTTGCCGAGTACGGAGCGCTCGATCCGGGCCAGGTCGTGGTCCTGCGATTCGAGGCCATGATAGACCCGAACCTCGTCGAGGGCACGACGATCGCCAACACGGCGCGCGTCTACTGGGACGACCCGCAGCAAACCGCCGAGGCGACCGTCTACATCGACGTCGGCGCCATGCCGAACGCGGGCATGCTGAGCGGCTACGTCTGGCACGATGCCGACCATGACAATACGCTCGACGGCTTCGAGCATACGCTGGGACTCTGGACCGTCGACCTGATTCTCAACGGCCAGGTCGTGCGCTCGATGCAGACCGATGTGGGCGGCTACTACCTGTTTTCAAACGTTGCACCCAACTACATACCGGGTGAAACATACGCGCTGCGCTTCAGCGCATCGGGCGCGACGGCCATAACAGCGCTGCTCGGTCAGACGGATTCTGATTTCACGGACGGTCAGCAACGCATCGATGAGATCGACGTCCAGGAAGGCAGCAACCTTCTCGACCTGAATATGCCCGTCGATCCCAACGGCGTCATCTACGACTCGATCACCCGAAATCCGGTCCCGGGTGCCGTTGTGCGCCTGCTGGACGCACGTAACAGCGTCGCATTACCAAACGCCTGCTTTGACGATCAGAACCAGCAGGGCCAGGTGACGATCGGCAACGGCTACTACAAGTTCGACATCAACTTCTCAGACCCGGCATGCCCCGGACCTGGCAATTACCTGGTGGAGGTTGTTGCACCGAGCACAGCCTATTCCGCCGGTGTGTCGGAGATGATCCCGCCGACGTCGGATCTATCGACGCCGCCCTTTGCCGTGCCTTCCTGCGCCGGCGGCGTGGACGACGCTGTTATTGCAACGGCGCAGCACTGTGAGGCACAGGTCTCCGAGTTCGCACCTGCCGTCAATGTGCCGGCGCGCAGCGCGGAGACGAATTACCATCTGTTCCTGGCACTCGATGACACGTCGATCCCCGGAACGAGCCAGCTGTTCAATAACCACGTACCGCTCGATCCGCGCCTCGACGGTGCCGTTGCCGTGACCAAGACGACGCCGATGCTGCACGTGACCCGTGGCCAGCTGGTGCCGTACGTCATCACCGTGAGCAACTCCTTCGGTGCTGATCTGCGCGATGTGAATATCGTCGACCAGTTCCCGGCCGGCTTTAAATATGTCGAAGGATCGGCGCGCTTCGATGACGCGCCGACCGAACCGGCGATTACCGGTCGTCAGCTCACCTGGTCGAATCTGCTGTTGCAAACCGACGGCCGTCACGAAATCAAACTCCTGCTGGCTGTCGGCGCCGGTGTGACCGAGGGCGAGTTCGTCAACCGCGCGTTCGCGATGAACGGGCTGACCGGCTCCGTTATGTCTGCCGAGGCGGCGGCAAAAGTCCGGATCATTCCGGACCCGACCTTCGACTGCACCGACGTCACCGGCAAGGTTTTCAACGATCAAAACCGTAACGGTTACCAGGACGGCGACGAAGGCGGTCTGCCGGGAGTCCGCGTCGTCACGGCACGAGGACTCGCAGCGACGACCGATGCCCACGGTCGCTACCACATCACATGCGCCATCGTGCCGAATGAAAGCCGTGGATCGAATTTCGTGCTGAAGCTCGACGACCGGACACTGCCAAGCGGCTTCCGTGCCGCGACCCGGCCCGTCCAGGTACAGAGGGCGACGCGCGGCAAGAGCCTCAAGATAAACTTTGGCGCGTCGATCCATCGCGTCGTCGGTCTCGATATTGCCGATGCCGTGTTCGAGGCGGATACGACGGTCATGCGCGAGCAGTGGATACCGCGGCTCGATCTGTTACTGGATGAGCTGAAAAAGGCGCCCGCGGTCCTGCGGCTTTCCTATGTCGCCGACCTCGAGGCCGAGTCGCTCGTCAACCAGCGACTCGACGAACTCAAGCAACGCATCATGGACAGCTGGCAGGAGTCCGGCTCGGGATACGAACTGATTGTCGAGCCCGAGATCCACTGGCGACTTGGCGGACCCGTAAAACAACCGCAGGGAGGTGAGCGATGAGCGCCCGTCGTTCGCTGCTGATCCCGCTGCTGTTCGCGGCACCGTTTGCCGTCGCCGCGGACAATGCCGTCGACGAGACGCCCATGGGCAAGGTCGTCGAGAGGCACCTGTCGCTCGACGAACCGTTCATGCAATGGGTCCAGGACCCGGATCGTGTCGATGCTGAGCTCAGCGACACGATTGAAATGCGCGAAGGCCTCGCCGATGGTCTCGAGACGATCAAGCTGACCGGGCTGGTGCCCGCCATCTACTTCGAATCCGGTGTCGCCAGGATTCCCGACGGGACGGTCGCATCGCTGGGTGAGATCCTCACCAGCATGCGAGATCGGATGAACCTGCGCCTGCACCTGGTGGGGCACGCCGACAGCCAGCGGCTCTCGCCGCGGCTGGCTGCCATCTACGAAGACAACATGGGCCTGTCGCGCGAGCGCGCCGGCGAAGTTGCCGAATACATGCAGACCGCCCTGGCCTTGCCGGCCGAGGGTGTGTCCTATTCCTGGCACGGCGATACGCAGCCGGTTGCGACCAATGAGACTGCGGCTGGCCGTGCGCAAAACCGGCGCGTCGAGGTCGAGGTCTGGTACGACGAGGTGCGCCAGAAAGCTACGCTCGAGGAGGTGCTGGTCGAGCACGAGGTTCAGACCATCAAGGTCTGTCGCATGGAGACCGTCTGTAAGCTGCGTTACATCGAAGGGCATGCGCACCGTGCTCGTGTGCAGAACCTGATTGCACCGCTACACTTCGAGTCCGAGGCCATCGAGGTACCGGATCAGTTCATCGAGCAGGTTCGTGAAGGTCTTGGCAATCTTGCGGACAAGCAAAACGTCACCATCAAGTTGGTCGGCCACACCGACGCGTTACCGTTAACCGGCCGTACGGCCAGGATCTACGGTGACCACGTGGGCCTGTCGAAGGCGCGTGCCCGCCGTGTCGCACTCGCGCTCCAGGATGAGCTGGAGCTGCCGACCGACATGCTGCTGAGCGACGGTCGCGGCGCTGAAAAACCGCTGGGCTCCAACGAAACGGTGCAGGGCCGGGCGCTGAACCGCCGGGTCGAGGTCGAGTTCTGGTATGACGATCCTTTGCAGGAGCTCCCGGACGAGCCGCAGCTTTGCCCGGGCGATGCCGGCGCCGAGATGGTGACACGGGTCTACGATCCGCCGTGGGGCACGATTGAGAACATCGGTTTTGGCAATGGGCAACCGGTGGTCAATGACAGCCACATCGGTCAGTTCCGCCGCGCACTGGCAGACGTCGCCGACAAGACGAACCCGCGCCTGCGATTTGTCGGCTATACGCGTAACGAACGACTGGAGCGGCGCACGGCAGCCGTGTACGGCGACGACATCGGGCTGTCTGCATCGCGCGCACGCCGGGCCATGGAACAGGTCGCCGAGACCATGGCGCTTGAGCCGGAGAAGGCAGAGTTCGAAGGCCGCGGTTATGTGCACTCGGATGACGTCGTCAATGCGGGCTTCATCCAGGGCGAGACGTCGCACGTCGCGGTGCAGGTTGTGTATGACGAACTTGCCATTCTTGATGACTATGAAGGTGTCGACATCACGCGCATGACGCGCGAGCTGGAGCCCGAGAACCCACTTGGCCTGAACCTGATGCGCATTACGGTTGACGGCGAACCGATCGACGACCCGAATCGCAGCTCTTCTGACATCCAGCGTTGCACCGACGTCGCATTGGCTGGCGTCAATATTCGCTTCGGCTACGACAACCTGCGCTCGAGCCCGCGCCTGAGCGTGACCGCGCAACCGTCCCGTGTCGAGGTGGCTAAGGATCACACTGGTGCTGTCCGCGCCTCGACCGTGCGTTTCCGCATGTATACGAACTATTCGCACTTCGTCGATCGCGCCGAGATTCGCGTATTCCGCACCGGGCAGTCACTCGAGTCGCTGCCGCTGGAGACGATCGATCTCGACGTGGACGGCGTGGCCGAGTGGACGGCTCGCCCAGGGAACTTCCGCGCGCCCGGCGATGAGCTGGCCTACGTGCTGCGTGTATACGGCGAAGACGACAACTTCGATGAGACGAAACCGCAGCCGCTCTGGATCGTCGCCGCCGATACGCTGCTCGAGGAGGCCGACGAGGACGAGGAAGAAGAGTCAGACTCGGTTCTGCTGTCGGCGTACGGCGAGAATACGCTGGGCCTGCACAACATTGGTTTGAGCAGCGGCACGATCAGCGTGCGCGGTAACAACGTTCCCGACGGCCACCAGGTCTGGGTTGCCGGACGTCCCGTGCCGGTCGACAAGACCGGCAGCTTCGTTGCCGAGGAAATCCTGCCGCAAGGCTCGCATACCGTCGAGGTGGCCGTGCTCGACGCAGACGGCGCTGGAGAACTGTACCTGCGCGACCTGGAACTTGAAAACAACGACTGGTTCTATGTCGGCATGGCGGACCTGACGGTCTCGGCGGGAGACACAAGCGGCCCGATCGAGCTGTTGCAGGGCGAGGACGCACCCTACGATTACGACTCCAACGTCGACGGCCGGCTGGCATTCTTCGTCGACGGTAAGTTCGGCGATCACTGGCGGTTGACGGCGAGCGCCGACACACGTGAGGGACCGATCGACGACATCTTCAGCAACTTCCTGAACAAGTCGCCCGATTCGTTGTTCCGGCGCATCGACGAGGATTACTACTACCCGACGTTCGGCGACGACAGCACGGTCCAGGAAATGGCGCCGACGATGGGCAAGTTTTTCGTCCGTTTGAGCGAAGACGATAATTTCGGGCAGTGGGGCAACTTCAAGATTTCGTACATGAACAACGAACTGGCCCGGGTGGACCGCGGTCTGTACGGCGCCAACGCGCACTACGAGTCGGACGCCGCGACAGAGTTCGGTGAGAAGCGTTTCGCGGTAGACGCATTCGCGGCTGAGCCGGGTACCGTCGGCAGCTACGAGGAATTCCGGGGTACCGGTGGATCCCTCTACTTCCTGCAGCGCCAGGACCTGCTGGCAGGATCCGAGCGCCTGCGTATCGAGGTTCGCGACAAGGCTTCAGGCATCGTCACGGGTGTCATCAACCTGACCCCGGGCATCGATTACGACATCGATTACCTGCAGGGTCGCATCCTGCTGACCGAGCCGCTGGCCTCGACGACCGATGACAACCTGCTCGTCCGCAGCGGTGCGCTTTCCGGTGACGACGCCTATCTCGTCGTGCGCTATGAGTACACGCCGGGCTTCGAGGACATCGATGCCGTGTCGCTGGGCGGCCAGGCACACTACTGGATCGCAGACCTCGTCAAGGTCGGCGTCACCTCGAACGTGAACGAGCAGAATGGCGAAGACAGCAGCCTGAGCGCGGTCGACCTGACGCTGAAGCTCGGGCCCGACACCTGGCTCAAGTTACAACAGGGCCGCAGCGAAGGCCTGGTCTCGCTCCCCGTGCGTTCGGCCGACGGCGGCTTCGAGTTCGATTCGATGGATGCGTCGTCCTTCGTCAATACCGAGGCCGAAGCACGTCGCGCCGACCTCAGTTTCCGTTTGCGGGATTTCGTTGGAGCCCACGACACGCGCGTGACGATGTACACGCAGGAAGTCGAAGCTGGTTACTCCGCACCCGGCATGGCGGCGCTCTCCGATACCAGCAACTACGGTGGCACGCTCAGTGTCCCCGTCGGCGACCGTTTCTCGTTTGGTGCCAAGATCGACAGGCGCGAGCAGGAAGGCGGTATCGAAACCGAGGCGCAGGAGTTCAATGTCGGCTACAAGTTCGGGGAGAACTGGGATGTCAGCGTCGGTTACCGCAAGGATGAGCGGATCGACAACTCCGTACTCGTGCCGCTCACGCAGAACGAAGGTGCGCGAGCCGATGCCGTCGTCCAGGTGGGCTACGACTCAAACGCCGACTGGAACTTCTATGGCTTCGCGCAGGACACGATGTCGGTAACCGGAACGCGGCAGGAAAATGGGCGCGCCGGGTTGGGCGGCACCTACCAGGTAACGGACAAGCTGCAGGTCGACGCGGAGGTCTCCGATGGCGACCTCGGTGCCGGCGGTCGACTCGGGTCTAACTACCTGTACTCGGATCGGACCAGCATGTACCTTGGCTATACGCTCGAGAACGAACGGACCGACCTCGGCATGCGCAATGCGCAGGGTAGTGAGGGCAACCTGGTGGCCGGACTGAAGACCCGCCTGGCCGACAGTACCAGCGTATTCCTCGAGGAACGGTACAAGCACGGCGACAACAGCGCCGGTCTGACGCATTCGGCGGGAATCAACTTCGCACCCAACGAGAAGTGGACGCTCGGCTTCAACACGGACGTCGGTACCTTGCAGGACACGCTCACGGGTGCTGAGACTGACCGCCTGGCTGGCGGTGTGCAGGTCGCGCTGCACAGCGGTGACTGGCACTTGTCGAGTGGCATCGAGTATCGCAACGACAGCGTTGAACAGCCGGATCTGACGCTCAATGAGCGCACCACCTGGTTGTTCCGCAACAACCTGAAGTTCCAGCTGAATCCCTCATCGCGCTTGTTCGGCAAACTGAACTACGCCGAAAGCGAGAGTTCCAACGGGGCGTTCTTCGACGGCGGCTATACCGAAGCGGTGTTCGGGTATGCGCTGCGGCCGGTCAGCAACGACCGTCTGAACGCACTGGCCAAGTACACGTATTACTACAATGTGCCGACGACCGGACAGGTCGGTGGTCAAAGCGTCACCGCCCAGTTCATACAGAAGAGCCACATTGCAGCGGTTGACGTTACCTATGACATCACACCGAAGCTGACGATCGGCGGCAAGTACGCCTACCGCCTCGGCCAGGTCAGTCTCGACCGCGAAACCCCGACTTTCTTCGACAACAATGCGAACCTGTTCGTGCTGCGTGGCGATTACCGCTTCCGCGAAAACTGGGAGGCACTGCTCGAAACGCGCCTGCTCGATATGCCTGACCTGAACGAGAGCCGTGCCGGGGCGCTCGCCGCCGTGTCACGATACTTCGGCGATCACGTCAAGGTAGGGATCGGCTATAACTTCAGCGATTTCTCCGATGACCTGACGGATCTGAGTTTTGACCACCAGGGGCTCTTCCTGAACGTCACCGGCTCGATGTAGCGCCAGCAGCATCGTTACTGACGCAGCGTGTACTCATCGATAACCTTCTCGATCGCCTCCGCGCACACTGCACAAAAAGCCTCGGTCCTGGTGAACATCAGGCAGTTCTGTTCTGAGCGGTAGTAGCCGGTCGCCTGGTAGTTGCCGCCTTCGAACGCACCGACGACTCCTTTCTGTCCCGACTCGTCAAACAGCTTCTCGACGAATTCCTGGTTATCGCGAAACAGCTTGTTCATCTCTGCCTCGGGCACGTTATCGGCCCGCATCTGGCGGCGAATCTCCTGGTAGGCGATGGAGTGCTCCTCGTACTTCTCCTTGGGCCACGACGTCGGCAGCGGCGTATTCGGCGCCACGTGGTGCTTCCACTTGAGATTGTCCGGGTCGAGCAGGGCGGTGACGTTGGGCTCGTACGGCTCGGTGATCTCGGTCGGTGCTTCGTACATGACCGAACTTGTGTAGTACTCATCGGCGAGTCCGGCGAAGTGATGACCAAACTCGTGCACGAACAGGTAGGGTGCCCACTCGCTGTTGGCCGCCGCCGTGCTATATAGCCCGTAAATACCACCGCCACCATAGGTCTCGGTGTTGGTCAGTATCTCGATGAAATCGTAGGGGGCCGATGACGCGATGCGGCGCATCGACTTGTTGTCGAAGGTCAGCACGTAGCGTTCCGAGCGAAACGCATCGTAGGTCGCGCCGATCGGCGAATCACGGAATATGCTCGTCGATGGCCGGGAGACGCCGGACTCGGCGGCCGGCGGTGCCACGGCCCAGACGTTGAAGTCGTCCATGCGTTCCTTGAACGGTGAGGTAGCGAACAGGATGTCGGTCAGCTCTCTCGCCTTGGCGATGAACGCTTCCTGCTCGTCGGCCGTGTAGCCGTCACCCATGAGCAGCAGGTCGACCTTGGTCGCCGGGTCGCCGCTCTTGTGGATGGCAACAACGTGCTCGGCATACATCGGCGACTCGTGGTGGACGAGTACGTCACTCGGGTCCAGCTCGACACGCCAGACCTCGACGAACTCATTGCCCGGTCCGCGCTTTTTCATCACGAGTTCGAAGACCGACTCCTGCGCCGGGAAGCGCACCGACTCGTGGAACGAGCGGTTGATGCGGCGGGCTTCGCCTATCGTTTCCCACTCGCCGTAAATGCTGCTGAAACTGCGCGACCAGGCGGCGTCGCCGCTCGCAGGATCGACGATCTCGAACAGGTATTTGCCGCGTGACGTCTTGTCGAGAGGCTGTGCCATGTTGCCGGTCCACGGCAGCGGTTCGACAACCACCTGGTCGAGCGAGAACATTTCGGTTTCCTGGTTGCCGCTGTGGAAATAGTCGACGCGCATCGTGCCCGGTGCGTCGGCGAGCGTCGTGGCAGGCCAGCACATTGCGATCAGCATTGCGGCCAGTGAGACTCGGTTCATCAGCCCTCTCCTCGAGCGATCCTGTATGGTTGGTAGATGTTAGCGCGTTTCATGCTCATGTTGACGCTCGTTTTCGCGGGCGAAATTGTTTTTCTGCTCCCGTTTCACACTACGCGGTTTTTTCGCCCGACGATGCTCGAAGCCTTCGAGTTGACCAACACACAACTGGGCGATTTTTTCGCCGCCTACGGCGTTCTCGCGATGATTGCGTATTTCCCCGGCGGTGCGCTTGCAGATCGTTTCTCGGCAAGATCGCTGCTGACGGCATCGCTCATCACGACCAGCGCCGGCGGCCTGTACATGGCCACGTTCCCGGGTCCCGTCGGACTGGCGCTGCTGTTTGCCTACTGGGGCATCACGACCATCCTGCTGTTCTGGGCGGCGTTGATTCGTGCGACGCGCGAGTGGGGCGGGCACGACGAACAGGGCAGGGCCTTTGGCATCCTCGAAGGCGGGCGTGGTCTTGTTGCCGCACTGCTTGCTTCGGGCGGCGTGATGTTGCTGGCGATGTTCATGCCCGACAACCTCGACCAGCTTAATAACGAAGAGCGAAAGGCAGCGTTTCGCACGGTCATCTATTTCTATTCGTTCGTCACGCTCGCTGCCGCGGCGATGACCTGGCTCGTTATCCCGCCCGTCAAACACATTGGCGACTCGACTATCGCCCTGTTGCGAAATTCGCTGGCCGTGCTGGGTCGTCCCCTCGTCTGGGCGCAGGCAGGCGTCATCATCTGTGCCTACTGCGCTTACAAGGGATTCGATAACTATTCGCTGTATGCCGTGCAGGTGCTCGGCATGAACGAAGTCGATGCCGCCAGCCTGACGGCCTACGGCACCTATGTGCGACCCGTTGCAGCCATTGCGGCCGGCTTTGTTGCGGACCGCTGGGCTGCCGGCAAGACCGTCGGCACGGCCTTTGTGCTCATGGTCCTGGCCTACAGCGCGCTGGCAACGTCGATGCCCGCCGGTGCCGGCATCTTCATCATTTACGGCAACCTGTTTGTCAGTGTTGTCGCGATCTTCATGCTGCGCGGCGTCTACTTCGCGCTGCTCGAGGAAAACGAGGTGCCGCCCTACCTGACCGGCGCGGTCGCGGGCACCGTTTCGTTCATCGGCTACACGCCCGAGATCTTCTTCGGCCCGATCACGGGGCGCATCCTCGATGCCAACCCGGGCGCCGTCGGCCACCAGAACTACTTCCTGTTTCTGGCCGTGGTTGCGGCAATCGGTGTGGTGGTGGTTGCCTGGCTGCTGACGTTGCAGAAGAATAGAATGGCGACGCGATGGCCAGATGTGACGGGTAGAGCTAACCAGGACATCTAGCTGTCGCCTGCCGGCCTATTTGTCCGACTGTGGCGCGCATTGCTGAAGCACTGTTCGTTCTGTGCCGTTTGTGAGTAGATCTGGATGTGAAATCGCCAGACCACCAAATAGTATTATGCGATCCATGTGCGGCTTCACAATGAGTCAACGTGTGAGATCATCAGAGAACTTGGAAGGCCGTGCCAGATAAGCCACAGTAAAACGTATTGCGGAGCCCGGATAATTCTGACTTATCAACAACATCTGATTGACGCTTTTTTACCGGATCGGAGTCCGCGCGACCTGGTTGCAGTTCTCGAGAAGTTGCTAGAAGCAGGGGCATTCTCAGATTTTCTTTGTTCCTTGGTAGACAATGATCTCGCGCTAAATGAAATGGCCAACAAGTCATACCGCCATCCAAACGGCTACGACAAACTGGTTCTAATTTCTCCAAACGAGTTTCCGGTACCTTACGAACTTCGCCTTCATCACTGGCCGGAAGAAGGGTCCGGCAGTGAGTCGGATATCCACAACCATGGTTGGGATTTCGCCTCGCATATTGTCTTTGGAAGTCTAAGTTGCGAGGAGTTTGAACGGGCGGAATCTGGCACGAGATATCGCAAGATTGAGTATCTTCGTCAAAGTCAGGGTTCGTTTACATTCTCCGAAGGCGCTTCGCACGAACTGGCTATGACTAAATCGTTCATACTCGAGTCGGGCGAAACATATTTTCAGCCACGGGGTATTCTCCATCGGGTTTTTTCATCAGCAAAGGTTGGTACCTGTACTATCGTGCTGCAGGGAGTGACAGAGTCGACAATCGCGGATAATTACATACGACCCTCGGGCGCGGTACCACAGCCCAAGAGTCTGCAAAAGATGTCAATGCAAGAATATCGAGTGAGGCTACTGAAGCTCGTGGAGAAAATCCGACGGGCTGGAGACAGTAAGTTAATCTCCTAGTTAGTGGTCAATATTGGGCAAATTATGGCAAACGACATTGAACTGACAGTTGCAACCTGGAATCTAAGCAGTTGCCTCCTGCGAGATCGCGATCACAGCCTGCCGCCAAATGTCGAGCCGGGCGAAGCTTACGTCGAAGAAAGGTTGGCCATATATCAGCCGTGTGTAATTGGCCTGCAGGAAGTGAGTTTCCCACACGATAAGCCATCTCAAGCCCATCGACTCCGCGAGAAGTTGGGGTACGTGGCTCATACAGAATGGCAGTTGTCGCCATCGCATCTCATTCCGGGTGAAGACCTCGGGATTGCGATCCTGTCTCGGTATCCGATCGAGCGAACTGAGAAGTTTTTGTTGCCGAATCCCCAATTGTCGAATGCAGCAGGCGAAGCTTCGCACGAAAAAGGTATTCTCGGAGCGCTATTGGATGTTGACGGTCAAAAAGTTTGGTTTCTCTGCGGGCATCTTCTTCCACTTCATCGATTTGGCGTAAAACTTTCGGACCCTCGAACGGCCGAGATATTCACCAGTGCTGAGGATGCGTTTCTATCGGTTGCAGATGCGCCTGCGGTGTGCGGGGTGGACCTAAACGCAGAACTCGACGCAACGCAATTGCCAAGAGTCTTTAGCGATCGACGTCTGCGCAAACTGGTCCGCCAGCCTACCCGTCCCGAAGGTGAAATAAACGACCAGCTACTATGCAGTCGTCACTGGAAAACACAATGGGTGCAAGTCTATCACTCGAGATTGGACCACCACCTATGCGTGGCAAGACTGCGATTGGGGCAAGATGCGCACGCAGGTACTCGGCACACCGAAACGAGTGCGTCAAACCGGATCAGGTTGCTGCACTTGTCGGATCTTCATTTCGGCAAGCGATCAAAAGAAGACGTGGAGTGGAAGACCTTCATAACCACGATGCAGCATGAGACAAGAAAAGACCGGCTAAAATCTATACTGAGTGAGCTCGAACAAATACCAGACTACGTCGTTATTTCGGGAGACCTTACGATTGCGGGTCGAAAGGACGGATTTGAGTCTACGGTTGAACTCCTGGATTGGATGGAAGACCAGCTGGGTCTTTCCAAAGATGCAATCGTCGCAGTACCGGGAAATCATGATGTGACGCGTGCGAGCGGCCTGCCTGAGTTGGTGGACGCGAAAGAACGTTGGGAAAACTATCATCAATTCATAGGCGAGCGCTGCGTTCGTCCTTGGCTTCCTTCGCATGACCCAGGTCAGAAAACTATTTTGCGTAACCTCCAAACTGCACTGGAGTCAGCAGAGCACTCGCCCTTATGGGGTGCTTTTGCCCATACCGCCGATGATGCAGGTGGAGCCGGTCTGCCGTTTCCTTTCGTATTCGACAGGGATCGCAATCTCCTGATATATGCCTTTAACTCTGCGAGCGTGTCGGGAAGCCATATAGAGGTTGACACGAAGACGCGGGCTGCTGTCGAGTCACTCCGCGGCGCCCGATCGAAGTACAAGAAAGATTTTGAGACCGTGCTGAAAGCCTTTGAGGGCGAGATAAGTATTGACCCGGCACGTATTCAACCCGAAGAGCTTGGTCTATTTCATGGAATCATGAACATACTGCGGGAGTTCGCAAGAGACGAACTCGAGGACGCGCTCAAGGTGGCAGTATTGCATCATCATGTCGTCCCGTTGCCCATTGAGGAAGTTAAGAAGTTCGACGTACCGACAAACGCGGGACGTTTCGTCAAAGAGCTGACTGAAGCAGCATTTCATTTGATCTTACATGGACATAAGCACTATCCGGAGCCATTCTCGAGTGGAACCAGCCTGAATGACCAAGCGCAGCTTGTGCTATCAGGAGGAACCATTGGCGGCGGCGAGGCAACAGGTAAGAGTGCTGGTTTTTATGTCGTCGA
Organism: uncultured Woeseiaceae bacterium; assembly: GCA_945787845.1. GTDB lineage: Bacteria > Pseudomonadota > Gammaproteobacteria > Steroidobacterales > Woeseiaceae > UBA1847. The sequence goes on along the minus strand of CALZJH010000017.1, from coordinate 17,413 downwards.
CTACGATATCTCCGCTCGCCTGGTAGAGGCATCATTCATCGCCCTGGAACCGCAGGGTAATCCGAAAAGCATCGTGGAAAACGCGCGGCGTTACCCCGGTATTGTTGTTCCTAGATCCGGAGGTTTCGATAGAAGCATTCGAGGGCCGCGATCGCTCGATATTGCGAAGATGTTCCGAGATTCTGAGAACGCACTTATGGGCTCCGTTCGAGGAATGAAATCGGACCGAAATACAAGTTGGGTCGGGTGGAGTCATGAGCTAGATGACGATCGTGTTAGCACTGTCGCGACGGCCTACGGACTCCGCATACTTCACATGACTGGTGCATTGCGCCAAGGAGCAAGGCAGGTTGCGGATGACGCAGTTGCTACGCTCCTGGAAATGCGAAGCACTCTCGACGGCGGGTGGAGCGCGAGTTCACAAATGGCCGAGGACAGCCAACTTGAACCGACTGCTTTCGTAATCTTAGGTCTTCGACACTGGGTGAATAGCGAAACGCTTACGGAGTTAGGGGGCGCCCTTGAAAACCTCCTTGGCGATGAGGGCGCGCCAGTACGGCCTTCCTATTTGTTTACGCTTTGTCTGGTCGCAGAGGCGCTTCGCGCAACAAAGCCCGATTCGGCGAAGCTTGCCCAGATCATAGATACGATCGAATCGGCGTCATATGTCAGCGAAGAGGGTTATTACCTACATTGGCCACGACGTGTAATAACGGAAGAAGGAGAGAGCCATGTGAAGGCGGGGCGCGAGCCCTCAGTCTTGCATTCGGCAATGGCGATAATGGCTTTGCGCAACGCCTACGACGATACAGATGGGCAGTTAGGTGCTGATGAAGCATCTGTAGCGCATGCACTTCGGTGGCTCGAGTGTCGTGATACCTGGGCAGATACCACGGAAGACATTAATAGGAAATATGGAACAAAATTCTGCAATCTCGTCGTAAAGCACTTTACGAAGACATGGGTTGCGCGCGCGCTCCTGACATCCAGAGGTTTTGCTGTAAGGCCACGGGTAGGAAGATGCATAGATGAGCTTGCCGAAAGCAATGAGCAGGGCTTGTGGAACTGGGGCCCTTTACAGCGCCCTATCTGGGCGACGCATGATGCATTGTCCACAATCTCGGCCTACGCAATAGCCACCGCGGAAACTTAGGCTAAGTCTCGCGCTTTTGTTACGTCCGATGGTCTGCGCAGAGCTACTTGCGGAGTCGCGCTAACGCTGTATCTGAAGTGACACGCTACCCACCGATCGCAATCACGAGGGCGCCCAGCCGTTCCTCGGTCTCGACGCGGCGGTGCGCCTCGGCGGCCCCCTCCATCGGGTACACCTTTTCGACAATCGAGCCGATCTCCCCGGCTTCAATCATCGTCTTGAGCGCCAGTAGTTCTTCTTTGGACTCGCGGGCAAACCTGAAGAGGACGGTCTTGTCGGAAAACCAGGTAGTGAACACCGAGCGCAGCATGAACGAGAAGGTCGGGTTGCCGGTCAGGTAACGCCCATTGGGATTGAGTAGCCTGACGCATGCGCCGTAGTCACTGCCGGGGACCATGTCGAAGATGACGTCATAGGTCTCACCCGCCGCGGCAAAGTCCTCCTTCGTGTAATCAATGAAGTGGTCCGCCCCCATGCGTCGTATGAAGTCCTCCTTGATGCTTTTGTCCACGGCCGTCACTTCCGCGCCCATGGATTTGGCAATCTGCACGCCATACGCACCGATGCTGCCGCCCGCGCCATTGATCAGCACCTTTTCGCCTTTCTGAATGTTGGCGAGCCGCAGGAAGTGCAACGCATTGAGCGCGCCCAGTGGCACGGCCGCAGCTTCGGCGAAACTCATGTTGGTCGGCTTGGGGACAATCGTGTAGCTCGCAGGCAGGCTGACGTACTCGCCGTAGGCGCCGAAGCGGATGCCGGCCGTGCCGTAGACCTCGTTGCCAACGGCAAGCCGCGTCACATCGTTCCCCAGCGCGACGACCTCGCCGGCGAAGTAGCCGCCGAGGATTCTCTGCCTCGGTTTGCGCACGCCAATCGCAAGACGCAAGGGCAGCCAGAACCAGTTCACGGCGAATCGGAAGCTCCGCATCTCGGTATCGGACTTCGTGGCCTCAGCCGCGCGAACCCGAATCAGGACTTCATCGTCCCCGGGTTCGGGTGCAGGCACCTCCTCGACGTGCAGAACGTCGGGCGGTCCGTAGTCTGAATAGGTGATGGCTTTCATGCTTCGATAGTCCGCGGCGCGTCGGTGCAGGATACCGGACTATCGGCAAAGATCAGAAATGGAAGCTCACACCAAGCTGGGCGGTATCCAGGTCGAGTTCGACCCTTTCATACTCCGCGAACACCTTCCAGCGGTCATCGATGGACCACCTGAGACCGACGCCGTAGAGCAGGTCCTCGCCAGAGTCGTCGAAGGGTGACGAGAAACCCTCGAATTCAACATCCCAACTGAAGACCCCGAGCTTGCCGTACGCGCTGAACCTGTCCGAAAGCGGAACGCTGCCAACCACGGCCAGCGAAACGCCCGTCACGTCGGCGCGCGCCGCGACAGGAATGACGAGACACGCAAAGCCCGGTGGACAGTCCGTCTCGCCGCTATGACGGTCGAAATTCTGGTAGGCGAACTCGAGCGACACGTTTGGCGTAAACGCGTAACCGGCGCCCAACTTGTAGCTGCTGTTGTCGTCATCCACACGGTTCAGGCCGCCAAGCGCAACGTCCGAGTTCGCGTTGCCGATGGCGCCGAATACATAGGCGTTGTTTTGTGCGGTGGCCGTGCCGGCGAAAAGGGTCGTCAACAGTAAGCCAGACACGAGAGACAATCGATTGACTGGCATGGCACTATCCCTCTACAAGATTCACAGCGACTTGAGCTTTGACCGACAAACCGGGTTCAGAGTTCTGCATTTACGTACATGTCCGTACAAACGGCGGCACGCAAAGCGTGCGTCGCAGAAACGAAGGACCACGATGACTCGATACTGTTACTTTCTGGCGGCGCTGCTGCTTACATTCGCGGGGTGCGCGAAAGAGGAGCCAGCGGCGCAACAGCATTTCCCGCCGGACGCGGACATCGAGGCGCTGATCCAGTCGCGCGTTGACGAAAAGCGCGCCGTCGGTATCGTCGTTGGTGTCATGGAGGCGGACGGCTCGACGCGCGTCTTTGCCGCGGGCGAGCCGGGTCCCGGCGCGCAGCCTTTCGGTGAGCAATCTGTCTTCGAGATCGGTTCGATCACCAAGGTCTTCACGGGCATCCTGCTTGCGGACATGGTGGCAAAAGGCGAGGTGGCCCTCGACGACCCGGTAGCGAAGTACCTGCCTGAGGATGAAGTTACCATGCCAACGCGCGGCGGCAGGGATATCACACTGCTTGACCTGTCGACGCATCGCTCGGGGTTGCCGCGGATGCCGGACAACTTCAACCCTGCCGATCCCGCCAATCCGTATGCGGATTATTCCGTGGCACAGCTCTACGAATTTCTGTCCAATCACGAGTTGCGACGCGACATCGACGCGCTGGGCGAATACTCGAATCTCTCCGTAGGCCTGCTGGGTCATGCGCTGTCGCTTGCGGCCGGGAGCTCTTACGAAGACCTGGTACGCGAGCGCATTCTCGAGCCGCTCGGAATGAGCAGCACGGGAATCACGTTGAGTGACGACATGCGTCACTGGCTGGTAATGGGTCACGACATGGCCGGCAACGCGGCAGCCAACTGGGACATTGTCACGCTCGAGGGCGCGGGTGCGCTGCGTTCGAACGTGCGTGACATGCTGGCGTTCATCGCGGCCAATACGGGCCCCGCCGAATCGCCGCTCGAAGAAGCGATGCGCGTCACGCACGAGTCGCGAGCCAATCTCAACGGCAATGTCGATATCGGCCTCAACTGGATCATCCTGAGCCTGGGGCGTGACCAGGTGGTATGGCACAACGGGGGTACGGGTGGGTATCACGCATTTGCCGGTTTCGACCCGGTGCGCGGTGTCGGTGCGGTCGTGCTGACCAATTCGACCCACGATACGGACGACATCGGCCTGCACCTGATCAACCCTGAATTTCCGCTCACGCCGCCGCCACGTCGGCGAGTCGAAGTGCCCGTGTCAACGGACATTCTCGAGACGTATGTCGGCTTTTACCCGCTGACGCCGGATTTCGCACTCACGGTCACCGTGGAGAACGGCGACCTCTGGGCCCAGGCAACCGGGCAAGACAATTACCAGGTATTCCCGGAATCCGAGACGGAGTTCTTCTACACGGTGGTCGACGCACAGATCACGTTTACGAAAGACGATGCGGGCAATGTCAGCGGGCTTGTTCTCCACCAGGGCGGTCGTAACACGCCGGCGCCAAAGCAGGAATTATCACGCTAATCGAACAACGATCAGATGGAGTCCAAAGACGATGACTGACATTACACTGGTGCGGCGAACGGTAACCTGGGCCCTCCTGGTCTGCCTGGCAGCTATTGCGGGTTGCGGGGATCGGTCATCCGGGCTCCCGGGAAATTACGACGAGTTAGCGCCTTATTACAACGATGAAGTGATCGCCGATTTTCCAGAGGAAATGGCCGACTATCGCGCCGCTTTCGACAAGAGCGCGCTGCCGTTCGCGACGGCGAAAGGAACGGTGGGTAAAACGTCGGTCTACGACAGCAAACTGCTGGGCGTGCCGTACATGCCGAAGGGGTTCGAGTATCCGCGTGACCCTGACGGCAGGCCGCTGAAGTTGCTTGCCCAGATCAATTTCGCGGATGTCCCGGCTCTACCCGATTATCCCGAGAGCGGCATCCTCCAGTTCTTCATTTCGGACGATATCGATAGCCGCAACCAGGTCTGGGGTCTGCAGTTCTACGACAAAAAACCTTATGACGCCAAAGCGCAGTTTGAGCTCATGCAATCGCAGGACTACTTCCGCATTGTCTGGCACGAGTCGGTCGTCGAAAATGAGAAGGAACTGGTTCGCACGGTGCCCGCCGGACCAGAGGGTCTGCTTCCTGTCGACGATGAGGCGAAGCTGACGTTTTCCGCCGGGACGAGCTATCCGGGTCCGGCCGACTATCGGTTTGGCAAAGTGTTTGGCGGGAGCGGCTGGGACTTTTTCGAGCAATACGGTGATCGTGCGGAAAGCGTCGCAGTTCGTTACAGCAGCCATGTCACCGTTCGTTCGATTGCATGGGTCGGAGGCTACGCCGATTTCACCCAATGGGATCCCCGTGAGAATGCGCAGGACGAGGATTGGCTGCTCTTGTTCGAACTCGCGAGTTCATCAAGTGCCGACCAGCCATCGGTTCTGTGGGGCGACGCCGGAATTGGCGCCTTCTTTATTCGACCCGAGGACCTCAGGCGCAGAGATTTTTCCCACGTGCTGTTTACATGGGATAATCACTAGTGAGATGAAAATTCGATCGTCGTGGATCTTTGATTGTGCGCCAGGGGATATCTATCCTCACTTCTTTTCGGCGCGTATGGACGACACGTACCCCCTCGCGTTCCGACTCGGAATCCCGAAGCCGCTCAGCTGCAAAGTCCTGGAGGGCGAGCCCAGGGTGGGAAATACACGTCAATGCACGACCGACAGGGGCTACATTCAACAGGAGATTGTTGAGCTTGTCGCTGATAGAAAGCTGGTCTACGAGATGCGAGACACCAACGTCTGGTGTCGGAAGTGGGTGTCGTTTCTCCAGGACACGTTTCTACTCGAGCCGATCGAGGGCGACAAGACCCGGGTTCGCAGGATTACAGAATTTAAGGGCGTACCCTCAATCCCCGTTGTAAGCACATTGGCATTGTGGTTTTCATTGCGGCAAGCGCACCGATACGCAGCGAAGAACTGGCGCAGACTGTCTTCGCAAATGAAACAGCTAAGGTAAGTGAGTGCGCAGCACAGCATCGCAAGCGTACTGCAGGAGGTCGTTATGGGATACAAGAACTACTGCGTCGTATCAGGTGTGCTTTTTTCCCTGGTTGCGTTGGCACACCTTTTTCGAATCATCTACGGTATGTCAGTCCAGGTCGATGACTACGCGGTGCCGATGTACGTTTCATGGGTGGGCCTGGTCGTGCCGGCCGGACTGGCCTTTTGGGCGTTTCGAATAAGTCGTCCGGCCTGATCGCAGCACGAACCTCTTTACGTTCCAGAGACTGTGCTCAATACTTATGTGGTCCCAATGACGCATATGTATACTATTGGCCACTTTTTGGCAGGAATGCTCTTAATAAAGCTACAAGGAAGATAATCGATGAGAACAGGCAGTTCAGCGCTCGTATTGTTAGTTGGTTGCGGTTTGACATCGGTCGCCGCCGGTGAGGACTACGATTACCAGGTTGGCCTGACCTATGGGTCGGGGCAATCCGATTCCACGGTTGTTCCGACCTTTGGTGGCGTGCCGGACCCGTCGCTGGGGATAACAACGACTTCTTCAGACTCGGACACTATCGGCCTGACGGGCGTCTGGTTTTACTCGGGACTGTCCGACGCCAATGGTCCGAAATCCCGGGCATCCTTTATGAGTCGTGCGTCGAGTCTCGTCATCAGTTACTCCAACGGCGATGAGTCGACCACGACCGAGTTCTCCAGTGGAGGCATTATCCCGCCGCAAACGACTCGCAGCGACGGTTCAAGCAACGAGTATGCACTGGACTTGCGCCACGTCTGGAGAGACAGCGGCTGGTTCGCGCGAGCCGGCGTCTCCAGAGCCGAGTTGGACGTGGACATTATGAATAACGCTGGGGTACCTGCTTTCGCCAGGTTTGATGCGAACAGATACACGCTTGGTGCGGGAAAATATCTCGGCCAGGCGACGACGTTAGAACTGGCGATCACGACTCTCGACGTTGGCAGCTCCAACCCGACCGTGATTGCACTAAGTTTCAGTCATATCGGCTCGCTTGGCGCCAACTGGCAGTATGGAGCGGACGTCGCTTTCGCCAAATCGGACACTGGCGGCGATGGCGACACCATTGCCTTGCGAGGTTCCTTGTTCCCGACTGCGTCGATTGAGTTCGGACTCAGTTTCGCACGACAAGACCGGAGCGGCGGGTTTGATCTGGATACAACCGAGGTGTTTGGCGGCTGGTTCGTGCGCGACAATATCGAACTTACTGCTCGTTACCGGCTGGACGACCCGGACACGTTCCCGGGACAGGACGTCGACAGCGACGAGTTCGGTATTGGCGTAAGTATGCGTTTCTAGATCCCGGAAATAAATCGGGTCGATAGCCGGTCTGTTTCAGAATGAAGCCCGGGACAAGAATAATTGACCAGGTCCGGCGCAACTTCGTCGCTATCGTGAGTCTTGTCGTGGCTGTGACCAGCCTCGGCTACAACACGTGGCGTAACGAGTCGAGCGAGTTCAATCGCAACCAGCGCCTCATCTCTGTTGAAGTGCTCAGGAATCTCGGCGAATTGCAGCAGGTCGTTTACCACCGGCACTGGGGCATGGACGCCGAGGACGCAGGTAATCCCCTGACCGGTTGGGCAATTGTCCTGACGATTGATGACCTGGCGTCGATTCTGCAGACACCGGTACCGGAGTCAGCCGGCGCACTCAGAGACGCGTGGCAACAGAATTCCGACAAGCTCGGTGAGAAGGACAAGGCCGAGCAGATGATCATCGAGGCGATCGACACGGTTCGTCGCGACGTTCATGCATTGTTGAGCGATCTCGACTGACGCATACTTTCCGATTCATCCACCTTGCGCTCCCCGGGGACCACCATGAAATACAGCATTACCTTACTTTCCGTTCTATTCCTGTTCGGTTGCCAGCAGGCAGCCGACCCCGTTGCCGAGGCAACACCCGACGCAGAGCCTGCGGCCGAGGCCGCCGCCGAGACGATGACGCTGGACGCCGTGCTCGCGGCACAACCCGAGGACGTGCAGGCGCGTTACGCGTACCGTAACCCCAAGGAGACGCTGGAGTTTTTCGGTATCGAACCCGGCATGACCGTCGTTGAAGGCCTCCCGGGCCGCGGCTGGTACACGAAACTGCTGCTGCCCTATCTCGGCACAGAGGGCTGCCTCATCGGCACCGACTACCCGATGGAAATCTGGCCCAACTTCCCCTTCGGCACCGAGGACTTCATTGCCAAGCGCAGCACCTGGCTCACCGATTGGCCGGCCGGTGCCGAAGAATGGCGCGGGGACTCGGGCGCATCGATCGAGGCGTTCATCATGGGTTCCATGCCTGAGAAGTACCATGGCACGGCGGATGTTGTGTTCTTTCCGCGCGTGCTGCACAACCTCGCAAACTTCGATTCAAAGGGTGGCTTCCTGACGATGGCGCTTGCTGACGCATTCGCGGTCCTGAAACCGGGCGGCACGTTCGGCGTCGTGCAACATCATGCGCGCGATGACATGTCGGACGAGTTTGCGGACGGCAGCCACGGTTATCTCAAGAAGAGTTTCGTTATCGCCAAGGCTGAGGCCGCCGGTTTCGAGTTCGTTGCCGAAAGCGACATCAACGCGAACCCGAAGGACCAACCGACCGAGGAGGACATCGTCTGGCGCTTGCCGCCGACGCTCGCAACCAGCGAAGGCAATGAGGAGCTGAAAGCCGAGTACATGGCGGTCGGTGAATCCAATCGCATGACCCTGAAGTTCCGCAAACCGGAATAAGCTCTGAACAGAATCGACATCCGATTGGTGCTTGTGGCCGCGGTCGTCGGCCTGCTGGCGGTTGCGCCCGTTGTTGCAGCAGCAGCGGGCGCGAAGCTGCAGAAGCACAGGATTGTCGTCGGCGAGCGCGACCGTTCATACCTGCTCTATGTGCCTTCAGTTGTTTCGTTAAGCGACGAGAAAAGGCCGCTCGTGCTCGTATTTCATGGCGGTGGTGGCACGGCGCGTGGCATCGCACGTGAGGTTGGGCGATCGCTGCACACCATCGCTGATCGGGAAGGCTTCATTGTCGCGTATCCCGACGCGGTGAAAAAAACCTGGGACTTTGGCGCTGGCGTGGTGTCCGAGGCGCTCGACGTTCGGATCGATGACCGGGGTTTTTTCGCCGCACTCATGGATGAGCTCGTTGACACTCAGCCGGTCGACGAGACGCAGATTTTTGCGACAGGGATTTCGCGTGGGGGCCAGGCCTCCTATTTCGTCGCCTGCCAGTTTCCGGATCGCATCCGCGCGATAGCCCCGGTCGCGATGCCAATGCCCGTCTTCATGGAAGATACATGCACGGCACGAGACATTGGCATAGCGGTGCTCAATGGCACCGATGATCCGCTCGTCCCCTACGATGGCGGGCAAATCAAGGTTCGTCGCAAGGAGCGCGGACTGGTCATGTCGACCGACGACACGATCGACTTCTGGCGGCAGCGAAATGACTGTGAAACGACGCCGAGCGATAGTGCCGTGATCGATGAGGTCAACGATCAGACGCGGGTCCTGCGCACGACGTGGGAGCAGTGCCGGCAGGCGCCCGTCATTCTGTACCGGATCGAAGGCGGTGGGCACACCTGGCCTGCGGGCAGACAGTACCTCCCGCGCCGCCGCATCGGCCGCGTCAGTAAGGAAGTCGACGGGGCCAGCGAGATCTGGGCGTTCTTCAGCAGGATGTCGACCATCGCGCCGTGATGCTGACGAACTACCGCATGGAAAAGCTGTTAACGAAATGAGTGGCTCCCTGCAGATTTTCGATTCGATCATTACGGACCGTGGCTCGAAATACGCTGTGTCGGGTGGCGCGTGCAACTCACAGGACGAAGCCCGGGCTTTCATCAAGGAGCTTTGCCGCAAGAAGAAGTTTGCCAGGGCGACGCACAACACCTGGGCGTTCATCGGTGACAATGGCCCTCTAAAGAATGACGACGGGGAAGCCGGGGCGGGCATGGTGATCGTCCGCATGCTGGAGCGGGAAGGACTGCAAAACCATATCGTCGTCGTGACGCGCTGGTACGGCGGCAAGCACCTGGGTGGCGATCGCTTCAGACATGTTCAGGACGCGGTGCGTTACTACCTCGAGCACCGCGGTAACGTCAGCCGCTAGTTCGTGAGGTCGAGCCCGATCACGACCGGGTCGTGGTCGGACGCTCTGTACGGCGTGCTGCCGTCAAACAGGTTCGGGTCGCGCCCGTTTTCCAGGTTGTAGTCCAGCAATCGCGGTTCGTCCGCGTTGATATGCCACTCGATGGTCTCTGCTACCTGCGGCAAGAGGCTTGCCGATGCGATCGCGTGATCCAGCGCGCCGGCCTGCGCATCGAAAGAGAACGAATACGGGTCTGCCTGGGAGTCGAGAAGATTCGTGTACCCGGCACTCGCGAACGCGCTCAGCGGGTCTTCCTTCAGGTAGGCATTCAGGTCGCCGATGACCAGAACGTCGTCATCACCGCTGCCGGTCGGGTCGGTTGCCAGCCAGTCGGCCATCGCCGCCGCGGCGCTCGTGCGTGTCATGTTGCAGTTGCCTTGCCCATCGTTCAGGTTGGGGTCGCCGTCAGTCTCACATGACGAACCTTTCGATTTGAGGTGATTGACGACCACGGTGAGCACCGCGCCCGTGGCGTCGACTTCAAACGACTGTGCAAGTGCCGGCCGGTTGCGAGCGTCATTGAAGCGCGAATCCACACTGCGATCGAGCAGCGCGAAATCGCCAACGGTCGAGATGGTTGACGTGCGATAGACGAAACCGGTTTTGATAACGTCGTCGTGAATCGTGCCGGTATCAAGCCAGGCGTAGTTATTGGCACCGATCTTCGCGTTCATTGCATCGACGAGCGCGCTCAACGAAGCGCTCGCGTTGTTCTCGAGTTCGATCAGTCCGATGATGTCGGCATCAAGCATGGTCAGCGCTGTCACGGTTTTCTCGAGCTGGCGGGCATACTCAGTGGCGCTGTCGGCGCCGCGGCAACCCTGGTCCTGTTGCGGTCCGCAATTGTTCTGGCCGCCATCGATGGTCGAGAAGAAGTTCAGGACGTTAAAGCTCGCGACCCGGACGGAGCCGCCGATATCCGGCGCGCCCGGGCGGGGATTGGTAGAGACGAACTCAGGATCCGCGGTCGGCATCAGCCGCCAGGTTTCGTCGCCGTCGCCACCGCTGCCCCTCGAGTACCGCAGGTTGCCAACCAGCCCGTCCAGCGTATCGCCGGAGCGGATCGAGTAATCTGCCGCCGCGCCTGCATTGAGGTAGTGGATCTCCGCGGGGTTCTGCACGCGCAGGCCGTCGTCGAGCACGATCGAGCGGCGCGCGTTCATATCTTTGTGTGCCGCATAGCCTGCGACGTCGGGCGCACTGCCGTTGGTGAATTGCCGCAAGCGGCCGCCCTCTGACAAAACCACGGTGCCGAAGCGAGCAAGGTTGCGATGGCCGGTCACGGTCAGCGTGTCGGGAAACTCGACCAGCATGCCCTCGTAGCGCTCGAGGTCGGCGATCGCATCGCCGTCGCTGTTGGTCGTCGCGCCGCTCACGGGGAGCTGGAGCGGCAAGGGAATCACCGCGCCGGCTCCCGTGACGCGCACCGACGACGCGTTGATTTGCGTTTCGCCGAAGTACTCGGCGACCGTTCCGGTGACCTCGACGACATCGCCAACACTGATGTCAGTCGGCGGGTTCGTGCCGTCGAATACGAACACACCGTCCGAGGTTTGCACATCGCCGTCCGGCGGGCCGTCCTGTATGTAGAAACCGCCGAGGTTGCGGCGGTCGTCGTTATCGTTTTCCTGGAAGTCGCCCGTCACGATACCCGCCACCGTAACGGTCGTACCTTCCAGCGGACTGGCAGGGCCGTTGCCCTGCACATCGCTGATCGTCGTTGCTCCGGAAGGAGGAGGGGGTGGCGGAGCCGCGTTGCCGTTACCGCCGCCACCACCGCATGCCGCTACGAGACACAGGCTCGTCATAAAAGTCAGAATACGCATGCGCGCATTCTAACCCAGCGTGCTAGCCAAGGTTGAACAACAGGAACTCCGAGTCCGTGATCGCGCGAACCTCAACCGCATCGACGTCGCGGATTTCCAGCCCGTCACCTGCATTGAGTTGCTGGTCGTTGACGACGACATCGCCGGACACAACCTGGACGAAAATGTGCCGGTCCGCAATGTTGTCCAGCGAAACCTCTTTGCCGCTTTCGAGCACGCTGGAGTAGAGATCCACGTCCTGGTGAATGGTGATGGACCCGTCGCGGCCGTTGCGTGAGCCGATCAGGCGCAGCCTGTTCAGTTTTTCGTCGCGGGAAAACAGCGTCTGTTCATAGCCCGGTTCGAGGTTTTTCTGCTCGGGGAAGATCCAGATCTGCAGCAAATGCAGTTCTTCTTCCTGGGAGTGATTGAACTCGCTGTGCAGGACGCCCGTGCCCGCGGTCATGCGCTGTACTTCGCCGGCCCGAATGATTGTGCCGTTGCCCATGCTGTCTTTGTGTTCAATCGCGCCGCTAATGATGTAGGTCACGATCTCCATGTCCTTGTGCGGGTGCGTCCCGAAGCCTTTGCCCGGGGCAATGCGGTCCTCGTTGATGACGCGCAGCTTGCCAAAGTGCACGCGCTCGGGGTTCTGGTACTCGGCAAATGAAAACGTGTGCTTCGCCTTCAGCCAGCCGTGGTCGGCAGTGCCGCGATCGTCGGAACGAATGATGTCGTACATGATCGTCTCCTTAAAATTCGGTTGTGTTACGCCGCCTGCGGCGCGAGGTGAACCAGCTCCGCGATTTTCGCGCGTGCCGCGTCGAGTGCGTTGTCGTTACCTCGATCCGCACCCTGCGCACCGATGAATTCGACGTCGGTGATGCCGACAAAACCGAGTGCGTGTCGCAGGTACGGCGTTGCGAAGTCCGCCGGGCTGCCAACCGGCACACCACCGGACGGTACGACAACGTAAGCTTTCTTGCCATCGAGCAGCCCCTCGACGCCGGTGTCCGTGTAACGGAACGTCAGTCGCGCGCGGCAGATCATATCGATCCATGCTTTTAGTACGGCCGGCACCGAGAAGTTATAGATCGGCGCGCCGATCACGAGGACGTCGGCTGTCGCTAATTCGGCAACGAGATCGTCCGACCGCGACAGGATCTGGCGATGCGTGCTGGTCCGGTCTTCATCCGGCGTGAAATTGGCGCCGACCCAGGCCTCGTCGACATACGGCAGGCCCTGGGCGAGATCGCGCCGGGTGATATCGACGTCGCCATGGCGGTCTTCGAGGGCGGCAATCAGGTCGGCCGTGAGCTCACGGCTGATCGAGCCCGTGCCGCGGGCGCTGGCCTGTACTTCCAGGATCTTGAGTGGTGCTGTCATGAGTCTGTCTCCGTATTCGGTGTCATTCACAAGTTGCAGACAGTTTGGCTGTTGACAATAGCGAGATAAATATTAGTCTGGAGATATCATTGTTCTCGTAAACGCAACAATATGGACAAATTTGAGGATTTACAGGCCTTTGTGGCCGTGGTCGAGGCAGGAACCTTCACCGCCGCCGCCGATCGGCTGAATATCGCCAAGTCCGCGGTAAGCCGCCGCGTTTCGGCGCTCGAGGAGCGGCTCGGGGTCCAGTTGCTGCACCGCACGACCCGGGTCCTGAACCTCACCGAGACGGGCCAGAGCTTCTTCGAGCACAGCGCCCGCATCCTGGCCGACCTCGACGAAGCCGAGGCGGCAGTGCAGCAGGAGCACGGCGAGCTGAGCGGCACGCTGCGCGTCGCGTTACCGCTGTCGTTCGGTGTCCGCCACATGTGCAAGCCCATCGCCGCCTTCACCAAGCGGCACCCGCGGCTGAAGTTCGACCTCAATCTTAACGACCGGCGCATTGATCTTATCGAGGAGGGCATCGACGTCGCGGTGCGTATCGGTCATCTTCGCGACTCGTCGCTGATCGCCCGCAAACTCTTCGACGCGCGTACCATCGTTGCGGCCTCCCCGCACTACCTGCACATGCACGGTACGCCGGCATCGCCCGACGAGCTCAAGGACCACGACTGCCTCGTTTACTCCAATCTCGAGGATCCCGACCGCTGGTCGTGGACCGACAGCACCGGCAAGCGCCGCGCCGTGGACATCAAGAGCACCATGCGGGCATCCAGCGGTGACTTCCTGACCAATGCAGCGTCGCACGGACTCGGCATCGTCGTTCAGCCAACCTTCCTCGCGTCGGAGTCCATCCGGCGAGGCAACCTCACCCCGATTCTCACGGAGTACGAATGGCCGGTTACGCCAGCCTATGCCGTATACCCGCCGACGCGGCATCTCTCCTACCGCGTGCGCGCTTTTATCGACTTTCTCGTGGAGCGCTTCGAGGGCACGCCTCAGTGGGATCGCGACTGCGACGAGCTCAGGGCCAGGCAAACCTGACCGGCGTAGTAGAACGGCAGGCCCAGCAGATAGGTCGGGTACTCCGTCTGCACGAGCCGCAGGGCGGCAACCGACAAATCGGACAGGAAGAACAGCACGGCGCCGGTCACGATCAGCCGCGACCCGCCGCGACCCTGCGTGCCGATTGCGAAGATCACCATCAGGCTGATGACGACGATATAGGCCCGCACCGGGAACATCAGCGCCTCCGGTGTATGTGGCTCGAGCCAGGTGAACACGCCAATTGCAATCGCGGTAATGGGCACGACAGCAGCCCAGACCCAACCGCGGTGGTAGCCGTGACGCACGAATGCCGACACGTAGGCCACGTGCGCGAGCAGGAAGGCGACGAGCCCGCTCAGGAAGGCAACCCGGGACTGCCCGATGAGGAACATATCGCCGAACCATGAGAACGCGAGGCCGAGGAGGACGAGGCGGCCGTAGGTTGACGACCAGGCGCCGGACCGTATCGCGACCCCGATAAACGCCGTCGATGCAATGAACTTGGCCAGGGCCGCAGGTACCCGGATATCGAGCAGCAGCAGGGCCACGAGGACCAGGCAGGCGGTGCCCGTGAGAATGACGAGGGCGCGTACAGAGCTCATGAATCACAGTCTACCGGGATTTTCTGGCACGATGGCTGGTCTGAAGTTCCTGGAACACTCAACGGAGTACCAAGGTCGTGAGAGTCGGAATCATTGGCGGTACCGGGTTTGTTGGCGGATATATAGTGGACGCGTTGCTCGATGGCGGGCACGACGTCAATCTGCTCGTGCGCCCCGGCAGTGAGAGCAAGGTGCAGCGGGTCGACGAGGTCCGCCTGACCAGCGGCAATCTCGAGTCGACGGATGCGCTGCGTAATGTCCTGGCGGATTGTGACGCGGTCATCTACATGGTCGGCTTATTGCGTGAGTTTCCGCGGCGCGGAATCACGTTCGAGCAGACGCAATACCAGGGCGTCGTCGATACGGTCGCAGCGGCGCAGGAGCAGGGGATCAGGCGCATGCTGCTGATGAGCGCCATCGGCGTCAAAGACCCCGGCACGAAGTACCAGCAAACCAAACGCCGTGCCGAAGTCCATGCGCTCGACAGCGAGCTGGACGTAACGGTCCTGCGTCCTTCGGTCATCTTCGGCGATCCGCGCGGGACGATGGAATTTGCGACCCAGCTGTATCGCGACATGGTGAAGCCGCCGCTTCCCGCGGTGGCGTTTGCCGGCGTCGAAATGTCACCCGTCTATATCGAAGATGTTGCGGCAGCGTTTGTTGCGGCATTGGCCGATGACGCCACGATCGGCAAGATCCTCGAGCTGGCAGGGCCCGAGGTCCTGGGCTGGGACGAGATAGTGCGGCGGGTTGCGGCCGCCGCCGGGAAGTCCAAGATTCTCCTGCCCATGCCGCTATGGATCATGCGCGTTGGCGCAACGCTCTTTGACTGGCTGCCATTCTACCCGGTCACGCAAGACCAGCTCACCATGCTCGAGGAAGGCAATACGGGAACTGCCGCCGTGCTGGAGGGTCTGATCGGACATCCCGCCAGGGCCCTGTCCACAGAGTCGCTGCACTATCTTCGGTGTTAGAATCCACTCAGAGGTGTTCATGCAAAAAATCCTAATTCCACTCCTGCTCGCGCTCGTACTCGCAGGATCGCCCGCCGCAGCCAAGACACGCGTCGCGGAGTTCAGCGGCTCGGGCAACATGACGACGGCGATCTTCCGCGTGGAGTCGCCGTGGGTGCTCGACTGGCGCCTCGACGGCGACTTCGAGCAGCTGATGGGACTCGAGATCACGCTAATCGAAGCAAAGACGAGTCGTCACGTCGGTCGCGTGCTGTACACCAAGCATCGCGGCAACGGCGTCAAGCTGTTTCACTCGGCGGGTCTCTACCAGCTTCGCGTCAGTTCGACGCTTGCACGCTGGAGCGTCAAGATCGAGCAGCTCACGCGTGAAGAGGCCGAACTGTATTCGCCGAAGGAAAAGAAGACATTTTGAGTGAGTTGATCTGACTGTGGAGCAGGTGCCTCAGAAGAGAACCAGCGCCATCATCATGATGGCGGCCGTGGTCGTTGTGATCTACGGCATGCAGATGATGTCCGTCTTGCTTGTGCCGTTCCTGCTCGCCGCATTTTTCGCGCTGATCACAGTACGCCCGATGCTCTGGATGCAGCAGCATCGCGTGCCGTCGGTTCTTGCCGCACTGCTTATTGTCACCGCGCTCATGATGTTCCTCGCGGTAGTGGGAACCATTCTCGGCACGTCGATCGCCGATTTCACGGCGGCACTGCCCAGCTACCAGGCACGACTCGACGTGATCATTGACGGCGCGTTCGATTTCATCGTCAACAACCTCAACGTCGACGAGAAGATCGAGAGCATCAGCGACATGATCGATCCGGGCTGGGCAATGGGGCTTGTCGCCGGCCTGCTGAACAGTTTGCGTGACGTGCTGACCAATACGTTCCTGATCATCTTTACGATGATTTTTATTCTGCTCGAGGCGTCGACGGCGAAGACGAAATTTGAGGCGGCATTTGGCGCCCGTGAACGCTCGCTCGAAGGCCCGCGCCTGTTTCTGCAAAATCTCGGCCGCTACCTGGGCATCAAGACGCTCGTCAGTCTTGCTACCGGCCTTTGTGCCGGCACGTTGACCTGGGCGCTCGGACTCGACTTCCCGCTGCTCTGGGCGATGCTCGCATTTCTGCTGAACTACATACCGACCATCGGTTCGATCATCGCCGCGGTTCCGGCCGTGCTGCTTGCGCTGGTGCAAATCGGGCCCGGTGCCGCGGGCGCTACCGCGCTCGGCTTCATCGGCATCAACATTGTCTTCGGTAATTTCCTGGAACCTCGCCTCATGGGCTACGGCGTAGGTATCTCGCCGCTGGTCGTGTTCGTAGGGCTGTTTGCGTGGGGCTTTATTTTCGGGCCGGTCGGCATGTTGCTGTCAGTGCCGCTGACAATGACGCTGAAGATGGCCCTGGAGAGTGACGAGCGGACGCGGTGGGTTGCTATCCTGCTTGGGTCAGAGCGCGACGCCGAGTACGCGCTCCGCGGCAGGGAGAAAGAGCTGAAACAGCAGGAAGAGGCCGCTCAGGCGACGCCGACGTCGTCGTAGTCCTCGACGACCGGCTCCGTTTCCTCGAGCTGTTCGAGCAG
>CALZJH010000016.1:56484-108638 GCA_945787845.1 uncultured Woeseiaceae bacterium | reverse complement strand
AAGGAGTTCACGGGCATCTCCGACCCTTACGAGGTCCCCGAGAACGCCGAGATGGTCATCGATACCGTCGGCATCTCGCCTGATCTCGCCGCACATCGTATATTGGTAAAACTCGAGTCATTGGGATTCATTAGCTAGAGCCAGGTATGAAGCTGTACATCAAGACAATGGGCTGCCAGATGAACGAGTACGACTCGGAGAAGATGGCGGATGTGTTGCGCGAGTCGCACGGTTACGAACTGACCGACTCGCCTGCAGATGCCGACCTGTTGCTTGTGAATACCTGTTCGATTCGCGAAAAAGCGCAGGAAAAGGTCTTCTCCGAACTCGGACGCTGGCGGCAGCTCAAGGACAAGAACCCGAACATCAAGATCGGTGTTGGCGGATGTGTCGCCAGCCAGGAAGGCGAGGGCATCACGAAACGTGCGCCGTTCGTCGACGTCGTGTTCGGTCCGCAGACGCTGCATCGGCTTCCTGAATTGATCACCGACGCCGGTGTCAGCAAGTCATCGGTTGTCGATGTCTCGTTCCCCGAGATCGAGAAATTCGATCGGCTGCCCGAGCCGCGGGCAGATGGCCCGACCGCTTTCGTATCCGTCATGGAAGGATGCAGCAAGTACTGCAGCTTCTGCGTCGTGCCGTATACGCGTGGCGAAGAAATCAGTCGGCCGTTCGACGACGTGATTGCCGAAGTGGCGAGCCTGGCCGGACAGGGTGTTCGCGAGGTTAACCTGCTGGGTCAGAACGTCAACGCGTATCGCGGCCCGATGCACGATGGAGAAGTCGCCGACCTCGCAACGCTGATCTACTACGTTGCGGCCGTCGACGGCATCGATCGGATTCGTTTCACGACGTCGCATCCCGTGGAATTCACGGACAGCCTGATCCAGGCCTACGCCGAGGTACCGAAGCTTGCCAACTACCTGCACCTGCCGGTGCAGCATGGTTCCGACCGGGTGCTGGCTGCAATGAAACGCGGCCACACCATTCTCGAGTACAAGCAGAAGATTCGAAAGCTGCGCGAGGCGCGCCCCGACATCTCCTTGAGTTCCGACTTCATCATCGGGTTCCCCGGCGAAACGGACAAGGATTTCGAACAGCTCATGAACCTGATCGCCGAGATCGGATTCGACCAGTCGTTCAGTTTTGTCTTCAGTGCACGACCCGGCACGCCGGCGGCGAGCCTTAGTGACGACACGCCGCTGGCAGTGAAGAAAGAACGACTGGCGTTGCTGCAGGCGCGAATCAACCAGCAGGCCATGGACATCAGTCGTGCGATGGTCGGCACGACGCAACGTGTCCTCGTCGAAAAGCTGTCGAAGAAGAGTGAGCAGCAGGTTTCGGGACGTACGGAAAACAACCGCTGGGTTAACTTCGACGCGGATCCGGCTGTTATCGGCGATTTTGTGGACGTTGTTATCACAGAGGCGTTGCCGAATTCGCTTCGCGGTCGACTTGCTAACAAAGAGGCTGCGGCGTAGTCTCGGAGACAATGATCTATTGCGTTGATAGATTCTCTGCCATCGCTGGCACCGCCCCTGTCGTCCCGACAGGCGGCTTTCTGCACAGAGGTTACCAATACAGATCTTGAATGCTGTCCAGATTTCTCGGGACGTAGTCCTCGAGCCCGCCGATAACAGCCGCCTAGCAAACCTCTGCGGCCAGTTTGACGAACACCTGCGGCAAATCGAACGCCGCCTCAATGTCGAAATCGCGAGTCGCGGTAATCGGTTCAGGATTACTGGCCAGCCGGGCGCGGCCGAGGTTGGCGGCGACGTGTTGTCGAGGCTGTTTGAAATGACCGGCCAGGAAAGGCTCGATCCGGAACGCGTGCACATGCTGTTGCAGGAGTCCTTTATGGATGATGTGAACGACGACGATGCCGATGTCGATGAGGCGCAGGAAGAAGTCACGATTCAGACGCGCCGCAAACTGATTCGCCCACGCGGCGCCAACCAGACCGCTTACATTCGCAACATTCGAAGTCACGATCTTGCGTTTGGCATCGGTCCCGCAGGCACCGGAAAAACCTATCTTGCGGTGGCGGCGGCTGTTGACGCGCTCGAGTGCGAAGAGGTTCGTCGGATCGTACTGGTTCGGCCCGCCGTTGAGGCCGGCGAGCGCCTGGGTTTCCTGCCGGGTGACCTGTCGCAGAAAGTCGACCCCTACCTGCGCCCGATGTATGACGCGTTGTACGACATGATCGGTGCGGAGCGTGTGACCCGGCTCATTGAACGCAATGTGATCGAAATAGCGCCGCTTGCCTTCATGCGCGGCCGTTCGCTTAACGAGTCGTTCGTTATTCTCGATGAAGCACAGAACACGAGTGTCGAGCAGATGAAAATGTTCCTGACCCGCATCGGGTTCGGATCGCGGGCCGTCGTGACCGGCGACGTGACGCAAATCGATCTGCCGAACGGGCAGATGTCAGGCCTCAGGAATGCAACCGACGTGTTGCAGGATGTGAAAGGCGTCTCGTTCACTTACTTCACCCCGAAAGATGTCGTGCGTCACCAGCTGGTGCAGCGCATTGTCAAAGCCTACGAAGCAAATGACAGTTCAGGTTGACGTTCAGAACGCGACCGACGACGACACTGCTCCCGAGACCGCCGAGGTCGAATCGTGGGTTGCCCGCGCGATCAGCGTATCGGGTGTCGACGGGCATTCAGAGGTATCGGTGCGTATTGTCGATGCCGGTGAAATTCATGCGTTGAACCGCGAGTATCGTGGCATAGACAAGCCCACCAACGTGCTGTCATTCCCAGCCGGCGAGGTCGAGGGCCTGCCTGCGGACGTACCGCGACTGCTCGGTGACATTGTCATCTGTGCCGAGGTCGTCAGGGCCGAAGCGGCGGAACAGGGCAAGGATGTCGCAGCTCATTGGGCTCACATGCTCGTGCACGGTGCGCTGCACCTGCTCGGCCATGACCACGAGACGGATGCCGAGGCCGTTGAGATGGAGGCGCTGGAAGCTCGGATTCTCTCCAACTTTGGAGTCCCGGACCCGTATGGGGAAACCGGCGATAACTGATAGAATCACCACACTATGAACGAAAAACCTCCCAGTACCACCGGCCCAGGCACCCCCGGCCTGGTCGCGCGCATTCGCCGCGCGTTTCGGGGCGAGCCCTGGAGCCGAGACGAAATCCAGACTTTCATTGAGTCCGAAGTCGAACTCGACGCCGAAGAAAAAAGCATGCTCACGGGCGTTCTCGAGGTATCTGCGACGCAGGTCCGTGACGTCATGGTGCCGCGCTCGCAGATGGTCGTCATTGATATTGAAGATGAATTCGACGAGACGCTGAAGATGATTGTCGAGTCGGGACACTCACGCTTTCCTGTCATTGGCGAAGATCGCGACGAAGTTCTCGGTATCCTGCTTGCCAAGGACCTGCTGCGCTACTTTGGCAAAGACGCCGCGAGCGAAGTCACAATCCGCAAGTTGCTGCGTCCGGCGTCCGTGATTCCCGAGTCCAAACGGCTGAATGCACTACTCAAGGAATTCCGCGCGAGCCACAACCACATGGCCATCGTTGTGGATGAGTACGGCGGCGTTGCTGGCCTGCTGACCATCGAGGATGTGCTCGAAGAGATCGTGGGCGAGATCGAGGACGAACACGATGACGAAGAGGCCGAGTTTATTCGCCCGGATGGCGATCGCAATGGCAGGCCGAGTTTCGCAGTCCGTGCGTTGACGCGCGTCGAGGACTTCAACGACTACTTTGAGTGTGAGCTCGAGGATGAGGAGTACGACACGGTCGGCGGCCTGGTCATGCACGAACTGGGACGGTTGCCGCGTCGCGGCGAGAAGATCGAGTTCGGTGGCTTCGAGTTCGCGGTTATCAAGGCCGACAAACGACGTATCGATGCGCTGCAAGTGCAGCGCTTAAGCGACTAGGCAAACAGGACACTAGTGGCGGACACTCACGCGATCTTCCTGCTGCCGGCGGACAGGCCCCGCCTGAGCCGCTTGATCGCATTTGCGCTTGGGGCTGCAACGACCCTGGCATTTGCGCCTTTCGGCTGGTCGTTGCTCGCGCCACTGCTGATATTGCCGCTGCTGTACATCTGCCTGACCGCAGCGCCGCGAGATGCGGCCGGTCATGCCTTCTGGTTCGGCTTCGGGCTGTTTCTTACCGGGACCTACTGGATCTATATCTCGGTCCACGTCTACGGGAACGCGGCACTCTGGATTGCGCTGCTGCTCATGGTCGGCCTGGCGCTGCTCATGGCAACGATCGTGTCGGTCGGCGGCTGGCTCATCAGCCGCCTGTCGCAGGGTGAGCCCTGGCTGCTGCTGCTGGTCGGGCCGGCGGCCTGGGTGTTCGCCGAATGGGTGCGAGGCTGGATACTGACCGGTTTCCCGTGGATGGCGCTCGGCTATGGCCAGATCGATACGCCGCTTGCGGGCTGGGCGCCCGTACTGGGGGTCTACGGCGTGTCGTTCATGCTCGTGCTCTCCACGACTGCGGTGCTTGCAACCCTGATGGCATCGAATGGCCGCGAGAGAGTCGCGGGCTTGGCGGCGTTCGTCCTGCCGTGGCTGGTCGGCGGTCTTCTCACGCTGGTTGACTGGACCGAGCCCGACGGCAAACCGCTCAAGGCAACCATCCTTCAGGCCGGGGTCTCCCAGGACAAGAAGTGGGACCGGGACCAGCTTCGACCGATCATGGAGTACTACCGCAGCGCTACGCTGAACGCGGCCGACAGCGACATCGTGCTGTGGCCGGAGGTCGCGATTCCGGCGCTCAATGACCAGGTCGAGAGCTTTATCGCGCGGGTCGAGTCGGATGCTCGCAGCAATGGCCAGACCGTGCTGTTTGGCATTCTGGAGCGCAGTTTCGAACGCAGTGAAGAAGGGCGCATCTACAACAGCGTTATGCTGATCGGCAGTGACGAACGCCAGAGCTACCGCAAACGGCACCTCGTGCCCTTTGGAGAGTATTTTCCGGTGCCGGCTGCCGTCCGTGAATGGATGAAGATGCAGAACCTGCCCTATGCGGATCTGGCGAAAGGCGATGCCGCGCAGCCCCTGCTGACCGCGGCCGATGGCACCCGATTCGGTGTGGCGATCTGCTATGAAGATGCCTACGGGGCTGAACAGCTGTACGCACTGCCCGACGCCGGTATTCTGATCAACGTCAGCAACGATGCGTGGTTCGGCGATTCCATTGCGCCGCACCAGCATCTCGAGATCGCACGCATGCGCTCACTGGAGTTCGGCCGGCCGGCCTTGCGCTCGACCAACACCGGCATTAGTGCATTTATTGCGGCGGATGGG
This sequence comes from uncultured Woeseiaceae bacterium, assembly GCA_945787845.1. Lineage (GTDB taxonomy): Bacteria > Pseudomonadota > Gammaproteobacteria > Steroidobacterales > Woeseiaceae > UBA1847. The sequence continues at coordinate 103,357 of CALZJH010000016.1, read as the reverse complement.
GACCTGGTGCAGGCAGGCCGGCAGTTCGAACCGGAACTCTTGACCGGGAAGCTGCAACCGCGCCGCGGCATGACGCCCTATGCGAGCAGCGGCAATTGGCCCGTTATCGGCCTGTGTATGGCCATTCTTGGGCTATTCTGGATTCGCAATCGGGCCAGCCTCTGATAGGCTTCTGACTTTTCACCCCCAGACCAATAAGCGACACCCATGAGCACTCCGTACCAGCCCGAAGTGGTCGAGCAAGACGCCCAGCGCCACTGGGAAGAGGCCCGTAGCTTCGAGGTCGATGAAGACCCGAGCAAAGAAAAATTTTACTGCCTGACGATGTTTCCCTACCCGAGCGGGAAACTGCACATGGGTCATGTGCGCGTGTTTACGATTTCCGATGTGATCGCTCGCTACCAGCGCATGCAGGGCAAGCACGTGCTGCAGCCCATGGGCTGGGATGCATTCGGCATGCCCGCCGAGAATGCGGCGATCAAGCACGGCGTACCGCCCGCCGAATGGACCTACAAGAATATTGCAGAGATGCGGGGTCAGTTCGATCGCCTGGGCTACGCCTACGACTGGAGCCGGGAGGTTACAACCTGCCGTCCCGAGTACTACCGCTGGGAACAGTGGCTGTTCACGAGAATGTTCGAAAAGGGTCTCGTTTACCGCAAGAACTCCGTCGTTAACTGGGATCCGGTCGACCAGACCGTCCTCGCGAACGAGCAGGTTATCGACGGCCGCGGTTGGCGCTCCGATGCGCTGGTTGAACGTCGCGAGATTCCCCAGTGGTTCATGAAAACCACGGCGTACGCCGATGAACTGCTCGATGAACTCGACCGGATGCCGGGCTGGCCTGACTCGGTCAAGACGATGCAGCGCAACTGGATAGGGCGCTCCGAGGGCGTGGAGCTGTCGTTCGACGTGGATGGCGAAGACGACCCGCTGACGGTGTATACGACACGCCCGGATACGCTCATGGGCGTCACCTACATGGCGGTCGCGGCCGAGCATCCGCTCGCAGCGAAGGCCGCACAGGACAATCCCGACGTCGCTGCGTTTATCGAGGAATGCCTCAAGACCGATGCGGCCGAAGCGACGCTCGAGACGATGGAAAAGAAAGGTATGCCGCTTGGCATCTATGCCATTCATCCGTTGACGGGCGACAAGGTCCCGCTCTGGGTCGCGAACTTCGTACTCATGAGTTATGGCACCGGTGCCGTGATGGCAGTGCCGGGTCACGACGAGCGTGACTGGGAGTTTGCCAAGAAGCATGGCGTCGAGATCAAGCAGGTCATCGCGCCGGCTGACGGCTCCGAGATCGATATCCAGGAAGCCGTGTTCATCGACAAGGGCGTGCTCGTCAACTCCGGCGAATACGACGGCATGGACTACGAGACGGCATTCAATGCGATTGCCGACTACTTCGAACTAACGGGGCGCGGCCGTCGCGCGGTCAATTACCGACTGCGTGACTGGGGCGTCTCGCGCCAGCGCTACTGGGGCGCGCCGATTCCGATTATTTACTGCGACGACTGCGATGCGGTCCCGGTGCCGGCCGAGGATCTGCCTGTCGTTCTGCCTGAAGACGTCAAGGTGACGGGAACCGGTTCGCCCCTCAAGGACATGCCGGAATTCGTCAACGTGGCCTGCCCCGATTGTGGCAAGGATGCGCGCCGCGAAACGGATACCTTCGATACCTTCGTCGAATCGTCGTGGTACTTCGCACGCTATGCGTGTCCTGACAGCGATACGGCGATGCTCGATGAACGCGCAGCGTACTGGATGCCTGTCGACCAGTACACGGGCGGCGTAGAGCACGCCATCCTGCATCTGCTGTATTCGCGATTCTTCCAGCGCGTCATGCGCGACGAAGGCCTCACGGAGGTCTCGGAGCCGTTCGCCAACCTGCTAACGCAGGGCATGGTCCTCAAAGACGGCGCGAAGATGTCCAAGAACAAGGGCAACACCGTCGATCCTCAGGAGCTGATTGCGAAATACGGTGCGGATACGGTGCGCCTGTTCATGATGTTCGCGGCTCCGCCGGAGCAGTCACTCGAATGGTCCGACGACGGCGTGCAGGGCAGCTACCGCTTCCTCAAGCGCTTCTGGTATGCCGTTGTCGAACACGCGGCCGGCGGTCCTGTCGGAAACCTGGATCCTGCCGCCCTCAATGAGGCGCAGAAAGCGCTGCGCCGCAAGACGCACCAGACCATTGCCAAGATCAGCGATGATATCGGGCGCCGCAGCAGCTTCAATACGGCGGTCGCGGCCGCCATGGAATTGCTCAATGCCGTCAACAAGTTTGAGGATGATTCCGAAGGTGGCAGGGCAGTCGAGCACGAAGCGCTGGAGGCCGTCGTGCTGATGTTGTCGCCGATGACGCCCCATATCTGCCACGCATTGTGGAAAGAACTGGGCCACGAAACCGCGTTGATAGACCGACGTTGGCCGAAGTTCGATGAGGCGGCGCTTGAACTCGACATGATCGAGCTTGTGGTACAGGTAAACGGCAAGTTGCGCGCCCGTGTATCGGTCCCGGCCGATGCGGGAAAGAATGTGATCGAGGAGCTCGCGATTGCCGACGAAAACGTGCAGCGGTTTATCGATGGCAAGGCTATTCGCAAAGTCATCGTCGTGCCCGGAAGACTGGTGAACGTTGTTGTTTAGGCCTGCGGCATTGGTAGTGCTGACCTTGTTAGCCGGCTGCGGTTTTCAGCTGCAGGGAGCTTTCACGACGCCTGCGGAAATGGAGCGCACCTACATTGCCACCGCTGACGAGCGCAGCCTGTTTTACCGGGAACTGCGCGCAGCGCTGGAAGCATCGGGTGTGCAGCTCGTTGACAGCGCAAGCGACGCGACGGCGACAATAAGCATTTCCATTGACCAAACCGATCAGCGTGTCCTGTCCGTGTCGGCACGCAACGTGCCGACTGAGTACGAGGTCTACTACACCGTTGAGTATGGGCTGCGCGGCGGTGAGAAGAACCTCCTCGAGGTCCAGATGCTGACGCTGACCCGCGACTACACTTACGATTCGACGCTCGTGCTCGGCAAGGCTCGTGAGGAAGACCTGCTGCGGGAGGCTATTGTCGATGATCTTGTGCGGGTCGTCCTGAAACAAATCTCGACGCTTTGACGGGCACCGTTACGGTAGGCGAAATCGGCCGCGACGTCCTGGCCGTGCTGCTCGAGCGTTACGGCCTCAAGCTCGTCGAGCAGCCCGTTGGTGAACCAATCAAAGGCAGTTTCTGGGGTGACTCGGAGGCCGGCGTGATTGGGCGCTCGGTCTACGTGCGACCGGATACGCCGGTTCACTCATTCCTGCACGAGTCCTGCCACATCATTTGCATGGACGGCGAGCGACGGGACGGTCTTGATCGCGACGCGGGTGGCGATGACCTGGAAGAATCGGCCGTCTGCTATTTGCAGATCCTGCTCGCCGACTACATCGACGGGCTCGGGCGCGACCGTCTCATGCTGGACATGGATGCCTGGGGCTACAGTTTCAGGCTGGGGTGTACCCGTGACTGGTTCGAGAAGGACGCGGAGGATGCGCGTGAGTTTCTTGTTAATCACCAACTTATCAACGCATCGGGGGAGCCGACATTCAGTCTGAGGCGCTGAGTCCGGCTCGCGGTGTATAGTCTCGTATGGCCTGGATCCGCTACCCCATCTATTTTATCGGTATCGCGCTCGTCACGTGGGGGCTGACGCAGATGGAGCTCGCCTCGCCGGGCAGTCTCAAGCTTCATGTCCTCAACCCTGGCGATGTCTACGGCACGAGTGAGTATTCGCCTGTCGAGATCATCCAGGCGATCATTCTGGGTGTCTGCGGTGTCATCATGGGCTGGGTTGCCCGGTACTGCCCGTCGCAGCGACCCATGGCGTTTCTGTTTGGCGGCATGGCGCTGGCCTTTCTTATCCGCGAGCTGGACTATTTTCTGGACCGATTCGTTGCCGACAACCTGTGGCAGGTCCTGATCGCGATCGTGGGTGCGCTGATCATTGCTTATACCTACCGCCATCGTCGACGGCTTCGCATTGCCCTGGCTCGCATCTGGCCATCACCGGGCCTGACGTTTTTGTTCTGCGGCGCCGTAATCCTGTTCGCGTTCGTGCGACTCGTGGGTCATGAGCCGCTCTGGATGTCGATTCTCGGCGATGCCTATCAGCGCGTTATCAAGCTGGCCGTCGAAGAGTTCATTGAACTGATCGGGTATTTTCTATGGATGGTCGGCACGATCGAGTACGCGTACCAGGCGCGAGCCATCGCCTACCGGAAACCGCAGCCCGCGGTGCGACGTCGCCGCGATAAACGGCGGCACGACGCTGAACGCCGTTTCTAGGATTGGGTGACGCGCACCCGGCAGGCGACTGGACTGAGTCCAGCATCGCGCGCTGCCGCGAGGATTGCGTCGGTCTCGTAGCGCAGCCTGCTGGCCCATGCTGACGATGCCGCGATAATCACGAGATCGCCATCTTCGCGGAGGTTGGCCGCAACAATGGCACCGGCGTATTCCCCCGGCAGGGCCTCGCTCACTATGTGCGTTAGTTCGCCCATATCCCGCGCGCGCCGGACCAGCTCACCCAGATCGCTGCAAGCATTGGAATTTAATAGATTTTTGAGCTCGTCAGAGGCCATAGAAATGTGACGTAGTTGGCGCTTTTGAGCGCTTTCGGGTGACCTGCGTCACCCCTCGGGAAGCGGACCTTGTAATAAAAACCGACATTATGCATATTGTCGCACACGACAAGGGCAAACTCGTTGTAAAGCGAGGACGCAAAACCACCGGTCCTGAAGCATGATTCAGGGCAGCGGGGCTACCGAATTGAGCAGGGAATGCAAGTTTAGAACAACGCAAAAAAGCGAACTCGGCGAGGGTGCCGGTGTTTTCGCAGCTTGCATGCATAAGCAACTAACGACAGACACGCATCCGGGGCATACTCGATGAACGTTGTATTTTTTGGCAAGGGGTTCGGCAAACCCCGCCAGTTGAGCCTGTCCGGCCCGGTCGCCGGGCTGGCTGCCGCGGTAATTGCGGTCGTTGTCATGGCCGCCGGATTTGCAGGCGGTTACGTCTATTCATCGAGCACCGGATCAGGTGTCAGCACGTCCGAACTGGGTGATTTGACGGCCGAACTCGAGGCGCAGCGAGAGTACATCGCGGCGATCCGACAGGGTAATGAAGATACGCTCGACGCACTGGCGATCCGGATTGCACAGATGAACGCGCGCATGATTCGTCTGGACGCCGTTGGTCGGCGCCTGACCGAAATGGCCGAGATCGACACCGAGGAATTCAATTTTGACTCGGATCCGGCACTCGGTGGTCCCGAAGAGCCCATGGCAGCAGGTTCCAATGTTGCCGTGCCAGAAGTCCTCGATGCGATGACCTCGCTTGGCTATCAATTGACGCATCGCGAGGCGCAGCTCGACGTTCTCGAGTCGGTGCTGATGAACCAGAATCTGAAAGAGCGTGTGTACCCGCAGGGCCGGCCGGTCAAGTCGGGCTGGCTGTCGTCCTATTTCGGCAAGCGAACCGACCCGTTTACGGGCAAACCGGCAAATCACACGGGAATCGACTTTGCCGGCAAGCATGGCGATGAGATCGTCGCGGTTGCGGATGGCGTGGTGACCTGGTCGGGTGATCGTTATGGCTACGGCGTGATGGTTGAGATCAACCATGGCAGTGGCTACTCGACGCGCTACGCACACAATTCAGAAAACCTCGTCGCCGTCGGCGACGAAGTCAAGAAAGGGCAGATCGTTGCCCTCATGGGCGAAACGGGCCGTGCAACCGGCCCGAACCTGCACTTCGAAGTACTTCGGAATGGAAGCCGGGTCAATCCGGTCAACTTCATTCGCAAGTCGACGAAATAAGGCACCCCAGTCTCTCGAAATACGCTCGTGACGGCGACGGCTGCCGGCACTTGTGTTTCGGAATTGTGCCCATAAATCGCCACATTAGATTCTAAATAGCGCCGCTACGCCTTAGAATAGCGGCCTTTGTTTGACCGGGAGCCCTGCGTGGCCAAATTCCTGACTCGCTTATTCGGTAGCCGCAACCAGCGACTGCTGCGTCAGTACTCAAAACTCGTCAAAGAGATCAATTCTCTCGAGGAAGGGCTTCAGGCACTTTCCGACGCCGACCTCAAGGCCAAGACCGACGAATTCCGCAAGCGCTACGTGGAAGGCGAGACCCTGGAGCAGCTGTTGGCCGAAGTCTTTGCCGTGGCTCGGGAAGCATCGGTCCGGACGCTGGGGCTGCGTCCGTTCGACGTCCAGCTGATCGGTGGCATGGTTCTGCACGACGGCAATATCGCCGAAATGCGTACGGGTGAAGGTAAGACGCTAATGTCGACGCTCCCCGCCTATCTGAATGCGATCAGCAGTGATGGCGTCCATGTGGTGACGGTGAATGAATACCTGGCACAACGTGACGCTGACTGGATGCGACCGATTTACGAGTTTCTCGGCCTGACGGTCGGAGTCTCGAAGGCTGGCCAGACGACTGAGGAAAAGCGCGCCGCGTATGCTGCAGATATAACGTATGCCACCAACAACGAACTCGGTTTTGACTACCTCCGCGACAATCTCGCGTTTTCGCTGGAGGACAAGTCGCAGCGAAAACTCAACTTCGCGATTGTCGATGAGGTTGACTCAATCCTTATTGATGAGGCGCGTACGCCGCTGATTATTTCCGGACCGGCCGAGTCGAGTACCGACCTGTATGCGCAGATCAACAAGCTGATTCCGAAGCTCACGGCACAGGAAGAGTTCGAAGAACCCAGCAACTACGAGATTACGGCAAACCGCGTTGTGTTGACCGACCATGGCGACCAGGAAATGACGCTCGACGAGGCGGTATCGCTGGCCGAACAGAAAGACGCCGATGTCGTCCTCGTCGATCGCAGCGAGAAGCCTGCCAAGTGCAGGCTCGTTCCCCGCGGCGACTTCACGCTCGACCTGAAGGCGAAACAGGCGCATGTCACGGAGGAAGGGCACCAGAAAGTTGAATCCCTGATGGCGCAGACAGGCCTGTTGGAGGAAGGACAGAGCCTCTACGACGCGGGTAACATTCGCCTGCTCCACCACCTCAATGCGGCACTGCGCGCACACGCTATCTACCAGCGCGACGTCGACTACATTATCAAGGACGGCGAAGTCGTCATCGTGGACGAGTTTACGGGTCGCACGATGCCGGGCCGCCGCTGGGGCGATGGCTTGCACCAGGCCGTCGAGGCCAAGGAAGGCGTTTCGATTCGCCAGGAAAACCAGACGGTCGCATCGATCACATTCCAGAACTTCTTTCGGCTGTATAACAACCTGTCCGGTATGACCGGTACAGCCGACACCGAGGCGTTCGAGTTCCAGTCGATTTACGGGCTCGAAGTTGTCGTGATTCCGACCCACAAGCCGATGATTCGCGACGACCAGCCGGACCTCGTCTACCTGACCGAGAAAGACAAGTACGACGCCATCGTGGAGGACATCGTTGATTGCAGCGAGCGCGGCCAGCCCGTGCTGGTGGGCACGACGTCGATCGAAGCGTCGGAGTTGTTATCCAAGTTTCTGAGCAAGCAGAAGATCAAGCACGAGGTGCTGAACGCCAAGCAACACGAGCGCGAGGCACTGATCGTGCAGAATGCGGGACGACCCGGTGCGATTACGATCGCAACAAATATGGCCGGTCGCGGTACCGATATCGTGCTCGGGGGCAGCCTTGATGCGGCGCTGGTCGAGGTCGACTCCGAGACCGAAAAAGAGGTCGTGCGCCAGCAATGGCAGGAACGCCACAACCAGGTTATTGAGGCCGGGGGGCTGCATATCATCGGCACCGAGCGGCATGAGTCCCGACGTATCGACAACCAGCTCCGCGGGCGCTCGGGGCGCCAGGGCGATCCCGGTTCATCGAGGTTCTACCTGTCCATGGAAGATACCCTGATGCGCATCTTCGGCGATCCGGACCGTACCAAGGCCCTGCTGTCGCGCGCAGGTATGCGTGAAGGTGAGGCCATCGAGAGCAGGCTGCTCACGCGACAGATCGAACGCGCACAGCGCAAAGTCGAGGCGCACAACTTCGACATTCGCAAAAACCTGCTCGAATACGATGACGTGGCCAACGACCAGCGCAAAGTCGTCTACGTCATGCGCAACGACCTCATGGAGGCCGACGAGATCGAGGAATCGATCGCGGCGATTCGCGACGAGGTCGTGGAGGGTGCCGCTGCACAGCATATTCCTCCGGGCAGCCTCGAAGAGATGTGGGACGCCGAAGGCCTCAGCCATGTTCTCGAAGCGGATTTCGGGGTGCGCGCGGATGTCGCTCGCTGGATTCGTGAGGACGCGACGCTGACGGCAGAGGCCATCGCCGAGCGCTGTGTGAGCGAGGTCGAGCAGGCCTACAACAAGAAAGCAGGCGACATCGGCGTGGATCTGATGCGCGGCGTCGAAAAACAGATCATGTTACGGCAGCTGGATTTCCACTGGAAAGAGCATCTCGCCGCGATGGATCATTTGCGCCAGGGAATCGGGCTGCGTTCTTACGCTCAGAAGAACCCGAAACAGGAGTACAAGCGCGAAGCATTCGATATGTTCGGCGAGATGATCGAACAGGTGAAGCACGACTCGGTCAGCATCCTGTGCCGGATTCGTATCCAGGGCGAGGAAGACCTCTCTGAGCTGGAAGCGCGCCGCAAGAAAGAACAGGCGATGAAGTTCCAGCATGCACAGGCTTCCGCGCTGGGCGATCAGTCCGGCGGGCAGCAACCCCAGGCCGAAGCGCCGGCGCCCTTTGTTCGCGACGGCCGCAAAGTCGGGCGCAACGAACCTTGCCCCTGTGGTTCAGGCAAGAAGTTCAAGCAATGCCACGGCAAGCTGAACTGACAATCGCCCACGCATGAATCACTATAATGTGGCGGCAGGGATTCTTTGCGATTCGGCGGGCAGGATCCTGATAGCCGAGCGCCTGGGCGGGGGCGTCTTCAACGGTCTGTGGGAATTTCCTGGTGGCAAAATTGGCGCCGATGAGACATCCCTTGAAGCGCTGTCGCGCGAACTTGCAGAAGAGCTGGGGATCGAAGTGACTGCCTGTGCGTCCTTTATGAACCTGCGGCATGAATACGACGACCGCATTGTGACGATAGAGTTCTTTATCGTCAGTGAGTGGAACAGTGATCCGGTCGGGCGCGAGGGCCAGGCATTGCGGTGGGTGCCGCGAGAGAGCCTGGATGCCGAGGAGCTGTTACCCGCCGATGTTCCTGTCGTCGAGGCTCTGCAGAAGAACCACTAGCAGATCGAGAGTTTGAAGCGCACGTCGTGTCCAGTCTGCACGGCGCGGCTATCGATGGTCGACCATTCCAGGAAGCGCACGGTAAACCGGTGCTGGCTGCCGCTGATTTCGGGAAACAGCGCGCTGTTGTCTTCAAGGCTGACGCGCAGCAAGCGGCAATTGCTGTCTTTTTGCATGCTGTGCTGATACATGCCGTTGTTGGCCATTTTCTCGGCAGGCTCCGCGCTTTCACGGATTAGCCAAAGCAGCTCGGCGGCAGCGTCACACACGGGCCGAATTGCTCCCAGCCATTTCTCCATATCTTCCTGGCGGCGGACGAACGGCTGCCGCAGCCAGTGGCTGTACTCAGGCAGGTCGAACTCACAGGTGCCGCCCGGAATTGCGCTGCGGTGCTTGATCGCGTTCAGGAACTCGCAATCCTTGAGCGGGTTCAGGAACGCCGTGCCGATCCGATTGAGTTCATCCCGGCTCATCGACAGGTTGTGTATGAGGGTATCCAGGCGGCCATCGTCGACGCCGGGCTGGCTCTGGAAGCGCTCCAGGACGCCTAGCTGGTGGTCGAGTTCCTTGTGCACGTCGCTGCGGACATCGCCGCGGGAGAGAATTGCGAGGACTTCGAGCAGCGTCCCGATGGTCGCCCGTGCGGCCCAGTCAGCTTCTCTCTCGCAGTTGTAAAGGATCTGCTGGTAGAGAAACTCGAGGCGCAGGAACGTCCGCATACGCTCGGACAAGGGCTGCTCGTAGTGCATGACGGCAGGGGCCGATTGCGGGGCGATTTCGCGGGCGGGTTTGGCCATCGCACTATTCTGCGTCACACAGCGGCGGGTGGCAAATGACCGGGAGGCGCTGATGTGAGCCGGTTGCTATCGGCGGCGGCAGCCGGCGGGCTAGAATGGCGGCCAATCTGGCCGGACCCGAATCTGCTATGAATCCAGCGCAAGACAAGGTCGCGAGCGATCGCCACCGGATTAATCTGGCCATCGCCTGGGCGTTGGCCCTGCTGGCGACCGGATTCGCCTACTGGCCGGCATTGCAGGGCTCATTCGTCCTTGACGATTTCAGTGTCCTCGACTCGCTGGGCAATCTCGGTGGTGTACGGGACTGGGATACCTTCAGGGCCTTTGTCCTGGGTGGGCAGGCCGGCCCGACAGGCAGGCCACTCGCAATGCTCAGTTTCCTCGTCGACGCGAATAACTGGCCAGCCGACGCCTGGGCCTTCAAACGCACCAATCTCGTCATTCACCTTGCCAACGGCGTACTCCTTGGCGTTTTGACACGGCAGATTCTTGTGCGGGTTGGCTTCGACTCGAGGCGTGCCGCATGGCTGGCCTTTTTCTCGGTCGCCGCATGGATGCTGCACCCCTTCCTGGTCTCGACCACGATGTACGTCGTGCAGCGCATGACACAGCTGGCGATGCTCTTCACGACCGCCGGAATGGTCACATACCTGTACGGTCGTTCCATGGTCCCGTCGAACAAGGCGAAGGCGTACACGGTGATGACGGCCGGCCTGATCGGGTTCACGGTCCTCGGCGCGCTGTGCAAGGAAAGCGGCGCATTGCTGCCAATGCTGGTCCTGGTCCTGGAACTCACAATCCTGTCCGCTTCCGGCGCGTCGGCGGAACGGATCGATAAACGCTGGTCGGGACTGTTCCTGGTGCTGCCGTCGGTTCTAGTCGTTGCGTACCTGGCGCAATCGTTTCTTCGGGCGGACATCTTCGAAATAGCCCCGGCACGAGAGTTCAGCCTCTACGAGCGACTTTTGACACAGCCGCGTGTCGTTGCTACCTACCTGCAGCACTGGTTCATTCCCAAGCTGTATACGACCGGTGTGTTCCAGGACCATATCGTCAAGTCGACCGGCTTGCTTACGCCAGTGACGACCCTGGCGGCAGCGCTGTTTCATCTTGGGGTTGTCGCCCTCGCGGTGGTCAAGCGCCGGCAATTGCCTGTGCTCGCGTTCGCAATCCTGTTCTTCTATGCGTATCACCTGCTCGAGTCGACGGTCCTGAATCTCGAGCTGTATTTCGAGCACCGCAATTACGTGCCGGCGGCGTTCCTGTTCCTGCCATTGATCGTCCTGGTCGACGCCAAAGTTGACGGGAAGAAAGGCTTCGTGGCCGCCGTTCTTGTGCTGCTGGCGCTGGGCGGATTCACTCGGTATTCGGCCACCGTATGGTCTGACTATGACAGCATGATCGAGGCATCCGCGCACAAGGCGCCTACCTCGGCGCGGGCGCAGGTGCTGTACGCCCGTAACCTGTTCAATGCGGGTCACTACGATGCGTCGATGTCGGTCATCGACCGGGCGGCCGAGACGATCGAGAACAGCGCGCCAATGCTGCAAATGAACCGCGCACTGATACGCTGCAGACTGCGACAACTGAGTGAGTCGGACATGGACGATCTCGTGAACCGCCTGGCGCCTCTGCCCTATGATCCGCGCTACCTTGAGCTGTACGAGGGGTCTATCGATTCCCTGGCGACTGAGCAGTGCGTGGCCAATGCAGCCGCTAAGCTCGACCGCCTGTTCTCGACAATGCTGGAGAATGACAAGAGCCTTGCGCCGGGCTCATTGTCACTGTCGCACGTGCACTACCTGAGCGGCCTGACCTCGTTGAAGCTGCAAAGACCGAAGCGGGCGATGGCACATTTCGTGGCATCGGTGCTGGCGCAACCCAAACCGAGTGCGACGATGAAGATGGCGGGCCTGATGGCCACGGCGCAGCATTATAAGGAGGCACTGGACTTGTCCGACCTCGCCCTGCGGCAGATCGAGGAGAACCAGGCCGGCGTGCTGGGCAACATCAACGTCATTGAAGACAACATCCACGAGTTTCGCAGGGTGGTCCGCGAACAAATGGATGCCGCCGACTAGCGCCGGGCTATCCGGCGGTATTTCCGGTCCAGGTCCTCAACCTGGTCGCGCACGTGCGCGAGACTGTGATCGTTGTTGATCACGTCGTCGGCGATCGCAAGGCGTTGCTCGCGACTAGCTTGGGCGGCAAGAATGCGCTGCGCCTGTTCCCTGGTTTCAGCATCGCGTGCCAGCAGTCGGTCAATCTGCGTCTCTTCCTCGCAATCGACGACCAGCACCCGATCAACATAGTCGGCGAGCGGGGAACCGACCAGCAAGGGCACGACTATGAGCTGGTAAGCGCCTTCGGCCGCATCCGCCTGGCGCCGCGTTTCCGCGCCAATGCGAGGGTGCAGTATCGCCTCGAGGTCGCGGCGGGCGTCGTCATCGGCAAAGATCGCGTCGCGCATGGCGCCACGATCCAGGTTGCCATCCTCGGCGATCATTTCGTCGCCGAAGCGGGCACGGATCTCGTCGAGCGCGGGTCGCCCCGGCGCTACCACCTGACGGGCGATAATATCGGTGTCGATGACCGGGACGCCGAGTTCCCCAAACAGGTCGGCGACGACGGACTTGCCGCTGGCAATGCCGCCGGTGAGGCCGATACGAAAAGGGTGATTGTCCCGGGTGCGAGTCACTCAGAGCATCGTATCAAGATACGTTGTCTTGATCGTCTCGCCCCATAGCATCGCAATCCAGCCGGCCGCAGCCAGGTAGGGGCCGAACGGGATCGGTATGCTGCGCTCGTGCTTGCGGAATACCATCATCGCGATGCCGACGACGGCCCCCACCGCGGCCGACATCAGGATGATTATTGGCAGCTGCTGCCAGCCCAGCCAGGCACCGAGCGCGGCCAGTAACTTGAAGTCGCCATACCCCATGCCTTCCTTGCCGGTCACGAGTTTAAACAGCCAGTAGATGCTCCAGAGGCTCAGGTAGCCGGCCATTGCGCCGACTATGGCGTCCTGTGGCGCGATAAACAGGGTGTCGGCACCGGCCATCGGGTGATAGAGACTCATCGTGAGTCCGATCCACATCAGCGGCAGGACGATCGAATCGGGAATGAGCTGCGTATCCGCGTCAATCATCGCGATCGGCACCAGGGCCAGCGTCATGATGATGGCCATGACCGCTTCCCAGCCGGCCCCGAAGCGCCAGGCGCACAGCGCAGCGAGCACGGCCGTCATTATTTCGACGAGCGGATAGCGTGCTGAAATCGACTCACCGCAATTGGCGCATTTCCCCTTGAGGAACAGGTAGCTGACGACGGGGATGTTCTGCCATGCCGTGATCAGGTTGCCGCATGAGGGGCAGCGTGACCGCGGCACAACCAGGTCGAAGCGCTCCTCCGGGACGTCAGCAATGGCTGGTGACTTGGCCATCTCGCGACATTGCTCGCGCCACTCCCGCTCCATCATGACCGGCAGGCGATAAATGACGACGTTGAGGAAGCTGCCGACAACCAGGCAGAACGCGAATACAACGGCGATGAACAGCAGCGCTGATTCCGTGAACAATTCGAGCATCAGGAGAACTCCATCGTGACTGCCGCAAGCCTATACGAAAACGGCGTTCGGAGTTTCCCCCGAACGCCGTATTCTATCAATTTCGAATACTGCTAGACGACCGCACCCAGCTTGAAGATAGGCAGGTACATGGCGACCACGAGGCCACCGACGAGCACACCCAGGATCGCCATGATCATGGGCTCGAGCAGGCTGGAGAGGTTGTCCACGGCGTTGTCGACGTCTTCTTCGAAGAAGTCGGCGACCTTGGCAGACATTTCGTCGAGCGAACCGGATTCCTCACCCACGGCAATCATCTGGATCACCATATTGGGAAACAGGTCCGTATTCTCCATGGCAGCCTGCAGGCGCTGACCGGTCGCGACTTCGTCGCGCATCGAGAGAACCGCTTCTTCGTAAACGATGTTGCCGGTGGCACCGGCAACCGATTCCATGGCTTCCACGAGCGGTACACCGGCGGCGAACATGGTCGACAGCGTACGTGCGTAGCGGGCGATCGATGCCTTCTGCATGATCGGGCCGATAACCGGCAGCTTGAGCATCAGGCGATCGAGAAAATGCCTGAATTTTCGCGAGCGCTTCTTGAAGTAGAGGAATGCAGCGATCGCGGCACCCAGTCCCATAGCGAGGAACACGCCCTGCGTTCGGACAAACGCCGACAGGTCAATGACCATGCGCGTAAATGCCGGCAAGTCGGCACCGAAGCCTCTGAACAGGTCTTCGAAAGACGGAATAACGAAAATCAGGAGAATGGTCGTCACCACGAACGCGACCACAAGTACCGCTGCCGGGTAGGTCAGGGCCTTCTTGATCTTCTTCTTGATCGCTTCGGTCTTTTCCTTGTACGTCGCGACCTTTTCGAGCAGGGATTCAAGCGCACCTGCCTGCTCGCCGGCCTCGACGAGGTTGACGAACAGGTCATCAAAATAGAGCGGGTGTTTGGCGAGAGCCTCGGCCAGCGCAGAACCGCCTTCGACATCCGCTTTGACCGCAAGAATGAGCTTCTGCATGGCCGCATTTTCGTGGCCGTTGCCGACGATCTCGAACGCCTGTACCAGCGGGATACCGGCGGCCAGCATCGTGGCGAGCTGGCGGCTGAACAGGGCGATATCGCCCGTGGTGATCTTGCCGCCGCCCGAGAACATGCCCTGGCGCTGCTTGCGGATGCGCGTCGGTACAACGCCCTGGCGGCGCAGGTCGGCGCGCACCGTCGCTTCGTCGCCGGCAAGGCTCTTGCCCTTGATCTTCTTGCCGTTCCTGTCTGTTCCCTCCCACAGGAACGGCGTGTTGCTTACGATTGCTGTGTCAGCCATTTTTCAAATCCGTTATCGGTGCAATTACCTGATTTACCTACTCAATTGTAACCCGGTTGACCTCTTCAAGACTGGTAATCCCGTCCTTGACTTTGTTCAATCCGGCCTGTCGTAAATCGATAACCCCCTCTTGTGCCGCCTGTTCGGCGATCTGCATCGCGTTGCCACCTTCCATGATGATGCGACCCATTGTCTCGGACACTTCCATGACCTGGAAGATACCCAGTCGGCCTTTGTAGCCGTTATTGCATTGTTTGCAGCCCTTGTCTTTCGGACCAAAAATCGTGAGGCCTTCGTCCAGTTCCTCGGGTGTGAAGCCCTCTTTCTCGAGCGCTTCGCGAGGAATGTCCCGCACTTCCTTGCAGTTGTTGCAAAGACGGCGCGCCAGGCGCTGCGCGATGATCAGGCTGACCGAGGTCGCGATGGCGTAGGGCATTACGCCCATATCGACCATACGCGTCAGGGTCTTGGGCGCGTCATTCGTATGCAGCGTGGACAAAACCAGGTGACCGGTCTGGGCGGCCTTGATCGCGATCTCGGCCGTCTCGAGGTCTCGAATCTCACCCACCATGATGACGTCCGGATCCTGGCGCAGGAACGCTTTCAGCGCCGACGCGAAGGTCAGACCCACCTTGGGATTGACGTTGACCTGGTTGATGCCCGGGAGATTAATTTCCGCGGGATCTTCAGCCGTCGAGATGTTGCGATATTCAGTGTTGAGAATATTGAGGCCGGTGTACAGCGAAACCGTCTTACCGGAACCCGTCGGGCCCGTAACCAGGATCATTCCGTAGGGTTTGGCCAGGTGCTTCTCATACATTAAGCGCTGGTGGTCTTCGTAGCCCAGCATCTCGATACCGAGCTTGGCGCTCGAGGGATCGAGAATACGTAGCACGATCTTCTCGCCGAAGAGCGTCGGGCAGGTGTTGACACGGAAATCAATCGCGCGGTTCTTGCTGAGGCGCATCTTGATGCGGCCGTCCTGCGGTACCCGGCGTTCGGCGATATCCATGCGCGACATCACCTTGAGGCGCGCACATACCTTGTTGGCCAGCACCACGGGCGGCGTTGCGACCTCGCTCAGGACACCGTCGAGACGTGTACGCACACGGAAAATCTTCTCGTAGGGCTCGAAATGGACATCCGAGGCGCCACGCTTGATGGCATCGAGCAGGACCTTGTTGACGAAACGCACGACGGGCGCATCTTCGATATCGTCCTTCTGGATATCTTCGTCTTCTTCGTCACCGCCGCCGACATCGAGGTTTTCGAGATCAAAATCGTCGTCTTCGAGGCCGCCCATGCTCGTGTCGACAGCTTCGATGGCCTTGTTGATGCGCTCTTCGAGCTTGTCCTGTTCGACGACGACCGGGTCGATGCTCAGCGTCGTGGCGAACTTGATGTCGTCGATGGCCTGCAGGTTGGTTGGGTCTGCAATCCCGAGGAACAGGCGCTTGCCGCGCTTTACGAGCGGCAGCACGCGATGCTTGGTAATCAGCTTCTGGTCGACCGCGCGAATGACGTCGAGGTCAATATCGACGGCCTCGAGATCCAGCAGGGGCACGCCGAATTCGTGCGAAGCGGCAACAGCGACGGCACGTGCTTCAGCCAGCTCTTCGGCCACGAGGTAGGCGATCAAAGGCACGCGCTCTTTCTTGGCAGCTTCACCGGCTTCCTGAAGCTGTTCTTCAGAAATGATGCCGTCTTGCACCAGGCGCCGAGGCAAGCCAGCAAGATTGGATTGTGAAGCGGTTGCCACCATGAAGATCCAAGCTGTCGTGATTCAATGAGCTTTACAGTCTTACCGATCCAAGGTACCGATTCAACAAGATTTCGTGCTGCTGTTCACAGTTATTAAATTTGATTAAGTAAAACCCCCGAATTCGCTCTTTCTGGCGTCCGGAGAGCGTCCTCGAAGGGCGAGAAAGACCTAGTTACGACAGACTGAAGGGAGGTAGCGGTTGTCGACTGTGGGGTCGAGATGGGCCGAGGTGACGCCGCCGCCTGTGAGCAACACGGACGTCCCCCCAGGGGCAGGCGCATTACCGCAGCGCCAGGCGATACTACCCGAGGCAGCCATATAGGGTGTGAAAGACAGGGTCCGGCCGAAAATCTCCGCGTGCGCATCATTGCCAAAAGTGACGTCGACGCGCCCATCATCAATGTTAACCGAGCTGACATACTTGCCGCGCGTGTCGGTGGCAAGGGCACTCATGCCCGCCTCGACGCGGCCGGCCGGTGGTTCGCCGTCCATGTTGTAAGCGTCAATCACCGGGGCCTTCGCCCCTGCGGCCATGTTGATGCCCTCGGCGATCTGGGCCCGTACGGTATAGGTCTGGTAGGCCGAGACGGCGAGCGAGGCCAGGATGCCGATGATCGCCACAACGATCATCAGTTCAATCAGCGTGAAGCCCGTTTGTTTCCTTCTCATTGTCTCGCTCATGAGCTGTCTCTCCCTGAATACTAACGCAGGTCCCGTGCCCGCTTCGAGCGCTTGAGTTGCGCGGTTCCAGGATTGTGATGCGGATCACACAATGCGTCGGCCTTACCGATTTGGAGGTGAAAAAAAAGCCCCGGGGGACCGGGGCTTTTCAGACTTTCTCCTAAAGCGAAAAGCTCTAGATCATGTCTTAGCGGCAAGCTGCCGGCAGGTGCTTGTCAGCGATCGTTGCGCTGGTGCAAGCCCATTCGACCGAACCAGCGTTCGTCGTCGGCGTCAGCAGGAGCGTGTCACCGGTAAGCAGAGCGTGTGCGTCGCCACCGTAAGCGACCGTGACCAGACCAGCAGCGCCAACAGTTACGCTTGCAACGTACTTGCCGGAGATGTCAGTCGGGGTCGTGGCGATACCGGCCTGTGTGTTGCTGGTCGGGAATGCGCCACGGTCCATCGTGTATTCGGAAACTGCCGCCTTGGCGCCGCCGCCGAGGTTCAGACCTTCAGAAACCTGTGCGCGAATCGTGTAGTCCTGGTAAGCAGGAATAGCGATAGCAGCCAGAATACCGATGATCGCAACTACGATCATGAGTTCGATAAGTGTAAAACCTTGTTGCTTCTTCATCTCGTTCTTCTCCATGAATTGAGAGTATTTCAGTAAACGGCGATATCGCCTGTACCGGAGATAAAGCAAGCGCCGTGCCAACTCTAACGGAGGTGCGATAAGTGATTGATTTTATTGCTTTGACAGCGCCCGTCTAACCATAATCGGCGTCGGTGGAAAGTGACAATGTCCCTGCCGATTGTCGCTTTCATGTCACAAAGTGACAATTTTTGTCAGCTGATGGCCGGTATTACTCGATGCCCAGCTTCTTGATGCGATAGCGGAGCTGCCGGAATGACAGGCCCAGCAGTTTTGCCGCTGCCGTCTTGTTGTAGCGGGTCTTCTCAAGCGCATCGACAATGGCCTGACGCTGTACGTCCTCGACCTGTTCGCCGAGCTTGCCGGCCAGGGCCGGCTGTGTGCCGCTGGCATCGCCTGTCCGCCGCATGTGCAGGTCACCCGCGGAGATCGTGCCGCCGGTGCAGAGCGTGACCGCACGCTCCAGCATGTTCTCAAGTTCGCGAACGTTGCCGGGAAACGCGTAACGGAGCAGGGCATCACGCGCGCCGTCGTCCAGCGAGGCGGATGCCTGCAGGCGGTGCAGTATGTGCTCGGCCAGGAGCAGGATATCGTCGCCGCGTTCGCGCAACGCCGGTACATGCAGTTCGATCACGTTGATGCGGTAAAAAAGGTCCTCACGAAAGTCGCCGTCGGCGACCATCTGCGACAGGTTCTTGTGCGTGGCCGAGAGAATCCGGATGTCCACGCTTTCTTCCCTGGCCGCGCCCACGGGCCTGACCTTCTTCTCCTGGATCACGCGCAGCAGTTTCACCTGCATGGAAAGCGGCAGGTCGGCGATTTCGTCGAGGAACAGCGTGCCGTCGACGGCACACTGGACGAGGCCGGCCTTGTCATTAACGGCGCCCGTGAAACTGCCCTTGCGGTGACCGAAGAACTCGCTTTCGACCAGGTCCGCCGGAATCGCGCCGCAGTTCACGGGCACGAACGGCCCTTCGGCTCGGGGCCCACTGTCGTGAATCATGCGTGCGACCAGTTCCTTGCCGGTTCCGGACTCGCCGGAGACATGGACGGGAGCCTGCGACTGGGCCACTTTGGCGATCATGTCGCGCAGCTCGCGCATGCGTTCTGACTCGCCCAGCAGTTTCGAGCCACTGTCGGGTCCGGTCGCGCGAACCCTCAGCGCATTCGAGACGATCGTGCGCAGGTTGCCGAGGTCGAGCGGCTTGGAGATAAAATCAAAAGCGCCGAGCTTCAGCGCCTGTACGGCCGTTTCGACGTTGCCGTGCGCCGTAATGACGGCGACGGGCAGTCCGGCGGCGTTGCCCTGAATCCATTCGACGAGCTCGAGTCCGTCCCCATCGGGCAAGCGCATGTCGGTCAGGCAAATGTCGAAGTCGTGTTCGTCGAGCAACGCCTTGGCGCCGGCCACGTCCATCGCGGTCTCAGTGCGTATATCCATGCGGCCCAGCGTCAGCTCTAAGAGCTCGCAAATGTCGGGCTCGTCATCGATGACCAGCGCCAGCGGTTGGTTCATTACGTGTCCTGTGTGTCCCATCGATCCGGATCGGCAAATACGATACGAAAGATACTGCCTCCGCCGGGCCGGTCAAGGTACAGCAGGGTCGCCCTGTTCAGTTCGCAGAGCTCCCTGGAAATATAGAGGCCGAGTCCCGTGCCGCCGGAGCGCGCTGTGAAGAATGGCTCGAAAATCTTGTCCGCGGTTGCTTTGTCGACGCCGAGCCCGCAGTCCAGGATGTCCAGGTAAGGTCGGCCCTGGCCGGAGAGCCGACCGCCCTGGATTTCCACCATGATGCCGCCAGCCTCACTGGCGTACTTCACGGCGTTATCACAAAGATTCCACAGAACCTGCCGAAGATGGCCCCGGTCCATGCGGATTTCAAAGCCCTCAGGCAGGCTGCCCACGGTGAACTCGCCTTCCTGGAGTTCGAGCGTGCGCTCGAATTCTCTCGCGAAATCGTCAAGCCACTCTTTGAGAGCGAATCGTTCCGGCCGGCTCAACTCGCGGCGCGACAATTGCAACACGTTGTCAATTATGTGGCTCACGCGGCTGGAGTGCGTCTGGATAATCTCCGTCAGGCGCTTGTCGTCCTCGGTCAGGACCGGCGATTCGCCAAGCAGCTGCGCGGCGTGGCTCATCGCGCCAACGGGATTCCGGATTTCATGCGCGATACTGGCGCTCAGGCGGCCAAGTGATGCGAGTTTTGACTGCTGGACGCGCGCGTTCATATGGCTGACGTCCTCGAGGAACACCAGGATCGGCCCGTCGCGCTGCCCGTCCTGGCCGAGCGGCGCCAGGTGTGCCGTTATACGCACGCTGTCCCCTTCTGTAATCAGCGTCAGCTCGGGGTGCGAAGACAGTGAGAGGTCTTGTCGCCAGGTTTCGACGTACTCGGCAAGGGGCCCGGACATGGAGCGCAGTGGCGTGCCGGGCGGCGTGTTTTCGACGCCCAGCAGTTGGGCCGCCGAGCTGTTGATCAGGCGGCTCGCGTCGTTGTTGTCGACGACGACGATGCTCTCGCGCAAATGCTGGACGATGTAGTTGTTGAGTTCGGACAGGTTCTGCAGATCGACGCCAAACTGGCGAGCCAGGGCTTCGGAGGCACGGATGCGCTTCGCCAGCGGCTGGGTGGCGAGCGCGATCGCGAAAATGACGCCGCTTAGAATGCCGGCGGCAGGGTAGTTGGCGAACGCGTTGGCGCTCGTGAGCTGGGTGTAGAACTGCTCCCCGAGGATGAAGAAGGTGGCGATAGCCGCCAACGTTGCGGCCACGGTCACCGGAATAACCAGGCTGGCGGCGCCGATAAAGACCACAAGGAGGCCGCCGAGGCCGCTCGAAATGCCGCCGCTGGCGTGCATCAGCATGACGATGGCGACGATGTCGACCATGAGCTGCGTTACTGCAAGCGCAGTGCGTGGCACCCAATGCTGGCGCAGTGAGACCGCAGACAGGATGGCAAAGACCAGGTAGCCCGCGGCCGTCGCCGCAAAAAGGGTCGGCTTGGCGTCGCCAAAGAAGCGCGGGTCGGAACCGGCCGCGAACAGCAACAGCAGGGTCATTGAAATCAACAACCTGAAAGCGTTCAGCGTAATCAGCACACGCCAGCCGAGTTCCGGTTCGTCAATCGCCTTTTGTAGCAGGACGTCCCGGCTGCCGAGGAAGGTCCTTCTCAACGGGGCGTCAGTTTGTGCCTGATTCATGCGCGAATTGTAGACCGAATATGGACATGGGTGGCGCAAACCTCCAAAATACGGCGACTTTTTCGCGGCAACCGCGATTTTCCCATCCCGCTCGCTGGCAGACTGACAAAACTCATGAATCTTCACGAATACCAATCGAAACGATTGTTCGCAGACTACGGCATCCCCGTACCCCGCGGCATCCCGGCGGAATCGCCGAACGCAGCGGTTAAGGCCGCACAGGAACTCGGCGGCGACCTCTGGGTCGTCAAGGCACAGGTCCACGCCGGCGGGCGCGGCAAGGCTGGTGGCGTCAAGCTCGCGCGCTCGCTGGACGAAGTGCGCGAGTACACGGACAAGATGCTGGGCACCATTCTCGTAACCCACCAGACCGGCGCCGAGGGTCTGCCCGTCAATACTGTCTATATTGAGCAGGGGTCGGACATCGACCGCGAGCTCTACCTGAGCATGCTCGTCGATCGCGAAGTCAGCCGCATTTCGTTTATTGCCTCAGCGGCCGGCGGTATGGACATCGAGAAGGTCGCCGAGGAGACGCCCGAGAAGATTTTTTCGGTTGCGATTGCACCGGACGCGGGTCTGCAGGATTACCAGGCACGGCAGCTGGCGTTCGGGCTCGAGCTCGACAAGCAGCAGATGCGGCAGTTTGGTGATCTGATCAAGAAGATGTACAGGCTCTACGTCGACACGGACGCGAGCCTCATCGAGGTCAACCCCCTGATCACGACCAAGGCCGGCGATATCGTCGCCCTGGACGGCAAGATCAACATTGATGGCAGCGCGCTGTTCCGGCAGAAAGCCCTTGCCGAGCTGCGCGACCCGTCGCAAGAGGACGAGGCGGAGCGCAAGGCGGCCGAACACGATCTCAACTACGTATCGTTGGACGGCAACATCGCCTGCATGGTTAACGGTGCCGGACTCGCGATGGCGACCATGGACCTCATCAAGCTGCACGGCGGTGACCCGGCCAACTTCCTCGACGTCGGCGGTGGTGCTACGGCCGAGAAAGTGGCGGCAGCTTTCAAGCTGATTCTCTCGAATGAGAGCGTCGAGGCGATTCTCGTGAATATCTTCGGCGGTATCGTGCGTTGCGACCTGATTGCCGAAGGCATCATCAGTGCCGTCAAAGAAGTGGGTGTCAGCGTGCCGGTCGTGGTACGCCTCGAGGGCACCAACGTCGACAAGGGACGCGAACTGCTGGCCAACAGCGGTCTGGACATTATTGCAGCGGAAGACCTGACTGACGCAGCGAAGAAGGTGGTTGCCGCGGCAGCCTGACGGAAATTGATATGAGTATTCTGGTTAACAAAAACAGCAAGATCCTCTGCCAGGGCATCACGGGCAACCAGGGATCCTTCCACACCGAACAGTGCATCGAGTACGGCACCCAGGTTGTCGCGGGCGTGACGCCGGGACGCGGCGGGCAGGAGCATCTCGGGGTGCCGGTGTTCAACACGGTGCAGAATGCGGTCGCCGAAACCGGCGCTGACGTCAGCATGATTTACGTGCCGCCGCCGTTTGCGGCCGATGCCATTCTCGAAGCAGCCGATGCGGGCGTGGAACTGATTGTCTGCATTACCGAAGGCATTCCGGTCAACGACATGGTCAAGGTCAAATCGGCATTAGAGGACTATGATTGTCGCCTGATCGGGCCGAACTGCCCCGGCATCATCACGCCGGGCGAATGCAAGATCGGCATCATGCCGGGCTTTATTCACAAGGCGGGACGTATCGGCGTGGTTTCGCGCTCCGGTACGCTCACCTACGAAGCTGTGTACCAGACGACGACGAACGGCCTGGGGCAGACGACCTGCATCGGTATCGGCGGTGATCCGGTGCGCGGCATGAACTTCATCGACTGCCTCGAACTCTTCGAGGCGGACCCCGACACCGACGGCATCATCATGGTGGGCGAAATCGGCGGTACCGACGAAGAAGCTGCCGCCGAGTACATCCGGAGCAACGTTTCCAAGCCGGTGGTCGCTTATATTGCCGGCGTGACGGCGCCTCCGGGCAAGCGTATGGGCCATGCCGGCGCGATCATCGCCGGCGGTAAAGGCACGGCGGAAGATAAGTTCAAGGCACTGGATGCCGCAGGCGTTGCCACCGTCCGTTCGCCGGCCGAACTGGGGTCGAAAATGCAGGAGGTCCTCGGCGGCTAGCGATGAGCGATGCCGTCAAAGTCGCGCTGGCACAGATCGACCTCGTTGTCGGGGATGTCGCAGGCAATACGGACCGGATCATCGAGCACGCCGCGCAGGCACGCGATAGTGAGCGTGCCGACATCGTCGTATTCCCTGAACTGAGTGTCTGCGGGTATCCACCCGAGGACCTGTTGTTCCATGCCGGACTGCGTCATGACGTCGAGGCGGCCGTCGACCGGATTCGCAACGAGGTCTTCGGTATTGCGATCCTGATCGGTTTTCCCGAGTACGAGAACGACCACATCTACAATGCCTGTGCCGTACTGCGGGACGGGCACGTGCTGGCGCACTATCGCAAACACCTGCTGCCCAACTATTCTGTCTTCGACGAGGAGCGATATTTCACAGCAGGCAAGGACGCAGCCGTGTTCCCGCTCAAAGGCATCCGTATCGGTCTCACGATCTGCGAGGATGTCTGGTCTCCGGGTCCTATGGCCGCCGCGCGTAGCGCCGGCGCCGAGTGCATCATCGCAATTAACGGATCGCCGTTCGAGATTCGCAGCCAGGAAAAGCGCGAGGATGTCGTGCGCAAGCGGATCGACGAGGTGGGCATTCCCGTTGTTTACGTCAATCATGTAGGCGGTCAGGACGAACTTGTCTTTGACGGCGGGTCTTTCATTATGGATGCCGACGGCCGGATCACCTTCCGGGCGGCGGCTTTCGAGGCATGCATGCCCGCGATCGTGCTCAACGGGACGGCGCGAGGGGTCGTGCCCGACGAGGCCGTTGTCACGGCAACGGGTGACCGCATGGCGACGACGTACCAGGCGCTGGTTACGGGCACGCGGGATTACGTCATGAACCACGGCTTTCCCGGTGTCATTGTGGGACTCTCGGGCGGAATCGACTCGGCGCTGGTCGTCGCCATTGCCTGCGACGCGATCGGGCCGGAACGAGTCCGGGCGGTACAGATGCCGTTTCGCTATACGTCGACAATGAGCCAGGAAGACTCGGCCAGACAAGCGGAGACCTTCGGCATTCAATATGACGTGATCCCGATTGAGCCGATGTACGAGGCGACCATCAGGCAGCTGCAACCGGTGCTGGGTGAGACCGAGCCAGATGCCACGGAAGAGAACATCCAGGCCCGTTGCCGTGGGCTGCTGTTGATGGCGCTCTCGAACAAGACCGGGAGAATGCTGCTGACGACAGGTAACAAGAGTGAGATGGCCGTCGGCTATGCCACGCTGTACGGCGACATGGCGGGCGGTTTCGCGCCGATCAAGGACTGCAGCAAGTCGCTCGTCTACGAACTCGCGCGCTATCGCAACACGCTCGGCGAGGCCATTCCCGAACGTGTCATCACCCGACCACCGTCCGCGGAGCTGCGTCCGGACCAGAAGGACTCTGACTCGCTGCCCGACTACGACGTACTTGATCCGATTCTCGAGGCTTTTATCGAGGAAGACCTGTCGGTTGCCGAAATAGCGGAGCGGGGCTTTGACCGCGATGTCGTTATTCGCGTGCTCGAGATGGTCAAACGTAACGAGTACAAGCGTCGCCAGGCGCCACCGGGAGTGAGAATCAGCAGCAGGGCGTTTGGCCGCGACTGGCGCTACCCGATCACCTCGGGCTACCGGTTTCCCTGACTAGCTCTCGGAGAAGTCGGGGAAATTCTCGGCGAGGACGCGGCGCGTGTCGGCAGCGAGTTCGGCCATGCCGAGGTTGTCGTAGGCCGCCGCCATAATCTGCAGGGAGCGGGCATTACCCACGGCGCCGTTGTAGGCCTCGAGCGCATCTTTGGCGCGATTCAGCGCAGCGACATACGCGCCGCGGCGCAGGTAATAGTCGGCTACGTGGTTTTCGTATTCGGAGAGGCGATTCTTGATCGCGACCATGCGCTGCTCGGCATCCGGCGCATACTGGCTGGCCGGAAAGCGCTCGACCAGGCGGCGCAGGCTCGAGTAGGCGAGTTCAATATCTTTGGGAGGCCGTTTGCCGATGTCCTTGCGAAACAGGCGCTCAAGAAGCCCCGGTGAGTCCTCGTAGTAGGCAAGAGCCTTGATGTACAGCGCATAGTCCACGCGCGGATGAATCGGATTCTCCCGCATAAACATGTCGGCGGTCTCTACCGCCTGTTCGCGCATTTCGGCCTTGTAATACGCGTACATGAGTTCGAGCTGGATCTGTCGGGAAAGGTCGCTGAACGGATACCGGGCCTGAATTGCTTCGAAGATCTGGATACCGCGGCGATAGTTGCCGCGTGCCACCGACTCCTGGGCCACCTCGTAGGCCTCGGTGATGTTCTGCACCTCGGTCTGAACTTCGTCATTGCTGGCGCAGGCGAACAGGGCCAGCGGCAGCACGGCGATCAGAAGGTGTCGAAAATGGCGTCGATCTATTCTCATAATTCCGGTGGTCGGGGCGTTCAAGGTCGGCGAGTATACCGTAAACTGCACGGCAGTCATGAACTCGCAAAAACAAATATTGGCGGTTCCTGAAGAGCTGGCCGGTCTTCGTTTGGACCAGGCGCTGGCCCGGATGTTTCCCGATTATTCGCGGAGCCGACTCAAAGAGTGGCTGCTGGCTGGCGCCATCACCGTCGAGGGCGGTCCCAGGCGCCCCCGTGATGCGGTCGCGGGTGGCGAAACCGTCACGCTGGAGGCGCGGCAGGACATCGAGGTCCGCGCGGCACCGGAGCCTATTAGCCTGGACGTAGTTTACGAGGACGATGAACTGCTGGTGGTGAACAAGGGCGCCGGCCTGGTCGTCCACCCGGGTGCCGGCAACCCGGGCGGGACCCTGATGAATGGCCTGCTGCATCATGCTCCGCAGCTGGAGGAAGTTCCCAGGGCGGGCATCATTCACCGCATCGACAAGGACACGACCGGCCTGCTGCTGGTCGCCAAGACCTTGACGGCCCACACAGCCCTGGTAAGGCAACTGGCCGAGCGCGATATTTCCCGGCATTACCTGGCGGTGTGCAACGGCGTCCTGACCGGCGGCGGCACCATCGACCAGCCGATCGGGCGCCATCCCGTCGACCGCAAGCGCATGAGTATTCAGCAGAACGGCAAGCCGGCCGTGACCCACTTTACGGTCCTGGAGCGCTTTCGAGCGTTCACGTACGTTAGTGTCCGGCTGGAAACGGGGCGCACGCACCAGATTCGAGTCCACTTCGCCTGGCGTCGCCACGCCCTGGTTGGCGACCCGGTCTACGGCGGCAGGCTGGCCCTGCCGAAGGGGGCCTCTGAGCCGCTGGTCGAGGCACTGCGCGGCTTCAAGCGGCAGGCCCTGCATGCGACACGCCTTGCATTCGAGCACCCCGTGTCCGGTGAGACCGTGGAGCTGGAGGTCCCGCCGCCAGCCGATTTCCAGGCGTTGCTGGACGTCATGCGAGAGGACGCCGCGTGACCGGAGTGCTCATCGACATTGACTGGCCTGCACCCGCGAATGTGATCGCGGGATCAACGACCCGCGGCGCCGCCGACCATGACCTGCCGCCCGACATGCGTTTCCTGCACCAGGTCCACGGCGCGACGGTCGTGACCAGCGCCCGTGTGCGCGAGTCTGCCACCGCGCTCGACGCCGACGCGGTTACCGGCAGCGAGCCGGGTGATTGTTGTGCGGTTCGCACGGCCGACTGCCTGCCGGTTCTGTTTTGTGGCAAAGGCGGTGAGCGCATCGGCGCGGCGCACGCCGGCTGGCGCGGCTTGGCGGCGGGTGTCCTCGAGAACACCGTTGCGGCGATGTCGGGTCCGGCCGGCGACCTGCTGGCATGGCTCGGGCCGGCCATCTCCCAGGCCAATTTCGAGGTCGGCGAGGAAGTCCGCGCCGCGTTCCTCGGGCACGATCCGGCCGCAGGCCGTCACTTCCTCGAGAATCCCCGCGGGCGCTGGCAGGCCGACCTGTATGGGCTTGCCAGACAGCGCTTGAACGCGTGCGGCGTGGAGGCCATTTATGGCGGAGGCTGGTGCACGTACGCCGACGAAGCGCGCTTCTATTCCTACCGACGGGCCGCCGATTCCGGCCGGATGGTGTCGTTTGTGGCCTTGAAATAACGCCAGAGGCCTCAATTTCCGGGTCACTGTTTAAGGTATTTTGGGCCTGGGCCCAGGGGAAACCTCATGCGAATGGACAAACTGACCAGCAAATTCCAGATGGCGCTCGCCGACGCGCAGTCCCTTGCCGTGGGCCAGGACCACCAGTTCATCGAGCCCGTACACGTTATGGTCGCCCTGCTCGACCAGCAGGGCGGCAGCGTGCGCGGCCTGCTGACCAAGGCCGGCGTCAACGTCAACCTGCTGCGCTCGCAGCTTGGGGATGCGCTGGACCGCTTGCCGAAGGTCGAAGGCTCCGCCGGCGATGTTCACGTGGGCCAGGAGCTCGCCAAGCTCTTCAACATCACCGACAAACTCGCTCAGAAGCGGGACGACCAGTACATCTCCAGCGAATTGTTCGTGCTGGCGGCGATGGACGACAAATCACCGCTCAAGACGATTATGGAGACCGCGGGCAGCGTCCGCGGCGCGATCGAGAAAGCCATCGAGGACCTGCGCGGCGGCGCACAGGTCAATGACCCGAATGCCGAAGATTCCCGCCAGGCGCTCGAGAAATTCACGATAGACCTGACCGAGCGTGCCGAACAGGGCAAGCTCGACCCGATCATCGGTCGCGATGACGAAATCCGGCGCACGATCCAGATCCTGCAAAGGCGCACCAAGAACAACCCGGTGCTCATCGGCGAGCCCGGGGTCGGCAAGACCGCCATTCTCGAAGGCCTCGCCCAGCGTATCGTCAACAACGAAGTCCCCGAAGGCCTGCGCGGCAAGCGCATCCTGTCGCTGGACATGGGTGCCCTGATTGCGGGCGCCAAGTATCGCGGCGAATTCGAGGAGCGCCTCAAAGGCGTGCTCAACGATCTCGCGAAACAGGAGGGCCAGATCATCCTGTTCATCGACGAACTCCACACGATGGTGGGCGCCGGCAAGGCCGAAGGCTCGATGGATGCGGGCAATATGCTCAAGCCCGCGCTCGCCCGCGGTGAGCTGCACTGCGTCGGTGCGACGACGCTCGACGAGTACCGCCAGTACGTCGAAAAAGACGCGGCGCTGGAGCGTCGCTTCCAGAAAGTGCTCATCGAAGAGCCGACGGTCGAAGACACGATTGCGATCCTGCGTGGGCTCAAGGAGCGCTACGAGGTCCATCACGGCGTTGAAATCACGGACCCGGCCATCGTCGCCGCGGCAACCTTGTCGCATCGTTATATCAGCGACCGCTATTTGCCCGACAAGGCCATCGACCTGATCGACGAATCGGCGTCGCGAATCCGCATCGAGATCGATTCAAAACCCGAGGCGATGGACAAGCTCGAGCGCCGCATCATCCAGCTCAAGATCGAGCGCGAGGCATTGAAGAAAGAGTCTGACGACGCGTCGGTCAAGCGGCTGGACGACATCGAGTCGCAGCTTGGCGGGCTCGAAAAAGAGTTCTCGGACCTGGAGGAAATCTGGAAGGCCGAGAAAGCGGCAATGCAGGGCACGACCCACATTAAAGAAGAGCTTGAACGTGCGCGCCTCGAACTCGAGACGGCGCATCGCGCCAATGATCTCGCACGCATGTCCGAACTGCAGTACGGCCGCATTCCCGAACTCGAGAAACAGCTTGCCGATGCGTTGCAGGCGGAGAATCGTGAAACGACGCTGCTGCGTAATAACGTGACCGAGGAGGAAGTTGCAGAGATCGTGTCCAAGTGGACGGGCATTCCGGTCAGCAAGATGCTCGAGGGCGAGAAGGAAAAACTTCTGCAGATGGAGGCGGTCGTCAAGGAACGTGTGGTTGGGCAGGAAGAGGCCGTGACCGTAGTCGCCAACGCCATTCGCCGTTCACGGGCCGGCCTGTCCGATCCGCGGCGTCCTATCGGTTCCTTCCTGTTCCTTGGCCCAACCGGCGTCGGCAAGACGGAGCTGACCAAGGCGCTCGCCAACTTCCTGTTCGATACGGACGACGCCATGGTGCGTGTCGACATGTCCGAGTTCATGGAAAGGCATTCCGTGGCCCGCCTGATCGGTGCGCCACCGGGATACGTGGGTTATGAGGAGGGCGGTTACCTGACCGAAGCCGTGCGGCGCCGGCCGTATTCGGTGATCCTGCTCGACGAGGTTGAAAAGGCGCACCCCGATGTGTTCAACGTCCTGTTGCAGGTGCTCGACGACGGTCGCCTGACGGACGGTCACGGCCGCACGGTCGACTTCCGCAACACGGTTATCGTCATGACGTCGAACCTCGGTTCCAACCTGATCCAGGAAATGGCCGGCGAAGAAAACTACGATGCCATGAAGAACGCGATCATGGAGGTCGTGGGCAGCCATTTCCGGCCCGAGTTCGTGAACCGTATCGATGACCTCGTGGTGTTCCACCCGCTGGGTCGCGAACATATTCGCAAGATTGTCGATATCCAGCTCGCGTACCTGCACGAACGCCTGGCGGATCGCGATATCAGCATCCACCTGTCGGATGCGGCGCGCGACAAACTGGCTGACGCGGGCTTCGATCCGGTGTATGGTGCGCGACCGCTCAAGCGAGCAATCCAGCAGCAGGTCGAGAATCCGCTGGCGCAGGAAATTCTCCAGGGCAAATTCAAGCCTGGAGATGTCATCGAAGTTGGCGTAGCCGACGACCGGCTGGAGTTCGAGAACGCCGCGTAAGGTACAATCAGCGGCCATTTTGAGAGACCTGACATGCCGATTTACGGATACGTCTGCAAGAGTTGCGAGCACCGCTTCGACGTGTTGCAGAAAATGAGCGATGACCCGCTGGTGCATTGCCCGGACTGCGGTGAGGCGTCATTACAGAAAGAACTGTCTGCGCCAAAGTTTCGCCTCAAAGGGCAGGGCTGGTACGAGACCGATTTCAAGACCGCCAACAAACGCAACCTGCACGGTGAGTCGGGTTCGGGCAAGGCTGCCGATAAGGCGAAGACGCCGGATACCAAGCCGTCGGCGAATAAGGCGTCCGGCAGCAAGGCTGACCCGGCGTGAAGTCGCCGCGCGTGAAGCTGCTCAGGCGCTACCTCGTTGCCGGGCTGCTGATCTGGGCGCCGCTGGCCGTTACCTTCCTGCTGTTGCGCTTCGCCGTCAACGTCATGGACAAGACGCTGGGGATCATTCCCCCGCAATATCGTCCGGAAGAGCTCCTGGGTTTCCACATACCCGGTCTCGGCGTCATTCTGACGTTCATTGTCCTGTTCATAACAGGCATGCTGGCGGCGAATTTCGTCGGGCGCTATGTCGTCGGCGGGTGGGAGTCGCTTCTCGATCGAATTCCGATCGTGCGCACGATCTACGGCGGTGCGAAGAACTTCGCGGAAATCGTCTTTTCGGACTCGAATGATTCGTTCAAGCAGGTGCTGCTCATCGAGTACCCGCGCAAGGGACTCTTTAGCCTCGCGTTTCAGACCTCGGCGGATTTGGGCGAGGTCCAGGCGCGTACCGGGGAGGATGTCGTGTGCTGCTTCGTGCCGACTACGCCGAATCCGACCTCGGGTTTCGTCATCATGGTGCCGCGCAAGGATATAAAGGTGCTGGATATGGACGTGGACGAGGCGCTCAAGATGATCATCTCGCTTGGCGTCGTCGTGCCGACCTGGGGTGCCGACCGGACGCCCGAACTGCCTTTTGAAGAGCCACCCGCGGCTTGATAAGCGGCCCCCCAAGCCGTACCATTCCGCCTCCTTTTTTCAGGGTTTTATACCCGGATTCTTACGATGCGTACTCATTACTGCGGAGAGGTCGACGAATCTCTCGTCGGCCAGGAAATCGAGGTTTGCGGCTGGGTTCACCGGCGGCGTGACCACGGCGGCGTAATCTTCATCGATCTGCGTGATCGGGAGGGCTTGCTGCAGGTCGTTTTCGACCCGGACCGGCCGGAAATCTTCGCCGAGGCGGAGCGCATCCGCTCCGAGTATGTCCTCAAGGTCAAGGGCCTCGTGCGCCCGCGTCCCGAGGGCACGGTCAACCCGAACATGCGGACCGGCCGGGTCGAAGTGCTGGCGCATGAGCTCGAAACGCTGAACAAGTCGGAGACGCCGCCGTTCCATCACGACGAGCAGGCGAACGAGGATATTCGCCTCAAGTATCGTTACCTGGACCTGAGGCGCGACAACATGCTGGGCAACCTGATGCTGCGGCACAAGGTGACGTCGGCGATGCGTGACTATCTCGACGGCGAGGGCTTCGTGGACGTCGAAACTCCGATGCTGACGCGGGCGACGCCCGAAGGTGCGCGTGACTACGTCGTGCCGAGTCGCACGAACCCGGGGCGCTTCTTCGCGTTGCCGCAGTCGCCACAGATTTTCAAGCAGCTGCTGATGATGTCGGGCCTGGATCGCTACTACCAGATCGTGCGTTGCTTCCGCGACGAGGATCTGCGAGCGGACCGGCAGCCGGAGTTCACACAGCTCGATATCGAGATGAGCTTCGTTGATGAAGCCGCCGTCACGAACACGATGGAAGACCTCATGCGTCACGTGTTCAAGGCTACGCTCGACGTCGACCTGCCGAACCCGTTCCCGCGCATGGCGTACTCCGAAGCCATGCAGCGCTACGGGTCGGACAAACCGGACCTGCGCATCGACCTCGAACTCGTCGAGGTTGCGGATCTCATGGCGTCGGTGGATTTCAAGGTGTTTGCCGGACCCGCCGCTGACCCCGAGGGTCGTGTCGCCGCACTCTGCGTGCCCGGCGGCGCCGAGATGAGCCGCAAGATCATCGACGACTACACCAAGTACGTGTCCCGCTACGGTGCCCGCGGTCTTGCCTACATCAAGGTCAACGACATCGATGCCGGCGCCGAGGGGCTGCAGTCGCCGATTCTGAAGTTCATTCCCGACGATGCCGTGCAGGGCATCCTCGAGCGCACGGGCGCGAAATCGGGCGACCTGATTTTCTTTGGTGCCGACAAGGCCCGCATCGTCAACGACGCACTCGGCGCACTGCGCTGCAAAGTCGGCGAAGATCGCGGCCTCGTGGCCGACGGCTGGGCGCCGCTCTGGGTGGTCGACTTCCCGATGTTCGAAAGGGACAAGACGACCAAGCGCTGGACGTCGCTGCACCATCCGTTTACGGCACCGTCGATCGACGACGCCGAAGCGCTCAAGGCAGACCCGGGTCAGGCGCTGTCACGCGCCTACGACATGGTGCTGAACGGGTCCGAAATCGGTGGTGGATCGATTCGTATTCACGACCAGGACATGCAGGCTGCTGTTTTCCAGATTCTCGACATCAGTGACGAGGAGGCCCAGGAGAAGTTCGGCTTCCTGCTGACGGCGTTGCAGTATGGCTGTCCCCCGCACGGTGGCGTGGCCTTCGGCCTCGATCGCATTGTCATGCTCATGGCCGGTGCCGAGAGCATTCGTGACGTGATTGCGTTCCCGAAGACGCAGACGGCAAGCTGCCTGCTGACGAACGCACCGGGCGAGGTATCAAACGAGCAGCTGAAGGAACTCAGTATTCGTTTGCGTGCACCCCGCACGGAGTAGTCAGGCGGCGGACGGCGTCGAAACCGACGCCGAGCGTTGCAGCATTCCATGGACGGCCCGTCCCTGCAGCAGGTCGACGAGGGCGTGCAGGATCATCGGCAGCAACAGGGATCCCGTCAGGAGATACAGGCCCGCGAATGCGCCGCCGACGAGGACAATACGCGGTATGGCGGCCGGTCCCTGGTAGGCATGGGCAATGCCGAAGCCGACCGCACTGACGATCGCCGCGGCCCACAAGGGCATGAAGTGACCGAGGTACCAGAACAGGAAACCGCGCCAGAGCGCCTCTTCGACGATGCCCGCCGTCACCGACAGGCCGTAGAAGCCCCTGAGTTCACTGCGGGTTCGCGGGAAAAGAAACTGCAGATTCCCCAGATCTTCTTCGGTCGCGCGGTCAATGAGGCGCAGTTGCAGCATGAGAGCAACAATCATGCCTGCGGTCAGTAACGTGCCCACAATGAAGCGCGCGTCGAATTCCAGGCCGAATCCGAGATCGGCCCAGGCGCGACCCGATGTTCCCCACAACACCATGAGAAGAGCGAACAACGTCCAGTGGCTCGCCATCGTGAACCTGTAGAGGTGTGCGGGACTGATTTTTTCGCCGGCTTTGACGCGACGCAGCAGCCGCTGGAAACTGAAATAGCCCACGACCGGTGCCGCGACGACGATGAGCAGGAAATAGAGGTGATCGACAATCGTCATGTTTGTTTCCACATGAATGAATATTTATAATACCGTGAATGGAAGTTTATTCACGGTTTTGTGAATAGTCAACACGTCTCGTAAGCGAATGAATATAAAGAAGTTTTAATATGAGCACCTATATTGTGAAACGGATCGAGCAGGCAAAACTCCTGACGGATCCGTTCAAGCTCAAGTTGCTGGAGCGCTTCGCAGGGACGCCGGCGACGACCAAGCAGGTGGCCGATCGCATGGGCGAAAAAGCGCCCAGGCTGTACCGGCACGTGGATGCGCTCGTTGAGGAACACCTGCTTGAGCTGGTCGAGGAAAAGCCGAAGCGGGGCACGATCGAGCGCTACTACCGCACGGTGGCCGACCGTTTCGAAGTCGACCCCGACCTGTTTGCTACGACCTCAGGTCATGCTGACGAGAGTGTCGACATGATCCGTTCACTGTTTCGCGATACGGAGTCCGAACTGTTGCGCTGCTTCAGCGAGCTACGCGACGCGGACGTCAGCGAGGAGGAGCTGCCGATGATCGCGAAATTCGCATTCCGCGGCACGTCGGACGAGGTCCGCGATATGCGTCAGAAGCTGGAAGCCCTGCTCGAGGATTGTGGTGCGCGATGCGGCGAGCAGGAAGACCTGGAAGGCCAGGTCTCCTACACGGGCATGATGGCGTTTTACCCGCAGACTGATACTTAGTTCAAATCAGCCGGCAGCATCGGCGAGGACAACATCGCTTCGAAGCGCGCCCAGCGTTCGTCGGCATCGGCATTACCACGCTCAACGTAATCGGCAACCAGCGCTTTCCCGTGGTTGTAGTTGATGACGTAGCTGCGGTACGCATCGAAAAAGCGCGTTCTCTGCAGCGACTTGTCGGCCGGCGTCATGCTGTAGCTCTGCAGCCATGCGGCCGCCTCCTCGCGCGTGATGTCACCATTCAGGTAGTCGCGCGCGGCTTCGTTGCCGGCGAAATTCAGCTGTGCGATCAGGTCGGCCACCTTGTAGTAAAGGTCGGCATTGGCGGCATCGAGTCCGGCCAGCGGAAACAGGATCGTCTTCTCGAATGCGACGCGCTGCTCGCCCGGGAACGCCAGTTCGATGCCGTAGTTGCCACTCCCCTCAGCGATCAGCGATTGCGGGCTGAACAACGGGTACAGCGAATACTCGAGCCAGCCCGCATCGTTGACGAGATTTTTCTCGAGCAGTGCATTGAACGTGTGGTGCCCGGGGTAGCCCTCATGACAGCCCAGATCGACGGCGCGACTGATGTAGATCGGGAAATCCGTGTTGACCTGGATCAGGCTCACGGCATTGCCCTGGTACCAGTTGTACCCTGACCAGGGCTTGTCGTTGACGTACTCGATGGCAAATGACTCGCCTTCAGGGAGGTCGATGTGTTCAAGCGTGCGTTTGCGGCACTCGGCCATCGCGGCTTCGAAAACGGTCGGCAGTTTATCGAGCGGAATCACGAACTGGTTGTTGAACGCTTCCACGCGCGTGCCGAGCGGTCCCTCACCGGGCAGCAAGGCGTCGATCTTTTCCAGGATGGCTTCGAAATGCGCGGCGTCATTGTCCGGCGCCTTGCTGCCGAACAAGGCCATGGACTCATCGTCGAAATCCGGGAAGTCACCCTTGTTGATCGCTATACGCGTATCGAGCGCCTGCAGGCGCGCTACGAGCCCGGCGACACGCATGGCGAACATCTCGTCATCACCGGTGTCGATCGGCTCGAGTCTTGCGGCGAGGTCGGCGGACGCCGCGAGAATTTGGTCGAGGCTCAACGCAGACTCTTCGGCCGCGGCTCGCAGTTCCTCGGGACCGAAGTACGCATCAACGTGGCTGCTGTCATGCAGCCCCATCGAAAGTTCGAGGTAGAGATACTCACGAGCGAGCTCGTCCATATCCGGTGCTGCAGGACCACACGCGGCAAGAAGCAGCACACAACAAAGCGTCGGGAGATATTTAGTCATCGAGTTTCTTCAGTTGATACAAGGCATCGAGCGCCTCGCGGGGTGACAGGGAATCGGGATCGAGCGCTGCAACCGCGTCGCGCAATGCATGGTTCGCCGCTGGTTCCTCGACGCTGAAATCAAGCTGCGTTTGCGGGCTGTCTGCCTGCACTGCCCGCTGTGATTCGAGTGTTTTGAGGTAGCGCCTGGCACGGCGAATCACATCGCCGGGCACGCCGGCCAGAGACGCGACCTGCAGGCCATAGCTCTGGTTGGCCGGGCCCGGCCGGACCGAATGCAGGAACACCAGCTGGCCGTTGTGCTCGGTGGCATCGAGATGCACATTGCCGCAGGCTGGCAGCTCCTGCGAGAGCGCAGTGAGCTCGAAATAATGGGTGGCGAACAAGGTAAACGCTTTTGCTTTTTCGCCCATGTGGTGTGCGGCAGCCCAAGCCAGCGACAGGCCGTCGAACGTACTCGTGCCGCGGCCGATCTCGTCCATGAGCACGAGGCTCTGCTCGGTGGCGTTATTCAGGATGGTCGCCGTTTCGGTCATTTCGACCATGAACGTCGAGCGGCCGCCGGCGAGATCGTCAGACGCACCGATGCGCGTGAAGATCCGGTCGACAGGGCCGACGCGCAGCTTGTCGGCGGGAACGTAGGATCCGATATGCGCAAGGATGACGATAAGCGCCGTCTGCCGCATGTAGGTCGATTTGCCGCCCATGTTCGGGCCCGTAATGACCAGCAGACGCTTCGCTTCATTGAGCGAGACGTCGTTCGCTATAAACGGCGTGTCGATAACCTGTTCAACCACGAGGTGGCGGCCGCCCTCAATCTCAATACAAGGCGTTGCACAGATTTCAGGTTGGGAGAGATTCAGTGTCCGCGCGCGTTCCGCGAAACACGCAAGAACATCGAGCTCGGCGAGACCGGCGGCACAAAGCTGCAGCTCACCCAGGACTTCGTGTAACAGGTCGAGTAAGGCTTCGTACAGGTACTTCTCGCGGCTCAGTGCGCGTTCGCGCGCCCCGAGAACCTTGTCTTCGAATTCCTTGAGCTCAGGCGTGATGTATCGCTCAGCGGCTTTAAGCGTTTGCCGCCGAACATACTCGACCGGCGCCCTGTCCGCCTGCGCCTTACTGATCTCGATGTAGTAGCCGTGCACGCGGTTGTAGCCGAGTTTAAGAGTCGCGATGCCCGTACGCTCTTTTTCACGCAGCTCGAGGTCCACGAGGTACTGATCGGCGTTCTCCGCAATCGCGCGCAGGTCGTCGAGTTCCTCGTCGTATCCCTGCGCAATGACACCGCCGTCGCGAATCAACATGGGTGGGTTGTCGATGATGGCCTTGTCCAGCAGGCGATGCTGCGCGCCGTGTTCGCCAACCTGGTCAGCGAGATCCGCAAGCAGTGGCGATTCGATAGTCGCGATTCGCTGCTGCAAGGCGGGCAAGCGTGAGAGCGCCTCGCACAGCTGCCGCAAATCGCGCGGCCGTGCCGAGCGCAGAGCGACTCGGGACAGGATGCGTTCGATGTCGCCGATGCCGTGCAGCTGTTCCTGCAGGGTCTCGACGCCACCGCTGCCGAGCAGTGCATCGATGGCCTGGTAACGCGCGCGCAGAACATTCGTGTCGCGCAGCGGCCTCTGGATCCAGCGGCGCAGCAACCGGCTGCCCATGGCCGTCTGGCAATGGTCCATGACGCCGGCCAGCGTATGCTGGTCGTGACCGCTCAGAGAGGCTTCGAGTTCGAGGTTGCGGCGTGTCGGGCCGTCCATGATGACGGCGTCACCACGGACCTGGACGCGTATCGACTGCAGGTGCGGAAGCGCGGCTTTCTGGGTATCCGTCACGTACTGCAACAAGGCACCCGCCGCCGATACGCCGCGCACGAATTCCTCACAGCCGAAGCCCGATAAATCACGCGTGCCGAACTGGTTGCACAAAAGGCGTGACGCGCTGTCGTGTTCGAAATGCCACGGAGGCCGTCGCGTGATGCGAATACGCTCGCCGAAGACGCCATCCAGCGGCTCGTCCTCATCGACCAGGAGTTCGGCCGGTCCGAGCCGTTCGATCTCTCCCTGAACGGCTTCGACATCGGGCGCTTCGGTCAGGCGAAAACGGCCCGCTGACAGGTCGAGCCAGGCGATGCCAAAGGTATCGCCACCTTTGAAGACGGCAGCCACCACGTTGTCCTGTTCGGCCGAAAGCAGCGCCTCATCCGTCAGGGTGCCGGGTGTGACGATGCGCGTCACCTTGCGCTCGACCGGGCCCTTGCTCGTTGCAGGATCCCCGACCTGCTCGCAGATGGCGACCGACTCGCCCTTGCGCACGAGCTTGGCGAGATAGCCTTCGACGGCGTGATAAGGCACGCCGGCCATCGGAATGGGGCTGCCGCCAGACTTGCCGCGCGACGTGAGCGTGATGTCCATCAGGGAGGCGGCACGCCTTGCGTCGTCGTAGAACAGCTCGTAGAAGTCACCCATGCGATAGAACACGAGCATGTCCGGGTACTCTGCCTTGATGGCGAGGTACTGGCGCATCATCGGGGTGTGAACGGCGGAGACTTCGGCTTTCATTGACGACATTGATTATTATGGGCCAGTGAAAATACTGCATGTTGAAACCGGGCGCCATTTTTTGGGCGGTCCGCAGCAGGTTGTCTACCTGATCAACGCCTTACGCGAGCGGGGCCACGACAGCATTCTCGTCTGTCCGCCCGATTCGGGGATCGATACGGTCGCGCGCGAGAACGGTATTCGCGTACAGAACCTGTTTTGCGCCGGCGACCTGGACCTGCCGTTCGCCTATCGCCTGTCGCAGTTCCTCAAGGAACAGCAACCGGACCTCGTGCATTGCCACAGCCGCCGTGGCGCGGACCTCCTTGGCGGGCTGGCGGCCAGCGTGGCGGACATCCCCGCCGTGGTGTCGCGGCGCGTTGATAATACGGAGATGCGGCTGGTCGCTGCGATTCGCTACCGGCCGTTTCGCAAGGTGATTGCCATCTCGGAGGCCATCGCCGAGGTGCTGCGCGACCGGGGTGTCGAGGACGAGCGGCTCGAAATTATTCGCAGTGCCGTCGATGCTGATGCGTTTTCCGGCGTGGCCGACTGTGGCAGCGTGCGCGCCGAGCTTGGGCTCAACGACGACGACTTCGTGATTGCCGCCGCCGGCCAGCTGATTCCGCGCAAGGGACACCAGTACCTGTTGCAGGCGGTCGCCGATCTCAAGGATCGGTACCCGCATATCCGGCTGGTCGTCTTCGGTGACGGCTACATGAATAGTCAGCTACGTGCGCAAGCGGCGTCGCTGGGTCTCGGTGACATCGTCGCTTTCGCCGGTTTTCGCGATGACCTCGACGAGTTTGTTGGCTGCTTCGACCTGTTTGCCCACCCGGCCCTGGCCGAGGGCCTGGGCGTCGCCGCACTGAAGGCCGCCGCCGCGCAGGTGCCCGTCGTCGGCTTTACGGCGGGCGGCATGGTGGAGGCCGTCGCACACGAGAAGACCGGTCTGCTCGTCGCGCCCGAGGACAGCGACGCGCTCGGCAATGCGATTGCCCGGCTCATCGATGACCCGGAACTTCGGTCGAAATTTGGTGAGGCCGGCAGGGAACGGATGCAAAACGAGTTCTCGATCGCTACGATGGCCGACAGGCATGTCGCTTTGTACGAAACAGTTCTGAATGGCTGACTACGAATCACTACAAAAACTCTCTGCAGCGGTCGTCGACGATCTGACCGCGGCGAGCAAGGCGGTCGCGACGGCGGAGTCCTGCACGGGCGGCTGGATTGCCAAGAGTATTACGGACGTCGCAGGCAGTTCAGCCGTCTTCGGCTACGGCGTTGTCAGTTACTCGAACGGGGCGAAGGAGTCCATCCTGGGCGTAAAAAACGAAACGATCGAAGAGCACGGTGCGGTGAGCGAGACCGTCGTCGAGGAAATGGCGGAAGGTGTTTTGCATCTCAGCGGTGCCGATATTGCCGTGGCGGTTAGCGGCGTTGCCGGGCCCGATGGCGGCACCGAGG
The DNA here is from genome assembly GCA_945787845.1 of uncultured Woeseiaceae bacterium. Taxonomy (GTDB): domain Bacteria; phylum Pseudomonadota; class Gammaproteobacteria; order Steroidobacterales; family Woeseiaceae; genus UBA1847. Next base: position 63,761 of record CALZJH010000016.1, on the reverse strand, counting down.
AAAAGCCCGTCGGCACCGTCTGGTTTGCATGGGCCGTTCGGGACGGCAGCAACGCGCTCGTCGATACGAGCTGCGAACACTTCTCGGGTGACCGGGAACTGGTGCGCGAGCTGACCGTGGCGCATGCACTGCAGGGCGTGCTGGAGCGCATCGAAGTATGAATACGAAACGTCTCTTTTTCGCCCTGTGGCCAGATCATCGACAGCGCGACCGATTGCGCGACGTGGTGGCCTCGGTCGCCAAGACGGTCGAAGGTCGTGCGGTCGATCGCCGCGACTGGCACGTGACCCTGGCCTTTATCGGGCCGTTTCCCGAGAACCGGGTGCCGTATCTCCTGGAACGGGCGGCGCAGATCGAGGTCGAGCCATTCCGCCTGAATTTCGATCGGCTCGAGTACTGGGCGAGGCCGCGGGTCGCGAGTCTGAGCGCCGCCACTGTGCCGCCCGCGCTGCAACAGCTTGTCGACGCTCTGAATGCGGTGTTGCTGGACCTTGGCCTGAAACCCGAGGACCGGAATTACCGCCCCCATATCACCGTGGTGCGCAATGCGCGGGCATTTCCGACCGAACGATTGACGCAAAGGGTGACCACGGAGTGGTCGAGCTTTGAGCTCGTGGAGTCGGTGTCGGTGCCTGGCGGGGTGAGCTACGTGCCGCTGAAACAGTAGCTTAAGGCCCTTTTCGAGAATCTGCAGAGATTGGCCAAATTCAGGCCTCCTGAAAGCTACTATTGACGCGGCCTCCATGAAATAATACTGTGCAAATCCACAGTATCCTCCAATCACGCCTTTCGGCACCCGAAAACGACCAGAACAATGGACCAGAAATAATGGATGACAATCGTAAGAAAGCACTCGCGCAGGCACTCGGCCAAATCGAAAAGCAGTTTGGCAAAGGCTCGGTCATGCGCATGGGAGACGGCCAGGCGGCCCGGGATATCGAGGCCATCTCCACGGGCTCGATCGGCCTCGACGTCGCGCTGGGTATCGGCGGTCTGCCGAAAGGCCGGGTTGTCGAGATCTACGGCCCGGAATCCTCCGGCAAGACCACGCTGACGCTGCAGGTTATCGCCGAGTCGCAGAAACTGGGCGGCACGGCGGCGTTCGTCGACGCCGAGCATGCGCTCGACCCGGGCTACGCCGAAAAACTCGGTGTCAACGTCGACGAGTTACTGGTCTCGCAGCCCGACACGGGTGAGCAGGCGCTCGAAATTACCGACATGCTCGTGCGCTCGGGCGCCGTCGACATTGTCGTGATCGACTCGGTTGCGGCGCTGACGCCGAAGGCCGAGATCGAAGGCGAGATGGGCGACTCCCACATGGGCCTTCAGGCTCGACTGATGTCGCAGGCGCTCCGCAAGCTGACCGGCAACATCCAACGTTCGAACACGATGGTCGTTTTCATCAACCAGATTCGTATGAAGATTGGCGTCATGTTCGGCAGTCCTGAAACGACCACGGGCGGTAACGCACTCAAGTTCTACTCGTCGGTGCGGCTCGACATTCGCCGTATCGGTGCGATCAAGAAAGGCGACGAGGTCATCGGCAACCAGACGCGTGTCAAGGTCGTCAAGAACAAGGTGTCGCCGCCGTTCAAGCAGGCCGAGTTCGAAATTCTCTACGGCGAGGGCATCTCGCGCATGGGTGAGGTTATCGATCTCGGTGTGCAGCATGGCATCGTCGACAAGGCGGGTTCCTGGTACAGCTACGGTGATGATCGTATCGGCCAGGGCAAGGAAAACGTCCGCGAATTCCTCAAGAACAACCCGGCCATGGCCGATGAGATAGAAGGCAGGATTCGTAAGAAGCTGCTGCCGACCAAAGCAGAAGTGGCTGAAGCAGCTGCACAGGCCGCGGACGATGCGGCTGCCGAAAAGGCCGACAAGCCCGACAAGGCCGAAAAGGTCGGAAAGGCCGCCGAGGCCTAGCGGCGGCGTTAGTCGAAACCGGGCTGGTTCAGTGCCGGGGCGTCCTGGGAGACTCGCACAGCAAATAAAGCGCAGCGAAGCGAGCCATTGCAGTGCGAGTCTCCCAGGACGATCCGGTTGTCAACCGGCGTGACAATGGATTGCCTGAAATGAAGCCGGTACACGAAGAAATTGCTGGTTTGTCTGCGTCTGATGGTGACGATCGTTTTGCTTCGCCTCTCGAAGCTCGCAAGAAGGCCATGGACTTTCTTGCTCGTCGTGAGTACGGCCAGGCTGAGCTCATCAGGAAACTGGCCGACAAGGGATTCGAGCGGGACGTGGCCGAGCAGGCCGTTTGCCAGCTGACCGACGACGGTCTGCAAAGCGACCGGCGCTTCACCGAGAGCTTCGTGCAATCGCGTATCAACCAGGGGAAAGGTCCCGTGCGCATTCGCACCGATCTCGGCCAGCGCGGTATCCCCCATTCGACCATTGAGATTGCGCTCGAAGAGGCCGACCCGGATTGGCGTGTCCTGGCACGCGAGCAGCGCCACAAGAAATTCGGCACGGCCGTGCCAACCGACTTCAAGGAAAAGGCCCGTCAGATGCGGTTTCTCCAGTACCGCGGGTTCGAGCAAGACCATATTCAATCGGCGTTTTAGCCGTTACCATACGCCCCATGAAGACCATGACGAGCAATGAGCTCCGCCAGGCGTTCCTGGATTTCTTTCGTGAACACGGCCACGAGGTCGTCGCGAGCTCTCCCCTGCTGCCGGGCAATGACCCGACGCTGCTGTTCACCAATGCCGGCATGGTCCAGTTCAAGGACGTCTTCCTTGGTGACGAGAAGCGCAATTACTCGACGGCCGCATCGTCACAACGCTGCGTGCGCGCAGGTGGCAAGCACAACGATCTCGAGAACGTGGGTTACACGGCTCGTCATCACACCTTCTTCGAGATGCTCGGGAACTTCAGCTTCGGCGACTATTTCAAACGCGAGGCCATTCAATACGCCTGGGACTTCCTGACGGGCACGCTCGGGCTTCCCGCGGAGCGCCTTTGGGTCACAGTCTTCGAAGACGACGATGAGGCGGCGGACATCTGGCTCAAGGAGATGAAAGTCGATCCAAAGCGCTTCTCGCGTCTCGGCGCGAAAGACAACTTCTGGGCGATGGGTGATACCGGCCCCTGTGGGCCGTGCAGCGAGATCTTCTTCGACCATGGCGAGAGAGTACCGGGAGGCCCGCCGGGTTCACCTGACGAGGATGGCGATCGCTACGTAGAGGTCTGGAACCTGGTTTTCATGCAGTTCGATCGTTCGGCCGATGGCGAGATGACGCCGCTGCCAAAGCCCTCCGTCGACACGGGCATGGGTCTCGAGCGCATCGCGGCAGTCATGCAGCAGGTGCACAGCAATTACCAGATCGACCTGTTCGCTCACCTTATCCAGTCAACGGCCGATGTTCTTGGCGTCGACAACGATGGTTCGAGTTCGCTCAACGTCATCGCGGACCACATCCGTGCCTGTTCCTTCCTGATTGTCGACGGCGTGCTGCCGGGCAACGAGGGCAGGGGTTACGTATTGCGACGCATCATTCGCCGCGCGATTCGTCACGGCAAGAAGCTCGGCACGAACGAGCTGTTCTTCCACAAACTCGTGGCACCGCTCGTGCAGGAAATGGGCGAGGCCTACCCTGAACTGGCGAAGGCGCAGGCCCACGTCGAGAAAGTACTCGCGAAGGAAGAAACACGTTTCGCCGAGACGCTCGACCAGGGCATGGACATTCTCGAAGCGGCCATTGCGGACCTCGACGGTAAAGAGATTCCGGGCGACGTTGTCTTCAAACTCTACGACACCTATGGATTCCCGGTTGACCTCACGGCCGATGTGGCCCGCGAGCGGGAGCTGACCATCGATACCGCCGGCTTTGAGGCGGCCATGCAGGGACAGCGCGACAAGGCCAAGGCGGCCAGCAAATTTGGCGCCGTCAGCGGTGACGGCTTGAAGACCGACGTGAAGACCGAGTTCCTGGGTTACGACGGTAACGAAAATTCCTGCGAGGTAGCCGCGCTGTTCAAGGACGGTAACGCCGTCGACGAACTTGCGGAGGGTGATGATGGTGCGGTCGTTCTCGCATCGACACCTTTCTATGCGGAATCGGGCGGACAAATCGGCGATACCGGTATCCTCGTGACGGACGGCAAGCTGTTCCGCGTCGACGACACACAAAAGAGCGGCGATGCCAACGTGCACTTCGGCGCTGTTGAGCAAGGTTCGCTGAAAGTCGGCGACTCGATCGAGGCCGTTGTCGACGCCGACCGCCGCCAGGCCATCCGCCTCAATCACACGGCGACGCATTTAATGCATGCGGCCTTGCGGCAGGTTCTCGGCGACCACGTCACCCAGAAGGGATCGCTGGTTGCGCCAGACCGGTTGCGATTCGATTTTTCGCATTATGAAGGTGTCACGGCCGAGCAACTGCAGGGGATCGAGGACCTCGTAAACGCCGAGATCCGCAAGAACACACCTGCGCAAACCGAACACATGACCTACGACGACGCGATCGAGTCCGGTGCCATGGCATTGTTTGGTGAAAAATATGGGGACAAGGTTCGTGTACTGCGCGTCGGCGACTTCTCGGTCGAGCTCTGCGGCGGTACCCATGTCGAACGCACGGGTGATATCGGCGTCTTCAAGATCACACATGAAGGCGGTGTCGCGTCGGGTGTGCGTCGCATCGAGGCCGTGACCGGGCAGGGTGCCATGGAGTGGATCGACGGCAATCAGCAGACGCTTCACGACCTGGCTGGCTTACTGCGCAGCACGCCCGACCAGGCGGCGACCAAGGTCGAGCAGTTGCTGAAGCGGACCAAGGACCTCGAGAGGGACCTGGCCGCCGCGAAACAGGCGCTCGTCACCGGACAGGCGACCGACCACACGGACGCTGTCGAGGAAATCGCCGGTATCAAGGTACTGGCGACACGCATGGACGGCGCCGACGCCAAGACCCTCCGCGATGCCGTGGACAAGTTCAAGGACAAGCTGCAGAACGCCGTCGTGGTACTCGGTTCCGTGGATAACGGCAAGGTCCGGCTGGCCGCGGGGGTCACAAAGAACAACACCGACAAGCTCCGCGCGGGCGACCTGATCAAGCCCGTGGCCGAGCAGGTGGGCGGCAAAGGCGGCGGTCGGCCCGACTTCGCGCAGGCCGGCGGTACGGATCCGACAAAGCTTGACCAGGCGCTCAAATCAGTATCTGACTGGGTGGCGGAACAACTGTCCTGACCTGAGTGTCCAAGCCACTGGGCTGGTGCAAATGGTTCTCACGCGCATCCAGTGCCAGTTTCGGCTAGTATTACAACAGTTTAAGGAAAGTACGACGCGTAATAAGAACGGGGCTTCGAGCCCCGCCAGGCAGGAGTAGGAAGCTATGCTGATTCTAACGCGACGCGCTGGAGAGACGGTCATGATCGGGAGCGATATCACGATCACCGTCCTGGGGGTCAAGGGAAATCAGGTCCGTATCGGGATCAATGCACCCAAAGACGTCGCAGTGCACCGGGAAGAAATCTACGAGCGAATCCAGAGCGAACAGGCCTCTGGACAGAAGCCCGAATCCGACTGAGAAGGTCGGACGAAAAAAGCCGCCTTACCGCTTTACCCACGTATTCTGTGCCAGTAACATGCGCAGTCCGCGCGAGCGGCATACATTACGGAGAGATGGCTGAGTGGTCGACGAAATTGCAGGAGCAATTTTGGACGCGCGCAGCGCGCCCGGAGGGCGAGGGGCAGGATGCCCCGAGTCAAAGCGCTCCCCGGCGAGGGCTATGAAAAATCGGATTTCGGAGAGATGGCTGAGTGGTCGAAAGCGCTCCCCTGCTAAGGGAGTAAGGGTTAAAAGCCCTTCGAGGGTTCGAATCCCTCTCTCTCCGCCAGAAAACCAAAAGGCCCCTTTCGGGGCCTTTTTGTTTTCCGCCGAGAGAGTTCGGGACTTCGATCCCTGTTCGACCCACGCAGCGCCGCAGGCGCCTGTGGGCTCGCGAGCGCAGCGAGCGAGAATCCCTCTCCTCTCACCGATGCCGAACCAGCAACCGCATCCCGGCAAAGTCGATCACGAAATCACGGCTGTCGAACAAATCTATGCCAGCGACTGCAGCCGGTATTTTCTGCAGGCCGAGGGCTTCAAAGACAGGGAAATCGGCGACGAGAAAATTCTTACTGTGCCAGCGTTGTCCCCCGACCCAGATCTCCCAGAATATGAGCTTGGTCGCGACGATCGTGCTGCCAAACGCACCGGAAACCCCATCATCTCGCCGCCTCCGAGTGTGCGCACCTATCACCCTCGCGGCTCGATGGTTCATCAAGCTCGTATCCGAACCGAGATCGAAGATCGCAGAAACCCTGCGTCCCGAGATCATTATCCCGAAGCCCAGGATCGACGCATCGCTGCCCGCAACGCGAATCTCATTGAGCGGTACAGTCGACCAGCCTCGATAGCCCAGTCGCTCCTGGACCAACTCACGCGGATAGAATCGTATGGCGCGGTCGTCAGCGGAATAGGCCACGGCATAGCGACTCAGAAAGTCGATGCCGAGGATCCCGTCGACCCTTCCGGCAACCGGCGAAGAGTCGGGAAGCAGCACCAGCAGAGGTGAGTTCCAGCGCAAGCTACCGACGTCGATGCGGCCGGCTTCGGCGGCAGGAAAGGTACCGGACCCTGTCATGCCCTGTAAGCGAATTCGTTTGCTCGGGTGGGCAACGACATTGGCGGCCTCGGCTGTGGACTCGAGTAGCACGGAAATGCTGGCGGCGGTATCCAGGGCGAACCGAAACGGTCCCTTGCCGTTGACCATGGTGTCGACGAGAATCAGGCCAGAGTCACCGCTCTGCCGGGGAATAACGGCAAGGGCACCGTCTTTTTCGAGCACGAGCGGTGCCGCACAGCCCGAAATGAGCAATGCCAGGGTCAGCCAGGAAACAACTCTCACCATGTACCCATATCAGCATCAATTACGGGAGGGGACAATCCGCAATATTCCCCGTCAAATGCCTTTACCTCCAGTTCCCGGATCAGTATAGTTTGCGGCCCTGCGAGGGTCTCCCCTCGCAAAACAGACAAAGCGCCCGTAGCTCAGCTGGATAGAGTACTCGGCTACGAACCGAGCGGTCGGGAGTTCGAATCTCTCCGGGCGCGCCAAATGACAAAGGGTCCCCAACGGGGGCCCTTTTTCATATTGGGTGTTCCGGATGAAGATGAAGACTCCTGTTCGACAAAACGCGCCAGCGTTTTGATCCGGAGCGGCTTAGCCGCGAAGCCCGCAGGGTTGAAACAGCCTTAGGGCTGTTTCAAGTAATCTCTCCGGGCGCGCCA
>CALZJH010000016.1:0-56406 GCA_945787845.1 uncultured Woeseiaceae bacterium | reverse complement strand
GCGAAGCCCGCAGGGTTGAAACAGCCTTAGGGCTGTTTCAAGTAATCTCTCCGGGCGCGCCAAACGATTCTGCGATCGCACGAAGCTGGCGTTCAACTGAAGGACTATCGGCGCGCGTCGGCAGACTCCTTCAGCATCTGCAAGTCTTCATAGTGGTAGTCTTTTGCGGCGTCGTTGGCCTCCATCATGCCAACAAACCTCGAGTACGTCGCATACGCTTCGTCAAACCTCTCCTCATCCTGGTATACGTTGGCGAGTTCAGTCAGCATGCCGGCCATATGACCTGAGTTCTCGCCGTACAGTCGCTCCGTAATGCCGATAGCGTTACGGAGAGCGTCAATGGCCTGCGCAGTTCGGCCGGTTGCCCGATACAACCTCCCGCGGTACCAGTGCATGTCAGCCACATAGACATGGTCGCCGTCCACGCTCGCTTTCAGACCCGCTTTGGCTTTGTCTAGCAGGATTTCTGCCTCGGAATACTGTTCCATCGTGATGTAGTAATTCGCCAGCAGCGACCGTGTTTGATTCGTATAGATATGCTCATTTCCCAGAGATGCTTCTTCGATGGCCAGCCCTTCCTCAATGATACGAACGCCTTCTTCCCGGTCACTCTGGGCGAAGACGTGGACACCGAGGCTCTGCAGACTCGATGCGACATTTGGGTGATTATCGCCGTACACGTGTCTGTCCTGGTCGAGCGCCACTCGAAGAAGTTCCTCGGCTTCCTCCATCCTGTCGTACGCACGATAAGCGCGCCCCAGGTTCAAAGCTCGCGGAGCTATCCAGGGGTGGTAGGGTCCCAACTCGTCCACGGCGATCTTGTAGGACGATTCGTAGTACTGCAGCGCCTCCTCGTACCGGCCCTTCGACCAGAGAACCATCGCGTAATTCGCTATCGGTACGGAGGTCTCGACGTGATCAGGACCGAACAGCTCCGTCTTGAGTGCGATTGACTCGAGGAAGTGGCGTTCAGCATCGTCAAATTCGTTTCTTCGGTTGTGGGCCCCGGCGAGCGTATTCATGATAGATGCCTGTAACTCCTGTGCCTCCCGTGATGTTTGCATCCTCGCGATGCTGAGAGCCTCATTGAGTGTGTCAACAATTGTCTTCAGGTCCCCTTTGTCTCTCAGGTGCTGCGCCCTGACGAAAAGTACTTTCGCAAGTGCCGTGGGGTCGTCTGACGCCGGGCTACGATAGTATTCGACAGCGTCCTCAAGCAGGGATCCCGCCTTGTCATACTCGCCAATCTCGTTGTAAACACGACCCAGCGTTAGTCGAAGCTCCGCCTGCAGTTGTTCCTGTCCCTCAAGTTCCGTGCGTATCTTCTCAACACCGGAGTCCAGAACGCTCCTCACGGTCGGCTCGTCACCCCGCGCAATTTGCGGATCGTCCGCGCTAATAAGCGTGACCAGAAACTCGGAGATCTGGTTCGACTTCTCGGCCTCGAATTGAGCCACTGTTGCAAGTTCTTCTGCATGGTCTCTTGCAACGCCAAGCTGCCACGTATACCAGGACACGCCGCCGACGATCGCGATCAGGGCCATGCTGGCCGTAATTGTGGTAGGCATATTGCGCGACAGGAGCTTGCGGAATCGGTACCCGGCGCTCTGACCTACTGCAGACACAGGGTAACCATTCAGGAGGGCTTCTAGATCAGCCCTGAGGCTGTTTGCATCGCTGTAACGCTCGTGGGCTGAGGGTCGCAGACACTGCTCTATGACCAGAACGAGTTCGCGCGGGAGCATGCGCCTGGCATCAGCATCGACTGATATCGAGCGCTCGTCTGCGGCCCGTGCAATTGCCTCGGCGAGTGTGTCGTCGTGCGCAAGCGGGCGGCCCACCAGGACCTGGTGGATGAGGTGGCCAAGCTGAAACACGTCGGAGGCGATTGTCACTGGCTGCCCGAGGAGTTGCTCGGGGCTTGCGTATCGTGGCGTAAGCGGCACGACTCGACTGAGCTCAGCATTGTCGCTTTCGAGCAGTTTAGCGATGCCGAAGTCCAGCAGTTTCGCACGCCCGTCAGAGGTCACGAGGACATTGGACGGTTTGAGGTCACGGTGAATGACCAGGCGTGAGTGCGCATAGGCGACTGCATCGACGATGCTGATTAACAGACGCACCCGCTCGTTGATCGAGAGTGCCCCTGTCTCGCAGTACTTGTCGATGGCCCCGCCGTCGACGTACTCCATGACGAAGTACGGCCAGCCTTCTTCTGATACTCGTGCGTCGAAAAGTTGCGCTATGTTGGGATGGTTCAGGCCTGCCAGCAAGGACTGCTCGAGCTGAAATCGTTCGTGCATCTTGTTTGATACGTTGCTAATAGCGGAGACTTTGATCGCGACTTCTCGCTCGAAACTACCGTCGGTCCGTTCCGCTCGAAAGACACGACCCATGCCGCCTTCGGCAATAAGGCCCGTCACGCGGTAGTCGCCGAGTACACGCCCCTCCAGGTTATCGAGTTTGGCCCGGTCGATGTCCGTCAGGGCATCCAGTCCCCCACCAGTGCGAAAACGTGAGTCGGAGGTTTTATCGGTCATTGCTCGGTCACCACTTCAGCATTCTTGTTATCATTTTGAGGCCAATTATAGACTGCGATTCGGACTGTAGCCTTCACGCGCGTGTGAGATGTAGACCACAATGGAAGTTACCCTGCTATTAGACGCCTACCGCGATGGCGATGGCTCTGCCCTCGACAAACTGGCGGACATGCTCTATCCAGAGCTCAAAGCGATGGCTCGTCGTCGTGCCACGGCCGGTCCCGGCATGGGTGCCACAACCCTGGTGCACGAGACTTTCGTGCAGATGTTGTCGGGCGGGCGCCTCCAGTCGGACGACCGCAAGCAGTTCTTTGGCCTGGCCGCGACGATCATGCGGCGCATCATTGTTGACGAGATTCGCTACGCGACTGCCGGGAAGCGCGCTGGTCAGGACGTCACGCTGGCCGAAACCATGATTGGCGACGATGCACACGAGAAGGCCGAATTCCTGTTGCAGGTCGACGAGATGCTTTCGATACTTGAGTCTGAGAACGCTAAACATGCACGGGTCTTTGAGTGTCGTTATTTCGCTGGCTTGACGACGGCCGAGTCAGCTGATGCGCTAGATATGTCGGTACGCTCTGTGGAACGTGCCTGGTCGTCAGCCCGCTCGCGGATTGCCAGCTTGATGGACGAGAATAAAGCGTAGACGAACCAGCCTTCGCTCCGCGACTGTCGGCTCGCCTGCACGGATTCGTAGGCGGACGCACCGCCTCCGGGCGTGAGTACCTCTTCGATTTTCCTCCTGTTGTCTTTCATCAGAACGTATGTGCCAGTCCGATCGTGAATCTGTCCCGGTCAGCGAACTGCCCGAAGATGCCGTGCGATGCTCCACTGAATCGCTCAGCTGCAAGTCGCAGCCTGGTGTTGTCAGCAAAGGAAAATTCGAGTGCAAACGAGTACATCTCATCATCGAGTTCGATTGAGTGGTACCACTTCGCAATCACGTTGATCGTTTCGTAGCTGAAGTTGCGCCTCAGAAACATCGTGACGATGCGATCCTGGTCGGGGCGAACCAATGACATTGGCGCGTTACGAACGCTATCGTGCAAGTACTGGATATTGATAAACGTGTTCCACGGCCCGTCGACATCGATGCCGACAGCTGCGCGCAGCTGGTCCAGCTGTATTGTTGAGAGGGTCGTTGGTGTACGCATATTGAACTTCCGGTCTGGCTGCAGGGCAACCTCCGCACGCAGGGCAAGCGGACCGAAAGAAGTTTCTGCGCTCAGTCCGAACACATCACGACGCTTGTAGAAGCGCTCCACGGTGATTTCGCCAGCGTTGTCAACCAATCGCCCTAGTGGCTCATGATCGAGGCCTGAGTAGGCCACCGCACCAAGTTCAAATGTTCCGACCTGGCGTGACAGTCGCAGAGCATAGGCACTGGTGCCTGCATCGATGGACTCACGGCGTGTCACGATTGGCAACGCCGAATTACCGGGGATCGCGCCGTAGCGGTAGCGTGGCGCAGTTAGCTCGAACCATGCACCTTGCGTCGGGATCGCGTGGCCCGTGTTGTCCGGGATAAGCGCAAGCTCAGTCCGCCAGCCGGCCAACGTCACGTCAAGGTAGGCGCTCCACAGGCTGATGCGCGATTCACTGAAGTCGTCGAGAATAAATTCACGAAAATCCTGGGGGTTCAATACGTCCAGCACCTTGATGCCGTCGAGCTTGCCCCAGGCGACCTGTTGTTTACCTATCCTTAGCACGCCATTGTCCAACGCATGCTCCACGTACGCATCCCGTATCTCGGTAGTACCCAGGTCATTGATGACTGCGGGTCGTGAAAGAGATGAGTAGGTTTCGGGGTTGATCTCGCCGGGTTCGAGCTTGTCGGCGAAGTCCAGGCGTACCCGACCTTCAAGAACGATCTGTGTGCGTGGGGAAAGCTCGATACGCAAGCCGGGTGCCAGGCGAACGATCTCCTGCATCGACTCACTGGCCACATCGCTGTAGCCGTAGCTCAGACGGGTAGCGAGTGTGAAGTCGCGTGCCTCTGCGGCCAGCGTACATTGCCCGGCAAGGGCAAGAAGTGCTGCGGTTAGAACAAGCTTCATTGCGGTGCTCCCGCAGTCAGGATGGGGAGTCCACGCGCTAATGCCGGCGGATCGAATAGCCGATCATCCAGGTCGGACGGATAGCTGACGTCGCGGAACGCGAAGTGCGTCTGGTGCCCGGTATGGTGGTTGACTGCGCGAATGTCAGTCGCGGTCCAGATGCCGTCGATTTGTTCGAACGTAGAAACGGTTACGGTCTTCAGCGCCTGCTGCTCGAGATCCATGAACTCGATCCTGACCGGCAGCCACGTCGTTTCATCGATGAGCGCCTTGAACGAGCCATACCCGAGTTCCCTGGCGATACGTTGGTTGGCGGGTTCACCTGACAGGTGATGCAGCACTCTACCGTCGGATTCTGAATGGCCATCGTAGTGGAATAGATAGTCGCTGGTTTCGAACTTGAGCTCGGATTGAATGTCTTCGTAGGTGAAATCGGTGCCGAGAAAATAGTCGCCACGGTCCGACGCCGGCACGCGCCGTACCTTGCGAAGTGATGGCATATAGAACCAACTGGTGTCCGCCCGTGCAGGATCGTGGAAATCGTGACTCAGAAAAGAAGTTGCACGGATCGATGCGGGTTCCGTGTAAGTGATTCGAGTAGCTCGGGAATCGCCGCGATTTTCCTTGATCACCAGCGCCTGTCGAGCCTTGGATCGTCCTCGCTTGTTGGTCAATACTATATCGATCGTTCGCTGCGTCGCCCGGCCCTCCGGGCGATCGGATACATGCCTTGCGATCTCCAGCGCCGAATATTCGCTTGCGTCGGCTTGACTGGCGAGCAGGAGCGATCCTGCGACCAATACCAACAACACTGCTGCTCGCGTGATAATCCTGCGTGATGACATCTCGAGCTTTCTCCACATTTCATGTTCTGCGGCGTACATGGCGGGAACGATAATTAATGCTGCGACATAAGAAGAAACCGCGGCGACGGCGACGAGCCCGCCAAATCGCTGCAGGGTCGGCAGGCTGCTCACCAGCAGAACAGCAAACCCAAGTCCCAGTGCAGCGGAATTGAAAAAGCAGGCTCGTGCTGTCTGGGGGAGAGCCCGGTCAACCGCCGCCGCTGTGTCATTTGCGTGGAAGACACGCGCCTCGCGCAGTCGTTCAACCAGATGGATACCGAAATCGACGCCGACTCCCAGCGCGATCGCAGCGAACATTGATGTTGCAGGTTCGAGGTAGATGCCGAGATAGCCCATGACTGCGTAGAGCACTGTCACGGAAAATGTGACAGGTACCACAGCGATGAAGCCGGCCACGATCGATTTGAACACTATGACTGACGTACCCAGCACGAGTACGAGAGACAAAGCTATGCCGATGAAGTGCGACTGCTCGAGCCGACTCATCCAGTGGTAGCCAATCGAAACGTCGCCAGCCAGCGATGCGCTCATGAACTCGTCGTTGAACCGAGTGTCGATATAGCCTTGCAGTGCCTCAACGGTTACGCGGCTCTCGCTGAAATAGCTCGAGTTCAATATCCCTCTGACCAGCGCAGTCTGATAGTCATAGTCGATCTCTTCTTCGAAGTCGGTTGGGTCGCCGGACATTTCGTAGACCAACAAGTACTGCGCAATGCTGCCTGGCTCGGCAGGAAGTTCGCGCCGTTCCCGGTCGCCGGCTGAATGCCCTTTGATCGAATGGTGAAGGAGGCTCAGGTAGTCGGTGATCCCGACAGTCTTCTGAATATGCGGAAGCGTCTCCATGTGCTCTTGGAGGGCAGCAATACGGCGCATGTTTTCAGGGTTGAGCAAGCCTTCTGGCTCGCTCGTCTCGATTACGACATCGAGAAACGCTGTCCCGGAAAATGTCTTGTTGATCAACTCGTCGGCAATGCGAATTGGTTCATCGGAAGCAAAGTTGTCAACTTGTGATCGATCAACCTTCAACTGCACTGCGCTGCTTACCGCGATCACCGTTGTTGCTGCAAATAGGCCGAGAACAGGGACATAGTGCCTCGCAGAGAATGCGCCAATTCGAGCAAGGAATTGCCCAAGTCCGCTGGGCGATCTTTTCGTCCAGTTCTCGAATGCCGGGCTGGGGCCTGGCTCGAGCAGTATTAGGATGCTTGGGAGCGCAAGGATCGAGAATACCCATGCCAGGAATACACCCAATGCCGCAAACCAGGCGAATGCCGTTATCGGTGGCATGATGGAGACAAGGCCGATACCGACGAAGCCGGCTATCGTGGTAATGGTGGTCAAAGTAATCGGACGTGCCATCGCGGACATGGCCTGGACCACAAGGTCGCGCACCTGCGAGTCCGGGTGTTGGGACCGGTGCTGGAAATACGCCGAGAGTATGTGGATCGAGTCGGCCACAGATATCGCAACAATGATAACTGGCAGCGCGTTCGTGATTGCGTAGTAAGGAATGCCGTTCCAGGCCATCAAGCCGAGCCCACCGCCAACCGCGCCGAAAACGACGAGCAGAGGACCGGGCAATGCGCCAATCCTCCTGAACGCGAAGTAGATAAACCCGAGGACAAGCATGAACACCAGTGGTTGGAGTTTGCTGGCGTCCTGGTCGATGTAGCGGCTCAAGTATCCGCTAACGGCGCCGGGACCGGCGACGTGGGCTTTGAGATTGTCGGTCTCGACGTTAGCTACAACCTCGAGAACCGTTCGGTAGGTTTCAGCGGCGATATTCGAGTTGATGATCTCTGCGAGAATGATGGCGCTCGACTCGTCTTCGCTGACAAGCGTGCCAATGTGAGGAGGCATCGCCCGCCACATCTCGCGAGCGGCGTCGATCTCTCTCGGAGTAAGTGGAGGCTTCCCAACATATGGGGCGACCAGGATCTCACCGTCTTTTCCTGAAATCGACGATTCGGTTGCCAGGCTTAGCACACGGTCTGATCTAATATTTGGCAGCTCCGAAACCAACCGAGTTACGTCGACAACCGCTTCGAGCGTTTGGCTTTCAAACACTGTCGATTTCGTGGTTGTTAGCGCGATAGCGATAGTGTCTGACAGTCCAAACACATCCGCCGCCTTCTGGTCTGCGATGAGCGCAGGATGATCCGGTGGAATGAAGGCCTTGACCGATGTGTCTTTCACGAGCTTTGCCAGTCCGGCGGACGCGAGTGCAATGGCGAGTAAAGAAACAGACAGAGCGAGTTGAGGTCGCGCTGTGATTCGATAAAAAAAACCGATTGTTTTTCGTTCGTTGCTAAACATCAGACCGCCCCTCGGTACAGTGCTGCGTCCGAGGGATCGTGGCGGAACTCACCGCCACGCCGGAACATCTCTTCTTCAAGTTCCAGCCATTCCATGACGTAGGCGGGAACCTCTGGTGAAACGGCGCCGGGATGGACCTCTTGTGAGACTTTGTGAGTCGCTACCCAACGGCCCTTGGTGCGGAGCGCCGCTCTGCTGATTCCAACGGCTACGTGCCGATTCCTTGCATCGATAAATACGTGTTCCAGGAAGAACCACTGGTCGTCCCAGCAGAGAAGGCGCGAGCGCACCCGGTATTTCTGCCACAGACGCAGTGAATATCGATAACGGATAAAGCCGCCGCCGAGTATGGGGGCCCACCTGTTCTTGCGAATTGCGGCGATAACGCCGGCGCGGTTCATCCAGTGTGTTCTTGCGACATCCATGATCTGGAGGTAGCGGCCGTTGTTCATGTGGCCAAATGCGTCCAGGTCGTGGGCCCAGACCCTGAAGGTGCTTTCCACGGGTTCGGAGTAGTGAGTGCTGGTCTCAAACCAGCTTCCTATCAGTATGCGCAACAGCCTCAGATACAAGTTCATTGTTCTTCTCCATCAGGGCCGTAAACGCGAATGCGTATTCCCCCGTCATACAAGAAGATCGGAAAAGGCCTGCAAAACCCGCCATGTCTTGGGGCGAGACCTGAAATGCTGTTTCACAGAAGGGGTTCGGGCTCACGGGTCGGTCGGAGGCCCACCTCTCCGGGCGCCCAGTCAAATTGACAACGCTGTCATCCCATGGTGCAATCAATTAGAGCCTGGCCCTGCCGACCTTCCCAGCCTGTCCATTGGCTCCGCTCGTGTGTCATACCGCCGGGGTCATACATTTTGTCCAAATCAACTCTATTGGTCGCGTTAGTTCAAACGATCGCTTTGCTTTTGGTCGGCTGCGGTGGCGGCGGCGATACCAGCCCGCCTGTTGCGGCTGATCGGATCCCGCCGATCATCACGCTTACCGGCCCAAGCACCGTCAATCACGAGCAAGGTACGACCTACACCGATCAAGGTGCGTCGGCGACCGATGCAGTCGATGGCTCAGTGGCAGTGACGACATCGGGAACAGTTGGTACTGCGGCAGGCACCTATACGCTTACCTATACGGCGACCGACAGCGCGGGCAATACCGCGTCGGCAACGCGTACCGTCATCGTGGCGGATACGACGGCCCCGGTGATTACCATGGTCGGCGCGGCGTCGATGACGCATGAGCAGGGTACGCCGTTCTCGGATCCGGGCGTGTCGGCAGTGGATACCGTCGACGGTTCCATTGCTGTCGTTACTACCGGCTCGGTCGAGGACGTTGTCGGCACTTACACGCTTACTTATACAGCGACGGACGCCGCAGGCAATTCGGCGACAGTATCGAGAACCGTCATCGTCGAGGCACAGGGATCGGGTTCGCCCGATCTACTGGTATTCACGAACGGAGCCGTCGATCCGGCGTGGGACCGGGGCATCAATGCGTTCGACGAGGCGATCGGTTTCGGTGAATGCAACAACGATGGCGGCGCCGGGTGCCCAAGCATTGGCTGGGGGATTGTTGCAGACAATGAGCGCGGCGACGTACTTGAGATTACGCATACGGCAGCCGGCGACCTGGCCGGGGTCTTCATCGCCGCGAACAATCCGCTCGATGTCTCCGCCTTTGCGAACGGCAGCGTCACGTTTGATATCAAGGTAGTCAGCGGCGACAACAACATCACCATGAAGCTCGACTGCGTATTCCCCTGCACGTCCGGTGACCAGGCTCTTGGCAGCAAGGGCGCGGCAGGCTGGGAGACCGTCGAAGTGTCTTTTGCGACGCTGGCTGCTGGCGGACTGAATCTCGCGAATGTGAATACGGGAATCGTCATCTGGGCGACGAACGCCACGAGCACGGTTTTCCGGATCGACAATGTGCGGTTCACCGGCTCTGATGGCAGCGGTCCGCCGCCGTTTGGCGACTACAACGTCACTGCTTACGGTGCCGGCAGCATCTCCGACACCATTAATCCCGCCAGCTATCGCTGTGTTGTCGATTTCGGCAACTGGATCTACAACGCCGGTGTTGTGGAACCCGCCATTGCGGGCTGCAACGGGGCGACCGGTATTCCGTCGGGTACACCGACGCCGCGATCTCCTCAGCTGACCGGTCCGGCGGCGCTCGAACCGACACCTACCCACAAATGGTGGGGCTCGATTCCGTTCCTGGGTGAAATGACGATTGGCGACGCCAACGATGCGGCGTATATCACGCCGGACCCGATGACGGCGCGCGTGACGAACAAGGGTTTCCGCGTCATGGGTATTCCGTCGGGACTCGCAAGCACTGCTGATGGCTTTCTCTATTCGATACCCGATCCTTTCAACGAGGTTTTCGACGGCGTCGCGATTGGCAATACGAACTATGACAATTTGGAGGCCTACCTCAAAGACCACAGCGACGGATCGGTGACCGTTGAGTGGCAGAGTGGCGGACAAGCCGTGATGGAAGCGACGTTCGTGCACGGATCACCCTACGTCTATGTAGAGGCCATCCAGGGTGAACTCGCGGTCCGCACGCTGCGCACGGACGGCGGAGAGAAGGGTACGTTCTACGACCAAGGGGACAGTCTTGGTATCTGGACCAGCGTTGCGGGCAATCACAACAACTTCCTCGTTACCGGCCAATATCGCCGGCAATGAGATTACGGTGAGTAATGCGGCGAATGCGCTGACGTTGACGTATTTGCCCCAGACCGATGGAGTCCCGCTCGATAGCATGACCGGGTACTTCGAAGCACAGGCACGAAATATCGTCGCCGCCGTCGACATCGATTATTCCGTCGACCGCTCCAGCAACGAAGTCACCGTCAGCCATACCTACCGCAACAGCGCTGGAGCGCCGATCGAGACCATCGTCGGCATGCATCCGTTGCACTGGAAGCACAGCGCCCAGCCGACCTCCGGTTACCAGGTGAGGAGTGCCCGCGGGGTTATCAGGTTCAGCCAGACAAGCGCGTTCTCTTATACATTGCCGTCGGTCGGTGTTCTGCCGGCCTTGCCGACGATCGACGGAACCTTTGACCAGGCGACGCTCGAGGGCCTCGTGACCGAGTTTGTTGCACAGGGCTCCGCGGCATGGAACAACCGCACCGATACGTATTGGGCCGGCAAGAACTACGGCAAAGTGGCCGAGCTCATAGCGATTGCCGATTCGATCGGTATGGATGCCGAGGCAGCAGAGCTGCTGGACTGGCTGAAGTCCGAGCTTGCCGATTGGTTCACGGCCGAAACGAACGGCAACCTCGACGTCATCAAGTACTTCGTCTATGACGACGAGTGGGATACCTTGCTGGGCCTCGAGGAATCGTTTGCCTCGCACCAGCAGCTCAACGACCATCATTTTCATTACGGCTATTTCGTTCGCGCAGCGGCGGAGATCTGCCGCATGGACATTGCCTGGTGTGGTGCAGATCAATACGGACCGATGATCGAGCTACTGATTCGTGATTACGCCGGTGACGCAGACGATACGATGTTCCCTTCCTTGAGGAACTTCGATCCGGCTAATGGCTTCTCCTGGGCTTCGGGTTCCGCCAACTTCGCTCGCGGAAACAACAACGAATCGACGTCGGAGGCCGCGAACGCTTACGGCGCCATCGTCTTGTACGGGCTGATCACCGGCAGGGACGACCTGGTGGACAAGGGCATGTACCTCCACGCATCCACTGCGGCCGCCTACTGGCAGTACTGGAACAACATCGACGGCTACAACAATGTCGGTGCGGACGAGGACAACTTCCCGCCCGGCTACAACCGAATCACGACCTCAATTATCTGGGGCGACGGCTCTGCCTTTGCGACGTGGTTCAGTGGGGCTTATGCACACATCCTCGGCATCCAGGGGCTGCCGTCGAATCCGCTGATTCTGCACGTGGGTCAATATGCTGACTACATGGTCGACTACGTGGCCCTGGGCCTGAGTGAGTCATCCAACATTATGCCTTCGGGCTTGCCCGACGATCAGTGGCGTGATCTGTGGTGGAATCTGTGGGCAATGACCGACGCGGACGCAGCCATTGCCGATTACAACACCGTGGCCGACTATATCCCCGAGGCCGGGGAGACCAGGGCCCATACCTATCACTGGATTCATTCGTTCGGCAGCCTCGGCCAGATGATCACGGGAACCGGGGAGCTAACGGCCGACTATCCGGCAGCGCTCGCTTTCGACAACAACGGTGTGACGAGCTACGTCGTGTACAACTTCAGCGGACAATCCCTGACAGTAACTTATAGCGATGGCCAGATCGTAAACGCGGCACCGTTCGGGTTTACGCTTATCACGGACTGACCGGACAGGCCCCCGCACCGGCTACGAGCCTGTTCGCCTTACAAAGGTCTGTTCCGCCAGCGTCGTCATCCAGCGGACGTACTGTTTAGTCGACCATCCACATTCGATGGTGAGCGCTTCCCAATGCGGCACCAGCAGCATAGCCCACAACGCATCCGTCGCCTTCGGCCGCGTCCAGCCCGGCGCGAGCATCTTATCGGCGTGCAACGCGTCAATGGCGGCCCGGCATCCGTCGCGCATCGCGGCCATTCGATCATCCCATGCCGCTGCAGCGGCTTCGTCGGTGTCCCGTGCCATCATCAGCGCCTTCCCGACACCATAGATCTCCGGGATGTAGTTACCCCAGCAGTCTATATACAGCGATAGCCGTTCGATGCCGGACGTCGCTGCTCGCGATGGAGCGAGTCGCTTGTCCACGTCGAGTACTTCATCGAGGTACCTCGTTGCCGCAACCAGCAGGTCGGTACGCGAGGTGAAGTGCAGGTAGACCGCCTGGCGAGAGATGCCGGACTCCTTCGCAATATCGCCCATGCGGACGCCCTTGCCACCGTGCTCCTCGAGCATGCGCACCGTCGATTCGAGGATCCGCGAGCGCGTTTCAGTATTTTCACTTGACATGATGTAAAGTTTGCCCTAAGGTTGACAGTGTGTCAATTGACACGGTGTCAAGTAATTCGAGGATAGAACTATGACGATGATGAATTTGAGGGGCCTGGTGGCCCGCAGACTGGTGCTGCTGATAGCCGGAATTGTCGCCATTGGCATCGCAGCTGCGATTCTTTTCGCGCCGGACGGGTTTTACGCGGCCTACGGAATCGAACTGGCCGGCAACACCAATCTCACCAACGAACTGAAGGCTCCGGCCGGTGTTTTGCTGGTCGCCGGGCTGCTGATGCTTGCCGGGGTGTTCCGCGCGCGGTTGACCACTGTGTCGCTAATCGCCGCCGCGGCTATCTACCTTCCATATGGTCTGTCGCGCCTGTTGAGTTTTGCCCTCGATGGCGTACCGAACAGCGCTCTTGTCAGCGCTGCCATTTTTGAAATTGCAGTCGGCGCAGTTTGCCTGCTTGCCCTGATGCCCGGCCGGCACGACGGCATCGCTCACACTATAAATTGAGGAGACGACAATGAAAGACAAAGCAAATAGAACGAAACCATCAAAGCCCGTCACGCTGGTCCTTGGTGGAACAGGAAAAACCGGCCGACGCGTCGCAGAGCGGCTGGTGAGTCGGGGCGTTGAAACACGTATCGCATCCCGATCTGCCGATCCGTCGTTTGACTGGAACGACCGAAGCACCTGGAAGGCTACGCTCGAAGGCGTTGAAGCGGCGTACATCACGTATGCGCCCGATCTCGCGATCCCCGGGGCGACGGAGGCTATCCGCGGCTTTGTCGCGATGGCGGTGGAGCAGGGCGTCCGGCGACTGGTTCTCTTATCCGGCCGCGGCGAGCAAGAGGCCCAGGCTTGCGAACGTATCGTTCAGGACGCAGGCGTCGAATGGACCGTGGTTCGAGCCAGCTGGTTCAATCAGAACTTCTCCGAAGGCGAGTTCCTCGGCATGGTGCTGGACGGTGCGATTACCCTGCCGGCGGGAGACATTCCGGAGCCGTTCGTCGATGCCGATGACATCGCTGACGTCGCCGTTGCCGCGCTGACAGAGAACGGCCACGATGGTGAGATCTACGAAGTCACCGGACCGCGCATGCTGACCTTTGCAGACGTGGCCCGGGAGATTTCCCGCGCCGCCGGACGCGAGGTTCAGTTCATCCAGATTCCGAAAGAGGCCTTTGCCGGCGCGATCGTTGAATCCGGAGCACCCAAAGAAATAGCCTGGCTGTTGAACTACCTGTTTGAGACTGTCCTCAACGGTCGTAACGCCTACGTATGCGATGGCGTTAAACGCGCTCTGGGTCGAGAGCCAACCGACTTTAGCGAATTCGTCGACCGTGTCGCTGCCTCGGGGATGTGGAAAGCGGCTGCATGAGGACGTTCATGAAGATGTCGTTGGCCGTCTTGCTCACAGCTCTGGGGGTCTTCCTGTATTGGTATGCGTTCATTGCTCTTGAGGAGTCGCCCATGGAACAGGGCGACATCCTCAAGGCGTATGACTACCAGCCGGTTGAAAACTTCCAGTTGGACATGACAGAGACGAGTCCGAATGTCTTCTCATTCACGTACGAGTCATTCGATGGCGAGGTGGTGTACGGCCAGATCTCTTACCCCGAAAGCACTGCTGACAATTACCCCGTGCTCATTGGCGTTTCCGCGATGGGTCGGAGTTACGTGAGATGGTGGGTGATCACCGACCTCGCTAACAGGAACGGCTACGCCGTAATCTCCATTGACGCGCGGTATCACGGTAAGAGGAAGGATCCCGACAGGACGCTGCGTTCGATAATGAACGATCTGCATTTTTTTGGTGACAAGCGTGATTATGAAGCCATGATCCGGGACACGGTGCTGGATCATCGCGTCCTGCTCGACTGGATAGAGCGACAGGACAACCTGGACATCGATAGGGTAAAGGCTGCCGGGTACAGCATGGGCGGGCAAATCAGCCTGATACTGGGCAGTGTTGATGCGCGCGTCAACGACATCATTTCGATCGTGCCGCCATTCATCGATGACAAAACCGCATTGGTGGCGCCAAAGAACCTCGTATCTTTACTCGGTGACAAACCCGCTCTGCTGATTACGGCAGCTGATGATGAGAATGCATCAGCTGCAGACAACGATTTTCTCTTTGACCTTTTGCCCGGCTCTAACAAGGAACGGATTGATTTTGACGGTGGCCATATCCTGCCTGAAGACTATGTCGATAGACTGGCCAGTGAGTTTGACTAGGCTGTCAGCTGGGTTCCACGTCGTGTTGAACTGGCCGTGCCCCGGCTGAGCACTACATTCAGCGAGCGAGCCAGCCGCCGTCGACGGGTATAAGGACTCCATGAACATAGTCAGATGCTTGCGAAGCAAGGAACACAGCTGTGCCGCCGAGGTCGTCGGGATCGCCCCAGCGACCGGCCGGCACCCGTTCAAGAATCTGACGGTTACGTTCCGGATCATTACGGAGTGCTTCCGTATTGTTGGTCGCAAAATATCCGGGAACAATAGCGTTGACGTTGATTCCTTTTGGCGCCCATTCGTTTGCAAGCAGCCGAGTTAGCCCTGCAAGCCCACTCTTGCTGGCGGTGTAAGACGCGACCCGGATACCACCCTGAAGCGACAGCAATGACGCGACATTGATGATTTTGCCTGCGCGTCTGCTGGCATCCATCGACTTTGCCGCTGCCTGGGCAAGAAAGAACGGTACTTTCAGATTCGTTGCCAGGACGTCGTCCCAGTCTAGTTCGCTGAACTCGAGGGCATCCTCGCGTCTGATGATGCCTGCATTGTTGACGAGGATATTGACAGGGCCGAGCTGCTTTTCAGCGTCGGCGATCACGGACGATGCTACCGAAGCATCGCTGAGGTCCGCCATGACAACGCCCGTCCTGCGTCCCAGCGCCTTAATGCGCGCTTCTGTTTCGTCGGGCGCCGAGCGTCCGACCAGCACGACATCGGCTCCGGCGTCGGCGAGGGCGATCGCCATCGCCTGTCCGAGGCCCGTGTTCGCACCCGTCACGACTGCATTCTTGCCTTCCAGGTTGAACTTTCCGTCAGCCATCGTCGCCTCTACAGTTGATCATTAACGCACATCAATACGCTATTCCTGCTCCTCGGGGAGAAAGTCTTCTCGAACCGGACTGAACACGTCAATCAACACGCCGGCTTTGCGACAGACAGCACCGTGATCAAGATTGGGTTCAATGTAGAAACTGTCGCCGGCGCCGAGCCGGGTTTCGACGCCATTGATAAAGACATCGAACTCGCCGCTCACAACGTAGGTGACCTGGGAATGCGGGTGAGCGTGGACCGTGCCAACGGCGCCGACTTCAAAGTCGACCTTGGCCATCAGAATGTCGTCGTTGTAACCAAACAACTGTCGAACGAGGCCCTCACCAACCGACTCCCTGGGCGTCTGGGCCCCCAGCATGAATGCCTTGCTTTGTCGCTTCATCAACTCACTCCATTGCGTTTGATTGGCCCATCGAACGGGTCCGTGCGCTTGCGAGACCCCGACTGGGTGCTCGGATCGTAAATTGGCCAAGACAAAGTTTCAACCAATATGGCGTAGAATACTACTAATTGGTAATACATTTTTCTACTTATTGATATGGACAAATGGTTTACAATGATGTAAAAATTGGTCCGGTAGGGCCACTGACAGGTCGCCAAGGCCTGTGAATATATTCAGAGGGGAGAATGAAGAATGACCATTGAACGCAAGCTCACAGCGGTTTTGGCGGGCGTATTGTCGCTGGCCATCATGCCGGCAGCCTTTGCACAAGACGCCGATGACGAGGTTATTGAAGAAATCATTACCGTCGGAATTCGCGGGTCTCTTGCGAATGCTCTTGACCAAAAGCGGAATTCGGAAAACCTGACGGAAGTCATTATTTCGGAGGATATTGGTAAATTACCTGACCAAAACCTCGCCGAAGTACTAGAAAACATTCCCGGCGTACAAATTACGCGTGAAGCTGGCGTTGGTACAGGAGTACAGATTCGTGGTACCGGCTCTAACATCACCTTGATGAACGGAGTAGCTACTGTCGGATCTGGTAATGGGCGTACGGGTATCGACTTTGAAGATGTGGATGCCTCTATTATTTCAGCTGTTGAAGTTACCAAAGCACCTGACGCCAAGACAATTGAGGGTGCCTTGGGCGGCGTGATCAACCTCAGAACGATACGTCCTCTTGATTTGAATGATACTTTGGCCTCTGCTCGTATTCAGTTCGAAGAAAGCAGTCTCTCTGATGAATCGGCGGCTCCAAGATTCTCCGGTGCATGGGGTGATAAATGGGAAACTGACGCCGGTGAATTTGGTGTGGTTATCAGTGGTAGCTATACTGAATCGGATGTGAGTCATTTTCGTCCTCGTACCGACCGCGACAACTTGACTCTTTGCGTAGATCCAAGTGACCCTGGCTTCGTTGCCCCAAGTACGTGTGACAATGTTCCAGCAGGGGCAACTCACTTCCTGGGTGCGCAGTTCTTGAACCAGGTGCTGACTAACCAGGAATACGAAACCCTAAACCTCGCTACGTCTTTTGAGTGGGCGCCAAGTGATACATCAAAGTGGTATTTCGATGCCATCTTTAATGATCAAGAGCGTCGTGAAGAAGGTCACCGAGCTCAAGCCTCTAACATCAGTAGGCTTCAGGGTAACTCTGATCATTCTGTGGATGCACTTGGCAACCCAACCCCGGGTGACAATGCAAATTTCACCGGATTTCAAACATATGACCTGGGAACTTTCTTGGGACCAAATGGCGTGCAAGACCTGGGATCCGCTACGTTAGTAACGCAGGGAACATTCACGCCATTCCAAGAGGAATCTACTTTATTTGCTGATGGTCGAGGCGCACCTTTCCTGCGCTCGTCTAGTGATGGCTCTTCACGCCTCACCGATAGCAAGATGTTTAGATTGGGTAATGAATTCGAAATTAACGACAGATTCTTCGGTAGCGCGGAAGTGTCCAAGGTGACGTCCGAATCGGTTGAAGCAAACCTTGATTACACGATGAACTTCATTAACCCGAATTCGTATATTGCAACGAACGGGAATTTTCTCCTAGATGGAGTTACTCCTGATCATCGCGATGAAAATGGTGTGCCATATATCTTCAACCTGGATGGTAATATCGCATGGGATATCAATTACGCTGATCCTTTTGCACCTACCCCAGAGCAGCTTTTAGATCCTTCCAACTATGTTAACGACTCTGGTGAGTATCGCTACAACACCAGAGATAACGAAGATACGACTTTTCGTGCAGATTTCACCTATGACCTAGAGTGGAAGTCTATTTCGTCGGTTAATTTTGGAGTGCGTCACAATATCCGCACCTCGGAAAGGCGCAATACTCAAGCCTCATTCGGCAACAACTCAAGCTTGAGTCGCAGTCTCAATGCCTCTTACATTAGTGATCTACTAATTGAAATGCCGGACAACTACGGTGATGGTACCGGCACTGATCTCTTTGTCAGTGGTCTTTTGATGCTTGACCCAGCGCGTGCAGCAGACGCTGCGACTACCGTAGCGGCTATCAACGCGGCGCGTACAGCTCAAAATGCGGACACTGCAGGAATTAGCACACCCATTGCGTTAATTGGTGATTTGCTTGAGAGGGAAGGAGAGTTCTTTGATATTGACGAAACCAGCACTGCAATATACGCGCAAGCCAATTTTGAAGTAGGTATTGTCCGCGGTAATGCGGGTTTCCGATATGTTCAAACAGACCTTGATTCCACTGCAAACATAGATCCTGGTACTGGCACGTTAGAGCGGACCACTATAAGCAATGACTATGACTTCCTGCTGCCTCGTCTAAACCTGGTTGCTGAAGTGCATGAAGATGTACTGGTTCGTTTCGCATATTCGGAAGATATTAGACGGCCAGACTTTGACAGCATATCGGCTTCTCGCACCTTCCCGGGCTCTGGTGGTGTGAACAGTAATTCTGAAGGCGGTAATCCATTCCTGCTTCCTGAAGAAGTTGAATCATTCGATATAGGCGTTGAGTACTATTTCGCCCCTGCGAGCGTCGTCAGTCTGGGTTACTTTAATAAGAAACGTTCAGCGATTATTGACGATGCTGTGGAGGCACCAGAAGAAATTAATGGTCTTCGTGATGTCATCGGTCCTGAGTGCGAAGGCGGTGGTATTTTCAGCCCGCTAACTGAGGCCGGTATTTTTGGTAATGGTGAAGTGGGCGTCTGTGTTGGTAACGCAACAGAATTCAACACATCCGAAACGACGACGCAAAAAGGTTGGGAGCTTGCCTTCCAGTATGACCTTAGCCAATTTGAAGATACTCTTGGCTGGGCGTCAGGTTTCGGTTTTCTCGCTAACTACACCAAGCAAGAACAGGACTATAATGAGTCATTTAGGGAGATTACTGGTGGTCGTGCAACGGCTTTCTGGGCAGCGCAAGGTTTTGCTGGCGGGACAGTCTACACTCCATTTCAGTTGCTAGATCTCTCAGAGGATGCCTATAACCTGACACTCTTCTTTGAGAACGAGTTTCTCTCTGCAAGAATGCGTTACACATGGCGTGATGCTTACTTCACCGACGAGCTTCCTGGTACGGGTAATGAATTTACTCCACTTGGTGGTAGAGGTGTCGTAAATGCCAGAGGCCAGTTGAATGCTAGCGCAAGCTATCATGTCAATGACAACTTCACGCTAAGTCTGGAAGGAATCAATCTGACTGAGTCTGACGCAGATATTTCTTGTCTGAATGAAAATGCCCTGCTTTGCTACCGAGGTATTACTGATCGTAGACTTACCTTAGGCGCAGCATACCGCTTCTAAGTATCAGTCAACTAAGTTTGGAGAAAAGCCCCGGCACACGCCGGGGCTTTTTTTTTGCGGACCGCTTTCGCCAGCATTATCGGACCTCTATAGCAGGCTCACTCGTGCGATAAATCTCGCGACACGAAGAACTCGCGAATTTCGTCCATGCTCGCAAACACTCTGTCTGCCATGGCAAGACCTCCGGGATCCACGTCCGCATCCAGAGCAAGAACGGTCATCTCTGCCGCTACTCCTGCGCTTACGCCGACGAAGCTGTCTTCAATGACGACGCAATCTCCTGGCGCAACGCCAAAACGTTCCGCGGCTGACAGAAAAAGGTCCGGCTCCGGTTTCCATGACCCCACTTCGTACCCACTGAATATCTTCCCGACGAAATGCGGGTAGAGATCAGTGGTTCGCAGGTTTTCCTCGATCTTCTTTCTTGGGCCGCTGGATGCGACACAAAAGGGGACTTTCAACGACTCGACCAGCCGCAGCGCCCCGTCTACAGGCCGAAGCTTCGTCTGAAATGCGGCTGACATCCGTTGCCTAAGATCGGTTTCAAAGGACTCGGGAAGCTCTATTCCCGTCTCACGTTCCAGAATATCGAGGCATCTCGCGAGCTGCATCCCGCGGAAACGACTAATCGATTCATCACTGGAAATCTGGTGACCATACGTGGCCAGCATCTCGGCAAAAACGTCGTTGCCTATCCCTTCGCTATCAACCAGCACCCCATCGCAGTCGAATATCACCAACTTGTATACCAATTGTGTCGAATCCTGTGTCGTAATTTCGGGGGTGCAGTGAGATTGATTCAGGATGAGATGATCTGCCAGACACCTCGAATACCCATTGATGAAGTGACCAGGGAAAACAGCAGGATCGCAGCTAGCACGACGTTAGTTGTGGTCGAGTTTCGGTGTTCCCCCATAAGATCCCTGCGATTGCCCAGGTAAAAAATGCAAGCGACTGTCACGGGCAAAATGACGGCATTAAAGGCCTGGGAGATAATCATTACGAATATGGGTCGTGCCTCGAAGATCGGGACCACCAGGCCCAGCAATGAAATTATGAGGACTACTACGCGATACCGTGGCAATGTCATTTGCCGCTCCGACCCGGAGTAGTCACACAACAACCACGGCAGCATCAGAACGTTGGGGAATTGCGACGAAACACCGGCGGCGACAATACCCATCGCAAATATCGTTGCGGCAAATGAGCCTGCCAGGGGTTCCAGCAAACCGATCATCTGGGACGCCCTCTCAAGGCCCAGTCCTTCTACGTGCAGAGTACCGGCCGCTGCTGCCATTACGGACCCGCTAATGATGAACATCATCGTAACGGCGACGATTGCGTCATTGCGCTGCTTCGGGAGATCGGCGATTGTCCAGCCCGCTTCCTTCACCAGCGTGGTTCGGATGATGAATAAGCCAGAAAACACCGTGGTCCCCACCATCGATGCTATGACCAGGAACGGGCCCTTACCTTGATCCAGCGGCACTTCGGGCAGGGATGGCACCAGGCCCTTCAAGATGTCAATCGGCGGCGGCATCAGGATGAAGAAATTGAGAACGAAGCAGGCCGCCATGATGGCCACGATGACCGCGAGGCTACGCTCGAAGTACTGCGTATTGCCGTTCCAGAAAATGAAGTAAACCAGCGAGATAAAGAAAGCGGCAAACCAGACGGGGTGGATTCCGCCGTCTACAACCGTTTTCGACCACTCGGAACTAATCTCAGCGACGATGCCCATCACGCCCATGACACTGCCGCATACGCCGGCAGTCAGAGCGACGATGAAAAAGATGCCGACCAAGGGATGAATGTGTCGTCGAAAAGCCTGTAAGGCTGTTTCACCGGTTACCAGCGTAAACCGACCGTAGACGTTGATCATGAAATAGGTTGCCAGGCAGGACGCTACGATGGTCCACAAAAGGGACATGCCGTAGGTCGCCCCGCCCTTGGCCATGGCCGTGACACTACCGGTGCCAATATTGAAACCCAGAAGGAAAATTCCGGGAAGAAACAGTGCCAGTGTTCTGGAAAAGCGGTTGCTCATAGCGGATCATAGTAGCAGACGACACGTACGGTCGAGGACTCAAGAGAATGCAAGAAACCTGGCGCTGGTTTGGGCCCGATGACACTGTGACGCTTGAACAAATTCGGCAAGCTGGTGCCACCGGAATTGTCACGGCGCTCGATCACGTGCCGACCGGCGAGGCCTGGCCCGCCGCTGACATTGAGGAGCGCAAGCGCACGATTGAGGACGCCGGTCTTGCCTGGTCTGTCGTCGAATCGGTTCCCTTGCATAACGACATCAAGACGCGCTCGGGCGAGTACCGTCGCTATATCGACAACTACAAACAGAGCATCCGCAATCTCGGCGCGGCCGGCATTCATGGCATTTGCTACAACTTCATGCCGGTCGTCGACTGGACACGCACCAACCTTACGTACGAACTGCCGAACAGCGCGCAGGCACTGCGTTTCGAGATGACTGACTTCGCGGCTTACGACCTGTTCGTCCTCAAGCGTGATGGCGCGCAAGACAGTTATAGCGATCTCATCGTCGAGCGTGCCACCGAGAGATTCGAAGCGATGTCACCGGGAGCGCGCGAGGCACTTGAGAAAAACATTATCGCCGGCCTGCCCGGGGGCGAGGGAAGTTACGACCGCGACAGTATCCGGACCGCAATAGGGCAGTTTTCAAAGCTCGATAATGATGATTATCGTGCCAGGCTGATCGCATTTCTCGAGGAGATAATTCCCGTGGCAGAAGAGGCCGGAGTCGTCATGGCGATCCACCCGGACGACCCTCCGTTTTCCTTGTTCGGCCTGCCGCGCGTTGTATCAACCGCCGACGATGCACGCGCGCTGCTTGGCGCTGTGCCGAGCCCGGCAAACGGCCTGACGATGTGCGCCGGTTCCTACGGCGCACGCGGCGACAATGATCTCGTCGCAATGATTCGGGAGTTCCATGACCGTATCTACTTCGTGCACCTGCGCAACATCAAGCGGGAAGAAGACGGCTCGTTCTTCGAATCCGATCATCTCGACGGCGACAACGATATCGTAGGCATCGTCAACGCTCTGCTTGATGAGGAACATCAGCGGCACGGCCTCCCGCCAGGGCGCTGCACGATTCCGATGCGGCCCGACCATGGCCATACGCTGGGCGAGGAAAAGTCCGACGAGCGTGTGCGCCCGGGCTATTCGTTCGCAGGCCGAATGAAAGGACTGGCCGAACTACGCGGCGTCATTCACGCGCTAGAGGCGATCCGACGCTAGATGACTTCTCAAGTGACAAGCTTTCTCTTGTTGTTGTGTCTGGCTGCCTGCACAGGCAACTCGACAATAAAGTCGGATGAAGGCCGGTCCGCCTGGTTACTGGTCGATGATTTTGAATCCGGTCCGCCGCTGGATGGCTGGACTCATATCGATGTCCAGAACGACACGGATCCTTTCGTGCCAAGACCACAAGTCGCCGAGGTCCGTGTGGAGCCGAGTAATGGTAATCGTTACCTGGTCCGGAAACCGGCAGCAGATGGCGTTGCGGGTAATCGCAAAGCGATCGGTTTCATGCCGTTGCCTGTTACCGTCCAGATCGGCGAGACCCACACATTCTATACCCGGATCAATGTTGAGAGTTTTCCCAACAATCATTCCTTCGGCCTGGCCAACGTATCTGCGTCCGAAATTCCCGACCAGCACTACGATTCCTTTGAACCGATGATTCGCGTTACGGACAAGTGGGAGTCAAACGGTAGCAAGAACGACGGGACGTTAATGGTCCTGAGTGGCGACAACAAAGCGTACAGCAAAATCATTAATCCCGAGACCGGCGAGAACGCAAAGCCGTTGCTCACGGGCGAATGGTATGAACTGTGGTATATCGTGAACAACGCACCGGGTGACGACGGTGGCCAGCGCTATGATCTCTATGTGCGCGGCGGGGAGTTTGAGACACGACAGTTCGTCTTCGAAGGCGCAGATTTTCGCATGCGCAGGACATTGCCGTTGTCGTCTTTCATGACGATCTGCAACACCGGACCGCACGACCAGCCCTACGGTAATGGCGGCGTACGCTACGACGACATCTATATGGCGCCTGGCCGCAACCTGACGTCGCCGCTCCAGTGAGTGTTCCTCGATGAGCGTTTGATGCTGTTGTTGCAGGCTATTTCGTCATAACCGTCGATACCATCCGGTAGTACGTCTGACGGACGGAACCCTGTGGAACTACTAAAACGGTGTGCCTGTAGACTTCGTTTTGTCGCACTGGCAGATTGTGTATACCAATCCTGAGAGGCTTCGCTGCGTATGAAAACTGGAACAAGAATATCGCTATTTCTGGCGATTCTGGTCGTAACTGTCCCGACAATGGCAGCCGAAGGCGAACATCCCAGGCTGATCCTGACCAAAGCGGGCGTTCAACAGATCCGGGCAGAACTGGGTACGGTGCCTCTTTTTGATGCAACCTTGAAAAGCGTCAAGGCAGAAGTCGACGCTGAAATCGAACAAGGCATCGACACCCCGATCCCCCTGGACTATTCAGGCGGATATACGCACGAACGCCACAAGCGCAACTTCTTCATCATGCAGAAGGCCGGTGCGCTGTACCAGATCCTCGACGATGAAAAGTACGCCAACTACGTTCGCGATATGCTGTTCCAGTACGAGGCGATGTACATGGACCTGCCGCTGCATCCCAAGGAGCGGTCCTATGCGAGAGGCAAGCTGTTCTGGCAGTGCCTGAACGATGCCAACTGGCTTGTCTACGTGAGCCAGGCCTATGACGCAATTTATGATTTCCTGTCGGCGGAGGAACGTCAGACACTGGAAGACAATCTCTTCCGGCCGTTCGCCGATCATATTTCCGTCGACAGTCCGCAGTTCTTCAACCGCGTACACAATCACAGTACCTGGGGCATTGCGGCTGTCGGCATGATCGGCCTCGTCATGGGAGACGATGAACTGATACAGAGAGCGTTGGACGGCATCCCGTTTGACGAAATCGATATTGCTGCCAAGGATAACGACGGGGGGTTCATCTTTGACAAGGATGGGAGAGCTGGATTCCTCGCGAACCTCGAGGAGCCTTTTTCGCCCGACGGCTACTACACCGAAGGTCCTTACTACCAGCGCTACGCAATGTACCCGTTCCTGGTCTTTGCGCAGGCGCTTAACAACGTCAAACCGGAACTTGAAGTACTCGAGCACAAGAATGGCGTGCTTCTGAAAGCGGTGGATGCGTTGCTGGCCCTGTCGGATGCCGACGGTGAGTTCTTCCCGCTGAATGACGGACAAAAAGGTATGTCCTATCAGACCGGCGCACTTGTAACAGCGGTCGATATTGCGTACCACGTGGGGGGGCAGGATCCGCGACTCCTGAGCATTGCCGAAGAGCAAGGCAGCGTCCTGCTCGACGATGCAGGATTTTCTGTTGCGTTGGCTATCCGAGACGGAAAAACGCAGCCTTTCGAAAAGAAATCGATCAACCTGTCCGACGGGTCCGATGGCGAGCAGGGTGGTGTTGCGGTGTTACGCTACGGCAACGAAGACCTGACGCTCGTGTTCAAGTACGCCGCGCAGGGTCTGAGCCACGGGCACTATGACAAGCTTTCATTCTCTCTTTATGAAAAGGGCGACGAAGTACTGCAGGATTATGGGCTGGTGCGCTTCGTCAATATCGAACAGAAAGGTGGCGGCAACTACCTGAAGGAGAACAGGACCTGGGCCAAGCAGACAATAGCTCACAACACCATTACGCAGGACGAGACGTCGCATTTTGAGGGCAAGTACGAAATCGGCAGCCAGCACCATTCCGACCTGCATTTCTATGACGACACCAATGGCGACGTGCAGGTTGTCAGTGCAAAGGAAACAAATGCCTACCCGGGAACGCAAATAACCCGAACCATGGCAATCATCAGGAATGAGGGTCTGGAGAAGCCGTTCCTGTTGGATATCGTCAAGATCACGTCAAGCGCGAAACACCAATACGACTTGCCGTTCTACTTCCTTGGACAGGTGCTGCAGGTCAACTTTGACTATGTAACGCCGTCAGGATTGAGTCCCCTGGGTGACCAGAACGGTTACGAGCATCTGTACGTGGAAGGAAAAGGAACGCCAGCCTCTGATAACGCCAAATTCTCGTGGATGGCCAATCACAAATTCTACACGCTGACATCTGCCAGCACTTCGTCCGACCAGCTGCTATTCACCAGGATGGGCGCCAACGATCCGGAGTTCAACCTGCGCCGGGATGCAGCGTTCTTGATCCGCAGGCAGGATGCAAAGGACACGGTCTTCGCCTCGATCGTTGAACCTCACGGCAGCTACAGCCCGGTTTCGGAACTGGCGGTGAATTCCACCAGTCGTATCCGGGCACTGGAAGTCATTTACGACGATGCCAACTACACGGCTGTATCTATCGAAGACCTGGCTGGGGGCAAACGAATTTTCCTGCAATCCAATACGGATGCATCCGTGTCCAGGCAACATCAGGTGAAGATTGGCGAGAGAAGATATGAGTGGACCGGGCCGTATTACTATTTCTAGGTAGTTTGCGCAATCCGGATAATTGGTAAGATAGGTTTTCGACCAGCCTGTTTGCCGACATAATAGCTTTAAAATCAATATTTTAAAATTCAAGCGTTTCGCGAGAAGAGGACGTACGACGGCGAGCAGGGCCCGCATCGACAGATGATTGGTTTGACGGCAGCGTGACAATTGCGTAGGATTTTGGTCATCAACATCGTTTACCAAAATCCTAGATTTTGGCTGAATAACTTTACGACCAAAAACAATTCGGGGGAACACCTGATGGAAACGTTCCGGAGCGTCGCCACGAGCGGCCGCCAATCATTTTCCGTTTTCGCAATCAGCGTCATATCGGTCGCACTAACGGGCATTTTCTCTTTTGTGCCGGCTTATGCCCAGCAGACCGACGACGAAGAAGCAATTGAAGAAATCGCCGTCATCGGGACCCGCGCAACGATCCAGAGCACCATTAATATCAAGCGATCCTCCACGACCATTGTCGACGGGCTCTCCGCCACGGATATTGGTGACCTTCCTGCGCTGTCGATCGGCGAAGCCCTCGAAACCATCACCGGTGCCTCGTCACACAGGGAAAATGGCGGCGCGACAGAAATCTCCATTCGAGGATTAGGACCATACCTAAGCGCCACGACGTTCAACGGACGTATGGCAACAAACGGCACGGGTGACCGCTCAGTCAACTTCTCCCAGTTCCCGTCGGAACTGATGAACAAGCTGTCGATCTACAAGACCCAGGATGCGAGCCTGATTGAAGGTGGCGTTGCTGGTTTGATCGAGCTCGAAACGCTGAGGCCGCTCGACTACGGCAAGCGGCGTTTCCAGGTTGACCTGCAAGGCAACTACAACCCTGATCAGCAGGACATTTCGGATACGATGGCCGGTGGTATCGGTTATCGGGGCACGGCCAGCTATGTCGATCAGTTCGAATTCGATAACGGCGGCCTGCTGGGTTTTTCGTTCGGTTTGCAGCGCAGTGATATTTCGCAGCCAGAACAGGAAATGCGCTCGTCGAGTCCAAGTGGCACGTCGCTGTTTGCTTGCCTCGCCGACAACGACCCGCTGCAGGGCTATTCGAACCTTACCGGGACAAATGACGATTGTGAGGACAACCCGGCTGGCTCGGGTACGAATGGCGGATTTGATACTTCCATCGATCCCGCTACCGGCGTTGCAGTAGACGATGACCGGCCTTTCGCCTGGGCGGGCAGCTCGCGCGGCTTTCGCCAGAACGATACTCATGATGAGCGTGACTCAGTATTTGCGGCTCTCCAGTGGCAGCCCAATGACAAGTTGGAAATCAACCTGGATGCTCAATGGTCGGAGCGCATTCAGTCGGAAGATCGCAACGATCTCAACTTCGCAAACATGAAACGCAATACGCGAGGTACAACGCTCGACGGTTTGGTATTCCAGACCAACGGTGTAGTTACCAACTGGGCAGGTGAAACCGATATCGATTCCAACGGCGAGCTGTATTCCCGAACGGAAGAATATACGGGCTGGGGATTAGACGTTGAGTACTTCATCAATGATCGGTTCAGCGTTGCCGCGGATATTTCTTCGTCCAAGACTACGCGTGTTGAACAGCAGGCTTCATTCCGCCAACAAAGCCAAAGCAGGCAAGACACAACGTTCTCCCGCAACAACGAGGGCTTCGTTACCTGGACGGTCGAAGACTTTGACATCACCGATCCAACCAACTTTGATGACGGCTTACGTGTGCGTCTCGATACCGATGCGGACCGGGAGAACACGATCGACGCTGCGCGTATCGATTTTAACTATGACCTGGATTCCGGGTTTGTTGACAGCATAGATTTCGGGGCGCGTGTAGCTGAGCTGTCTTATTACTCCGCCCGCGGCGGAAGTGCATCAGGCAGCAACGGAGCACGTTTTACCTATACGGTGGGTGATGCCGATCCGGCTGTTATGGCTTGCGCTCGAGCATTTCCCGAAAGCGGCTATTTGAGCTCAGCGGACGCAGGGGCCCTGGTCACCAGCGTCGATGGAAGCGGCAACGTCCTCAATTCCTATAATAGCTGGGCAATTTTTGACAACGCTTGTCGATTGGACGCCATTCTCGCGGGCAATGACGCGTCGCTTGCCTATCCGGTGCTGGGCAATCACCCACAGACAGTTGATGTCTCTGAAGACACCCTGGCGTTCTACGTGAAAGCGAACTTTGAAAGTGAGTGGGCCGACAAGCCTGTGAGCGGTAACTTTGGTGTTCGTGTTGTGGAAACCAAGGTGACCTCCGTCGGCTACAGAAGCGCATTCAACATTGTGTCAGATCCGGTTACCGGAGAGCTTTCGTTGGAGACAACAGATACCCTGGAGTCAATCGCCGCGAAAAACGATTACACCGAGGTTCTGCCGAGCTTCAATTTCGTGATGGACCTCACCGATGAGGTCATCTTCAGGGCGGGAATCTTCCGTGGTCTTTCCCGTGCCGATCCAGGCGATATGGGTTTTCAGCGAAGCTTCCAGATAGCTGATGAAGATGATGACCCGCTCACAGTTGACGCGTTACTTACCGGCGTCACGGGGGCTGGCAATCCTTATGCAGATCCGTTGACATCCTGGAACTACGACCTCGCGCTGGAGTGGTATCCCAATGAGGATTCAATCCTGGCCGCAACGGTCTACCTTAAGAATTTCAGGGGTGGCTTTGTCAATACGGTTGTCCAGGAAGACTATGTGGTCGACGGCGAAACGCTGACATTCCCGATCGTGCTGCAGCAAACAGACGACAGCACCAGTACGTTGACAGGCATCGAAATCACCGGCTCGCACAACTTCTCCTATCTGCCGGGATTCCTGGGCGGGTTCGGCGCCAAGGTCAGCTACAACTATGCTGACTCCGATTTCGAGTTCGAGGATAGCCTTTATGGCGATCGCGGCTTCATTGACGAGAACGGCGCTTTCGTTCAAACCCATGAAGGCATCATACCGCCTGGAAACGTTCCCGGATTTTCAAGGGAGACATTCTCAGGCCAGCTCTACTACCAGGCTGGCGAGTTTGATGGCTCACTGATCTACAAATATCGCAGTGGGTACTTCCAGCCGTATACCTCCAACGGTACTCGTTTGCGGTATGTGGGCGAGGTGGGTGTTTGGGAAGCTCGAGCGTCCTATAACATCACCGACAACCTCCGACTTTCGGTTAAGGCAATCAACCTGTTCGACGAACCCAAATCTCAGTATTTCTTCGTCGAAGACAATTTGGGTGAAATGAACTACTACGGTCCAAGAGTATTCGTTGGTCTGCGCGGGAAGTTTTTCTAGACCCCCAGCAGGGCGTTCGTTGCAGCGCTGCGTAAATCAAGAATCTCTTATTGAGGGACAAAAAAATGTACTTAAAACAAATTCTAATTGTCGGGGTTGCAGTGGCGTTGATCGGCTGCGAGGGTGGAAACAGGGAAGTTTCGGATTTCGGCACGACCAATAGTCCGGGCGTAGCCACTATCTCCGGCACGGGTCTGGTCGGTGAGACGCTCACCTCGGTGTTGTCCGATGCCGATGGCATACAGCAGAACACGGTTGCCTATCAGTGGAATGGAGACGGCAGCCCGATTGCCGGTGCAACCAGCTCCAGCTATACATTGACGGCCGACGAGGGGCGCGAAGCGGTCACCGTGAGCATCCGCTACACCGACGACAGGAACATCACGTCTACGGCCGTTTCCAATGCGATTGTCGCCAGGCCACTGAATGAATCGCCAACACTGGAAATCAATGTACCTGGAGCCGGCGCGATTGTTGGACAGGCACTCACCGCAGTGCTCACCGATGACAACGATTTTACCGTTGTCAATTATCAGTGGATTGGCAGTATTACAGGACCAATTGCCGGTGCAACAGACGTAACGTTCAGGTTGACCCCCAATGAGGTCGGCGAAAATATTTCGGTTTCAGCCACCTATACGGATGACGACGGCTACGATGAAGACTTGACGTCGGCTGAAGTAGGTCCCGTTACATCACCTCCGCCCGAAGGGGCTGTGGTCATTACGGGCGAAATAGAAGTTGGCGCTACGCTTACCGCTAGCCTTTTTGACGGTGACGGTTTCGCCGCCGTGCCTTCTATCACGTACGTCTGGGAGGATGAGAACGGCGTTGAGCTGGCGAACGTTGTGACGGATCAGCTCGAGAACGAGTTCATCCTGCAGCCCGCACAGCTGGGACTTTCGCTCACTGTTACAGCCACGTATACCGATGCAGCCATGAATGCCGAGATGCCCTCTGCGACGACGCGAGACTTCATCCACAGCTACGTCGTTGAAGGTGAAGTGACGCTGGCAGAGGCTATAGGCCTGGCGGTGGACGGCGATATTATTGGCCTCGATAGTGACATCGGTTCAGACGATTACGAGGACATGGCCGAGCTCGAGATAACGACAGACAATGTCACGGTGAGGCTGGTCTCGGGCAGTACAGCGGTAATCACGGGTTCCACATGTATCGTCTATGGGAGTTCCACAACGGGCGTAGTTATCGATGGCCTGATCTTTGACGATCTGTCGAATCCCAATACCGATAACTGTGGCGAAGGGGAAGGATCCATTCGGCTGCAAGGGTCATTCAACACCTTCAGCAATAACCAGATTCTCGGCCAGATAGATACCCGTCCTTCGCACATTGGTGGTAGCGATGAACTGCACTACATGACGATAGGCGGAACCGACAATGTGGTCGAGCGGAATCTGTTCGAAGGCTTGCCGACAAGTGAAGCAAAAGAAGGCGCTGCGATCAGTATGTTTATCAGCAGGACGTCTGACGCTGATGCAGTTAACCAGCCTAACGGAAGTAATGAGCGCAATATCGTTCAGTACAACCTGTTCAGAAACTTCTTGCCAGATGCCGTCGAGTCGGATGACCCTGCCGAATGGGATACCGATTCCAACGGATTCGGCGTCCAAGTCGGGCGTTCGTCAAGCAGAGATGGTGCGGGTTTTGGCGGTCACGTGGTGCAGTACAACCGC
The DNA here is from genome assembly GCA_945787845.1 of uncultured Woeseiaceae bacterium. Lineage (GTDB taxonomy): Bacteria > Pseudomonadota > Gammaproteobacteria > Steroidobacterales > Woeseiaceae > UBA1847. The sequence continues at coordinate 25,322 of CALZJH010000016.1, read as the reverse complement.
TTTGATACGGTGTTGACCGACAGGCGCATTATCATGGTGCAAGGCGGCGGGAACACCATTCACGGGAACACCATCGTCAATTCCTGGGGAAATGTAGCCCTGGAACACGGCTATGACAACACGGTTTCCAGCAATATCATTATTTCCAGCGGCGTCGACTATGAAGATATCTTTGGCGGCATTACCGTAGGCGATAACCTGGACGGCGGCATTTCATTCGCCCCGTTAGGTCACACGATTATCGACAACTACGTGGGCAACATCTCTTCAGATTCTTCTGACCGTGCCGGGTTGCATATTGACTCGGAAACACTGGAGCCCAGCGACAGTTCAAGCGAGCTAATCTGGACGTCCGGTCTGGATCTGACCAACGTCGTAGCTCGTAATACGTTTATCAACATCCGTAACGCCATTCAGTTCGAACACGACGCCAACGAAAATAGCGTTGAGAACTGTCAGAACCTGGATTACGTGCTGGACTTCGACGACAACCTGGTTGCAAACCAGAGCTCAGCCCAGAGCATATTTGGTACGAGTGCCGGTGCGAACAGAACGGCTATCCGCCTGGATGACTACACGGTGGATCATGGATGTCGACTGGATGATGCGTCTGAGTTCACGAACACGCACATCTATTCACTGGCTGTCTCTGACACCGATCTCCTGTTCAGAGCTGGAGGGTCGGCACTGGTGACTGGCGTCAACGGCAATATCTTCGTCGATGGCACAGAGGACGGCGCCGCATTGACAGCACCCGATGCAAACAACCTGGTAGAAGGTACCGGTGCGGATGCAGGTATCGGCGCTGATGTTGATGCATTGACCTTCATCACAGAAGACATGGTCGGACCTGGTTCGACCTGGACCGCAACCCCCTGACATGCGGTTAAAACGGAGCAAAGGCCGGTGTGCGCGAGCCATCGGCCTTCTCTTATTTCCACTACTTGGCGCCTGCGGCTCCAGCGGGGATGGTGGAATGCCGCCTGTCGTCACGCCGCCACCGCCACCTCCGGCTGCGGGACCACCAGTAGACGAGAAAAGTTTCACGGTGCTGACAGAACGCACGCTCGATGCTGACGGGGATATGATTGGCCTGCACGCCTACGACCTGATACGCGACTTCGGCGGCCCCAACCCCATCGAGGCGCCCGACCTGTATCCGATCAATCACCCGGACGTGCAGCACATCTATGAAGATACCGACGCGACGGTCGGCAACCATTTCGTCTTCATCATTCATCGTGACATCGACATCGATCGCGATGTTGTCGAGAACGACGATCGGCAGCGCAATGAGATCAAGACCTACGACAAGTCAGAAGAGGCCGTAAAAGGCTTTGAGAACGAGACGCTTATCTATCGCTGGAAGTTCAGGATCAATGCCGACATGAAAGTATCCACGCGCTTCTCGCACTTCTTCCAGCTAAAGGCGGTCGGTGGCCCCGACAGCCAGCCGATCCTGACAATAACGGGTAACGAGCGCGGCGGCGAAGACGGTATCGAGGTGCGCCACAGCCCGTTACAGGACTTCTCGATCCTGGGCCGCACTGACTGGAGCATGGTGACCGGCGAGTGGCTCGAAGCCTACTGCAGAGCGACCTTTTCTGAGTCCGGTGACCTGCGCCTGATCGTTACGCGCATGCGCGATGACGCAGTGATATTCGATATCGATGAAAGCGGGCTTGATCTTTGGCGAGGCGAAGACCCCAGCCACTTCGTTCGCCCGAAGTGGGGCATCTACCGCTCTATTCTTGATTGGGACAATCTTCGGCCCGACGAAGAGAATGTCCGCTTCGCCAACTTCAGCGTCAGTGAAGTCATGCCCGTGAATTAAACGGGTTTGGCTTTGTTAGCCAGCCAGGTGATTGAGTGAGAATCGCTCGCGGCTTTCCAGCGTCTTGCGCCTGATCTCGTCGAACTGCTGTTGCTCATCGGCCACGATGAGTTTGTCGAGAATCCGGCCGAAGTGTCCGTGCATTGCTTTACGAGCGGCTGACGGATCGCGGTCCTTGATCGCCTGCAGTATCTCCATGTGCTCATCGACACGTTTATCACCATCCATCTCGCAGATGGCCTGATAGGAGCGATGCACCATCGGCGAATTGTCGCGAATGGCCCAAAGGTTTTTGGCGATTGCAATCAGCATCTTGTTGCCGGTAGCCTCGGCGATGATTGCGTGAAACCGCTTGTCCGAATCTTCGGACGTCAAATCCCCACCGGCTGTCTCGTCCGCCATTTCGTGGAGCGATTCTTCGAGTTCCGCAAGCATTTTGTCAGAAATCATGGTTGCAGCGAGAGCCGCTGTCTCTCCTTCGATCAATGCGCGGGCCTCGGTCAGCTCGAAGGCACTGATCGACGGATCGTAACCGTTTGCACTCTTGCCGTCGTGCGCCAAGACGTATACGCCCGAACCGGTCTTGACCTCGACGCGATCGAGTACCTCGAGGGCAATAATTGCCTCACGTATCGTTGGACGGCTGACGCCGAAGCGCTCGGCCAGCTCGCGTTCTGGCGGCAAGCGTCCGCCTACCGGGAATTCACCACTGTCAATGAGCAGCTGCATCTGTTTCAGGATGCGTCTGTACAGGCGTTTTTCCTTTGCCATCGGCCATCTCTTTTCTGAATAAGCTATCGCAGTGTAGCACAGTTTTTGTAATTGGTCATGTAAGTGTTCTGCCAATTGAAAGCATCGCGCTGCGGCGCTGATATACGCAAGAACCTTCAGGTTTTTTAAGGTGTTGGCTCTAGCAGACGGCCGCGCCACGTGTCCGCGGTGCATATCGGTCGCAGAGAGACCTGACCAATTCGCAATAAGGCTCCTCGGTTTTGGTCATTCAAAATGGTTGACCATTTGCGCAATGGTTGGTAATGTCAATTACATTACCAATGTGATCGATCGGGGGGATTCCTGCGAGCTGGGTGATTCAGCTTCTACGGTGCGCGTCTTCCTCTCAAGCGAAGGGGATGAATGTGGGGCTATCAACTGTATACAGGTCGTGGGCGTTACTTGCCATGGCTTTCCTGGTCGGTTGCGGTGCGTCTGCATCCGAGATCAATGTCACTTCGCAGCAGGAGTACCGGGACGCGGTCAAGTCCCTGCAGCCCGGCGATACGATTGTCCTCGCGGACGGAGAGTGGCGGGACTTTCAAATACTGTTTACTGGCGAAGGTACGGCCGAGCGACCGATCACGCTGACGGCTGAGACCAAAGGACAGGTCCTGATCACGGGCCAGTCGAACCTTCGCATAGCCGGCAAGTACCTGGTCGTATCCGGCCTGGTCTTCAAAGACGGTTATTCGCCGACCAACACGGTTATTGCATTCCGACGGACCAAAGGTGAGCTTGCCTACCATTCACGCGTTACAGAAGTTGTCATTGATCACTTCAACAATCCAGAGCGTTTTGAGCCGGATTCCTGGGTGATGATGTACGGCAGGAACAACCGCTTCGATCACAACCATCTCGAGGGCAAGAGCAACCAGGGTGTAACGATGGCAGTGCGTCTGGATAGTGTTGAGAGCCAGGAAAACCACCATCGCATCGACCACAACTACTTCGGTCCGCGCCCGGTTCTTGGTTCCAATGGGGGTGAGACCCTGCGCATTGGCACCAGCCACTATTCCCTCTCGAACTCGTCCACCGTGGTCGAAGACAACTACTTCGATCGCTGCAACGGTGAAGTGGAAATTATCTCGAGCAAGTCCGGCATGAACACGTTTCGCGGCAATCTGTTCTATGAATCGCGCGGCACGCTGACGTTGCGGCATGGCAACGGCAGTGTCGTTGAGAACAATGTGTTTCTCGGTAATCGCGTCGATCACACCGGTGGCATACGCGTAATCAACAAACGCCAGACAATTCGCAACAACTACATGTTTGGGCTGACAGGACATCGATTTGGCGGCGCCCTGGTCATCATGAACGGCGTGCCCAACTCACCGATCAATCGCTACCATCAGGTGGAGGATTCCGTCGTCGAGAACAACTCCATCATCGCAAGTGATCATATCGAGCTGGCGGCTGGCGCCGACAGCGAGCGTTCCGCGCCGCCCATCAGCACTCGGTTCAGCGGCAACCTGATCCACAATCCTGATGGCGCCGACTCGATCACCGTGCATGACGATATCAGCGGCATTGAGTTTTCCGACAATATTGTAGTCGGCGTTACGCCACCAGCCGACACACCAGGCTTCGAGAGCAGATCCGTCGAACTTGAAAAAGCGGAGAACGGGCTGTTTTATCCGGTGGGAATCGATATCGGGGCCGGGCGTGATCTGAAGATCCTGGACAGGGCGTCCACAGGTGTTGCCTGGTACCCGAAGCCGGGGCCCGATAGTCGTTTTGATACAGGTAAGACTATCGCTGTCGCGACAGGCGTCGGCGCATTGTCGGCAGCGATTGAACAGGCGAATGCCGGAGACATCCTCGAATTGAGCGCAGGCACGCACCTGGCTGAACAGGTGCTGGTAGTCGACAAGCCAATCAGTCTCAAGTCTGCGAACGGCGCATCCGCCAGGATCGAGTTTGAACGCACGGCACTATTTGAAATCAAGGACGGCGGTAGCCTGAAGATCAGCAACCTGGAGATCTCCGGGGCCTCTTCAATGGACGTGGCCGGCAATACCGTCATTCGTACCAGTCGTTACTCGATGCTGAACAACTATGTGCTGCAGGTCGACAATATGGTCGTCACCGATCTCGATACCAATCACTCTTTCAACTTCTTCTCGCTGGCGAAACATACGTTCGCGGACCGTATCGAAATATCGGAATCGGAGTTCAGGAACATCACCGGCCATGTTCTGTTTATGAACAAGGAGTCGGAAGACCTGGGAATCTATAACGGGGAGTACGTTTCAATCGTTGACTCGAAGTTCGCCAATATCGAAGGCACAATTGCGGACATCTATCGCGGCGGCACGGACGAAAGTACTTTCGGTCCGCATTTCGAATTGCGTGGATCGACACTGGAGTCCGTCGGTCATGGCAAGCGCAACAAGTCGGCCGCGTCGGTCGCTCTCCACGGCGTGCAGGCAACCAGTATTCACGACAACGTGTTCGTCGACAGCAAGCCGATACGCATCGCTGAAACCGTCGGCGAACCCGTAACAATAGTGGGTGAAAATCGGTTCGATGGTACAGAAGCGCCGGTTATCGACACGACGCTGCGTCCATAGCAGAACGCACAATGAAGAACGAGAAGAAAGCAAAAGTTGCCGGGCTGGAGACGCCCAGGGGGAACATCAATGAAGGGTAAACTCAGGTGGCTCATCGTCAGCCTTGTCGCGCTTGCGACGATCATCAACTACATCGATCGAGGCGCGCTCGCGGTTCTATGGCCTGAGATCTCTGCCGATCTGGGCATGACCAAGACCGATTACGCCATCATTATCAACGTCTTCACGTTCGCCTACGCGTTTGGCCAGACCTTGTTCGGCAAGATCTTCGACTGGATCGGTACGCGGCTTGGTTTCGTCCTCGCCATTGGTGTGTGGTCGCTGGCGACAATATTGCACGCCATCGCTCATTCAATACTGACCTTTTCGTTATTCCGGGGCCTCCTGGGCGTGTCGGAAGCAGGGAACTGGCCTGGCGCCACCAAGGCCAATGCCGAGTGGTTTCCGATCAAGGAACGCGCGCTCGCCCAGGGTATCTTCAACTCCGGCGCAGCCATTGGCGGCATTATCTCTGCCCCGATCGTCGGGCTTCTGTTTATCTGGTTTGGCAGTTGGCAGGCCACATTCATCGTGATTGGTGTACTCGGCCTGCTATGGCTCGTGCCATGGCTTTTGGTCTACAAATCCGGACCTAAGACCCATCCCTGGCTTGATGAGGCGGAGCGGGAGTACATCCTGACCGGCCAGCGCAATGAAGAGACGCACCAGGCCGCCGAATATGCGCCGACGTCGCGTGAAATCCTCTCGCGTAAGCAAAGCTGGGGCGTCATCATGGCGTCCTTCTTTCTTGACCCGATCTGGTGGCTGTTTGTCGGCTGGCTGCCACTCTACCTGAATGAGACCTATGGCTTCGGCGTGGCCGAGATTGCGAAGTATGCAGCCGTCCCATATGTTGGCGCCATGTTCGGCGCCTGGTTCGGCGGCCTGTTGGCGCAAAACAGGATAAAAGCTGGCTGGTCGGTCAACAAGACACGGAAGTTCGTCATCAGTCTTGGCGGTCTCATCATGCTCGTCTGCCTGTTGTTGACGATCAAAGCGTCAACCCCGTTGACTGCTGTGTTGCTGATGGCCGCTATTCTCTTCGGATTTCAAACCGCTGTCGGCAACATTCAGACACTGCCGAGTGACTTTTATAGCGGCGAGTCCGTAGGGTCGCTTGCCGGATTTGCAGGGACCGCCGCCAAGCTGGCCGTCGTACTGCTCAACTTCCTGATCCCGGTCATCACCGTGAACAGTTACGCCCCTGCTTTTGCTGTAGGGGCCGGACTGGCGATTATGACGGTCCTCTCGGTCTACGTGCTTTGTGGGCATATTCAACCTCTTAGCCCCCGCTCGGCTGGTACTGCCCAAATCGATTAGTAAAGGAAAATGAAATGAGCTTGAAAAACAAAGTTGCCATCGTTGCTGGCGGAGGTCGTGACATCGGTCGAGCCGTATCTGTAGCGCTTGCTGCAAAGGGCGCGAAAGTCGTCGTCAACTATTTCAACAATGAAGAAGAAGGTAAGGCAACAGTTGCAGCCATCAAGGAAGCTGGCGGTGAAGCAGTGCTAGTGGCCGGTGACATGACGAAGCAGGAAGATGTGGACAATCTCGTCGCCAAAGCGCGTGAGGCCTATGGTGACACGATTGACGTTCTCGTCAATGTCGTCGGCGGGCTCGTGGCGCGTAAGACGCTCGCTGAGGTAGACGCAGACTGGTTCGAGTTCGTAATGCGCCTCAACGTGACGACGACGTTCATGACGACGAAGGCAGTCGTACCGCACATGAAGAATGGCGGCGCCATCGTGAACTTCGCATCGCAGGCGGGACGCGACGGCGGCGGACCTGGTGCCTGGGCGTACGCGACGTCGAAGGGTGCCGTACAAACCCTGACGCGCGGCTTGTCAAAGGAACTGGGGCCATCCGGTATTCGCGTGAACTGCGTCTGCCCTGGGATGATCGCCACGACCTTCCATGACACGTTCACGAAGGACGAAGTGAGAAAGAACGTGGCGGCTGCGACACCTCTGCGGCGGGAAGGCGACGCGGCTGAGGTTGCGGATCTTACCGTCTATCTTGCCTCACCAGAGTCGAGCTTCGTGACGGGTGCGAGCATCGACATCAATGGCGGAATGTACTTCTCATAGTCGCCATTGATACGCACATGTGCGGCCGCCTTTGCGGCGGCCGCGATTTCCTTTCTACTGCCATATCACCGCAGCTATCAGGGGGACCCAGTCCGTGCAGATTTCACGATTACCTGTTCGACTTCTCTGGTGCCTGATCTTGTCAGGCCCTTATGTGTCCGTGGCGCAGGCGCAAAGCCCCGGCGACCACTTCGACCTGAGGTATTGGAAACTCCAGCTTCCTGTGGACGCCAACAAGGACGGCAAAGTCGACGAGGTTGACGTGCGTCAACTCGGAGGCTATTCACACCCGGATTTCTTTTACCTGCACGAAAACGGACTGCTGATCATGACGGCGCCGAACAAAGCCACGACGACAGCAAATTCGACCAACACGCGCTCCGAGTTGCGCCAGATGTATCGTGGCAAGAACACGAAGATCGGCACCCACGACCCCAAGAATAATTTCGTGCTTGCGGCGCACAAGCGCAAGAAACGATTCGCCGATGTCGGCGGCCAGCTTGAGGCGACACTCAGCGTGCTGCACGTTGCTCGGAACGCAAAGCACCCTGAGAAGAAACCCGCGTTCTCGGTCGTTGTCGGGCAAATTCACGCTGACAAGGACGATGCTCAGGTCAAGAACAGAACCGGGTTCGGCTACGGCAATGAGCCGATCAAGATTTTCTATAAGAAATGGCCCGGTCACCAAACGGGTTCGGTGTTCTGGACCTATGAAAGAAACCTCGCTCGTGAAGATCCCGACAGAAAGGACATAGCCTATCCCGTGTGGGGTAATACCTGGGAAAACCCCGAAGACCCTGGCGAAGAGGGAATAGCGCTCGGCGAGCTGTTCAATTACAACATCAATGTCCACGGCAACATCATGTATCTCACGTTCAGGACCAAAGACCCGTCTCGAACCATGAAATACCGCATCGACTTATCCAATAATGTCGACGCCAACGGCAACGTCGATGAAAAGGACAATCCGCACGGATATTCGGGCGACGCGATGTATTTCAAGGTCGGTGCATACAACCAGTGCAGCACCAGGGATAATCCGGAGCTTTGGTATCCGGCGTGTGCGGGTACCGGAGACTGGGAAACCGACAAGACCAACGGCGACTACGTGTCCGTCGCATTTCGCCGAATTCAACTGACCCGGTCAGTTCACCCAGGAGACTAGACGCTCAATCGCGTAACGACGAGTGCGGCGCGGTCTGGCCGACCGCGGGGAGGTCCGTCCTCCCAGGCTCCCGGTCGTCGGAATTTGCAAACCTCATCGTATTTGATAGTACAGTACCGCTGGATATTTGATGGAGTGTTCCGTTGGCCGGAAGTAGTCTGCTTGCGCTAATTGATGATATCGCCACGTTGCTCGACGACGTTTCGGCGATGACGGGTGTCGCCGCAAAGAAGACGGCCGTCGCGGCGAAGAAAACCGCGGGCGTGCTGGGCGATGACCTCGCCCTGAATGCCGAGCAGGTCTCGGGCGTTCGTCCGAACCGCGAACTTCCGGTCGTCTGGGCGGTGTTCAAGGGCTCGGCCATCAACAAGCTCATTCTTGTGCCCTGCGCACTGCTGCTGAGCGCATTCCTGCCGTGGACCATTACCCCGCTTCTGATGCTTGGCGGTGCGTTTCTTTGCTATGAGGGTTTCGAGAAGGTCGCGCACAAGCTACTGCACTCGAAGACCGAAGACCAGGCCGAACACAAGCAGCGACTTGAAGCTGTCATTGACCCCAAAGTCGACATGGTCGCGTTCGAAAAGAAGCGTATCAAAGGCGCGATACGGACTGACGCGATTCTCTCCGCTGAGATTATCGTTATCGCGCTCGGCACCGTGCAGAACTCGACCATGCCGATGCAGATTGTGGTTCTGACAGCGATCGCGATTCTCGTGACGGTTGGTGTATACGGCCTGGTTGCCGGTATCGTGAAACTCGACGATGCCGGGTTGCATCTAATTGAGCAGCCGGGCAGGGTCAAGCAGGCCATCGGCCGGTGGATACTGCGGCTTGCCCCGCGATTCATGAAAGCGCTGTCCGTAGTGGGCACGGCCGCGATGTTCCTGGTTGGTGGCGGAATACTCGTGCACGGACTGCCGCCGCTCGCCGAAGCCCTGCACTACCTGGAGGCTGCAGCACACGGCGTTGCCGGTTTTGGCGGACTCCTCGGCGTGCTCGTTGCCGTCTTATTCAACGGGTTTGTTGGCTTGATCGCTGGCTCCATCCTTGTGGGTGTGCATAGTCTGTTTAAGCGTATGAACCTGCCAAAGTCCCAGGACGTGTAGCAGGAGACGCCGATGCCGGGGCTGCCGTATCAGGCGGCTGTATGTGCCTGCAGAAAACCCTCGGCTGCATCGAATATCCGTGATCGGCGGTCTGCGTCCAGGCGATCGAGTGCTCTCGGCATGAGTGCGAGGCGGGGGTTCTGTGCAAAGAATTCGCGGTGCTTGTCGATGAATCGCCAGTAGAGGCCGTCGACGATGTCGCACCAGGCGCCCTTTTTGTAGTCGCTCATTTTCAGCAGGTAGTTCGAGCCGCAGATATAGGGCTTGGTTGCGAAAATTCCGCCGTCGCTGAACAGTCCCATGCCATAGACGTTCGGGCCCATGACCCATTCCGAGGAGTCGATGAACATCTCCATGAACCAGTCGTGAGCGACGCGCGGCCGGATTTCGCACAGCGTCATGAGGTTGCCGAGCACCATCAGCCGCGGAATGTGGTGCGCCCAGCCGAGTTTCTGCACCGTCTGAATCGTATCATCCAGGGGCGGGATGCCCGTTGTGCCGTCGTACCACGCAGCCGTCAGTTCGCGCTCATGCGACCAGAAGTTGCTCCGATCCTGCTCGTCGCCATAGGTTCGGTAGATGCCGCGCACGAATTCACGCCAGCCGATGACCTGGCGCACGAAACCCTCGAGGCTTGGCAGCGGGATCTCGTCGGCGCGCGCCATAACCTTGTCGACAATCTCAGCCGGCGTCAGCAGGCCCAGGTTCATGCACGGACTCAGGACGCTGTGAAAAACCGTTGCCGAGCGCGTGGTGATGGCGTCTTCATACGGACCGAACTGCTCCAGTCGATCCTCGACAAACTGGTCCAGGAAGCGCAGTGCCTGCTCACGTGTTGTCGGCCAGCGAAACTCGCTGGCATTGCCTGGATGATCGGCAAACTCGCTCGCCACCAGCTCGGACACCTGTTTCACATGCTCGGTCGAAGCTGCCCAGTCAACGGAGGGCGGCTCGACATTTTTCGGCAGCTTCTTGCGATTGTCCGCGTCGAAACTCCACTGCTCGCCGCGGGGCTGCCCCGCATCGTCGACCAGGATGCCGTGCCTGCGCCGCTGCTGCTTGTAGAACTCACCCATCAGCAGGCGCTTCGAATCTTTCGCAAAGGCGGCGAAATCGTCGCGCGTACTCAGGAACATCGGCGATTGCAGTTCCTGGCGCTCGAGATCCTCGGAAGCCGCAAACTCGATAAGGCGTTTCTCCATTGCCTTGTCTTCTATTTCGAAGTGCAGCAGTTGGCCGGTATCGGTAGCGCGCAGCTGCTTCTTGAGCTTCGCCTCGTAGCTACTCGTGTCCTGGCTATCGAGGTGCTCGTAGTGCACCTCGTAGCCGGCCGACTTCAGTGCGTCGGCATAGGATCGCATGGCCGCAAGAAACAGCACGATCTTCTGCTGGTGATGCCGGACGTAGGTGCACAGGCCGAGATCCTCGGCCATGAATACGCGTGCATCGTCGGGTGACGGCAGGTGCTCGTGCGGGAACAGCTGGTTCCCGAGAATCACGAGCAGTGCCCTGGACTGTCGAGTAGCGGTCATCAGGTGCGAGTGGCGAACAACATGTAATTAACCTTCATCGAACTCGTTATTCGCAGGCGACGATTAAACGGGTTGGCTGCTACGCCGGCCTGGTCTGCAACAGCGAGTCCGCCAATGGCGAGTTGCTCTGCGGTCTCCGCGGGCGTCCGAAACCAGTCCCAGCGATGCGTGCCGCGTGGCAGCCAGCGCAACACGTATTCCGCACCGACGATCGCAAACAGCCACGAGAGGGGATTGCGATTGATCGTCGCAACAAACATCACGCCGTCGGCGGCGACCAGCCGACAGCAATCTCGCATGAACGCCGCGAAATCGGCGACGTGTTCCACGACTTCCATATTCAGTACGACATCGAAGGTCTCGCCGCCCTCCGCAAGCGCGGAGGCGGTTTCCATGCGGTAGTCGATATCGAGATTTTGCTGCGCCGCGTGCAGGGTCGCGATACGAATATTTTTCTCAACGACGTCGATTCCCGTAACACCTGCACCGAAGGCGGCCAGCGATTCGGCGAGTATCCCGCCACCGCAGCCGACATCGAGAACGCGCAGGCCATTGAGCGGCTGGTCGATCGTGGAGTCCCTTCCAAATTGCCGGCACAGCTTGTCGAGGATATACGCCGTGCGCAGCTCATTGAGCTGGTGGAGCGGCCAGAACGGTCCTTCGCGGTCCCACCAGGTGTCGGCCAGGCGCGAATAGAATGCAACCTCGTTGGCATCGATTGTCGAGTCGTGTCTCATGCGGATTTCTGCCCCGAGATCGACAGAAAACTGCCTATCCCGACCAAGTGTCTATATAATGTCTAAGAGTTTGCGCACAATATATGAACAGATCGCTTTTGTCTATTTGAGGGAACGCCATGGCGGGAACAGCGGGTAAGAACGAGGTCTACGGCATCGGTGCCGTGGCGAAGCTGACGGGACTGACAGACCACACGATTCGTGTCTGGGAGCGCCGCTACGGGGCTGTCGTGGCAGAACGTGCGCCTAACGGCCGTCGCGTCTACAGGCCCGCCGATGTCGACAAGCTGGGCCTGCTGAAGCGACTGACCGACCAGGGCCTGTCCATTGGCCAGATAGCCGGCGATTCGATTGACGAGCTGCGCGAGCGAGCGCAGAGCCTGAGCGAGTTCGTCACTGTCCCTGTGCCGGACCATATCGGAATTGCCGTCCTGGGCGATCTTTTGCCCAGCCAGCTTGCGGCGTATGAACACGATGTCGCGCCGGTTGAGGTCCGCGTCGCGGATACCAATCACGATCGCTTCATGGCCGACCTGGCGCGCGAGTCGGTCGATGTCGTCGTCCTCGAAAGCCCGGTGCTCGACCCCGACGTGTCCGGCCAGTTAAAGGAATACATGCGGCAGGCGAGTGCCGCGCGTGGCGTGATCGTCTATGGCTTCGGCCGTGCACGCGACGTCGATTCCGCCCGCGATTCACGGATCGTGGCGCTGCGTGCGCCGGTCGATGTTGCCGAGATTCGCGCGGCTATCCTGCGTGCCTCTATACCGGGCGCGCCTGCGCGGCCCAGGAGTGAACCGGCATCGGATGCGTCCGCGACCACTTGGGACTTTGCCGGACGGGTGGCGCCGCGCCGCTTCAACAACCAGCAGCTGGCGAAGCTCGTACAGGCGTCAACGACAATAGACTGCGAGTGTCCGCACCACCTTGCGCAGCTCGTGGGCGACCTGACCGCCTTTGAGGTGTACAGCGCCAACTGCGCGAACCGCGATGCAGAGGATGCGGCACTGCACCGTTATCTGCACCAGACCACGGCCCAGGCGCGCACGCTGATCGAGGCCGCCCTCAAGCGAGTCGCCGACGCCGAGGGCATCGACTACTAGGCTTGCGGTTACACCCTGTTACAAAATTGTCTATATAAAACATAGACAAAACATTGACAGATCATCTGATCCCGTTAGGATGTAGCTGTGGCTGACGCGTTCTTTCCCCGGAACCGGCAGCCGAGCAGAAAACGGCATCTCCTATCCCCCAAGGCCCCCGTTGACTGCTTATCTCGGGTCGGCGTCAAGCGCCGGCCCTTTTTTAACGGTGAGGAGTCGTCATGAAAGGCAATGAAAAATCACAGAACACGAAGGCACGCCGCTCGCGCCTGAGCTTGCTGAGCCGCCGCGGCTTTATCAAGACCGCAAGCGCCGCGACGTCGGCGGTAACCATAGGTTTCGGCACGACAGCATTCGGTGCCGAGGAACTGCCGCGGGTCAATGAAGACGACCCGATGGCCAAAGCGCTCAACTACGTTCATGACGCCAAGACGGTTGATGCGGCGAAGCGCTTTTCCGATCGCTACTGCAACAACTGTGCGCTCTACGCCGGCGATGCCGACGACACGTGGGCGAAGTGCAGCATCTTCCCGGGCAAGGTTGTTGCCGGTGAGGGCTGGTGCAGTGCGTGGGCGCCGAAGCAAAGCGGCTAACTTTTTACTCCGGAAGAGGTGTTGATAATCATGGAAATGGTCCTGCTGGTTAGTCTCTGTATCATCGCGGTTACCTTTATTGAACGGCAGCACGCGTCGATGCGACACATGCAACGCGTGCGTGCCGAGCGTCATGAGCGACGCGGTCGCTGAACCCACTCGCGAAGCCGCGCTGCGGCGCCTCGACGCGTTCGCGAGTCGGGCCGGTGCACGCTACACAACGTCGCGCAGTTTTGATTTCGGTCCTGGCCGGCGCGGTAACGTGTCGGCCCTGTCACCTTATATAGGCCATCGGCTCGTCCTCGAGCAGGAGCTGCTCGAGACGGTACTGCAGCGCCATCCCCTGGTCGTGGCCAGCAAGTTCGTCGAAGAGGTGTTCTGGCGGGCATACTTCAAAGGCTGGCTTGAACAACATCCAGACGTGTGGGTCGACTACCGGACGTCGTTATCGCAAGAGTTGGCAAGGCTGGACGCCGATTCCGGCCTGCTGAAGCGCTACGAGCGAGCCGTAGCAGGCAACACCGGAATCGACTGCTTCGATGCCTGGGTCGATGAGCTCATCACGACCGGCTATCTTCACAACCACGCGCGCATGTGGTTTGCGAGCATCTGGGTCTTCACGCTGGAGCTGCCCTGGCAGCTTGGCGCCGACCTGTTCTATCGTCACCTCATCGACGGCGATCCGGCCGCCAACACGCTGAGCTGGCGCTGGGTCTGCGGCCTGCACACGCAAGGGAAGACCTACCTGGCGCGCGCCGACAACATCAACAAGTATACGGACGGTCGCTACAACCCGGACGGGCAGCTGGCGACGAGCGCGCCTGCGCTGCCCGAGACCCGCAGCTTTCCGCTCAAGCCAATACCCGCGGCGCAGGCCCTGCAACCGGGCGAGCGCTTCGGCCTGCTGATCACCGAAGAGGATGCTTGCCCGGCATCGCTACTGGATGACGCGGTGCCAGCCAGCATCCTCGGCGCGGTGGCGACCGGGCTGCGTTCGCCATTGCCGGTGGGAGGGCCAGCCAGAGAATTTGCCCAGGGCGCCGTCGTGGATGCAGTCGACAGGGTGACGCGCTCGCTCGCCGTTAGCGGGGAAGTAACGGCGTCAGATGACTGGGGAAGCCTGCTCGTTGAGTGGGCAACGAAAAACCGCATAGAAACGATAGCAACGGCCTACGCGCCCGTCGGCCCGGTTGCCGAATTGCTGGCGCTCGCGGGCGACTTGCTGGAGCGCAACGGGATCAGGCTCGTGCAGCTGCGTCGCGCTTACGACAACGTCAGCTGGCCCCACGCGGGTCGCGGCTATTTCAAGCTCAGGAAGAAGATTCCGGCGCTGCTCGAGCAGCTCGTGCCTACAGTCTCGCAATGAGAGACTCGGCGAGGTCGCTCGCACTTGTGAATGCCGCCTCGATCCTGCCGCGCACGCACCAGTCACCACAGGCGGCGAGCCGGTTGGCGTCATCGATGAAGCAGGTCGGGCCCGACTGCCTGTCGATATTGGCATAGCGCCACCGGTGCACCTGGCGATGTGAGGCGCTGCGCAGGTCTTCGCCTGTAACCCGCGAGGCTTCGTTGAGCATGTGCTCGAGAACGCAGTTCGTGTCATCTTCCAGGTGTGCATCCGCCCAGGAATTCGTCGAATGCACGAGCAGGCTAACAGCACTGCCGCGAGCTGGCTTGCTGCTGTTTACCGAGATCCAGCTGATGTCCGCATTGCGCACGAGCGCGGCGTCCCACGGCAGTTCGATGGGCTTTTCGAACCCGAGCATGAGGGCGAAGCAGCCGAGCATCCGCCGTTCGCCACAAAACGCGCTGAGGTTGGCGAACCCCTCCGCGAGCGCCGCGGTCTGCGCGGCCGGCGAGGCCATCACGAGCCAGTCGAACGGCTCAGTCTCGGCGCCGGCGCCAGCGGAGAGCACCCAGCCATCACGGCCGCGTGCGATGGCGGTGATTTCGGCATCGAAGACGATATCCAGATCCGCTGACAGCAGCTTGCCGATGCTGTTCATCCGGGGTGTCCCCACGTAGTGAGGGTATTCATCGCCCCATGCATGGCGCGTCGACAGGCGGCTGCTGTCGTATTCGGCGAACCGTGCCTGCCAGTTGGCGACAACGCCCGCGTCGATCAAGGGCTGCAGGAACCTGCGAAAGCGCTCGCTGCGCGCCGTGAAAAACTGCGCGCCATGGTCGAACTCGAACTCCCCCGCATAGCGGGTTGCCATGCGGCCGCCCGCGCTGCGCGACTTTTCAAAGACCGTGACATCGGCGTGAGACTGAAGAAGTCGAGCAACGACGAGTCCCGAAAGACCGGCGCCGACAACGGCGATCCTTGTCACTGTGATCGCCTCGCCCATGTAACTATTTGTTTCGGCATAATCAGTCAGAACCGTGTCACGATAGAATGCATAAATACTAAAACGTTTTTCAAGGAGTGATAAATGTCATTTGAGCTTCCGGATCTTCCCTACGCAATCGACGCGCTCGAGCCGCATGTTTCGGCAAGGACGCTCGAGTTCCACCACGGGAAACATCACAATGCCTACGTAGCGAAACTGAATGGCGGCATCGAGGGCACGGCGTACGCCGGGCAGTCGCTGGAGTCGGTCATTACGGCCGCGCATGCGGCGGGCGATTCCGGCATTTTTAATAATGCCGCACAGGCCTGGAACCACACGTTCCTCTGGCACAGCATGACGCCGAACGGCGGTGGCGAACCGACGGGTGCGCTCGCCGAGGCGATTAACGCGCGTTTCGGCGACGTTGCCAAATTCAAGGCGGAGTTCAAGGCTGCGGCGCTCGGGCAGTTTGGCAGCGGCTGGGCGTGGCTCGTCCGCACGGCTGATGGACTCGAGATCGTTACGACCGGCAATGCCGATACGCCGCTCATCCACGGGACAACGCCGCTGCTGACGCTCGACGTGTGGGAACATGCCTACTACCTGGACTACCAGAACCAGCGCGACGCTTACGTCGACGGTTTCCTGAGCGAACTCATCAACTGGGACTTTGCCGCAGAGAACTTCGAGTCCAACCGGGCCGCTGCCTGAGGGGTAGCGCAACAATGCAGCGATCCTGACGCGCGCCGCACAGCGCGCTGTCAGGGTCGCGTGTATGATGTTCCTGTCCTCTCGCCGAGCAAGGCCACGACTTGAGCATCCATCGCATCGTCACAACCGCTAACGGTTACACCGCTTGGAGCTAGCGGTGCATGATCCGCAGTGGTACTCGGTGCTGCCGCCGCTGCTCGCCATCGCGCTTGCCATCTGGAGCAAGCAGGTTATCCCGTCGTTGTTCGCCGGGATCTGGAGCGCACATACGCTCCTGAACCAGTTCAACCCCCTGACCGGCATCGCCAAGAGCCTGGACGGCACCATCAATGTTTTCACCGACGCGGGCGATGCCCGGGTCCTGGTGTTCACGCTGCTGATCGGCCCCCTGATCGCCACGATCGAACGGTCCGGTGGCGTGCGCGGCTTTGTGCACTTCCTCGAGAACCGGCACTGGGTGCAAAACGGATTTCGTGCACAAATGCTGGCCTGGGGAACCGGACTCGTGATCTTCGTGGAATCCAGCATCACGCTGCTGGTTGCCGGTACCGTCAGCCGGCCGCTCTTCGATCGCTACAGGGTTTCACGAGAAAAACTCGCCTACCTGATCGACGCTACGTCCGCGCCAGTCTGCGTGATGATCCCGCTGAACGCCTGGGGCGCTTTTATCATCAGCCTTGTTGCCTCCACGGGTATCGAGAATCCACTTCAGGTGTTCATCGGCGCGGTACCGATGAATCTGTATGCCATCGCCGCCATCCTGCTGGCGGGCCTCGTCATCTGGAAAAACATCAACATCGGCCCGATGAAACGGGCCGAAGCGAGAACCCAGGGCGGCGACATCCTGTGGCCGGGTGCTATTCCGCTGGTCGACGTGTCCGCTGAACACGAGGTCGACGATGACGCACACATACCCTCGGCCTGGCTAATGGTGCTGCCGATACTCACCATGGTCGCCATGATGCCGGTGTCCCTGTACATCACGGGTGACGGCAACATCATCAACGGTTCCGGCTCGACGGCCGTGCTGTGGTCGGTCTGCCTGGCTATCGCCGTCGCGTGGATAATGACGCTGTTCAAGGGCTACTGTTCGGTCACCGAGCTCATGCAGGTATTCATGAAAGGCGCCGGCGACCTGCTGCCAATTGGCATCATCCTGTTACTGGCACTGGCGCTCGGCGATGTCGCCCAGGAGCTCGGCACGGGTACCTACGTCGCGAACGCAGTGCGGGGCAATATCCACCCGGTACTGCTGGCGCCCATGATCTTCCTCGTGTCGGCGTTCATCGCGTTCTCGGTCGGTTCAAGCTGGGGAACGTTTGCGATCATGATTCCGATTGCGATGCCGATAGCCCTGTCACTGGGTCTTTCCCCGTCGCTCATGCTGGCGGCGGCCATCTCGGGCGCTATTTTCGGCGACCACGCCTCACCGATCAGCGACACCACGGTACTGGCCTCGATGGCGTCTGCCTCCGACCACATCGAACATGTACGCACGCAGCTACCCTATGCGCTGCTGGCGGCGGGTATTGCGGCCATCGGGTTCCTGCTAATTGGGCTGGCGCAGTAGACAGGGCTCGCTGACTGCGAGACTGAACGTCTACCAGTCCTCGATGGGCGCCCCGTCGTGCCTCCAGCTCCATTCCACGTCGGTCATGAACCAGGTGTAGGCTTCCAGATCGCTGACGCCCCAGTCCTGGAAATCCCGGACCGTCTCGAACAAGGCCGTGGCGTGCTCGCCGCTGGGCTCCTCAAGCACGCGGTCGAAGCACGCCATCAGCCTGTCGGGCTTCTCGGGGACCGATGCCAGGGTTACGGGCAGCCACTTGTGATACGGGAAGAGCCTGCGGTTATGCGCGAGGATCAACCGCCCCGCGAACAATGCGAGCTGGCTGGCGGCACGCGTCATCGTGTAGCGGTTCCCGTGGCGTTCGGCTTCGTGCATTAACCAGTGCTGCATGAAAGCCATGCAGTAGAAGGCCCGAACGCGCTCATCGTGCCCGGCTTCGGGATAGACCGGGATGCGTTGCAGCAGGGCATCGAGGTCCGGAATATGCGTGTACGCGGCGAACGCCCCCAGGAACGCCGCACGGGACGGTTCGTTACCCTTTTCAGTCAGGTCCTCAAGGTAGGCAAGATTGATGATCTTGCCGTCGACGAACCCTCCATCGTAATCACAGAGGTCGGTCCGGTTGATAAACAGGTCTCGCGTCTGCCAGCGCCGCTCGAATTCCTCATCGGTCGCGATGATCAGGAAGTCCACGTCCGAGTCGGCGCGCGCATACCCTTTGGCAACCGACCCACCGATGATCAGGCCGAGGAAAGACGGGTCGTCGCGGTAAGCGTCGGCCAGCCGCTCGATGGCACGCTGGTGGTGGTCACGAATCTGCACGTCGGGCCGTTCGTTACTCTTTGTCGGCGCGAAACGACTCGTGGCATCCCTTGCAGGCGTTGCCGACTGCACCCAGGTTACTGCGAACCCCGTCCAGTCCATTACCGGCGGCAGCGGCAAGTACTTCCAGTGCTTCGTTCATCGCGGCAGCCTTCTCACTGACCTCGGCGTAGTTCGACCAGTTTTCAGGCTTCGCCCACGTTTCACCCGCGTAGCCTTCCGCGCTCATGTCGGAGCCGGCCGGCCACATGGCGCCGTTCTTCATATTCGATATCGCCAGCATGTTGTCTGCGGCGGCCTTGGCGGTATCCGCATCATATGGGGTCCGTTCTCTTGCCATGGCGCCCAGCACACCGAGGTTGAATTTATAGAGGGTCATCAAGGACTGTCGGGCTTCGATGTGCCCCGAAAACTCCAGCTCGTCCGCTGCGGTCACGATCGTTGTCGCCGCGCCGAGGCCACCCGCAACCAGAATTGCTACCAACTTTTTCCTCATCGATTCACTCCTCAATAATGCGATACTTGCGATAATTCGGGCCGATCATGCCACGAACAGGCACTAAGGAAATACCGTTGGATCAGTTTTTTGCACCTCGCCGACTCACTTCGGCGCGCTATTTTTGCAGCCGTATTATTCTGCCTGCCCTGGGGGCGGCGGCGTTTCTAGGGGCTGGCTGTACAACAAGCGGCATCAGCGTTGCTCCCGAGGATGTCGAGGCACCCGGAGCCTGGGTTCGGGGTGGTGACGCGGGTGAGGTCGAGGCCGGTTGGCTGGCGTCGTTTTCCGATCCGACCCTTGACGCCCTGGTGGCGGAGTCCATGGTCGACAATCGCGCCCTGAAACAGGACAGGCTGCAGCTGCAGATCGCCCGGCAGGCGGCGGCGGTCGTTCGATCTTCACGGTTCCCGGCATTCGACCTGGGACTGGACGGCTCAAGGCGTGAGTTTGAGGATGAAGCCGGCGATACCATCAGCGTCGACTCCTACAGCGCGACGGTGAGCGGGCGCTTCGATGTCGACCTCTGGGGCGAACTGTCGAAAGCGCAGCAAGCGGCGGAGCTCTCGGTCGCGGCACAGGAAGCGCGCGTCCAGGGGGCCGAGTACAGCGTCGCGGGCACGATCGCCGGCCAGTACTTCGATGTCCTCGAAGCTACGCAGTTACTCACGCTTGCAGAGAGCCGGCTGGAGAACACACGGGCCAGTCATGACATCGTTGCAAGCGGTTACCGGCAGGGACTGAACGATGCTCTGGACCTTTACCTGGCACGCAACCAGGTGGAGCGCGAGCGAGCCAGTCTTGCCCAGCAGCAACAGAGCCAGCGCGAGGCGATGGCTGCGCTGCAGCTTTCGCTGGCCCGTTATCCGCATGGCGAAGCCGATTTTTCGGGCGAGTTACCGGTACTGAACGACCCTGTTCCGACGGGCCTGCCGTCGGAGCTGCTGTTGCGCAGACCGGACCTCCGCGAGGCCTGGCTCAACCTGCTGGCTGCGGATGCCGACCTCGCTGCAGCGCACAAGGCCCGCTTCCCGCAACTGCTGCTTACAGGCAGTACCGGTGCGACCTCGGTGAGGCTGTCGGAGTTGCTCGACGGTGGCTTCTCGAGCTGGTCACTCGCCTTCGGCCTGACCCAGCCGCTGTTCGACGCGGGCCGGCTCGCCGCGTTTGAAGAGCAGGCATTGATGCGCTTGCGCATTGCGGAGGAGGCGTGGCTGGGCCTCGTGTACGACGCCTTTGCCGATGTCGAAAACGCCGTGTCGCGCCGCGCATCGCTTGAAACGCGCTACGAGGCGTTTCTCGAGGCGGAAAAAAATTCGCGGGCGGCGCTCGACCTCGCACTGAACCAATATCAACGGGGACTGGTCACTTATACGACCGTACTCGAATCGCAGCGGCAGGCTTTCGACGCCGAAGCAACTGTTGTTCAGCTCAGGAACCAGCGCCTGCAGAATCGCCTGGCACTGTATCTCGCCCTTGGTGGCGATTTTGACGGATCCCAATAATTATGACGCTACCGAAGAAGTTCATTCCTGTCGCTATTCTCGGCACTTTCCTGGTCATTGCGGCGGTCATCAAGCTCAATCCGCCCGAAGCGCAGCGACGACCCGGCGCGAGCGGGCCCCAAATCACGGTAGAAACGCAAGCGATTGCGGCGCGTGACTATACGATCCGCATCGAAAGTTACGGCACGGTGCAGCCGCGCGTGCGCAGCATGCTGGTTGCGCAGGTTGGCGGGCAGATCGTCGATACCAATCCGAACGTGCGCGACGGCGGGTTCTTCGAGCGCGGCGACGTTCTGCTGCGAATCGACGAGCGTGACTATGCCGCGAACGAGAGTATCGCCGAGGCCGCGCTGGCTGATGCGCAGCAGGTGCTGGCCGAGGCAGAGGCGCGTACACAGCAGGCGCGCGAAGACTGGGAACGGCTCGGCAATGCGGGTGAGCCGACGGACCTGGTGCTGCGCATACCGCAGCTAAAGGCCGCGCAAGCGCGGGTGCGTTCGGCCGAGTCCTCTCTGCAAAAAGCGCGGTTGGACCTGGAACGCACGCAGATTCGCGCGCCGTTCGCGGGCCGCGTATTGCGGAAGTTTGTCGACCTGGGCCGGGTGGTATCTGTAAATACCCAGCTTGCCGAGATATACGCGACCGATGTGGTCGAAATTCGGCTGCCGCTGCGGAACCGGGACCTGCAGTATATTGCCCTGCCGGAGACCTACCGGCATATCGACGAGACAGAGCGATCCGGCGGGCATGTGGAAATACGCTCCGAGCTTGCGAACCAGGGAACCTGGGATGCAGAGCTGGTACGAACTGAAAGCGCCATCGACGAGACGGCGCGACAGCTGCACGTTATTGCGCAGATTACCGACCCGTTCGGGACAACGGCTGCCGGCAGGACGCCGCTGAAAATCGGCCAGTACGTCACGGCAAGACTCGCCGGCAAGACGCTGCAGAATGCGCTGGTGGTGCCCAACAACACGATCTACCAGGGGACCTATGTGTACGTGGTGGAAGATGGGGTCCTCAGACGACGCGACATCGACATTGCCTGGCAGAACGACAGTGAGGCCATTGTGACCGCGGGTATCGCGCCGGGTGATGAACTGGTCGTCACGCCCCTCGGCCAGGTGACCTCGGGCGTTCGCGTGTCGATCCTGGGAAGTGCCGACAGTGAGCGCGGTGCAGAGGGCCGGGCACGGCCGGCCGGCGCCGGCGACCGGGGCGAAACACCATGATCGCCTGGTTCGCACGCAATTCCGTTGCCGCCAACCTGTTGATGATCTCGATACTGATGGGCGGATTCCTGGCGATGAACAACGGCGTTCGTCTCGAGGTCTTTCCACCGTCCGACCCGGACACTATCGACGTCCGGGTGACCCTGCGTGGCGCAACGCCCGAGGATATAGAGCTTGGCGTCGCCGTGCGTATCGAAGAAGCGGTCAAGGATCTTGAAGGCATCGATCAAATCGTGTCGCGGTCGGGTGAAGGGTCGACCAGCGTGCGTATCGAGATCGACAAAGACTACGACCCGCGCCAGCTTCTCGACGACATCAAGGGCCGCGTCGACGCCATCAACACGTTTCCTGCCGACACGGAAAAGCCGGTCATCGGCCTGCGGCAGCGTAGTTTCAGCGTCATTAGTGTCGTGGTCGCGGGCGACTACAGTGAAAGTGAGATACGCACGGTTGCGGAACAGGTGCGCGACGACCTGCTGCGCATTGACGGAATTACTCGGGCCGACCTGGATGCGGTCCGGCAATACGAAGTTGCCATCGAGGTGTCGCCCGATCGTTTGCGGGAATTCGATGTAACGCTGTCCGACATTGGGCAGGCCATTCGCCAGAGTTCGGTTGATCTCTCGGCCGGCAACGTCCGCACCGACGGCGGTGACATACTCATTCGTTCGAAGGGGCAGGCCTATCGTCGCGCCGATTTCGAGATGATCGTCGTCAAGACCAATCCGGACGGCAGCATTGTCAGGGTTTCCGATATCGCCACCGTGATCGACGGCTTCGTGGAAGACTCGATGCGCACACGCTTCAACGGCAAGCACGCGGCGTTCATCGGCGTTTCCCGGGTTGGCGACCAGAGCGCTATCGAAATATCGAAAAAGGTCAGGGCATTCATCGATGCACGCCAGGCCGACTTGCCGGTCGGGCTGCAGCTCAGCTATTGGGACGATGACTCCGAACGCCTCGAGAACCGCCTCGGCATCATGGCGTCGAGTGCGGTGCAGGGCAGCATACTGGTGATCTTGCTGCTGTCGCTGTTCCTGCGCCCGTCCATTGCCATATGGGTGTTCCTCGGCATCCCGATCAGCTTCTTCGGCGGCTTTATCGTGATGTACCTGTTCGACGTCAGCCTGAACCTCATGAGTGCCTTCGGCTTCATACTCGTTCTCGGCATCGTGGTCGACGACGCCATTGTCACGGGTGAGAACGTCTATGCGCGCATGCGCGCTGGCGACAAGGGCTTGTCGGCGGCTATCCAGGGCACGAAGGAGGTCGCTATTCCGGTCACGTTCGGCATCCTGACAACGATCGCGGCGTTCGGACCGCTGGCGTTCATCGAGGGCCGCCTGGGGGAGATATTTGCACAGATTCCACTGGTGGTGGTCCCGGTACTGCTGTTCTCGCTCATCGAATCGAAACTCATCCTTCCCGCGCACCTCAAACACATCGATTTGCACGAACACGACAAGAAGATGACCGGCTTCCAGGCCTGGCAATCCCGCTTCGCCGATTCTTTTGAAGCCGCGATCCTGAAGTACTATCGGCCGCTCCTGAAAACGGCGCTGGCGCATCGTTACGCGACGATCGCAATCTTCACGGGCGTGCTGATCATCATGATTACGCTGATCTCGTCGGGCTGGACGCGATTTGTCACCTTCCCTCGTATCGAAGGCGAAACGGCAACCGCGTCGCTTACGATGCCCGCCGGGACGCCGTTCGAAGTGACGAATCGCCACGCGGAGAAAATCTACGAGGCTGCGTTCAGCCTGCAGGATAAATACCGTGATCCTGACACCGGGCAGAGCATGATCACGAACATCCTGACGACCGTGAGTGCCGGATCGGCGCGCGTGCAGATGGAGACCGTGCCGAAGCAGGATCGGACCATTGATTTGTCGACCAATGCACTGGGTGGTGAGTGGCGCAACCTGATCGGCCGCCTCCCGGGCGCGGAGAGTCTCAACTTTCGCTCGTCCTTCTTCCGCGCGGGTGATCCCATCAACGTGCAGTTCAGCGGCAACTCCCTGGAAACGCTCAATGCTGTTGGCGACGAACTGAAGCAGCATCTCACCACCTATCCGGGGGTGTTCGAGATCGAAGACAGCCTGTCAAATGGCAAAGAGGAGCTGCAAATCGATCTGTCGCCACAGGGTCACCTGCTCGGGCTGACGCGCAGTGACATCGTCAGACAGGTCGGCGACGGCTTCAAGGGCTTGCAGGCCCAGAGAATTCAGCGCGGACGCGACGACGTCCGCGTCATCGTGCGCTTCCCTCTGGGTGAACGCAGCACGGTCGCGTCTCTGAACGAGATGCTGATCACGACGCCGACGGGCAGCCAGATTCCTCTTGCTAACGTCGCCGAGATAAAGCCGGGACGCGGTCCCGCGGAGATTCGGCGCATCGATGGATACCGCGTGCTCAACGTAACGGCCGACGTCGACAAGGAAAATACAAACATGGCGTTGATGACACAGTCGATCAGTGCCTATCTCGACCAGTTTCTCGTCAAGTACCCGAGCGTGAGCTATTCCTTCGAAGGCGAGCAGCGACGGCAGGCCGAGACGTTCGGCAGTTTGCAGACCGGCATCCTGATCGTCCTGTTCGTGATCTATTGCATGCTGGCGCTGCCGCTGAAGTCGTACATCGAGCCGCTCGTTATCATGTCCGTGATTCCATTCGGCATCATTGGGGCGGTCATCGGCCACTGGCTCCTGGGGAAGACGCTCACGATACTGAGCATGCTCGGGCTCATGGCGCTGACCGGCGTCGCCATCAACGACAGCCTGGTGCTGGTCGATTACGTGAACCAGAGACGCCGCAGCGCGATGGAGGGACTGTACGAGGCTGTGGAACGTGCCGGCGTCGCGAGATTCAGGCCGGTGATGTTGACGTCGCTGACAACGTTCTTCGGCTTGACACCCTTACTCTTGGACCAGTCGTCCTCGGCACAATTCCTGGTGCCCATGGCGATCTCGCTGGGCTTCGGCATTCTCTTTGCCACGCTGATTACGCTGATACTGGTGCCGACCAACATGTTGATCGCGAACGATATTCGTCAGTTCGTCCGACGCATGCTCCAGAGACCGGGTCCGGCGACGGCCGTGGCAGACGATCACTAA
>CALZJH010000015.1 GCA_945787845.1 uncultured Woeseiaceae bacterium | reverse complement strand
CTTGCGTTCGCCTTTGGTCCAATGGTTGGTCTGTGGGGCATTATTTAAACTTGGCGGTACTCGAAAATCCGCGGAACCGCCATGACCAGATACGCCGCCACACATCGTTTGTCCATCGAAAATCCCGTAGAATTCTGGGCCCAGGCCGCCGAGGGAATCGACTGGGAGGAACGCTGGAACCAGGTGCTCGACGCGGCGGATGGCCTGACCGGCCGTTGGTTCGCAGGCGGCCGCCTAAACACCTGTTACAACGCTCTCGACCGGCACGTGGAACGCGGGCGCGGCGAGCAGGCCGCGATTATTTACGATAGCGCCGTCACTGACACGAAACGCACGATCACTTACGCGCAGTTGCTCGACGAAGTAACACATTTCGCGGGCGCGCTCGCCGCGAACGGCGTTGCCAAGGGAGATCGTGTCATCGTCTACATGCCGATGATCCCGGAGGCCGTCGTCGCCGTCCTGGCATGCGCGCGGCTAGGCGCCGTGCATTCGGTTGTCTTCGGCGGCTTTGCCGCCAACGAACTCGCGACCCGCATCGACGATGCGAAGCCGACACTCATTGTGTCGGCGTCCTGCGGCATCGAACCTTCGCGACTCGTTGAGTACAAACCGCTACTCGATGAGGCTATCGACCTGTCGCGGCACAAGCCGTCACGCTGCATCCTGCTGCAACGCCCCCAGGTGGAAGCGCCGATGCACGCAGGACGGGACATCGACTGGAATGACGCGATGGCGGCGGCGAAACCCCACGCCTGCGTCACTGTCGAGGCCACCGATCCGCTGTACCTGCTGTACACGTCAGGCACGACCGGCCAACCCAAGGGTATTGTGCGCGACAACGGCGGGCACGCCGTCGCGCTGCACTGGTCGATGAAGAACATCTACGGCGTCGAACCCGGCGAGGTGTACTGGGCTGCATCCGACATCGGCTGGGTCGTGGGTCACTCCTACATCATTTACGGACCACTGCTGCACGGCAATACGACCGTGCTGTACGAGGGTAAGCCCGTCGGTACGCCGGATGCCGGCGCGTTCTGGCGCGTAGCTGCGGAGCACAAGGTTGCCGCGATGTTTACCGCACCGACCGCGTTTCGGGCGATCAAGCAGCAGGATCCGAGCGGTGAACTCATCAAAGACTACGACCTGTCGGGACTCAGGACATTGTTCCTGGCCGGCGAACGCTGTGACCCGGACACGCTGCACTGGGCCGAGGACAAACTGGGAATTCCCGTCATCGATCACTGGTGGCAGACGGAAACCGGCTGGTCAATTGCCGCGAACTGCGTCGGCATCGAACGGCTTCCGGTCAAAGCCGGCTCGGTCGGACCGGCAGCGCCTGGCTGGGACGTACGCACGCTGGACGTCAATGGCAACGATGTCGGACCCGGTGAGGTCGGCGCGATCGCCTGCAAGCTGCCGCTGCCGCCAGGAACGCTGGCCGGGCTCTGGCAAGCCGAGGACCGCTTTCGCGATGCTTACCTGACGACGTTTCCCGGCTACTACGAAACGGGTGATGCGGGGTTCGTCGATGCGGACGGCTATATCAACGTTATGTCCCGAACGGATGACGTCATAAACGTCGCGGGCCACCGCCTGTCTACCGGTGCGATCGAGGAAGTGCTCGCAAGCCACTCGGATGTCGCTGAATGTGCCGTTGTTGGCGCTGCCGATCATCTGAAGGGCCAGTTGCCGCTCGGCTTCCTGGTTCTCAAAGCCGGCGTTGAGCGTGACAGCAGTGACATCGTTGGCGAGGCCGTCCACCTCGTGCGTGAGCAGGTCGGTCCTGTCGCCGCCTTCAAAAACGCGGTCATCGTGCCGCGCTTGCCGAAGACGCGGTCGGGGAAGATTCTGCGCGGCACGATGCGCAAGATCGCCGACAGTGAAGACTACACGGTACCCGCTACGATCGAGGACCCGGTCGTACTCGGCGAAATCCAGGATGCACTGGGGTCAATCGGTTACGCGAAGTAGCTGCTGTTCCAGTTCGGCTATTCCCACAACCCGGCGTGCGTCCATGCCGAAGTCCAGCGCGGCTGCAATATTGGGCTCCGAGTCATCCAGGAAGATGACATCCCCGGGGGAGCACTCGAACCAGTCGATGACCTGCCGAAATGCGGACTCGCCGGGCTTGAAGCAGCCGGTTTCGTAGGACAGGAACACGCACTCGAAGTCTGCGAAAACGTCGTTCCCCGCGGTGACCTGTCGCCAGTGGATTTCGTTCGTGTTGGATAAGAGTGCAACGCGGTAGCGCGGCAGCGCGCCGCGAATGAGATCACTGACACCCGGGAATAACTCGAGCTGCCAGTTATGGAATTGCTTTTCGAACGGCGCGGAGCCGTTGTAGCCCAACTCCGCCGCGATTATCTTAAGAAACTCCGCCTCGCTCATCTGGCCTGTCTCAAACGCGCGGACCGTCGCCGACGATGTCCAGGTTTTCCAGAAGGCATCCAGCGGCATGTCGAGCCCCATCGCAGCGACCGGGTCCCGCAGGTCCGCAAGAACGCCGCCCAGGTCGAGCAACAGAACAGGCTTGTCCGCAAGGGAACTAATCGGGTGACCTCACGTTCCAGACGAGTGTGGCCAGCAAAAGGGACACGACGGCAGAACCAATCCACAACGCTCCCGCCGCGTCGAAATTGTAGAGAGTTTCGCCATTGACAATGGTCTTGCCATCCTCGATGAGCCAGCCGCTGATGATGTCCTGCAACCCGGCGCCGAGATAACTGGCAAGCCCGACGATGCCCAGTACCGAACCCGATACTTCCTTCGAACAGATATCGACGGCCATAAGGCCACCCAGGTAAACCATGAGCACGCCAAGGGCTACCCCGAAAAGCACCATGCTTAATGTGTCCATGAAGGGATCGGCAGGACCCAGCACAAACAGCGCTGTCGCGAGCGCATAAATGATCCCGAAAATCAGCGCCGGCAGGTTCCGCGTGCCGTTGAAAAAACGGTCTGAGAGTATTCCCGAGAAGAAGGTCCCGAATATTCCGGCTATCGCATTGGCAGAAACGATGGAACTCGCCTCGATGGTCGTGTAACCCTTCTCGGCTTCAAGGAAGAAAATGCCCCAGCTGTTGACCGCGTAGCGTGTCACGTAGAAACAGGCACTCGAGACCGCAAGAACCCATACCGCCGGGTTCCTGACGACCTGCCACTGCTTCGCGCCGACACTCAGCTCTTGCAGATCCGGTGGTTCCGATTTTGTCACCACAGGAAGACCGTATACGTCGGGCCGTTCGAACAGGTAACGCAAGATAAAGAGGCTCATCAGGATGCAGACGATGCCCGCCACCCGAAAGCCCCACATCCAGCCGAAACTCGTGATGACGAAGGCCGTCCCGATAAACGTTATCGCCTCGCCGATGTTATGGCTGCTCGCCCACATGCCGTAGAACGTGCCGCGCTCCTTGCCGCTGTACCAGTGCGTAATGGTCACAACGCTCGACCCGGCACCGAATGCCTGGAACCAGCCGTTGAATCCCCAGAGGACCAGGAATGCCCAGAACGCCGTGGTGAACCCGAGGGCGAGATTGATCAGCGCTGAAATAAACAGCCCGGTCGCCATGAAACGCCGCACATTGACGCGGTCGGCAAGGATGCCGTTGGCCAGCTTGCCGAACGCATAGGCGAAAAACAGTGCTGAGCCGATGATGCCCATTTGCGCCGCATCAAAAATACCGGCGTCGGCCATGGGTTTCTTGGCCACACTGAAGCTCAGACGACAAACGTAGTAGAAGCCGTACCCGACCGTGATGGCGAAGAACACGGCCCACTGCCGACGGCGCATCTCGGCCGCTACACCCGGTTCAGATGAATCCCTCACAACCGGCGCGGCCGGTGTCTTGTGGAAGAACCGCAGCAAAATCAGGAGGCCAAATTCCGGTACCGCAGATTGTCGCGTGACAACTCACTCACAGAACGTGCCCCCATCAATTTCATGCCGCGTTCGATTTCGGCGCGCAGGTTGAACAGGGATTTTTCCACACCCGCCTGGCCTGCTGCTGCCAGGGCATACAGGTACAGCCTGCCGCCCGAGCATGCCTTGGCGCCGACGGACAGCGCCTTGAGCACGTGGGTTCCGCGCTGGATTCCGCCATCGCAAATCACGTCGACCTTGTCCCCCACTGCGTCAACGATCTCGGCCAGCTGGTCAAAGGGTGCCCGCGAACCGTCGAGCTGCCGGCCGCCGTGATTGGAGACCATGATCGCCGTAGCGCCGATGTCCACAGCGCGGCGTGCATCGTCCACCGACATGATGCCTTTCAGGCAGAACTGTTTGCCCCAGTCCTTGCGAATCTCTTCAGCAGCCTTCCAGTCCATGGACTGGTCCAGCATGGTCGAGAAATAGTCGGAGACGGAAAGACTGATGTTTGTCCCTTCGTCGACGTAGTCCTTGAGTTGCGACAACTCGAATTTCTTGCGGAACAGGTAATTCACTGTCCAGCGTGGATGCGTCGCGAAACTCAGCGCACTCCCCAGCGTAAGCCGCGGCGGCGACGTGAACCCGGTCACCAGGTCGCGTTCACGGTTGCCACCGACAATCGTATCGACGGTCAATGCGATCGCATCGAAATCAGCTTCCTTGCAACGCTCAATCATGCTGTTCGTCAGTCCCTTGTCCTTGTGGTAGTAGAGCTGGAACATCTTGGGGGTACTGATGGCCGCACCGACGTCCTCAATGCTGGCGGTGCCCAGCGACGAAATGCCAAACCAGGTGCCGTGCTCTGCGGCGGCCCGGGCGACAGCAAATTCTCCGTCGTGGTGAAAAAGACGCTGCAACGCGGTGGGTGAAAGAAACAACGGCAGGTCGATCTTCTTGCCCATGACCGTGGTCGACATGTCGATGTCCTCGACGCCCGCGAGCACGTTCGGCACGAGATCGCACTCATCAAAGGCCTCGGTATTCCGGCGGTAGGTCACCTCGTCGTCGGCGGCGCCATCAATGTAGTGGAAGATCGGGCCGGGCAGGCGCTTCCTGGCAAGGCGGCGAAATTGTTGGAAGTTGTAGCAGTGCTTGAGGTTCATTTCGGTGGGAACAAGTTGGCTGGCTGGTATAGATTACGCCTGTCAGCCCGCGATTCAATACTCTTATACTCGACCAGATGATTATTCAGCCGCATACCGCTTCGTATTACGCAGCCACCGTCAACGAAGTGACCCACTTCGCGCCCCTGCGCGGAGATGCATCCGCCGACGTCTGTGTAATCGGTGCCGGATTCACCGGGATCTCGACAGCCCTGCATCTTGCGGAACGCGGCTACAACGTGCACGTCGTCGAGGCGAACAGGGTGGGATGGGGCGCGTCGGGTCGCAATGGCGGCCAGATGATCGGCGGCATCGCGGGCGAAAAGCATGTTGCGAAACACCATGGCCGCGACGTCGAGGAACTGTTTGGTGAATTACGGTGGGCGGGCCATGAAATCATCCGGGAACGTGTCGAAACCTACGCGATCGATTGCGATCTGAAGTACGGCTATGTGGACGTGGCGATCAAAAAACGCCACATGGATGACATTCACCACGACTTCGAGCGACTGCAGAAGTCGGGTTTCCCGCACGAAGTGCGCGTACTGTCGCGAGAAGAAACGCGAGTAGTCACAGGGAGCGACGCCTACATCGGCGCCCTGCTCAACATGGGCAACGGCCACCTGCATCCGTTAAACCTCTGTATCGGCGAGGCGAATGCCGCGGCATCGCTGGGAGCAACGATTTACGAGCAGTCGCCGGTGATCGATATTCAACATGGGGACAAGGCTCGCGTCGTGACCGACAATGGCTCCGTTTCTGCAGACGCGGTCGTGATTGCAGGTAACGCGTATCACTATCTGGAACGCAAGCTGCGGGGCATCCTGTTCCCGGTCAACAGCTTTATTGTCGCAACAGAGCCTCTGTCGGAGGACATTGTCGCCGCGATAAATCCGCACGATCTCGCGATCTGCGATCCGAACTTCGTGCTGGAGTACTATCGCCTGAGCGCTGACAAACGCCTGCTGTTCGGAGGACGACTCAACTACTTCGGTGACGATCCCAGAGTTATCGAGGTGCAGCACCGGCGCAAGATCGCACGGCATTATCCACAGTTGGCGAACGTGAAGATCGATTACGCCTGGGGCGGGAGGATCGGCGTTCCCGTCAATCGCGTCCCGCAAATGGGCAGGATCTCGCCCAATGTTTTTTATTGCCAGGGTTACTCCGGGCACGGCGTCAATGTGACTCACCTGGCAGGACAAATCATGGCAGATGCCATTGGCGGGACCCTGGAACGCTTCGACCTGTTTGCCAGTGTCAAACCCTTTGTCGTGCCGTTCGCATATTCCCTGAGTACGCCAATGGTGGCGCTCGGCGTTCTCTACTACCAGATCAGGGACCGACTCTAGATTCAGCCGGCACGTAACCTGTCGAGGTACGTTGTAATCAGCCGCTTCTGAAACTCCGGGGGAAGCGATTCGGGGTGCAGGAGACCCAGCTGACCGACACCCGATGAATAGGCCCATACGGCCATGGCTTCGGACTCGACGTCCAGGTCACGACTGATCTCCCCTGCTTCCATGGCGTCGGCGAGCAAGCTCCTGATGCGCTCGAGCCATCCGCTGATCATCTCCGCATGCACGTCGGCAAACGACGGGTCGAGGGCGACCTTGTACTGGAAGGTCAGCCAGACGGTCCAGGAATCACGAGACGATTCGTTGACGATGGCGTCGTCGCACAAGAGGTGCTCCAGCGCCTTCAGTCCCGAGTACTGGCTGGTGTACTCGTTCACGCGCGTCGTCTGCAGCGACGTCAGGTGGCGGACCGCGTGCATCAAGAGGTCGTCTTTCGAATCGAAATAGTGAAACAGGGAGCCGTAGGACAGGCCCGCTTCTGCCGCAACGGCGCGCATCGTGACCCCTTCGATACCGTGTCGCGCAATCAGGCGCATCGCGGCCTCGGCAAATTTCACCCGCTGGGCTTCATGGTCGACGAGTTTTGGCATATAATTAATTATACCGATCAGTTGATATAAATAAAATCGTGCGAAAAGAACATCAAAAACAGGAACATACAAACTCCTACTATGCAGCTACGGCTAACGAGATCACGAACTACCCGGTTCTCGAGGGCGCTAAGTCAGCCGATATCTGCGTGGTCGGCGCCGGCTTTACGGGCGTTGCCGCGGCGCTGACCCTGGCCGAGCGAGGATTCTCCGTCGTGCTGGTCGAGGCCAACCGGGTTGGCTGGGGCGCCTCGGGCAGGAACGGCGGGCAACTCATCAATGGCATCAGTGGTCTTTCAAAGATCGCGAAGCAACGCGGCAGCGACTACGACACGATGCTCTGGGAGCTGAAATGGCGCGGTAACGACATCGTCTACGACCGTGTTGAGAAGTACGGCATCCAGTGCGACCTCAAGAGCGGCTTCCTCGAGGTCGCCGCGAAGCCGAGCCATGTCGCCTACTTTGACGAGTTCGTCGCAGAGCGCGAGAAGCACAAGCATCCTTATCCGTACGAAGTCTGGGACCGCGAGACGACGTGCTCCAGCATGGGCACCGACGCATTTCATGGCGGTTTCCTCTGCCACCGCGACGGCCACCTTCACCCATTGAACCTGTGCGTCGGCGAAGCACGCGCAGCGCATGGGCTTGGCGTCCGGATCTTCGAGCAGTCGCCGGTCACCGGCATCGATCACGGAAGCCGGCCGAGGGTTAAGACCGCAGCAGGACACGTTGACGCCGATGCCGTCGTGCTGGCCGGCAATGCCTACGGCCAGTTCGAGCCGAAGCATCTGTCGAACCTCGTGTTTCCTGCGGGTAGTTATATCATCGGCACGGAGCCGTTGAGCGAGGACATCGTCGAAAAGATCAACCCGAGAGATGTCGCCGTTTGCGACACCAACGAAGTGGTCGACTACTACCGCCTGTC
Source organism: uncultured Woeseiaceae bacterium (assembly GCA_945787845.1). Lineage (GTDB taxonomy): Bacteria > Pseudomonadota > Gammaproteobacteria > Steroidobacterales > Woeseiaceae > UBA1847. Next base: position 64,581 of record CALZJH010000015.1, on the reverse strand, counting down.
CGCCGACAAACGCCTACTGTACGGTGGCGCCTGCAATTACTCGGGCAGAGACCCGGTGAGCATCAAGTCGTACATCCAGCCACGCATGCTCAAAGTGTATCCACAGCTTGGCGATGTGCGCATCGACTTCGAATGGGGTGGCAAAATCGGGATCGTCCTGAATCGTGTTCCGGCAATGGGACGTATCAACGGCAACGTGTATTACTGCCAGGGCTATTCCGGCCACGGCGTCAATGCAACCCATATCATGGGTGAAGTCATGGCCGACGCAATCGGCGGCACCATGGAGCGCTTTGACCTGTTCGCCGATGTGGACCATTTCCGGCTACCGGGATCACAATGGATCGGCAACCAGATCATCGCGCTTGGTATGCTGTACTACAAGATAAGAGACCGGCTCTAGCAATCACTTGAAGAACAACGAACACGCCCTCCTGACGCACCACCGCACCGTGTTCGACGGCTGGAGATCGATCTCCATTGCGCTGTATATGTCACTGGTCGGCTACGGCGTCCTGGTCGGCGTCCCGGTTATCAGCACGGCATGGGTCATGCTACTGGGATTCACCGAGGTCGAGGTTGGCCGCGTTGCCGGCGCAGATCTTGGCGGCCTGGCGATTGGCGCCGTCCTGACAGCACTCGTCGTCGCCAACATGAACCGACGCGTTCTGGTGCTGATATCCGTTGCGATCGCTGTCAGCGCGAACGCCGCCTGCCTGGTGATGGTTAGCTACGAACAGGTGCTGTGGCTGCGATTGATCGCCGGCATCGGCAGCGGGATCTACACAGCGGTCGCGATAGCGACACTTAGCGGCACCTCAAGACCGGCGCGCGCATTCAACTTGATGCTGTTTGCATTTGCCTTTTCCCAAGCGCTGGAAATGTACTTCCTGCCACAGCTGTCGATGAACGGAATTTATCTTGTGTTCATCGGCTGCTACGTTTTTGGCTTGCTGTTCCTGCACTGGGTACCACCACACCCCGTCGATAAGAGCCTCGACGTCGAAATCGAAGTGGAAGATAGTGGCGGCGAACATCATGTTGAGCATACGCACGTACCGGCCTACGTGCCGTGGCTGGTCCTCGGCGCCATGGTGGCTACCTACATCAACATCGGCGCCTACTGGACGTACATCGAACTGGCCAGCCTCGCATCGGAAGCGTCACCCACCTGGGTCAGCCAGCTGCTCGTCTACACATCGTTCTTCTCGATCATTGGTTGCCTTGTCGCGACCGTTATCAGCAATCGTTTCGGGCTGGCGCGCCCCCTGCTGATGACCCTGGTGCTGCAGGCGATTATCGTCGGCATGCTGGCCGGCGGTATCAACAACACGAACATCCTCATTAGCATGTTCAGTTTCAATTTCCTGTGGATATTCATCGACGTGTACCAGATGTCGACAGTGGCCAACGTGGATCACTCGGGCCGCTTCGCGGCGCTAATGCCGGGCGCCCAGGGACTCGGACAGATTCTGGGCCCGAACATCGCGGCGTCCATTCTCGCGGCGGGTCTCGGTTACCAAGGCGTATTCATCATGTGCGCCCTTGCCTCGCTGACGGGCATGCTTATCTACCTGTTTATGTACCTGCGACTCCGCAGGACGATTCCCGCGCTGGCCGACGCGTCCTGACGGCATGACACACACGGACGAATACGGCGACAACATGGTAACCATGCTCGAGCTCATCTGGGGCACGGGCTACATGGCGCCGGGCGGCCCGGGGAACGTCGCAAAATTGCTGGCGGGCACGCAACCGCAGGGCAAACGCATCCTCGACATTGGCTGTGGCATCGGCGGTCCGGCCATGGAGATGGTCCGGACGCACGGCGCGCAGGTGGTCGGCATTGACCTTGAGGCTCCGCTGGTACGGCGGGCGAGCGTCGATGCGCGAACCGCGGGCCTGCAGGAGCACTGCCGCTTTCAACACGTCGATCCCGGTCCTCTTCCGTTCCCCGATGCGTCGTTTGACGTCGTGGTGTCGTCGGGCGCCGTCACACAGACGGCGGACAAGGCATCGATGTTCAACGACGTGCTGCGCGTGCTGTGTCCGGGCGGTTACTTCAGTTGTTACGAGTGGATGAGGTCCGAGGCCGAGTACTCCGAGGACATGCACTACTGGTTCAAGATGGAAGGACTGACCTACGCGCTGGAGACGCTCGTGGCCTACGGCGACACGCTTGAAGACGCGGGCTTCGTCGATGTGCAGATGACGGACGCATCAGCCTGGTACCGCAATGAAGTCCGCCGCGAATACGACCTGATTCGCGGCGACCTGTACGTGCAGATGGTCAAACTGCTCGGCCAGCAGGACGCCGATCATTTTGTCGAGAACTGGCGCGCCGGCGTTGTGGTGTGCGAGTCCGGCGAAATGCGACAAGGCTACTGCCGCGGGCGCCGCCCCGACTAGCTCAGGCGCGGACCTTCGAGGATCGCTTCTTTGGTCAGCGCCACGATCAGGTCGGCTTCCTTTTCAGTGATATCGAACACAGGCGTGTAACGCAACGAGCGCGCTCCGCCATGGATCACCGCAAGACCGATCTTCCGCAGATAGTCTTCCGTGCTGTCCGCGCCGTAAATCTTGAAGCGTCCGTCGAGTTCGCAGCTCACGAGCAGACCCGTGCCCTGTGCGCCCAGGACGGCACCGTCGGTCTCTTTCACAAGCGCGGCGAGGCCATCGACGATCTGCTTGCCGCGCTTGCTGATATTCTCGCGAAGCTCCGGCGTGATCGATTCAAGCACGGCTACGGCGATATCGAGGCTGCGAGGATTCGTCGTCATCGTGTTGCCATACAGGCCGCGCTGGTACGTCTCTGCCGCCTTCTTCGACAACACGAGGACCGACAGGGGAAACTGCCCGGCGTTGAGTGCCTTCGAAAAAGACTCCATATCCGGCTCGTCGACGTGCTCGAAACTGGGATAATCGATCACGGACAAAACGCCGTGTGCCCGAATGCCGGCCTGTATCGAATCCACGACGAACATCGTGTCGTGCTCGCGCGTCAGCTCGCGGGCACGCTGGTAGAACTCCGGCGTGATGGCCAGGCCGGGATTGCCCTCTCCCATTACCGGTTCCATGAGGAATGCCTCGATAAAGACATTGTCCTTGTCGGCAGCGGCGAAAATGGCCTCCAGCTGCTCGATGTTGTTCGGTTCGACCGTCAACAGGTAGTCACTGTCTGCAAACGACGCGAGGTGTTTGGCATAGTTAGGCATGGTCGAATCGGAAAAGCGCGCCGGACGATCGGTGCGGCCATGGAAGCTCCCCTTGAGGGTCAGCCCGCGGACCTTGCAGCCCTCGTAGCGACCGCCCGGGTCGGTCAGCTTCTTGGTCTGGATGTCCGTGATGCGTGTCGCCACTGACATCGCCTCGGAGCCGCTGTTCAGGCACAGGAAGCTCTCGAAAGGCATGCCACCAGGCCGGGTATGCCCGATTTCCGTCCTCAGGGCCGCAACGAAATCCAGCTTGTTGACGCTCGCGGTCATGATGTTCGCCATGACGTGCGGTTGGTTCATCGCGTCGAGAACAGACTGTGGCGCATGCCCGAAACCCAGCATGCCGTAGCCGCCGACGTCATAAACGACGGCGCCCTTCAGCGTAATAATCCAGGGCCCGGCCGCACCCACGGCAACGTAAGGATTAACAGCGTCCTTGGCGTAAAAGTTGGTCAGCCCTGAATGGGCCTCGCGAATCTGCTCGGTCTCGCCCAGCGCCAGGTATTCGGGGCGCAATTCCTGCAACTCCTGGAAGCGCGCATAGGCCCGGTCAATGGCCAGCGCCAGGTCCTCACGCTCGGTCAGGAAATCGAGAATGATCTCATCGGTCAAGCCGCGCGTGATGGCGGGACCGCCAAAATCGCGCATCTCCTGCAGGAGCGCGAGCTTTGACTGTTGTTCAATGGCATTGACAAGTTGCGGCATCTGATCGACTTCCGTTCACAGGGCTGAATTATCAATTATATCGAGAGTCGGCGGCAGAATTCGATAGAATATTGCCTTGATTTTTGTGAGTAATTACCGTGCGTTATGTCGACTCCCATACCGAAGGCGAGCCAACCCGGGTCATTGTCGACGGCGGCCCTGACCTCGGCAACGGCAGCATGCAGGAACGCATCGAACGTCTGGCCAGCGATCACGACCATGTCCGCCGAACGGTCATCCTCGAACCGCGGGGATCGAACGCACTGGTCGGCGCGCTCCTGGTTGCGCCTACGCGCCGCGACTGCGCCGCGGGCGTCCTGTTTTTCAATAACACCGGCTATCTGGGCATGTGCGGGCACGGCACGATTGGCGTCGCCGTGACGCTGGCACATATGGGGACGATAGAGCCGGGTGTATCGCTGATCGAAACCCCGGTTGGCGTCGTCTCGGTGAACCTGGTCGGCGCAAACACGGTCACGGTCGAAAACGTGGCCAGCTACCGGTATCGCAGCAATGTCACGGTAGAGGTTCCCGACCTGGGCCCCGTCACCGGCGATATAGCATGGGGTGGCAACTGGTTTTTCCTCGCGAGGGACACACCGTATCCGATCAAGCTCGACAACGAGCGACAGCTCACCGATGCGGCCCTGAAAATCCAGCGCGCACTTCGCGAGCAGGGCATTACCGGACGCGACGCCGGCGAGATCGATCACATCGAGTTTTTCTCCGAGGCACACTCGGCCGATGCCAACAGCCGGAACTTCGTACTTTGCCCCGGCGGCGCCTACGACCGCTCGCCCTGCGGCACCGGCACGAGCGCGAAAATAGCCTGCCTGGCCGATGCCGGTGCGCTCGCGCCGGATACGGACTGGGTCCAGGAAAGCGTCATCGGCAGCCGCTTCGTCGCGCGGTATTCGCTCAGTCCGCAAGGTGAAATTATCCCCAGCATTACCGGCCGGGCATTCATCTGCGCAGAGGGCTCGCTCGTCCAACAGCCTGGCGATCCGTTTGCCGAGGGGATCGGCTAGTGACCGGCAATAGTGTCCTGGTTGTCGGCGCAGGCCACATCGGCATCGCCTGCGCGCATTACCTGCATCGCGACGGGCACGATGTGACCGTGATCGATCGTGCGAGTGTCGGCGGCGCCTGTTCGCACGCCAACTGCGGTTTCCTCGTGCCAAGTCACGTGCTGCCGCTGACCGAACCGGGGGCCATCCGGACAGGGCTCAAGTCGCTGTTCCAACCCGGTGCGGCATTCCGTGTAAAACCACAGCTGCGCCCGGCGCTCTATCGCTGGATGTTCGAATTCGGCCGGCGCTGCACCCATCGCCAGATGCTCAAAGCCGGCGCCGTACTCAACGACATCCTGACGGCCTCCATGTTCGAGTACCAGCAGCTTCTGAGTGACTCGTCGATGCAATGCGAATGGCACGACAACGGCATGCTGTTTGTCTTCCGGACCGACGAGGCGCTGCAGGATTTCGGTCGCACTAACACGATGCTGGCCAGTGAGTTTGGTCTGGCCGCCCGCCATATAGACGGATCCGAGCTGCCCGATTTCGAGCCGGCCCTGCTCGAAGGGCTCGCCGGTGCCTACTATTACGAAGGCGACGGACACCTTCGACCCGACAAGCTCAACGCCGCCTGGTCGCAGCGCCTGCAAGATGACGGCGTCGCTTTTATTGAAGATTGCGGCGTCGAGACCGTCAGGAAAACAGGCGATCAGATCTCGGGCCTGCAAACGTCTCAGGGTTTGATGAAGGCTGACCGTTACGTGTTCGCCACAGGCGCCTGGTCGGGTGAGTTTGAGGACGCACTGGGCTGCAGCATCCCGGTCGAACCCGGCAAAGGCTATTCGGTCACGATGACCCAGCCCGAGATCATGCCCAGCCATCCGATGCTGGTACCCGAAAAGCACATCGGCATCTCACCCTTTGACAGCAGCTACCGCATTGCGTCGATGATGGAGTTTTCCGGTTTCGACGACAGCATCCCGCGGTCGCGCATCGAGCAGCTCAAGGACTCGGCCCGGCCCTACCTGAAGACGCCCGAGGGCCCGGTTGAAGAAGACACCTGGTACGGCTGGCGGCCGATGACGTGGGATAGCCTGCCGATCATCGGCCGAGTGCCACGATTATCGAACGCCCTGCTTGCAACGGGACACAACATGCTGGGTCTCAGCCTGGCGCCAATGACCGGCAAAGCCATCGCCGACCTCGTTGCAGAACGGCCGAGTGACCTGCCCCTCGACGCGATGTCGCCCGCACGTTTTTCCTGAGCAGCAAGCTGACTCAGGACAGCCCGCGCCGCTGGCCAATGTAATCGTTGGCTCGCACAATAAACGCGTTCATTTCCCTGCGCTGCTTCGGCTTCATCATTTGACGGAACGGTCCCGTAAGCAATACGAACAGCACCAGCGGCACAAACAGGAACGGGCCAAACAGGCCGAACAGGAACAGCCCGCCAAATGCGATGAGGCCGAGAATGACTTTGGGCAAAGCAAATACCAATGCGACCAGGCCGCCCCAGTCGAGGGTTTCGGTGGCCTGCTCACCGGTGTCCATGCTCTGCGACACCGGCGTCCGCAGCGCGTAATCCGCCGCTTCAGGCCTGGCCAGGCGAGAACCGTGATGTTCGGCTTGCGTTATGTGGCGATGCCGGGTCGGCATCTCGGACCGATAGGCCTCCTCACCGAGCCGTCTCAGCAGCGCAAGCGCTTCTCCCGCCTCCATGCTGTCGGGATACTTGCGGATGATCTTCCTGGACAGCGACGCTGCCCGGGACCGATTGCGCGCGTTTTCGCGGGACTCGCCGAAGCTAATGCACTGGAACGCATACTGCGCTTTATGAAGAAGTTTTTCGGCACTGGCCATTGACTGCGTGATTCCATCGCTAAGCGTGATGCGATTATGATGACACAATGCAGCTGACACGCAACAAGGGACTGATCGCGGTAATCGCGTCCATGGTCATCGTGAATCTCGTCTATGGCCTGACCTTGCCGTTGTTGTCGCTGGTTCTTGACGCACAGGGTATCAGCAAGACGATTATTGGCTTGAGTATCGTGGCCCAGGCCTCTGCAGGTGTTGTCATCGCACCGGTCGCTTCACGACTCATCGTTCGCGTTGGCGCTGCGCGTATCATGCAGCTCGCAACAATCGTTGCCGCCATGACCCTGATACTGCTCGGCATCTGGCAAAACGTGGTCGGCTGGTTCCCGTTGCGTTTCCTGCTGGGTGCGTCGGCCGCCGTGTTGTGGTCTGCAAGTGAAACCGTCATCAACGAACTGGCCGAGGAAAACTGGCGCGGCCGGATCATCGGCATGTACGGCTCGGCCGGCGCGGCGGGTTTCGCTCTCGGCCCACTGGTCTTGCTGGTCACGGGCACTGCCGGCTTGCTGCCGTTTGTGGTCACTGCCGGACTGGTCATGCTCGCGAGTCTGCCGCTGTTCTGGCTGCACGACCAGGCCGATCATGACGCGGGCAGGCAAGAGTCCGGCCTGCTGCGCGTCTTCCGCATTGTCCCTCATATCATGCTGCTGAACCTGACGTATGCCGCGGCCGTAGAAGCCTTCATTGCCTTCTTCCCTTTATTTGGCGTCCATATCGGGCTCGGCGAGGCGCGCAGCCTGTCCCTGCTGACAACCTTCGCGCTCGGCGGCGTGTTCCTGCAGCTGCCGCTGGGCTGGCTAGCCGATCATGTTCGCCGGCACGCATTACTGCTCACCTGCCTCGTGCTCACAATAATCGGCTTCGCATTGTTGCCTGGGATCATTTCGCGGCCGGTTGCCGGCCCGATGTTCGCCTTCGCACTGGGTGGCGTCGAAGGGATGATCTACGCGCTGGGCGTGATTCTCCTCGGCCAGCGGTTTCGCGGTGCCGACCTCGCCGCAGCCAGCGTGCTCTATACCGGCATGTGGGGTGCCGGGACGATGATCGGACCGCTGGTCGTGGGCGCAGGGATGGATATCCTTGGTGACGCGTCAATGGCGTACCTGATCAGCGCCATTTTCGCGTGCTACCTGCCCGTCTTCCTGTTTGCGCAACGACGCGAGCCGGTTTCCACCTAGTGCTCCAGTAAGCCAAGAACCAGCGCAACGAGGAGAATCGGCGGGATCACGAAACGCATCATGGTGTTCGTATACAGGTAGAAGGCGCCATCGGGGATGCCAAGTCCTTCGAGTTTCGTCTTCTTCGGCACCAGCCAGCCGAAAAAAATCGACGTCAGCGCGGCGCCAATCAATAGCAGGATGTTCGCCGCAAACCATTCGAGCAGGTCGAAGATCGTTTCCTCGGCCAGCGCCGGAACGAAGCTGAGCGGATAGAAATCCGACCAGTCACCCAGCGACAGGATGGTGGTGATGCCAATCAGCCAGATACTGCCGACGAAATACAGGATGCCCTTTTCGCGAGGAACGCTCCAGCGTTCGTCGATCCATGACACGACCGCCTCGGCGCCACCCAGGCAGGACGACAAGGCGGCGACGATCAAAAGCAGGAAGAATACGGCGCCGAAGAATTGCCCGCCGGCCATCTGGCCGAAGGCGAGCGGCAAGGTCTGGAAGATAAGCCCCGCCCCTTCGCTCGGCTCAAGACCGAACTGGAACACGAGCGGAAAGATGACGAAGCCCGCGAGCATCGCCACGCCCGTGTCCGCCAGAATAATAATGACTGACGATCGTGGTATCGAAATCCGCTCGGGCAGATAGGACCCGAAGGTGATCATGGTGGCCATCGCCACACCGACCGAGAAGAACGCCTGCCCGATCGCGATCATGATCGTCTTGGGCGTGACTTTCGAAAAATCGGGCTGCAGGAGGAAATCGACTGCGCTGCCCATGTCGCCCACCACGGCGCTGTACACGACCATGATGATGATGGCGCTAAAGAGCATCGGCATCAGGATGTTCGCCGCCTGCTCCACACCTTTTTGCACGCCGCGTCTGATGACGACAATGATCACGACATTGACCACCGTGTGCCAGAATAACAGCCGCCACGGATTGGCCATCAGTCCGGCGAACATGGTCGTGGAACGCTCGGCATCGAGCCCGTCGAACTGCCCGGTAACGCCGCGCACGAAATAATCGAAGGTCCAGCCTGACAACACCGTGTAAAAAGAAAGGACTACAAATACACAAATAATCGCGAGCGTTCCCACGGCACTCCAGGCGGTCGATCGTCCACCGCTCCTCGCAACCGCTCGGTAACTTCCCGCGGGATCACTGCGACCCAGACGCCCGATCGCCAGCTCGGTGACGAGCAGCGGCAAGCCGATGGCAAATGCACATAGCAGGTAGATGATGACGAAGGCGCTGCCGCCGTTCTCGCCGACCACGTACGGGAAGCGCCAGATGTTCCCAAGGCCGACCGAAAAACCAATGGCGGCCAGCAGAAACCCGCGTCGCGATGACCATTGCTCGACTGATCCAGCTGTACTCATTTCCGACATTACTCCCAACCCAACCATAACAGCGACGCCACATTAGCATCAGATACGACCGCACCGGCAGTATGTTAAGTCGTGTCAGTTGAAACTTCTTCCTGCGCGTGCCTATACTCGGATGGGAGTCTGGGACCATATATTCATTAAATTGGGGGCCAATAATGAAAAAGCTGTTAGCTGCCGGAGTTAGTTTGTTGCTCGTGTCCGGCCCGAGCGTTGCGGATCACGCATGGAGCGATTACCACTGGGCGCGCACCACGAGCTCTTTCGACCTTGTCTTTGTCAATAGCACGACAACCACTTGGGACACCCATGTCAGCCAGGCCGTTTCCGACTGGAGTGCGTCGTCGGTTCTGAACATGGTCGAGGACCCGTCTGGCAGCACGTCGCGCCAGGTCCGGCGCCGGTGTAATGGATCTGACGGACAGGTAAGAGTCTGCAATCTCGCCTACGGCAATACGGGCTGGCTCGGTATCGCCGGGATATCACTTGATGCCAACGGCCACATCACGACCGGCTACACGAAACTAAACGACACGTATTTCGATGAAGCGTACTACGACAAGCCAGAGTGGCGACAGAGCGTGACTTGCCAGGAGCTGGGCCATAACGTGGGCCTCGGACACCAGGACGAGGACTTCGGCAACCAGTCGCTGTTCAGCTGCATGGACTACCAGGATCCACCGTTCGAGTTTCCCAACACACACGACTACGACCAGCTCGAGACGATCTATGGTCACACCGACAGCTACGACTCATACGCCGGTGGCGGTGATTCCGGGGGTGGTGGTACCTGCAACTCACCGCCAGGGAAAGGCTGTAACAAGGCCGGCATCGGGAGCGACAACGCGAATAACGGGTGGGGAATTTCCCTCGGCCGCCGCGGCCAGCAAGAAACCTTCATGCGCATTGATCCGGATGGAACCCGGCATCTCGTGCACGTAACCTGGGCGGTTGGGTTCTAGAGCTTCAGTCAGATTACCGTACATGCAAAAAGGCCATCTCGACAGAGATGGCCTTTTTTCGTTACACGGTTACCTGAGCTGCCTATTCAGGCTCTACCCAACTGCTCATGGTCGCCATCTCGGTACCACCGTCGGTCCAGACATAGCCGTTCGAGTTAACACCGCCGTCAGTCCAGATGTAGCCCTGCATATTTACGCCGTCGGTCCAGATATAGCCGTTCGAGTTAACGCCGCCATCGGTCCAGAGGTAGCCGTCCGTCCAGAGGTAGCCGTCGGTCCAGAGATACCCATCCGTCCAGAGGTAGCCTTCGGAGCCGGCGGTACTTCCGTCCCAGATGTAACCCTCAAGGCCCATCAGGTAATATTCGCCGGGTTCTGAAGCCTGGCCGTCGACCGCTATCTCGACATTGTCGAAGCCGAAGAACTGACCCGATCCCGCGAATCCCTGGTAGATGCGAATGCGCACGACCACCTGGTTGCTCAGGTTGATAGAGTCCTGGAGGTTGTAACTGTGCGTGCTGCTGGGGGTACCCACCACCTCGACCTTATCCAATTCCACAAAGGTCTGGCCGCCGTCGTCAGATGCTTCGACCATGAATACGTCCAGACCGCCGTAGCCGTACGCGTCCAGATCGAAGCTCAGCACGGCCGTAGTAGCACCCGACAGGTCGGCGGTTCTGCTGATACTCTCAAGGCTACCGCCGTCGGAGTTGTCCATGAACAAACGTGCGTCTTCGACACGCACCGTACCCGCGGACGGAGAACCGTCATCGTTTTCCTCGACCCATGGCCCAGACCAGGCTGTGGAACCGTCGTTATTGTTGTAGCTCACCGTAGCGAACTCATCACGAACGCTGGCCTGTGCAGTCCCCGTGCCGGAACTGACCATCTGGTTGGCACGACCGCCAAAATGCTGATAACCGTCAATATCGTTATCAATGTGCAGGCCGTTGTTGGCGCAATCCACGGTCTGGTTTGTTACTGCGGCGTACGCATCGACCAGTCCCGCACCCTGTTGGAAGACACTGTAGCTAAGCGACCGATCGGCGCCATTACCCGATACCGCAGGTTTCGCCGCCGACAGTATCTTGCACTTGAGTTCGTCCACACTGCGCCAGGCCTCAGCCTCAAGCGCGAGCGCTGCGATGCCGGACACAACAGCCGTCGACTGCGACGTTCCCGACAACTCGAAGTACATGTCGCTGACGTAGAAGTCCGGGTAGGTCGATGCCAGCATCGAGTTACCCTGCACGAGCCCCAGCATGTGGCCGCCCGGAGCAACCACATCGGGTTTGACGAAGCCTTCGTAAGTCGGGCCGGCAGACGAGAACGTTGCAAGCTTGTCGTCGGACTCATCATGCGGCGTAAAGTTATCGGTCATCGCGCCGACCGTCATAACGTAGGGTACGTTGCCAGGCACGCCGATCGTCATCGGGTCCGGCCCGGCGTTGCCGGCAGCCGCGACGACGAAGATCTCGTTTTGCCAGGCCACCATCACGGCCTGGTTGATCGGGTCATCCCAGTAGTGGGTACGCACCGGTGCGCTGAAAGATAGATTGAGCACTCGAATCTTGTGCTTTGCTTTGTTCCTCACAATCCAGTCTATAGCGCGCACAACGTCAGCATAAGAGCCATGACCGGTTTCGTCGAAGGCCTGCACGGAGATCAGATTGGCTCCGGGCGCAATGCCGTTGTACACGCCGTCAGCCGTCGACAGGCTCGAAACCGCGATGCTCGCGACATGCGTACCATGGCCGCCCGGATCGTCGCCGCTCATGGGTGACTTCGATTCCGTATCGGTCATGGCATTGTAGAGCGCCTTAAGGCGGGTATTGCCGGCCGCGTTGTAGCGAATACCGTCGTGCTTCCAGAGACCGGTATCGAGCACGGCGATGCCCACGCCCGCCCCTGTGTAGCCCATGTCATGCACCGCATCAGCGTTGACCAGGGTGGCATAGTGCGTGTCTACAGTCGTGTATTTGCTGCCGCTATTGCTGCCGCCGGGCTTGCCGGCTACCTGAATGGCGTCATTATTGTATACGCGACGTACAGCCTCGTGGCTGCGCAGCTCGGCGACCTGCTGCCGGGTAAGATCAGCAGCCACCGCACGAATAACCCCAAGCTCATGCGTAATCTCGACGCCGTATTCGGTCATGAGGGACTGAATCTCGCTCAGGCTTTTACCCTGGACGATATAGCTCGACGTCGGAGCGGAATTGTCGTGCCGCACGAAGAACGAAATCGCGGTCACCGCGATAACTGACAGCGCGACGAAGGTGCTCACGACACGGCGATCTCTGGTAGGTCTCATTTGCTCACAGCCTTTATTGGTTGTTGAGCAAATACTATTCGGCTGGGTGATTTCGCACCCGTGTACGCCGCAACCCGGCGCCGGGCAATGTGTGACGTGGATCACATAATGCCGGTGTCAAATCGCCCACCACGGCGGACCGGGCTGGTCCTCCCGCCACCGCAAGGGTAGATTTTTCTTAGGCCTGGAGCCCGCTACGCGCCGCCCATATTCCGCAGCGGCAGCTCACGCACACGTTTTCCGGTGGCCGCAAAATACGCATTGACGATCGCCGGTGCAACAGGCGGAACACCGGGTTCGCCCACACCGCCCGGCGGTGCGCTGGACGCCATAATGTGCGTGTGAATCACCGTGGGCGTCTCGCTCATCCGCACGACGGGGTAGGTGTCGAAGTTCCCCTGCACTATTGCGCCGTCCCGCGCGGTAATTTCACCGTGCAAGGCGATGCTCATGCCGAAAATCGCGGCACCTTCCATTTGCGAATGAACCCGGTCTGTATTGATTACCGTTCCGGCATCGATACATATCCAGATATCACGGACAACCGGCCTGCCCTGCTCGTCGACACTGACCTCAGCGACCGTGGCCACATAGGCAAGGAACGAGCGATGCACCGCGATGCCCAGGCCATGACCGTCAGGCAGTTTCCTGCCCCAGCCCGCCATGTCCGCGACTTTTTCTACAACGGCCGACAGGCGGCCCGTGTCGATCGGATGCTGCTCGAGGTCCTGGCCGTAGTTCGTGTACTTCGCACCGTCGTCGGCAGGATCGATCTTCCGTGGCGGCCCGATCATCTCGAGCAGGTGCTCTTTCGGATCCCTGCCCTTCAGGTGTGCAAGCTCATCGACAAAGCTGCCGGCGCCGAATGCATGAAAGACGTTGCAAACCGAGCGCAGCCAGCCGATACGCACATGCGCGATAGCCTCGCAGGTTTCCGAACGCATGTTCGGCACATCCCACGGGCTGTCGAGAACACCCAGGTCGAGTTCGAAGCCGCTTGGTCCCGTGACACCCGGCGCGAACGTCGAGGCGATTGAAGGAAAAGCTGTGCGATGCAACAGGCTGACCGTCTTGCCGTCGGCATCCATGCCAGCGCGAAAATACTGCGCGCTCACTGAATGCAGGTAGCCGTGACGGATGTCGTCTTCCCGCGTCCACGTCACCTTCACCGGACGCCCTGTCTCCCTCGCGAGCCACGCCGCTTCCACGATGAAGTCGGGCTTCGACTTGCGGCCGAAGCCGCCGCCCAGCAAGGTCACATTCACGGTCACCTGCTCTTTCTCGAGACCCAGCACGCCCGCAAGCGTATTGCGTGCGCTTTGCGGGTCCTGGGTACAGGCCCAGACCTCGCAGCTGCCGTCTTCATTCATCCGCGCCACCGCGGCGGGCGGCTCCATGGGCGCCTGCGACAGGTGGGGTGCATAGTAAATTGCGTCGAAGGTGCTGTCGGTTTCGATATCGGCATCGCCTCGGTTCAGGACGGTCGTGCCGGGAGCTGACGCGGACGCGATCAGGTCTTTCTTGTAGGTCTCGCTCGTGTACGTTGCATTTGCGCCGCGATCCCATTCGACCGCCAGCGCCTTGCGTCCTTCGAGTGCGGCCCAGGTATTACTTGCCAGGACGGCGACGCCGCCCTGGGCATTGAACATCGGCGGCGACGTGGGCTCCGGCAGACGAATAACATCGACGACGCCCGCAACCGCCTTCGCCGCGGCCTCATCATAGCCGGTCGCCGTGCCTCCGAACGCCGGACAGCGTTCGATGGAGGCGTGCAACATGTCGGGCACGACCGTGTCGATGCCGTACATGGCACCACCGGTCGTGAACGCCATGCCGTCGATCGTGTCCATCGGCTTGCCGATGTAGCGATAGTCCTCAGGGGACTTGAAGGTCGCCTTGTCCGGCTGTGGCATTCCGGTCGCGACATCGACGAGGTCCCCGTAACCGGCCGACTTGCCGCTGCCTTCGTGATGCACGGCGTGCTCACGGGCAACGCACTCTTCGGCCGGTACGCCCCACGTGGAAGCGGCCGCTGCAATCATCATGTCACGCGCCGTTGCACCGGCGTTTCTGAGCAGGTCGAAATGCCGCCGGATACTCGTCGATCCATCGGTGTTCTGGTCGCCGTACTTCTCATGACCGATCGCCTGGACCACGTCGATCATGTCCCAGTTCGCCTCCATCTCATCGGCGATGATCTGGGGCAGCGAGGTGCGAATGCCCTGGCCCATTTCCGAACGATGACAAACAATATCGACCCTGCCATCGTTGCGAATATTGACGTAGACATTGGGCATCACCGAAGCGCTTGCTTTTGCGACAGGCCCTTCAGTCGCGACATCGGGCTGGCACGCGCTACCGAACGTGACGGCAAAGACGAGACCACCACCAGCCTGGCCGGTGCGCTTCAGGAATTCACGGCGATCGATTTTTCTGACTTCGCTCATGATTTGTCCTCCGCGGCTTTGTGAATCGCCTGGCGAATTCTCGGGTACGTGCCGCAGCGGCAAATGTTGCCGCTCATCGCGAGATCGATATCGTCATCCGTCGGGTCGGGGTTGCGTTCGAGCAAGGCGGCGGCCGTCATGATCTGGCCGGACTGGCAGTATCCGCACTGCGCGACGTTGAACTCGCGCCAGGCAACCTGAACGGGATGACCGCCGTCGCTCGAAAGACCCTCGATCGTCGTGATACTGCGGCCCGCGGCGATCGACGCCGGCACAGCGCAGGAACGCACGGGCTGGCCGTCGAGGTGCACGTTGCAGGCACCGCAAAGTGCCTTGCCACAGGCGTATTTTGTGCCCGTCAGTCCTGCAATGTCACGAATCGCCCAAAGCAGCGGCATATTCGGATCCACATCGAGACTTATCGCCTCACCATTCAGTTCGAATTCGATCGCCATTTCGCCCCTCGTTCAACACGCCCCGGATAAGCCCCAATCATAGCCCAGAATGGCGCGAGAATTTACACTCCCCCGAAGCCGGGCGCATGGTCCAGTCGGTATTCAACAGGCTCACCGGCAACAGGACATTGGAACGCCAGCAAATAGGCAGTCAGCTGCAGATCCACGTCGTCATTCGCGGCGTCGCCATACAGGCGATCGCCAATGACCGGGAAACCGGACTCCGCGAGGTGGCGACGCACCTGGTGTTTGCGACCGGTCGCAATGCGCACATCCACCAGCGACCGGCCATTTTCGATACGCACAAAAGAAATTTCGCTGGCTGCCTGCTTGTTCTCGACCGGTGTCTCGACTCGCAGCGGATCAGGCTGTGCCGAAAAGTCACCGGCCACCCAAGCTCGATAGCGTTTCTCAATCTTCCTGTCTCGAAACAAGGACGACAACGCGGCGGCAATCGATCTGGAATGCGCAACCAGGATCAGGCCGTTCGCGGCGCGATCCAGGCGATGCACAACGAATGCCGGCCGTTCCGGCAGCAAGTGCCGTTCGGCCCAACGGGTGATCGTACAGTGGTCGCCCCACTTCGAGCCTTGCGAACGCAGGCCGTAGGGCTTGTTCCAGACCGTATAACCACCGACGTCGGCAACGAGCTGTGGCTCGGCCGGTATTTCGGCAAGCACGCCTGGATCGTAGTAAAGGTGGAGCTCATCGCCCGCGCGGAGTTCGCGTTTCGCACGCCTCAGCCGCTGCGTGTTCTTGCCGCGGGTCAGCCAGACCGCGCCTTTGGTCATCGCCGCCTTGAGCTGACCTTTCGAGAGCCCGCTCGCGCTATGCAGCAGGTCAACCGCATTCCCGGCGGGCGACTCGACGACGATGTGTTCTTCTATGCGATCTGCCGGGCTTTTCACCCGCTCATCTTAACGCTGCACCCGGCCCGACGCATCGCCACCCATGAGGTGGAGTACCTCGGCCTTGCTGACCCGGTTGAAGTCGCCCTGGATCGTATGCTTCAGGCAGCTCGCTGCGACCGCGAATTCCAGTGACTCCTGGTGATCGTCATAGAAATTCAGGCCCGCGATCAGGCCCGAGGCAAAGCTGTCACCGCCGCCGACGCGGTCGACAATATCGGTGAGTTCATAGTGCTTTGACAGGTAAAAGCCGTTCGCATCCCGCAAACACGCGGACCAGCCGTTGCGGTCTGCACTACGCGACTCCCTGAGCGTGACCGCGATGACGGACATATCCGGAAATGTCTCGAGGACTTTCGTCGTCAGCGCCTCGTACTTGGTCGTATCGAGTGCACCGCTTTCAACGTCCACATCCGCATGGATATCCAGGCATTTCTGGCAGTCTTCTTCATTCGCAATACCGACGTCGACGTACTTGACCAGTTCACGCATGACCTCGGGCGCCGACTTGCCGTACTTCCAGAGCTTGCCCCGAAAGTTGAAATCGCAGGATACCGTCACGCCGTGTTCTTTTGCCGCCTTGCATGCCGCGAGGGACATGTCGGCAGCGCTTTCGCTTAACGCTGGCGTAATGCCTGTAATGTGAAACCACTTCGCACCTTTGAAGACTTCGGCCCAGTCAAAATCGCCGGGACCTGCTTCGCAGATCGACGAACCCGCCCGGTCGTATACCACCTTCGACGGGCGTTGATTGGACCCGGTCTCAAGAAAGTAGATGCCGACGCGGTCGCCCTGGCGGACGATCCGGGACGTATCCACACCGAACTTGCGCAACTCCCTGATTGCGCCTTCGCCGATGTCATTATCGGGCAGGGCTGAAACAAAACCTGCGTTGAGGCCATAGTTCGAGAGCGACACGGCAACGTTTGCCTCGCCGCCACCGAAGGTGGCTTCGAGTTGCGGTGACTGAAAAAAGCGCTCGTGGTCAGGAGACCTCAGGCGCAGCATGATTTCCCCAAGGCTAAGAAAGTCGGTCATTTTTGTTCTCCTCTTGCTTGCCTGGCGATCTCTACCGCCTCTTTCGCAAGCGTTGTTATCTGTTCGTAATCGCCTTTGGCTATGGCGTCTGCGGGCGTCAGCCAGCTGCCACCGCAAGCCAGGACCGCCGGCACCGCGAGGAAGTCCGCCAGGTTGCCCGGCGACACCCCACCGGTCGGCATGAAACGCATGTGCCGGAAGACGCTGGACAATGCTTTCAGTGCAGGCACCCCGCCGGCGATGGAGGCCGGGAAGAATTTGACGACATCGAGCCCCAGGTTGTGCGCGTGCTGCACTTCGCTGGGCGTCACGATCCCGGGATATACGGGAACCCCGCGCGCTTTGGCTGTAGCGACAACGCCATCGTCGAGACCCGGCGAAACAATGAACCTGGCACCCGCATCGACGGCAGCATCAGCCTGTTCTGCGGTCAGTACAGTACCGGCACCGGCGATCATCTCCGGTACCTCCTCGGCTACCGCCTGCAGACATTCCAATGCGCGATCGGTCCGGAACACGACCTCTGCGACCGTAAGGCCACCGGCGGCGAGCGCCCGGGATACCAGGACAGCCGTGGCAGGATCGTCGGACTGCACGAGGGGCACGACAGGTACGGCTTGCAGTGTGTTGTTGATATCGATGGACACGTTGTTGCTCCCACTTGACAAGTTCCATATTTGGAACTAAGTTTCTTATTTGTTCTATTCTACCGCCGGACACCCGAGTCGTGTCAAGCGCAATACGAGGACCGTCAGCCATGAGCGCCCTTAGCAAGGGATTTAAGATTATCGATGCTGTGACGACCGCCGGCAAAGCCGGCCTGCCCTTTGCCGAAATCGTCCAGGCCACGGGATTGCCCAAGGCCAGCACGCATCGCCTCCTGAAAGAACTGGTCGAGATTTCTGCGCTGACCCACGACGAGCAAAGCCGGCACTACCGCGGCGGCCTGCTGCTCGCACGCATCGGCGCGTCTGTTACATCGAACTACGATTTTCGCGAGACGGCACGCCCTTACCTGCAGCAGCTTCACGATGCGTTCGGGCACGTGGCGACGCTCGGTATTCTCAACGACGATGCGGGTGTCTATATCGACAAGATTGAATCCAGCAGCTTCGGCCTGCGACTGCATTCGGAAATCGGCAAGTCATTCCCCCTGCACTCGACGGCCATGGGCAAAGTTCTCCTGGCACATTCCGGCAAGGCGCTAATACGCCGAGTGGCAAGTCGCAAGCTCGAGGCATTTACGCCACAGACCATCACCGACCCGAAGAAGCTGCGCCAGGAACTGGAGCGGGTCAGGTCGGACAGGTATGCGATCGACGACGAGGAGATGACCCGGGGCTTCGTTTGCGTTGCCGCTCCAATCTTCGGCCTCGACGGTTGTGTCGCCGGCGCCATGAGCTGCACGTTTCCGGACTACGTTCGCCAGGAGCACGGCATCGAGTCACAAGTCGACGCGGTTTGCCGGCTCGCGGCCGAAGCATCCGCGGGTACGTAGGCCTGCGGCAATTGACTATTCCCGGATTGCTCGAGAGGTGGCAAAGTTGCCATGCGTTTTCTTGTTCGTTCGGAGACCTCCATGAGCAGCGTGACGCTGAAGATCAACGGGCAGTCTTATTCCCTCGACGCTCCCTCGGATATGCCCCTGCTATGGGCCCTGCGGGACAAACTCAACCTGGTCGGGACCAAGTACAGCTGCGGCATTGGCGTGTGCGGGTCGTGCACCGTGCTGGTGAACGGTGTGCCAATGCGGTCCTGCGTGATGCCCGCGATCAGCATGGCGGGCATGGACATCACGACGATCGAAGGACTCGATCCCGCGGGCCAACATCCCGTCCAGCAGGCCTGGAATGAAGAAGACGTTGCGCAATGCGGCTACTGCCAGGCAGGCCAGATCCTGACCGCAAGCGCCCTGCTGTCACAAAACCCGGACCCCAGTGACGAGGATATCGACAGTGCCATGGCCGGCGTGATGTGTCGCTGCGGCACCTATCACCGTATCCGCAAGGCCATCAAGCGTGCTGCGAGAGAAGGAGGTGCGTCATGACCGATCTGAAACCCCGCGCATCCATGAATCGAAGGTCCTTCCTGAAGGTATCGATGCTCGCCTCGGGCGCCTTGATCATTGGCTGTGGCCGAGTCGGCACGACAGACGGCGCAAGCATCGATGCGGAAACCTGGGTTGCGAACCTGTATGTCCGCATCAACACCGATGGCACTGTCACTATCGTCAGCAAGAACCCAGAGGCCGGGCAAGGTGTGAAAACCGCATTCCCCATGGTCGTTGCCGAGTGCCTCGACGTCGACTGGAAAGTCGTATCGGTCGAACAGGCGCCTCTCGATGACCGCTATGGTCGCCAGGTCGTTGGCGGTAGCCGCGGCACACCGGATGGCTGGGATGACCTGCGCGTGGCGGGCACTGCCGCGCGGCAGCTGCTGGTTGCCGCCGCCGCTGAGGGCTGGGGCGTAGCCGCGGATGAATGCAGCACTGAGAATGGCATGGTTACTCATGCGAATAGCGGCAACTCAGCTCGCTACGAGACATTGCTCGAAGCCGCGGCGCAGTTGCCTGTTCCCGACATCGATGACCTGGACCTGAAGAGCCGTCCATCTGATTTTTCGTTGCTCGGGACGTTCGTACCCGGCGTGGATAACCAGCAGATTCACACGGGGCAACCCTTGTTTGGCTGCGATGTTCGCCTCGATAGCATGCTCTATGCGGTCTTCGAGAAATGCCCGACGTTCGGTGGCAAGGTTGGCGACGCGAACATCGAGCAGGTCCGGAAGCTGCCCGGCGTTACGCATGCCTTTATAGTGGAAGGCACGGACGACCCTCGTGGTCTGCAGGCGGGCGTAGCTATCGTCGCCAACACCTGGTGGGAGGCGAATTCCGCACGCGAGAAACTGCGTGTGGACTGGGTAACCGACCAGGCGGATTCAACGGCGGATTACGACCGGCAGGCCGAAGCGCTGCTCGAGGAGCCTGGCGACACGCTGCGATCCGACGGCGACGTGGACGCGACACTGGCCGGTGCCAGCAAAGTCGTTGAGGCGACTTACTACTATCCGTTTGTTTCGCACGCCAACATGGAGCCGCAAAACTGCACGGCACACTTCCATGAATCCGGCCGCGTGGAGTTCTGGGCGCCGACGCAGAACCCGAAGTCCGGACGTTCACTGGTTGCAGAGACGCTGGGCATCCCGGAAGACCGCGTTCACGTGAACCTGACGCGTATTGGCGGTGGCTTCGGTCGGCGCCTTCGCAATGACTTTATGGCTGAAGTCGCCTGGATCGCGCGCGAAGTCGGCCAACCCGTGCAACTGCAATGGACGCGCGAAGACGATATGCGTCACGACTTCTACCGCCCGGCAGGCTGGCACCATTTCAGGGCCGGCCTGGATGATGACGGCAAGATGATCGCGTTTGACCATCACTTCGTTACCTTCGGTCGCGACGGCGAGCCCGTCAGTGGCGCAAGCCTCTCTCCGGGACACTATCCGGCAGGCCTGGTACCGAACTTCCGCCTGCGCCAGTCGTTGATCGAGACCAACGTCCCGACCGGACCCTGGCGTTCACCCGGCCACTCGGCCTATTGCTGGTGCTACCAGAGCTTCTTCGACGAGGTCGCCCTCGCGACCGGGCGCGATGCGCTCGAGTTCCGGCTCGACCTGCTGTCGAGATCCTATGGCGATACGCAGATTGACCGGCAGCGCGTCAGCGATACGCTGAAACTGGCGGCTGAAAAGGCAGGCTGGGGCGAGCGCGAGCTCGGTGAGGGCCGCGGTCTCGGAATTGCGTTCCACTACGATCACCTCGGCTACGTGTCCCACGTCGCCGAAGTCGTGGCGGACGGGTCTTCCGTTAAGGTCGAGAAAGTATTCTCGGCAGCCGACGTCGGGCCCATTCTTAATCTGAGCGGCGCGAAAAACCAGGTCGAGGGCTGCGTCGTAGATGCACTGAGCACGGCTCAGCTTGAAATCACGTTCGCCAATGGTGCGGTCCAGCAAAGCAACTTCAGCGACTACGAACTGCTACGCATCGGCCAGGCACCCGAAATCGAGTGTCACTTTATCCAGAGTGATCATTCACCCACCGGACTTGGCGAGCCACCGATCGCACCCGCAACACCGGCGATTACAAACGCCATTTTTGGCGCGACCGGGACCCGCATACGCGAACTGCCGTTCGCCCGGTCGGGTATCTTCGTCTAGGCTGCGGGCGCAGGCTGCTTGGCCGCCACGGCCGCTCGCCCGCGTGGCAAGCGTTTTGGCCTGACCGTGAAGGCAATAACGACCGCCCCCAGCAAGCAGACGGACCCGGCAATGATGAACGGCGTCATCCAGACTGACGGCTGTGCCGCGCCCTGTGCGGCATCCTTGAAGTAGCCGGCCAGCAGTGGCCCCGCAAGCCCGGCAATGCCGTAGGCCGTAAATACCCAGCCGTAGTTGCTGCCGACGTTCTTGTTGCCGAAATAGTCGGCCGTGATTGCCGGGAACAGCGCGAAACAACCACCGTAGTTAAAGCCGATCAGCGCGGCGGCCACGATGAATCCGTATTGGTAACCGTAGCGAACGAACACGTGGTAGGCCATGAGCATGATGATGCCCTGCAGCGCCGCATTCACTGTGATGGCCAGCTTGCGACCAATCCTGTCGCTGATGCCACCCCAGGCGATCCGCCCGAGTCCGTTGAAGATCGCGTACCAGGCCATGGCGGTACCGGTCAGCGCCCCTGCCCCGACAACTCCGTTGTACTCCAGTACGTCGATGCCGAAGAGCTTGATGCAGTAAATCACCATGAGCCCGGCGATCCCCGAAAACATGAAAACCAGCCACAGCATGTAGAACTGCGGTGTGCGCAGCATGTCGCGTGCCCGGAACTCCACGGCCCCTTCATGATCGCCGGCATCCGACGTTGGCGGGGTCCAGCCGGCAGGCTGGTACCCGTCCGGTGGATTTACCATTACCGCGCTGCCAAGCAACACCAGCAGGGCTAATGCGATGCCGTAGATAACGAACACGCTTTGTACGCCCGGGAGGCCGAATACGTTGGTCGTGTTGAGGAGCCCCCCGAACCAGGAGCCGGCCAGCTTGACCCAGATGGTCGCGCCGAACCCGAAGCCGGCAACCGCCAGCCCGGTGATCAGGCCTTTCTTGTCGGGGAACCACTTAACGCACACCGAAATCGGCACAACGTAAGCAAGACCGATGCCCGTGCCGCCAATGATTCCAATGCATAGCAGTTGAACCCAGAAACTCTCGCCGAAGAAGCCAGCCAATACATAGCCGGTTCCCAGCAACAGGCCACCCGCGATCGACAGCCTTTGCGGTCCCGTCCTGGGCAACACACGGCCCGCCAACACCATCACGATCGCGAACGTCGCGAGGCCTGACGAAAACACCCAGGCGGTCTCGCTTGCGGAAAACGCATAGGCGCCTGCCGCATCAGTCAGTCTTGCAGTAAACACGGACCAGGCGTAAATAGCGCCCAGCGCCAGTTGAATCAGCACGGCGCCGACGACGACGAGCGAGCGGTTGAGTGTCTTCATTAGGTCACGAGATTGTCAGAGGCAGGATAGTTTAATCAGGCGTGGCAATGGTACCAAGTCCCTGAAAATAAACACGGCGTCTTTCCGCAGGTCACTTTGGTATAAACCACGATTGCCCCAGATCGGGCGGCCCGCAGGCCTAGTAGCTGAAGCGCTCCCGCCTTGCGCCGGGCCGCATGATCAGCATCTGCACATTGCCGGTGGCCCGCTCGGTGAACGCGCTCTCGCAGTACGCCAGGTAGAATTGCCACAGGCGGATGAAGGCATCGGAATAGCCCAGTTTACGTACCTCATCGAGACGCGCCTGGAATCGATGGTGCCAGTGGCGCAGTGTGGTCGCGTAATGTGGACCGATGTCCTCGAGGTGGATGACGCGCATGTCCGTGTTTTCGGTCAGGGAGCGCGACATGTCCGTGACGGATGTGAGGCAGCCGCCGGGGAAGATAAACCGCTTGATGAAATCCACGCCCTTTTTGTAGCTCTCGTAGCGTTGATCGGCGATCGTGATCGCCTGCAACAGCATCTGCCCGTCCGGCTTCAGCAGCTCGCAACATTTGCTGAAGAAGGTGTCGTGGTACTCGTGCCCTACCGCTTCGATCATCTCGATAGACACCAGCTTGTCGAACCTACCCTCGAGGTCACGATAGTCCCTGAACAACAGCGTGATCTTGTTATCGAGACCCGCGTCAACGATCGCCTGTTTCGCGTAATCATGCTGCTGCCGGGAAATCGTTGTGGTCGTGACGTGGCAGCCGTAATTTGCGGCCGCATGCATCGCGAAACCGCCCCAGCCGGTACCAATCTCCATGACCGAATCACCAGCCGACAAATTCAGTTTCCTGCAGATACGATCCAGCTTTGCCAACGCGGCAGCGTCGAGACTCGTGTCCGGCGTGTCGAAGTACGCACTGGAATACATCATCGTCGGGTCGAGCCAGAGCTGGTAGAACTCGTTTCCGAGATCGTAGTGCGCTGCGATGTTCTTGCGGCTGCCCTTACGTGTGTTCCTGTTCAGCGCATGCATGGCCTTTTTCAGGGGCCGGCTGATAGCCGCGAATCCCCTGTCCATCTTCTCGAGCACTTCCCGATTGCGCAGCAGGATTCGCAGCAGGCTCGTCAGGTCGTCGGTAGCCCACAATCCGTTGATGTAAGACTCGCCCGCACCGACGGAGCCACCAAACGCAATGTCGCTATAGAAACGCGACCCCTGCACACGCAGCATCACGGCTTCCGGAAAATCCTCCGTGCAGCGGCCGTACGTCGTTTGTTCATCACCCTCAGCGATGACGATCTGGCCCACCTCCAGACCCTCAAGTCGAGACAGAACCGCACGACGTGCCAGCCTGTCGAGCGCCGAGGGTTTGGCCGAGGCCTTTCTGTGGTCCGCCATGTCGGCTGAAACAAGGCGAGTATTCATCGGGCCGTAACCTCGGGTTTCTTACCGGGGTGCGCATAGAACGGACAGCGCTTGATCCAGAGGCGCAGCGCCTCCCAGTAGATGGACACGACGGTTTTGGCCGTCATGAACGGAAACCGGACCAATACGCTGGCCAGCGACCGGCCGCTTATCAGCGTGCGGTTCAAATCCAGGGTCGCATCGAATATGCGCTTGCCGTCTTTCGAATTCGTCATAAACACGCTGAGCCGGTCCGTGGGAAGAGACAGCACCCAGTTGTATTCCAGGTCCATAGGCATGAAAGGCGACACGTGCATCTTCTTCTTCGGTCGAAAACGCCATGACGACGCCACGTCCCTGCTCCGGCAGTCCATGACGTACGTCTCACGCTCGCCCCAGGGCGTGTTGTTCACTTCGGCCACAATGAAGTCGACCGTTTCATCGTCCTCATTGAAACAATAATAGAAGCTCACGGGATTGAAGCAATACCCGAAGTACGACAAGTTCGTGAGTAGACGTACGGGCCCGGTCGGTCGCGTGCCGGTTTCCGTTTCAACGAGCAGGCGGACGGCGTCAGCCAGGGGCATGTCATCCGGGCCCAGGTGATCCGAACGCCTGAACCTGGCGAGCGCCAACCTGGAATCAGACCAGAACCAGCGCTTGCAGAACAGAGCCGGCAGTTCGTCGAGGTCGAGGTACATCATGAACAGCCGGTAGCTGAACTGGTGCGTCACAGGCTGGGTTCGCGTGTGACTAACTCGCCCTTCGTAGATGCAACTGTCCATCGCTAAGCCTCGTCTCGAAGTGTTCAACGGCACTCAACGCGCTGACTACACCGTCTTCGTGGAAGCCGTTGCGCCAATAGGCACCGCAGAAGAACGTTCGGTCGTTGTTGAGATCGCGTTGACGTTGTTGCGCCGCAACCGCCTCGCGCGAGTATATTGGGTGGTCGTACGCAATCCGGCGGATGATCTTGTCAGGATCGATATGCCGGTCGTTGTTGAGCGTAACGAGATATTGCTCCCGTGTCTCGAGCCGCTGCAGGATATTCATGTTGTAGGTCACGGCCACGTGCTGCGCCCGGTCGCGCGGCACATGGTAGTTCCAGGCGGCCCAGGCACGCTGCCTCGCGGGCATCAGCGAGGCATCGGTGTGGAGAATGGCCTCGTTGAACTGATATCCAATAGCGCCAAGCACACTGCGTTCATCGGCCGTCGCATCTTCGAGCACAGACAGGGCCTGGTTGCTGTGACAGGCAATAAACACGTAGTCGAAAATTTCCTTCCCGCCGGACGCTGTCTGCAATTCAACGCAATCATCGATGCGCCGAACGGCCTGCACGGGCGAGTTGAGACGAATGCGATCGCGATGTCCTGCGACGAGTTTCTCCACGTACTCCCGCGAGCCGCCCCTGATGACACGCCAGGTAGGCCGATTGGAGGTTTGCAGGAGTCCATGGTTCGCGAAGAACCTCACGAGGAACTCCACGGGCATATCCAGAACCGACACCGGCTCCGCCGACCAGATTGCGGCCGCCATCGGTACCAGGTAGTGATCAATGAACTCATCACCGAAGCCGTTGGCCGACAGAAAGTCACCCAGCGTCCCGGAGTTGTCAAATCGATCGATGTCTGACCGGGCCAACTCGTTGAATCGAAGGATATCGCGAATCATGCGATAGAAAGGAGGCCGCAGCATATTCCTGCGCTGCGCGAACAGGCCGTTAATGGACGAACCGCAATATTCGATGCCGCCCTCGTCCACCTGGACACTGAAACTCATTTCGCTGGCTTGGGATTCCTGGCCGATTTCGTCCAGCAGCTGAATGAAGTTCGGATACGTCCGGTCATTAAACACGATAAACCCGGTATCGACTGCGTGCCGTTCGCCGTCCTCGAAAACATCGACCGTGTTCGTATGTCCACCGACGTAGGAGCCGGACTCAAATACCGTGATGTCGTGCTGCTCTCGCAACTTGTAAGCGGCGACATTGCCCGCAATCCCGGTTCCTATAATCGCGATCTTCATGGCATTACCAGCTCTGCGGAACTCGCTGCAGCTTGGAGACGTCGTAGCCCAGCGACTCAACGAACGTCACGAGCTTTTCGTAATCCGCATCGGAGATTGTGGGTGTACGTGCCATGATCCAGACGTAGTCACGGGCCTGGCGGCCGATGACGGTCTGTGCGTAGTCGTCATCCAGGTAAACAATCCGGTAGTCGGCCTTGATGGGCCAGACGAATCGCATGCCCCAGAGGGCGTTCGATTCCGTATCCGTGATAAAGCCTTTCGGGTTGTATTCCTTTTGCTTGCCGTCAAAACCGCCTTTGCGGAACGTAAATTGGGTCGCAATTGTGCCGTCGTCATTCAGGCTGTACGTTTCAACCGCGTTGTAGGCTTCTTTCTCAAGAAATGTCGGAATGTTTGCGATCACGTACCAGGCGCCCATGAAGCGTTCAAGGTCCACTTGGTCAACTGTCTTCATTTCCGGCCCTTTGGCTGCGCAGCCACTGATAACAGCCGCAACGACTGCAATGCACAAAATTTTTGCCCGCGTACTCATGTCAGGACAGCTTGTAGCGGATGATATGGCCGCCCTTGGCGACCGACTCGAGTGCCAACCACTCGTCATTCGGTGAATACCACAACGTCATGTCGATTTCGGAAGCGGTCAACCTGAAGCGCGTAGCGGCAACCGGCTCGCCGCGCACCTCGAGCGTCTCAGTGCCCAGCTCTTCCACCGTCACATCCACGAATTCGCCGGTCTGGGGGTTGAGCAGTCGAGATTGCTCGAGGAACTCGGGATTCCAGTACGCGAACGTCATGACGCATTCCGGTAATTCCGTCCGGGTGTCGTCACCGTTGACCAGGCGGAAAGCCGAGCCTGTGTGCTGACCCCTTACCTCGAGGCGCTCGCCGTTCGCATTGGTTTTGGCATCGATCTCAACCAGGCACTGGTCCTCCCACCGCTCTTCCGCAGTGTGCTGGTAGCGATACGCCGGAATCCAGAGCACCGTGTACTTGAAGCTGGCTTCGCTCTCGACCTGCTTCTCGCCGCCGCTCTCCGAGACTGTAAACGAGTGCTTGCCCACCTTCTTGTCGTTCAGGAAGACATCGAAATTCCACTGCGCCACGTCATCCGCCGCGTCCGTCGCCAGCGCAGGTGCCGCAACCGTCAGGCTCAGCAGGACAAGCAGAAAAATGCCAAGGAAATTGCGCCTCATGATTTTTTCTCCTCAATGTATCGGGACTGCTGCTGCGTCACCGGCTGCGCCTCTCGCGCCCAAACTTTGCGCTTGCCGGGCATACCGTCAAAATTCTCCGACAACCACATGAGCACGGGCATCATCAGTGCCCAGCCGATCGCCAGAGCGACCAGCGCCGCGGTTTGATTTACAAGCACGATTCCGCCGAGCTTTTCGCCGGCAAGGTAGGTCGTGGGACCGCCAAGCAATCCGAAAACAGACGCCAGCAGGGGCTTACCCCGCAACCAGCGCATGGAAACATTCAGGGTGGTGGCAAACAGCATCCACATCGTGATGATCCAGTAGGGAGCCAGGAAATCACTGAACAGGCCTGCCTTGTAGGTCACCCAGCCGGATGCAACGAGGATGCTGTCAAAGCACGCGCCGATAATTGCACAGCTGACCACCAGCAAGACTTCCTCAAGCGGCCTCCGGGCAGCCGTCAGGTGAATGATCAGGGCTACAGACACGGCAACCGGCCCAAGCCAGGGCATCTGCTGCGCGCCACCGATAACTGAGGACAGCCACGCGATCTGGAAAACCGCAAAGTTAATGATCAAGAACATGTCAGCTCTCCGCCTTTCGAAACAGGTAGTGGCCGACATACCATTCGTGCCCGTCGTCGTAGTCGAACAGTTCGGCGCAGGCCATGAAGAAGATTCGCCACCGCTGCCACCACAGGGACGCGTCTGCCTCGCCGTAGCACGAAGCCAGAACCGGCTTGATCGCATCCTCACTGGCGTCCATCTTCGCCAGCCACGCATTACACGTCTTTGCATAGTGCTGGCCATTCCAGTGCCAGCGCTTGTCAATGGCGAGGTCGCCTGCGAACCGCAGCGGCAGATCCGCGCTGGGCATAATGCCGCCGCTGAAGAAATACCGGCTCATCCAGTCGCCCGGCCCCTTATCGATGTACTCGTAAGGCGTGGTGCGATGACAGAAGATGTGCATGAAGAAGCGACCGTCGGGAACCAGCCAGCCGTCGATCCGGCTGAAGAGTTCACGGTAGTTACGCATGTGCTCGAACATTTCGACCGACACAATCCGGTCAAAACGCTTGTCGATGTCAAAGTCATTCATGTCACAGGTCAGGACATCAATGTTTTGTATGGAACGCTCACGCGCGCGCGCCAGGATGAAGTCACGTTGCGACGCCGAGTTCGATACCGAGGTAACCGAGGCATTGGGAAAGTGCTCGGCAATCCACAACGACAGCGAGCCCCATCCACAACCGAGGTCCAGGACCTTCATTCCGTCCTCGATGCCAGCCCGTGCCACGGTCGTTTCGAGCGCTGCTGTCTCGGCTTCCGAAATATTTCCGGTCTGCGGCGTCCAGTAGCAGCAGCTGTACTTGAGGTGATCACCCATGACGTGCTGGAAGAACGCGGCGGGCACCTCGTAGTGTTGCTCATTGGCCAGATCCGGCACGTGAGCAATCGGTGAGTCATTCATCATTGCGACGAAAGCATTCAGCACATCGGCCGAGTACTCCTCGTCGCCCGCATGAATCTCCTTGCGTTTCGACTCAAGCAGTCTCCGTATGCCCGCACGGATGACGGCATCGGGAACGAGGCCCGATTCGGTCCAGCTGACAGCTTTTGCAGTTACGGCGCTCATGGCGACCTCCAAATCAACGATGACCGCAATGGTACGGACCGTCAGCCTGGCCAACAATCGCCTGGAGCCTGTTGTTACATTCCCTTACAAACTGTCGCATTTAGGCCTTTATGATGTGTGTAACGCTCTTACAGGATATTTCGATCATGCGACCCGTCATTCTCTGGTTTCGACGCAACCTGCGCCTCGCGGACAATGCCGCACTGCTGGCGGCCGTAGAGTCTGGCCAGCCGATCATCCCGCTGTACATTGCAGACGGGCAGGACAAGGGCACTGCCAGTCGCTGGTGGTTGCATCACAGCCTCTCGACACTCGATTGCGCGTTGCGAGATCTCGGGGCTGAACTGGTCCTGCGGGCCGGGCCGCCACATGTCGTGCTGGACGAGTTGGCACAGCAAACCGGCGCAACAGCCGTGTACTTTGCACGACGCTACGAGCCCGAGAGCACGCGCCAGCAAGACGACGTTGGCGACACGCTGGGAAGCCGCCTCGACCTGCATTGTTACGATGACAGTCTTCTGCATGTTCCCGAGAGCGTCAGCACGCAGGCTGGCAAGCCCTATCGCGTGTTCACGCCATTCTGGAACGCGGCGCGCAGCCTCGGAGAGCCGGATGTCCCGTCACCGGCCCCGCCGGCACTTACGGTGTTCGACCCCCTGCCCGAGTCGATCTCGATCAACGAACTCGAGCTCCTCACGGACGCCGTCGACCGGTACCACGGGTACGCGAAAGTCTGGACCCCGGGTGAGCCTGGCGGTCTTGAACGCATCGACGAGCTGGAATCATTGCTGCGAGACTACGTGACCTCCAGGGACCGCCCCGACAAAGACGCGACGTCGCGACTGTCGCCGCACCTTTGCTTTGGCGAGGTCAGCGTGCGACAGGTCTGGCACGCGACCCGGCAGGCCGGCGCGTCGGCGTCGTCCGCGTCCGGCGGCGAAGCACTGCTGCGCCAGCTCTACTGGCGCGACTTCAGCAGCTACCTCCTGTTTCATTTCCCGGACCTGCCGCACAAGCCGCTGCGCGCCGAGTTTGAAAATTTCCCGTGGTCTGTTGACGAAAGCCAGCTGCGCGCCTGGCAAGAGGGTATGACCGGCTATCCTGTGGTTGATGCCGGCATGCGGCAGCTGCGGGAAACCGGCTGGATGCACAATCGTGTGCGCATGATCGCGGCGTCCTTCCTCATCAAGGACCTGCTCGTTCCCTGGCAGATGGGTGCTGACTGGTTTCTCGACCAGCTGGTGGATGCCGACCTCGCGAATAATTCAGCCAGCTGGCAATGGGTCGCTGGCTGCGGCACCGATGCCGCACCGTATTTTCGAGTCTTCAATCCGATTCTGCAGGGGAAGAAATTCGATCCGCAGGGCAGCTACGTTCGCCGTTGGGTTCCGGAAGTGTCGGAGTCCGCCTACCCGGCGCCAATCGTGGATCATGGCGAGGCCCGCCGCAGGGCGCTGGACGCCTACGATTCCATCAAGGGAATGCGAACCTCGAAACAGGCTCCCTGATTCCGGGAATTTAGGAGTCGGAGCGAGCCGCCATGCGCTTTCGCTACTAACGTCGCCAGGTACAGGCCCAGCCCGGATCCGCCCGACTCGCGCGCGCGGGACGGGTCACCGCGATAAAAGGGTTCGCCAATGTGTTCCGCCTGATCCTCGGACAGACCTGGACCATTGTCGGCAACGGTCATTATAAGAACGCCGTCCGCAGCGGCGACGGTGAGCTCAACCAGACCCTCGTCCGGCCGGGAGTATCGCAACGCATTGTTCAGGAGGTTTTTCAGCAGCAGGCTAATGCGCGCCGCGTCAATTGAGGCCGATACCGGTTCGTCAGGCAACGATACGGAGATCCTGTCCATGTCCCTCGAGAAGAAATCGTCGAGCATCTCCTTGACCAGCTCGCCGACATTCGTGGTTGTCCGCGATAATTGTGCATGACGGCTGTTGAGGCGCTCGGCCTCAAGCAGCGAAACCACGATTTTTTCCATCTCCATGATCTCGGCCTTGAGGCTCCGGGCCTGCTCTTCATCCTCGAAGAACTCGGCAGCAAGGCGCATTCTCGACAAGGGCGTGCGCAACTCGTGACTGATACCCAACAGCAGCGCTCGCTTCGCGTCCAGCATATCTTCGACGTCGCCGGCCATGCGATTGATATCCGCGGCAAGATCACCGAGCTGATCGCTCCTGACGTTGTCGATGCGAAAGTCGAAATGACCCTGACCGATGTGCTCGGCACCGCGACGAATAGCGCGAATCGGCTTGAACAGCCACGTGACGGCCGCATAGGCAAGAATCAGGAGGAACAAGCCGAATCCCAGCACCTGTGGCACCAGCGCCGGGCCGCTGGAGACGTCGGATATCCGCGGCGTCGAGACCACGATATCGTAGCCGCCCTGCCGCATGCGCAGGAAGTCATGGTCGTCAAAAGTCGCGAACACAACGCCCTGCAGCTCATCGGCCCAGGCATCGGAATTGTCGCTGAACCTCGGGCTGGGCGCGAAGTCCAGGTCTTCCACAAGTGGAAACATCGGGTCCGACGCCCAGTCGAAGCCGGGACCCGCGATGCGAATATCCACGGGAACTTTCTCCGTGATCGCAATGGCCCGGTCGATATTCGGCGGCACACCGATATCCTCCCGAACATAGCTCACGTGCAATGACAGATGGCCGCTGATGAGACCGCGAATCTGGTCACTGTTATAGAAGCGCTGTACGGCCTTGAAGGTGCCGAATACGAAGGCGCTTCCCAGGACCAGGAAAATGATGAGCAGTCGAAACGAGAGCGATCGCGACAGACGTCTAAGCATCTGACTGGGGCACGCCAACAAACGAGTAGCCACGGCCCCAGATTGTCTGGATGAATCGCGGCGGCTTCACGTTGTCGCCGAGCTTCTGGCGCAGTCGGCTGACCATGATGTCGACGGACCGCGTCAGAATGGCCGCGTCGATGCCGCGAAGCTCGCTCAATATGTCGTCGCGCGACAGTTTGCGCCCGTGTCGCCGCGCAAGGATAAGGAGCAGCTCAAACTCCATCGAGGTCAGGTCGACCGTCTCGCCATCGACCTTTACGGTGCGCGTCTCGGTCTCGATCGTCAGCCCGTCAAAGCTCAGCTTGCCGACGGAAGGACCGGCGATCTCCGATCTGCGCAGCGTCGCCTGCACACGCGCCACCAGTTCGCGTGGTTCAAACGGCTTCCCGACGTAGTCATCGGCGCCGAGCTCGAGGCCGGATACGCGATCGATAATGTCACCGCGGGCGGTGAGCATGATGATCGGTATGTTGCTGGACTTGCGAACCTCCCGGCAAATCTCGAAACCGTCTTTCCCGGGCAGCATCACGTCCAGGAGCAGCAGATCCGGCTCCTCCCGAGCCAACAGCTTGAACCCCTCGACCGAATCGTACGCGCAGAGGAGATTGATGCCGTAGCGCTTGAAATACGCCTGCATCAGGTCGGAGTGCTTCCGGTCGTCATCTATCAGGAGAACTTTTGTCATGTACGAATAATAGCGCGTGTCACGGCCGCCGTCGCGACGACAGTTGGATTGAAACATTCGGAAACAAACTGAAACCTTCCTGAGACCAAAAGCTGGAGCGGCTCTGTGAGACTGCTTCTCGACTTAACTACAGCTATCAACTCACAGCTTTTAGAAGGGGCTACACATGAAACTCTTGGGCAAATTACTTGTGGTATCCAGCTTGGTAGGCCTCGCGGCTTGCGACTCTGGCACCACGTTGAACATTCCTGAGGTGGTAACACCTCCTCCTCCTGCAGTAACGAAAGTACAGGTTCTCCACGGATCGCCTGATGCACCGGCCGTGAACGTCCTCGTCGACGGCGGTGAAGTATTGAGCGGCGTCGATTACAAGATCGGGTCAGGCCAGCTGAGCCTCGACGAGGGTACGTACTCGATCCAGGTCGACGGCATCCTGCCTGGCGGAAACGCCGCCGTAATCGGTCCGGTAGACCTCGCGTTCGACGGCGACACGATTTACACGATCGCCGCTGTAAACGAAGTTGCCGCTATCGAGCCGGTCGTCATCAGCCAGCCCGACACACCCGTTAGCGCTGGCGCGGCACGCCTTTTCGTTTTGCATGGCTCCGCAGCGGCACCGCAGGTTGACGTCTTCGTGACGACACCAGGTGCTGATCTCGCTGCGTCGGCGCCGGTCGGTACGTTCTCCTTTAAGGAGACGATCGGACCCGCTGAAGTTGCTGCAGGCGACTACCAGATTCGCGTGACCGCCGCTGGCGATCCGGCCGCCGTGGTCTACGACTCCGGGACGGTAACCCTGAATGATGGCGACGATCTGACGCTTGCCGCATTGCCGAACACGAAGAGCGGCCCTGCTGCGGTGAATCTCGTTGCCCTGACGGGCGCCGGTTCGGCCGAGATACTGGACACGAACACGCCGGCCCGGCTGCAGGTTGTACACGCTTCACCTGACGCACCGGCTGTAGACGTGCGGGTCAACGGTGACGTGCTGATTCCCGGCCTGGAGTTCCCGAATGCTACTGGCTTCGTCGAGGTTGCTCCGGACACCTACTCCGTCAGTGTGACCGTCGCAGGCAACCCGGGGGCAATCGCGATCGGTCCGGTCGATCTTACGTTTGAGCCGGGCGTGCGCTAC
This sequence comes from uncultured Woeseiaceae bacterium, assembly GCA_945787845.1. Lineage (GTDB taxonomy): Bacteria > Pseudomonadota > Gammaproteobacteria > Steroidobacterales > Woeseiaceae > UBA1847. Next base: position 30,656 of record CALZJH010000015.1, on the reverse strand, counting down.
TCCGTACTTGCCGTCGGTGAGCTGGCCGCGATCGAGGCGCTGATCCTGGACGACGATCCGCGCAACATCGCGACGAACGCCAAGATACGTATCGTACACGCCTCGCCGACCGCTGCTGACGTCGACATTTATGTCACTGCCGTTGGCGCCGACATCAACAACGAAGCTCCAACCCTCGAAAATATTCCTTTCAAGGCCAACACGGGCTTCCTGGCACTGCCTGCCGGCGACTATGACGTAACGGTAACGCCGACCGGCACGAAGACAGCCGCCATCGGGCCTGCCACGATCTCAATTGCAGACGGCGGCATTTACACGGCAATCGCCCGTGACCCGCTGCCTGGTGAGGCTGCTCTCGGACTCATCGCGCTGGATGACTTCGCTGCAGAGTAACGATCAATCCCCGCGCACAATGATGCGCATCCCCAGCTTATCCCCGCCTTGTGCGGGGATTTTTTTTGGCTGCAGCAATGCGGCCACCGTTGTTGCTACCATGGCAGGCGTGGTTCCCGATATTCATGCAATCATCCTGGCGGCCGGCCAATCGAAGCGCTTCGGCCGGGTGAAGTTGCTTGAGGAATTCAATGGGCAAGCGCTTGTTCGCCACTCGCTGGACATCGCGCGGTCAGTTTTTCACGGCAATTCGTGGCTGGTCACGGGCCACTCGGCAGAAGGCATTGAAGATGCCGCCCGCGGACTCGCGGGTCACGTCTTGTACAATCCGGAGTACGCTCAAGGCATGGGCTCGAGCATCGCCTGTGGCGCAACAGCGTGCTCAGACTGTGCGGACGCCATCGTCATCATGCTCGCCGACCAGCCGCTGATTAGCCGCTCGCACCTCGGGAGCCTCGTCCGCCGCTGGACAGGCGCTGCCGATGCAATTATTGCCACTGAATTCGCCGGTATTCTTGGTCCGCCCGTGTTGTTCGGGCGCGATCATTTTGCCGAGCTTTGCGCACTGCGCGGCGACACCGGGGCGAAGCAGATTCTCGAAGCGCATGCGGATGCCGTTAACAGCATCCGGTTTGATCCGGCGGCAGTCGATATCGACACGTCCGAGGACCTGGCGCGCCTGGTCAGTCCGGATTAGATGCCGAGAAGTGGGCCTGCAGCTCAGCAACGATCTCGAGCGCTATGGCCGCCGGACCCCGACCGCCGATGCGGCGACCGACCGGGCTTCGCAGGCGATCGGCAAGCCACTCGGCGCCAGCGCCGATCTCGCTCAGCAACCGGACGCTGCGATGCGGCGGACCCAGTAGTCCCACAAAGCCGATCGACGTACCGGCGAGCTGGCGAAGATACTCCCGGTCACTGGCAAGGTGATGACTCATGACGATTACGGCATCGAAGCGATCTAGTTCAACCTGTTCTTCAAGGGAATCGACTGCAGCGCACAGCACGGTGCAGTCGTGCTTTTCGCGAAATGCCGCGGCATGTGCGGGCCGGTGATCGGAGACCGTGACACGCCACCCTAGTTCCCGGCAAAAGCTCACCAGCGGCACGGCATCCTGGCCGGCCCCCAGGACCAGGACCTCGTGCGGCCTGAGCAAGTTGAGGTACATGGTCGAAGAACCATCCGCCAGGACGAGCTCCGCTTTAACCATCCCGTTTCTTTCAGACTCGTCCAGCCAGGTGGACAGTGGTGCATAGGCTGTTGCCGGACCCAGCGGCTGAATATGTATTCTGAGCAGCCCTTCGCAGCCGACGCCCAGGCCGAAGACATCATCATCGGAGCGCAGATCGTACTCGACCGTATCGGTGGTGCCCGAACGCATCACCGCCTTGGCGCGTTCCGTGAGATCCTGCTCGAGACACCCACCCGATAACAGGCCGTGGCACCGGCCATCCGCACCGATCAGGATCTGGCCTCCCGCCTTGCTGTAGGTCGAACCGTCCGTCGACACGACCGTCAGGAGCGCCACGAGTTCGTCACGCTCGACGTAGCCATTGAATGACTCGATCAGGCTCTGCGGCAGTCTTGCGTAGGCGGCAGCATGATTCATTGCCTAGAGTTTCGCATATCGTGTTGCAGGTGGTGTAGCCTCAGAACGGGTCTTTAGTGATCACCGGCAGCTCATATGAAGGTAAACAACCTGGTCATCGCAATCAGTCTTGTCGTGTTGATCGTGTCGTTCTGGAACCGCAACGACCTCCCGGGTAACGTCGAGTACGTGGCCGGAATCGCGCAGGAACCCAGGCAGTTGGGAACCAGGCAACGGCCTTTCGACGCCGTCTTCAAGGAGGTCACCTACCGGGTCGAGCCCGAGTACGCGTATGACATTACCGGCATGATCGTGTCTTACCGTCATCACGACAACAACAGTCGCATGCACGCGCTTGCAAACGACCACCTGAACATGCTCGACGTGTGCGTAATCTGGGGCGACAACACCGCCAACGAACGCCTGCACAAAATCGATTTCTGGAACGGCATATTCACATGCAACGTCAAAACGCGCGACCAGCAGGCGTGGGACGCATTTAACATGGACCAGCTATCGAACAATCACCTGATTTCCGATGACGATTTCGTCCGCAGGCAGGTAAGAAAGATCAGGATTGGCGACCAGATTCGCGTGCGAGGCTACCTGGCGTCCTATTCGAGCGGTGGGGGATACAAACGCGGCACCAGTACAACTCGTACCGACACGGGTGACGGCGCCTGCGAGACCATCTACGTGGAAGACTTCGAGATTGTAAAACCGGCGACGAGTACCTGGCGCCTCTCGATGTGGATTTCCCTGGCCGTGCTGCTCGTCGGGCTCTTTGTCCATTTCAGGAAACCCTACCGGCCGTATTGAGCCGCTAGGCCTGTCCCATGGCTTCGGATCCGCGCATGATCATGCGCACCTTGATGATCGCCGCCTCGATGTACCGCTCGCGCTCTTCTGCCGGCGTGTCCAGCAGCGCGATCCCGGTCGTAAACAGGATGGCCACCGTGGAATCCGCCGCAAGCCGCGGGTGGCCCAGCGGCACGCCGCGCCTGTCGGCGTCCCAGACCAGGAATTCCGCGAGGTCCCGTGACATCGTCACCAGCAGCTTCTCAGCGGCACTGCGAAATGCGGACTGCCGGGACAGGCTCTCCTGGAGGATCATCCGCGACATGCCCTGGTTGCCGAAGATATAGTCGAACAGCGTCTCGACCGAGGTCCTTATTACCGACCGGCCTTCCGCCGCCTGCTCCCTGACGCGATGCATCAGGTTCACCAGCGTCGTCCCGTGCTCCTCGATGAGCGCCAGACCCAGGCCTTCCATGTCATGGAAGTGACGATAAAACGACGTCGGTGCGATCCCGGCGAGCTTTGCCACCTCGCGGAGGCTCAGCGTGTCGAAACTGCGACCCGACGCCAGTTCGGCGGCCGCAGCATCCATAAGTCGCTGTCGTGTCTCTTCTTTCTGTTGTTTTCTCGTGAACTTCAAAACCGGGGTCCTTGCAATGCCCTGCCGAGTCGTTGCTGAGCCGACTATTGCATCCTAGCAAAGGAATGGTACAGTTGTGCGTACAAGTGTACGCTGAAACTGGCGTGAGATGAACTCGGCCCAGAGAGAAACGGTATGACGACCTACAAAGCACCGCTCAGAGACATGCAGTTTGTTATGAAGGACCTGCTCAATATCGAGAAGCACTACCAGTCGCTGCCTGCCTGCGAGGAGGTCAACCAGGACCTCATCGACGCGATTCTCGGCGAAGCCAGCAAGTTCTCCGAAGAGATCGTGGCCCCGCTCAACGCGGTGGGTGACGAGGAGGGCTGCCAGATGCTCGAAAACGGTGAGGTCAAGACACCGGCAGGTTTCAAAGAGGCTTACAAGCAATACGTCGACGCTGGCTGGCCGTCGCTCGACCAGCCCGCCGCCTACGGGGGGCAGGATCTGCCGATGTCGATCGGTACGACCGTCCGCGAGATGACCGGCACGGCGAACTGGTCCTGGGCGATGTACCCCGGTCTGTCGCAAGGGGCCATGGAGACGATTGACGAGCACGGTTCCGAGGAACAAAAGGCCATGTTCATGGAGCCGCTGGTGAGCGGACGATGGACGGGCACCATGTGCCTCACCGAGGCGCACTGCGGTACGGACCTGGGTCTTTTGAAGTCCAAAGCCGAACAGGCTGCGGACGGCGCCTACCGCATCACGGGATCGAAGGTCTTCATTTCGTCCGGCGAGCACGACCTCGCCGAGAACATCGTGCACATCGTCCTGGCCCGCATGCCGGGTGCGCCGCCAGGGACGAAGGGCATCTCGCTGTTCATCGTGCCCAAGTTCATTCCCAATGACGACGGTTCGATCGGCGACCGCAACGCCGTGACCTGTGGAGTCCTCGAGCGCAAGATGGGTATTCACGGCAACTCGACCTGCCTGCTGAATTTCGACGGCGCGACCGGCTACCTGGTTGGTGAAGAGAACAAGGGCCTGAGCTACATGTTCACGTTCATGAACTTCGCCCGTCTCGGCACCGGGCTGCAGGGACTGGCTCATTCCGAGCTGGCCTTCCAGAACTCCCTCGCCTACACCCGCGATCGTTTGCAGATGCGTTCGCTGTCGGGCCCGAAGAATCCCGGTGGGCCCGCGGACCCGATCATCGTGCACGCGGACGTGCGCCGCATGCTGCTGACGCAGAAAGCGTTTGCCGAAGGGGGCCGCGCACTGATTTACTTCGCGAGCACCCAGGGCGACATACTGACCAAATCCGATGACCCGGAGGCCAGGGAGCTCGCCAATCATGTCCTCAACTTCCTGACCCCGATTATCAAGGCATTCCTGACAGAGACCGGTTTCGAAAGCGCAAACCTGGGCCTGCAATGTCTGGGCGGCCATGGCTACATCAACGAGTGGGGCGTCGAGCAAAACGTCCGGGATGCCAGGATCGGCATGCTCTACGAGGGCACAACCGGCATCCAGGCCCTGGACCTTCTTGGCCGCAAGGTACTCGGCACGCGCGGCAAGGCACTGGCGCCTGTCACCGGCTTTATCCTGGACTTCTGCAAGCGGGCCCGCAACCGCAAGGAACTCAGGCCATACCTGAAGACGCTGGTGCGGCTCACGAAGCAGTGGAAGGCACTGACGCGGAAGATCGGTTTCGCGGCCATGCGCAATCGGGACGCCGTGGGCGCAGCCTCGGTCGACTACATCATGTTCTCTGGCTACGTGTTGCTTGGCGTTGCCTGGGCTGCCAGTGCGCGGGCTGCTTACAGGCGGCTCGAGCAAGGTACGACGGAAGAGGCGTTCTATCGCGCGAAGATCCAGACCGCAGAATTCTACTTCGCTAAAATACTGCCGCGAACCGCGACGTTGCTTGAGACAATGTCAACCGGCCCTGACTCGCTTATGAAGATGGAAGAAGACCAGTTCATCTTCTAAGCGCACCTGATCGAAAACTAAAGAGGAAAACAATGATTTACTCGGGAAAGGCGATAACCGTCCGGGCAACCGACGACGGTATCGCAGAGCTCTGTTTCGACCTTCAGGATGACTCGGTCAACAAGTTCAATGCGTTGACGGTTAACGAACTGAAGGAGGCGACGGCGGCAATCAGCGCGGATTCATCACTCAAAGGCGTGATTGTCACGAGCGGCAAGCCCGTGTTCATCGTGGGTGCCGATATCACTGAATTCGGTTCACTGTTCGGAGCCAGTGAAGACACGATCGCGGAGAAGCTCCTGGCGATCAACGTCGAGGTGTTCAATGCGTTTGAGGATCTGCCAATGCCCACCGTGGCTGCCATTAACGGCATCGCCCTGGGCGGAGGGTTCGAGATGGGCCTGGTCTGCGATTATCGGGTCATGGCCGACACAGCACGGGTCGGGCTACCTGAAACCAAGCTGGGCATCATACCGGGATACGGCGGCACCACCCGCCTGCCGCGCCTGATTGGCGCGGACAACGCGATCGAATGGATTGCTTCGGGTAAGGAACAGAAGCCGGACCATGCACTGAAATGCGGTGCTGTCGATGCGGTCGTTGCATCCGAGTTGCTCCGCGACGCGGCCACGTCGCTGTTGCAGCAGTGCATGAATGGCAAGCTCGACTACCAGGCGAAGCGGCGGGAAAAACAGGAGCCGTTGAAGCTGAACGAGATCGAAGCCACGATGGTATTCGAGACATCCAAAGCATTTGTCGGGGGCAAGGCCGGACCGCACTATCCGGCACCGGTCACCGCCATCGAAGTCATGCAGAAAGCGGCCGGGTTGCATCGGGATGACGCGCTGCGCGAGGAAGCCCGGGGCGTTGCCAAATTGGCCGGCACGCTGGCAGCGAAGAACCTGGTCGGACTGTTCATTGGTGACCAGTTGCTTGCCAAGAGTGGCAAGAGCTTGGCGAAGAAGGCAGGCAGGGTAGAACGGGCTGCGGTTCTCGGAGCGGGAATCATGGGCGGCGGAATCGCCTACCAATCCGCGCTGAAAGGCACACCGATCATCATGAAGGACATCGCGCAGGCCGGCCTCGACCTTGGACTGTCTGAAGCCAGCAAATTGCTGTCCAAACAGGTTGAACGCGATCGGATTTCTGTCGGTGAGATGGCAGGCGTTCTCAACAAGATCCAGCCGTCCCTCAGTTACGATGGTTTCGACACTGTGGATGTTGTCGTCGAAGCCGTTGTAGAAAACCTGAAGGTTAAACACGCCGTCCTGGCGGAAACCGAAGCGCAGATTCGCGATGACGCGATTCTCGCGTCTAATACGTCGACCATATCGATCACACACTTGGCCGAACCCCTGAAACGCCCGGAGAACTTCTGTGGCATGCACTTTTTCAACCCGGTGCACCGCATGCCCCTGGTCGAAGTGATTCGGGGAGAAAAGACGGGAGAGGACGCCGTCGCCAAAACGGTTGCGTACGCACTGGCGATGGGCAAGAAGCCGGTCGTCGTCAACGATTGCCCGGGGTTCCTGGTAAATCGCATCCTGTCGCCCTACATCGGCGCCTTCATGGGCCTCGTAAGACGAGGCATTGATTTCACGCAGATTGACAGGGCGATGGAGCGCTTTGGCTGGCCAATGGGGCCCGCTTACCTGTGTGACGTCGTGGGTATCGACACGGGCGTGCACGCTGGCGCCGTCATGGCGGAAGGATATCCCGACCGCATGAAGTACGACTTCAAGACCAGCCACGATGTGATGTTCGAGAATGAGCGCCTCGGTCAGAAGAACGGACTCGGCTATTACAAGTACGAGGCGGACAAGAAAGGTCGACCGAAAAAGGTCGTGGACGACGCCGTTACAGCGCTTCTCGCACCGGTTATCGACGGTCGGGAAACGCTCAGCGATGACACTATCGTCGACTCGATGATGATCCCTATGTGTCTTGAGGCAGTTCGCTGTCTTGAAGACGGCATCGCCGCGTCCGCGACTGACGCTGACCTGGCTCTGATCTATGGCATCGGCTTTCCGCCATTCCGGGGCGGCGCGCTTCACTACATCGACGACTTTGGCATCGATAAATTCGTGGCCAGGGCCGACGAGCTTGCGGCGACCGCGGGTCCGCTGAAGCCGATGTACCAATCCACCGAAAAACTGCGTGAGATGGCCGCCAATGGCGACGCCTTCTTCGGATAAGCTTACGAGCGGGAGTATAAGAATGAACCTAAATCCGAGAGACGTGGTAATCGTAGATTTCGCACGCACACCGATGGGACGCTCCAAGAACGGTTGCTATCGCAATGTGCGTGCCGACGACCTGTCTGCGGCGCTAATAGATGGCCTGTTCGAGCGCAATCCCGAATTGAACCCCGCCGAGGTGGAAGATGTTCTCTGGGGTTGCGTCAACCAGACCCTGGAACAAGGCATGAACATTGCGCGAATGGTGTCCGTGCTGTCGGTCCTTCCAAACGAGGTCCCCGCCCAGACGGTCAATCGACTCTGCGGCTCGTCCATGTCAGCGCTGCACAGCGCCGCGCAGGCCATCATGACGGGCAATGGCGACATGTTCGTGGTTGGCGGCGTCGAGCACATGGGCCACATCAACATGATGCATGGCGTCGACATCAACCCCGCCCTGTCCAAACATGCCGCCAAGGCGGCGGGCTCCATGGGACTGACGGCAGAGTTGCTGGGCAAAATGCACGGCATAACACGCGAGGCGCAGGACGAGTTCTCGGCACGCTCGCACCAGCGTGCCCATGCGGCAACCGTGGAAGGGAGATTCAACGAAGAAATCATCCCTATGGAAGGCCATGACGAAAACGGCTTCAAGGTGCTGGTGGAACACGACGAGACCATACGCCCGGACACGACAGTCGAAGGGCTGGCCAAGCTCAGACCGGTCTTCGACCCGAGGAACGGCACGGTAACGGCCGGCAGTTCCTCACAAATAACCGACGGTGCATCATGCATGATCGTGTTGGCGGCCGAGCGTGCCCAGGCACTGGGTGTCGAGCCTCTGGCGCGGATTCGCGCGATGGCCGTCGCCGGGGTTGACCCATCCATCATGGGATACGGACCGGTTCCCTCGACACACAAGGCGCTGAAGCGCGCCGGACTGAGCATGTCGGATATCGATCACGTGGAACTGAACGAGGCCTTTGCGGCACAGGCATTACCCGTGCTGAAAGATCTCGGCCTGCTGGACGCCATGGACGAGAAGGTCAATCTGAACGGCGGTGCCATCGCACTTGGGCATCCGTTCGGCTGCTCCGGCGCCCGAATTACCGGAACCCTGTTGAACGTGATGCGACAGAACGAAGGCACGTTGGGCGTTGCCACCATGTGCGTTGGCCTGGGACAGGGTATTACAACTATCGTTGAGCGCCTGTAGTATCGAGTAGGCAGACCAGGGGCAGACCTTGACGACCAGTGACTATCCGCATCTCTTTGCGCCGCTCGATCTTGGCTTCACCACACTAAAGAACCGGGTTCTCATGGGCTCCATGCACACGGGGCTCGAGGACGGTAACCAGCACGAACGCCTGGCAGCCTATTTTGCGGAACGCGCCCGCGGTGAAGTCGGCCTCATCGTAACCGGCGGCTACGCGCCGAATCGTGCCGGGTGGGTGAAACCATTCGCCGGCAAGCTCACGACGCGCGGCGAAGCTGCGAAACATCGCCGGGTCACGGACGCGGTCCACGCCGAAGACGGCAAGATCGCCATGCAGATTCTGCATGCCGGGCGGTACGCCTATCACCCGTTTTCAGTAGCGCCCTCGCGCATTCGTTCACCGATTACGCCGTTCACACCGCGCGCGCTCTCGAGTGCGGGAGTCGAAAAGCAGATCCAGGCATTTGTACGTTGTGCGCAGCTTGCGCGTGAAGCCGGCTATGACGGCGTCGAGATCATGGGCTCGGAAGGCTACTTCATTAACGAATTCCTGGTCACGCATACGAATCACCGTACTGACCAGTGGGGTGGCGACTACTCGCAGCGCATGCGCCTGCCCGTCGAAATCGTCACACGAACCCGGGAGGCCGTCGGCGAAGACTTCATCATTATTTATCGACTGTCGATGATCGACCTGATCCCGGATGGCAGCTCCTGGGATGAAACCGTGCAACTCGCCAAGGCCATTGAGCAGGCAGGCGCCACGATTATCAATACGGGTATCGGCTGGCACGAGGCCCGAGTACCGACGATCGCCACGTCCGTGCCGCGCAACGCCTTTACGTGGGTCACGCGGAAGATGAAAGAGGAAGTGAGCCTGCCGCTCGTGACGTCCAATCGAATCAATCTGCCCTCCAGCGCCGAAGAGGTGCTGGCCCGCGGCGACGCGGACATGGTGTCGCTGGCGCGGCCGATGCTGGCCGATTCTGAATTCGCGAAGAAAGCCCGCGAGGGGCGCGCCGACGAAATCAACGTTTGCATCGCCTGCAACCAGGCCTGTCTCGATCACACGTTTTCGAACAAAATGAGCAGCTGTCTCGTCAACCCGCGTGCCTGCCACGAGACCGAGCTGAACTACATTCCGACGGCAACGCCGAAAACCTTCGCGGTCGTTGGTGCCGGCCCGGCTGGATTATCGGCGGCGCTGGTCCTGGCACAACGCGGCCACAGGGTCGACCTGTATGACGCCGCCGCCGAGATCGGCGGCCAGCTCAACATGGCCAAGGTGATACCGGGCAAGGAAGAATTTCACGAGATGCTGGGCTACTTCGGCCGGCAGGTCGAACTGAGCAACATCAGCGTGCATCTCAATGCGCGAGTGGGCGCGGGGGATCTCAAGGACAAGAACTACAGCGCGGTTATCGTTGCGACCGGCGTTGTACCCCGCAACCCCGGCATCGAAGGCCAGGATCATCCGAAGGTACTCAATTACATCGACGTCCTGCGGCACCGGGCGCCCGTGGGCGAACGCGTTGCCATCATCGGTGCAGGCGGCATCGGTTTCGATGTCGCCGAATTCCTCGTCCATGACGAGGGCCATTCCCCGACCGTGAATCTCGACGAGTGGCTGTCAGAGTGGGGTGTGGTGGATCCGGCCGAGGCACGCGGCGGACTGGCCAGCGACCGACGACCCCCGCAGCCGCCGGCGCGTGAAGTCACTTTACTACAGCGCAAGAAAGGCAAGCTCGGAGCGAAGCTTGGCAAGACCACGGGCTGGATTCATCGCGCGACGCTCAAGATGAACGGCGTGCAGATGATTGGCGATGTCAATTACGAACGCATCGGCGACGACGGCCTGCTGATCAGCTATGGCGAGAAGCGCGAGAACCCAACCTGGCTCAAGGTCGACAATGTCGTCCTGTGCGCCGGCCAGGAGCCGTTGCACGAGCTCAAGGAACCGCTGGAGTCAGCCGGCGTCCCCGTGCATGTCATCGGCGGCGCCGACATTGCGGCCGAACTCGACGCCAAGCGGGCTATCGACCAGGGAAGCCGGCTCGCGGCAGGTTTGTAATTAACAGATAGCCTTACAACTCCAGGCCGCAGGACTCGAACGCTTCGCGAATCGTTGCCTTCTCCGCGTCGGTGAGCTCGAGCATGGGAGGCCGCACGCGTCCGCCGACCTGCCCGAGCAACTCCTGCCAGTACTTGCCAAACGCCTGCGGCTTGTCCGCGGGTTTCGAGCGCGCCATCGCCTCGCGCACGGGATCGAGGCTGTCACGCACGCGGCGCGCCTCCTCGAAATTTCCTGCAAACGCGAGACGAGTGTATTCGTCCATGCGCTTGTCGTTCTTCGTCTGCAGGTGGTACGGCGGCGACGAGCAGAGATAAAGCCGCCATCCAAGCTCCTCGATATTGTCGAGCCAGTCATCCTCGAGCGAAGTCGACACCTGGATCTTGTCGCCAACCATGTGCGTCAATTGCACGTACATGTCGCGAGGAACCGAGTACTTGATCGCAACAATATTGGGCAGCTCCGCGATGCGTGCGCATTCGTCGGGCTGCATCAGGTAACCCGAATCCGGATGACTCCACATGGCGATGCCGATATCGAGACGGTTACAAAGCGCCTTGTAATACTGGTACAGGACTTCGCCACGCTCATGCACGAAGCTCAGGACCGGTGCGTGCACCACGATGTAGTCGGCCCCGCAATCCTGCGCATGCAGGGCAAGCTCCAGGACCGTGTCGAAGTTCTGGTCCGAGACGGACACGATGACACCGGCCTTGCCGTCGCACTCTTCGACCGCAATTTCGAAATTGCGCTTGCGCTCGGCAAGGCTCATCGAGAAGAACTCGCCCTGCTTTCCCGCGATGAACAGGCCCTTGATATCGAGGTCGTCGACCCAGTGACGGATGTTCGCTCGCAGACCTGCCTCGTTGAGAGAAAGGTCGTCGTTAAACGGATTCAGGGCGGCGGCCCAGATCCCGCGCATGTTCTCGCGGGCATAATCCTTCGCATCTAATTTCGAGTAGTTAGTAGCCATTGGCGAAATATACTTATAATCCGCTATGCATACGAGAACCTCGATGAACCCTTACCCCGACCTGCACCTCTATATCAACGGCGAATTTCGCAAGGCCGCCAGCGACCTGCCGGTACTGAACCCGGCAACCGAAGAGGAGATCGGCCGTCTGCCGCACGCGGAGAAAAGCGATCTCGACGATGCGCTGGACGCCGCCGAGCAGGGATTCAAAACCTGGCGGAAGGTGGCACCGGTTGACCGGGCAAATGTCCTGTATCGGGCCGCTGCACTGATGCGCGAGCGGCAGGAAGAAATCGCGACTGCCATCACCGCTGAGCACGGCAAACCACTCAACCAGGCCCGCCTCGAGGTTATCCGCGGTTGCGAGTTCTTCGAGTGGGACGCCGGCGAAGCCACGCGTACCTACGGGCGTATTATCCCCAGCGCGCCCGGCACCCGCTACAGCGTGCACCATCAGCCGATCGGCACGGTAGCCGCGTTTTCGCCCTGGAATTTTCCGATGAGCCAGCCCTGCAGAAAGGTCGCGGGCGCTATCGCCGCGGGCTGTTCCATCATTCTCAAGGCGGCCGAAGAAACCCCGGCCGGGGCACTGCAGATTGCGAGAGCCCTGCACGACGCCGGTTTGCCGCCCGGCGTATTGAACCTGGTTTTCGGCACGCCGGCTGAAATATCCGACCACCTGATCCGGCAGGAGTCGGTGCGCCTGGTCGCATTCACCGGCTCCACGGCCGTCGGCAGACATCTCACCACGTTGGCGGCACAGCACATGACGCCGGTCCTGATGGAGCTGGGTGGCCATGCCCCGGTGATCGTCTGCGAAGACACGGATGTCGAGGCGGCGGCCATCAGCGGCGCGGAGCGCAAGATGCGTAACGCCGGCCAGGTGTGCACTTCGCCCACGCGTTTCTTCGTGCATGAGAGCATTTTCGAGGCCTATACCGAGACGTTCGTGCGCCGCGCCGGCGCAACGATCGTCGGCAACGGCGTTGATCCCAATGTCGAAATGGGTCCCCTGGCTAACGATCGCCGCATTGGCGCACTGAAAGACCTGGTCGATGACGCACGAAGCCAGGGCGCAGAGATCAGGACCGGTGGTAGCAGGCTGGGCGACACGGGTTATTTCTTCGAGCCCACCGTGCTGGCCAACGTGCCGGACAGCGCTCGTGTGATGCAGGAAGAGCCGTTTGGTCCGCTGGCCATCATCAACCCGGTTGCGTCGCTCGACGAGGCCATCGAGAAGGCCAACTCCGTGCCCTACGGACTGGCGGCCTATGGCTTTACCAATCGCGCAGACTATGTAGACCGCATGGTCGAGAGCATCGAGGCGGGCAACGTCTCGATCAACACGCTGGAGGCGTCATTGCCGGAAACGCCATTCGGCGGCGTCAAATCCAGTGGCTACGGCCGGGAGGGCGGGACCGAAGGGCTGCACAATTACATGATCACCAAGAACATCATGCACAGCCTGTCCATCGTTTGAGCCGCTACCCTACAGATCGGTCCTGATCGCGAACAGCTCGGGGAAGAAGCTCGTCTCGATCGCCTGCTTGAGAAACGGCACGCCGGACGATCCACCGGTGCCCTGGCGATTGCCGATGATTCTCTGCACCGTATACATGTGTTTGAAGCGCCAGGACTGGAAGGCATCTTCAATGTCCACAAGCTTCTCAGCAAGCTCATACAGCTCGAAATACTCCTCCGGATCGCTGTAAATAGCGAACCACGCGGCCTGTACGGATTCGTTCGCCTCATAGGGCTCGCTGAAATCACGCTCGAGTTTTTCCTGGTCGATAGCGAACCCGACATCGCTGAGCCGACGCAACACAACATCGTATAGTCCGGGCTCTTTCAGGACGGATTGCAGGTCTGCGTACGCCTGGGCGTCGTGGCGATGCACCTCGACCAGCTTCCTGTTCTTGTTGCCCAGCAGGAACTCGAGCTTGCGGTAGCAGTACGACTGGAATCCCGATGCCGGACCGAGTGTGTCGCGGAATTTCAGGTAGTCGACCGGCGTCATTGTCGACAGAATCGACCACGACTGCGTGAGCTGCATGAGTATCAGCTTGACGCGGGCAATCACCTTGAAGGCATGGCGGAAATCATTGTCCCGGATGTTTCGAATCGCGGCCTCGACCTCATGCCCCGCCAGTTTTAGCCACAGCTCGCTGGCCTGGTGGATGATGATGAAGAGCATTTCATCGTGCTGGTCGGAAAGGCAGTGCTGTGCATCGAGAATTTCGTCCAGGTGCAGGTACTTGCCGTAGGTCATCCGGTCCTTGAGGTCCGTATAAATGCCCTTCTCGACTTCTCTGTAATTCTTGGGCTTTCGGCTCATTGCCGCTCTCCAAAGGTTTCATCGGCCAGCGCATGCAGCTGGTCCATGACGTACTGCTCGTCCCAGTCGTTTTCGATATCCGGCAGGCCCATGATTTTTTCCATGACCCTGTTCTGCTCATCGCCGACGCGAAGCGCTTCGGCATAGGGCACCTCGGGTGAGAACGTCACCATCGAGTACAGCGGCGTCCACAGTTCGGGAAAGCGCGCGCTGAATTTCGCTTCGATCATCTTGCGAATCTGGAATCGCCTGTCGCCCGACAAGTCGCTCATCTCGACGAAGTTACGCTTGGACAGTTCGGCGATGGCATCACCATTTGGCTTGCGCGCATTCTCGTAGGCCGGGAATATCGCGTCCCAGTTGTGATCGTGCAAGTCGATCAGCCGGTTGAGTTCGGCGCAATCCTCAAACCCGCAATTCATGCCCTGGCCGTAGAACGGCACGATCGCGTGCGCCGCATCGCCGATCAGCCCGACCTTCCGGTTGAACGACCACGGGAACACCTGCACGAGAAACAGTGGCGACGCCGTCTTCTCCATGAACGTATCGACAGGATCTTCGAGATACACCATGGCATCGGCGAAGTTGGATTCGAAGAACGCCTCGACCGTCGATCGTTCCTGCAGGGACTCGAACGAGGGATCACCGGAATGGTTAAGGAACAAGGTACAGGTAAACGTGCCGTCCGGATTCGGCAACGCGATCAACATGAAGTGTTTGCGTGGCCAGATGTGCAGCGCATTCTTTTCGATCTTGTGTGAGCCGTCCGTCGAGTTCGCGCCGTCGGCCGCGAAAAGATAATCGGCATCTACCGTGACCTTGTGTTCGCGACTCACCTGGAACACGGTACGCGCTGTTTCAAAGTCAACGTCCATGAGCCAGTGCTCGAAATGCGTTTCGATGCCCGCATCCAGGTCCGCAATATCAAGTAGCTGCTGGTTGATGCCGCTACGCGACACCGACCAGATGGCGTCGCCCTCCCTGCCGTAGGGGAGCGCACTGAGCTCTCCATCAATGCCGTGAATGGCGCGGTGATACATGGGAATGGCTTCGGACTTTGCGTCGGCGCCGATACCGATCTGTTCCAGCGAGTGCCAGCCCCTGTCCGACAGGGCAATGTTGATCGACCTGCCCTGGTAAATACTGGTCTCGCGGGAGTCGGGGCGCCCCTCGTACAGGCCGACTTCGTAACCGTGCCGACCAAGCAAAATGGCGAGCAATGCGCCCACCGGGCCCCCACCTGCAACCGTGAACTTGCCACGGCTCATTTGGACTCACCTTCTGTCAGCAATGCACGCATGACCTTGCCGAAGGTAAAGACATCCGTGAAGGAATTATAGAGCGGCACCGGCGCCATGCGGATCACGCAGGGCTCGCGAAAATCAACGATGACGCCGGCTGCGATCATGTCGTCGAACAGCTCGCGCTCACGCCCGGCGACGTCCATCGAAATCTGGCAGCCACGCTGCTCGGGGTCGCGCGGGGTGATAAGACTAATCTGTGCATCCGGGAACTCTCGCGCTACTTCGTCAACTGTAAATTCGAGGTAAGCGGTCAGGCTTTTGCTCTTCTCTCGCAGAGCCGGCATGCCCGCCTCGGCAAACACGTCAAGCGATGCCTTCATGGCCGCCATCCCGAGAATTGGCACATTGCTCAATTGCCAGCCTTCGGCGCCTTCCATTGGCTGGAAGCCACTCTTCATCTGGAAACGCGTTTCCTTGTCGTGCCCCCACCAGCCACCGAACCGCGGCAGGTCGAAGCGGCGGCCATGACGCTCATGCACGAATATGGCCCCAACGTTGCCGGGACTCGAGTTCAGGTACTTGTAGGAGCACCACGCGGCGAAGTCGACGTTCCAGTCGTGCAACTTGAGCGGCACATTGCCGGCCGCATGCGCAAGGTCGAACCCTGCAACGGCGCCCGCGGCGTGTGCCGCTTCAGTCAGCCGCGGCATGTTGAAGAGCTGGCCCGTGAAGTAATTAACGCCACCGAAAAAGACGAGCGCAAGTTCATTGGCGTTGGCGGCGATGGCTTCCAGAATGTCCTCCTCCCGGATCAGCATCTCGCCATCCCTGGGTGCCACTTCGATGATCGCGTCATCCGGATCAAAGCCATGAAACCGCGCCTGCGTCTCCAGCAGGTAGCGATCCGACGGAAACATCCTGGCTTCGGAGATAATTTTGTAGCGCGTCGGGGTCGGACGATAAAACGACACGAACAACAGGTGAATATTGGTTGTCAGCGAGTTCATGCAGACAACTTCAGATTCCTTTGCGCCGACGATCCCGGCCATCGTCGGTGTCAGGCGCTCGTGGTAGCTGTACCACGGATTGGTCGAATGAAAATGCCCCTCAACGCCATACTTCGCCCATTCGTCGAGCTCGAGCTCGACGGCGGCTTTCACGGTCTTCGGCTGCAGCCCAAGCGAATGGCCGGTGAAATACACGAGTTCGGGCGTGCCGAGCGACGGAAAATGGAACCGGTCGCGAAATACCCGGAGCGGATCGGCCGCGTCCTGCTCCTTTGCGAACGCGAGTGATGATTCGAACGGCATGTCAGTCGCTGCCTGACGGCGGAATCGATACCCACCCTTCCGGCGGCTCCTTGCCGGGATGCAACGCACCGCAATCCGGACAGGTGCGTGCCGCTTCATCGGCATAAAACGACTCATACAATGGCGGCAAATCGTCGACGATCGACTTCAGCAATACCTCCACCCGGTGCACGAGGCTGCCGCACTCGAAGCAGTACCACTCGAACGCATCCTTGAGCCCATCAGGACGCCTGGGCTCGATCACGAGACCCACACTGCCGGCCATGGGCCGCTGCGGCGAATGACGAACATGTTTCGGCAGGAAGAAGATGTCGCCTTCGCGAATAACGACGTCGTAGAACTCGCCATCGTCAAACACCTTGAGCACCATGTCGCCTTCAAGCTGGTAAAAGAACTCCTCGACGGGATCGTCGTGGAAGTCAGTGCGCTGATTCGGCCCGCCAACGACGAACGCCATCATGTCGGCATCTTCCCAGATCTGCTTGTTACCAACCGGCGGTTTCAGCAGGTGCCGATGCTCCTCGATCCAGTCCTGGAAGTTAAAGGCGGCCAGTCTTGTCATGTTTGATGCATCCTCGCTCGACCCGGTGGGGTGACAGGACCAGTGTATCTGTGCACTGGTGACAAATGAAACCGTATCTCGGCGTCCTGCGTCAGATGACGATCGGCGACGAGGGATTCAGAATCTCGCGAACGACGCTCATGGCCGTGATCGCCGAGGACCGCGGATTGTCCGGCAAGGATGCGCCCTCTATCCGGAATTCAAACCGGCCGAAGTCGCCCTCCGCCACGATTTCATGCACGTTGCGGGTTGCATCAGGATCCGCGACAAGTTCAACGATAGTGTCATCGAAACCGATGCCCGCCAGCGCGACCGACGCGGCAACATTTGCGTTCTTCGGGTACTGGAGCGCCGCATTGCGGGCACTGCCGCTGAAGTGCACGGTCGCCTCGGTTAATGCATCGAGGTCGAGCTTCGATTCGGCGGGCGAACCCCGCCAGCCCCGCGGTGGCTTGCGGCCACGGTACGTCACCTGTTGCAGTGCCCCAACGCTGGCCGACGACAGCGTATCCAGTGCCCCGATCGCACCGGACACGACACGCAATTGCGATCCACCGCGAGTGGCAGCCGCTGCAAGGCGCGCGTACAGATCGGCATCAGCCAACGCGCCTGAGGACACTGTGACGAGATCGATACCTCGGGAAAGAAGGGCCTCGCCATGCTGGCGCAATGCCGGGTGACCGGCACAGTCGACCGCGAGGTCAACGGACGTGCCTGACTCGGCAGGATCTGTCACCACCTCGACCTGCCTGCCGTAGATGTCGCGTGCTCGCGACTCCATGCCGGGCTCGATGACAGCGACACCGATGGTGACGTCCTGGTTGTGGGCCAGGTAGCCGGCGACGGCCTCGCCAATAGCGCCGCTACCGATGATTGCGATGGTCTGCATCAGGTGACTATCGCGCAGTTTCCTGTCAGGCGGCAACCTCGGTCATTTTCGATCGCCCGACATCGAGCATGCGTTCGACGGCCGCGCGCGCGCGAACAGCGATGGCGGGATCGATTTCAACGGCCGGGCTCAGCGTCTCGAGTGACTCGCGGATATTGGCAAGCGTGATCTTCTTCATGTGCGGACACAGATTGCAGGGACGAATGAACTCGACGTCGTCGACGCCTGCCGAGACGTTATCGCTCATCGAACACTCCGTCACCATGAGCACCTTCGCCGGGCGCTCGTTGAGTACGTAGTCCTGCATCTGCGCCGTCGAGCCGACGAAATCCGACGTTGCGAGGACGTCCGGCGGGCATTCGGGGTGTGCGATGATCGTGAGATCCTCGTGGCCGGCGCGGAACGACTCGAGCTCCTCCGCCGTGAAGCGTTCATGCACTTCGCAGTGTCCCTGCCAGGTGATGATCTCGACATCGGTCTGTTCCGCAATGTACGAAGCCAGGTACTCGTCAGGCAGGAAGATCACCCGATCGCTGCCGAGCGACTCAACAATGGCCAGCGCATTACCCGACGTGCAGCAGATGTCGCACTCGGCTTTCACTTCCGCCGACGTATTGACGTAGGTTACGACGGGCACACCGGGATACTGCTTGCGCAGCCTGCGCACGTCCGCAGCCGTGATCGACTCGGCGAGCGAGCAGCCCGCATCCAGATCCGGCATCAACACGGTCTTGCCCGGATTCAACAGCTTGGCGGTTTCCGCCATGAAATGGACACCGGCCAGTACAATGACGTCGGCATCGGTGTCCACGGCGCGCTGGGCCAGCGCCAGCGAGTCGCCGGTGATATCGGCGACGCAGTGATAAATTTCCGGTGTCTGGTAGTTGTGCGCGAGAATGACCGCGTTCTTTTCCTGCTTGAGCTCATTGATCGCGGCAATGTGGGGCGCGTGAATGGGCCATTCGATATCGGGAATCACCTTTTTGACGCGCTCATAGAGATGCGCCACTTTCTCGATGGACCGGGGATCAGTGTGGTTGACTGGCATAGTTCACCTGTACAATTAATGCTCGTTTGGAGTATATATAGCATATTGTGCTCATACGGAGCATAAAGTTCAATAGTTTCCTATGAAAGAGACCGACACTCTTGTTGACCTGCTGGGCGTTATCGTCGCCGTGACTGACGGCGCGCCGCGCATCCTCGTGGTCGACAGAAACAACCAGATCGCGCTGCCGCAAGGGCCGTTTGTCCCGGCTGATCACGCGAGTCTTGAGGATGGATTCCGCCAACTGATCGAGGCACAGGCGGGGCTGGACCTCTTTTACGTGGAACAGCTGTACACCTTTGGCAACCGCTTCCGAACCGTGGACGAAATCGACGGCGGCCCGCGGACCCTGTCAGTCGCTTACGTCGCACTGGCCCGCGAAGACGCCGTGCCCCTCGACGGCACGCGATGGGCCAACTGCTACGATTTTTTGCCGTGGGAAGACTGGCGTAACGGGCGACCGGATGAACTGGACTCGGTGATTGCGCCACGGCTCGCCGAATGGTGTGCGAAGACCCGTGCCCAGACCACGAGACGCAATCGCGAGGAACGCATCAACGTCACCTTCGGGCATCCCGGTGCGACCGAAATGGATGCCGTGCTGACGCTCGAACGACTGGAACTCCTCTACGATGCCGACATCATGGCGGAATCCCAACGCGACCAGCGTGCAATCGACGGAAAAACCGCGGCGCCCGCCGCAACGAACATCGGTGTCCCGATGGCGTCGGATCATCGCCGCGTCCTGGCCACGGCGCTGGGCCGCATTCGCGGCAAACTCGCGTACAGGCCAGTGGTGTTCGAGCTGCTGCCGGGGGAGTTCACCCTGCTGCAGTTGCAGCAGGTCGCCGAAGCGCTCAGCGGAACGCACCTGCACAAACAAAATTTCCGCCGCCTCGTCATGCACGCCGATCTCGTCGAACCCATAGGCCGGATGACCGCAGTTGGCCGCGGCCGTCCAGCCGAGCTGTTCAGATTCCGTCGCGAGGTGCTGGGCGAGAAGCTTACTGTGGGTCTGTCACGGCCAACACTGCGCGGCGACTAGTCTGTTTATCGTGGTGCAATAGTATGGAATGATGCGCCTATGCTTGAACTCGAGTTCTTTGGCGCCGCGGGCGAGGTCACCGGGTCTTGTCACATCCTGCGTGTTGGCAAGCGGCAGGTGCTCCTCGACTGCGGCATGATCCAGGGAGGACGTGATGCCGAGACGCGTAACGCGAAGCCGTTTCCGTTCGACCCGGCCGAGATCGATGCGGTCGTCCTCAGTCATTCCCACCTGGACCATGCCGGCCGGCTCCCGTTACTCGTCAAGCGAGGGTTTTCGGGAAGCATCCATACGCAGAACGCGTCGCAACAGCTGTGCGAAATACTGTTGAAGGACGCCGGCTACCTGCAGGAGAACGACGCTGAGCGCCGCAATCGGCACCGCAAACACCACGAGGACCGCGTCGTGCCGCTGTACACGCTGGCCGACGCCGAGGAGACGCTTCCGAGCTTTACCGGGCATCGCTACCACGCGTGGTTTGACGTTTGCGAGGGCATACGCGCCAGGTTCATCGACGCGGGCCACATCCTGGGTTCGGCCGTCGTTGAAGTCGAAATTGTGCACGAGACAGAGCGGCGCACCCTGGTCTTCAGCGGTGACCTGGGGCAGTTCGACTCCCCGATCCTGCGCGATCCCGAATCCCCCGGGCACGCGGACCTCGTATTGATGGAATCGACCTACGGCGACCGCGCACATCGCAGTCGCGACGACACGTTGCTAGAGCTCAAAGAACTGTTCCGTGCCGCGCATGCCGAAAAGGGCAATATCCTGATACCCGCGTTCGCGGTTGGCCGCAGCCAGGAAATCCTCTACCTGTTCGGCAAACACTACAAAGAGTGGGGGCTGCATCGCTGGCGCATATTTCTCGACAGCCCGATGGCGATTGCCGCGACCAGGGTCTACTGGAACAACCCGCATCTCTACGACGAGGAAGCGACCCGCCTGTCGAAGACGATGAACCCGATGCCGTCGCTGCCCAACCTGGTGCTGTCAAAGTCCGCTGACGATTCGCGGCGGATCAATGAGATAGAGGCCGGGGCAATCATCATTGCGGGAAGCGGCATGTGCACGGGCGGCCGCATTCTGCATCACCTGAAACGTAACATCTTCCGGCCGCGGGCACGCATCCTGTTCACGGGTTTCCAGGCCTACGGCACGCTCGGGAGACGCATCGTCGACGGGCAGGAGGAAGTTCACCTGTTCGGCGATACCTACGAAGTCAAAGCCCAGGTTTCTACGATCGGTGGATTGTCCGCGCATGGCGACGCCGACGACATGAGTCACTGGTACGGCTTCATTCCCGGTACGCCGCCCGTGTATCTCGTGCACGGCGACGAAGACGCGGCCAGGGCCTTCAAGCACAAGCTAGCATCAGAACATGAGGCGCAGGTATCGCTGCCGAAGCCGGGTATGCGGATCGATCTCTCGACCCTCGCCCGCACCGACCCGGTTCATTAGCAAGCCTTACGCTAGCCCGGAACGCGAACCAGGTCGCGCGCGCGGGGGGCGCTCTTGCTGTCGGGGAACACCGAACGCTCCAGCAGCGCATCGGATACCTGGAGATGGTCGGCGAGGATTCCTTTGAACAGGCTGCGCATGTCCATGGTGGGCATCAGGTCGCGACCCTCATAGAGATCGGACTTCCCGAGTCCGGGCCAGTCCGCCAGGACCCGACCACCATTGACGGCGCCGCCGACGAGGATAGCCGCCGCGGCCGTGCCGTGGTCGGTACCTCGCGTCCCGTTGACGTGAACGGTGCGGCCGAACTCCGTGACGACGGCGACCACGGTTTTGGACCATGTGGACCCGAGGCCTGCGCGCAACGCAACCAGGCCTGCGTCCAGCCCGGCGAGCCGGTTCGCCAAGGCCCCGGCCGTGGTTCCCTGGTTGGCGTGCGTGTCCCAGCCACCCGCCTCGAGTACGGCAATGCGCGGACCATTGTCGGCTGTGAGGAACCGGGCCGTCGCGTCCATCATTGTCCGAATCTGCTCATTCGCCCTGTTGCCGCCGCCACGCTGACGTTGTCCGCTCGCATTCTCACCGGCAATGGCCTGGGAGTTGACCGCCTGCGCGAGCCGCCTGGCAAAGAACTCGTCATCCGCGTACAGGTCCTGCAAGCGGCGTATCGTGCTTTCCTCCGCACCAGGCAGTTGCGAGGGCGCCCAGCTCGTCACCGAATTCTCGCCGCGCAATACGAGCGGCGTGTTCACGCCCATGGCGATCGCCGCTTCGTGACCCAGCGACCCGCCCAGCGGTGCGAGTGCCCTGTTGAGCCAGCCATCACGCAATAAACCGACCTCGGATGCGCCGTTCTCGAGCACGTCCTGGCCGTCAAAATGCGACCGTTCCCGGTAGGGGCTCGCAACTGCGTGAGCGATCAACGCTCGCCCCTGGGTGAATTCCTCTGACATGCCGGGCAGCGACGGATGCAGGCCGAACAGGCGGTCCAGCCTGAGCAATCCTCCATTTTTCCCCGGCGACGGCAGCGCCAGTTCCCCGCGCACTTTGCGGTAGTCGGGGTCGCCGTAAGGCGCGGCAATTGCGAGACCGTCCGCGGCGCCGCGCAGGATGACGAGGACGAATCTCGACTCCGTGTCCGCTCTGGCGAACACGACGCCGGGCAACATCGACGCAAGCGCACTCGCGCCTGCGGACCTGAGTATCTCTCTCCTCGTGACCATGCCTATCTCCGTTGAAACTCAGGGGAAGCCAGCAACAGCGTTAACGCCTGCGTACCACTTTCCGCGCGTGCGACCGCCTGCCGCGTCTTCGCACTGAATGCCGGCCCCAGGATGGCGTCGCCCAGCTCAACGGGCCGCGCCCGCGAAGCGACGACCCGGGCGACCGTGTTGCACCATTCGATGCGCTTGTAGAGGCCGTCCGCCCCGCCCCATTGTGCCGCCGTATCCGGCCAGCCTTCCGGCGAGCCCGGACGAAACGGCGTCTGCGCCATCAGGTCCAGCGCAGCGACGACGAATCGCGCATTCTCCGGCACGTGATCAAATGCCCGGAACGTCGATATCACGAAGTCGTGCGGTGTCTTGTACTTGCTTTGCATTTCTCGCCAGGTGTCTTGTACTTGCTGTGCATTGCTTGCCACGGCTCGTCCGAATTGACGAGCGCCGCATACACGGCACTCAAATCACCACCGGATTCCAGGTAAGTAGAGGCCAGCTCGTCGACGAGACGTGCGGGCGGCTCGTCCGCGACGAAGTGTCGCGCCAGCTTGGTGGCCAGGAAACGCGCCGTGGCCGGGTGCGCCGCGAGATCGCGAAGGACCGCTTCGCCCTGCTCGACACCGGCTTGCGGATAACGCTTGCCAAGCACAGTCTGTGAACCCGGCTCGTGAATGTTCTCGCGAAACTCGAACGTGCCGGGCTCACCCTCGGCGAACCGGCCCGCATAGTTTTCGCCGCCAATCGACCAGCCCGTGATGACCTTGGCAAATGTCGTCACATCGTCCTGTGTGTAACCACCGCTAACGCCGAGCGTATGCAGTTCGAGGATTTCGCGCGCCAGGTTCTCATTGAGCCCGAAATTTCGATCATTCCTGCGACGACTGGCGCGACGCACTAGCTCCGACCCTGGCCCGGCGGAGCGCTGGTTGTCGAGGGACAGGATCATCGCCGGGTGTTGTTCGACGGCAATCAGCAGGTCGGCGAAACTGCCGGTCACATTGGGTCGGATCGCCTCGTTTTCGAACAGGCCGGCAATCGTCGGGAGCGGCTGCTTGTCGGCCGACACGGCGAAATGATTGGACCAGAAGTGCACGAGCCGTTCGTGAAACGGGAAGTCGCTGGCCGCGGCGGTCCGGTAACGGGCATTGATCTGTTCCACATAGTGTCTGCGTGCGGTGCGCCCGTAGGTCCGGATGAAATCCTCGGACGGCTCATCGGCCGCAGCGCGCCGCATTTGCCGTTCCTTGCGACGCAGGTCCTGCACCTCGACCAGGACCTTCGAAGAAGGCTCCAGGCTCCGGATATCGGAGGACAAGCGTGGCGGGCCCTGCAGCTGGTCGAGCAGCCAGGCTTCCGGACTCCTGTCCACGGCGTTCAGGTCACCGGGACGAGCCCCCAGTCCAAAGCGGTTTGCAGCGATTACGGTTTTCTGTTGCATAGAAACCCCGTTCGGAGTGCCCGATATGAGTTTATAACGTTGCTATACCTTATTGGTTGACTGTGCCCTTCTTCTATATGACGTCGATGGTGGAGCAAAAAAAAACGGCGGCGCGTTATGCGCCGCCGTTCCTCAGGCGAACTCCCGTTTTGCTCCAGCCTAGCGGCTGGCCACGGCCTCGGCAGTCGGGCTCTCGGCCAGGTCAAAGCGATCGAGCGTCATTACCTTGGTCCACGCACTGACAAAGTCGCCGACGAATTTCTGCTCACCGCCACTTTCTGCATAGACTTCGGCAATAGCGCGCAACTCGGCATGCGATCCGAAAATGAGATCAACCGGAGTCGCGGTCCATTTCAGATCGCCCGTTGCGCGATCACGGCCTTCGTAGATCCCCGGCTGGTCGGCCGACTTCGTCCACTTCGTTGCCATGTCGAGCAGATTGACGAAGAAGTCGTTACTCAACGTCGCGGGACGGTCGGTAAACACGCCGTGCTCCGCACCGTCCGTATTCGCATCCAGCGCTCGCAGTCCACCAACCAATACCGTCATTTCGGGCGCGGTCAGCGTGAGGAGATCCGCCTTGTCGACGAGCATGTCGGCCGGCGAACGACTCGCGCCCTCACCAAAGTAGTTGCGGAAGCCGTCGGCGGTCGGTCGGAGCACCATGAAGGACTGCACATCCGTCTGGTCCTGCGACGCATCGGTGCGACCCGGCGTGAACGGCACGCTCACATCGTGGCCGGCGTCACGCGCAGCCTGCTCGATGGCGGCAGCTCCGCCCAATACGATCAGGTCGGCCAGCGACACCTGCTTGCCGCCTTTGTGCGAGCGGTTGAAGTTGCCCTGGATGCGCTCGAGAGCTTTGAGCACCTTCGCCAGTTCATCAGGATTATTAACGTCCCAATCCATTTGCGGTGCGAGGCGAATACGCGCGCCGTTGGCGCCGCCGCGCATGTCCGTGCCGCGGAACGTGGATGCAGACGCCCAGGCCGTCCTGACCAGCGCGGGTACGCCGACGCCTGAGTCGATAATCCTCGACTTCAGCGCCGCGATGTCGGCTGCGTCAACCAGCTTGTGATCGACGGCGGGCACGGGATCCTGCCAAATCAAAACTTCGTCGGGCACATCGTCGCCGAGGTAACGCGCACGGGGCCCCATATCGCGATGGGTCAGCTTGAACCATGCCCTGGCGAAGGCGTCCTCGAACTCTTTCGGGTTTTCGAGCCAGCGCGACGTGATGCGCTTGTACTCGGGGTCAAATTTGAGCGCGAGGTCGGTGGTGAACATGATCGGCGCATGTCGTTTGGTCGGATCAAAAGCATCCGGCACCAGGGTCGATGCAGCGTCATTGGCCGGAATCCACTGCGTGGCGCCGGCCGGACTCTTCGTCTTTACCCAGTCGTACGTGTAGAGGTTGACGAGATAGCTGTGAGTCCACTGGACCGGATTGACCGTCCACGCGCCTTCGAGGCCGCTCGTGATCGTGTCAGCGCCCTTACCGGAGCCGCAGCGATTGTCCCAGCCGAAACCCTGTGCTTCGATAACATTGGCCGTGGGTTCCGGTCCAACGCAGTCATTCGGCGCCGCCGCACCATGTGCCTTGCCGAACGTGTGACCGCCGGCGATCAGTGCAGCCGTCTCTTCATCATTCATTGCCATACGGCCGAAGGTCTCGCGAATATCCTGCGCCGCCAGTAGCGGATCCGGATTGCCGTTCGGGCCTTCCGGGTTTACATAGATCAGTCCCATCTGTACTGCAGCCAGGGGTTTTTCGAGCTTCCTGTCGCCGCTGTAACGCTCGTCTTTGAGCATCTCGGCCTCGGGACCCCAGTACACGAGATCCGCTTCCCAGTCGTCTTCACGGCCACCGGCAAAACCGAAGGGCTGGAAGCCCATGGACTCCAGCGAAACGTTTCCTGCGAGTACCATCAGGTCGGCCCAGGAGAGCGCCCGGCCATACTTCTGCTTGACCGGCCACAGCAGGCGCCGCGCCTTGTCGAGGTTCGCGTTATCGGGCCAGCTGTTGAGCGGTTCGAAACGCTGCTGCCCGCCAGCGGCACCGCCACGGCCATCCAGCGTGCGGTAGGTTCCTGCGCTGTGCCAGGCCATGCGAATGAAGAACGGTCCGTAGTGACCGTAGTCGGCCGGCCACCAGTCCTGGGAATCGGTCATGACGGCTTCGATATCTTTCTTGACCTCGGCAAGATCCAGCGTCGCGAATTCCGCAGCGTAGTTGAAATCCTGCCCCATCGGATCGGATTGTATGCCGTGATCGCGAAGTGGTTCGAGGTTGAGGTTTTCAGGCCACCAAAACTGGTTCGACCTGACGTCCCCACCCGCCATTGCGGGTTGGGTCGCCACAAGCGGTGCGATCGCTACCGTCAGCGTGGCTATCAAGACTAGCTTTCTGCTGAACATTGCGTGTTCTCCCTGTTGGGTTTGACTCGTTGAATGCGAGACCCAGTAGAGCGCACGACACGCGATAAATAAAATAGATTATATAGATCACAATATACGAAAAAATCGATTTATTGCGACTCGCGAGGTGAAGGCGCTCTTCTATTTCACAGCTTGTAGTCCCAATGCACGGGCAGGTCAATAAGGATTTCTGCCTGCTCCCCGGTGCCTACAAAATCCAGCCCGCGCTCGTATCATGCTGATACTATTCATGACGGTGTTTCGCACCGGGACCGCAGCTATATGAATCTTCGAGATGTCCGGCACGTATCCGTCCGATGACGGCACAACAAGAGCTGCGCTCCGCGGGATTTTTGACGCAGCCATCGACAGCGCCGCGCCCGCCCCCGCGCTGCTCGGCAACCTTCCGGACAAGCCGCGTGGCCGGTGCGTCGTCGTGGGCGCCGGCAAGGCGTCCGCGGCAATGGCCGCGGCACTCGACGCTGCGTGGCCTGATGTCGACGTCTCCGGCATCGTCAGCACGCGTTACGGACATGCGGTTCCGGCGGGCAGGATCCGGATCATCGAGGCAGGGCACCCGGTTCCCGACGAGGCGAGCGAGAAAGCGGGTCACCAGGCCCTTGAGGCGGTCAGGGGACTGGCGCCGGATGATCTCGTCATCGCCCTGATGTCGGGCGGCGGCTCGGCCACCCTCGCATTGCCGATCGAACCACTCAGCCTGGCGGAAAAGCAGGACATCACGAAACAGCTGCTCGCCAGCGGTGCAACGATTCGCGACATGAACGTCGTGCGCACCCATCTGTCACAGCTGAAGGGCGGCAAGCTGGCTGCCGCGGCACGACCGGCCCGAGTGTTTACCCTGTTGATCAGCGACGTGCCCGGCGACAACCCCGCCAGTATCGCGTCCGGCCCCACGCTGCCCTGTGACTCGACGTCAGCCGAGGCGCTGGAATTTATCGACCGCATCGGGATCCGCATTCCCAATGCCGTTCGCGACGCTCTGCGGGCGCCTGGAAGTACCGCGCCGCCGGCGGGCGACATCCGCTACAAAATCATCGCCAGCGCAGCCAGCGCGCTCGAGGCCGCGGCAACGACAGCGCAGGAACTGGGATTCACGCCAGTCGTTCTGGGTGACTGCATCGAAGGGGAAAGCCGCGAACTGGGACGCGTTATGGCCGCCACCGCGAAATCGATCGCCTCGCAGGGAACACCGGCGAGCCCCCCTGCCATATTGCTGTCCGGGGGCGAAACCACGGTAACCATTGGCGCCGAAGGTGCCGGACGCGGCGGCCGGAATACCGAGTTCCTGCTGGCGCTTGCCCTCGCCCTTGATGGCGATTCGCGCATCTGGGCGTTGGCAGGCGACAGTGACGGGATCGACGGTACCGAGGATGCCGCTGGCGCTGTAATCTCGCCCGACATCCTGACGCGCGCGCGCAATGCGGGAATCGATGCTCGAGACGCCCTGCTGCGCCATGACAGCTACAGCCTGTTTGCTGCGACCGGTGACCTGGTCAAGACCGGACCGACACTCACCAACGTCAATGATATTCGCATTGTCATGGTGAAGACTTGACCAGGAGCCGGAGCAATGTCTTGCCACACGTGGCAGGCAGTGCTGCGCTCGCCGGTATCCTCATGTGCAGCCAGGCGGCCGAGGCCGCTGAGAAGACATTTGAAATTGGCCGGCTGGAGAGCCCACCCACAATCGACGGCGCCATCGGTATCGAAGAGTGGGCACAGGCTGCCCGTCGCTCGGACCTGCTCCAGGCTTCGCCCATCGAGTTTGCACCGCCGTCCGAAGAGACCGCCTGGTATTTCGCCTACGACGACACGACGCTCTATGTCGCCGCGATCGCGCATTATGAGGAGCCGTCATCGCTTATCGCCAACGTGCTGCGGCAGGGCGCGTCTCTCGACGATGACGACTCGCTGAATATCCTCGTCGATGGCTCCAACAACAAGCGCAGCGGCTACGTCTTCTCGCTGAACGCAAACGGCGTGCGGGCGGACGCGATATTCACCAACGGCGTCGACCAGTCCGACGAGTGGGACGGTATCTGGCGTGGCGCGGCCAGTCGTACCGAGTCGGGATGGGCCATGGAGATGGCCATTCCCTTCAATACATTGTCGTTTGATCCTGCGACCGATACCTGGGGCCTGAATTTCTGGCGCAAGATCCAGCGCACGGATGAGACGATTGCGTGGCAGTCGGTTGGCGGCGATGTCAACCCAACGGGGTCCGGGGAGATATCTGGACTGAGGAACCTCGACCAGGGGTTTGGGCTCGCGGCCTGGATTCCGACAATGAACTGAACCCGTCACTCGACCTGCGCTATCGATTTACACCGTCGATTAGTGGATTGCTGACGATCAACACCGATTTCGCTGCGACCGAGGTCGACAACCGGCAGCTGGGCCTCGACCGGTTTGGTGTTTTCTTTCCTGAAAAACGCACGTTTTTTCTCGCCGACTTCGACATCTTTCAGTTCGGCGGCATCGTCGAGGGCGGACCGTCCGGGCTGGTCGGCACGTCGGCCGGTACCAATGCCATGCCCTTCTTTTCGCGTCGCATCGGTCTGGGCGACGACAATCAACCAGTAGACATTGTTGCGGGCGGCAAACTCAGCGGCCGTACAGGGGCGCTGGGTTTCGGTGCGCTGCTCATCCGTCAGGACGGCTACGACGACGTCGGTGCAACAGATCTTGCGGTGGCCCGAGTCACTTACGACGTCCTCGAGGAGTCCCTGCTCGGCGCCATCGCGACCTTCGGGGACCCCGGGTCCAACGATGACAATTCAGTGGTGGGCATCGATTTTCGTTATCGCAATACGCGCATCGGCAACGGACGCATACTCGCGGGCAATGCCTGGTGGCAACAGTCATCCAGCGACGGTGTGTCCGGCGATGAGAACGCCGTCAGTGTGGCGTTTGCCCTGTCAGCGGATGAAGGCCTTTCAGCGGGCTTCCAGTTCCAGCAGGTCGACGAGGACTACGAGCCGGCGCTGGGTTTCGTCGACCGCACCGGCGTGCGCCTTTATTCACTCGAAGCGGAGCACGAGACAAAGTTTCGCAACAGCGACCTCTTCCAGGAGTTCAAGGTTTCGGCTCGCGCATCCCGTTGGGAGTACCTCGACAGCGGCACGGTGCAGTCGGAAGAGCTCCAGATTATCCCCCTCCAGTTTGAGACGCTGTCGGGCGAGTTTGTTCGTGTCTGGTTTCGCCGGCATACGGAAGGTTTGTTGAGCGGCGAGCAACCGCTCGATCGGCTCGGTGTCTCGCTGGACCCGGGAATCTACACGTTCAATCGACCCGGTTTCTTTCTACGCACTGCACGCTACCGGCCGCTTGGTTTTTCGCTTCGCGCAAACTTCGGCGACTTCTACACCGGCGAGCGACTCGAGCTTCGCCCGGAGGTTCGGTGGACGCCAAACCGCCACTTGAGCACATCGTTGACGCTCGGTTTCAATCGCTTCGAGTTCCCGGATCAAAAACGTATTACTCGGCAATTCAACTGGAACACAGAAATCGCCTTCAATATCGACTGGTCTCTGATCACAAACGTGCAGTACGACAATCTCTCAGACGATCTCGGGATCAACGCGCGTCTGCGCTACAACGTTGCCGCCGGTAACGACATCTGGTTCGTTGTGAATCACAACATGCGTCGCGATGACTTCGATGATCGCTTTGATAACGACCGGACGACGGCTGTTGCCAAGATCCGCTACACGTTCCGTTTCTAGCGAAATGCGGTCTCGCCCCTACTCGCCGATCGTAATCTCGAGCTCGGGAAGACCGTTGATACGGCCCACCAGGCGGTCTCCGGGCTGCACGGGGCCGACGCCCGCCGGCGTTCCGGTATAGATCAGGTCACCGGGCTCCAGACGGTCA
>CALZJH010000014.1 GCA_945787845.1 uncultured Woeseiaceae bacterium | reverse complement strand
ATCATGGAGCGCTCCGACGTCAGCGTCGCCGAGAAATTCCGCAAAGTGATGGAGGCGTACCAGATCGAGAACGATTACGGTACTTCTTCCGAGTTCTACGAAGAGTCCCTGACGATCGATGGCGCGACGCGTTCTTTCAACATGTTGCGTATCGGCCGTATCGGCCTGTACTTCCAGTCGGATGACACCAAGATCACCGGACGCTGGAACAACGACACGCGTTCCTGGGAAGTGGATAACTCGGCGCGAAACGAAGTTCGCAAGGGCCTGCGCATGGCTCGCCAGTTGATCGCTCCAGAGCTGATCGTGATTCCCGTACCTTCAGCGGAGGCTTCATAAATGAAACGCATTACACTCATTATTGCCGCCGGACTGCTGAGTCTCGGATTTGCTACGGCAAACGCACAGGACGACGACGCGGCTGCGGCCTCTATGTCGGAACTCCTGCGTCTCATCGAACAGGGCCAGGCTCGCGATTCACGTGAAGCCCGCCAGCGTGAGGCCGCTTTTGCACAGGCCCGGAACCAGCAGCAGTCGCTGTTGAACCAGGCACGCGCGGAACGCACACGCCAGGAAAACCTGTCGGCACAGCTCGAGAATCAGTTCGAAGTTAACCAGCAGCGCATCATCACGGCACGCCAGGCGCTCGACGAGCGCATGGGCGCCCTGAAGGAGCTCCTCGGTGTACTGCAAACGGTTGCCGGAGACACGCAGGGTCGTTTCCAGGCATCACTCACGAATATCGAGTATCCGGATCGCGGCGAGTTCCTTGTAGAGCTTGGCAGCAAGCTGGCCGGCGCAAGCAACATCCCGGAAATTGCCGAGATCGAGCAACTGTGGGTCATGCTGCAGCAGGAAGTCGTGGAGTCAGGAAAGGTCACGCGCTTCAATCATCTCGTCACACGTGCTGATGGCACCGAGGAGGAGATGGAAGTCGTGCGGGTCGGTTCGTTCAACCTCGCATCAGATTCTGGTTACCTCAAGCTGAATGACAACGGCTCGGTTTCCGAACTGCTACGGCAGCCGGACGGCAAGTACCTGGGCACGACCAGCGATATGATGGACGCCGAGACCGGTGAAGCCGTACCGTTTGGTATCGATGTCACCCGCGGCGGTATCCTGGAATTGCTGATTGAATCGCCCACGATCAAGGATCGTATCGAGCAGGGCGGAATCGTCGGTTATTGCATTATTGCCCTCGGTATCATTGGCCTGATTATTGCGGTCCTGCGCTGGTTCGCCTTGTCGACCGCAGATCGTAAGGTCAAGGCACAGCTCAAGAGCGAAACGGCCAGCACGGACAACCCGCTTGGCCGCGTTCTCGCAGCCTACGAGTCGAACCGTGGTGCCGACACTGAAACCATCGAGCTCAAACTCTCCGAGGCGGCACTCAAGGAGATGCCGAATCTTACGAAGGGTCTGCTGTTCATCAAGGTGGTCTCGGCGGTGGCACCGCTCATGGGTCTGCTCGGTACGGTGACGGGTATGATCAAGACCTTCCAGGTCATCACGCTTTACGGCGCTGGCGATCCGAAGATGATGGCTGGTGGTATCTCGCAGGCACTCATGACCACGGTACTGGGTCTGGTAGTTGCTATCCCGATGGTACTGCTGCACACGGTTGTCAGTGGCAAGAGTCGCAAGATCGTGAACATCCTTCAGTCGCAGAGTGCTGGCCTCGTGGCACAGCATTCAGAGCGATCCAACTAACGCAGAGGAGTCGACATGCTTTGGCTTGCTGATGCAATAGAAGCCATTCGTGACTTCATGAACCTCGGTGGCCCGGTACTCCGGGCCATCGCGGTGACAATCTTCCTCATGTGGGTACTAATCGTCGAGCGGATCATATTTTTCCGCTCATCGATGAAGAAGATGTCTCGTGAGATACACGACAAGTGGGAGTCGCGCCCTGAGCGCCAGTCCTGGAATGCAAAACAGATTCGCGAACTCATGATTTCGCGATTCAGCGATGCGTCGAACAAGGGTATTAACATTATCCAGACCCTGGTCGCGCTGTGTCCGCTACTCGGCTTGCTGGGAACGGTTACCGGCATGATCAGCGTGTTCCAGGTCATGGCGGTGTCGGGTTCCGGCAACGTCCGGGCAATGGCGGCCGGCGTTTCTCAGGCAACCGTACCTACTATGGCCGGAATGGTCGGGGCGTTGTCTGGCGTTCTGCTGATTACACTGCTGAGCCGTCGTGCGGCCCACGAGGTTGAGTTCCTCGAGGACTCGCTCACGATGGATCACTAAGGGACTGTCGCCATGAGAAAACACCTCGATGATATCCATTTCGAAGAGGAAGAGAATGAGATCAACCTGACACCGATGCTCGATGTCGTGTTCATCATGCTGATCTTCTTCATTGTGACGGCCTCCTTTATTAAGGAGGCCGGTATTGACGTCAACCGACCCGACGCTCCGATGACGGAGAGCAAGCCGGAAGACGCCAATATCCTTGTGCTAATCAACGCCAACGACGAGATCTGGATCGATCGCCGTCTGATCGACCCGCGTGCCGTGCGTGCCAATATTGAGCGGCTGCACGCCGAAAACCCGCAAGGGTCGGTCGTGATTCAGGCGAACAACAAGTCAACCAACAAGATCCTTGTTGAGGTCATGGACTCGGCGCGCCTGGCGGGCGTCTACAGTATCTCTATCGCGGACTCGAGATAGGCGGGAATCCGATAGGCGGGATATGAAAGGACTTATAAATGGCTAGAAAACACGGCACGTTAGCTGTCGAAGAGGAAGAAAATGAGATTAACCTGACGCCGATGCTCGACGTCGTGTTCATCATGCTTATCTTCTTCATTGTGACTGCGACCTTCATCAAGGAAGCCGGTATCCAGGTAGAGCGCCCGAATACGGTCACTGCGGATACCCAGGACGATGCGGCTATCCTGATCGCCATCAGCCCGAACGATGAGATCTGGATCGACCGGCAGGAGCGCGATCCGCGCGCCGTGCGGGGCATCATCGAACGCATGCACGCTGAGAACCCCAAAGGTTCGATCGTGATCCAGGCTGATGAAGGGTCGACGCACGAGACCCTGGTCATCGTCATGGAGGCGGCAAAAGCAGCGGGTGTGACCAACGTTGCCATTGCCTCCGACAACGATTAGGAACCCGGGGCTTTGATGTCTGTCGAAGTAAGAACGAGGCGGGTGGTATACACAGCGGCTGATCCGCTGAGGAGAACAGGACCATGCTAGGTCGTTACGTAATTTCAATAGTTGTCGGCTCCATCGTGACGGTGAGCCTGCTGTTTGTGATGCAGCTCCTGATTGTCACGGGTAAGCAGGCCCTCACGGACCCGCGCGAGCGTCACAAACTGGAGTTTGTGCGTGTTAAGCGCAACGAAAACCTCAATATTGAGGACATCATTCCGGAGAAGCCGCCCAAACCACCCGAGACGCCACCGGAAAC
This sequence comes from uncultured Woeseiaceae bacterium, assembly GCA_945787845.1. GTDB lineage: Bacteria > Pseudomonadota > Gammaproteobacteria > Steroidobacterales > Woeseiaceae > UBA1847. The sequence continues at coordinate 60,450 of CALZJH010000014.1, read as the reverse complement.
ACCGCCCCAGGACATGGATAACGTGAATCCGGATGCACCGACGATTAACGTCGCGCCGCCGACAGTAACGGCGAATACGGACATTGGCGGCCCGGGTGGGATGAATATCGCCGAAGGCGATTACCTGCCGATCGTGCGTGTCGCGCCGGTCTATCCGGCTCGCGCTTTGTCGCGCGGCCTGGAAGGCTTCGTGGACTTATCTTTCACGGTGACAACCACCGGAACCGTCAAGGATCCGATCGTGCTTCAGTCGACGAGTAGTTTGTTTGAACGAGCCGCGGTCCGCGCGGTACTGAAGTTCAAGTACAAGCCACGTGTCGTTGACGGCGTGCCTGTCGATGTACCCGGCGTCAAGACACGCATCTCGTTCCAGCTCGAGGAATAAGGCCATTGCATGAAACTGGCGGGAAAGCCGTTCATGAGGAAGTATTGAAATGAAATTTAATCGTGGAATTACTTTGAAACTTTGCTTTGCGGTGGTCGCAGGTGTACTCGCGTTCGGCAATGCCGCAGCCCAATCGCAGCGGGCGGATGCCGACACGGATGACACCAAGACCAAGCAGGCCCAGGCCGTCAGCAAAGAGGTTTATGAGCGCATCCAGAAAGCTCAGGAGATGGTTGATGAGAAGGAGTACCAGAGCGCGCTGCGTTTACTCAACAACCTCTACAACCCCGACAAGCTGACCGAATATGAACAGGCCAATGTGCTGAACTATCTCGGTTTCGTCTACTACAACATGGACGATGTCAACAACGCGATTCGGACTTATGAACGCATGCTGGCGATTCCGACGCTGGAACCGCAGATGGCGAAACAGACCACGTATACGGTGGCGCAACTGCTTACGATGCAGGAGAATTATCCGAAGGCACTGTCGACACTGAACAAGTGGTTCACGCTGGAGGCGAACCCGGCTCCCGAGCCCTATATTCTGCAGGCGCAGCTTTTTTATAACCTGAATCAATACAAGAACATGATTCCGGCTATCGAGAATGCGATGCGGATTGCCAGGGAACGTGACAAACCCGTGAAAGAAGACTGGTGGAACCTTCTGAACTTCGCGTATTTCCAGCAGGAGGACTACCGCAAGGTCCGGGATATCCAGAAGACGCTGCTGCAAAACTGGCCAAAAGCCCGGTACTGGAAATCGCTGGCCGGTGCGTTCACCGAACTGGGCGAGGATGAAAAGCTCATCTACGCTTATGATGCCGCGCATACGCAGGGCATGCTGGTCAAGGACACCGAGTTTGTGACGATGGCCCAGCTGTATCTGCAGGCCGAGGTGCCTTACAAGGCCGCAACGCTGCTGCAGGAAAAAATGGATGCCGGCGTCGTTGCAAAGAACGAGAAGAACTACCGCCTCCTGTCACAGGCCTGGATGCTTTCACAGGAAGACGAAAAAGCCATCCCGGCGCTCCAGGCGGCTGCGAAACTCGCCACTGACGGCGAACTCGACCAGCGTCTTGCGAATGCGTTCCTCAATATTGGCAAGTATGGCGACTGCGTCACGTCCGCCAATACGGCGATACGCAAAGGCGGCCTGAAGAGTCCTGACAATGTCCAGATCTCGTTAGGCATGTGTCTCTACAACCTTCGTCGCTATGCCGATGCAAAGACAGCATTCCGCAACGCTGGCAAGGTTCCGCGGTCGCAGCGAACGGCGAATCAGTGGATCAAGGTGATCGATGCAGAAGTCGAGCGTAACCGTCAGATCCGACTCGCGGAGGAAGCGGCACGTAAGAAACGCCAGGAACTGGAGGCCAAGCGCGCAGCCGCTAGTGCGCAGCTGTAAGCTCAGACAACATTTCTAAGAAATGGGCGTTGACCGGTGACGGTCAACGCCCTTATTATTTCGCGCCCTGATAAATCCGGAACGCTTTATGCCCAAGATCACCTACGTCACATCGGACGGAACGCGCAGGGACGTCGATGTAGAAAATGGCTACTCCGTCATGGAGGGCGCCATCAACAATAATATTGACGGTATTGTTGCCGAGTGTGGAGGCGCCTGCGCCTGCGCAACCTGTCATGCCTATATCGATGAAGCCTGGCTCGAAAAATTGCCGGCGATGGACGATATGGAGGACAGCATGCTCGACGCCGCGTTCAAGAGAGCAGCCAATAGCCGCCTGACATGCCAGCTCGAGGTTTCCGACGAACTTGATGGCCTGGTCGTTCAGGTAGCCGAAAACGATTACTAATACAGGAGCCAGAGGCGATGACTATTGAATCAGGGGAGCGGATGCCGGCCGGTGCATTCAGCGTGATGACCGACAAAGGGCCCGAATCCGTCACGACCGACGATCTGTTTGCAGGTAAGAAAGTGGTTCTGGTTTCAGTGCCGGGGGCGTTCACCCCGACCTGCTCGATGAGTCATCTGCCCGGGTTCGTCGAGCACGCGGACGAGATTTCCGCCAAGGGTGTGGATACGATCGCCTGCATGGCCGTCAATGACGTCTTTGTCATGTCAGCCTGGGGTAAGGACCAGAACGTGGGTGACAAGGTTCTTATGCTGGCCGACGGCAATGGAGATTACGCGCGAGCGCTGGGCCTCGAGCTCGATGGCTCGGGCTTTGGCATGGGAATGCGTGGCCAGCGCTTTGCGATCATCGTCGAAGACGGCACGGCAACGCATGTTGCTGTCGAAGCGCCCGCCCAGTTCGCGATATCCAAGGCCGAGGCTATCCTCGAGGTTCTCAGCACCACCCCATAACAAACTCAATCGAGCGCCGTCGTCAGTTCCGGCACTATCTGGAACAAATCCCCAACCAGACCGATGTCGGCCACCTCGAATATCGGGGCTTCTTCGTCTTTGTTGATCGCCACGATCGTGCCGGCATCCTTGATGCCCGTCAGGTGCTGGATCGCACCCGAGATGCCAATCGCGATGTACAGATCCGGCGCGATGATCTTGCCGGTCTGACCGACCTGAAGCTCGTTCGGACAGTAGCCGGCATCGACCGCTGCTCGCGATGCGCCAACGGCGCCTCCCAGAGCGTCAGCCAGCGTGTAGATTAGACCGAACTGTTCTTCGCTACCCAGGGCGCGACCGCCTGCCACTACCTTCGCTGCCGTCTGCAGGTCGGGACGATCCGACGCAGCAGATTCCAGGCTCACGTAACGGGTGTGGGAGGGCACCTCAACGGAGGCGTCGCCTGCCTCAACCGATGCCGAGTTGCCGCCCGCCGCGGCTGGCCAGGACGCCACGCGCACCGTCGCCACAAGCAGACTGTCTGCAGGCGCTTCGACCGTGACGATCGCATTACCGGCATAAACGGGCCGCTTGAAGGTGTGGCTACCTTCCACGCTCATAATGTCACTGACCTGGTTCACACCCAGCAGGGCCGCCACGTGTGGCATCAGGTCACGACCGAACGTCGTGGATGGGCCGAAGATGTAGCTGTAGTCGCCTGCCATAGCGGCGACCTGTGGCGCGAGAACCGCGGTAACGGCGTGTTCGTTTTCAGGGCGTTCAATGGTCAGCACGCGGCTAACCGACGAGATCTCGGCTGCCTGCGCAGCGACATCGGTCGCGGACGCCGCCAATACCGCAATATCAATTTCAGCGCCGTCGATGGCGGCGGCACATGACACACACTTGGCAGTGCTGGGATTGAGCGCCGAACCATCGTGTTCAGCAATGATGAGTACTTTGGCCATTACACGATTCCTTTGTCTTTGAGCGCCGCAACCAGACCCGCAACGTCATCAACCATGACGCCGCGCTGCCGGTCTTCCGGTGGCGCATAGGCAAGTTCCTTGATCGGGGGTCCACCTGCGATACCGAGGTCCGCAAGGGGGATTTCGTCCAGCGGTTTCTTCTTGGCCTTCATGATATCCGGCAGCTTTACGTACCGCGGCTCATTCAGGCGCAGGTCTACAGACATGACGGCCGGCAGGTCCACTTCGATGGTCTCGAGTCCAGCGTCGACTTCGCGCACGACGCGGGCGGTATCGCCGTCAATCGTCACGCTCGAGGCGAAGGTGGCCTGGGGTCGTCCCCAGATGGCGGCCAGCATCTGCGCGATCTGGCTGTTGTCGCCATCGATCGCCTGCTTGCCCAGCATGACGAGGCCGGCGTTCTCTTTTTCCGCCAGTGCTTTGAAAACATGCGCTACGCTCAGCGGATCGATATCGCCGTCAACCGTTACGAGGATCGCGCGATCGGCCCCCATTGCCAGTCCCGTGCGCAGTTGTTGCTGCGCATCCGAGGTGCCTATCGACACAGCGATCACCTCGCTTGCGGCACCACTTTCCTTGATGCGAAGCGCTTCTTCGAGGGCAATTTCGTCAAATGGGTTGATGCTCATCTTGACGCCATCGGTCTCGACGCCACTGCCATCACTTTTGACCTGAACGCGCACATTGTAGTCGACGACGCGCTTCAGACCGACAACGATCTTTTCCACTGTGTAACTCCCGATTTTCGGTATTAGGTGGGGCGGATGCCCGCTGGGTTGATATTGTCCAAGACTAAGTGAACGTGTACAAGAGGCCCATACCTAATCGGGCATAGTAGTCGTGCTATGGCGCAACAACGGATTCTGATTTCAACGACCGCCCTCCATGCAGCGAGCAGCGACTCCGCATGGTCGATCATTGATTGCCGCTTCAATCTCGCGGATGTGGATGAGGGTCGTCGCAGCTTCGAGCAGGGACACGTTCCGGGTGCCGTCTATCTGGATCTCGACCGTGACCTGGCCGGCCCGATCACTGCCGAGTCCGGCCGCCATCCCTTGCCGGAGGCAGGAGCCATCAGCAAGCGTCTCGGTGAATTGGGGATTGGCAATACGGATACGATCGTGGTTTACGATGGTGGCAATGGAGCAGTCGCTGCACGAGCCTGGTGGATTCTGCGCTGGCTTGGGCACAAATCCGTGTTTCTCCTCGACGGCGGTTTCAGTCACTGGCAATCACTCGGATTCCCTGTGGAGACGCGCGTGCGGCAGAGACCTCCTGTGGACTACGTGGCGCAAGAAAACAACGCCCTGGTGTTGACGACCGAGGAGCTTGCAGCGGACGTACCCGGCATACCTGAACGCAATCTGCTCGACGCCCGGGACAAGCTGAGATTCGCAGGTGCGGAGGAACCCATCGACCCCGTGGCCGGACATGTTCCGGGGTCGATAAACCTGCCCTTTGCCGATTTTCTAAATCCCGACGAAACCTGGCGGCCGCTTTCTGAGAGGGCGGAGCTGCTCGAGGAAGCGCTTGGGAGCGACCGAGATGTGGCGTGGTGTGTGATGTGCGGTTCCGGCGTAACAGCCTGCCACCTGGCGATTTCAGGTGTTGAGGCGGGTTTTATCGAGCCTCAGCTTTATGTGGGCTCCTGGAGCGAATGGATTCGCGATGAGGAACGCCCGCGCGGCACGCTGGAAGGCTGAGAATTGACTCGCACGGGCGCGGATTTGGCGTAAACTTTGGCCCTGAATCGGGTCTAATTCAGGTGTCGACCTGTGCCTTGACGGGAACGTGCCAAGCGCTGTCTTCAGCCAAATAGAGTGGACTTTAATGTATTATAAACAGATAGTTATACTGCTTACTTCATGTTTTTTGGTAGCCTGTGCCGGAACCTCGGAGCAGGCGGATGCAGGGCTTGACGACACGGCCGACAGGGGTCGTGATTGCATCCACGAGCCAAGTATCCGAGGATATACCGTTCTGGACGAGCAAAACCTGATCGTCAAGGCTGGCGGTCGCCGCAGTTACCATGTGGTCCTGAGTCGCCGAGCCCACGGGCTCCGCTACAGCCATGGCATTTGGTTCAAAACGACCACAAGCAGAGTTTGCGCCGGATTTGATAGTCTCGAATACGAAGGCAGCATGGTCGGTAACAACCGAATCGAGTCGATTCGCGAGTTATCAGAGTTAGAAGAAGAACACCTGCTCATACAGTTCGGCAAGAAAGAGCCGGAAATCGAACACATGCCGGCGCCACAGGATGTTGAAGGCGCCGACATAGAAGAGCTGGACGAAACGGCCAGCGAGTAATCGCCCCGGTTTCGTCACGCAATCCGCAATCTCCGTGCGGACCCACCCGGCCAGCCTAAACAGCTGGCCGGGTTTTTTATGCGCTCGAATTCTGTACCCTGTGCGCAGCATGAGCGCCGCACTCCAAAATATTCGCGTCCTGGACATGAGTCGCGTATTGGCAGGCCCCTGGGCCGGACAACTATTGGGTGATTACGGCGCGGATGTCGTCAAGATCGAGCGTCCCGGGCAGGGCGATGACACACGCCATTGGGGACCACCCTGGCTGGGGTCGGAATCGGCCTACTTTTTGTCAACGAATCGCAACAAGAGATCGGTAACGGTCGATATCTCGACGCACCGTGGGCAGCAACTCGTTCGCGAGCTGGCAAGCAAAGCCGATGTCCTCCTTGAAAACTTCCGCACCGGGACGCTGCAACGTCACAAGCTTGACCCCACCGAACTGAGGAGGGACAACCCGGGGCTCGTGGTGTGCTCCATTTCGGCGTTTGGGCAGTCCGGGAGTCGCGCCAGTCAGCCCGGGTATGACGCCATGATCCAGGCGTCGGGCGGATTAATGAGTATCACAGGGCCGCCTGACGACGAGGGCGGCGGGCCGCAGAAAGTCGGTGTCGCCATTGCGGATATCATGGCCGGGATGTACGCGACAACGGCGGTGCTGGCCGCATTGAACGCGCGCACGATAACGGGAAAAGGGCAGTACATTGACGTGCCGCTGTACGACAGCCAGGTGGCCTGGCTCGCCAACCAGAATATGAATTTCCTGGTCGGTGGAACGGTGCCGGGCCGCATGGGGACCGCGCATCCAAATCTCGTGCCGTACCAGGCGTTCGCCACACGCGACGGCAACCTGATGCTGGCCGTGGGCAATGACCGGCAGTTCCGGGAATGCGCGGCAACGGTGGGCAAGCCAGAACTGTCTGACGATCCGCGTTACGCCGATAATGCCTCTCGTATCGAGAATCGAAGCAGCCTGATCGAATGCCTGCAAACCCAGCTGCGTGAAAAAACGACCAGCGAATGGCTCGCGGCGTTCGCGGAGCGCGGCGTCCCGGCCGGTCCGATCAATGACATTGGCGAGGTGCTGAGCAACGCGCACGCCCGGGAACGGAAGCTGGTGCGGCGGATTGAAAATGCGGCGGGCGAGTCGGTTCCGATGGTATCGAACCCGGTTGACTTCGACGCGACTCCGGTTTGCTACGAAAGGGCACCGCCGCTGCTTGGTGAGCACACTGATGAGGTTTTACGGGAGTGGTTGGGGTACTCTGCGGACATGATCGCCGTCCTCAGGAATGAGGACGCAATCTAGATCCACTCTCATCGATTGCTAATCACTATGGAACAAGAAATTCAGTCCAGCTCGGTTCTCAAAGACGTCCGCTACGAGATCCGGGGACAGCTGGCTCATCATGCCCTCGAACTCGAAAAACGCGGCTACGAGATCATTTCGCTCAACATAGGTAATCCGGGACTCTTCGGTTTTCGAACGCCGGAGACCATGCGCCTTGCCATGATCGAGAACCTCGCTCAGGCCGAACCCTACTGCCACCAGAAAGGCATCTTCCCGGCTCGGGAAGCCGTCGTCATGCAGCAGCAGAATCGTGGCGTTCTTGGCGTTTCGGCTGACGAGGTCTTCATTGGCAATGGCGTCAGTGAACTGATCGATCTGTCGTTACGGGCCCTGCTCAATCCGGGTGACGAGGTGCTGGTCCCGAGTCCTGACTACCCGCTATGGAGTGCCGCAGTAGCGTTGAATGGCGGCAAGGCGCGGCACTATGCCTGCCCGCCGGAAGCCGGGTTCATGCCGGACCTCGAGGCGATGGCAAAACTCATCAACAAACGCACGCGTGCCGTCGTTGTTATCAACCCGAATAACCCCAGCGGGGCCGTGTACAGTCGCGACACGCTGCAGGCTATTGTGGATCTCGCGGAGCAACACAATCTCGTTGTAATGGCGGACGAGATTTACGACCAGATGGTCTACGAAGACGCCGAGTTCATCCCGCTGGCGACGCTTGTCGAGAACACGGTGTGCCTGACCTATTCGGGTCTGTCCAAGATCTATCGAGCCTGCGGTTACCGGGTCGGCTGGTGCGTTTTCAGCGGCGACCTGGAGCATGCGAGTGAATACATTCACGGCATGGAGCTGTTGGCCGCTTTGCGGCTTTGCAGCAACGTCCCGGCGCAATGGGCGGTGCAAACAGCCCTGGGCGGTTTTCAGAGTATCGGCGAACTGGTTAAGCCGGGCGGCAGACTGTACCAGTCTCGCCAGGCCATCATCGATGCTGTCCATGCCAGCGACTACCTGCATTTGCAGAAGCCAATGGGGGCCATGTACGCGTTCGTGCAGCTGGATGAGCGGTTCGACGGCAAACTGGACGACCAGGCCTTCGCAATGGAGTTGCTCGAGAAGCATCACGTCCTGGTTGCTCCGGGCACGAGTTTCAATACCCCGTACGCCGATCACTTCCGGGTGACGACGTTGCCCGACCCCGAGACGATCAGCGTGGTATTCGAGCGCATAGACGCTTGCCTGGCGCCCTACGCCTGACGATGTACGAATGGCTGCAGGACGCGCTGGACGAGTCGAGTTGCCTCGTGACGGCCAATCAGCGCCTGGCGCGGGATCTCAAGCGCACGTGGGGAGCACAGCAGGTCGCCAGCGGCGTAAGCGCCTGGCGGACACCGGATATCCAGCCGCTGCGGCAATGGCTGGGCACGCTCGCTGAGTCTGCCGAGGGCCGAGCGCGCCTTCCAACCACGATCAATTCACATCAAAGCCGGCTGCTTTGGGAGCGCTGTTTGCGCAAAGAGCTGGGTGATAGCGTGAGCGGCCTGCCGGCGCTGGTGAGAATGGCTCGTGACACGTGGCAACAACTCGCCGATTGGAGAGTAACGATACGCGAGGTAGCCCGGACGGCGCAAAGCCAGGATCAACGTCTTTACGCCGCGGCCGCGGGGCGCTACCTGGCGATCCTGGAGAAGGAGAACTGGGTGGACGACGCAGGGCTGCCGGCGCTGGCCCTCGAACTCCTGGTCACCGGACGTGCGGTACCGAGAAAGCGCTATGTTTTTGCAGGATTTGATCGACTGCGGCCTGCAATCACTGCGCTGCAGGAGGCACTGTCGGCAAGCGGTTCGACCGTCCTGGTGCAAGACGCAACGCAGCGGGAAGGCAGCTCGAGTGTGTTCGCCTTCGAACAGCGCGACGCAGAGCTGCGCAGCGCAGGTGCCTGGGCGCGAAGCATCCTCGATGCGCAACCGGACGCACAGGTCGCCGTGGTGGTTCAAGGTCTGGAACAGTCGTCCCAGCGCGACCTGCGCTTGCTTCGCGAAGGCTTTATACCCGGCTGGCAATACGGTCCCGAGTCGCTGCGGGACGCCGTCAATGTGTCCTATGGACAGCAGCTAAGCGACTATCCTGCTGTAAAGCTGGCGTTGTCGGCCTTGCGCTGGCTCATCGCTGACCTTTCGGCCAGGGAGGTCGCACGCCTGCTCCAGTCGCCGCTGCTCGGCGACGGTGATCTGGACGGTCGCTCGAGGCTCGAATTGAAGTTGCGCCAGATGCCCGACCGCGCGTGGGCACCGTCGATGCTCACTTCGGCATTGCGGGGCGCCGGTGACAGCACGGACGGCAGCGACTGGCTGAGCAGGATTGCCGCGCTCAGTAAGATGCGGCGCGAAATCCCCAGGTACGCGGCGCCGGCGGACTGGGTAATGATGTTTGACGATGCCCTGCGCACCCTCGGCTGGCCCGGGGCCGGCTCACGCAACAGTGACAGCTACCAGCTTGTCAATCGCTGGCGGGAGTTGCTCAATGATTTCGCGCGGCTGGACCTGGTCAGTGCCTCAATGAGTGCCGGCGGCGCTATTGGCCAGCTCGAACAAATGGCCGCAGAGACTGTCTTTCAGCCAGAGACCCGTCGCGCGGCAGTGCAGCTCATGGGGCCGCTGGAGGCCTCTGGAGCGGAGTTCGACGCCATCTGGATCGGCGGTCTCAATGCCAACAGCTGGCCGCCACCCGGGACACCGTCGCCGCTCATTTCGCGCGCGCTGCAACGCGACCACGCTATGCCGGATGCGACACCGGAGGATACCCGTGCCTGGGCCGAAGGCACCCTGCGTCGACTCCGGTCGTCGGCGCCAAACGTCGTCTGCAGCTATGCGCTCGTTGAAGACGATGTCGACCAGGCCGCCAGTGAGTTACTGGGAGATGTCACACTCGCCGATACGCCCGTCGACCCGGGCTGGCATGCAAACCGGCTCCTGCAACGGGTCACTGCTATTTCCGTTGACGATGAGGTTCCGGCGCTCGAAGGAGAAAAGGTCTTTGGGGGAGCCGGCACGGTAGAGCGGCAAATGACGGAGCCTTTCGCGGCGTTCGCGCATGGACGACTCGGCATTCGAGGCCTCGACCCGCAGGCTCTTGGCATACCGGCGTTGTTGCGTGGCAACCTGGTTCACGACACGCTTTTCCGGCTTTACCAAAATCTTCCTTCTGCGGCGCAGCTGCGTGAGATAGGGGACGACGAGTTAGTTGCCACTGTCTCTGACGCCGCCGACGCTGCGGTTCAACGCTACCTGCGCAATAGCGGAGCGGTATTGTTAAACCTGCTTCAGCTCGAGCAAAAACGCATCGTCGATGTCGTCACGGCGTTTGTGAAGCTCGATCGCGCGAGGGGCGAATTCGACGTCGCTGCCATTGAGGGCGCCCTGGAGTTTCGCCACGCTCACCTGCACCTCGACTTGCGCTTCGATCGAATCGATCGTTATCCGGATGGCAGCATTGCAATTCTCGACTACAAGACCGGGAACCCCAGGCAGTTATTGTTGAGAGACGGTTCTGTAAAAGACCCACAGCTGTTCGTGTATGCCAGCGCAACAAGCGAGCCTGTGTCGATGCTGGCACTCGCCAACGTCAATCCTCGTGAACCGGGGTTCAGCGGTGCGGGGAGGGGCTTTACAAACGACGAGGATTGGCCCGGATTGCTGGCCACTATGCGCGATGCGATTAGTGCGGCCTGCGATGATCTCATGGCCGGTGATGTGCGCATCGTCGCGGACCAGGGCGCTGCCAGCGCCCGTCGCCTGAACGTTCTGAGCCGCTATACGGAGCTGCGTCGTGACGCCTGAGCCGCAACTCCTGCAAGCCGACATCAAGGCGCGACAGGACGCCCTTGACGTCACGCGGTCTTTCATCGTCCAGGCGCCGGCCGGCTCGGGAAAGACCGAGCTGTTGATCCAGCGCTATCTCAAGTTGCTCGGCCGGGTCGAGAATCCGGAAGAGATTCTGGCAATCACGTTTACTCGCAAGGCCGCTGCAGAAATGCAGCTGCGCGTGCTGGATGCGTTGCGTCGCGCACGCGCGGGAGTGGAGCCGGAGGAAGAGCACCAGAAGCTGACCATGCGGCTGGCCGGCGATGCATTGCGCCGCTCGCAAGAGCACGACTGGAACATCATCGGTAGCCCGCGCCGTATGCGCATCCAGACGCTCGACTCACTGAATAGCACCATCACCCGTTCGCAACCGTTGAGCACACCGGACGGCGCCAGCGGCATGCGGATCGTAACCGATGCCGATCTCACGGCCGTGCACGAAGCAGCCGCCATCGCCACTCTCGATTGGCTCGCGGAGTCGGGACCGGCGGCCGATGCGACGCGTGACGTGCTGGCTCACGTCGACAACAGTACGTGGTCGTACGTGTCCTACCTGGCCGCGATGCTCAAGACGCGTGACCAATGGCTGCCCTTCATTGGCGCAGGCAGCGTGTCCGAGGATGACGGTCCTGTCCTGCGGGAACGCTTCGAGGAAAGCCTGAGATTTGCGGTCGGGGAGCATCTCAATAAGCTTTGCAAGGTGATGGGAGCAGGACAGTTCGACGAGCTGCCGGCCCTGTTTGACTACGCGGCCGGCTGCCTCGCTGCCGACGGTGACACACAAAGCCCGATACTGGCACTGGCCGGGCGCGGGAACTGGCCGGGAACGGATTCCAACGACGTGACGTGCTGGCAGGGCATCGCGGAAATGCTGCTTATCCGGAGCAAGCCGCAATTTCGCAAGAGCGTCACCAAGGCACAGGGTTTTCCGACGACGGATCGAGCGCGCAAGGACACAATGTCGGGCCTGCTTGAGGATCTCGCCGATGAACAAGACATCGCGAACCTGTTGCACGGAACGCGAAGTCTGCCACCCGTGCGTTATTCCGATGACCAGTGGGCCGTGTTGCTCGCGTTGTTCCGGCTGCTGCCGCTCGCCGTGTCCGAGCTGAAGCGTCTGTTCGCCGAGCAGGGGATCGCAGACCATATCGAGGTGGCCTTGCACGCCGCCGCGGCACTGGGCAGCGCGGAGAATCCGGGTGATGTGGCGCTGCTGCTCGACTACAAGGTGAGCCACATCCTCGTCGACGAAATGCAGGACACGTCACACGCGCAATACGGCATGCTCGAGGCGCTCACGGGCGGCTGGACGCAGGGCGACGGACGCACGCTGTTCTGCGTCGGCGATCCGATGCAATCCATTTACCGGTTCAGAAATGCAGAGGTCGGACAGTTCCTGCTGGCTCGACAGTTCGGCATCGGACGCATGCAGCTCGACTCACTGGTATTGCGCCGCAATTTCCGTTCCGGCAGCCGGCTGGTCGACTGGTTCAATGAGCTGTTTCCGTCCGTCCTCGCGCCACAAAACGATGCGCTGCGCGGCGCCGTCGCATATTCGGCGGCCGTACCGGCACCGCACCTCGAGGGGCGCGGCGAAACCGTCATCCATCCTGTGTTCGGCGTGCATCCCGAGGAAGAGGCAAATGTAGGTTGTTGCGAAGTCGCCAACATTCTCGCCGCTAATCCCGACGACGAACTCGCCATCCTGGTCCGCGGACGGACACAGCTGCCTGCATTGCTTGCCGCCCTGCGGCACGCGGGAATTGCCTATACGGCTATCGAGATCGACAAGCTGACGGACTTGCCCGAGATTATCGATATCCTGGCGCTGACGCGGGCGGCGGTGCATCCCGGTGATCGACTAGCCTGGCTCGGCGTCTTGCGTGCACCGTGGATCGGCTTGTCGTGGTCGGATCTTCACGCGCTCGTGCATAGCGATACGAAAAGCACTGTGCGCGAGCTGCTGGAGGATCCCGAGCGCTGTGAACGCCTGTCGGCCGACGGGCGCCGGTCCGTGGATGCGGCACGAGGCCCGCTCAGCGAGCTGTTTCTACCCCATCGTTCCACCTCGCTGCGCCAGCGCATAGAGCGCTGCTGGCTGCATCTCGGCGGGCCGGGAGCACTCCGGGACGCTATGGAGATCGACAACGTCTACCGTTTCCTGGATTTGCTCGATGCTCACGAAGTTGGCGGCACGTTGCCGGATGTGGCTCGTCTGGAGTCGATACTCGACGATGAGAGGGTATCGAGCACGCAACGCTCGCGGGTGCAGGTAATGACCATGCACAGGGCGAAGGGCCTCGAATTCGATCACGTCATGTTGTACGGCCTCGGCCGCAAGCCGGGTGGCGGCAATCCGGGCGTGCTGAGCTGGTTTGACATGCCCTCTAAAGACAGCGACGGGCGCAAGATCATTAGCCCGGTAGGGCCACGGCAGGATGTGGAACGCGATCCGGTGCATCGGTACATTGCGTTCACAGCCGGTGAAAAGGACAAGCATGAACAAGGCCGGCTGCTGTACGTGGCCTGCACACGCGCGCAAAAAAGTCTGCACCTCGTCGGCAACGTCTCGGTGTCGGCTGACGGTGAGGAATTCAAACCGGCCCGCAGCGACAGCTTGCTTCACCTGCTGTGGCCAAAACTCCAGCCTGCTTATGAACAGGCCTTCCAAAGCTGGTCAGGCCAGGGGTCGGCGCCGGAGGGCACAACTTACGCCCAACCCGAGAGAAGGCGATTCGACTTGCCCTGGACACTGCCTGCGATTGCGCCGCCGCCCTGGTCGACGGTGGCTGGCACCCAGGTCGATATCGAGGAAGACGTCGAGTTCTACTGGGTCGGCACTGAGGCGCGCATTGCGGGTACGCTCGCTCATCGCTGGCTGCAGTTGATCGCAGACGGACGCGCGCCGCTGAGAGTCGATGAATCCATGCGACCGGTCACGCTGCGCTGGTTGAGCGAGATGGGTCTGGGAGCGGCCGCAGCCGACAATGTTGCACAACGTGTCGAACTTGCAGTTGCCGGGACGGCGGACGACGATCGCGGCCGCTGGCTGCTTGCCGGCGAGGGCTACGCCGAACTTGCGTTAACCGGTTTGTATGACGGCGAGATCGAATCGATCGTCGTGGATCGAGTGCGCATCGATGAAAATGGCGATCACTGGATTGTCGACTACAAAACCAGTACGCATGAAGGTGGCAATCTGCCGGGGTTCATCGATGCCGAGGTCACGCGGTACACGCCGCAGTTGCGCAAGTACGCCGCGATCTATCGTGCCTATTCGGGAACTGAGCCGCGCTGCGCCTTGTACTTCCCACTGTTGCAGGAATTCGTCGAGATTCAGTAGCTGCCTTCAAGGCGCAGCTCATGCTGGCCACGATCATTGGCGAGCGGCAGAAATCGAATCTGGCGCTTCAGGCTGTCTGGTGCATTGGGTTTGGCCACCACCTGGCCGAGAAACGCGTAAGACTTGTCTGGATTAAGCTGCAGGCTGCCCGCGAGATCGATAACGCCGTCCGTATCCTCGACGCTCGCAACAATGCCGTTGTTTTGCGTAAAGAACTCGGCACGATAGCCGCCAATGGAGGAACTGTTGAGTCGGGGCACGACAAGGTTCGCAACGTCGACCGTGCCATCCATCGCCGTTGCCCGACCGGACTCGAGTTCAAGGCGTTCAAATGTCAAACTGGCGCTGCCACTCAACCCGGCGATATTGGCCGCACCCGCGAACATCTGCAGGGGCACCGACGCAGACAGGTTTTCCAGCGTGAGCGTGCCACCCAAGCCCAGTGCGATTTCGCTTTCAAAGAAACCGGATACCGGAGAGCCGCTGATATCGTAGGCGGCCTTGCCCGTGAAAAGCTGCAGTGGACGCATACGCCATGCCAGGTCGCGAAGGTACATGCCGTTCGTCGAGAACTCGCGCGCGCTGCCGCTCCAGATGGTTCCCTGGATGCCGCTAAGCTTCACGTGCGGCGGGGAAGCCCACTGGTAGGCGATGCGAGCCGGGAAGGTAATGACCAGGGCAAGCACCAGGGTCAGGATGGCCAGCAGCGTGAGGCTGCGATTACGCTGGATCAAAGGGCGCGCTCCAGCGTGAGCGACGCATTGATGCGTCCGGGTCCGGCCTGGGGTGCCAACTGCATCGTACCCTGCTGCACAATCAAGCCGTAGTTGTTGCCCAGTTCACCCAGCCACAGGACGAGCTCGTCAAACGCGACATTTTCGAAGCGTACCTGCACTCCGTTCGGCGTCGGCGCACTGCGGCGGTTGTATTGTTCCAGGCCGCGGCTCTGCAGCGTCTGGGACACGATGATAATCGGCGCTTGCTGGCTTATCGGTGCATCCGATGGACGATTCGGATTGCCATTGGCCACGAGCTCGCGCAATGGCTGCAGGCCCGCCAATGCGAGTTCGAAATTTTCGACGCTGGTCGCGACCTGCGTATGCCGCTTGTCCAGCGGCTGCCACAGGCCATAGAAGAGCAGGGCGATGACGACGAATACCGCGCCAATGAGAACAAATACCTGCTCCCGGGCCTCGAGGTTCTCGTACCAGTCCTTCATGAGCCTGCCTCGCGAATCTGAATACGGCTGGTAATGCGATCGTCTACCTTGTCGGTTGATTGAATCGATGCCGCAAACTGGCCCGTCGCTGCTATGGCTTCCTGGAGCTTGCCAACCGTCTCGACATCAGGCGCCGTAATTCGCACGTCGAAAACGCCGGCGCGATAGCTGACGGAATCCACTTTGGCCTCAGAGTTTTGGCGTAATGCCACGCTCAATTGCAGCACTGATGGCAGGAAGACCTGAGGCGCCGCACTGGTTCCGAGTGAGCGCCGCAATGACTCTACCCGTTGCAGTGGATCCGCGAACGGACCCGTCTCGCCCGGCCGGAATAGGCGGTACGTCTGCGCAAACTGCTCCTGCAACGCCGCTTCTTCCTGGGTCAAGCGGTAGTAGTCAACGCCTTTACCCGTGAAACCGACTATGAGGAATGCGAGCAACAGCATGGCGGCCTTGCTCCACGGACGCAGCCACGAACCATAATCCGCTTTCGGGCCATATCGTCCCTGAAGCAGGTTGACACCCTGGCCACTGGCGACCGTCACTGCAAGGCGCGGCAGCGCACCGTCGGGCAGGAGGTTGATGTCGACGCTGTGCAGTTCATGGCGCAATACGATCCAGTCGTGTGACAGGCGCTCTTCATCCGCCGCATCGCAGTACACCACGAGGTGGCCGGATGGGTCAGGCGGAACGTCGTCGTCCGCGCTGTCCGTTAACTTGCCGGCCGCGACGAGTGCATCACTGGGTGTGGCGCCCTGCATGACGAACTCGGCGTCTTCACCGTCGTTAAAGAACACACAGTCGTCATCGACGAGCACGCTCATCGTGCCCGGGATACGCGCGAGGCCGTAATTCTCCGGAACCATCTTCCAGGGCGTTATGCCGGCTTCTTCGAGTTCTCCAAGCCAGCGCTCCAGTTGTTCTCTGGCGACGGCGGCAACGGCTCGTACGCCGGACTCACGTTTGTCACCGGCCGCGAAGTGCATGGTATCGACGTCGACGGCAACCTGTTCCTCTAACGCGTAGGGCAGAGCTGCATTGAGCTTGGCACCCGATCGCATCGGCAGGTTGACAGACGTCGTCAGTGTTTCTGTGGCCGGAAGCAGCACGATAACGGGCCGGCCCTGAACCGCGGCCGCGGCTTCCGCCAACGACCCTCGCGACGGTTGGCTCCGGCGCGTGCCGTTGTCATCGGCGACGATCCACTCGGCCATCGGGTTGTGGTCTCGTCCAAGTCGGATGACGACAAACTCTGCCATGTCAGATAGTTCCCAGGCTGCGAAGGATGGTTGCCACTTCGCCCGAAGCGGCGTTTCGATGAATCACGGTAAACAGGCTAACGCGAACGGTATCAATCTGCACGACGGCCTTCAATTGAAAATATTCCGAAGTTTCGCCGAATCCCTGCGGCGCGAGGTCCTGTGCAACGAGCGGCGAGAACGTGCCGCTGACATCGGCGAAGCCGCCGCCTTCTCGTGCCTGCAGCAGCCCCTCGGCCGTTGAGAGGTCAATATTAGGCCCGAGGGACTGCAGAACCTCAAGCGTGGCCGTGTTGACGTTTACGGCAGTCGGCTCACCGCTGATATTGGGAAGCGCAATGACGTGTGGCAGCAAAGTCTCGAAGGTGATGCGATCCATGCCGTTGACGGCCGCCAGTTCCGTGATGTTCACAAGCGGGCGATCGGCAGTCCGGTAGGCCGGCGTGTAGCCCGTGTAGATCGGGTCCTCCGCGCCGTCCGGTATGGTCTCCTGCTGATCCGGATCGAGCCAGTCGACGGTTGCGCCCGCCAGGGCGGGATCGAGCCCCAGCGCGTCGAGGAGACGTTCGTACTGCTCGAAAAAGGGCTCGTTAACTTCCCCGGTGCTGTCGATCAGGTTGTTGACGTTAAACCGTCCCTGGAGGTCCTCGATATTGCCCCAGATCTGGCCCTGCACAGCATCGGAGTCGATCGGTAATGCAGGAATATCGGTCGCCCAGACTTCCTCGAGGTGATCGGTTTCCGATTGGGCGCCGTCTTCGCGCAGTATCGACCTGACCCAGCCTTCGGAGCCTACCGCTACCTGGATGGCCTGGTCGCGGTACAGCATGACCATGGTGCGCCTGACGTCCAGCGCGTTGTCCCAGCTCAGGCCCGCAGCAAGCGAGCCGGCGAGGGCGGCAATCAGCATGGCCGTTATCAGGGCGACGCCTTTTGCCTTGCTCATGGTGCCACCTCCACGATGCGCGTCAGCTCACCCTCGATGGGAAGCTCCAGCACAATGGCCACGGCCCTTGGGCGCATACTGTTATCGCTGGTCGTCTGCACGTTGATCGGCGGCCACTGATCGGACCATTCACCGTTAGCCTGCAGGAAACGGAAGCTCAGGCTGTCGATGTCGTCCATGAGTACCGTCCCGACCGGCAGATTATTGACGGTCCGATCCAGCACGTTCCAGTGATACCGAATGAGTTCCCGATCCTCTATCCGATAGGCCGTGCGTTGCAGCGTGCTGCGCGGAACGCCCGCGGAGTTCGGCCAGCCACCATGTGTGACCTGCAGCGCGAAGTCGGACCCAAGCGTCGACTGCAGTGCGGGCTCGGCGGGCAGCCCGAAGTCTGCGCGCACGGGTCGCGGCGCCGTTTGCAACAACTCGTTGGAAAGAAAAGTCATCGTGCGCTGGATGCTTTGCAGTCGATCCATGCGCTCATTCAACATGTCCGAATTGCTTAGGGCCTGACCGAGCGCGATGGACGCGAATGCCGCGAGAATGCCGAAAATGGCCATGGCGACCAGCACCTCGATGAGCGTGAAGCCCGCGCTGCGGATCCGCGCCGTCATTGCGTGGCTCCGCTACGTTGCTGATAGATCCGGCTGCTCCAGTTCACGGGCACAGGCTCTCCGATGAATCCCGTGACAGTCTGGATTACGTAGTCTTCGCCAAAGTATGAGACCGACACGTCGACGCGCATGAAATTCTCGATGCCGGTCTCGGAAACAACGGCGTCCCATTCCCAGGTCATTCTGCCGAATTCGATGTCACCACTTGTCGTGCTGACCTCCGGGATTTCGTTGGCGAGCCGCAGCTCGGCAATCTTGTTTTGGGCGATCCAGCTGGCGTAGGTGCGGTCGCGCATCGTGTTCGCCGCATCGATCATCTGGTTCATGCTGGCGCTGAGTGCGGTGAGCGCGAACGCGACGATCATGAGCGCAACCATCACCTCTAGCAGGGTAAAACCCTTAGATTTCATCGTCTTCACCAAATTCGATTTCACCCAGGATGTCGCCGCGCATGACCAGTTCCTGGCGGGTTTGCGGCCGCACAATGCGAATCTCGAAGGCGCTGGCTTCGCCGCTTGCATACACGAACAGGTGCGGTGCGTAGGCGCGGGCACCAGCCGACCGCGTGGTGTCATCGTCGGCGTCGGCGAGTTCCTGCGGATCGTTCAGGAGCTGCACGCGCTTGTCGTCGATATACAGGTCGAACTCCAGTCCTTCAGGGAGCTGGCGCAAGCGATACAGGTCATCCCCGGGTACGTCCAGCCATTGCCGGGTAAGCGGGTCGAATTCGACGAAGCGATACGACGACGTCATGATCTCCACGCCAAACTCCCGACCCTGGAACAGGGCCTCGTCCTGCATCGTTTCGATGAGCGTTGTCAGGCGCCTGCGCTCGGTGTCGAGTGCCTCGTCGTCACCGACGAGTCCGGTGGACAGCACCGCAATTGATGTAATGGTCGCCACAATCACGATCACGACCAGCAGCTCAATCAGGGTGAAGCCGCGCGAGAGTCGCTTGCTGAACATCAGGGTCTGGCTCGTGGACCGCCTATTCGACGTCCCAGTTCCCGATGTCGGAGTTCAGGCCGTCACCACCGGGATTCCCATCGGCACCCAGCGTGTAGATGTCGATTTCGCCGTTGTTGCCGGGATTGAGGTACAGGTAAGGATTACCCCAGGGATCTTTTGGCAGCCGGTCTATATAGCCGCCTGCTTTCCAGTTGCGAATAGACGGGTCGGTTGGCTTGGTCACGAGGGCTTCGATGCCCTGTTCCGTGGTCGGATAGGCGAAATTATCGAGCCGATAGAACTTCATCGCATTTTCAATATTGGAAATATCCGCCTTGGCCTTGATGATCTGCGCGTCATCGACGCGACCGATCACATTGGGCGCAACGATAGCCGCCAGAATACCGATAATGATCACCACCACCATGATCTCGATGAGCGTGAAGCCCGCTTGCCGGGTAGGGTGGCCTGTTGTTCCTGCATGTTCCTTCACTGGGATTGCTCCACGCGAATCGCAGCCAGGGCGAATTCGCTTGATTGACACTGATTTAGAGTAAACGTCAGTATATCAAACATGGGGTTACACAAAGCGGCGGGAAATTCGAATTTGCGGGCATGCTGGCTGCTCGTTGCGGGCGTCTCGGCGCTCGCTATTGCGCTTCAATTTGGGGGTGAGCAGGTTCGAGAGGCCCTGGCCTACACGCGCGACGGCGTCGCCGGGGGTGAGCTCTGGCGGCTCGTGACCGGCCACTTCGTGCACCTGGGGTGGACCCATATGTGGCTAAACCTGGCGGGCCTGGCACTGGTTGTGTGGTTGGTGGGCGGCGTTTTCGGCTGGGTCCGCTGGTTGCTGGTTCTCGGACTGACTGTTCTCATCATCGATGTCGGTTTCTGGTTCCTCTATCCAAATCTCGCCTGGTACGTCGGACTGTCGGGCGTTCTGCACGGCCTCCTGGTGGGCGGGCTCCTCAAA
The DNA here is from genome assembly GCA_945787845.1 of uncultured Woeseiaceae bacterium. GTDB lineage: Bacteria > Pseudomonadota > Gammaproteobacteria > Steroidobacterales > Woeseiaceae > UBA1847. The sequence goes on along the minus strand of CALZJH010000014.1, from coordinate 39,999 downwards.
GGGGTTGTCGAGCGCGACAGGGAGAGCATGATTCTGCTGGGTTTTGTGCTGGCGAAACTGGCCTGGGAGCAGTTCAGCGGTGGGCCATTGCCCGGATCCGAAGCGACGTCGGGCGGTAACGTCATCGTTAATGCACATCTCTACGGGGCGGTTGGCGGGGCCCTGGCCGGGACTCTGTTGTGGCGTAGTGCCCGGTCCACGAGGCCTATATAATGCGCGTCACCCGCAAGGTATGACACACACCTAAGGACCATTCATGAGTGAGCTATTTAATGCGACTGCCCTCGAGGGCGAAATTGCGCTGGTAACCGGCGCTTCACGGGGCATCGGCGCTTCGATTGCGGCGGCATTGGCGGCGGCAGGCGCCACCGTAGTCGGTACGGCGACGAGCCAGGGCGGTGCGGATGCCATTACAGAAGCGCTCGCGGGCAACGGCAGGGGGGTCGTGCTTAACGTCGCCGACGAGGCTTCCGTGCAGGCGGCCGTCAAGGATGTACAGGCCAAGGAGGGCGCCCCGACAATTCTCGTCAACAATGCGGGCATCACTCGTGACAATCTGCTGATGCGCATGAAACAGGACGAATGGGACGACGTGATCGCGACCAACCTGACCGGCCTGTACGCGATGAGCAAAGCCTGCCTGCGCGGCATGATGAAGGCGAAGAAAGGACGAATTATCAATATCGCGTCGGTGGTCGGCGTCATGGGCAACCCAGGTCAGGCCAACTACGCTGCTGCCAAAGCGGGCATGATCGGCTTCTCGAAATCGCTGGCCAAGGAGATCGGCTCACGGGGGATCACGGTGAACGTGGTAGCCCCCGGATTTATTGACACCGACATGACCAGGGAACTGCCCGAGGAGAATCGGGCGGCCATGCTTGGACAGGTTCCGCTGGGGCGCCTCGGAGCGAGTGACGATATCGCCAATGCAGTGCTGTTTTTGGCCTCGGGAGGCGGGGCGTACATTACGGGTGAGACGCTGCATGTAAATGGCGGCATGCTGATGGACTAAAACGCTATAGATTGCCGAATACGATTCACATACAATAGCCCCCCACACTCGCGACGTACCTTGAAATATCAAGGACTTAGCGTTAAATAGGGGATTGAAACCAGCGGTACAACCGGCCTCAAAAGGCTTGCCGCCGTGAATTTTCTGAGTCTTTTCAGGAGTAATAAAGACCATGAGCAGTATTGAAGAACAAGTGAAAAGCATTGTTGCAGAGCAACTCGGCGTCAAAGAAGACGAGGTAACGAACGATGCTTCTTTTGTGGATGATCTGGGCGCTGACTCGCTCGACACCGTCGAGCTGGTAATGGCTCTCGAAGAGGAATTCGAGACTGAAATCCCCGATGAGGAAGCGGAGAAGATCACCACGGTCCAGCTGGCCATTGATTTCATCAAGGCTCGCCAGAGCGACAGCTAAACATGCAGGCGCGGCGTTTGTCGCCGCGCCTCATTTTCCAGTTCCGAATGGCAGCCCTGCCATCACCTGACGGACAGATTCTTGAGCAAACGACGCGTCGTAATCACCGGAATGGGCATCATCTCGCCGGTAGGTAGCACCTTGGATGATGCCTGGCGAAACGTTTGCGAGGGCAATCCCGGCACCGTTCTCATCGACGAATTTGATACCAGCACGTTGCCCACACGTATTGCGGGACTCGTGAAGGGCTTCGACGTCGATGCGTACATGGCGAAGAAAGACCAGCGCAAGAACGATCCATTTATCCACTATGGCGTCGCCGCTACCATTGACGCCATCAGGGACGCAAACCTCGAAATTACCGAGGAGAACGGCCACACGATCGGTGTAGCGATGGGCGCCGGTATCGGTGGTATCAAGACCATCGAAGACAATCACAACAAGATGCTGGCCGGCGGCGTGCGCAAGATCTCGCCGTTTTTTATTCCGGGCAGCATCATCAACATGACCTCGGGCCAGGTCAGCATCATGGAACACATCACGGGCCCCAATATTTCCATCGTAACGGCGTGTGCGACATCCACCCACTGCATTGGGCTGGCAGCGCGCTCCATTGAACATGGGGATGCGGAGGTCATGCTCGCAGGCGGTTCTGAACACGCCACAACGCCGTTGGCAATGGGCGGATTCTGTTCGGCCCGCGCGATGACGACCCGAAATGACGATCCGGCAGGCGCCAGCCGCCCCTACGATATCGATCGTGATGGTTTCGTGCTGAGTAATGGCGCGGGCACGGTCGTGCTCGAAGAGCTTGAGCATGCCAAGGCGCGCGGCGCGCGGATTTACGCCGAGCTCATCGGCTTCGGCATGAGCAGCGATGCGTATCACATTACGTTGCCGCCGGCAGATGGCGAAGGTGCGCGTAAGTGCATGGCAGCCGCCATACGCGATGCCGGGCTCGACGCGAGCGATATCGATTACGTCAACACCCACGGCACCTCGACCCCCGCTGGTGATATTGGTGAGACGACGGGCATCAAGCGTGCCTTTGGCGACCACGCCAACACGCTGATGATCAGTTCGACGAAGTCGACAACCGGCCATATGCTGGGCGCTGCCGGCGTCGTCGAGGCGATTTTCTGCGCCATGGCGCTCCAGGATCAGGTGATTCCGCCGACGATCAACCTTGACAACCAGGACCCCGAGTGTGACCTGGACTACACCGCCAACGTGGCGCGTGACGCGAAAGTGCGGACCATCCTGTCCAATTCATTCGGTTTTGGCGGCACCAACGGAAGTTTGATTCTTCGAGCTTTTGATTAATACAGTTCGCGAGATCGCGGGTCCAGGGGATCTGCGGCAACTGCATCGCGACTACCCATCGCGTTATCCCTTCCTGCTTCAGAGCACCACGCCCGGTGGCTCGCTGGGGCGCTACGACATCCTGTTCGCGTCGCCCGGTGAAACACTGGTCGCCACGCCTGGGAATCGCTTTCTCGATGAGCTTGATCAATGCTGGCGCAAAGAAAAAGTCGGCCGCGAGCAGGGCGGTTTGCCGTTCAAGGGCGGCTGGTTTCTCTACCTGGGTTACGAACTGGCGGGCGAAATCGAGCCGGGATTGAATCTCGCGGCGGACACCCGGCTGCCGGCTGCGTTCGCAGTGCGTTGTACGACAGCGTTGGTATACGATCATGACGACGGGGTGTGCAACCTGGTGTGTGAAACGCCTGAGTGCATTGACGGCGAGCAGCTGCTCGCAGACATTGCGTCACTGGATCGCAATCGCGCGGCTTCTCCGGCGAGCGTAATGCAGGTGCAGGAAGAACAGCCGGCGAACTTTACCGAGGGCGTCGTACGGATAAAGAACTACATCGCGGACGGTGACGTCTACCAGGCGAATCTGTCGCGCGGCTGGTCTGCTGAAATTTCAGCCGACACTGATGCCAGCGACATCTATGCGGCGCTGTGCCGCTCCAATCCAGGCCCGTTCGCCGGTATGGCGCGTTGGCAGGATATTGAAATCATCTCATCGTCACCTGAACGCCTGCTCGAGGTGCGCGAGGGCATCGCGTCGACGCGGCCCATTGCGGGTACCCGGCCGCGGTCCGCCGATGCAGACACAGATGACAATCTATCCAGCGAGTTGTTTGCGCACCCAAAGGAGCGGGCGGAACATGTCATGCTCATTGATCTCGAGCGCAATGATCTTGGCCGCGTGTGCGAACCCGGTAGTGTCGAAGTCGATGAGATGATGGTGCTGGAGAGCTACGCGCACGTGCATCACATCGTTTCCAATGTAAAAGGTCGACTGCGTGATGACGTGACGCCTGGGCAAGCCATTGCCGCGGTTTTCCCGGGAGGCACGATTACCGGCTGCCCGAAGGTGCGATGCATGGAAATTATCGGCGAGCTGGAGCAGGGGCCGCGCGGGGCGTACACGGGTTCATTCGGTTACCTCAACCGGGATGGCAGCCTCGACCTGAACATCCTCATTCGGACGATGGTCAAGGACAACCAGCACGTGACCTTCCGGGCAGGCTCAGGCATTGTCGCGGACTCCGATCCGTTCGCAGAACTCGAGGAAACGCGGGCCAAGGCCAAGGGCATGTTGCGGGCAATCTCCCAATGAGCGAGTGGTTTGAAATAGGTTCCGAGATCCGCGTGACGGATCCTGCAAGCCGCGGCTTGCAGTATGGCGACGGACTTTTCGAGACGATTGCCATACGCAACGGCAAGCCCCGCTTGTGGCGTTATCACGTGGAGCGGCTCACCCGTGGCTGCGAGCGCCTTGGACTGGTCGCTCCGCTTGCGACGCTGGAACGTGAACTGGAAAGCGTGTTGGCGCGGTGCGAGCTTGATACGGCATATTGCATCGCCAAGATCATCGTATACGCGGCTGATACGGATCGGGGCTACGGTCGGGAGATGCCGTCGCGAGCCAACGTCTCCATTGGCCTGTTCCCGTCAACGCCTGCGGACAGGCAGGACTATCGAAACGGTGTCTCCACCATGCTCTGCGAGACTCGCCTGGCAACAGGCTCGCCGGTCGCCGGATTGAAGTCCCTGAACCGCGTCGAGCAAGTGCTGGCGCGCTCCGAGTGCCTGCAGGCAGGCGTCTTCGAAGGGTTTACGAGAGACGCCGATGATCGACTCATCTGCGGTACCATCAGCAACATGTTCATCGTACGAGACTCAAGAGTATGCACGCCGTCGCTGTTGCGTTGCGGCGTCGCAGGGACGATGCGTCAGCTCGTGATTAACCTGATGGATCGCGACGGGGAAGAGGTCGAGGTCCGCGATCTGGACGAGAACGACCTGGCATCAGCCGACGAGGTGTTCATTACCAATAGCCAGTTGGGCGCGCTGCCGGTTCGCCGCTGCGGCGACTACACGTGGTCGGTTGGCGATGGCACACGTCACGTCATGGCGCTGCTTGCCGACTACGGTATTGAGGAGTGTCGTTCATGAAACGCATTGCGCTGCTGGTCATCATTGCAATCCTGCTGCTGCTGTTTGCCGCAGCGGTCGGCGCTTACAAGATGAACCGCTTCATGGATGCCGCGGTGAGCCTGCCTGAGGACGGAGCCACGTTCGTGATTGCGCCCGGGAGTTCCTTCGCGACGGTGTCGGCCGATCTCGTCGCACAAGGCATCATCGATGACGATTTCTGGTATCGCCTGTATGCCCGGCAGTCGGGCGAGGCCAGTGGTATCCAGGCGGGTGAGTACGAACTGGCAGCGGGCGCCACGCCGCGCTCATTGCTCGAACAGTTCACGCGAGGCTCGGTGCGGCTCTACTCGTTCACGATCGTGGAGGGCTGGAATCATCGCGATCTGCTGAAGGCACTGCACAACACTGAAGCGATTGCCGAGACGATGACCCAGGAGGACTGGCCGGCATTTCTCGAATCCCTGGACGCGCCGGTGACGCATCCCGAAGGCCTGTTCCTGCCGGAAACCTATCGATTTCCGCGGCATACCACCGATCGCGAACTGCTGACTCAGGCCTACGAGCTGATGCAGGAAGTACTAGCCGAAGAGTGGCAGGCGCGCGGCGAGTCGACGCCCGTCGATTCTCCTTATGAAGCGCTGGTGCTGGCCTCGATTGTCGAAAAGGAAACCGCGCGTGCCGATGAGCGGCCGAGAATCGCCGGGGTGTTTGCGCGGCGCCTCGAGAAGCGCATGCGACTGCAGACGGACCCTACCGTGATTTACGGGATAGGGCCGGCTTTCGACGGCAACCTGACGCGCAAGCACCTGCGAACGGACACCCCGTACAACACCTACACGCGCGGTGGCCTCCCGCCGACGCCGATCGCCATGCCCGGTCGTGCAGCGATCCACGCCGTCCTGCATCCCGCAGAGGGTGAGGAGCTGTTTTTCGTGGCAACGGGCCTTGGGGACGGCAGTCACAAGTTCTCGGCCACCAAGGACGAACACGATGCGGCGGTTGCCGAGTACCTGACACGCCTGCGGCAAAACCGTCGGGGAGGGCGCTGACGTGGAATGGGGTAAGTTCATTACGGTGGAAGGCATCGAGGGTGTCGGCAAGTCAACCAACATCGACACGTTGGTGGAGCGAATCGAAGCGGCCGGACACAAAGTGCTGACAACGCGTGAACCCGGGGGCACGCCGTTTGCCGAGGACATCCGCGAGATTCTGATGAATCGCAGCGATGAGCCCGTACCTGAAATTGCCGAGCTCCTGCTGATGTTCGCGGCACGCTCATTCAACGTGAACAACGTCATCGTGCCGGCACTCGAGGCCGGCACCTGGGTGGTATGCGATCGGTTTACGGACTCGACCCGCGCCTACCAGGGTGGTGGCCGGGGCCTCCCAATGGAGACGATTGATCGCGTCGCAGACTGGGTGCATGGAGACACCTGGCCGGATCTTACAATTCTGCTGGATGCGCCTGTCGAAGTCGGTATGGAACGAGCCGGGAACAGGAGCAAGCCGGACCGCTTTGAGCAGGAACGGCACGAGTTCTTTCAGCGCGTCCGCGAATGTTACCTGCAGATTGCTGCCAGCGAACCTGATCGTTTTGTCGTTATCGACACGACGCGGACGATTGATGAAGTTCGCGAGCAAATGTCGGCCCTGGCCGACCTGCTCATCGGCGCATAGGACAGCATGGACCTCACCTGGCTCACACCCCTCGTTGCAGGCTGGCAGGACCGCGTAGCCCAGGGTCGCGTCCCACATGCCGTGCTGCTTGCAGGCCCGGTGGGCGTGGGCAAGCGGGCTGCGGCCCGCTGGATTGCGGCCTCGACGCTCGGCCTTGAAGTGGGCGCGCTGCCAGAGGATCCACAAGACGTACCCGAACACGCCGACCTGCGCTGGGTGGCACCGCTCGAGGACAAGGAGTCCATCGGCATTGAGCAAATTCGCGAGCTCGTCCATGAAATGAGCCTGACGAGTTATGAGGGTGGCGGTAAGATCGCGATCATCGAGCCTGCGAATGCCATGACCGTGAGCGCGGCGAACAGCCTGCTGAAAACGCTCGAGGAGCCGTCCGGCGATGCGCTGATCATCCTGATCGCCGACCGTGTGGGCAAGCTGCCGGCAACGATTTTCAGTCGGTGCCAGCGGATTGATATCGCAGTGCCGCCGGAGTCACACTCGCTGGGCTGGCTGGACCGGCTGCAGCCGGGAGCCGCCTGGGCTGAGGCACTCCGTTCGGCAGGCGGGGCGCCATTGGGCGCTTTCGCGGCCCTGGAGAGCCTTGAGACCGGTGCGACTCTCGCGGCGGACCTCAACACGCTGGGTCGCGGGGCGGGTTCGGCGGTCGAGGTCGCTGCACGCTGGACCAAAATTGGTCCGCAGTATGTTTTGGACTGGATGGCGCAACAGCTGAAAATGGCACTTGTGGCTCATTCTGCGGGCCGTGCACACGCTCCGGGACTGGCAATTGAGGATTCTGTGCTGCGGCGCATGGACAGCCGAAATCTGTTCTGCTATTTAGACATAATCAACAGGCTGCGCGGGCAGCCGGGTGGCTCATTCAATGTCCAGGTGACGTTCGAAGGGCTGCTGATTGACTGGGCAGAGGGTTTGCGTGAATGTGGACCCACTGCACCCATGGATGGAATGAATTTGATGCTGGCCGGCCGTTAGGCACCAACAAAGGTTGAACAATGAGCAAACCAGGACTGCTGACACTAACGATCAAGGACAAGAGCGCCTTGTACCTCGCGTACATGCCTTACGTTATCAACGGCGGCCTGTTTATTCCGACGAACAGTTCTTATCGCCTGGGTGACGAGGTCTTTATGCTGCTCAACCTGATGGGCGAGGAAGAAAAAATCCCGGTTGCGGGTACGGTCATCTGGATGACGCCGAAAGGGGCCCAGGGCAAACGCACGGCCGGCATCGGCGTGCAGTTCTCCGATCAGGACCAGGGTAATACGCAGAAGAAGATCGAAAACTACCTGGCCGGCGCGCTGGGCGGCGACAAGCCTACGCACACGATGTAGATCAGGCTTTCGCGGAGTTGATGCCGCCCTGCAGCACGTAGGCATGGTAGCCCCGCTCACTGAGGATATAGGCACCCGCTGAGCTGCGGCGCCCGGTATCACAGCACAGGATGTACTTCTTGCTCTTGTCGAGTGTCGAAATCTTGAGCCGAATAAAGTACAGCGGAATGTTGATCGCACCGTCCAGGTGCTGATTCTCAAACTCACTCGGCAAACGCACATCCAGCCATTGCCCGCCCGTACCCACGATTTCTTCGGCCTGTGCCACCGAGACCCAGTCGAGCATCGGTTCGTTCAGCAGCTTTTTGAAATCGTCCTTGCCGAGTCGCATGACTGCGCCATCACTCTGCATGGTAACCGTCGCATTCCGTTTCGCGTCGGAAATCAGCGCTTCCTCACCGAAGGTGTCGCCCACATGCAGCTCGGCGAGCTTGATGCCTTCCTTGCTCAGCGGGGTCTCGCGGGTGACGAGAGCCGACCCACGGATCAGAACGTAGAAATAATCGCCTTCAGCGCCCTGTTTCAGAATGACGTCTCCGGACCGGTAGTTGATCTGCTGCATGCGCATGAAGATCGCCTGGATATTAGCCGGGGGAATCTTGTGGAACGCCTTCGTCTGCAGCAGCATGGTCATCCAGTCTTCACCTCCCTGGTCTGACTTGCCCTGCAGTTCCGATACTTCGTAGGTGCCTGTCTGGTCCCAGGTCAGCATGACGTCGAGAAGATCGCTGTCGATCGAGATAAACCGAACGCGGTCGCGAGCCTTGGCAGTGACGCGACGCGGGAACACGGGCGCCACCGGGTTGCGAGCCATTTCGCTGCCACCCTCGATTTTGCCGACCGTTTTAGCCTGGTCCAGGAGTTCGAGAATTCCGGAAACGACGTAGATTGTCCGCTTCTCGGTATCGCCTTCCTTGAACAGCAATTGCCCGGGAGACAGCTCACGGATCTGCACCTTGCGTGCTAGTGCCGCAAGGTTGTCGCGCTTAAGGCCGTCAAGCGGTGAAAAACCTCTGAGCAGCTCTGTGTTTACCTGCTCACTCGCCATTTATCATCCTGCTGAGATTCCTGAGTGTCGCTTCTTAGAGTTGATATTACGTCAAGACCGTATTCTACCTTCAATTCAATAACTTCCGGTACCTTCTATGCAGCGCAGCGTGAAGCACCGCACAGTTTCCCAGGGGGCTCTTGTGCAGTTGTGACAGGCGTCACAGGTCCGACCAACCACTGTTTGGCAAAAAACGATCGCCGTAACGCGACGCCAGCGCCTCCAAGGCTGCAACGACAGAATCAATACCGCGCTCGCGCGCGTAATTCAGCGGTCCACCGCGAAACGGTGCGAAGCCAGTCCCAAATATGACCCCTGCATCGAGCAGATCGGCGTTGGCCACCACGCCTTCATTCAGGCATGCGACCGCTTCGTTAACCATAGGCAGGATCAGGCGATCTTCGATATCGTCGGGGACAGGGCCGCCATCGCCCGGTAGCTTGATCGCCTTGCCGTCTTCCCACTTGTAGTAACCCTGGCCGGACTTGCGTCCCAGCAGACCGTCGTCGACCATCTTGGCCAGCGCCTCGGGTACCGGGCGATTCATCGCCGCGCCCAGGACCTTCGATACATGCAGCCCCACATCCAGCCCCACACTGTCGGCCAGCTCAACGGGTCCCATGGGCATGCCGAACTTTTCTGCGGCCTTGTCGATGGCCACCAGGGGTACGCCTTCCTGTGCGAGCTCCATCGCTTCGCCCATATAGGGCGCAAGAATGCGATTCACGACGAATCCCGGTGAACTGGAACACTCAAGCGGGAATTTGCCGATGCCCTTGGTGAAGGCGAAACCGATATCCATGGCTTCCTGGTCGGTATCGGCACAGCGAATGACTTCGACCAGTGGCAACATGGCCACCGGATTGAAGAAGTGCAGGCCGATGAATCGCGTCGGTTCGTTCAGGACAGTGCGCAATTCCTCAAGGCGAATACTCGAAGTATTCGTAGCGAGGAGGGCGCCCGGTTTCATTTTTGCCTGCAGCACCTTGTAGAGTTCCTGCTTGGCCTCGAGGTTTTCGTAGATCGCCTCAATCACAAGATCGGCCTCCGCCGCGCCTGCTCCCTCAACATCGGACCGCAGTCGGCCGGCCGTCTCGGCACGCTGCGCCTCGTCGCGTACGCGCTTGGTGAACAGTTTCTGTGCCCGCTCCATGGCTGGGTCGATATACTTTTGCTCGCGATCCTGCAACGTGACGGTGTGCCCGCGCAGCGCGCACCAGGCAGCGATGTCGCCGCCCATCACGCCAGCACCGACGACGTGCACGTGGCCAATCTTCCTGTCGGTCTCGTTGCCCTGCTTCTTGAGCTTGCCCTGCAGGAAGAACACGCGAATCAGGTTGCGCGACGTGTCCGTGGACATCATCTTGCCGAAGCTGTCGGCCTCGGCATCGTAGCCCGTCTTGCTCGAGGCGCCGTGTTTTGCCCACAGGTCAATCATCGCGTACGGCGCCGGGTAATGATCCTTGCGGGCTTTGCTCGCAACCTGCTTGATGAGCATGTTGCGTACCAGCGGACGGAAGGGTGCCAGCGCCAGGATACGATCCATCATGGGCGCTTTACCCAAGGGCGGCTTGGTCGCGATCAGCTTCGTCGCAACCTCGCGCCACGTGTTCTCGCCGGCGATGCGGTCAATCAGCCCAATGCGCAGCGCCTTCCTGGCATTCACCGGATTGCCGGTCAGCATGAGTTGCATGCCTTCCCTGACGCCGCACAGCTGCACGGCGCGGACGGTGCCACCAAAACCCGGGTGTAATCCGAGCTTTACTTCGGGCAGGCCGAATATTTTCTTGTCGCTGTCCGGGCCGATGCGGTAGTCAAACATCATGGAGATCTCGAGCCCGCCGCCCAGACAGACACCGTTCACAGCAACAACGGTCGGGCAGGGCAGATTGCGAATACGCAGGAACAGCCCCTGCGCCATCTTGCCGAGCCGTGTGACCTCAGCCGCCGAGCCGAAATCACCGAACTCCGTGATGTCGGCACCCATGATAAAACTGTCGGGCTTGCCCGAGTACATCACCAGGCCGGCCGGCGGGCTTGCCTCCAGCCCGTCCATAATGTTACCGAGTTCCGCTATGACCTCTGACGACAGGACGTTCGCTTTCGCGTCAGCTTTGTCAATACACAGCCAGGCGACGCCGGCCGAATCGGTTTCCAGTTTCCAGTGTTGTGCCATGGTTTTCTCGTGAATTAGGCCAGCTCGAAGTCGCAAACGAGTGGCAGGTGATCGGAATGGCGCACGTTGGGGACCCGAAAGTCCGTGACCTTGATGCCATCCTGGTAAAGCACGAAATCGAGCTCCTTGCGCGGAGCCCGACTCGGGTATGTCGGAAGGCTGTCGGTATTCGCGGATGTCAGATCGGCAGCTTTCATGAAAAGGTAGATTTCGTTCTCACCCCAGAACGTATTGAAATCGCCGGCAACGACGACGGGCTTTTTCGTCTCCTGGATGAGGTCATACAGCCGCCGCAGCTGCAGGTGGCGATGCCGATACTTGAGCGACAGGTGCACGAGAAAGATGGCGAAGTCCTCCATCTCGAGCTCAATGATCAGCCGCTTGATGCCGGTGTCGAAGTAGTGAAACTTCTCGCCATGCACACGCGGTGCAGCCATGAACGCATTGCCCTGTTTGCGCACGATAGGCAGCAGCTGGTTGAGCGACCGGTCGCCATACTTGGTCTCGTAGGAGGTGTTCATGCCGAGGTCCGCAGCGATTTTTTCGGCCTGATTGACGTTGCGGCTGCGTATCGACCCGGTATCCACTTCGATCAAGCCGACGACATCGGGGTCGACCGACTTGATAAAGCGTGTAATTTCAGGGAGTACGGCCTGGTTACCCAGTACGTAGCCTGCTCCGGGGATCGGCATGCGCATGCTCGCACCGCCGCCGACCGCGTACCGGATGTTGTAGAGAAGTAGCCGCATGCGCCGCTACGATACCGAAACGCCCATACTATGGAAACAGGTCCGGGCGGTATCCTCACGAATTGGCTAAACTAACGACAGATTCGACCGGATAAGGAGTTTTTTTTGTCTGAAAGTAATCCGATCCGCGTGTTCGCGACGCACTGTTTCGAGGAGACGGATGACTATCTGCGCATATTCGAGTTTCTCGAAAGCGTCGACCGTTTCTACTACCTCAATGTCAGCAAGCCCGAGAACCTGCCAATGACGGGCGGTCAGCAAGGACTCAAGGATGAGCTGATCGCGCAGATCAAGGCGGCCGAGGCGATGTTCGTCCTGGCGTCCACGTACGAGCAGAGCCCGGACCTGACGAAATTCATGATGGACGTAGCCGAGGCCAACGACATCGGCATGATCACGATCAGGCCGTTCGGGGGCCTGCATGAAACCCCCGCTGAGCTGGTCAAACGCTGCGGTGACCCGATCGAATGGAATGATCGTGAAATGGTCGATGCGCTCAAGCTCCAGGCGCGCGGTGAAGACACGGCGCGGTGGGAGGTGCTCGATTTCCCCGGGTTTGACGAAAATGGACCGATCAAAAAATAGATTAATCAAATGCTTATAGGGTTTTCTTAAGGTCTATTATAGAATGCGTCCTGTCGTCATAGCGCATCGGGGGGCCTCCGGGTATCTTCCCGAGCACACCTTGCCCGCCAAGGCGCTGGCCTATGCCATGGGGGCGGACTACCTCGAGCAGGATATTGTCGCCACGCGCGACGACAGGCTCGTCGTGCTGCATGACATTCATCTCGATCGGGTCACGGACGTCGCCTCGCGTTTCCGGAACCGGGCACGTTCAGACGGTCGTTTCTATGTACGCGACTTCGACCTCGCCGAAATTGCGACGCTCAAGGTGCACGAACGCAACGATAAGCACGGGAAACCCGTTTTCCCAGGCCGTTTCCCATCCGACGGCGAAGCCTTCCGTGTGCACACGCTGGAACGCGAACTCGAGCTGGTCGCCGAACTCTCGACCAAGGGGGCATGGCACGTCGGTATCTATCCGGAGATCAAGGACCCTGCCTGGCACCGGGAGGAGGGCGTCGATATCACGCTGCTGGTCCTCGACACACTCGCGAAATTTGGCTACGAGGACCATAACGCTTCAGCCTACCTGCAGTGCTTCGACGAACGGGAGGTGCGTCGAATCCGTCATCAACTGGGCTGTGAGCTCAAGCTTGTGCAACTCATCGGTGAGGACGACTGGACGCCGGAACCCACCAATTTCGCGGCAATGCGGACCGCACGCGGGCTGGAAAAGCTCGCGCGCACCGTTGACGGTATCGGGCCGTGGCTGAATCGCCTCTACACGGTGCGCAAAAAGGACGGGAGCAAGAAATCGACCGGCCTCATCGAACGGGCGCATAAGCTCGGTCTGGCGGTGCACCCGTACACTTTTCGGGCGGATGCGCTCCCGCCGGGCTTTGATGATTTCGACGAACTCCTGGCATTCAGTATCGACGAACTCGCGATTGACGGCCTGTTTACGGACTTTCCGGACCGGGTGTTGAGATTTCTACGAAGGATTTCCTGAGGCGCACGCTCTAACGCAGCTGTAAGTGTCCGGAAACCCGTAACGCAGGGATGCAAACGATGACAGCGATAAGCAGAACGATCCTCCTTGGGCTAACCCTGGCCCTCGCGCCGGCCGCCCTGGCCGACAATACCGAATCCACGCCGTTTGATCTCAGCCAGTACCAGGGCAAGGTCGTCGTACTCGATTTCTGGGCATCGTGGTGCGGTCCATGCCGTCGCTCGTTCCCATGGCTGAACGAGATGCACACCCGGTATGCCCACGATGGGCTCGTCATCATCGGCGTTAATCTCGACGCCAACCACGATGAGGCGGCCGAGTTTCTCGAGGAATACCCGGCCGATTTCGGCATTTATTTCGATCCCGGAGCGGCCCTGGCGACCGAGTACGAGGTGGAGGCGATGCCGAGTTCCTTTGTGATTGGCCGTGACGGCCGGATCAAAGCGACTCACCGCGGGTTCAAAGTCAAACGACAGGCAGAGTACGAAGCGATCCTCGTCGAGGCGCTGGGAGAACAACCGTGAGAAACAAGATAGCCGTAATATCCCTGATGCTGGTGTGCGCCGGCTGTTCATCCATGGGAGTCCAGCCCTGGGAGCGTGAAGTGCTTGCCAGGGAAGAAATGCAGCTCACCGTCGATCCTGTCGAGGCTGCGACGGACGATCATATTTATTTCAGCAAAGAAGCCTCAAGCGGCGGCCGTGGATTCGGTGGTGGCGGGTGTGGGTGTAACTGACATGCAAAAACCGGGAAAGACGGCGGAGCGATCCGTATCAGCCACATTGGCCGCAGCCACATGCGCCCTGTTGGGAACCACCGTGGCCGCGCCTGTAGACGCGCAGGAAGAACCGAAGTGGGGCTTCAATACCTCGCTCCTGTACTACGGGGAAGACGAGGACCGGGTGCAGGACGCCAGTTTCAAGTCTATGGTCCGACGCTTGTTTGCGGATGACCGGACGCTGTCGCTCGGCCTGACGGTCGACGCGCTCACCGGGGCGACGCCGAGTGGCGCCATCCGCCAGGATGGTCCTCAGACCTTCACGCGACCGTCCGGTAACGACTCATATACCGTGCCGGCCGGTGACTTGCCGCTCGACGATACCTTCCGGGATACCCGCGTAGCCATCACCGCGGGCTGGCAGCAACCGGCTGGCGAAATGGGGCTCCTGAGTGTTGGACTGAGCGCCTCGAGTGAGTACGACTATCTGCACACGGGCCTCAACGCGAGCTACGCACACGATTTCAACAATCGCAATACGACCGTTTCGGCCGGCGTGTCCTTTGCCAGCGACAGCATCGAGCCCGTCGGCGGGGCACCTATCCCGCTGACCGGCATGCTCGACGTCGATGATACGAGCAACCGGCTCGGCGACCAGGACAAGGACGTACTGGATGTCGTGTTCGGTGTGACGCAGGTGATCACAAGGAACCTGGTGGTCCAGGCGAACTACTCATTCAGCCAGTCGGACGGCTACCTCAACAATCCGTACAAGTTCCTTAGCCTGGTCGATGGCGTTACGGGAGACACGCTGCCGCGGATACCCGGGCCCGAAGGGGGGCCTGGCGGACAATTCCTGTTCGAGTCTCGGCCCGACGAACGGACGCAACACAGCCTTTACGCCCAGGCCAAGTACTATCTAAACGGCAACGTCATCGATGCGTCTTATCGCTTCATGACCGACGATTGGGAGATCGATTCCCACACGCTGGACCTGCGCTATCGATGGCCGCTAGGCGCAACGAGCTATCTCGAGCCCCACCTCCGTTACTACACGCAGTCCGAGGCCGAGTTTTATCGGCTCAGCCTCGACAGCTCACAGGCATTGCCGCAATTCGCGTCGTCGGACTATCGTCTGGGCAACTTCGACGCGATTACAGCCGGTCTCAAATTCGGGTGGAAGACACGTAACGACAACGACATGAGCGTTCGTGTCGAGTGGTACACGCAATCCGGCACGGTGCCGACCGCACAGCTCATCGGGAACCAGGCCGCGCGCGACAACTACCCGGATCTCAATGCCCTGATTGTGCAGTTCAGCTATCGGTTCTCGCGGTAGCGATGGCAGGAGACAGGCCTGCACGGAAGGTCGAGCTCTCAGCGACAGATTCTGGCTGGGCAGCACGATTCCAGGCCATGGGAAGCCCCTGTGAGGTCCTGGTCGACGGAGGATCCGGGGCGCAAGCCGACGAAGTCTCCGCTGCCGTGGCCCAGGAGGCCTGGCGTATTGAAGACAAATTCAGCCGCTACCTTGAGGGCAACATCATTCACGCTGTCAATACCGCGGCCGGTCGGCCTGTGGAGGTCGATCCGGAGACGGCCAGCCTGATTGATTTTGCCAGGACGCTGTATGAGATCAGCAATGGGCGATTCGACATCACCTCCGGTGTCCTCCGCACGGTCTGGACCTTCGACGGTAGCGCCCGTCTCCCGGCGCAGGACGCGATCGATCAGGTGCGTGGGCGGGTAGGCTGGCATCGCGCAACCTGGGAATCCCCGCTACTGACGCTGGAACCCGGTATGGAGATCGACCTCGGCGGCATCGGCAAGGAATTCGCCGTTGATCGGTGTGCAGCGCTCGCGAGGGACGCGACGCCACTCGCCACCATGATCAACTTTGGCGGCGACCTGGCCGTAACTGGACCGCGCGCCGGACGCGAAACCTGGAAAGTCGGCATTGAAGGGCCAGAACTCGATGCGGCCGAAAAAGTGGTCGAGCTCCGACAGGGTGCGCTCGCGACCAGTGGCGATGCGCGACGCTTCCTGCTGCGCCAGGGTGTTCGCTACAGCCATATTCTCGATCCGCGTACGGGCTGGCCAGTCCCGAACGCCCCGTCTTCGGTGACCGTGGCGGCCGATACCTGCACGCAGGCGGGTATGCTGAGCACTTTGGCGATGCTGCAGGGGGGCCAGGCCGAGCGCTTCCTTGAGGAGCAGGGGGTGCTCTACTGGTGCCGGCGATAGTCTAGATTAGACATTAATAAATGTATCTTAAATATTGATTTATAAGGCTAAATAATCAACTGTTGCCATTTTGCGACAGACCATTTATGGTCAGTGAAGGACATGGCGGGGCTTGCATAGTGAGAACCCCGTCCTTTTATGAACACGGAATTCAAATAATCATAAGCCGATGTTTGTCGACCTTCCGCAAGAACTCATCCTTTACACGGCCGGCGCCTTTCTGGTTGGCTGGCTGCTGTCGTCGATCAGTTCTCGTCTGAGCGCACGCTATAAGGCGAAAAAGCGTGATGCGCGGGATGATCGTATCCGCGAGCTCGAGGCTGAACTGCGCATTGCGCAGACCGAATCCGGCAAGACGCAGTCGGAAATCGAGCGGCTCGAGGAAGAACTCAAGGAAACCACGGTCGGTCTCGAACGCCGCGATCATGTAATCACTGACCAGCAGGCAAGACTTGAGAAGGTCCAGTCCGACCTCAAGGAGTCGGTCATCAAGACGCGCGAGCTGCGCTCAGAATTGACCGAACGTGCGACCGAAAATGTACATGCCGAGGCCAAGATTCGCGAGGTCCAGACCGAACTGTCCGTGGCCCAGGCGTCCACCGACCTGATTGCTACAGGCGTGCTCGACTATTCGATTCCGCCCGAGCGAGAAGACGGCAGCGATCCGGCCAACAACGACGACCCGGCCGAAGTCAGCAAGACAGCGACCTGACCTTGCCGGTGCGATTCGCTGCCACACTCACCGTGGCCTGGCTTTTAAGCTCCTGCAGCCAACTCGACCAGTCAATTAGAGTTCCTTTCGTTGCCACCTGGCAGGGGCAGGCGATCGATTGCAGTTCGCCTGGGATCGCACTGTCCGATTTGCGGTTCTACATCAGCAATGTTCAGCTTATCGACCGGGAAGGGGTCGCTCACGACATCCGCTATGCAACCGAGATGGGATGGCAAAACGATGCCGTAGCGTACATCGACCTGGAGAACGGCGACGGCGCCTGCCAAAACGGGACCGCGGAGACCTTTGACCACATACTGGGCGTTGCGCCCGCAGCGGACTACCAGGGGCTTCGCTTTACGGTCGGGGTCCCGTTTCGCATCAATCACTCCAACCCGTTGACGGCCAAACCGCCGCTCGACGACCCCGATATGCATTGGCACTGGCGGTCCGGCTACAAGTTCCTCCGTGCCGGTGTCAGGAGCGATACGGATGGTTTCTGGATCCATACCGGCAGCGCCGGCTGCGAGGGTACGGTGGGGGATATCACCGGCTGCAAATTCCCGAATCGCATCCACGTCGAGTTGGCGGGTTTTGTCCCCGATACCCACGCGATCGCCGTTGATCTGAGCGCGCTGCTGGCCGGCACGTCGATTACAGACGAGGTGCGAAGTGATTGCTCATCCGGTCCGCCCGAAACCACCTGCGTGGCGCCCTTTGCCGCACTCGGGATCGACTTCAAAACCGGTGAACAAACCGGGCCACAGAGCGTATTCTCTCTTCGATGAAGAAGATATTGCTGCCGACCGTGGCGGTTATCGCCGTGGCGCTGGCGTTGATCTGGTACTCAACCCGGCCGCAATGGCGCTGGGAACTGCCCTCGGACTTGCCGCCGCCGCAGGTACCGGCCGATAACCCGATGAATGCGGCCAAGGTCGAGCTGGGCCGCTGGCTGTTCTACGACGCGCGCCTGTCGGGCAACGGCACCATGTCCTGCGCCTCCTGCCATATCCAGTCGATGGCTTTCACCGATGGCATGCCGCGTTCGGTCGGGTCCACGGGTGAACTTCACCCGCGTAGCGCCATGAGCCTCGTCAACGTCGCCTACGCGAGTCGTTTGACCTGGGCAAACCCGCTGCTCGATCGGCTCGAGGACCAGGCGTTGACGCCACTGCTCGGCGATCGTCCCGTGGAAATGGGCCTGAGAAACGGGGAGCAGCGCTTCGCGACATTGCTGCGCGACGAGTCGCACTACAGCGAACTTGTACGCCGCGCGTTTCCCGGAGACGCCGATCCGCACTCACTGCTCAACGGCGTGCGTGCGATCTCTGCGTTTATCCGGACGATCAACAGTTTTGACGCGCCGTACGACCGTTACCTCGCCGGCGATGCGGGCGCCATAAACGAGTCGGCGGAACGCGGCATGGAACTGTTCTTTTCGGAGCGGCTGGAGTGCTTCCACTGCCACGGCGGCTTCAATTTCACGGACAGCACGACCCACGCCAATACCGATGTCGAACGTGTCGGCTACCACAATACCGGTCTTTATAACCTCGATGGTCGCGGTGCGTATCCGCTCGACAACACGGGCCTTTTCGACATGACGGGCGAGGTCCGCGACATGGGTCGTTTCAGGGCGCCCTCACTGCGCAACATCGCCGTCACGGCGCCGTACATGCATGACGGCAGCGTGGCAACGCTCGAGGATGTCATCGCCAACTACGAACGCGGCGGGCGACTGATCGAGGAGGGTGCGCAGGCCGGAGACGGGCGCCTCAGTCCGTTCAAATCAGAATTTGTCACGGGCTTTGAACTGAGCGATGCCGAGCGCGACGATTTGCTCACCTTCCTGCACGCGCTGACCGATGAGTCGGTGTTGACAGATCCCCGCTTCGCGGATCCCTTCAATCCCTAGTGTCCAATCCCTAGTGTCCTGTTTTCACGCGCAGCGTAAAACCCGAGCGTCGCCAGGCGATCCAGAGCATCACGAACCAGATCTGCATCAGCAGCGAGGCGATCCATTCGATGCGATTCTCGTTACTGTTCAGGGTGCCGAAAATGGCCTTCTGCGCGAAGTTGAGAAGGCCAAGCAGCCAGGGTGTTACCGTGATCCAGACCATGGCGCGCTGCAGCGGTGAGCGCTCGAGCGACAGCGACAACAGCAGCTGGGCCAGCACCGTGCCGCCGAAGTAGAAGTAGATGCCGTAGGTCTTCATGATCTCGTAGAAAGGATCGTTACTCGCCAGGTACGACACGTAGATGACAAGCGCGATGGCACCCAAAACCCCGGCGACAAGAATCGTCGTGCCGCGTTTCATTTCAGGCTTCAGTGTATTGAGCCACAGCACCGAGAAGTACCATGTGAATGCCAGGACCGCCGACTGCGGGAGCAGAATAGCGCGAAACAGGCGATCGCCCGGCGGATAGCGGCCGGTCGAGCTGATGGATGTGCAACCGTCCAGGTAGGGGTTACAGGAAGGCAGCACATCATTGCTGGCACCAATCCAGTACGCAATGTTGATGCCGACCAAAGGCATAAAAGCCGCTATCAGTGGCAGGGCACGCACAAACATGTCCGGAGCATAACCGATGCGTATCTGCTATACCGTATACAACAACAAGAAAAGGGGAATGCCATGACGATCATGACGCTCTGGTTGCCGATCCTCGTATCGGCCGTAGTAGCTTTTGTCGCGGGTTCCGTCATCTGGATGGCGATGCCGTGGCACAAGACGGACTGGTCGAAGACGCCCGATGAAGAGGCCGTGCGGGCCGCGCTCAAGGGGACGCCGCCGGGCCAGTACACGGTCCCAAATTGCCCCGACCAGGCGCAGTTCAAGGATCCGGACATGCAACAAAAGTTCATCGACGGGCCGCAGGCGTTTATCAACGTCGTGCCGTCCGGGCTGCCGAACATGGGCCCGAAGCTCGGCATGATGTTCGCGTACAACCTGCTGGTCGCGGTCCTCTGTGCCTATATCGTCAGCCGCACGCTGGCTCCAGGGGCCGATTACCTGGCGGTCTTCCGGATCGCGGGTACGGTCGCGTTCATTGCCTACGGCGTCGCGTACGTGCAGGAGAGCATCTGGTTCGGTCGCAAATGGTCGTCGACGATGAAGACGTTTCTCGACGCCCTGATTTATGCGCTCCTGACGGGTGGCGTGTTTGGCTGGCTCGCGTAGGCATCCGCCTCAACGATAGCTCGCGATCAGCGCCTCACGCACGGCCTCGCCGTACAACACGGCTTCATCGCAATCCTTTATGCCGAATAGCGCGACTGGCGTGAAGGTCCGGGAGTCGAGGGCGTAGTCGAGCAGGTCTTCGGCCGAGAGTGTCTTGCGGCCGGCACGCTCCTGCAGCGGGAATTCGATTGACCCAAGACCGTCGTAGGCGCGGTAGATCAATTCCGTGCAGACCACGCGGTCCGAGTTAAAGAAGTTGAAGTCGAAGTTGTACTTCTTGCCTTCGTGCTGCAGGGCGCGTTCCACAGCCTGTCGAACGTGCTGCGCATCAAGCGACGGTCGCAGCACCGCGAACGCGTCGACGAGCAGTGTTTCGCTCAGGGGTCGCAGGAGGACGCCGTCCTTGCGGGATTCCAGCACGCAAATGCCGTCGGTCCAGCGCCCCAGTTTGTCGTCATCGGGCGTAATGCCGGCTGCCTGGCGTTGCGCCGGCGTCCCGATATAGAGTGCCGCGTGCGGCCAGACGCCGGGGAAGAACAGGTTGGTCAGTGCTTTGGCGTGTCGGGTGACGATGACGTCGCCGGGCTGCAGGAAACCACCGATCGATTTCAGGGTGTCTGCCGTGACCTGCTTGTTGTCGAGGTCCACAATTTCCGAAGCAACGCGCCCAAAGCCTTCGAGCAGCTTGGCGAAGACACGCTCCGCGCTGACGACACCCCGTCGACGCCATTTGTGGCTGACGTAGGCCCAGGCCCGCTTGAAGTGACTGCGCTTGCTGGGATTCAACGCGGTTTCGAGTAGCGGGAGCTCAGTGGCAATAAAACCCACGTCCGGATCGGTTGCGAGTGCCAGGAGCTCACCGTGGTGCTTGCGTGCGAAATGCATGGAGTCGCGAATCGCCAGCACATTTACCTGATCCACGAAGCTCGAGAAGATCGTCGTGAACTGCTTGCGCGGGATACGGTACTCGGGAAAGGCTTCGTTGAGCTTGCGCTGGATCAGGCTGTGGGCACCGACTTCAAACAGCAGGACGCGATCGATGCGCACCAGGAGGCAAACGGCGGCGTAGCCGACGAGAAAAAACCTGAGTTTTTGCAGCGACTCCGATGGCCGGGTCGGATCGTCCAGCACGTCACCCACGTCATTGATAATCGACCAGAGGTTGTCGCGTGCCGTCAGGAATCGGGCAAACCAGAAACCGATGGCCTCATCTTCTGCGGGGCGGAACTCGCCACGCGCAATAATCGCGTCAAGGAAAGACCGGGACGGGGCGTCCTGCTCGAGTTGGGCGACCGCGTTTTGCAGCCCCCTGAGGTCGTCAGTCAGCGTCGCGAGCATGCAAACGGCCCGGGTCGTCGAACAGGTGCCAGCGATCAGCCGCGATGCCTCCGAACACGGCGCTGAAGCGTTCGTCGTCGGATGCAGCCCCGGTGACGTTGCGGATGTAGGTCTCGATGATCTGCTCGGGAAACTCACGCATCAGGTCCGCGTAGACTTCCGGGTCCTGTTCGCCGCTATCGCCAACCAGGATGAATTTCCGGCGTGGGTAGTCTTGCAGGATCGCCTTGATCGCAGCGGGTTTGGTTTCAGTGCCTTGCTTGAACAGGTCGAACAACGTCTCATCGCGAAATCGGACCGCTTTCAGGCTGAAGGTAGCCCAGGGAAAGCCGCTCGCATCGAGAAACTCCGCTAGCGGGCTGTACAGCTGCCAGGGGCTCGACGACACGAAATGGAAGCTGGCATCCTGCTCGGCCCATTGCGCATAGAGATCGGCCATACCCGGGGCTGCAGCGAAGTCTTGCAGGAACGTGTAGTCCAGGAGCTGCCTGTGGTCGGTAACGTTGGAGATCTTCGCAGTATCGTCGATATCGCTGACGATGGAGAGCCCCTCGGGCGCCACCAGGCGAATTTCACCGCTGAATACTCGCGTTTCGCCGGATTTGGTCACGGCAGAGTAGGGGAGTCGCCCTTTTTCAAGAAAATCAACAAGTTCCGACGCCGGAACCGACAGAACCGTCGAGAAATGGCCGTTTGCGGCCGATTCGGGCAGTTCAAGGACGCGTCCGGCGAGTTCTACGACGATTTTCTTGCCACGTTCGTTGTCTGCGATCAGCAGATTGAGTCGACGCTCAAAGTTGGCTTCGTTCTCGTCATTGACCATAAGGTCAAATTTCTGCTCGAGAATTCTCTCAAAAAGTTTGCGCCTGACCGTGCTGTCCTCAGGCTCGTAAATCCAGCCGTGAACAGGTAATTGCCATTCCTGGCTTGCTTCGTCGAGCCAGCCGGCCGTACGAAAGAGCACAACGGTTTCGTCGGCGGCGATGTCCGAATACGGGCCAGAGGCCTGCTGCGGAGTCGTCGAGCCGGTGTTGCATCCTGTAAACAGGACCAGAGAGCAAATGAGAGCAAGCCTGTGCATGGTTGCGTACTGTATCGGCGGCACCGGACTTGCTCAAGCAGGAGTCGGTTATTGCTCCGTGCTTTGACCCATCATGCCAACAACGCCTTTGCCGATAAAGAAGACACCGAGGCCGTCAAAGACAAAGTTAATCAGGGTGAATTCGCCCAGAAACACCGAGCCACCCATGAAAAGGCCAATAGCGATGATTGCAACGCCCCAAAAGATGTCTTGCATTACGCACCTCCCTCGAGAATAAATCTCAATAAATTGACGTAATATTTTGGATGAGATTGGGGGAAATTTAGTCGACATAGCTCACAGAAGGGGGCTCTCGTCCAGTTTGTTCATTCCAGCAATATATGTCATTTAACATAATATACATTATGCGCATGTTCGCTATTCCCGATAGCGGTCATTCAAACGCAACAATTTACAACATCACGACCGGCTCCTTTCGGCCAAAAGAACTGTCATTCGGATTCTCAGTACTGCGACATCCTAGAGCGCCTGTAACTCGTCGGCGAGATCGGAAATAATGGCTTGCGTCGCAGCCTCTGCGTCATCGAAGTGGGTAAGAAGGTGAGCGACGTTAGCTATCTCGGTCCGCAAAAGGGCCAGCACCTGCCTGGACCTCAATGCTTCGCTGAAGTCGGCTTCTACGCCGCTGGTTGCCGAATAAACTCCCGCTATGCCGAACTCCGCGAAGGTGGGACGTATTTGGTGGATCACGAAGTCCCGCCGAGTCTGCTCATCAAGGATGAGATCGCCGACGACCGAGTTCCATCCCGCTAGACGATTTCTCAATTCTATGTTTCTTATCAGATCGATCCTCCCCGAACTGATCGTCGCGGCTAGCGCGCCTGTCGCCGGATTGTAGTGGGGTGTCCCGCCCGCTTGGCGGAATAGTGCGTCCAGGGTCTCATCATCGATGGATTTGTCCGTTTCTGACGCCGATATGATTTCCCGCATCGCGTCAAGGTTCAGACGGTGGATCCCGGCAGTCCTAGCAAGAACTTTTTGATTCGCCTCAAATTCGGCGCGAAGCAAACTAAGAATCTCCCGCTCCTCCGCACGGTCCTGCACGCTGTCCCACCAAGCATCTATTGAAAATGCCAGAAGTATGCTGGCGACAATGGCAGCCGCTTCAACTGATATTCGTGTCCACGGAATGGTTTGCGTGTTGCTCATTGCAAGAGATCCGAACGGTCTAACTTTCGCTTGGGGTCAAAAGCGGTCGTACAGGACGATATCACACGAATGTACGCTTATCGGCACACTGCCGACGCCTGGTACGGTAGAAATTACAGTGGATAATCTGTCTAAGGCCCTGTTTCTGAGAGAGTTCGTCGGAACACCCTCCTCCAAGCCATGGACGAACTCCCTGGCTCCTACAATTCGTAGCTAGACGTAGCTGGATAAGGCGCTGATAGGCAAAGAGAAAGGGCGACACCTTCGCTTCGCCCTTCTATACATTATGCGCATCTGGTCGCGGATGTCCGCTTTTCCCAATAGCGGTCACTCAAACCGATAATTTCCTAGATGATCGAGCGTCTGCTTATGGCCATAAGCAGTCATCTGCCGATCGGTTGTTGGGTATCAACATCAGCCACATTGCTTCAACCCTAGTCAATATCCTCGTTGTGGCTTAGTTTGAATACGTACGCCGAACCGGTTCCGCCGGGCAACGCGATGATCGATGTAGGCGCTCCGATCATCACGGTGTCACCGTAAAGCGCGACGCTCCAGCCGAAGACGTCATCCGCCGCGCCATCGCTGGCGGCAAGCTTGGCCTGCTGGCTCCACGAGCTTCCGGAGCGCGTGAACACGTAGGCGGAACCCGATTTATTGGACGTGGCGTCACCCAGGATGGCCCCAATCACCGCGGTGTTACCGTAGATCGCGACCCGGGTGCCGAACCGGTCGTTTGCTACGCCGTCTGTGGCGCTGAGTTTGGCCTGCTGAACCCACTCAATCCCAGAGCGTATGAAGACATACGCCGAGCCCGATTCGTCGCCCTTGTCGTCGTCACGGGCCGCTCCGATCACAGCGGTGTCACCGGAAAGCGTGACCCGAATGCCGAACAGGTCGCCTGCCGCGCCGTCGTCAGCGGTGAGTTTGACATGCTGGCTCCAGGTGTTTCCAGAGCGGCTGAACACATACGCTGCACCTGAATTGCTGCCTTTCTCGTCGGCCAGGTCGGCGCCGATCACTACAGTGTCGCCTGAGATCGCAACGCTGATTCCGAAGACATCGCCTGCCGCGCCATCGGTGGCGTCGAGCTTGGCCTGCTGGCTCCACGTGCTTCCGGAGCGGGTGTACACGTAGGCCGAACCCGAGTCATCACTCTTGTCGTCGTCACGTGGGGCGCCAATTACTGCGGTGTCACCCGAGATTGCGACGCTGTAGCCGAACTCGTCACCGGCTGCACCATCGGAGGCAGTGAGTTTCGCTTGGTGGCTCCATGCAGTCCCGGAGCGCGTGAACACGTAGGCAGAACCCGAATCGACGCCCTTTTCGTCATCATGTCTAGCTCCGATCACTGCGATGTCGCCATCGAGCGCAACTTGGCCGCCAAACTCGTCTCCCGCCCCACTATCCGCGGCCGTGAATTTGGTTTGCTGGCTCCAGTTGGTCCCGAAGCGCGTGAACACGTAGACCGAGCCAGAATCGACGCCGTTGTCGTCATCTCTTAACGCACCAATCACCGCAGTATCGTCGGAGAGCGCGATGCTGAAGCCGAAGAAGTCGTTACTAGCGCTATCCTCGGCAATAAGCTTTGCCACTTCGACGGGCGTCGTAGCCCAAGCCGAAATTGCAATTAACAGAAGCGCGCCTGCGGAGACGAACGTGGAATGATTTCGGGTCCGATGCACGCCAGAATTAGTTTTTATGTTCTTGTCCTTTCAAGGGACATGGGCAGTTGCTCCTGCAGCTCGGCGATCTAGGAATCATTCGAGGGGCCTCTCAGCATCATATCAGCCGAGTGGCTGCTTTCGGGTGCTAACCGGACACTCAGTCACCTTATGCGCATACAATCGAATCTGAGCCTCACCACAACTAGATCTCCGCGTTTCTGCTCCTTTCTCCAGGGGTATACTTTGCTAATGAACAAATCAGAAATTCATGAATACCTGAAATCGAATCAGGATGCGCGGGGAATCGCGCATTGGAAAGAACACCAGGATAAGTCTGGTGGACTAAAGAGCTTCGGATTCGGATTGACAAAGCTGCGCAAGTTCTCCAAGACCATCGGCAAAGATCCGAAACTCGCTCGGCAGCTCTGGGAATCAGATATCTACGAAATGAAGATTATTTCATTGCTTATTGATGATCCCAAGACCATGACCATCGAACAGGCCGAGACACAGGTTGAACAATTGCACGGCGGTTATCTGGCGCATGTCTTTTCTTCTTGCGATGCCACACTCGCCAAAGCGCCATTCGTCGTTGAGCTCGCTGACAAATGGATTAGTAGCAAAGACCCCGTGCGACAAAGGTGCGGCTATGGCCTGCTCTACGAAATTTCCAAGAGCAAGAAGAAAAGCGCTCCAGACGAAGAGTATTTTCTCGCGCACATCGCACACATCGAAAAGACTTACCCAAAGCAATCCACCGACACCGTGTTGTCAATGGGCGGAGCACTAATGGGTATCGGGAAGCGGAGCAAAAAGCTCAATGCTGCCGCCCTAAAAGTCGCAGTGAAGATTGGGCCAATCGACTTCGATCCAGATGGGAGCTGCGACCCTATGGACGTCGCGAAGCACCTGACCAGCAGTTACATTGTGAAGAAACTAGGTATTTGAATTTCAAATAGGGGAAGGAGCTCAACTCAGGTCAGTCAAACTACCCTATTTCCCATTACGGGAAAAGCTAGTTAGTTTCTACACGCGAATGTCCGCTTTTCCCAATAGCGGTCACTCAAACCGATAATTTCCTAGATGATCGAGCGACCGCTTACGGCCAAAAGCGGACCTGTAATCAACCGGTCGGATCTATATTCGCATTCATGTGCATCAGGTTGGTCGGGTCGTACTTCTTCTTAACTTTGACGAGACGCTCATAGTTTTCACCATAGTTGGCGTGCGTTCTGGCGGCGTCTTCCTCATTCAAATTCACATAGTAGCCGTGTGTGAACTTCTTGAGTCGGGCCCAGTCGCTACGCACCTCAGCAATTCGTGTTTCACGCTCAGCCTCTGACTCCAGGTCGTGCCACTGATTCCACAGCATCATGTTCGAGTGTGCCGACCGGTGCGGGAACGCCGTATCGGCTGACGCCTTGCGGTTTACCGCACCACCCGACTGCATGAAGTAGATCGCGTAGATTGGACTTTCACGGTGAACTTCCAGCACCTCATCCACGAGCTCTGGCGTGAAGTCGTTGACAAAGCTCGACTTCATGTACAAACGGGCACCATGGCGATTGCTATTGTCACCTCGTTTCTGAAACTTCGCGTAGGGCACGGCAGCGACCGTATCGGCAATCGGCGTGGCGACATTCCGTAATGGCCTGAGAGCGGCATCCGCCTTTGCCGGATCGCCGCACCAGATAGCCTCGAACGACACAATTCGTCCAACCTCCGGCACGGTAACCAGAATCACATTGAGATTCAGCTCATCGGGCATGTCATCGCCGTGCTCGGCATAGAACATCAAGGCATCGCGCGCGTCCTTCCAGGCGAAATTGATATCGCCCGCTACGACCATCGGGTCTTGTTGATGCAGCTTGTATTCCAGCGCCGTGACAACGCCGAAATTGCTTCCTCCACCGCGCAAGGCCCACATAAGCTCCGCGTTCTCCTCGTCGCTGACGTGCCGAAGTTGCCCGTCGACTGTCACAATATCTGCACCGATGAAGTTGTCACAGGCCATGGCGTATTTTCGACACAGGCGGCCGAAACCACCGCCAAGGGTGAGGCCTCCGGCCCCGGTGTGAGAAACGACGCCACCTGTTGTGGCCAGATGCAGCATCGCCGCTTCGTGATCGATATGTCCTTCCAGGCAACCACCATCGGCCCGAGCCGTTCTTGTTGTAAGATCTGCTCGTACGGAATTCATACTCGACAGGTCGATCATCAGGCCGCCATTACAAACCGCCTTGCCTGAGATGCTGTGGCCACCGCCACGCACTGCAACAAGCAGGTTGCGTTCGCGTGCAAAGGTCATAGCATGACTGACATCAGACGCGCCTTCGCAACGTGCGATCAATGCTGGCTTCCTGTCAATCATGCCGTTCCAGACGGCTCGCGCATGGTCATAGCCGTGCTCTCCGGACATCAAGAGGTTGCCGCGCATGCTGTCCGCGAGTTCTCTCACGGCAGCGCCCTCAAGAGTGGTCTGCGCACCTTTCGAGGTGACGGCGGCCAGATCCGCAACGTCGGCTGCGGCGAGGGCAAATGCATGTCGATCAGGTAGTGTGGTGGCAATTCCGGCGGCAAGGGCTGACACACAAAAGTCGCGGCGTTTCATATCATCGTCTCCCAGGGCTCTTTTCGGCCTTCATGCATGCAGCAGCAAGTCATCAGGCACCTTATTAGCGTAGTCCAAAACGCGGCATTGGCAAGGATTTCGACCGGCCGCAATGGGTCAGTAGCCGTCATTCTACCTCAGTCTTTGCGACCGTCGCCTTACGGCCAGAAGCGGACCTTTCGTTAAACGAGAGAAAACCCCGCCACGAGGACCGGGCAGAACTTTGGCTGTACTATTTCTTCTTCCAGCATGACTGAATTAGTTTCTTCTCGTCGCGGGTCAATATCTCTTCCTTGCAAAGGACCCTTGACCCGTCCACATTTTTTGCTGCCGCAAAAAGCGCGCGATACCAAACGGCAGGATGAACACCGCTTCGCCAGCAATCATCAGACCCAGCATGTACAGGAAGCGTTGCATCGAAGTGCGGCCTGTCATGAGTTGGCTTCCAGACAAAGCTATGCGCATGTACCAAGCGGATACGGCTGCCCAACTATTGACGCTTTCTTGGGATGGACGGTTGGCGCCCTGCCCTGGCCAAGCTGAATCTCCTTTAAGCGGACTCCGGATAGGAGTGCGCGGGTTGTCAGTCAGTGGCGGCCCGGGTGATGTCGAGTTCGAGAGTGATTGGCGCGAGCAGCTCTCGCGGTATCAGGTTTTGCAGACCGACTGGTGACGCTCCTTTACGGACCATGACTTCACGCACATGGCGGTAATCACGTCGTCGTTGTCCGGTAACCGGATCTGGTGGCGATACTGAATAGACCACCCCGGCCGCTATTTCCACGCGAGCCGAAAAAGACAACTCCTCGCTGGCGTCTTGCTCGCCCGCCGGAACAAACAAACCAAGATTAGTCCCACAGAAGCGGTTCTGATCGTAATCCATGTCCAGATAGGGCGACGCAACAACCTGGCCATCCCTTCGGAGTGTTACGTTGAGATTGTAAATCCGAGTGAAGTTGTACGAGTCCGGATATACGCGCTTGATGTCATCGAACGGAAACCGCTCTGATCCGTCTCTGGCAATGATGCTCGCCGCAACACAGGCATCCTCGATAGCGACATGACGCAGGGCGCTATATTCAGCAATGACATTTTCAAAAGACTGGTTGCTGTAGATCCTGCCGCCAATCAACAACTCGGCGTCTTCCTCTCCGTACTCATTCACCGTAACGAGCTCCCACCTGAAAAACAGCGATGGGCTGGAGAAGAACTTGGTGACCTTTACGTCGAAGGCAGGAATTTCGAATGTGCCTTCCGGGCTAATCGGCAGTCTGACTTCGCCTCGACCGTCATCGTCGTCGCAGCCAGTATCCCCCGAAGGTGAGAACAGGCCGCTTATGATGCCTTTCGTCCTGCAGTTCCAGGAGATTCGCAGGCTGCGCTGCAGGCCGTCCGCGCCCCGGTAATTCTCTATTCGCCCGTCGACCGCTTTCGTGTCGATTCGAGCCGAGCAACCGGCCAGGAAAGCCAACGCCAGGAGCTGTAACAGTATTCGTGTCGTCCGCCAGATTCGTCCTGGACTGTGTCTGATGAAGAATACCGGCATGGGACAGAAATCCAGCAACGCTTACTTTCGGGAGAAGGTCTAACTCGGACGTCACCTTCCATGAAGGACTGCTTCGGGTCAATACAAACTCAAGGAATCCTCACAATAGGTTGTTCGACTTAACCGGCGACTTATGTGATCCGCGTCACAAGGCTCCCGGCCGCGCAAGCCAACGAGGCACCTCCGTGAACGCCCACCTTCTGATGAAATGACACGACGTTCGAAAACACGATCTTATCGATATAGCAACTCACGGGTGTCCGAAATGCTGAGGATCAAGAAGAAGCGCCGCGAGAAACTCGGTATCACCCATTTTGGTCTGCTGGGTCATGAAGTCGCCTTGCTCAAAAGCATGATGGAACGCGCCCCGGATCTGGCCGCCGACTACGAACTGCGCGAGCCGAACCAGGCGGGTTCGTGCGGCGTCGTTCTGGTTAACAAGGACAGCCAACTCGCCACGTCGTGGTGGAAGAACTACAAGAAACGGCATCCATCGGCAGTACCACTGTTTCTCACAGATTCCAAAGAAGACCCTGACCCAAGCGCCCTTTGCAAACGCCCGTTTTCGCCGTCCTTCCTGCACGCCGCCTTCCAAGGCGTGGTCAGCGCGAATACGCCGTAGTCTCTAACCGAAGATTCGCCCCACCCCCTGACCTTCGCAAGCACGATGCGTGCTTATCAACTCGGTATTCTGGTGGGCAGCAGCATAGGTACGTTGCGCTGATACTCGCGATAGTCATCGCCGAAATCAGCGGTCAGATCGCGCTCTTCAAGCACAGTGCCGATAACAATCCAAATCGTCCAGAGCATGTTGAACAGCAGGCGATCGGTCGTTAGCACCGGATATGACCAAATCATTAGCAGCACTACAAAATATAGAGGATGTCGTACCCATCGGTACGCGCCCCGCACCACCAGCACCGATGGTGACGGCGGCTTAGGCCGGAACCGGTGCCGTATGGGCTGCAAGCCGAAGCTATCAAACCCCTTCAACGACAGTCCGCCCCAGATCCCGACGGCCAACGCGAAAAAGAAAATCATGCGCACCACCCACCATAAGCCATTTGTTGCCTGCCAGATGACCTGCCCGGCGTCTTGCCACAGCAGCACAACCGCCAGCAGCGCAATCCCGGAGGCGATCGCATAGACCGCATCGACGTAGTACTTTGGTACGATGCGCGTCAGCCTTTGCTTGAAAGACCGACGCACCATCCAGCTATGCTGAACGAAGAACAGCATCGACAGACCGGCGTTGACGGCCATGCCGCCGAGAAAGCCTAAACCGAACTTCACGAGACCCGGCGGCCCGGCATATAGAAACAACCCGAAGGCAATGAGCGATGCCCCACCCAGGCCTGCAGCGAGCCCAAGCATGGCCCAGGCGCACAGCTTCTCAACCAGTGTGTTTTCAGGTGTATCGGCAGAAAAGGTCATCGGCACTTGGTCACCGAACGTCATTTGGACGCCGGGATGCCGTCAATATACGCTTGCCGGTACCCAATTGGCGACGAGAAGCGCCTTTGCTGACGGTGTATGCTGTCATCGTCACCGCGCCTCCATTGGTACCCAACAATGCGAATAAATCGTCACTGGCAATTCATCCTATCCACTCTGCTCGCATCGGCAATCCTCACCGCCTGTGGCGGGGATGAGTCGAACAAGCAAGCCTCGTCTGACTCGGCGGCCGAATCCACGGCGGGCACATCAGCCCCCATCGCAAGAATCGGAAATACTACCGACACGCATTGGGGCGTCGAGGTCGACGACCCCTATCGCTACATGGAGGACCAGGACGCGCCCGAAGTTGTCGAATGGTTTAGGGGGCAGGCCGAGTACACGGAATCGGTGCTCGCCGGGTTATCCATGCGCGAGGAGATTTATGAGCGGCTGATTGAGCTCGACCAGGGCGCGCCCTACTCCACGTCCGGAGTGCGTCGGCTGGCCAATGGCGACATGTTCTATATGCGTCGCAATGCCGGCGAAAACCTGGGCAAGCTCTACTACCACCCTGCTGACAGCGACAGCGCACGGCTCCTTGTCGACCCGGAGACTCTTGGCGCAAAAGGCGAGCAGCACTATTCACTGGACGCCTACATGCCGTCATGGGACGGTAGTTACGTGACCTACGGTCTCGCCCAGGGCGGCTCGGAACTGACGTCTTACCACACCATGGAAATCGCTTCCGGCAACGCCGTGGATGCCCCTATCGATAACATCGAGACGGCCTACAACGGCCCCATGTGGACCGCCGATGGCGATGGCTTCTACTACAGTCGACGCCGCGACCTGCCCGAAGACGCCCCCGAGACCGAGATCTATAAGCAGACCATGGTGCGCTATCACGAACTCGGTACGGACCCGGGCGAGGACCCTGTGATCGCCGCTTACGAACTCTCGGATCGCCTGCCCTTGCTCGACACCGATTTCCCCAGCCTGTGGCTGACCCCGAACTCAGAGCACGCGGTACTCAAGGTCAAGCACGGCGACAACAATGAGATTTCACTGTTCACCGCTCCCGTGGACTCACTGTTGTCAGGTGATATTCCCTGGGTACGAATCTCCGAAGAAGCAGACCTGATGACGGCCTTTGCCGTGATGGACGATGACATCTATCTGCTGACCGCGCAGGACGCGCCGCGCTACCAGCTCATCAAGACCAACCTGGCGGCACCTGACCTGGACACCGCCGACGTGGTCATCGCCCCGGGCGACATCGTGTTGAGTGATGTCGTTGCTGCAAAGGATGCCGTCTATGTCGAAGCCTTACAGGATGGCATGAACAAGGTGTTGCGCGTCGGACCCGACGAGACACCGGACATGCTGAACACGCCACGAGCGGGCGCGGGGTACATCTCGTCGGTCTCACCTGAGGTCGACGGCATCCTGCTCTACGAAACCTCATGGATCCAGGGGGGCGTGCGCTACGCCTACGATCCCGGGGCCGGCACGTTTACGGACACCGGCATGATCCCGGTCGGCAAGTTCGATAACCTCGACGGCTTCGTGGCGAAGGAGGTGCTGGTCTCTTCGCACGACGGCACTCAGGTCCCACTGTCGATTCTGCACCGCGCCGATCTCGAATTGGATGGCAGCAATCCCACGATCGTCCTCGGCTATGGGAGCTACGGAATCCACATGCCTGTGTTCTTTTCACCAACAAGGCTCGCGTGGCTCGAACGCGGTGGCGTCTTTGCCATTGCCCATGTGCGTGGCGGCGGTGAGTACGGACAGGAATGGCACTACTCGGGTCGAATGGCGAACAAGCCCAACACCTGGCTGGACCTGATTGCCTGTGCTGAGTACCTCGTGGACAAAGGCTATACCGCACCGGCGCACATGGCGCCTATGGGCGGTAGCGCCGGCGGTATTCTCGCCGGGCGATCTATTACCACTCGGCCCGACCTGTTCGGCGCGGCAGTGATTCGGGTTGGCATGCTCGATGCAATCCGCGCTGAGACTACGACCAATGGCGTACCCAACATCAAGGAGTTCGGTACCGTCTCCGAAGAGGACGGTTTCAAGGGCCTGTTGGCAATGAGTTCGTACCACCATGTTCGGCAAGACGTGACCTACCCGGCCACGCTGCTCACCCATGGCTACAACGACAGCCGGGTCAACGTCTGGATGTCGGGCAAGATGGCGGCAAGCTTACAGGCGGCCAACGGCGAGGATGGCCCGCCGGTATTGCTGCGGATCAGGTTTGACGCCGGCCACGGTATCGGTTCCACCCGGGATCAGGTGCTGTCGGAGGTCGCCGACGTCTATTCGTTCTTGTTCTCGCAGCTGGACAGGGATCAACACTGATAGAGACAGGCTGCTACTGCCGTAGTTAAACCGCTAAAGAGGACGGACCATGTTTCGCGCGACTGCTATTGCAACAATTCTATGCGCCGGATTGATCTTTCCCGCATGCGTTTCGGGAGAGGAGAAGGAGCCACCAAGGTATCAGACTGATGGGAACGTGGCGCCTGTCTTGGAGGGGATTTTTCAGGGCTGGGGAGGCACTGACGATTACTTCGTCTATGTCGATGTTGAGCAGAACGGGACCCACAGAGTGAAGTGCCGTATCACTGCCCGGACGGCGGGCCTGAAATTGCAAACCTCCATAGCTGAGCTCTATCCCCCATCTTCAGTGGATCATGCTGCAGCGATCCTGATTGGGAATTTCGAGTACTTTCAAAACTTGCCAAAGAAGAAGGGATATCGTGCCGTTGTCGCGCCACTGCGAGACGAATGCATGCAGTTCAGAATACTCGAGCCCCAGTCCGACTCCGTAGCGGAGGTGGCGCCAATTGCGACGGCGCCCGCTGGCAAAGACGCGACAGCAGCCGTCACCGAAACGCCCAGTCCCGCCGATTCGCCAGTCATGACAAATTGCGGGGCGGTGAACGAGGACGTGAACGCCTATATTGGCCGCCGGGTAGCCTTTACCGCGAAATTCCGCGGCATCACCAACAGTGTGGACAGCGAAGGTAACAGTCTCCAGGTCATCTCGACCTTTCAGTGTGTAGAGCCGAACGGATTTCCAGTTAATCCGAGTGGTACTCCAGCTGGATTTGCGGTCGAGGGCGACGGTGGCGTCGCTATGGCGAACCCTTTCAAAGTGTTCAAGGTATCCGGAACAGTGAGATCTGCGCTCACCGGGACGGTCGACATCAACCAGAAGAAAGTGCCCGGCCGACGGGTGCCGTTGCTGGACGACGTGAGGATCGCGGGTCTTGATGGGAACGAGGACCAAACGGCGGCCGCCGATGATCGCATTGTAGAGGCGGCAGCGGCTGGCGACGAGAATGAAGTGGCACGCATGCTTCGCGGCGGGGTCCATGTCGATCAGAAGGATGAGTCCGGCGTCACCGCCCTGATCGCGGCGGCATCGAATGGTCATCACAAGGTAGTCCAGTTGTTGCTCGACGGAGGCGCCGTCCCTGACGGGAAAAGCGACGCTGGTGGAACCGCCCTTCTTATGGCCGCGGATGGCGGCCACACCGAGGCTGTAAGGGCTCTTCTCGCAGGCGGTGCGAATCCACTGAGCACGTCCAACAACGGCTCAATCGTCGTGGCAGCGCAAAAAGGCCACGCCGAAGTCGTCGATCTGTTGCTTGCGACAGGTGCTCCGGTCGAGACGCAAATGCCGAACGGTGCAAACGCCCTGATCTACGCGTCGGCATTTGGGTACATGGACATCGTCGAGGCACTCATCGCGGCACAGTCACCTCTGAATACACAGACCAAGGATGGACGCAGCGCGCTGATGTTTGCCGCCATGGGGAAGCACAACGATGTCGTCATGGCGCTCCTCGATGCCGGTGCGGAGACCTCCTTGCGCAATAACAAAGGTGCCACAGCTCTGCATTTTGCCGAAACCGGCGAAATCGTTCTGCTGTTGGCCGCTCAAGGCGCCGATGTGGACGCGAAGAACAACGTCGGGGATGGGCCCCTCCACATCGCAGCATTTCATGGGCAGCTGGAGGTCGCTCGGGCGCTGATCGAGAGCGGCGCTAGCGTAGATCAGCCGGGGGCAAACGATACCTCGCCCCTAAACTTCGCCTCCGGCAAGGGTCACCCTCAGGTGGTCGAGCTGCTCCTTTCCGCGGGCGCGCCCATCGATTTCAGAGCAATCGATGGATCTACCCCGCTCATGCTCGCTGCTGTTTTTGGGCACGCCGAAGTCTTTAACCGTCTTTTGACAGCGGGCGCCCAATTCGACCTGCAGAGCAACGATGGCCGCACTGCTTTGATGCTGGCCGCGGGTCAGGGGCACGTCGGTATCGTTAGTGAGTTGCTTCAGGCGGGAGCCGACACGACGCTGCGAGATGCCGAGGGCGATACGGCCTGGGATTTCGCCAAGGCTTCAGAGATCAAGGCGCTGCTTCCAGCTCCGAATTGAGGCACGACGCTCAGCGACAAATCTTGACCGATTCGTGCCGCTGCCCTACTTCCCGGGGATCCTGGACTTTTGCCGGGAAGTAGCGTGTTTTCATCCGCGTTCAATAAAAGGTAGTGCCAGCGGGCCATCTTGAATGGAGATACTGCCAAGTCTGGCCGTGCGTTAGGTCCTTACGGGTTACACTGGACATAAAGACAGGGCCGATTATCATCAATCGGTCGGCCAGACATGCAACGATCGAACACAAGGCCACTGATAGCCAACATGACATCTGATAATCAACTTAAGCGGATTAAGTATCAGTATGGGATGGTACTTAGCGCTGCGGATTTTACAGCCGAGCAAGAATACTTCCTACGAAAACAGCGGCGCCACAATCGTTACCTGCATGGTTGGGGTGTCGTGTTCGGAATGTCCGTGTCTGTAGTCGATGGCGAAGTGCTCGTCGAGCCTGGGATGGCGATTGACTGTGCTGGAAACGAGATCTTTCTCGAAATCCGAGAAAAGTGCAATTTGCCGATGGGTCCGAGCAGACTCTACGTTGTTGTAGAGCACTGTGAGTCGGACGCTGATCCGATTCCGGTTTCGAATGCCGACGACGTTGAACAAACTCCGTTAGCACACTCAAGGGTCTTGGAGGGGGCTCGGGTTTACGTCACGGACCACGACCCTATTCTCGATCACGGTGGGATGGAGCCAGGATCGCCTGGTTGTAATCGCAAACACCCCGTGCCCTTAGCCTGTGTAACTATCGAACCTAAGGAATACAGGGTAATACTCTGCGGGCGTCGCTAGTTGCATAACTATTGACACCAAGTTGGGCCTTAACATTGGCCGATTTCTTAGCCTCCTGAGAAATTGGCGAAACTACTTCAATAAAAAATCGTAAGTCTTTGATAAAACGCTTATATCACTCGCTCGGGCCACCGGTGGCCCATGTTGCGATGTGACTTTACATAGAACCCAGTTCGCCTGTTCCTTCGAGACCTGGTTCACATCAAAATCGCGCGATCTGTGATCTGATTCACACTACGGCAACAAAAAAGAAGAACGCTGTGAAGAATAGCGAAAACGGGTCCGGTACCGAAGTTAACGGAGACTCCAAAATGGCTGAACACGTCTCTGACCCTGAAATAATGACCGATGAAGACACGGCAGAGCTGCCGATGTTGGATTCGGCCGATTTCAACATCGCCGAGTACACCCCCGACGGGGCGACGGACAGCGCCTCAGTCAGCCGCGCCGCGACCTCGATCATGGATGTACGAGGCGAAGTCGAGCGCTTGCAGAATCGGTGGGAGTTGCTGAATGAGAACCTGACCGAAGCCAACCATCGCGCTGCGAACCTGCAGGCCGAAGTCGAAGTGAAAGAGACAGAGCTTGCCAGGTTGGTCGCCGATCTCGAATCGATGCAACAACAAAACGTCGCGCTCGAAGCTACGACTGTCGATCGTGATGCAACGATCGCCTCGCTCGAGCTGGCGTTAGTCGAACGCGAAGAAGAAATGACTGCAGTCTCGCGATCGCTAGTCGAGGCAAACAGTCGCGCGGGAGTTTTCGAGGATCGTCTGGAGGCCGCGAAGCACGAGATCGAAGAATTGCGTCGGTCTCTGCTGGATGCGCAAGCCAGTGAAGCGACGTTGAGCGCTGAAAAGGAAGCGGTATTCACGTCGCAAGCGAGCCTTCGTGCCAAGCTCCAGGATCTCGAAAGCTACGTCGATGGACGGCGCGAAAAATGGATCGAGCAACAGGCGACCCTCAAGAGTCACAAGTCCGAAATTTCAAACCTCGAAGCAGCACTAGCCAGTAGCGAAAGTCGCTTTGACGAGCGCAACACGACGATCGAATCGCTCCAAAACCGAATCAACGAGCTCGAGCGCGAGTCGGGAGAACTCGAAGGTCGCCATCGCGAACGTGGGGCGGCTCAGCTGGAAGCGCAAGAGCTCCTGCAAGAGCGCGTCGTTGAGATCGAACAGCTCAAGGCAGAGCTCGAACGGGCGGACGGCAGTGCTGGCAAAGAAGAGCTCAAAGCATTGAAGGCGTCGCTCGCAGAGAAGGATGAGTCAATCCGTCGTCTCGAGGTCGACATCAGCAAATTCGAGGCGGTCAAGACCCATATTGAGGAAGAACAACAGACGAATAGAAAAGCGATCAATGAGCTGCAGCAGGAGGTCGCGCAACTTCAGGCGGAACGAGATCAACTGACCGAGTCGCTCGACGACGATCGGGCCGACACACGTGTGCTCGTTGAGAAGCTCGATGCTGCCGAGCAGGTATCTGCAGAGCTGCTCAATGAGAGCACCGCGCAGAAGGAGCGAATCTCGACTCTCGAGACAGAGCTTGAATTGCGAAACGAGATTATCGCCGGCTTCAACGCAAATGCCGAGCAGCTGAATCAGCTGAGCCGAAGCATGGACGCAGAAGCCAACGAGCATACTGAGACGAAGCTCGATTTCTCAGATCGCGACCTGGAGGGCGTACGCCTCGGAAAGCACGCTATAGATGACAGTGGACTCTACGACTCCGTCGCGGAATCTCAACGTCACGCGCTGGTTGCTCTCTCGGACCCCGGTCGGACTGTGTACGCGATTTCGAAGCCGGTTACGACGATCGGTCGTTCGGCGTCGAGCGATATCCGCATCAACGACGATGTCATCAGCCGCCTGCACGCAGTTCTGCAGACAGATGCCGAAGGCTTGACCATCGAAGACCACGGCAGCAAGAATGGAGTGCTGGTAAATCAGAGTAAGGTCAAACAAGCCACCCTCAAGCACGGCGACATCGTCTCACTCGGTAAACACTACCTTCGCTACGTCGATTTGGAGCAACGCGGGCTTACGCACTGATCTGCCTTATAGGGCTTTCTTCTGAAGCTCATTGTCCTGCCTTCTCTATTACCGCGATTACGTTGCGCGAAGATTCTAGTTGTTCAGTAACTGCTCTTCGAAGGTTCCTTTGCATGACGAAAAGAACCTCAAGGCTTGGTTCCGAGGTAGAGAGCAGCTCCCTGTCAAAACTGACAATGGCATCTTTCGAAAAGTCGGCCCCCGACTGGCCGGAATAGTCCCAATGGACAAATTCGGTTATTGGAACCTGCTCAAGAATGACGTTTAATGTTGCCGGGTATAAGAATGCGTTTCGCTGCACCGCTTGGTCAAAGATGACAAGACTATTACGTAACTCCTCGTCTGTGATAATCGCCAAATCGCCGCTTGCCACCAGTTGCAAATACGTTGCGGACTGCGAAACCGGACGGCCCAGATTTCCGGTATCGGCAAGCCAATCCCGGACGATATCATCGTCGACTTCCCGTTTGTCATTCACCATTACTATTAAAGAGCGTGTAGCACTAATGTAGCGCGCCAGACTGTCTTCCAACTCTACTAACGCCTCCTCGATTTCCAGGAACTCGCTCATAAGGCGCTCAATCTGAAGCTCTTCGCGCTGACGCGTAGCGCGGTCGTCATTCCAGTTCGAAACCTGGATTCCGATAAAAACACCGGCAACAAGAATGACGAATTCAATCGCAATGACCGTCCAATCCTGGTGTCGGAAATGCTTGATAAGGCGTCGAAGAATCATCGTGCGGTCCTGTTTCAATTTGCCCGGGTCAAATCGAATTTCGAACAATCAGTTCTCTGAGTGAACCTTGTGAGCGTCTTGTTCGGGTTATCTACAGTCGCTCAGGACAATATCATGCGCATACCCGGGCCTGGGTGTATAGCAGCCACCTGACAACGCGAAAATGACAATGTGTATTCTGATCAAGGCATTGTTATGCAGGGGTTTAACCAGCTGCCCTCTTCCTCGTTACACGAGAATGTGTGATTCCTCACAGATCATAGTTTAACTTAGTGCTTCAATTCATTGATAATAAAAGTAAAATTGCGAACCCTAATGATTACGTTATACGGAAAATCCAGCAACTCGACGGATCAACGCTGCAACACGCCCAACACCAGAGTCTCCTCAGTGGTTTCCGCTGCTTTGACCTCAACGGGCGTTTCGACGCTAGCGCTCCCATACCGGACAGTGACACGGTAGCTGCCGACAGGCAGACGAAACGTGGGTTGAGCGTCGTAGCTGGTAACGACCTTTGTTTCACCCTCGAGCAGGTAGACGTCGTATCGCAGACCTTCATCAATCGGCTGTTCTGCCCCTTCCCTGGTTAGTGCTGTCAATCTGAGGGATCCGGCACCCAATACCAGCGTCTCCTCAGTGGTTTCGCCCGCTTTGACCTCAACGGGCGTTTCGACGCTAGCGCTCCCGTAACGGACGGTGACACGGTAGCTGCCGACAGGCAGACGAAACGCGGGTTGAGCGTCGTAGCTGGTAACGACCTTTGTTTCACCCTCGAGCAGGTAGACGTCGTATCGCAGACCCTCCTCAATCGG
>CALZJH010000013.1 GCA_945787845.1 uncultured Woeseiaceae bacterium | reverse complement strand
TTTCATTCTCTTCCTCGTCCACACCTATCGAGCCGTGTCTCTTACGCATAACTATTGCCCCGTTTAGTCCCGCTCATCGTTGATCTGCAATCGATATGTTGTAGACACCCGCGTTACGTGACGAATCCATGACCCACACAAGCATCTTGTTGGTCGACTTCCTGTTGGCCTGAATTACGACCGACCCCTTCGGATTCTCAGCATGCATGCGCTCGATATTGGCGCGCACCGCACGTGGATCTATCAGTCGACGATCGATCCAGATCTCGTCATTGGCGTTGATCAAAACGAGAATATTGGCGTCTTCCGGCTTGGACTCCGTGACCGGAGCATCAGGACGGTTGACGTCGATTCCTGCTTCCTTAATAAAAGATGCCGTGACGATGAAGAAAATGAGCATGATGAACACGACGTCAAGCATAGGCGTCAGGTTGATCTCATTTTCATCTTCATCGACATGGATGTCATCTAGATGTTTTCGCATGGCGTCTGTCCTTTAATGATCCATAGTGAGCGAATC
This sequence comes from uncultured Woeseiaceae bacterium, assembly GCA_945787845.1. Taxonomy (GTDB): domain Bacteria; phylum Pseudomonadota; class Gammaproteobacteria; order Steroidobacterales; family Woeseiaceae; genus UBA1847. Next base: position 130,906 of record CALZJH010000013.1, on the reverse strand, counting down.
CTCGAGAAACTCGACTTCACGCGCCGCACGACGACTTAGCAATGTGACGAGTAAAACTCCCGATAATGCTCCTACCATTCCCGCCATTGTCGGCACCGTAGCCTGGGACACGCCGGCGGCCATAGCCCGGACATTGCCCGAGCCCGACACCGCCATGACCTGGAATACGCTGATCATGCCCGTTACTGTCCCCAGAAGGCCCAGTAACGGACACAGCGCGACGAGCGTCTGGATCAGGTTGATGCCCCTGTTCGTCGCCTCGCTAAAGCGCGATATCAGCAATTCGCGAATTTGTTGCGCGTTCCAGGACCGGCGTTCCGGCCTTGATTCCCACTTGTCATGAATATCCCGTGACATCTTGTTCATCGAGGTACGGAAAAACATGATCCGCTCGATGATGACAACCCACATCAAGAAGATGGTCAATGCGATGACCCGTAATACCGGGCCACCCAGATTCATGAAGTCTCGGATGGCTTCGATGCTGTCAGCAATCCAAAGCATTGCGACTCCTTTCGGCTTTAGCCATTGCGTTCGGAGTGTTGCGCCACGAGGCCCGCACTCTGAGACTGAAGGATATTGACGATCTTACGGCTCTGGCCACTGACAACCGTGTGCAGCAGTACCATCGGAATCGCAACTACGAGTCCTAACACCGTGGTCATCAGTGCCTGCGAGATACCGCCCGCCATCATCTTCGGATCGCCGGCGCCGTACAGGGTGATCACCTGGAAGGTCTTGATCATGCCGGTTACCGTGCCGAGCAGACCCATGAGAGGTGCAACGGCTGATACCACCTTGATGAACAACAGACCCTTGGTGAGCCCGGGCATCTCTTTGAGTGCCGCCTCGCTGAGTTTGAGCTCCATAGTCTCGGTATCGGCGCCTTTGTTGCTTTCGTACGCGGCCAGAACGCGGCCAAGCGGGTTATCGGTACTGGCCGATTCCCGTTTAAGCTGCGCGGAGACTTTGCGACTGTCGCTTGTAAGTGCGAACCAGCGAAGGATTGCGATGATCAGCCCGATAATACCGAGGGCAATAATGCAATAGCCCACGATGCCACCCTGCTCAATACGATCCCTAATGGTCGGTGACTCAACCAGCAAGCCGAGTATGCCGCCCCGGGTGACGTCGACTCCAAACTCAACGGAGCCACCATCGGCATCCATCATGTCGCCCGTGGTACCCGTGTAACGTCCTTCCGGCTGCCGTCCCAGTTCGGTGATCGAACCTTCGCCGGAGTTGTACTCCAGGTAGCCATTTTCCGACACGAGATTGAAAGCGCCGACTCGCACCACTTCCATTTCTTCCTGCTGCCCATCGGCTTTGGTTACCAGGTGATTGAAGCGAGCGACCTTGCCGGACTCGACGATCTCCTGCTGCAACAACTCCCAGAGTTGCTCGATATCCGCAATCGATGCGAGGCTGCTGGCGCCGGCCATTTTACTGCCCAGCGTAACCAGAAAGTCGCTGCGATTCGGGAATTGTACGTTCGTCAGCGACGCGCCGAAGCGGCCTTGCGTATCGCCTGAAACCGTCTGCAGGACGCCAAACAACTCCTTCAGGGCACCAAGGCGCTCATCCAGCGCCTGACGGGCTGTAATGATGCGCTGCTGGTTTTCCTCGAACTGCTGTTCCAGGCTGGCACTGACATTCTCCTGACGCGTGCGCTCGGCACGTGCCTGATTCAGCAAGGACTGCTGCTGATTCTTGTTCTGTGCGAACTGCGCTTCGCGCTGCCGTGCTTCACGTGAATCGCGCGCCTGTCCCTGCTCGATAAGTCTCAGCAATTCGGCCATGCTGCGGGCGTCATCCTGTGCGTTTGCCGTTGTTGCAAATCCCAGACTAAGCAGTCCGGCGGCAATAATGAGTGTGATGCGTTTCATTTATGTAGCCTCCGCTGCTGGAACCGGGACGATGATAAGTTCCGGAGCAATAAGTTGCCTGGCCATTCGCAAGCCCTTGCGGACTTCGTTACGCGCCGAGTCGTCACGCACCCACTCGCGCGCCTCGTTATCCCAGCGACCTGTTATTTTCGTATCATCAGACTGGAAGTACAGACCAATGCGACCGATACGGAGCATATTGAACGCACGCGTCTCGCCTTCAATTGTGAGCGACTGCTCGTAGAATTCAGTTGTCGTGCCGTAGTCATTCTCAATCTGGAAGGCTTCCATCACCTTGCGGAATTTTTCCGCGACGCTGACGTCGGAGCGCTCCATTATGTCCTTGAGATTGCCTACGCGACTTTCACGTTCATCCATCAGGAACGGAACATCCAGCTTCACGGACTGCTCGAGTCCGTCAATCATGCGTTCCATCAGGGGGAAAATCTGGCGGTTAATCACGTCGACCTGGTCCATCGACAACGCGATATCCTCAAGAACTGCCGATTGACCTTCAACCTGCGCCTTCATCAGCCGGTTGTAGACCTTAAGCCCGTCGATTTCCTTATTAATTGCCCGGTACTGGTCTTCGAGAGAACGAGTACCTTCAACAATGTTGTTGATTCGTTCCTGCGATTGTTGAGCCAGGTTCAACCGACGTTGATCAGCCTGCAAGATCTGATCGACGGTCTGGGCGAAAACGCCGCCGGAAATCGTCAAAGCCGAAACCGCAAAAAATGCGGCGGCAAGACGCCGACTGCTGCTTATGCACCGTTTCATGAACGCTCCTTAAAGGTCGTTGTTTTATTAAAAGTTCCGGAGAGGGATGCAACGTATCCGCTGAATACATGCACAAATGAAAACCGGTGACACGGAGTGTGTCCCCAATTGCGCACGCGGCCCTCTCCACCTACGCCGCGCGGCGTTGAACTGATATGGAACCCCTCTTTCTCTCTCTGATCTTTGGCTATCCCGGAACATTCCCGAGCTTCCCCGCCATTTATTCCTTTTAGTATTCAAGGTCCCCTGAATTACGTCGCAAGAATAACACATGCTTCAGAGAGCGCCAGTCCTCCGACGAACATAACGTATGAGCTTATCTTCCTGATTTGGGAGCCAATTCCCGATCGTCATTTCTATGCCACGCGATGCACGAGACGGCGATGCAGGATCCGTGTTGGGCAACGCCGATTCAAATCGCTCTAAAAGGTGGCACATTGCACCCGGCTCCGATCCTAATTAACTCATTCGAATTAGTCTCTTAGAAACGGTTCTTAATTAAAATTATTTAGTATCACTCGTAACCGTACAGGAACTGGTTGACATCAATCAGGCGTTACAACATTATTCGCCGCTATGGAAAACAACGTACTCGTGCTTATCTCGCTTGCACTGCTTCTTATCGGGAGGCAGAGCGGGTAGCGCGTATCCATAAATCGGACATCGTAAGCCCCGCATCCCGAAGGATAGTGGGGCTTTTTTTTATCAAGTTTAATAATGCACAGGAACCACCATGCAAATGTACTCGGAAGCAGATGTAGATATCTCTGTACTCGGTGACCAGAAGGTCACGGTGCTTGGCTACGGAAGCCAGGGACGCGCCCACGCGTTGAACCTCAAAGACTCCGGTTTCAACGTCGTTGTCGGATTGCGCAAGAGCGGCGCGAGCTGGTCCAAAGCGGAGGCCGACGGGTTGACCGTCCAGCAACCGAATGAGGCTGTCCAGGGTGCGGCCATCGTCATGTTCCTGACCCCGGATATGGTGCAAAAAGCCCTGTATCAGGCAGTCGTGGACGATATCGACCAGGGCGCCCTCCTCCTGTTCGCTCACGGCTTTGCGGTGCACTACGGCCAGGTTGAGCCGCGCGCCGACCTCGATGTGGCGCTGATTGCGCCAAAGGGCCCTGGGGGGCTCGTTCGCCGTCAGTACGAAGAAGGTCATGGAGTGCCCTGCCTGGTCGCGGTACATCAGGATGCGACCGGCAACGCACTGCAGAAGGCACTGGCTTATTCAGCGGGCATCGGCGGTGCGCGCGCCGGTGTGATCGAGACCACCTTCGCCGAGGAAACCGAGACTGACTTGTTTGGCGAACAGGCCGTGCTGTGCGGTGGCGCAACCGAGCTCATCGTCGCCGGGTTCGAAACGCTGTGCGAGGCAGGCTACCAGCCGGAAGTCGCCTACTACGAGGTCATGCACGAGCTCAAACTGATCGTCGACCTGTTGCACGAAGGCGGGCTTGCAAAAATGCACAAGTTCATCAGTGACACGGCAGCCTGGGGCGACATGATTTCCGGCCCGCGCGTCGTCGATGACTCGTCGCGTGCCGCGATGAAGGCTGTGTTGACGGATATCCAGGACGGTACGTTTGCGCGCAACTGGATCGCGGAAAACGAAAACGGCATGCCTGAATTCAAGCGCATGATGAAGGCGGATCTCGATCACCCGATCGAGGAGGTTGGCAAGAACCTGCGCGGGCGCATGGACTGGCTCTCAGAGTAAACACATCGGAACCTGCCGGAGGAAAAGACAATGTCCGACAAGCACATCAAGATTTTCGACACGACCCTGAGAGATGGGGAACAGGCACCTGGCTGCAGCATGACCCTCAGCGAGAAGCTACGTGTCGCGAAAGCGCTTTCGGAACTCAACGTCGACATCATCGAAGCAGGTTTTCCGGCCGCATCGCCGGGCGATTTTGAATCGGTCAAGAGTATTGCCGAACGCAACTTCGGCCCTGTGATCTGCGGTCTGGCGCGGTGCAACCCCGCCGATATCGAAAAAGTCTATGAGGCGGTCCGGCATGCCGATCGGCACCGCATACATGTGTTTGTCGCAACGAGCGCCATCCATCGTGAGCACAAGCTCAAGATGGCCAAGGAAGAGATCATCAAGAGCGCTGTGGGGGCGATCAAGCTGGCGCGTGAGTTCGTCGACGATGTCGAGTTTTCGCCGGAGGATGCGTCGCGGACCGAACTGGCCTACCTGGCCGAAGTTGTATCCGCGGCCATCGAAGCCGGCGCGACGACCGTAAATATTCCCGATACCGTGGGTTACACGGTGCCGGCCGAGTTTGACAGCCTGTTTCGTTACCTCAGGGAGCACGTGGCGCGCATCGATGAAATCACGCTAAGCGTGCATTGCCATAACGACCTCGGCATGGCCGTGGCCAACAGCCTTGCCGCGGTCAGCGCAGGCGCGCGCCAGATCGAGTGCACGATCAATGGCATCGGCGAGCGCGCGGGCAATTGCTCGCTTGAAGAAGCCGTGATGGCCATCAAGACGCGGGAGGAGTTCTTCGGCGTCGAAACCGGGATTGATACCACGCGTCTTTATCCAACGTCCCGCCTCGTGTCGAGCATCACGGGCATGCACCCGCCTCGGAACAAGGCGATTGTCGGAGAAAATGCCTTCGCCCATGAAGCCGGAATCCACCAGCACGGCATGTTGCAGCATGCATCGACCTACGAAATCATGCGCCCGGAAGACGTCGGTCTTGCAACGTCGCACCTGGTCCTGGGTAAACACAGCGGACGTCATGCGTTTCGCGACCGCTTGGTCGAGCTCGGCTTCGAGCTCGATGAGTTCGAAACCAACCGGGCCTTTCAGGAGTTCAAGAAACTCGCCGACAAGAAGAAAGACGTTTACGACGGTGACCTTGAATCCATCGTCATGAATGCGGGCGGTGCATCATCGGGACCCTGGACGCTGGACTCTCTTGAAGTACAAACTCATACCGACCAGCCGGCCACGGCCGCGGTCGACCTGATCTACGAGGATGGCAAGAAGGTCACGGAATCGGCCCACGGCGATGGGCCGATTGCGGCAGCCTTCCAGGCCCTCGAGCATGCGACCGGGGTCGCGCTGGTACTGAAGAACTTTGAGCTGCACAGCGCGTCGATCGGTGAAGATGCGCTCGGTGAGGTCACGGTCGCGGTAGAGCACGAAGGACAGAGTTTTCGCGGACACGGGGCCAGTGTCGACATCGTTGAGGCAGGCTGCCGGGCTTGCCTCGAGGTGATGAATCGCATTCTGCGTCGTAAGCAACGCGGCGCTTCCGGACCGGACAGCGCAGACCCAACACGCGCTACGATCTGATACGGGACCTGACCATTGAGTATACCGACGACCCTGTTCGAGAAAGTATGGGCTGATCACGTCGTCGTCGAAGAGACGGCCGACACGCCCGCCGTCCTCTACATCGACCTCCACATCGTTCACGAAGTCACTACACCGCAGGCATTCTCGGTGCTGCGCGACAACGGGCTGCCCGTGCGTCGCCCCGACCTGACCCTCGCAACGCTGGATCATTCCACGCCCACGACCCCCGTCACGACCTTCAAGGACTTGCTGGTTGCCGGCGAGGGGGCGGCAAACCAGGTGCGACAAATGGAGCAGAACTGCGAGGAATTCGGCATCGACCTGCTCGGCTTCGGCAGCGGCAAGCGAGGTATCGTGCATGTCATAGGGCCTGAACTCGGCGCCACCCAACCGGGCAAGACCATCGTCTGCGGTGACAGCCATTCAAGTACACACGGCGCGTTCGGTGCCCTCGCCTTTGGCATCGGCACCACGGAAGTCGGCCATGTACTGGCCACGCAGTGCCTCCTGCAACGCAAACCCAGGACACTCGCGATTAACGTGGACGGCGCGCTGCAGCCCGGCGTAACCGCCAAGGATCTGATCCTGGCGGTCATTGGCAAGATCGGTGTCGATGGCGGCACAGGACACGTCATTGAGTATCGCGGCGCAGCAATCAGTGCGCTGGATATGGAACAGCGCATGACGATCTGCAATATGTCGATCGAGGGCGGCGCGCGCGCCGGCATGATTGCGCCCGACGACACCACTGTTGAGTACCTGCAGGGACGACCGCGGGTGCCGCAAGGTACAGCATGGGACGCTGCCGTAGCCCGATGGCGACGCTTGCGGACCGATGACGGCGCCCGCTTCGATCAGTCGGTCACGATCAATGCCAGCGAGCTCACGCCAATGGTCACATTTGGCACGAATCCCGGCATGGTCGTGGGTATCGACGAGCCGGTTCCATATGGAACGGACGCGAGCTTTCGCAAGGCGCTCGATTACATGCAGGTCGAGCCTGGCAAGCCAATGACCGAGGCCTCCGTTGACATCGTTTTTGTGGGCAGCTGCACCAACGGCCGGTTGTCAGACATTGCAGAGGCCGCACGCGTCCTCGACGGGCGGAAAGTCGCGCCGGGCGTACGTATGCTGGTTGTTCCGGGATCCGAGCAGGTCAAGGCGGCAGCCGAAGCGCAGGGGCTCGACAAGGTAATCATGGCGGCGGGCGCCGAGTGGCGCGAAGCCGGTTGCTCGATGTGTATCGGCATGAACGGCGATATCGCACAGCCAGGACAGCTGAGCGTCAGCACCAGCAACCGGAATTTTGAGGGCCGCCAGGGCATCGGCGCACGCACGGTGCTGGCCAGTCCCGCGACCGCAGCAGCGTCGGCCGTGGCTGGCCGCGTCGCGGACCCGAGGAGCTATTCATGAAGCCAGTTACAACGATTCGTTCACGGACCGTCGCGTTGCCCACGCGGGACATCGACACCGACCAGATCATCGCTGCACGCTTCCTCACCACGACATCGAAGGAAGGGTTGGGCAAGCGAGCGTTTTTTGACCTGCGCTACCACAAGGACGGAAGTCGCAATGAAGACTTTGTCCTCAACCGGCCCGAAGCCGAGGGCTGCCGCATTTTGGTTGCGGGAAACAATTTCGGCTGCGGCTCATCGCGTGAACATGCGCCCTGGGCCCTGCTCGACTATGGTTTCGAGGCGGTCATTTCGACTGAGATCGCCGATATCTTCTGCAGCAATTCGCTGAAGAACGGATTGGTGGCCATCGTTGTCGATGAGACGACGCATGGCTGGCTGCTCGAAAACCCGGGAGCCGAGGTCACCATTGATGTCGCCAGCACGACCATCACCCTGCCCGATGGCGAGCTTATCGATTTCGCGATGGATGGGTTCGCACGACATTGCCTGCTTGAGGGTATCGACCAGCTGGGCTTCCTGGAAATGCACCTCGACCGGATCGAGGAATTTGAAAAGGGGCGCGCATGGAAGCCGTAATTACGCTGTTGCCGGGTGACGGCATCGGACCGGATGTAACGGCCGCCGCGAGGTCTGTTCTCGACGCCGTTGCCGAGCAGCGGACGCATCGCTTCGAGTTCCACGAAGCGCTCATTGGTGGCGCGGCTATCGATGCCGTCGGCGACCCGCTTCCACCGGCCACGGTCGAGAGCTGCGAGGCAGCGGATGCCGTAATTCTCGGCGCTGTCGGTGGGCCGAAATGGTCCGATCCCAATGCGGCGATACGACCTGAACAGGGCCTGCTGAAACTCCGCTCCCTGCTGGGCGTTTACGCCAACATTCGCCCGGTCCGGATTTACCCTGAGCTGGTTGGCGCCTCGCCGCTCAAGCCGGAGATTCTCGACGGCGTCGACATGCTCGTGGTTCGCGAGCTTACGGGCGGCATCTACTTCGGGGAGAAGACCCGCACAGCGACCTCCGCCAGTGATCTCTGCGAATATACGGTTGCAGAAATCGAGCGCATTGTGCGCGTCGCGGCGCGCCTTGCCGGTACCCGGCGCGGTCATTTGTGCTCGGTCGATAAAGCCAATGTCCTCGAGACGTCGCGTCTGTGGCGTGACGTGACGGATCGCCTCATGGCAGCTGAATTCCCGGACATTGCGGTCGAGACCCTGCTCGTGGACGCCGCCGCCATGCATCTGCTCAGCCGCCCCTCGGACTTCGACGTGATCGTCACCGAGAACATGTTCGGCGACATTCTGACGGATGAGGCTTCCATGCTGGCCGGCTCCCTCGGCATGCTGCCTTCAGCCTCTCTCGGCGACGGCGCGACCGGTCTGTTTGAGCCGATCCATGGCTCTGCGCCCGACATTGCCGGGATGGGTATCGCAAATCCTTGTGCAGCCATTGCCAGCGCCGCGCTCATGCTCCGCCACAGTCTCGGGCTGGAGAGCGAGGCGGAAGCCGTGGAGCAGGCTATCGCCGATGCCATTGCCGGCGGCGCACGCACCGCCGATATCGTGGCGGACGGCGATACCCTGGTATCAACTGAAGAAATGACTGCCGAGATTATTCGCTGCCTGCGCTGATGGCTTTCAGGTTGCGATTCGCGTAGCGCCCGGCGCGAAACTCAGCGATCAGCGCCCCGAGGACTTCCGTTTCAATCAGGAAACCATCGTGGCCATGCAGGCTATCGAGCACTTCGTACCGGGCGTTCGGCATGTGCTCGGCGAGTTCAATCTGCTCGGCGGGTGGATACAGGGCGTCCGAGCTCACCGACACGACAAGCGCAGGTTGTGACAGGCGTTGTAAAACCCCAGGGTAAGAACCACGTCCGCGAGCCAGGTCGTGCGTGTGCATCGCGTGAGTCAGCGTGACGTAGGTATTGGCGTCGAATCGCTCATTGATTTTCCTGCCCTGGTGCTGTAGATACGATTGCGCCTGGTAGAGGCTTGCCGAGTGTTTCTCGCGGCCGAAACGCGCCTCGAAACTGTCCCAGCTGCGGTAGGTGCAGACCGCCATCATTCTCGCCGCCGCAAGGCCCTGAGAAGGCGGGGCGTCATCCGTGTAATAACCCCCCTTCCAGTTGGGGTCGGCGGCTATTGCCGCACGCTGCGCCTCGCTGATTCCGATACACCATGCCGAGTGCCTGCCACCGACGCCAATGGGCACCACACTGCCGACCCGCTCGGGGTAGCTCGCGGCCCACTCGAGCGCCTGCATTCCACCCAGTGACGGGCCCGTCACCAGATCAATCCTGTCTATCCCGAGCTCATCCAGGAGTGCGCGCTGCAGCTCAACCATGTCACGAACCGAAATGCCCGGGAAGTCAGCCCGGTAACGTTGCTGCGATCCGGGTTTCAGGCTGACAGGCCCTGTAGTGCCGTAACAGCTACCAAGAATGTTGGCGCAAACGATGAAGTCGTGAGCCGGGTCGAAGGTCTTGCCCGCGCCAATGATCCCGGGCCACCAGGCATCAACATCCGCCGAGCCCGTCAGCGCATGGCAGATCAGGACCGTGTGGTCGGCGGCATTGGCGCGATCTCCCCAGGTCCGATACGCAATCTCGACATCGTGCAGAACCTCCCCGGACTCCAGCCGCCATTCGCCGGGCACCCTGAGGGATTCCGTGTCAGTGGCAATCTGCTTGCGCAGGTGTTTCGGGAGGCTCATCGCAGACTCAACCCGCTGCCGCGACCGACTTGAGGATTGTTGCAGCTTTTGCCGCGTCCAGTGCACCGAGCAGGTCAGACACGAGATCGTCGACCAGCTCGAGGCCAACCGACAGCCTGATCAATGTTGGCGTGACCCCGGCTGTGGCTTTGCGCTCCTCGGATACCGGTGCGTGCGTCATCGATGCCGGGTGGCACACAAGGCTCTCCACGCCGCCAAGTGATTCGGCCAGTGAGAAGTACGACAGATTCTCAACGAAGGCCCGCACGGCCGCCTCACCGCCCTTGATTTCGAAACTCACCATGCCCCCAAAACCGCGTTGCTGGCGTCTGGCGATCTCGTGCCCGGGATGGCTTTCGAGGCCAGGATAGAAGACGTCCTCTACATTCGATTGCTCGGTCAGCAAGCTGGCGATCACCGCGGCGCTCTCCTGGTGTTGGCGAATTCGCGGGTGCAGCGTCCGAATGCCGCGCAAGGTCATGAAGCTGTCGAACGGCGCGCCGGTAATGCCGATGACATTGGCCCAGTATGCGCACTGCTCGGCGAGTTCATCGGTGGCCGCAATAATCGCACCCCCGACGACGTCGCTGTGTCCATTGATGTACTTCGTTGTGGAGTGAATGACGAAATCCGCCCCAAACTCAATCGGGTTCTGCAGTGCCGGCGACAGGAACGTGTTGTCCACCGCGTACAGCGCGCCGCACGCGGTCGCGATCTCGCGGATCGCGGCCAGGTCGGCAATCCGCAGCAACGGGTTGGACGGCGATTCGGTCAATATGATCTTCGGGCGAACCTGCGCGCACACGCGCTGCAGTGCCTCGAGGTCGGTCTGGTCGACGAATTCCACGTCGAACAGCCCCTTCAATGACTGCTGCTCGAACAGGCGGTAGGTGCCTCCGTAGCAGTCGTGGGGAGCAATAATGGTGTCCCCCGGCGACAGGAATTGCGTAAGGACCGTCAGCGCTCCCATCCCCGATGCCGTGACGACGGCACCCGCGCCCCCTTCCAGTTCGGCCAGCGCATCCGCGAGCGCGTCACGGGTCGGGTTGCCCGAGCGCGTGTAGTCGTATTGCCGTGGTTGGCCCAGCCCCGTGAACGCGTAGTTCGAGGACAGGTGCAACGGCGGGACGACCGCACCGTGCTGCGTATCGGATTCGATCGACGCACGGACAGCGCGGGTGGCATTGCTTACTGAGGGATTCATCGTTGGTCTCCGCAAAAGTGTTCCATCGTGCTCATCGGAACCCTGCGAAGCCCGCAAGGGAGGGGTTTACTGCCCTGCACCGTCGCCGGTGTTGCAGTAACCCTCATCTTTCGATGTCGTTGAAGACATCGCAGGAGTTGGCACCTTTTCGGAGTGGTTAGCTCCGCTGGTTGCCCCGGCGTCGTCGGGCCTATCCCTCGACCGGTCTCGATGAGTTTCATGGAGTGTATGTGCGGCCCGCGAGCTCCGTCAAGCACCCGGTACCGGTTTTTTGGATGCAGGTGAAACTATCAAAACCGAGGGTTGCGCTCTGCACTGCCTTGTATTAGTGTACTAACACGTTAATACATTGATACAAACATGAAGCCCAACCGAAACTCTAGCAATCGCCAGCAGGCACGCGCCGAAAACGCCCTGTTTGACGCCATTATCAGCCTCAAGAGTGCCGATGAGTGCCGCAATTTCTTCAAGGATCTGTGTACCCCGGCCGAACTCCAGGCGCTCGTCGACCGTTGGCAGGTCGTTGAGTACCTCGAGCAGGGGCTCCCCTATCGAAAGATCCACGACCTGACGGGCGTCAGCGTTACCACGATCGGGCGCGTGGCGCGGTTCCTGGCCGATGGCTTCGGCGGCTATCGCACCGCAATCACCCGCACCCAACACTCTCACTAGGAAAGCTCAATGGAAACCACCGAGCAGCGCATTCAAATTGCGGTGCAGAAAACCGGTCGCCTGACCGATCACTCGATCGACCTGCTCGAACGCTGCGGGCTGATACTCACCCGGAGCAAAGACCAGCTGATCTGCTACGGCGAGAACATGCCAATCGATCTGTTGCTGGTACGGGACGACGACATCCCGGGCCTGGTCAGCGAAGACGTCTGTGATCTGGGCATCGTGGGCCTCAATGTTGTGGAGGAAAAGCGCCTCACGCTGGAGTCGGAGTGTCGCCCTGCGCAGTTCAAGCGTATCTATGAACTGGACTTCGGCCACTGCCGTTTGTCGATTGCGGGTCCGGTTGAGACCCCTTATGAGGGACCGGCCTCACTAGAAAATACCCGTATTGCAACGAGTTACGTCGGTCTTTTAAATAAATACCTTAAGTCGAATGACATCAACGCCGAGGCGGTCTTCTTTTCCGGAGCCGTGGAAATCGCCCCCAAACTCGGACGGGCGGAGTACATCTGCGACATCGTCTCGACCGGCAGCACCCTCAAAGCCAACGGCCTTGTCGAACAGCAGGTCTTGCTCGACAGTGAGGCCGTCGTGATCCAGACGCAAAAGCCGCTGGCCGCGGAAAAACAGGCGCTGTTGGACAAAATACTGCAGCGCCTCGACGGAGTGCTGCAGGTGCGTGAAAGCAAGTACATCATGCTGCACGCGCCTAAGTCGGCACTGGGGGCCATTCGGGACCTGCTGCCGGGCTCGGAGGCGCCCACGATCCTCGCGCTGGACGGCAGCGACGACAAGGTGGCGGTGCATGCCGTCTGTCGCGAAAACGTCTTCTGGGAAACGCTCGAAAACCTCAAGGCCGCCGGGGCCAGCTCGCTGCTGGTGCTGCCGGTCGAGAAGATGCTGGCCTGATGAGTATGCGCATCAGAAACTGGTCCGAGCTCGATAACGACGCTCAGCAAGCCTTGTTGCAGCGCCCGGCTGTGGCCGACGATGCGCGCATTCGCGAGGGAACGCGCAACATTGTCGCCAGGGTGCGGGCCGAGGGTGACGCGGCGCTTGCCGACCTGACACGGCAGTACGATCACGCCGACGTCACGACGCTGAAGGTCGGCGCCGATGAGTTTGCGGCAGCCGGGGAACTGCTGACCGTCGCGCAGAAGGACGCGATCGACGTAGCGATCGACAATGTGCGCCGCTTTCACGAGGCACAAATGCCATCGGCCTGTCGGGTCGAGACGATGCCAGGCGTAATCTGTGAGCGCGTGAGTCACGCCATCGATGCCGTGGGCCTGTATGTTCCCGCCGGCACGGCGCCCCTACCCTCCGCAGCCATCATGCTTGCGGTTCCCGCTGCGATTGCAGGCTGCCCGGTACGGGTTTTGTGTACGCCGCCGAGACCGGACGGCACAGCCGACCCGTCCGTGCTCATTGCCGCACAGCGAGCGGGCGTGAACGACGTTTACAAAGTAGGTGGCGCCCAGGCGATTGCGGCCATGGCCTATGGGACCGCGACTATTCCCAAGACCTGCAAGGTATTCGGGCCGGGGAACGCATGGGTAACGTGCGCGAAGACCCTCGTAAGCGCGGATCCGGACGGCGCGGCCATCGACATGCCGGCCGGCCCGTCCGAAGTACTCGTTATCGCAGACGCTGCCGCGTCGGCCGCATTTGTTGCAGCGGACCTCTTGTCCCAGGCGGAACATGGCGCCGACTCCCAGGTTGTTCTCGTCACTACGTCGCGGTCGCTCGCCGATGCTGTCGCAGCGGAGCTGGAGCAACAGCTGCGGACGTTGTCGCGCCGCGACATTGCGAGGCAAGCCTTGGCGAATTCCCGAATCCTCGTCGTCGACAACCTGCGTGATGCGACCGAGGTCAGCAACCGGTATGCGCCCGAGCACCTGATACTGCAAGTGGACAGCCCACGCCGGCTGCTCCCGCAACTGCGCAACGCCGGCTCTATATTTCTCGGAGAGTGGACGCCCGAATCCGTCGGCGACTACTGCAGCGGCACGAATCACGTGCTGCCTACCTACGGATTCGCCCAGACCTATAGCGGCCTGGGTGTCGATCAATTTATGCGCCAAATGACCCTACAAGAGCTGTCGCGAGAAGGACTGGCGGGCCTGGCCGACACGGTCGTGACCCTGGCCGGACTCGAGGGGCTCGATGCGCATGCCGCCGCCGTCACACGCCGGCTGGAGTCGGCCTCATGAGCATCACGCGCCTGGTACGACCGGATATCCGCGGGATGCAGGCCTACGACGCGGCCGAGCAGGTCGATGACACGGTACGCCTGAATGCGAACGAGTCGACGCGGCAAAGCCCGATCGGCAATTTCCGCAGGCCGCTCAACCGTTATCCGGAGGTGCGGCCCCGGAAGCTTCAGAAGGAGTTGGCAAAACGCTTCGGCTGCGCGGTGGACGAGCTGCTGGTCACACGTGGCTCAAGCGAAGCGATCGACCTTGTGATTCGAACCTTCTGCCAGGCCGGCAAGGACAGCGTCCTCGTTACGTCACCGTCGTTCTCCATGTACCGGCATTACGCCAGGATCCAGGGAGCCAGGCTGATCGAAGTGCGGACCTCCCCGGAGAACGACTTCGCTATCGATGTCGATGCCATTCTCGACGCCTGCGACGACAGCACCCGACTGATCTTTGTCTGCTCGCCGAACAACCCGACCGGTACTTCCCTGGCAGGTACGCAGCTTGAGCGCCTGTTGCGCGAGCGCGGTGACGCATCCGCTATCGTGGTTGATGAAGCGTACATCGAGTTCGGTAACCAACCGTCGGCCACGCGCTTGCTTGCCCGGTACGACAATCTGCTCGTCCTGCGAACCCTGTCGAAGGCACTTGGCTTTGCCGGGGCGCGCTGCGGCGCGGTGGCAGGACCGGCGGATGTGGTCCGTGTCCTCAATGCCGTACAGGCACCCTACGCGCTCGCCACGCCGGTGGTCGAGTGCGTGGAGGATGTGCTGCAAGCGGACCAGCTGGTCTTGGCCGAGCGTGCTGTCAAAGAGACGGTGATTGAGCGAGAGCGGCTGCGCACCGTGCTGTCTGACTACGATTTCGTCACTAAAGTCTGGCCAAGCGATGCGAATTTCCTTTTGATCCGCGTGGTCGATGCGCCGCGCATCATGCGTCATTGTGCAGAGCACAACGTCCTGTTGCGGCATTTTGGCGGCGACCTGGATGACTGCATTCGTATCACCATCGGGAGTCGAGACGAGAACGAGCAGCTCCTGCGAGCACTGGACTCGCTCGGAGGCAAAAGCGATGGCTAAAAAACTTCTGTTTATTGACCGTGACGGCACATTGATCATCGAGCCCGATGACTTCCAGGTGGATACCGTCGACAAGGTGCGACTCGTTGACCAGGTCATTCCATCGTTGCTGGAGCTCGCTGCTCATGGTTATCGCTTCGTGATGGTCTCCAACCAGGATGGGCTGGGAACGGATGCATTTCCACAAGCTGACTTTGATGCACCGCACACACTCACGATGAGTCTCTTTGAGTCACAAGGCGTGGTTTTTGACGAGGTCTTTATCTGTCCGCACCTGCCGGAAGATCGCTGTGACTGTCGTAAACCGAGGACGGGTCTTCTTACCAGGTATCTCGCCGCGAACAACATTGATCTGGGCAAGTCGGCCGTCATCGGCGACCGCAGCACAGATATGGAACTCGCGGAACGGATCGGTGTGCAGGGGCTCCTGGTCAACTGCGATACCGAGGCTGCGGTGACCTGGCCGCAAATCGTCGAGCAGCTGTGTCGATCGGATCGCGTGGCCGCGGTCGAACGCAACACCAACGAAACGCGGATTCGCGCGGCTGTGAACCTGGATACAGCCGCTAACACATCCGTTGCGACCGGCATCGGCTTTTACGATCACATGCTGGAGCAGATCGCGAAACACGGCGGTTTTAGCCTGACCCTGCACTGTGCGGGCGACCTCGAGGTTGACGAGCATCACACCGTGGAGGACACGGCGATCTGCCTCGGCAGCGCGCTACGTGAGGCGCTGGGCAACAAGTATGGCATTGGTCGCTACGGCTTCCTGCTGCCGATGGATGAGAGCGAAGCCAGGGTTGCCCTGGATCTTTCAGGGCGCGCCGACTTCGCGTTTACGGGCACGTTCCCTCGTGAACGTATCGGTGAACTGTCCACGGAGATGATCGAGCACTTCTTCCGCTCCCTGGCCGATTCACTGGGCGCCGCCCTGCATATCGAAGTGACGGGTCGCAATTCGCACCATATGGCCGAGGCCTGTTTCAAGTCCGTGGGACGTGCACTGCGACAGGCCATTCGGCGCGATGGCACTGACCTGCCTTCGACGAAAGGCGCACTGTGACCAGCCTGGCCATCATCGACAGCGGAGGTGCCAACATCACCTCTCTATTGAGCGCATTTGAACGGCTCGACGTCACTGCCGAACTCAGCCGCGACGCGGCCGTGATTCGTGACGCTGACCGCGTCGTATTGCCCGGCGTTGGCGCAGCGCATGACGCGATGACTCGCCTGCGTGAGGCCAACCTCGTGGATGTCATTCGCGGGCTCAGGCAACCGGTCCTGGGCGTCTGTCTCGGCATGCAGCTGCTGTGCGACGCGTCGGAAGAGGACGACGTCGACTGCCTCGGTATTGTCCCCGGGGTGGCACAGAAACTTCCCGTTGGCGACAACTGCCCCGTGCCGAATATGGGATGGTGCGCAACGCGGTTCACGGCATCGCATCCGGTGTTGCGGGGTCTCGAACAGGACGACTATTTCTATTACGTCCACAGCTACGCCGTGCCGGAATCGGAGTGCACGATTGCCACCGCCACCCACACAAGAACTTTTTCGGCGATGCTCGCTCGTGACAACTTCGTGGCGGCACAGTTTCATCCCGAACGCTCGTCCAAAGCCGGCTCGCGTATCTTGAACAACTTCCTCGGGTGGAGCCCATGAAGATCATTCCTGCCATCGACCTCAAGGACGGAAAATGCGTGCGCCTGTTCAAGGGTGACTTCGATCGGACCACAGAGTACTCGAGCGACCCCGCCGAGGTCGGCAGGCGTTTTTCAAAGCTGGCCGTCGACGATCTCCATATTGTCGATCTGGATGGCGCGCGCTCGGGCACGCAGCATAACGACGAGATTGTGGCGGAGATTGTCCGGGACTCCGGTTTGACCGTACAGCTGGGCGGGGGGATTCGCAGCCGCGAAGATATCTCTCGCTGGCTCGGCAACGGCGTCAGCCGCTGCATCGTGGGTAGTGTTGCGATAAGCGAACCTGCGCGCGTCCGGGAATGGCTGCAGGAATTTGGCGGCGATGCGATCGTCCTGGCCCTTGACGTCCGCATCGAAAGCACCGGTACGCCAATCCTGACCACGCACGGCTGGACCGAGAACAGCGGTACATCCCTCTGGGACTCCCTCGATGTCTACAACGAAGCCGGAGCCATTCACGTGTTGTGCACGGATGTGTCGCGGGACGGTGCGATGTCCGGACCCAATTTCGAACTCTACGCCGAAATACTGCAGCGCTATCACTCGCTACAGCTACAGGCATCCGGTGGTGTGCGGCATATTGACGACCTCGACATGCTGCGCGAACTGGGCGTTCCCGCTGCGATTACCGGGCGCGCGCTGCTCGACGGAGAGATCACGGAATCGGAGGTTGAGGCATTCCAGCGAAACGCATAATTCCCTGCCTCGACGTTCGCGACGGCAATGTCGTCAAAGGCGTTCGCTTTCGGAATCATCGCATCGTCGGCGATATTCTTGATCTTGCGGCGCGCTATCGCGACGAAGGAGCCGACGAACTGGTGTTCTACGACATCACGGCGAGTCCTGACCGGCGCACGGTGGATCGTGCCTGGGTGAACAGCGTTGCCAGGCTTTTGGATATTCCGTTTTGCGTCGCGGGTGGCATCAAGACCCTTGCTGACGCAGAAGACGTGCTCCATAAGGGGGCCGACAAAATCTCTGTGAACTCGCCCGCGCTGGCGGATCCGGACCTGATCGGCAAACTTGCACGGCGCTTTGGCTCACAGTGCGTTGTCATTGGCATCGACAGCCAGGCTGAGGGTGACGACTGGTTTGTGTACCAGTACACCGGTGATCCCGACAAAACGCAGTCGGCACAGCGCCGCACACTCGACTGGGTCCGTGAGGTACAGGATCGCGGTGCCGGCGAAATCGTACTGAACTGCATGAACCAGGACGGCGTTCGGCGAGGATACGACTGCGAGCAGCTGGGAGCAGTGCGGGCCGTCTGTAATGTGCCGCTGATAGCGTCGGGGGGTGCCGGGGCGCGCGAACATTTCCGGGACGTATTTGCGGCTGCGAACGTTGACGGCGCGCTGGCCGCGAGCGTGTTCCACAGCGCAGAAATACCCATTCCTGAACTCAAACAGTATCTTCTTGAGCAGCAGGTCGACATAAGACTCTAAGGAAGCATCGTGACCAGACCCGACATCGACTTTATCGCCGAGCTCGAGACGATCGTGCACGCGCGACTCGCCAGCCCGAGTGACGAGAGCTACACAGCGCGGCTCGCTGCAGCGGGCACGAAACGAATTGCCCAGAAGGTGGGCGAGGAAGGTGTCGAGCTTGCGCTGGCCGCGGCAGCAGGGACGCAACAGGAGACGATCGATGAAGCCGCCGATCTCGTCTATCACCTCGTCGTCCTGCTCGCCGAGCGCGGGCTCAGTCTCGAGGATGTCGCCACGCGGCTCAAAGCCAGGCACTCCGCCTGAGCAATCTCGCAAACTACGTATTGCAGAGACTCCCGCACGCCACGATAGTCAGTGAAAATCGATTCTGTGAGGACAAACCCCATGAGTTCCTTCCACTGGCTTCGCGCTTTCTTAATCCTGATTACCACATGTGCGGCCGTCGTCATCCTGTCCTCGCCGGCCCTTGCCGAAGGACACAAGCACGGCAAACATCAGTGCCCGACCTATTCTGACCTTGATGCCAACGCCGACAATGCTGTTTCTGCCGAAGAGCTTTATGCGTTTCGTGCGAAGCGGATGGCCGCGCGTGCGGCGGCCGGCGGCAAAATGAAGAACGCCGAAAACGCACCCACGTTCGAAGACCTGGATCTCGATGGTGACGGCAATCTCTCAGCCGACGAGTTCGCCGAGCACCATGCTGAGTGCCCGATGCGCAAGAAACGCGAGGCGGCGGCAGCCGACTAGCCGGGATTCGCGCCGGCGGGTACGCCCTACCCGGCCCCTTTTGCCAGAGCGCGCTGATTCGCAGGACGCGCCAGGCAACGGTCGGCGTAGGCGTCGAGGTTGTTGCTCTCCGGGAGCATCTTGAACAGGCGCAGGAAGAGCGCGCTTGAACCGAGCATGACGTCGGCGGCGGTGAAACGGTCCCCAAGGATCCAGTCCCTGTCATTGAGCGCCTGGTCCCAGGTTTCGATCATCAGTTCGAAGTCGCCCCAGCCGTTGCGCTGGCGATTCGTTTCGACTTTGTTGAATTTTTCCGACATAGCGGGCTCGACGACGGCCGGCGTGTATAGGGTCCAATACAGATACTTGCCGCGCTGGGCATCGTCCAATGCCGGCGCCAGGGTCCCGGGCGCGTAGCGATCGGCAACGTAAATACAGATTGCCGCAGACTCGGACATTGCCACATCACCATCCACGATCGCGGGCACCTTGCCCATCGGGCTTGCCGCGCGAAACTCGGCGCTGTCAGCACGATCTGCGCTGCCGAGCTCGATGCGTTCCATCTCGTAATCGATGCCGGCCTCTTCCAGCATCCAGATCGCGCGTTGTGAGCGCGTTTGAGGAGCCCAGAAAAGCTTCATATGACGATCTCCTTCGCAACCTCGCGCATGTTGTACTTTGAGCTCATGACGTAGCCATAGGCGCCTGCATTGGCAATCAGGATAACATCGCCCTCCTCGGTCGGCGGTAGCAGCCGATCGCTGCCCAGCCGATCACCCGATTCGCATATCGGGCCGACGATCGTAACCGTTTCGCTGGGCGGCTGATCCGCACGCGTCAGGTTGACGATCTCGTGATAGGCGCCATACAGCGCCGGGCGAATCAGCGAGTTCATCCCGGTGCCGACGCCGATATAGCGCATCTCCCCTTTGCCCTTGGTTTGCGTGACGCGCGTCAGCAAAACGCCGGCACGCGAAACGATGTAGCGGCCCGGTTCCAGCCACAGGCAATATTGGGGATAGGCATCCTTGATCTCGGCTAGGGTCGCGTCGACTTGCCCGAGGTCGATCGGTTTATCACCGGGTTTCTCCGGAACGCCCAGACCGCCGCCCAGGTCGATGGTCTCCACGCCCGGGAACTGCTCGGCAATCTGGACCAGTTCGCCGGCAACCGTGCGCCAGTTGTTGGGATCGAGAATGCCGCTGCCGCTGTGCGCGTGAATACCGATGACTTCGGCCCCCGCTGCGGCGACGAGCCGCTTCAGTTCGGCGATTTCGAAACGCGGCACGCCAAACTTGGAATGAACCCCGGCGGTCTTGACGTGTTCATGGTGCCCCCGGCCCTGGCCCGGGTCGATGCGGACGAATAACTTGTGGCCCCTGAACAGTTTCGGCCACGCCTGCAGCGGAAACAGGTTGTCGAGCGTTACCTGCAGCCCGCGCTCGAGTGCCCACGCATATTCCTCGCGCGGTGCAAAGTTCGGCGTAAACAGGATGCGGTCAGGGTCGAGATTCGGGATCACCTCTTCGAGCCACTCAACCTCGCCCGGCGACACGCATTCGAAATCGACACCGTTCGCATCGAGGGCCTTCAGGAGTTCCGCATTGAAGTTGGCCTTGACGGCATACAGGATTCGGTCGACGTTTTTCAGCCCCGTGAGGCTTGTGGCGGCTGCGATGACGCTGTCCCTGTCGTAGACGTAGGCATTGGACGCGCTCTCGGCGAGCGCCAGCAGCGCTTTGCGCTTTTTCATCCACCAGGTATCGGCGGCCCTCGCCGCGGGCTCCTCGCCGGCGAACAGGCGTTCCCAGCTCGGACCAAAGACGTGCGTAGCGCCCTTCTTGCGGATGATCGATGCATGCAGTTTGCTGACCAGCCGTGGTCCCTGCTGCTTGTCCACGACGAAAGTCAGGTTGAGGTCATTGGCCGCCTGCGACATGAGGTGTATGCGCTCTTCTTCGAACACTTCCAGCGCCGGCGCCATGCGCGGAATAATCGTGCGAATCTTGCGACCCACCAGGCTGACTGCGGAACAGTTGGAGATCACGCTGACCCGGCACAGTTTTTCAAGGTCATGAACCAGCGCTTCCTCGACGTCATCCGGCAACAAACCGTCGCTGGTATCGATCGATACAGTGACGTTGGTTTCGGACGTGGAAATCAGGTCGACCGACACCCCGTTTTCCGCAAACGCCGCGAATGCCTTGGCCAGGAAGCCGACCTCATGCCACATACCGACGGTCGTCATCGACACCAGGGTCAGGCCGTTGCGGATGCAGATCCCCTTGACCTGGGGCTCCACTTCATCGGTCACCGACGAGATGACGGTGCCGCTGATCTGCGGATCCGCGGTGCTGCGAATAAAGATCGGGAAGCCAGCGTCACGCGCGGGCGAAATACACCGGGGATGAAGCACGGAACTACCGGCCGACGCTAGTTCCTGTGCTTCATCGTAATGCAGTCCGACGAGCAGACGGGCCGACGGCACCACGCGCGGATCGGCCGTGAACATCCCCGGCACGTCAGTCCAGATTTCAAGTCGCCGGGCGCCGAGGCGGCCCGCAAAATAGGCTGCCGAGGTATCGGAGCCGCCGCGGCCCAGCAGCACAGTCTCGCCAGACGTATTCCGTGCAATAAATCCCTGCGTCAGGACCACGCCGTCATGCGCCGCGAGCTTGTCGACCAGGGATTGATCACGGGCGTAATCGCAGGTGGCCGACAGGTAGCTGGTAACCGGATTCCGGCCCGGCCGGGAGCGGCTCGTCAGTAGGTCACGCGCGTCGAGCCACTGGACGGGCAGGTCCTGAGTCTCCAGGAACGCAGCGCCCAGCAACGTGGACATGAGTTCGCCGAGCGCCATGACCCGGACACGAACACGCACGCTGACTTCCTTGACGAGGCGCACGCCCGCAACCAGCTGCTCGAGTTCGTGGAGGCGCTCATCGAGGATCTCGGCGCCGTCCAGGCCGAGCGCAGCAGCGAGGTCGTAATGCTGCGCTTTGATTTGCGCCAAGCGGTCACGCGGATTACCGCTGACGGCCTGGCTCAAGGTCTTCTCCAGCGCGTTGGACACGCCGCGGAGTGCCGAATGCACAATGACCGGCCGCAGGCCCGCATCGAGTCTTGCGCGCACGAGACTGGCGATGGTCATCCAGTTCTCTGCGGTCGATACGCTCGTGCCGCCAAACTTCATGACCACCCAGGGCGAAGCCGCGATCTCCCCGGACGCGCCCAGCGCGGCGCTATCTTCGAACCGGGCCTCTCCTGTGGTCGAGCTCATTCAGATCCTCATCCGGACTTCGGCAAAAAAAAACCCGCAAGGAGGATCCCGGCGGGTTTGCTGACAATGTCCGAACCTTATTCCTAGCCGGTACAATTGCCATTCGCACCCACGCGCCTCTGGCGCGCCATGTATTTTAAGTGTTTTTCCATATCGATCGAGTCGATAAGCTGGCACTTCACGTGGGTGGCGGTAAAAATCATCCGTGCAGTAAAACGGACCTGACGGCAGAGGTCAAGTCAATCCCATGCCGGAGGGATGGTTACAGCCCCTTCTGAAGCCGATGAAACCTCGTTTCGGTACTTCGCGAGCACCCCGGTGCGGACCGGCGAGGCCGGTCGCTTCCACGTCTTGCGGCGCTCGTCGAGTTCTGCATCACTGACGTCAACGTTGATTTCCCTGGTCTCGGCATCGATGCGGATCGTGTCGCCGTCCTGGATCAGCGCGATCGGTCCGCCGACTGCGGCCTCGGGCGCTACGTGTCCGACGACGAAGCCGTGACTCCCGCCGGAAAAGCGGCCGTCGGTAATCAGCGCAACGTCCGCGCCCAGTCCCTTGCCTATAATGGCGCCGGTCGGGCTGAGCATCTCGCGCATGCCCGGGGCTCCTTTTGGACCCTCGAAGCGAATGACAAGGACATCACCGGCCTTGACCATGTCATCGAGGATGGCCTGCAAGGCATCCTCTTCCGAGTGAAAGACGCGCGCCCTGC
This sequence comes from uncultured Woeseiaceae bacterium, assembly GCA_945787845.1. Taxonomy (GTDB): domain Bacteria; phylum Pseudomonadota; class Gammaproteobacteria; order Steroidobacterales; family Woeseiaceae; genus UBA1847. Next base: position 107,766 of record CALZJH010000013.1, on the reverse strand, counting down.
CTTCAAAGCGCAGGCCTTCCTTACCCGTGATCTTGGCCACGGACCCCTCGGGAGCGACATTGCCATACAGAACCGCGAGGTGGCTGTCCGGCTTGATCGGGTCGTCGAGCTGGCGAATGATCGCCTGCCCGTCCGGATAATCCGCGACGTCGGCAAGATTCTCAGCGAGCGTCTTTCCCGTCACGGTCAAACAGTCACCGTGCAATAGGCCGGCGTCCAGCATGCGCTTCATCAACGGCTGGATGCCGCCGATCTCAATCAATTCTGACATCAGGTATTTGCCGCTGGGCTTAACGTCGGCCAACACCGGCACGCGAGCACCAATCCGCGTGAAGTCATCGAGTTCCAGGGGCACGCCGGCTTCCCGCGCAATTGCGAGCAAGTGCAGCACGGCATTCGTCGACCCTCCCAGCGCGATGACAACCGCAATCGCGTTTTCGAAGGCTTCGCGAGTCATGATGTCGAGCGGCTTGATGTCTTCCTGGATCAGGTGCATCACTGCCCGCCCTGCACGATTACAGTCACCAATCTTTTGCTCGGAGACCGCCTCCTGCGCAGAGCTGTTCGCCAGGCTCATGCCTAACGCCTCAATCGCAGAGGCCATCGTATTGGCCGTGTACATTCCGCCGCACGCGCCCGGTCCCGGGATCGCGGTTTGTTCAACTTCGAGCAGTTCGTCACTGGAAATCTTGCCGCCAGACCTCGCGCCTACCGCCTCGAAAACCGACACGATGTCACGACGCTTTGCACCCGGCTTGATCGTGCCGCCATATACGAATACGGAAGGACGATTCAGGCGAGCCAGCGCCATGACGCAACCCGGCATATTCTTGTCGCAGCCGCCGATTGCAACGACGCCGTCAAAGCCCTCAGCGCCCACTACGGCCTCGATCGAATCCGCGATAATTTCGCGCGATACCAGCGAATAACGCATACCCGGGGTCCCCATCGAGATGCCGTCCGATACGCTGATCGTGTTGAAGATGACGCCTTTTGCACCCGCCTCGTTCGCGCCCCTGGCGGCCTCGTCCGCAAGGCCGTCGATATGCATATTGCAGGGTGTCACCATGCTCCAGGTCGAGGCTATGCCGACTTGTGGGCGCTGAAAATCGTCTTCGGAAAATCCTACGGCGCGAAGCATTGCACGACTGGGCGCCTGCTCATCGCCATCGACAACGACGCGCGAATAGCGCCGCAGTTCTTTCTCACTCATGGTTCCTGCCGCTCCGGTTGGATCTGACCGCGCTCAAGCGAGGCCGGAGCGAAAGTCTAGCAGCAAATCGAGAGTCAGAGTTCGTCGTCCCGGATCATGACCGCGATATTTGGCGAGACGTTCGGCGGCCTGGTTTCGTGATCCACATCGAGCTTTACAACGAAAGCCTCATCACCCTCGCCGACCGAATCCTGCACCAGCGGAATCAGTAGTCTTGCGGAGCGCTGTCCGGGTCCGAATGAAATGGAGTAGCTACCAGGGGCGAAATAGTCCTCACCCTCGGTAGCGCTGATATCCTCGACCGAGTAATTAACGACGATCGTGGAATCATCGGGATTGAAGCGAATGATATCGATCTGGACCGCGGGATCGGACTCGCTCACTGAAATCTGGTTGCGTGTAAAGGCAATCGTATTGTCGGGCAAGCGACCCTCAAAGGCGCTCTGGTCGTCGTCCTTGAGCGTCACATAGACCGTGGCCAGCTGGGATCCGGCCCAATCGGCCGGTCGCAGTCGCAGCGTCGACTGCTGGTCCGCTTCGCGACGCGAATCGGACGCAGTCGTGAGCGTTATGCGGGCTCGTTCCTGCCTGGATGGGAATTCGACCAGCCCGCCATTCGAAAGCGCATACTGCCCGCTTGCCCATGGCGAACGATTGCCACTAAACCCGACTTCTTCGAGACGCAGGGCAAGCGGCGCGCTCAGGTCGCCTTCGCGCACGAAATCCAGAAGCACGGGCGCGCCGTCCTCCTCCAGTACGACCCGGGTCGGACTACTCGCGGCCCCCGTCAGTGAGAATCGTATTTCTGCTGTTGGCGGCGGCAGTTTCGAGAAATCGACCAGGGGCTCGGTCGACTCCGGCGGCGTTGCCGTCGTCTCCTCCTGCTCGACTTCAGCCGACTCGTCAACGGGGTCTGCAGCAAGATTTTCCGCCTCGGTCGGCGCGATCTCCAGCTCGGGTTCCGGCGCCAGGTCCTCTATAACAGGCGCCGTCTCTGCGGGGCCGGCGATATCGACAATGTCATTGCCGCTCTGCCACCGTTCCAGGTAGGGGTCCAGGTAACCCATTTGCTGGGCACCGATGCCTGCAAGGCCAAGCAGAACGACGAAAATTGCAATCCACTTGCCCGGCGAGCCACTCTCGTCCTCGATGGGGAAGCGTTCGGGTGCCTCGATGCTGAATGGCGTTTCACGGGTCTTCTCATATTTACCGAGAGCGTCGGTGAACTCCTTGACGGTGGCGAAGCGCGTAACCCGGGAATAGGACAAGGCCTTCTTCATAGCCTTCCACTGAGCATCGTTAACGCCCTGTGGCTTTTGGGGCTTCATGCCTTCCTGCGATGCTTCGGCCGCATTGCGTGGACCGAACACACGATAGCCTGCGACCAGGCGGTACAGCAGGCAGGCGAGTGAGAACACGTCGTCTGTCGCAACAGGCTCCTCGCCCCCCAGAACCTGCATACTCGAGTACGCTGGCGTCAGGGCTCCCAGAACGCCCGGGTCGAACTCCTGGTCTCCACGCTGCTGTCGGACTCGCGCCACGCCAAAGTCGAAGAGTTTGGCATCCCCGTTCGGCAGCATCATGATGTTGCCGGGTTTGACGTCGGCGTGAATGATCCCGCAGCGATGCGCATAATCCAGCGCCTCGCCTATCTGGCGGACGATGCGAAAGGCCGCTTCGACATCGATGCTCCTCGCATCGGTGGAATCCAGGATATCGGCCAGGGTACGGCCCTCGAGCCACTCGAGGATGAGGAAGTACAGGTCATCCTCACGGTCGAGATCGAGAAACCGCACAATGTGCGGGTGCACAAGGCAGCGGGTCTTGGTGGCTTCCTGCTGCAGCGCGCGAAGCGCAAAGCCGTCTTCGGCCAATTCCGGTGACAGCACCTTGATTGCGACGCAGGGCTGCTCCGATCCGGCCTCTGCCAGCCGCCTGTCGAGGGCCTTGTACACGGAACCCATGCTGCCACCCGAAATCTGCTCCTGTAGCAGGTACCGGTCGCGCAACACCGAACCCGCCTGCACGCGAGTCGATTTCTTGTTAAACGGCACGGCTTCGTCGGGAATGACCGTCGTCGCGGCGAAGACGTCTTCGCCATCGGCCGTCACTGCCGCGGCCTCTTGCAGCTGCGGCCGCGGTGGTTCGGCCAGGACGGGCTCTCGGCGAAGCGGCGCGGACGCTGACGGCATTGCCTGGTCCGTCGCGAAACCATCCAGCATCGACTTGACGAGTTGAAACGTCTCTTTGCGCAGTTGTCCGGCCTCATAGCGATCCTGCAACACCCTGCGGATGGTCGCTTCATTGCCACCGTTTGCGGACAACAGCGAGCCGATGCCGGCCTGAATATCGGCCAGCATATCCACGTCATCGGGCGTGCCATCAAGCCTGTCATCCAGGCTTGTCAGCTGGTCTGCAAACGTGTCGCTCACTTTGTCGGTTTCAGCACTCATATCAAGTCAACGATCTTACCGGCATTATGGAACCCCGAACCGGAACTGGTCGTCAGATTACCTTCCCCGGATTGAGGATATTAGCGGGATCCAGCGTCTTCTTGAGCTGCCGCATAAGTTCGAGCTCGGCACCACCGCGGTACTCCCGGAGCCAGGCTCTCTTCGCTTGCCCAACCCCGTGTTCCGCGCTGAAGCTCCCGCCGAGCTCATCGACGAGATCATAAATCCCGCGGCTAATCCTGACACCCTCGGCGGCCCACTCGTCGTCGCGCAATGTCCGTGGTAACACCACGTTGTAATGCAGGTTGCCGTCACCGACGTGCCCGAAGGCTACCAGGCGCGCGTCCGGGCGCAACTCGGCCAATAACCTGTCGCCCCGGGCCAGGAACTCCTGCATGCGCGACAGCGGGACTGAGATATCGTGTTTCAGCGCTTTTCCGTCCTGGCGTTCCGCCTCTGAAATCGAGTGCCGCAGGCGCCAGAGCTCCGCTGCTTCTGTCTCATTCTTGGCCACCACCGCGTCGAGAACCCGTCCTTCGTCGAGCTCGGCCGTCAACGCCTGCTCCAGCCTGTCCGGCGAGCCGCCGCTGGCGGCTTCCAGCAGCACATACCAGGGATATTCGACCTCAAAGGGCGAGCGCGCTCCCGCTATGTGTTGAGTGACAAGTCCAAAGACACGCTGCGAAACCAGTTCGAACGCCTCGATACGATTATCGAGCGCAACTTTCAGTCGTCGCAGCACCTCGACCGCCGCACCCGCGCTGTCGATCCCGAGCATCGCCGTCGTCAGCTCGCCTGGATCCGGATACAGGCGCAGGCTCGCCGCCGTGATAATACCCAGCGTTCCTTCGCTACCGATGAACAGCTGCTTGAGGTCATAACCTGCCGTGTCCTTGCGCAATGAGCGCATGCTGTCGAGCACGGTTCCATCAGCGAGAACCACTTCCAGGCCCAGCACCAGTGCTCGCGCTGTGCCGTAACGACCGACGTTGATGCCGCCGGCATTCGTCGCGATGTTGCCGCCCACCTGGCAGGAACCTTCCGCCCCCAGGCTCAGTGGCAGGTGCAGACCTGCCGCCTTAGCGGCTTCCTGCGCGTTGGCCAGAATGCAGCCGGCCTCCACTTCCATTGAAAAATTCTCCGCATCGACCGCGCGCACGCGATGCATCCGGCCAAGCGACACGATGACCTGGTCTCCCGACGAATCCGGCACGGCGCCACCACACATGCCCGTGTTACCGCCTTGCGGAACGAGACCCGTACCTGCTGCAGCACAGGCCTTCACTATCCTGACGACTTCATCAGTGCTTCGCGGCTTCACCATCACCAGCGTCCGGCCCCGGTAATTCCCGCGCCACTCCGTGAGATGCGGCTCCAGCTCCGCGGAATCGGTAGTCCATCCACGCGGCCCTACGATGTCCTGAAGTTCCTCAAGCAATGTCGTCATCGAAGATGGCCTGTCTCTCAAAAGTGTCCCAGTCAATATTGCTGCCGCACATCACGGTCACCACGCGCTTCCCCAGCAGGTCCTTGCGCAACGGTCCCAGCAGCGCAGCTGTGCTGGCCACGCAAGCCGGCTCCACCGCGAGCTTCATGGCGCGAAAAAGAAAACCCATCGTACGACGCAATGCATCATCGTCAACCGTCACGAGGCGATCCACATTTTCCTCGGTAAGTGCAAAGGAATACGGCATGGCGAACGGGGCGCCGAGGCTGTCGGCTATGGTGTTTACTTTATCTATTGAGCGTACCTCGCCTGCTTCGCGGCTGCGGGACATGGAGTCCGCGCCCTGCGGTTCCACACCGATGATTTCGCTGTCCGGCCGCAACTGCTTTACCGCGTTGGCGATTCCGGCAATCAGACCTCCGCCGCCAATCGGGACGATGAGCGCATCGAAATCCGGTACCTGTTCGCAAATCTCGAGTCCGACCGTCCCGGTTCCCAAGGCGATTGAGGGTCCTTCGAACGGGTGGACGAAATAGCGCCCTTCTTTACGCTGGATGCCCTCCGCCACCTCGAACGCTTCGTGCACGTCGTCGACCAGGACGACTTCCGCACCGTAAGCTCGGCAGCGCGCGATTCTCAGCGGGTTGGCGGTACCGATCATCACCACCTTCGCCGTGGTGCCGACAGTCCTGGCCGCATAGGCGGTCGCTATCGCATGATTACCGGCACTGACAGCCGTAACGCCGGCGGCTTTTTGCGCGTCTGACAGGCCTTGCAGGGTCGCCAGCGCGCCGCGCGCTTTGAACGTTCCGGTGCGCTGCAGGAACTCCAGTTTGGCGTGAACCCGGGTATCTCCCCCCAACACCCGCTCTATGGCTGCGCAACGCAGTACAGGAGTTTCTAAGGTTGCCTGCATAAGTCGTTCACGCAACGCATGAATTTCTTGTATGTCCGGGCCTTTCACTGTCATTTGTTATGTAAACTACCTGAGCGTATTTGTAACACTTGCGCTGTATATAAGAGTTCATTAGGTTGGTATCAGCGAACTGTGGCAGAGAATCACGGTTCGCGGAAGTCGCTGCAGGCAAAAGAATGAAATTAGACGAGCTGTCGAAATCGGGGATTCGGCGCATAACCGACTACTCGCCGTACCTGGACCAACTGGCCGGGCTGGCGCAGTCTATGGGGCTGCGGCAGCGCAGCAACCTCTCGCACCTCGAAACGGCCCTGCGCAGTCACTGGTCTCTCGGGCAAAACAGCATCCTGAGCTGGACGCCACTCGACCAGGGTGTGCTCATTCTCGTCGTACCGCATTATGCGATCGCGGAATACACAACACCGCAAGCGAACAATCTGCCGCCGCGTGTATCGCCACGTTTCATCACCGAGCTGATTTCCGGTGAACGCCAGCTGTCTATATCTCAAATGCAGAAGGTGGCCCGGCTGCTGGATATCGAACCGATAAATATCCGCTTACGCGAACCGCTGGTCGGTAACCAGATTGAAACCCAGATCATCGAGGGCATGATTCGCAAATTCGGCATCAACTACGTGCCGAGTCGCGCAGTAACATTGTTCGATATCGTCGGCTTCAGCTTGCTAACGCCATTCGAGCAAATGACGCAGCTGAACAGCCTGGCTTATTCACTCAATTCAGCTCACGCGAAGATGCTCGAGCAGGACGTCAATATCGACTTCGCCCGCTCCTCGAGCGGCGACGGCTTCTACATCTGGAATCGCGACGTAGGCCTGGAGGCCAGCGTCAATCTCTACCATTTCATGCACATTGTGCTGGCTGACAACGCCATCGCACGCAGCAAGTCTGTGACCAAGGCGGTACCCCGGCTGCGAGCCTGCTTCCACGTCGGGAGCTGCTATGAGTTTCACCAGGCCGAAGGACTGAACCCGACGACACACGACTTTATCGTTGGTGACGTGACGATCGAACTCGCGCGCATGATCGATGCCGCACTCCCGGGCCAGATTCTCGTGGGGGACTTCATGGCGAGTATTGCGTCCCATACGGACACGGGCACCCTGAAGGTCGATCCCAATGTCGATGCCGTCACTTTCCTCGAGCGCGCACAGGGCAACCTCTCGCAGCTGAGTGGCATGGAGTTATCGGGGGAGCGCGTCACCGCCATCAAGTGCTACCTGACGGGCGAGAGCCTCGGTGGCGGCCAGTTCAATATCCGGCGGCTGACAATTCGTGACAAGCACGGCCTGTCGCGCGTCGCGTTCAATGCCAAAGTGAATATCTACCGCGAAACAGCCCAGCCGATTCTGCTCGGGATTCAAGACCGCAAGCTGCCGTTCCCGGCCCCGGCCTGACAGGAAACAAGCGTATGCAACGACCGGTCCACGACTGGCGTGGCAACCTCGCCGTCTTTATGTTCGTTATCGTAATGAACGTGCTGTCCAATGCGCTGCCGATCAACGGACAGACCATGCCGGAAATATCGGCGAAATACCCGTCCCTGTTCACGCCCGCGGGCTTTACGTTCTCCATCTGGGGCGTGATTTATCTCGTATTACTCGTATTCGTCGTCTGGCACTACGACCTGCTCGCGTTATCGTTCCTCATCATGCTGGGCATTCTCGCAACGCTGATTTTGATCTACCGCTCGCTGCGCGCCGGGAGCGTTTCCGCACCACCCGCTCGCTACCTGGCCCTGGTGATGCCATTCAACCTCTACACGGGTTGGATCACCCTCGCGACCATCGCCAATGCCAGCGCCATGCAGACCGGCTTCGGCTGGGACAACATTGGCCTGAGCGCGGTGCAGTGAACGATTCTGAAACTGGCAGTTGCGGGGGCTATCGGCGCGAGCCGCGTACTGAAGTGTCGAAATCCTGTTTTCGGCGCAGTTATTGTCTGGGGTGCCTACGGAATTTCCGTAATGCAGTCCGCAACACCCTCGGTAGCCGGGGCCGCTATCACCCTGTCACTATTGATGGCCATCCTGGTCGCGATCGAACTGGTATCGCGGCTGCGCACACGTTGACACGAATGAGGAATTGAAATGGCAAACGAGGGCTACCACGAGCCGCTCACCGAGCTCACCGAAGAGACACGCGACATGCATCGCGCCATCACGTCACTGATGGAAGAACTGGAAGCGGTCGACTGGTACAACCAGCGCGTCGACGCGTGCAAGAACGACGAACTCCGAGCCATCCTCGCGCACAATCGCGACGAGGAAAAAGAACACGCTGCGATGGTGCTCGAGTGGATCCGTCGACAGGACCCGACCTTCGACAAGGAACTCAGGGACTTCCTGTTTACGGAAAAGCCGATCGCCCACGAGTGACAAAAAAAAGCCGCTCAACCAGAAGGCGAAGCGGCTTTTCATTGTTGAATGGTCGGGGCGAGAGGATTCGAACCTCCGACCCCCACAACCCCATTGTGGTGCGCTACCAGGCTGCGCTACGCCCCGACCGTGTTCTTGCGGACCTTGAAGATCCTTCCACAGAAAATCTGCTGGGCGGCAATCATACCCGCCATACAGAGCGTTGGAAAGATAAGGATTTTAGCGGCGCAAAATCTTAAGAACTTGTTCAAGTTCCATTCGTATCTGCTTGATAATCTGCTGACTTTGCGTGACATCTGACTTCGCATCGTCACCGGTCAGGCGCTGGCGCGCGCCACCGATCGTGAAGCCCTCATCGTACAAGAGGCTACGTATCTGACGGATGATCAGGACGTCCTGCCGCTGGTAATAGCGGCGATTACCCCGTCGCTTTACAGGTTTAAGCTGAGGAAACTCCTGTTCCCAATACCTGAGTACGTGCGGCTTGACCGCACAAAGGTCGCTCACTTCACCAATGGTGAAATAGCGCTTCCCAGGAATTGGAGGTAGTTCGTCGTTATTCCCCGGTTCCAGCATATGCTTCCACTCGGGCCTTTAGTTTTTGTCCTGGACGAAATGTCACAACGCGGCGTGCGCTGATCGGAATTTCTTCACCCGTTTTCGGGTTCCTGCCTGGACGTTCTTTTTTATCCCGAAGATCAAAATTCCCGAATCCGGAAAGTTTGACTTGCTCCCCAACTGCGAGTGATGCACGCAGCTCCTCAAAATACATGTCGACCAATTCGCGAGCTTCTCTTTTGTTGAGACCGAGCTCATTGAACAACGACTCGGCCATGTCTGCTTTGGTCAGTGCCATCGGGAATCAGTCTCTTAGTTCAGCGGCGAATTTATCTTCTAGTTTGGCGATTGCGGCGGCCATCGCAGTGTCCGCATCATCGTCAGTAAGGGTGCGCGATGTTTCCTGCAAAATCAAGCCTATTGCGACGCTTTTTCGCCCTGCTTCTATTCTCTCGCCCTTGTAAATGTCAAAAATCCTGACATCCCGAATGAGCTCAGGCGCCACCCCGGCGACAGCTTCGATCAACTCGGCCGCCGAGATTTTGTCGTCGACGACGACCGCGATGTCGCGCCGAATCGCCGGGAACTTCGAGACCGGTTCAATCGATGGCGCCTTCGAGGCAAGCGCTTTATCGGCGTCGAGCTCGAATACGTAAACAGATTTCTTGAGATCGTAGTCCTTCGCCAAACTCGGGTGCAGCCTGCCAACGATACCGATGACGTCATCGCCGCGACGAATTTCTGCCGCCTGTCCCGGTTGCAGCGCGGCGTGCTCAGTTGCGGCGAACTCGATGTCGGTGCTGTCCCCTGCGAGCGCAAGCACTGCCTCAACGTCAGCTTTTATGTCAAAGAAATCAACATTTTGGGCCTTACATCCCCATTGCTCTGGCGCGACGGGACCCGTGGCAAGACCCGCCAGGCGAACCACTTCTTCATGTGCGCCCAGCGTTCCATGATAGGAACGACTCGCTTCGAAAAACCGTACCCGGTCCTGTTGGCGCGCCATATTCGCGGCAGCGGCTGCAACCATGCCGGGCCATAATGATGCGCGCATGACGGAAAGCTCGGATGAGATCGGATTGCTGAGGACAAGCTCCGACTCAATTCCCGTGAAGCGCCTGTTGGCTTCCGGGTCGATGAAACTGTAGGTGACGATTTCCTGGTAGTCGCGTCCGATCAGCGTCGCGGCAGCCCGCTCCATGTCGATGCGCGACTCGGTAACCGTCTCAAGAGGCGACTGTGCCGCCAACGTCGTCTCTGGAATGGAATCGTAACCGTGGATTCGAGCGACTTCTTCAATCAGGTCCACTTCATACTGCATGTCGAAACGATGACTCGGTGGCACAACGCTCCATCCGGCATCCGTTTTGCTGACTTTCAGCTGCAGGCTCTCGAGAATTCGCGTGACTTCCGCGTCGTCAATTTTCAATCCCAGCAAATGCGCAAGACGAGACTTTCGCAGGACAATTGAGTCGCGCTTTGGCAGATGCTCTTCGGCAGTCTGGACATCGAGCGGACCCGCTTCACCTCCGGCGATATCGAGCAACAATTCGGTTGCCCGTTCAACGGCACGGCCCTGTCCTTCCGGATCGACACCACGTTCGAATCGCAATGATGCATCGGTATGCATGCCGTAGTTGCGTGCCCTGCCCGCCATGAAGTCCTGAGGCCAGAATGCCGCTTCGAAGAACACGTCCGTTGTCTCGTCCGTGACGGCCGTGCTCAGGCCACCCATGATGCCGGCAATACCGATCGGGCCGCTGTCATCCGTGATAATCACGGTATCGTCGCGAAGCTCAACCTCTTTTTCGTCGAGCAGCGTCACTTTTTCGCCAGTCGTGGCAAGCCGCGGCCTGATCGGTCCCGCCAACAGCGCTGCGTCATAGGCATGCAGGGGCTGTCCGAGCTCCAGCATGACGAAATTGGTGACGTCGACAACGGGTGATATGCCACGGAGGCCGGCGCGTCGCAGGTGCTCAACCATCCAGACGGGCGATTTCGCCGTTGGATCGATGCCCCGGATGACCCGACCCGCGAAACGCGGACACGCGGCCGGCTCAACCAACTCGACAGGATGCGCGGCATCTATCGAGGCCGCGACAGGATGAACTGCGGCCTCTTTGAGCGTTGCGCCGGTCAACGCGGACACGTCGCGCGCAATGCCAAGCACGCTGAAACAGTCGCCGCGATTCGGCGTCAGATCGAGGTCGAAAATGGTATCCGGCAGATTGAGGTATTCAATCAGCGGCTTGCCGACTTCCGCATCAGCGGGCAGTTCCATAATGCCGTCCGACTCATCGCCCAGCCCGATTTCGACGGCCGAACACAGCATCCCATTTGAAACAACACCGCGGATCTTCGCCTTGCGAAGTTTCATTCCATTGGGAAGCTTCACGCCGGGCTTGGCCAACGGCGTCTTCATGCCTTGCCGCACATTGGGAGCGCCGCAAACAATATCGATGAGTTCACCGCTACCGTCGCTTACTTTGCAGACACTGAGCTTGTCGGCATCTGGGTGCTTGCCGCACTCCACAACTTCGGCGATGACGACCTCTTCAATACCGGCGCCTTCGAACTCAATGCCATCGACCTCGTGGCCAAGCATCGTCAGCTGATGGCCGAGTTCTTCCGTTGTGAGGTCAGGGTCAACCCACTCGCGTAACCAGGATTCTGCAATCTTCATCGCGCTTACCTGAACTGCTGCAAGAATCGGAGGTCGTTCTCGAAGAACGTACGAAGGTCGGTCACGCCGTAGCGCAACATGGCCAGGCGCTCGATACCGATACCAAACGCGTAGCCCGTGTATTTCTCCGAATCCACACCGGCGGATTCGAGCACATTAGGATGCACCATGCCGCAGCCCAGGATTTCGAGCCACTTGCCCTCGCTCCAGGACACGTCGACCTCGGCGGACGGCTCCGTGAACGGGAAGTAGCTGGGCCGGAACCGCAGTTCCGCTTTGCGCTCAAAATACGCCTCGACGAACTGGTGCAGGACTGCCTTGAGATGCGCAAAACTGATGTGCTCGTCAATCACGAGCCCTTCCACCTGGTGGAACATCGGTGTGTGCGTCTGGTCCGAATCGCAGCGATACACGCGGCCTGGCGCGATGATCTTGATGGGCACGCCTTCTTCTACGATCGAACGAATCTGCACGGGCGACGTATGTGTCCTGAGCAGATTGCCGCCCGGAAAATAGAACGTGTCGTGCATCGCACGCGCCGGGTGATTTTCAGGAATATTCAGGGCCGTGAAATTGTGGAAATCGTCTTCGATTTCGGGGCCCGAGCGAACGCCGAAACCGGCGTTCTTGAAGATCTTCTCGATTCGCAACATCGCCCGAGTCACCGGATGATAACCGCCGATCGAGGTTCCTCGGCCGGGCAGCGTCACGTCGACAGCGTCGGCCGCAAGCCTGGCTTCGAGCGCCGCTGTCTCGAGGGCTTCCCGACGCGCGTTAAGGCTCGCCTGGACTTCCTGCTTCGCCTTGTTGATTTCCTGACCGGCCGCTGAGCGCTCTTCCGCCGGCAAAGACCCCAGCGTCTTCAGTCTGGCGGTGATCTGACCCTTTTTGCCAAGGTAGGAGACCCGCACCGCATCCAGTGCGGCAAGGTCGGTGGCTGCATCGATTTCGGACGCAGCCTGGGAAAGGATATCGCTCAGGGAGGTCATGGCTGCAGGGTCGAACCGGCCGGGACATGCCCGGCCAATTCAAGCGTTCTTAGCTGGCAGACGGCTGTTCGAGACCCGCCTTGGCGGCTTCGGCAATCGCGCCGAACCCCTCGGGATCGTGTACTGCAATATCAGCCAGGATCTTGCGATCCACCTCGATCTCGGCCTTGTGCAGACCATTGATCAGGCGACTGTAGGACAGACCGTGCATGCGTGCGGCCGCGTTGATACGCGTGATCCACAGCGAGCGGAACTGACGCTTGCGCTGACGGCGGTCGCGATAGGCGTATTGACCTGCCTTGATAACAGCCTGCTTGGCCGTCTTGAATAGTTTGCTGCGCGCGCCGTAGTAGCCCTTCGCTTTACCGAGGACTTTCTTATGGCGGGCCTTGGCCGTTACGCCACGTTTAACTCGTGCCATTTCTCAATCTCCTCTTAGCTGTACGGAAGCATGCGCTTCACGGCTTTCACATCGGCTTCTGCAACTTGCAGAGTGTTGCCGAGCTGACGCTTACGCTTTGACTTCTTCTTGGTAAGAATATGATTGAGGTGGGCCTGGGAGCGTTTGTAGCCGCCCTTGCCCGTCTTACTGAAGCGCTTGGCCGCGCCTCGGTTGGTCTTCATCTTCGACATTGTGTCTTCCTTTTGGCCTTACAACGTGCCTTCTCGGCCGCGGCAGGCGGATTAATGACCCACGTGGGTCGTTACTCGCTTTTTTTCGGGACGGTAGCCTGGCGCCTAGTGTTTCTTCGGCGCAATGACCTGAACCATCTGCCGTCCTTCCATCTGTGGCATCTGTTCAACCGTACCGTACTCTTCCAGGTCATCTCTGACCCTGGCCAGAAGCTGTGCGCCCAATTCCTTGTGCGCCATCTCCCGACCGCGGAACCTCAGGGTGATCTTTGTTTTGTCACCCGCCTCAAGAAACTCAATCAGCTTCCTGAGCTTGATCTGGTAATCGCCTTCGTCCGTTCCCGGGCGAAACTTGATTTCCTTGACATGAACCTGCTTTTGCTTGCGTTTCGCAGACTGGTTTTTCTTGTTCTGTTCGAACAGGTACTTACCAAAATCCATAATTCGGCACACGGGCGGGTCCGCCATCGGGGACACTTCAACGAGGTCCAGTCCCTCGTCCTTGGCCAAATCGATCGCCGCTGCGATGCCCATGACCCCTGCCTGTTCACCTTTCGAGTCAATAACCCGCACTTCGGTGGCCTCTATTTCATCATTGCGCCTTACGCGCTTTGTAACTGCGATACCCAAATCCTCCGCAAATTCATAAACTTATACCGCTTCGCCCCACGACAATCTGCCGCGGACACAGCGGGAACGCGATTCTAATAAGCCTGCGCGCAGGAAACAACCTCGGGAACCCGAATTTTCTTAAAAAAATCAGGTGCTTTTTTCGAGATTGGTGGGCGATGCGGGTTTCGAACCTGCGACCTCCACGATGTCAACGTGGCGCTCTACCCCTGAGCTAATCGCCCCAATTCTCGAAGGGACGCGTAAGATACTGAAGCAACGCGCGGACCGCAAGACTATTCACCCTTTCCAGCGCACCGGAGATTAACACGATGATACGAACACTTGCCGTCTACCTGCTCCTTGTACTCCCTACGGCGGTTCTCGCTCAGGATGACTGGTCTGTTGACGAGTTCGTTGCGACGACGGGCGTTCGGGAAGGGCTCATTGCCAGCCGCGAACTGCCGGGATGGGACGCTCAACCGACCATCCTGATCGCCCCAGGCTGGGGCTTCCCGGAACGGCTGCAAACGACGTTCCCGGACGCCGAGATCATCGTGGCGAATAACCTCCCCGAGGCCATCGAACAGGCGCCCCTGGCCGATGTGATCGTCGGGCTCTGCAACGCCGACGTCATTGCCGCAGCCGACAAGCTGGTCTGGGTACAGATCTACTGGTCGGGAGTGGAACGGTGCCTGGACGTTGACAAACTGGGCACCGGGGAAGTGCTCCTGACGAACATGCAAAAGATGTCCTCCCCCACCATCGGCGAGCACGCGGTCGCCATGACCCTGAGCCTGGCCCGCGGACTCGTGCAGTACGGCAGAATCATGGAGACAGGTGAGTGGCGCCGTGACCTGATGAGCAACCCGGGCATGTACTCGGTCAGCGGCAGGACGATGCTGGTCGTTGGACTGGGCGGTATCGGCAGTGCCGCAGCCAAGCGCGCGAAGGCGCTCGGCATGCGGGTTATCGCGACCCGGAACAGCTCTCGCGAAGGTCCACCCTGGGTCGACTATGTCGGACTGTCCGATGAGCTGAACGAACTCGTCGGCGAGGCCGATGTCGTTGTGAACGCGCTGCCGTTAACGTCGTCAACGCAGGGACTCTTCAACCGGGAAGTCTTCGCGGGCTTCAAAGAAGGTGCTTACTTCATCAACGTCGGGCGTGGGGGCACGGTCGTCACCGACGACCTCGTTGCCGCACTCGAAAGCGGCCAAGTCGGTGGAGCTGGTCTCGACGTCACCGATCCTGAGCCGTTGCCGGCCGAACACCCGCTATGGCAGATGCCCAATGTAATCATCACGCCACACGTTGCGGGCTCCGGGTCGGACCGGCGCTACCACTTCATGCTGCTGCGCGAGAATGTCCGCCGCTATCTCGGGGGTGATGCTTTATTCAACGTCGTCGACCCGGAGCGAGGTTATTGACCGGGAACGTGTTTAGCCGGCGTCGCTGTCTGGCAGACCAAACGCCTCGCTGCGCAAATGCTGGATTTCGTCCCTGAGCTTTGCGGCCTCCTCGAATTCCAGGTCGCGAGCGTGCTTGAGCATCTTTTTCTCTAGTTTCGCGGCCCGCTTGAGCAGTTGCGCAGGGCTCATAACCTCGTACACGCCCTTCCTGTCGGCCGCTTTGCGACCGGTCCGTCCCGGCACCGGGTACGCAGCTTCCATCACGTCGGCAACCTGCTTGACGATTGATTTTGGCGTGATGCTGTGCTCCTGGTTGTACAGCGTCTGCTTCTCGCGGCGACGATTGGTTTCGTCGAGTGCGCGCTGCATCGAGCCCGTGACCCGGTCGGCATACAAGATGGCCGTACCGTGGATATTGCGCGCAGCCCGCCCGATCGTCTGGATCAAAGAGCGCTCGGAGCGCAGGAAGCCTTCCTTGTCGGCGTCCAGGATGGCCACCAGCGACACCTCCGGCATATCCAGGCCCTCGCGCAACAGGTTGATGCCCACGAGCACATCGAACGCGCCCAGCCGGAGATCCCGGATGATCTCGGTGCGCTCTACAGTACCGATATCGGAATGGAGGTAACGCACCGCGACGCCGTGCTCGCGAAGGTAATCGGTCAGGTCTTCGGACATGCGCTTGGTCAGGGTCGTGATGAGCACTCTCTCCCGCTTCGCCGTACGCCGGTGGATCTCGGAAAGAACGTCGTCCACCTGCGTGGTAGCTGGCCGTATTTCGACGCTGGGATCGATAAGCCCGGTCGGACGAACCAGCAATTCGACCGTATTGTCCGAGTGCGTTTTTTCATAGTCGCCCGGCGTCGCCGAAACGTACACGGTCTGCGGCGAAAGCGTCTCAAACTCATCAAATCGCAGAGGCCGGTTGTCGAGAGCCGACGGGAGCCGGAACCCGAATTCAACCAGGGTCTCTTTGCGTGAGCGATCGCCTTTGTACATCGCGCCCAGTTGCGGCACCGTGACGTGGCTCTCGTCAATGATCAGCATGGCATTGTCCGGCACATAGTCGAACAGGCAAGGCGGGGGCTCGCCCTGGGCCCTGCCCGACAGGTAGCGGGAGTAGTTCTCAATGCCCGAGCAGTAACCGAGCTCCCGGATCATCTCTAAATCAAATAAAGTTCGCTGTTCAAGTCGTTGTGCTTCCAGAAGTTTTTCGTGCTTACGAAGGTAGCCCAATCGATCCTTCAGCTCCACCTTGATGTGCTCACAGGCCTCAAGCAGCTTTTCCCTGGGCGTCACGTAGTGGGTTTTTGGGAACACCGTGAACCGCGGCACCCGGCGCACCACCTCGCCCGTCAGGGGATCAAAATAGGCGATCGACTCCACTTCATCGTCAAACAGCTCGATACGCACGGCGTCCCGGTCGGATTCCGCCGGGAAGATGTCGATCACATCCCCACGAACCCGGTAGGTACCTTGTGACAGGTCCAGTTCGTTGCGTGTGTACTGCATCTCAGCCAGCCGCCTGAGAATCGTACGCTGATCGATACGATCGCCACGGGTCAGGTGCAGCACCATGCTGAAGTAGGCTTCAGGGTCGCCCAGCCCGTAGATTGCCGATACGGTTGCCACGATGATGGCGTCCGGTCGCTCGATCAGCGCCTTGGTTGCTGACAGGCGCATCTGCTCGATGTGCTGGTTAATCGATGCGTCTTTTTCGATAAAGGTGTCGGACGCCGGCACATAGGCCTCGGGCTGGTAGTAGTCGTAGTAGGAGACGAAATACTCCACGGCGTTGTTCGGGAAGAAATCCCGCATCTCACCATAGAGCTGCGCCGCAAGGGTCTTGTTCGGCGCAAGAATCATCGCCGGCCGCTGGGTTCGCTCTATGACGCTCGCTATCGTGTACGTCTTGCCGGATCCGGTCACGCCCAGCAGCGTTTGCCGCGCAAGTCCGTCATCCAGGCCTTCGACCAGGCCCGCGATCGCATCAGGCTGGTCCCCCGCAGGATCGAAATCCGAAACCAGTGTCAGCCGGTCGCGTACTTCGCTGGAGGTATTGGGGAGATCTGTCGTTTCACGTACCATGGCGCTGCGTATCAAAGAGGCAATCGAGTGATATTACCAGTTTCCAAACGCATGGCTGCCGTGAAACCCTCACCGACCGGTGCTGTCCTCGCATTGGCCGCAGAACTGCGTGCCGCCGGTCGTGACATCATCAGCCTTGGAGCCGGCGAACCCGATTTCGATACGCCGCCGCATATCCAGGACGCGGCCATTGAGGCCATCAGGGGCGGACAGACTCGCTACACGCCAACCGACGGCACAGCCGAACTCAAGACGGCCATTCAGGCCAAGTTCGCACGTGAGAATCAGCTCGAGTATGAACTGTCACAGATTGTCGTGACCAGCGGGGCCAAGCAGGCCTTGTTCAACCTGTGTCTCGGACTCCTGGGACCGGGCGATGAGGCCATCATTCCGGCCCCCTACTGGGTGTCTTACCCGGACATGGTGCGCCTCGCGGAAGCCGACCCGATTGTGATCGACACCGGCATTGAGCAGGAATTCAAGATCACGCCCGACCGGCTGGAATCCGCGATTTCAGACAAAACCCGACTCTTGATCCTGAACAGTCCGTCGAACCCGACGGGCGTGAGCTATACCCGTGCCGAGCTGGAAAAACTCGGAGCGGTACTCGAGCGGCACCCCGACATTGTCGTGTTGTCCGATGACATCTACGAACATATTCATTGGGCCGAGGAGCCGTTCACCAGCTTTGCCACAGCCTGCCCGGCGTTGCGGGGTCGAACCGTGACGACCAACGGGGTCTCCAAGGCTTATGCCATGACGGGATGGCGTATTGGCTACGCGGCGGGCCCGCAGGAGCTCATCACGGCGATGATAACCATCCAGAGCCAGAGCACGACGAACCCCTGCAGTGTGTCGCAAGCCGCCGCTGTGGCGGCCCTGAACGGCGACCAGACCTGTGTGCGTGATATGACCGCAGCCTACAAAGAGCGGCACGACTATATCGTTGGCGCCCTCAACCAGTTCGACGGGATCGAGTGCCGACCCGGAGAAGGCACCTTTTACGCGTTTGCGAGGATTGAGAAGCTTCTCAACGCGCGTGGCATGGCCTCCGATGTGGAGTTTGTCGAGCTACTGCTCAACAAGGCCGACCTGGCCTGCGTTCCGGGGTCCGCGTTTGGCGCACCCGGACATGTTCGGCTGTCATTCGCCTGCTCAATGGAAATGCTCGAAGAATCCGTGCGCCGAATAAAACGGGCCCTGATGGCTTGACAAGGACCCAAGCGTGCACCAAAATCGCGGCCCGCACCTAAGGGTGACCAACTTTTCCCCGATAGCTCAGTTGGTAGAGCGATTGACTGTTAATCAATTGGTCCCTGGTTCGAGTCCGGGTCGGGGAGCCAAATTCAGAAAAGGGCCTTCATTTTGAAGGCCCTTTTTTTCTGCGCCAGATCGGCGACAATGCCGCATGTCTCTCGACCCTCAAGCGGCGTTCTTCCACTTAGAAGACGACATCTTTGTTGGCAATGGGCCCGCGCGCGGACCCTGGTCCGCCGACGCGTGTCATGCCGGTCCCGTCACCGCTGTAATTGCGAGGGCCCTGGAACCGATCGCTCCCTCACAGCAACTGGTTCGCCTGAGCATCAGCTTTGTTCGACCAGTTCCGGTGGCAGGCTTTCGAATTAGCACCGAGGTAGTCCGCGCCGGACGCGCTGCGACGACTGCAACTGCAAGACTCACGGATCTTGGTGGCAAACTCTGCGCTAAGGCCAAGAGCCTGCACCTGGCAACCTACGAACCCGTCGACTTCCCGAGCGCACCAAGTGGTGGACCCGAATTTACGAATGCCACCGCGGCGGAGTGGCCATTCCCCGTGGCGTCTCATGGGCTCCCGTTTTTTGCGTCCGGTATCGAAATCAAGCTGCCACCCGGTGAAGATAATGGCCCAGGCCCGACCACCATGTGGATGCGAACGATCGGCATTATCGAAGGCGAGGAGCCAACCCCATTCCAGCGATTATGCCCCCTCGCCGACTGCGGCAATGGAATTTCACGCAATACAGACATTAGCGAAAACACGTGCGTCAATCCGGACCTGACACTCGTGGTATTTCGACAGCCCGAATCGATATGGCTTGCGTCTGAGGCCCGGTCATTCTGGGAGCCCAATGGCATCGGCATGTCACACGCCATGCTCTACGACACGAAGGGCGTCGTGGGGGCGGCACTCCAGACCCTGATCATTCGGCCGGTGAGCTGACCTCGCCAAGCTTCTGGTGTTCTTTCTTGTGGAAGGTGATGTCCAGGGCGATTTTCATAATGATCAGGAGAACAAGCCCCGCCAATGGCTGACCCTGTTCAATCAGGAAGAAGCCGCCGAAGATCAACGCCACGTGGGTAATCACCATGCGTTTGTAGGGCAAGCCCATGGCCTGCATGGGTGACAGTCTCTCGTACTCGTTGCGGCCCATGAAATTCTCAACGAACGACCAGCCGTGCGAAATACAGAGCGCAGCAATCGCCAGCCAGTTCAGGTTCTCCACGACCAGCGTGTAGTAGTCCGCGGGGCTTGCACTATTGCCAAGGTCTTCGATGTGATTGGCGTACAGGCCGAACAACACCATGAAATGGCCAAACATGAAGCCACCGTAGTGAACGAGGAAAAACAGGGGATAGAAGAGCCCTGAAACGATCGTGTCCCGGTCCGCGGCGACCACCAGCCGCGCAATCCCGAACAGTCCAATAATGACGTTCTCACACCAGAACAGCAGCAACAGAAGGAAGACGTCCCAGTCCCACAGGAACACGCCGGCGAGCGGCAGCAGATTCGCCGCAACCAGTACTATCAGTGAAAGACGCCCCGTCACTCGATTACGAGTTCTTCAGGACCTCGTCGAGGTGCTCCCTGAATGCCTCGCCCGTGTCCGGATGTTCCAGGCCGTAAGCGACTGTCGCCTGCAGGTAGCCCAGCTTGCTGCCACAGTCGTAGCGCACGCCGTCGAACGAATAGGCATAGACAGCAGACTCACTCAGCAGGTCAGCGATGCCGTCAGTGAGCTGAATTTCACCGCCGGCACCCTCCCCGATATTTTCGAGCTTTTCCCAAATGTCGGGCGCCAGCAGATAGCGCCCAACGACCGCTGAATTTGACGGTGCATCTTCGGGTGCCGGCTTTTCCACGATCTTGGTGATGCGATTATTCTCGCCTTCGTCGACTGCGACGATGCCATAGCTCGACGTATTCTCTTGCGGAACCGTTTCGACGGCGATGACGCTGCCAGCGTGCTCCTCGTAGTGCTCAGCCATTTGCGCAAGACAGCCGGGCTCACCCGCAATAAGGTCATCCGCCAGGTGCACAAAGAACGGCTCATTGCCTACTGCCGGTTTCGCGCAAAGAACCGCGTGACCTAGGCCCAACGGCTCTCCCTGACGAATATAAATGCAGGACACGCCCTTCGGGACGATGCCGCGAATCGATGCGAGCAGTTCGTCTTTGCCCGACTTCACCAACGCGCTTTCAAGTTCTGCGTCGGTGTCGAAATGATCCTCGATTGCCCGCTTGGACGCGCCCGTGACAAACACGAGCTTCGTCGCACCCGCCGCTATCGCCTCCTCTACAGCATACTGAATGAGGGGTTTGTCCACGATCGGCAGCATTTCCTTGGGGCTTGCCTTGGTCGCGGGAAGAAATCGGGTACCACGCCCCGCTACGGGAAATACGGCTGCTTTGACTTTCTGGCCCACCTGGAACTCCTGCCTATAGGAAGGACCGCATCATAACGAAAAGCATGTTGCCGAGTCTTGACAGCCGTCACACCCAACGACGAGAGCCAGGCCCACCCGCGGCAGGCCTGGCCATTCGACGCCGTAACAGTCCTACTTCTTTTGCCCTGAGACCTTGATATCAGAGCGATTGAGCTCAACGGTGCGCTCGCCAATCCCCTTAACCAGTGACAGGTCATCAGCACTCCGAAACGGACCGTGCTTTTTGCGGTACTCGACGATGGCCTTTGCCTTGGCCAGGCCAACGCCTTTCAGCTCGGCCGAGATCGTTTCGGCATCGGCAGTGTTGATATCGACCTGCCCTGCCAGTGCGATCGGCGACGCCAGCAGCAGAACTGCTATAGCGACAATGCCCGGGATCTTCATGGTTAGCTCCTTTCTTTGTGAAACGAGAAAAGGAGCTTAGTCGCCGCCGTGCCTACCGTCCGCGACAGAATCAGGGCGCTTTACTTGGTTATGCTGTGCTGCAGGATCGTATCGAACTGGACGCGCGAGGCAGGACGCTGCGTTTCCCAGTCGCGGCAACTTGGGCATTGCCAAAGGAGTCGCTGACTTGAAAATCCACATTCCTGGCACTGATACCTGGGAGTCGCCGCCGCCAGCTTCGACAGGGCGCGGCGGACTTTCGCAATGGCCGAATCGCGGCCGCCGGCATTCGACAACTGCTGCAACTCCACAAACTCACCCAGCGTGGGTTCGTTAAGCATGTATTGTTCGACACACTCGTCAATGACCGGGATGCCACCGATGTCATTGACGATAGCCGTATACGCAACCAGCGCATTCATTTCGGGACTCTTGGCCAACATAGTTTTCAAGGCCCGCTCGAGTTCCTCAATTTCGTCTTCGCGCGTATAGATCGACACGATTTCGGGCAGCGCCTCGGCAATCAGGTAGGTGTTTTCGTCGATGATCCGATGGTACAGCTTGAGTGCTGTCTTATTGTCATCGGTATCTCGCGCAATGTGTGCGCGAGTTAAAGCGCCGCGCATCGTCCGCGGCCGACCGGCCTGCGCATTCTTGACGTACTGGCGCGCCGCTGCATAGTCGCCTTTGGCGGCCGCGACTTCCGCAAGCTCGCAGTAATAATGTGCGATCTGCAGTCCCAATGAACGGCCGCCAAGCACTTCAAGGCGCTTGCCGGCGTCGATCGCTTTCTCCCAGTCGCGCTCCTGTTCGTAGATGCCACACAGGGCCTCGATCGCCTGCACCTGGTAACGCGAGCCTTCAGCCAGCCGTGAGAACAGTTTTTCGGCACGATCCAGCAGACCCGCGGCCAGGTAGTCTTTTGCGAGGGAATAGAGCGCCTGGTCGCGCTGTTCTGATGCCAGGTCCGGCCGCGCAATAATGTTCTGGTGAATCCGGATAGCGCGGTCAACCTCCCCTCGCCGCCGAAACAGGCTGCCGAGGGCGAAGTGGGTTTCGATGGTCTTGTCGTCAACGCGAACCATGCGCAGGAAATGCTCCAGCGCCTGGTCGGTCTGCTCATTGAGCAGAAAATTCAGGCCTTTGAGGTAGTCGATATTGAGCGGTGGCGGCGCCTCTTCGTCGTCGCGCTCCGCGAATCGCCCTATGACCCAGCCGGCCGCGGCCAGCAACAGGAAGAGACCCGCCAGTATGAGGGCTTTTTCAGTCGGCATCGCTGAGCGGGAGGTTGCGGAGGCTGCTCACTTCGCTTTCGGACATTCTGAGCGTCCGCCGCAGAACCCGTCGTTCATTGAGAAGTTTCAAAGCATAGAAGCCCAGGCACAGGATGCCGAAGAGCCAGCCAAGGGCGAACGTCACCGTAAACGCCAGCGGGATCGACGTATGGACCTCGACGAACGCCAGATCGATGTCGACCATCCCGGTGTTGTTTGCGGTAAATGTCGCCATGACAATGACGATCAGAAGAATCAGTATCGCCAACCCGATACGTTTCAGCATGCGTTTCGCTCCGCAGGTCCGGTAAGCATGGCGCTATGATGCGGCCTGATGCCGCGGCGGATCAACTCTTGATCGGGAAATGACGGCTTTCGTTGACGCGCTCGCGCAAATCCTTGCCCGGCTTGAAATGCGGAACGTACTTGCCGGACAGCGCGACCGCTTCACCCGTCTTCGGGTTACGGCCAATGCGGGGCGGACGGTAATGCAGGGAGAAGCTCCCAAAGCCACGAATCTCGATGCGCTGCCCTTTGGCCAGCGAGTCGCTCATCAGGTCCAGCAAATGCTTGACGGCAAGTTCAACGTCCTTGGCCGGCAGGTGTTTCTGCTTGCGGGAGATGGCTTCTATCAGTTCTGATTTTGTCATTTCACCTTATTCCGTACCGCCGATTTAGCGTAACTCACGGATATTAAAGGCAATAGTAGCCCAGACCACCCGGTCTGGGCTACCTTTTTTACTTATTATTTACTTCCGCCGGACATTTTTTCCTTCAGAAGGTCGCCCAGGGTGGTCCCCACGGGGGCTGCAGCAACGTCAGATTTGTAGCTGCTGACGGCTTCCTGCTCCTCGTGAACTTCCTTGGCCTTGATCGAAAGCTGGATCGAACGGTTCTTGCGATCAACATTGGTGAACTTGGCCTCAACCTCTTCACCGACCTTGATCATGGTGCGCGCGTCTTCAACCCGGCCACGGGCCAGCTCGGAAGCACGCAGTGAACCCTCGATACCGTCGCCAAGATCGACGATCGCACCGCGAGCGTCGACTTCGGTAACCGTGCCCGTGACGATTGAGTTCTTGGGATGCGCAGCCAGCCAGTTCGAGAAGGGATCCTTCTCCATCTGCTTGATACCGAGTGAGATGCGCTCACGTTCCGAGTCGATGGCCAGTACTGCAGCCTCGATCTCCTGGCCCTTCTTGTAGTTCCGCACGGCTTCTTCGCCAGGCAGATCCCAGGAAATATCCGAGAGATGAACGAGGCCGTCGATGCCGCCGTCGAGACCGATGAAGATACCGAAGTCCGTGATCGACTTGATCTGGCCGGTAACCTTGTCGTTGCGGTTGAACGTCGCAGAGAACTCGGCCCAGGGGTTCGACTTGCACTGCTTGATGCCCAGCGAAATACGACGACGTTCCTCGTCGATCTCGATGACCATGACTTCCACTTCCTCACCAACCGCAACCACGCGTGACGGATTGACGTTCTTGTTGGTCCAGTCCATTTCGGAGACGTGGACGAGGCCTTCGACCCCATCTTCGATCTCGACGAAGCAACCGTAGTCAGCAATGTTCGTAACCTTGCCGAAGATACGTGTCTGCGGCGGGTAACGACGCGCGAGATCCTGCCACGGATCGTCGCCGAGCTGCTTCATACCGAGTGAAACGCGCTGGCGCTCACGATCGAACTTGAGGATCTTGACGTCGATTTCCTGTCCCACTTCAACAACCTCGGAAGGATGCTTGACGCGCTTCCAGGCCATATCCGTGATGTGCAGCAACCCGTCAATTCCGCCCAAGTCCACAAAGGCGCCATAGTCTGTCAGGTTCTTTACAATTCCCTTGACGGTATTACCTTCCTGCAGCTCTTCGAGCAACTTCTCACGCTCGGCAGAGTATTCCGTTTCGACAACCGCACGGCGCGATACCACCACGTTGTTACGCTTCTGGTCGAGCTTGATGACCTTGAATTCAAGGCTCTTGCCTTCGAGGTAGCCAGGATCGCGAACCGGACGTACGTCGACAAGCGAACCCGGCAGGAACGCTCGGACATTGTCGATCTCGACCGTGAAACCGCCTTTGACGCGACCGTTGATCACGCCCTCGACAACTTCACCTGCCTCAAAGGCCTTCTCAAGCTCAATCCAGGTACGTGCCCGGATCGCTTTCTCACGTGAAAGCTTGGTCTCACCAAAGCCGTCTTCCACGGCATCGAGTGCGACTTCAACTTCATCTCCAACGGAGAGTTCGCCTTCGCGTTTGTCGTTCTTAAACTGTTCTACGGGGATTACAGCCTCAGACTTGAGGCCTGCGCTGACGAGTACGACATCGTCATTAATTGCGACAACAATACCGGTGATGATGGATCCCGGCTTTATCTGTTGACTGGCAAAACTCTCTTCAAATAATTCAGCAAAACTTTCAGACATGTTAGTTAACCAAGGGAGCTCAGGCTCCCGCCCAATTTACGTCGTGTTACGTCCTGTAACTGACGGTCATTACAAAAAGGGAGCGAACATCCTGTTCGATCCCGTCCATTAATCCTTCGGTGGTGATCAGAGTTCGGCGACCCACTCGAGGACGGTTTTCGTCACTGCCTCGATGGACTGGCCCGTGGTATCCAGTAACCTGGCATCCATGGCCGGCTTCAGCGGCGCCAAGGTTCTCTCGGAATCCCGCCGGTCACGGTTCTCTATGTCCCGCGAAAGGGCGGCAAGGCTAACATCCAGGCCCTTGTCTTTCAACTGCTTATAGCGCCTTTTGGCGCGCTCTTCGGCACTGGCTGTCAGGTAGATCTTGAGCGTTGCATCCGGGAATACCTGGCTGCCCATGTCGCGCCCGTCCGCGACCAGGCCGGGGGGCTTGCGGAAATCCTTCTGGCGGTCGAGGAGCGCCTCACGGACCGCCGGGATCTGAGCCACGATCGAGGCGCCGGCACCGGTCTCCTCCGTGCGCAGACGTTCGGTCACATCCTGCCCGGCCAGCCAGACCCGCTCTTCGCCGTCTTCGCTTACATCGAAACGCACATCGAGCCCACGAGCGAGATCCTGAAGACATTCCGTATTCTGGAGGGAACTGCACGCATCCTCAGCGGCCAGGGCAACCAGCCGATAGAGCGCACCGCTATCCAGCAGGTGGTAACCCAACGCTCTGGCGACGCGTCGCGAGATAGTCCCCTTCCCCGAGCCACTGGGGCCGTCGATCGCAATGACCGGGACGATGTCCTGGCCCGCCAATTCGGCCTCCCTGTTCTTATTAAGCCACCTGAACATCCGCACCCAGCCTTGCCACGCAGTCTTCAAATCCCGGAAACGAGGTGTTGACGTTGTCGACACCGCGGATCAGGACTTCCCCATCCGCTATTGTACCTGCCATAGCAAGGGACATGGCGACACGATGGTCATGAAAACTTTTCACCTCACCGCCACTGAAGCGACCGCCGCGCACCACCGCCCCGTCGGGGGTCTCCTCAATCTCGATCCCGAGCCGCTGTAAACCGTCCGCCATGGCGGCTATCCGGTCGCTTTCCTTGACTCGAAGCTCCTCGAGACCGCTGAATCGGGTCTCGCCCCTGGCCGCAGCGGCCGCCACAAACAGGGCTGGAAACTCGTCGATGGCAAGGGACACGACCTCGGGATCGACGTCGATGCCCTGCAAGGTCGAGGCGCGCACCCGAATATCCGCGACGGGTTCATCACCGAACTGACGAGGATTCTCGAGATGGATATCGGCGTCCATGCTCTGCAGGACCTTCAGTACGCCTGTTCGGGTCGGGTTAATCCCTACATTTTCAATAAGAATTTCAGCTTCTTGGGACAATAAGGTACCGAGGATTATGAAGGTTGCCGAGGATAGGTCCCCCGGGACCTCGATCGTGCACCCTGTGAGCGGCTGGCCGCCGGCCAGGCTCACGGTACCCCCGTAAGAGCTTACCGTAGCCCCCATGGATCGGAGCATTCGCTCGGTATGGTCCCGGGTGACCGCGGGCTCGAAGACGCTCGTTTCACCGTCCGCAAACAACCCGGCCAGCAGCACCGCCGATTTGACCTGCGCGCTTGCGACCGGCATTTCGTAATGAATCCCGCGAAGCCTGATGCCACCCGTGATTTGCAGAGGCGGCGTACCGTCACAGTCGCTCTCGATCGCGGCGCCCATTGAGGTCAACGGCGTTATAATTCGCCCCATCGGCCGACCAGTCAGGGACGCATCGCCCGTCAGCACGGAATTGAAAGGCTGGGCCGCCAGGAGTCCGGCCATCAGGCGCATGGCAGTGCCCGAATTGCCCAGATCCAGATCATGAGAAGGCGCCTGTAAACCTCGGGCCCCGACACCATCGATAAGCAGGCTGGTGGGTCCGGTCTGCTCTATGTTGACGCCCATCGCTCGCATCGCAGCCGCTGTCGCCAGGCAGTCCGCGCCATTCAGGAATCCTGAGACTTCGCTGCGGCCCTCGGCAATGCTGCCGAGCATCAGTGCGCGGTGTGATATGGACTTATCGCCCGGGACCGTCGTCGTGGCATCGCTGAAGCTCGAGGGTACGACCTTGAAATCCATGCCCGCGGTCAGCCTATCGCCTTAGGATACGCTCCAAGCACCTTGAACAATGACGCGTCGCGCTCCAGTTCAGCCAGCGCATCTGATACCGGCGCCTCCGCCGCATGGCCTTCGATATCCAGGAAGAACACATAGTCCCAGTTCTTGCGCCGCGACGGACGGGACTCGATCCGCGTCATGCTGACGCCGTGCGTTGCCAGCGGCTGCAACAGGTGGTGCAGGACACCCGCACCACCGGCCGTGTCGCTGGTCGAAATAAGAAGCGTCGTCTTGTCCTCGCCGCTCGCCGCCAGCAGGTTGCGGCCAATGACGAGGAAACGCGTGGCGTTGTCCGGCCTGTCCTCGATGTTGTTGACGAGAATCTCGAGTTCGTAGACGTCCGCGGCAACCTCAGGTCCGATCGCCGCCGTACCGTCTTCGTCGCGCGCCCGGCGCGCACCGGCGGCATTGCTCGACATGCCGACCAGTTCGACGTGTGGGAGATTCTCGCGAATCCAGCCGCGACACTGGGCCAGCGATTGCTCATGCGCACAAATACGATCGATCTTGTCGAGGCCCTTGTGCCTGGCCATCAGGTGCTGTTCGATCCGCAGCTCGATCTCACCCGCGATCTTCAGCGGCGACGTCAGGAACATATCGAGCGTGTTGTTAACCGAGCCCTCGGTGGAGTTCTCGATCGGCACAACGCCGAAATCGGCGGCGCCGCACTCGACCTCCTGGAACACCTCATCGATCGTATGGAACGGCAGCGCGCGCACAGAATGTCCGAAATGCTTGAACACAGCGGTCTGTGTGAAAGTGCCCTCAGGGCCGAGAAAACCGATCTTCAGCGGCTCCTGTTGAGCCAGGCACGCCGACATGATTTCGCGAAACAGCCGCAACATCTCTTCATCGCGCATCGGACCGTCATTCCTGTCCAGTACGCTGCGCAACACTTCCGCCTCGCGCTCCGGCCGGTAGTAGTCGACGGCCGAGGCCAGCTCGCCCTTCGCGACACCCACCTCCTGCGCGATCCTGGCCCGATCATTAATCAGGCCCTGGATACGCTCATCAATCTCGTTGATGCGCTGGCGGATGGCCTCCAGGTCCAGCCGGTCTGTTTTCTGGTCGTCGCTTGCCATGCAATTCCTGATAAAACCCTAACGGATTCCTCAGGTTACAGGCTTGCCGAGATTTCGCAACGTCAGCACGCCCTCAATCGACCTGAGTTCGTCCAGCAATGCGTCTGTCGGTTCTCCGTTGACATCCACGATGGTGTACGCGAAATCGCCAATCGACTTGTTGAGGAGGTCTTCGATATTCAGGCCGGCGTTCGCGATACAGGTCGAAATCTGGCCGACCATATTCGGCACGTTGGCGTTGGCGACAGTTATGCGCCAGGCGTCAAGGCGCGGCAGACGCGCCTCCGGGAAATTGACCGAATGGCGGATGTTGCCGTTTTCGAGGTAGTCCTTGACGTTCTCCGCGACCATAACTGCACAGTTTGCCTCGGCTTCTCCGGTCGACGCGCCCAGATGGGGCAACGCGGTGACCTTTGGATGCGCAATGAGCTCAGGTGTCGGGAAATCCGTGACGAACGCATGCAGCTTGCCGCTATCAAGCGCCGCCATCGCGGCCGCATCGTCAACCACCCCGCCGCGAGCGAAGTTGATCAGGACACTGCCCTCATTCATGAGCGCCAGGCGGTCCCTGTTGACCATACCGCGGGTCGCATCAATCAGGGGTACATGGCAGGTGACGAAATCGGCGTGCTGGAACAGCTGATCGAGCGTCTCTTCCATTTCAACGCCGGACGACAACTGCCAGGCATTGCGAACCGTAATTGCCGGGTCAAAACCGACGACCTTCATGCCGAGGTCCAGCGCGGCGTTTGCAACCTCCACGCCGATAGCGCCGAGACCGATAACGCCGAGCGTCTTGCCTGGCAATTCAAAACCGACGAACTGCTTCTTACCGTCTTCCACCGCCTTCTTCAGCTCATCACCGGTCTTGTCCAGCGTCTTTACGTACTCACTGGCACTGGCAAGATTGCGTGCGCCCAGCAACAGGCCACCGATGACGAGTTCCTTGACCGCATTGGCGTTTGCACCGGGTGCGTTGAACACCGGTACGCCACGAGCGGCCATGGCGTCGCAGGGAATATTGTTGGTGCCGGCTCCGGCCCGGCCGATCGCGGCCACCGTGTCCGGAATTTCCATGTCGTGCATGTTGTGGGAGCGCAGCAGGATCGCGTCCGGATGCGCAATCTCCGAGGCCGCCTCATAACGTTCACGAGGGAGATGCCGAAGACCTTCGACGGCAATGTTATTCAGAGTCAGGATCTTGTACATGATCAACCATTCGCCTTTTCGAAATCGGCCATGAACGCAATCAGCGCGTCCACAGCGTCTTCACTTACTGCGTTGTAAATTGAGGCTCGCATGCCGCCCACCGACCGGTGGCCTTTCAGGTTAGCCAGGCCGGCCGCGGCCGACTCCTCGAGAAACTTCTTGTCCAGCGCGTCATCCGCAAGAATAAACGGCACGTTCATGCGCGAGCGACAGTCGATGGCAACAGGATTCGAGTAAAAGTCCGATGCATCAATGGCAGCGTAAAGTTTGCTCGACTTACGCTCGTTTATCGCGCCCATCGCCTCTACACCACCCCTGCCATTGAGCCACTGGAACACGAGGTCGGCGACATACCATGCGAACGTCGGTGGCGTGTTCGTCATGGAGTCAGAGTCGGCGTAGGCCTTCCAGGTCATAAGGTGGGGGTTGTTCGGACGCACTCGATCGAGCAGATCGTTGCGCACGATGACCAGCGTGATCCCCGCCGGCCCGATGTTCTTCTGCGCACCCGCGTAAATCACGCCGAATTTGCTGACATCGATCGGCCGCGAGAGGATGTTGCTGGACATATCCGCGACGAGCGGTACGTCGCCGCCGGGAACGAAGTGGAATTCCACGCCCGCGATCGTCTCATTGGGCGTGTAGTGCAGATACGCAGCACTGTCAGATCGCTGCCAGGACGCCTCATCCGGGATATACGTGAATTTCTTGTCCGAAGCATCTGCGGCGATATTCATAGTGCAGAATTTCTGCGCTTCGCCGGCCGCTTTTTTGCCCCAACTTCCTGTCACGACGTAGTCCGCCGTGTCGCCGGGCGCAGTGAGATTCAGTGGTGCCATGGACATCTGCAGCGTCGCCCCGCCCTGCGGAAACAGTACGCTGTAATCGTCGGGAACCTGCAGCAGCGCGCGGAGCGTCGCTTCCGCGCGGGCAGCCAGCTCCACGAAGTCCTTGCCGCGATGGCTGACTTCCATGACCGACATGCCGGAACCGAGCCAGTCCGGCAGGTCGTCTTTAATGGTTTCGAGTACTTCCAGAGGCAGTGCGGCTGGGCCGGCACTGAAATTGTAGACGCGTGACATGACGCTGTGTTTCCTGGGTGAGTGCGAGTAGGAGGATGACTATACGGCGCGTATTGTTACGATTTCATGAGCAGATTGCATTACTTACGATCGTAATTATTCGTTCTCTTCTTCGATTGACTCAATACGTGCTAACCCCACAAGCCGCTGCCCGCTCCCAACACGAATCAGCCGCACACCCTGGGTATTGCGGCCCATCACGGAAATATCGCTGACGCCGGTCCGTACGAGTGTCCCATTCGAGCTGATCAGCATGATCTCATCATCGTCGGCAACCCTGACCGCGCCGACAGTATTGCCGTTTCGATCTGTCGTCTGGATCGCGATAACGCCCTGCCCGCCGCGGCCCTGAACGGGGAACTCATCAACCGGCGTTCGTTTACCGTAGCCATTCTCCGTAGCCGTCAGGATAAGCCCTTCGTCGACGATGCTCAGCCCAATGACCTCGTGACCCTCCGGCAGCTTGATGCCCCGGACGCCGGCCGCCCCGCGGCCCATCGGCCGGACATCCGACTCGGCGAAGCGAATCGCCTTACCGTGGCTGCCGACAAGCAGAATCTCGGCATTGCCATCGGTGATCGAAACATCCACCAGCTTGTCATCGCCTCGCAGATCAATCGCGATGATGCCATTTGCACGGGGGCGCGAGAATTGACTCAACGGTGTCTTTTTGACCGTGCCGGCCGAGGTCGCCATGAATACGAAATGGCCATCCGCGTACTCTTTAATTGGACGTACTGCGTTGATCCGTTCACCGGCCTCAAGCGGCAGAAGATTTACAATGGGCTTCCCTCGCGACCCGCGGCTGGCCTGCGGCACCTGGTAGACCTTGAGCCAGTACATCTTGCCGCGACTCGAGAAGCACAGGATCGTGTCGTGGGTATTGGCCACGAACAGGTTGTCAATAAAGTCCTCGTCCTTGACCTTGGTCGCCGAGCGACCGCGACCGCCGCGTTTCTGCGCCTGGTAGACGTCAATGGGCTGCGCTTTCGCGTAGCCGCCATGCGACAGCGTGACGACAACTTCTTCCTGCGGGATGAGGTCCTCGACGCTGAGGTCGGAGTGATCCTGCACGATCTCGGTACGACGCTCGTCACCGAAGGCGTCCCGCACCTCGGCCAACTCGCCGCGAATCACCTCGAGAAGCAGGTCCGGGTCCGCCAAGATATCGGAAAGTTCTTTAATTTTCCCCAATATCTCTTTGTATTCTTTGATTATTTTATCTTGCTCGAGACCCGTCAGGCGATGCAGCCGCAGATCCAGGATTGCCTGCGCCTGGACTGCAGAGAGGCGGTACTTGCCGTCGATGAGACCGCAATTGAGCTCGAGCCCGTCCGGACGTGTGTCCGTGTCGCCCGCGCGCTCCAGCATGCCCGTGACTTCTCCGGGCTGCCAACTGCGCTCCATCAGGCCCGTTTTGGCCTCCGCGGGCGATGCCGAAGCCTTGATGAGCGCAATCACTTCGTCGATGTTCGCCAGCGCCACGGTCTGCCCTTCCAGGACATGAGCGCGGTCCCGCGCCTTGCGCAGCTCGAAGATGGTCCGGCGGGTCACGACCTCGCGGCGGTGAACCAGGAACGCCTCGAGAACCTGTTTCAGGTTAAGCAGCTTGGGCTGCCCCTCGTGCAACGCCACCATGTTGATGCCGAAGACACTCTGCATCGGCGTCTGTTTGTAGAGGTTGTTCAGGACAACGTCACTGACCTCACCCTGCTTGAGTTCGATCACAATGCGCATGCCGTCCTTGTCGGACTCGTCGCGCAGCTCGCTGATGCCCTCAATGCGCTTCTCGCGCACGAGATCGGCGATTTTCTCGATCAGCCGGGCCTTGTTGACCTGGTATGGCAGCTCGGTGACGATAATCGCCTCCTTGCCGCGTTTATTGATCGTTTCGATCTCCGTCCGCGCCCGTATATGGACGCGGCCACGCCCGGTGCGATAGGCCGAGTAGATCCCCTGTGCACCGTTGATGATCCCTGCGGTCGGGAAATCGGGCCCCGGTATGTGCTCCATGAGGACGGGCACGTCTATCGCCGGGTTCTCGATCAGGGCCAGGGATGCACTGATGACTTCATTGAGGTTGTGCGGCGGGATGTTTGTCGCCATGCCCACGGCAATGCCGGACGAACCGTTGACCAGAAGGTTCGGAATACGTGTCGGCATGACGGACGGCTCGGACTCCGAGCCGTCGTAGTTCTCGACGAAATCGACGGTCTCCTTGTCGATATCGGCCAGCAGCTCGTGGGCCACTTTCGCCATGCGGACTTCGGTGTAACGCATGGCAGCCGGCGAGTCGCCATCCACCGAACCGAAGTTACCCTGCCCGTCCACGAGCATATAGCGCATCGAAAACGGCTGGGCCATGCGCACGATCGTGTCGTAAACGGCCGAATCACCGTGCGGATGGTATTTACCGATAACGTCACCGACGACGCGGGCCGATTTCTTGTAGGGCTTGTTGAAGTCATTGCCCAGCTCACGCATGGCGTGCAGAACACGTCGATGGACGGGTTTCAGGCCGTCTCGGACATCTGGCAGGGCGCGGCCGACAATAACGCTCATCGCGTAGTCAAGATAGGACTGCTGCATCTCCTCTTCGAGGCTTACGGACAGCAATTCCTGGGCAACTTCAGACATACAACCTCAATTTTATTTTCCCAAAACCCGAGATCGGCCCCGCTCTCAATGAGGCGGAATCCAAAGGCTAAAACTGTCGGATTTCGAGCGACTTAACTGGACTCAAATAATACCACAGACCGGCCCGAAACAGCAGTTTTTGAAGCCCGGAAAATGACCTGAAACGCAGCGCTGGCGCTGCCCTCTGCGACGCGTATACTGCGGCGTCTATGCAACATTGTGACACCCTGATTGCGCCTCGCTGGTGTATCCCGGTCGAGCCCGCCGGCGTGGTCCTCGAGGAGCACGCGATTGCCATTGCGGACGGCCGGATTGCGGCCATTCTGCCGCTCGAGGAGGCGCACGAGCAGTTCCAGCCAACGGTGACCGTCGAACGACCCGGACACGCCGTAATCCCTGGCCTGGTCAATGCGCATACCCACGCCGCGATGACCCTGTTTCGGGGGCTGGCGGACGACATGCCCCTCGAAGCCTGGCTGCACGAAGGCATCTGGCCTGCCGAACGGCGCTGGGTAAGCGCCGAGATGGTGCGTGACGGCACAGAACTCGCTATTGCAGAAATGATTCGAGGGGGCATCACCTGCTTCAGTGACCAGTACTTCTACCCTGAAATCGTCGCTGAGGCCGCCGTAGACCGCTCGATGCGCGCCGTGGTCGCCACGCCCGTGGTCGACTTCGCGACCGGCTGGGCGCGAAATGCCCAGGAGTACCTGCAAAAGGCCGCCGATCTTGTCCATGATCCGTATGCCGATCACCCGCTGGTCACGACGGCGTTCGCACCGCATTCGACATTTGCGCTCTCAGACGAATCGTTTTCCGCCCTGCGTGTGCTGGCCGACCAGCTGGACGTGCGGGTGCAGATTCACCTGCACGAGACCGCCACGGAGGTCGAGATCTCGTTACGCGATACAGGCAAGCGCCCGTATGAGCGCCTGGTGGACGCGGGACTCGTCAATCGATCGCTGCTGGCCGTCCATGCCGTGCACATGAACGATGACGAACTCGCCCGTTTCGCCGAGGCCGGGGTGAGCATTGCCCACTGCCCAAATTCCAATCTCAAGCTGGCCAGTGGCATCGCACCCATTGCACAGTATCGCAGTGCGGGCCTGAACGTCGCACTGGGTACCGATGGGGCGGCCAGCAACAACAGGCTGGACATGTTCTCGGAAATGCGGACCGCCGCCCTGCTGGCCAAGGTCAGTGCCAACGATGCGGCCACCCTGGGCGCAAGCGATGCGTTGCACATGGCCACGCTTGCCGGCGCCTGCGCCCTGGGCATCGAGCACTCGACGGGTTCGATTAAAGCCGGAAAATGGGCCGATCTGGCATGCGTTGACCTCCGGGCACTCAATACGCAGCCAGTCTATGATGTTGTCTCGCAGCTCGTGTACGCGGCACGGGCGGACCAGGTCTCGGATGTCTGGATCGCCGGCCGGCATCAATTGGACTCCGGCCGCCTGACGGGCATCGATACGGATGCGTTGATGCTGCGGGTTAACGAATGGCGGGATCGCATCGCAGATACCGGCGAAATACAATAGGAAACTCGATGACGACGACAACAACAGACAACGTCGACCTGGGCGAGCTGGCGAAATTCAATGCACTGGCGTCGCGCTGGTGGGACACCGAAGGCGAATTCCGCGCGCTGCACGAGATCAACCCGCTGCGGCTGGACTGGATTCGCCAGCACGCGAAACTCGCCGGCTGCAAGGCGGTCGATATCGGCTGCGGTGGCGGCATCCTCGCTGAATCGATGTCCGCGGCCAATGCAGCGGTTACCGGCATCGACATGGCCGAGGGCCCGCTTGCGGTCGCTCGCCTGCACCAGCATGAGTCCGGGATCGAAGTCGACTACCGTGAGTCCACGGCGGAAGCCCTTGCCGCTGTGGAACCCGGCGAGTACGACGTAGTCACGTGCCTTGAAATGCTCGAACATGTTCCGGACCCGTCCCAGGTGGTGCGGTCCTGCGCCGAACTCGTGAAGCCTGGCGGGCATATCTTCTTCTCGACGATCAACCGCAATCCGAAGTCGTTCCTGTTTGCGATCGTCGGTGCGGAATACGTCCTGAGGTTGCTGCCCCGCGGGACCCATGAGTACGAGAAATTCATTCGCCCGTCTGAACTCGAGGCGTGGGCGCGGGAGGCAGGCCTCGAACTGCGCTCGAGCATCGGTATGCACTACAACCCGGTGACCAAAGAGTATTCGCTGGGGCCAAACCTCGACGTCAACTACCTGATGTATTTCCAGCGACCCGAGGGTGAGTAGCCTCACGCAAATGCACGACGGCTATTTCAACGCGGTGCTGTTCGACCTGGATGGTACGCTGGTCGACACCGCGCCGGACATGGTGGCCGTGCTGCAAGCCATGCAGAACGCCCACGGACTAGACGCTGTCGACTACGAACTTGGGCGTTCGCACGTTTCCAATGGCGCCCTGGGCCTCCTCGGGCTCGGGTTTCCCGAAATTGAAATCGAAATCGGCGACGACCTGCACGTCGAGTACCTCGAGCGTTACGAAGAGATGATCTGTGAAGACTCCCGGGTTTTCGCAGGTATCAACCAACTCCTAACCCTGCTTGACGACGCCGGTTGTCCCTGGGGCGTCGTCACGAACAAGCCGGAATACCTGACCAACCCCCTGCTGGAAGCCCTCGGCTTGTCGGACCGGAGTGCCTGCACGGTCAGTGGCGATTCCTTACCGGTGCGGAAACCCGATCCTGCCCCCTTGTTGTTGGCGTGCGACATCGTCGGCGTCGAAGCGTATCGTTCCATCTACATCGGGGATGCGGCCCGCGATATCGAGGCCGGGCTGCGTGCCGGCATGGCGACAATAGCCGCGGGATACGGGTACATCACCGAAGACGACGACCCGCGCGAATGGGGCGCGGACATCATCGCTCCAGACACGGAAGAACTTGCCCAAATCGTGCTCAAAGCGGTTAACCTTGGGTCCTGATGATCTCCATCTCGATTGATTCTGTGTACGTGCAAGTCGGGCTACCGGCCCTCGGCATTGGCCTCCTGCTGGGCCTGCTGATCATGTGGCTGGTGGCGCGTCGCAATCGGAATAAGCTGCTCGACCAACTCGCAGGGGCTGAAGCCAACCTCAAGAATCAGGAAGCCCTGCAGGCCGAGCGCGAGGCAGCATTTGAGCTTGCCAACGCCAAGCTGACGCAGGCCTTCGCGGATATTTCGAATCGCTCGTTGCGTGCCAACAGCGACACCTTCCTGAAACTCGCCGAGCAAAACCTCGAAACCCGGCAAGCCAAGGTAGAGAGCAACTTCGAAAAGCGCGAGAAAGCCGTTGAGGAACTGGTGAAACCCATCAAGGACGCCATCCAGGCCTCCCACCACCAGATAACGGAACTTGAGAAGGCCCGCAGCGAGGCCTACGGCGGCATCAAGAGCCAACTGGAATCCATGCAGCTCAATCAGAAGTCGCTAACGCAGGAGACGCAAAACCTCGTCAAGGCACTACGCCGGCCCGAAGTGCGGGGCCAATGGGGTGAAATCACCTTGCGACGTCTTGTCGAACTTGCCGGCATGGTCGAGCATTGCGACTTTGTCGAACAGGTGCACACCGTTGGCGATGACCAGATCATTCGTCCGGATATGATCGTCAACATGCCGGACCAGCGGCAACTTGTGGTCGACGTAAAAACGCCGCTCGATGCGTACCTTGCTGCGGTCGAGGCTGAAGACGACGCCCAACGCAAACTCGGGCTCGAGCGCCACGCAAAGAACGTCCGCGGTCACATTCGCATGCTCGCGTCAAAGAGCTACTGGAAACAATTCGATGACAGCCCCGAGTTCGTCATACTGTTCATCCCAGGGGACCAGTTCCTCAGCGCTGCGCTCGCGGAAGAACCTGACCTGATCGAGTACGCACTGTCGCAGCAGATCATTCTCGCCACCCCGACCAGTTTCGTCGCACTGTTGAAAGCCGTGGCCTATGGCTGGCGGCAGCTTTCTCTCGCCGATAATGCGAAGGAAATTCGGGTCCTGGCTGAGGACCTTTACGGTCGCTTGGGTACGTTTGTCACGCACATGAATCGCGTTGGCCGCCAACTCGCGAGCAGCGTTGAGAACTACAACAAGGCCGTTGGCTCGCTGGAACGCAAGGTCTTGCCGGGGGCGCGCAAGTTCACAGAACTTGGCGTGCATGGCAAAAAGGAGATTGAAAAACTGGAATCGCTGGAACCCGTTCCGCGGACCATGATTGAAGGAAACGACTCTTGAGTATTGACCCGCGGTCGTACACCTACCCCGACAACATTCTGCGGGATCGCACTATCCTGATTACCGGCTCCAGCGATGGCATTGGCAAGGCACTGGCCCTGCACGCTGCCAGCCTGGGCGCGCAGATCATCCTCCACGGCCGCAGCGTTCAAAAACTGGAGAAGATCTATGACGCGATCGAGGACATAGACGGTGCGCCTCGCCCGTCAATCGCCGTCATGGACCTTGAGTCCGCCAACGCCGAGTCCTACACGACGCTTGCCCAAAGCCTCGAAACAGAATTCGGTCGTCTCGATGGCCTGGTTCTCAATGCGAGCATCCTCGGTGAACGCTACTCCATCGAGCAGTACGACGCCGTACTGTGGCAAAAGGTCATGCACGTGAACGTCACTTCCGTCTTCGCCATGACGCAGGTGTTCTTGCCGCTGCTGCAGAAGTCAGAGGACCCATCCGTTATTTTCACGAGCAGCGGTGTCGGGCGTACCGGCAAGGCCTTCTGGGGCGCGTATGCCGCGTCGAAGTTTGCGACCGAGGGCCTGTCCCAGGTCCTGGCCGATGAGCACCGCCACAGCAAGCTCAGGTCCAACTGCATCAACCCGGGAGCCACCCGCACCAACATGCGTCTGGCCGCTTACCCGGCCGAGGACCGAGACCTCCTGAAGCGACCTGAGGACATCCTCGCGCCTTACGTGTTCCTGCTTGGACCCGACAGCAAAGGTGTTACGGGGGAGAGTTTCGACGCTCAGTAGCGTTTTCTTTTTTTCTTTTTCTTCTTGTGGTGGTGAACCGGGCTGTCCGGCGGCTTGAGTCCGCCCGCAATATACAGAGATCGAACCTGGGCCGGCGTTAACGCCTCGTATTTGCCGCGGCGGAGATGGCGCGGCAGCTGCAGCGGCCCGTACGCCACACGAATCAGTCGACTGACCTCATAGCCGATCGCGTCCCAGAGGCGGCGGACTTCGCGATTGCGCCCTTCCTTTAGCGAGACATTGAACCAGCGATTGCTGCCTTCCCCACCACTGAATTCGATGGTCTCGAAGTGTGCAGGTCCGTCTTCAAGCGTGACGCCGTTTTTCAGAGTGTCGAGTTCAGCCTGGCTGGGGTCGCCATGTACACGAACGGCATACTTGCGCGTAATCTCGGCAGAAGGGTGCATCAGCGCATTGGCGAGCGCGCCATCGGTCGTAAACAGGAGCAACCCGGTCGTGGAAAGGTCGAGACGGCCCACGGCGACCCAGCGCGCGCCCTTGAGCCTGGGCAGGGAATCAAACACAAGCTTGCGACCCTCAGGATCCTCTCGCGACGTAACTTCGTTGCCGGGCTTGTTATAGATGATATAGCGATGCGGTTGCTGAAATCGCCGCAACGCCAGTGGTCGGCCATCCAGCGTTATGCGTTCCGTACCCTCGATGTGCTCGCCGAGTTCGGCCTGACGTCCGTTGACTGCAAGACGGCCTTCCCTGATCCAGGCTTCAACTTTGCGGCGTGAGCCGTGACCGGCAGCCGCGAGGATTTTTTGAATTCGTTCAGGCAACCGGGTCCGGCCATTCTTTGACGACAAGTTCCTCTTCAGGCTCCTCGTCGGTGTGTTCTGCGGCGACGGACTCCTCCACGACCGGCTGCAGCTCCGGCAGTTCCTCTACGGCTTCAGCCTTGGCCAAAGCCTCGGCTACAGCATCTTCGTCCGGGAATTCCTCGCCGGCTTCAGCCTCGTCCGAATCTTCAGGATAGAGAACCGGCAATTCCGATACCACCGCGTCGACCGCTTCCTCGGCACCCGTTTCCAACTGGTCCTCGACCTCGGGCAGGTTCAGCTGAATACGGAGGTTCTCCCAATCCGACAGATCCGCGAGCGGCGGCAAATCGTCGAGTTTCTTCAGGCTGAAATAATCCAGGAACCCCTTCGTCGTACCGAACATCGCGGGACGCCCCGGGACATCGCGATGGCCAACAACTCGAACCCAGTCACGCTCAAGTAACTGACGAATGATGTTAGAGCTCACCGATACGCCGCGAATATCCTCGATATCACCGCGCGTGATTGGCTGCCGGTAGGCGATCAGCGCCAGCGTTTCGAAAAGCGCGCGCGAATAGCGCGGCGGACGTTCTTCCCACAACTTGTGCAGGCGATCCGCCATCGCAGACTTCACCTGCATCCGGAAGCCCGATGCCACTTCCGAAATAACGATGCCGCGTTCTTCGTATTCTTCGTTAAGCGTCGCAATGGCCTGTCGTATCTCGGCCTTTTCCGGCGCCGTGCGCCCGTCAAACAGGCCCTTGAGCTGATCGATATTCAGCGGGCGGCCCGCTGCCAGCAGCGCCGCCTCGATGAAATGTTTTATTTCATTTGCTTCCATTACTCGTGTATCTCGATGCTATTCGTGAGCGTCGGCATCATCGGCCGGCTCATCGTCGGAAACCAGGTGTACGGTAGATGCTGCACGAACGTGCAAGGGTGCGTATTCGTCCGACTGCACGACCTCGATCATCGACTCGCGCAGGAGTTCCAGGATGGCGATGAACGTCACGGCGACGCCCATGCGGCCCTCCTCGGGATCAAACAGATTGGCAAATCCCGTGAAATTGCTGGCTTTGATGCGCGAGAGAATTTCGCTCATGCGCTGCCGAACCGACAATGGCTCGCGATGCATCTGGAGATTTGAAAACATCTCCGCGCGCTTGAGAACATCATGAAACGCAAGGAGCAACTCCTTCAACGTGATGTCCGGCATCTTGGTAACGACTTTGCGCTCGGGAGCCTCAGCGGTTGCGACAAACACGTCACGCTCAAGACGCGGCAAGTCCGAGATATCATCTGCAGCCTGCTTGTAGCGCTCGTACTCCTGCAGCCGGCGGACGAGTTCGGCCCGCGGATCGTCCTCTTCTTCCTCGTGCGACTCGGGTCTTGGCAGCAGCATCCGCGATTTGATCTCGGCCAGCATGGCGGCCATCAGGAGATACTCGCCTGCCAACTCGAGCTGCAGCTCCTTCATGACCTCGATGTACTGCACGTACTGCTTCGTGATTTCGGCGATGGGAATATCCAGAATGTCGATATTCTGGCGCCGGATCAGGTACAGCAGCAGATCCAGAGGTCCCTCAAATGCCTCCAGGAATACCTGCAGTGCGTAAGGCGGGATGTACAGGTCCTGCGGCAACGTCG
Organism: uncultured Woeseiaceae bacterium; assembly: GCA_945787845.1. Taxonomy (GTDB): domain Bacteria; phylum Pseudomonadota; class Gammaproteobacteria; order Steroidobacterales; family Woeseiaceae; genus UBA1847. The sequence continues at coordinate 66,999 of CALZJH010000013.1, read as the reverse complement.
TTACCGGCTCGCCATCTACGACGGCGAACGGCATTTCTGCCTGTGCGGGCGACTGTTTCTCGTCCTGAGGCGGCTTGGGCGCGTCTTCAGGGTTCACGACTGTGAGTTCGGGCTTCATACGGGTTCCGGCTGCGATGCCGGCATTCTATCGCATCTATCGATAATCAGGTGAACTGACTGACGTCGCCACGACCTATCCTGAGGACCTCGACCGTGCCCTCGGATAGATCGAGAATGGACGTCGGCTCGAGCCCTGTGGGCCCGCAGTCGATGATGACCTCTATCTCGTGACCGATGCGCTCTTCGATCTCCAGCGGGTCCGTCAGGGGGTGGTCGTCACCCGGCAACGACAGGGTCGAACTCATAATAGGCTCACCCAGCTCATCGAGCATGGCGCTAACCAGCTTGTGGTCCGGCACCCTGATGCCAATGGTGCGCCGCTTGGGATTCTGCAACATCTTCGGCAGCTGACGCGTCGCCGGCAGGATAAACGTATACGGCCCCGGAGTCAGCGACTTGATCAGGCGATATGCCCAGTTATCCACCTTCGCGTAGACACTGATCTCGGAGAGATCCTCGCAGACCAACGTGAAGTTGTGCCGCTTGTCGGTTCGGCGAATGCGGTGAATTCGTTCAATCGCCCTCTTGTCGCCGATACGGCAGCCGAAGGCGTAGCTCGAATCGGTCGGGTACGCGATCAGGGCACCGTCGCGAATTCTGTCGACGATTTTACGAACCCGGCGCGGTTGCGGGTCCTGAGGATGAACTTCGATCAATTTAGCCACGCGCGAATTGTAGGCGAGCAGCAGGCTCGCGCATAGCCCGTTTCATGAGCTATTATTCGCGACCGCTATGAACATGATATTCGAACTATTCCCGCTGCTGCTGTTTCTTGGGGCTTTATTCCTCAAGGACATCTACGCGGCCGTGACCGTCCTGATGATCGCCATGCCCATCGGCCTGGCGATCAAGACCGTGCGCACCGGCTCGCTCGACAAAATGTACCTGTGGTCGACCATTTTTGCCCTGGCATTGGGCGGACTCACCCTGTACTTCCGCAATCCCTACTTCACCTACTGGAAGCCGACCGCGTTCTACTGGGTGGTGGGCGTCGCGTTCCTCGCCAGTACCTGGCTGGGCGACAAACCGCTGGCCCAACGTGTGTTCGGGCTTGTCGAAGGCATCAACCTCGAAAAGATTTCACCGTCGCAGTGGAAGAACCTGAACCTGATCTGGGTGGCTTTCTTCGTGGTTGCCGGGCTACTGAATATTTACGTGGCTTATAACTTTTCGGAAAAGACTTGGGCAACGTTCAAAGTTTTTGGACTGATGGCCTTCTCCTTCGTGTTCATGGTGGCGCAGACGTTGTGGATAGCGAATATCATTGGCGATGAAGACGATGAGGAAGCCGAGCACTAGCATGTGGTACGCAATTATCAGCGAGGATATTGAGGACTCGCTCGAAAAACGTCTCGCGGCGCGGCCTGATCACGTTGCGCGCCTCACGGCATTGCGGGATGAAGGTCGCCTGCTTATTGCCGGCCCACACCCGGCCGTCGACGCTCCGGACCCCGGACCCGCCGGGTTCACCGGCAGCCTTGTCGTGGCGGAATTCGACTCACTCGAAGACGCCAGGGCCTGGGCCGATAGCGACCCTTACGTTGAAGCTGGCGTCTACGAGCAGGTGACGGTGAAGCCCTACATTCGAGTTCTGCCATGAGCGCTGACCGTGTCGCGAAAATCGAGGCGCTGCTCACAGAGGCGTTTCATCCAACGTACATGCTGGTCAAGGACCAAAGCCATCTTCATGCGGGTCACGCCGGAGCCCAGGACGGCCGCGGCCACTTCGATGTGACGATCGAGTCAGAAGCCTTCCGTGGCAAGCGCCCGCTCGCCTCTCACCGCCTGGTTTACGACGCGATGGGATCCCTCATGGAAACCGACATACACGCGCTCCGAATCCAGGCCAGGGCTCCCACCGCATAACCCCTGTTTGCCCCTGCAATTCCCCGCGCAGGTCTATTTATTCGTATATCATGCGCAAACTTCGCTAAGAGGAACCAATATGACTTTTTCAATCCGCGCCGGGGCTACCCGCATCACGCGATTGGCAGCCGTGGCCGGCACCGTCGCACTCACCACGTCAAGCGCATTGTGGGCGCAGAATGCGCCTGCCATCAGCATTGATCCCAACGTCTTCAACATGTACCTCGAGTCGCGCATCCAGAAACCCGCTGATCAGGCGACAGAGCAGGAAGCCGCCCTGGTACGTGAAGAGCTCACCGATATCTATCTTTTGTCCGATAACCCTCGAGCCAAGGTCCTGAAGGAAAGTCCGCGGATGCAGGCGCAGCTGGAACTCCAGACACGGGCTATCCTCGCGCAGGCCGTTGCTACGGACTTCGTGACGAACAACCCGGCGACGGAAGAAGAGATGCAGGCCGTGTACGCCGAGCAAATAAAGCTCGCCCCGCCGCTGGAATACAAGGCCCGCCACATACTGCTGGAAACTCAGGGCGAAGCGATCGCCGTGATTTCTGAACTGGAAGGCGGCTCAGACTTTGCGGAACTTGCCAAAGAAAAATCGACCGGTCCGTCCGGCCCCTCAGGCGGTGACCTGGGTTGGTTCCCCCCTGAACAAATGGTCGGTGAATTCTCGTCGGCTGTCGTTGCACTGGGTGATGGTGAGTTCACCAAGATCCCGGTTCAGACCCAATTCGGGTGGCACGTCATTCTGCGTGAAGATTCGCGGGAGTCTCCGCCACCACCGTATGACAGCGTAACCGACGTCTTGAAACAGCAAGTTGAGCAGCAGAAACTGCGGGACTTCATCGCCGGACTGCGCGACACCGGATCGGAATAGTACCTAGTTAACTTAATACACCAGATTCATTCAGTTTAGGGCGCCAATTGGCGCCCTTTTCTTGTCCGGGAATTGAAGTGTGAAACTGATCACACCACTGGATCGGGCGTATCCCTAGTATTGCTCGCGAGTCGTCCCTAATCGCTCGGGGGCGGCTCCTCCAACCCTCGCATCTCCTTTCATAGGTTGATACGAGAACTAAGTCGGCAGGGACGCCGACTTTTTTTCGCCCGCACGAAACGCGGACAAAGAAAAAGGCCACCGAAGTGACCTTGTTCTTTGTAAAGCGAAAGAACGAGTGATGAGCGATATCGACTTCGCCCTTTCGACCAATCGTCTAGCGTAGCTCTAGTGAAGCTCGCCAGTCCGATCAGAAATCATCATGCCGTCGGCTACCGGACGAGTTCCGGCGAAGCTCCACATCAATGCTGATGGCGCTGCTCCACTACCCAGACTCGGCGTGTAATCGATCGTCAAACCACCGACTTGCGCGGTACCTGCGACGCGGTCTACTGAACTCAGCAGGCCAGTCACGAATACCTCTGTGGCCCCTGGCACGTACAGGCTATCCGACACGGACACGTCATCAGCGTAAAGCCAGCCCGGCCCCACAACCGATCCCTGTACAGAAACGAAATCGCCAACTCGCATATTGGCAAGCGCCTGATGCGAAGCCATTACGATCTGGCCCATAGATTCGAATACGCCATTGACCCGGTCGATGCTATCGACTGGTCCGGAGAGGATGTCACCTCCAGAAATACCGACTACATCTCCGCCGGAAATCCCCGCGGTATCGCCACCAGAAATTCCGAAAACGTCACCACCGGATATTCCCGCAATATCGCCACCAGAAATTCCGAAAACGTCACCACCGGATATTCCCGCGCCATCGCCACCAGAGATACCAGCTCCGTCACCGCCGGATATACCCGCACCATNAGAAATTCCGAAAACGTCACCACCGGATATTCCCGCGCCATCGCCACCAGAGATACCAGCTCCGTCACCGCCGGATATACCCGCACCATCGCCACCAGAGATACCAGCTGCGTCGCCGCCGGATATTCCCGCAGCATCGCCACCTGAAATCCCTAAGACATCACCGCCAGAGATTCCTGCGGCATCGCCACCTGAGATGCCTAAGGCGTCGCCACCTGATATGCCTTGCGCATCGCCACCAGAAATTCCGAAAACGTCACCGCCCGAAATTCCGGCGGTGTCTCCACCTGAAATTCCTTGCGAATCCCCACCGGAGATTCCTTGGCTGTCGCCACCCGAAATCCCCTGACTATCACCTCCACTGATGCCGTTCGTCGAACTCGACACATTCGCGGCCAATAACGCAGATGGCAGCGATGTAGCAATCAGCGTCGCTCCCAAGACGGCAATCCGCCTTGCGCTTTTTGCTGTAAACATTTTTCGCTCCTAATTGTTGCTAGTTACTCCAACCCTCAAATCGCTAAGTGTCCAGGTTACATGGCAGCGCTCCAATCGCCGCCCGAATCCCTACTCTAAATTGACACTTTGCGAACCTATCCTTCCGAATCTATCCCTCGTTCCGCGAGCAAATCGCGTAAAGAACCTTGGTCATCTTCGTCTTCGACGTAGTGAACCATGTAAATACCAGTCTCTTTCCGGTCTTCGCTTTTGGTCCTTTCTGTCTTGCGAGAAGAAAACCAAACATCTATTTCTTCTAAGAACTCTTGGCCTTTTGGCTTAATGTACTCATCAAAAGACTCAATCATCTCCTCGGTACAACCATCATCGGCAAATACCATTCTGTCGAAATATCCACTTCCTTCCATCTGCTTATCAATATTCTTGGCAGCTGTAGAAAAGACCCTGTACCCGACCTCACCTAAACGGGTGATTAATGATGGAGACAAAGTCGAATGCTTGAATATTCGTCGGACTGCCTTGTATCGACCGTCGATTTCTACGACTGACCCTGCCTCAATAAACTGCTGCAACATTTGCCTCGGAGCCATGTCACCGCTGTATTGCCTTACCAGGTCGATAAAACACGGCTCATCATCGGAACTGTCATACGGCAACTCTAAAGGGATACCGTAGGGCCCTTGAAATTTCGGGTCCGAGTACCAACCTGTCAAAACCCTCTCTGGTCGTGAATATGTTTTTTCTTGGACCCCCGCTTCTAAAGTCCGATCAATTACGTTCTTAACTTCTTTTCTCGTAAGCCCAGTGAGAATCGCGACCCTCGATTTGTTTACACGCCCTTCAGACTCGAAGTGCCGTAAAGCCGTCTCGACATAGACCTCTTTTGCTGTTTCGGCAAACTCTGCATGTGTCACGCCTTGGGCGATAAACAAGCGAACTAGCGGCTTCAGCATCAGCGCCAGTGCCCGCCTAAGATGGTCTTTTACGTCTTGAGCCATTTAAGGCCACGTCTCCTGCGCAATATGTAAAGTATCTCGCACTTGACTCCCTTGCAAGCCAGTGTTTACCACTACAAATGGGGCCTGAGCCCCACCTATGACTTATACAAGGATTATGTCAATAGGTTGCGTCTGAAATACTCGCGCTTCATCGAATTGAGTTATGTAACATCTTGGATTATGGAGGATTTTCGACGAAGCGCAAGCACATGCACAACGCGTAGCCGACTGGCCGATGACCAGCACGAATCCGGCGAAACGTGCGCTAACCAACGATTCTCAGGGACTCAAGAGCGGTCGCCCACCGAGATTTGCGCAAGAAGAATGTCCATCTGGTGTAACTTTTCGACCAAAGTTAAGGACTAATCAGCTGTATTCTGGCCTAGTAAAACAGAGTATCGTTCGCAAAATCGACCAGTCGGCGAGCGCCAGATTCGAAACCACTACCATGTGTACTTCGCGTGTTCGTCGTTTTCCTCAAAGTAGAAAAGACCGACTGATACGACAGTGCTATCACTGTTATCCGATCCCTCATGAAGGGCCTCATACGCCATGAATAGGTCGTCAAAAGACTCCGCCATGTCCGACAGCCGGTCATAGCTAATTCTTCTGAGGCGCTTTAGGTCAGCCTTGTTTATATCCGACGAATACGCAGAGAATTGAGCAAGACCCGCTGGGCCTTCTTCATTCGCACAATTTTCCACAATCGTCGAAAGCAAAGGATAGGCGGCGTGTACTAGTGAAGCGATGAGATTATCTGTCTGGTCTGACGGCGACACACTTCGTTTGACGACGCGTAAGTCACCGTTATCATCTTCTACGACCGAGCCGATTCGTTTTAGCTCCGTTCGCATCGCTCCTGGTGGAACGTCGCCACCAAATTTCTTCACCAAATCTGAAAATGAGCCCTCCCCCTTAGCGAACGGTAACGCCGCCGGTCGACCTTTCTCATCCAGGAAGTCCTCCTCCGCATGCCACCGGTGGAGAATTTCTGCGATTGGCGTTGTCTTTACAGAAAGGCTCGTCTCCCCTGCTTCGATCATATTTCGCAGTCGACGAACTTCTTTTCGTGTTAGCCCAGTCATTACCGCTACGCGCGATATATTCGTGGGTCGTCCCCTGATTCCGTATTCCGTGCTTGCTACGTCGACGTAAGACTTCTTGACTATTTCCGTGAACTCACTGACGCCGACATTGAATCTGAGCAAAATCTTGACTATCGGTCGGAGGACCAACTGAAATGCGTCTAGTACTTGTTCTTTTAGTTTTTCTTGCATGAGGCGCAATATATTGATCGGTCGGGAGATATGCCACAAATACCACGGACATGGGAAAAATCGCCCAAGTCTTGACGCACTTCGATTTGCATTGCCACATGTGTAATTCGGAAGACAATCGAGAAATGGTCTTGCTGGCGCCGAAAAAACTCGGCTAATTACCTGAGATTAGTGCTTGAGCAGGGCCAAAAGTCCGTCGAGATCGAGGATTTCAACCCCAAGTTGCTGCGCTTTGCTCAGTTTCGACCCGGCTTTGTCGCCAGCCAATAGGTAGCTGGTCTTCTTCGATATGCTGCCGGTGACTTTTCCGCCTTCTTTTTGGATTAGCGCCTTGGCTTCGTCGCGCGTCATACCTGGCAAGGTCCCTGTAATAACGAACGTCTTGCCCGTGAACGGTCCGTCCTCGGCAACCTGCATCGGGTCGGTATCCTGCCAGTGCACGCCAAGGTCCTGTAATTGTCGAATCACATCGAGGTTGTGTTCTTCGTCGAAAAAGTCGCGAATGCGCTTCGCTACAACAGGACCAACGTCCGGGACTTTGACCAGATCGTCGACGTTTGCTCGGGAGATGGCGGGTAAATTCCCGAAATATGCTGCCAGACTTTGTGCCGTCGCTTCACCGACCTCCCTGATCCCCAGTGCAAACAAGAATCGGGCGAGCGACGTCGACTTACTTGCCTCAATTGAGTTGATGAGGTTTTCAGCAGACTTTTCTCCCATCCTCTCTCGTTCAGCAAGCTCCTCATTAGTCAGCTCATAAATCTCGGCCGGGTTCTTTATTCGGTCCTCTTCAACAAACTGTTCGATCAGCTTGGCCCCGAGACCTTCCACATCCATCGCACGCCGCGATACGAAATGCTTCAGCGCCTCGGCGCGCTGCGCCTTGCAGTAGAGACCACCCGTACAGCGCGCCACGGCCTCACCTTCCTCGCGCGTCACATGCGAATCGCACACCGGGCAACGCTCTGGCAAATGGACCCGCCTGGTTTTCTTCGGCCGGCGCTTCTTGACGATGCTGACCACCTCCGGAATGACGTCGCCGGCCCTGCGTACAATCACCGTGTCGCCAACTCGCACATCCTTGCGATGCAGTTCATCGATGTTGTGCAGCGTTGCATTGCTGACCGTCACACCGCCGACGAAGACAGGCTCAAGTCGCGCTACAGGCGTAAGCGCGCCGGTTCGTCCCACCTGGAACTCGACACCGACAACCCGCGTTAGCTCTTCCTGTGCCGGAAACTTGTGTGCCACTGCCCACCGTGGTGCGCGGGCCACGAACCCGAGTTCCCGTTGCATCGCCAGGCTGTCTACCTTGTAAACGACGCCGTCAATGTCGTAGCCGAGCGAGCCGCGCTTCTTGCCGACGGACTCGTAGTACCCGAGGCAGCCTTCTACCCCGGTCACTAAGCGACGCTCCGGACAGGTTTTCAGGCCCCAGTCCCCTAGCTGCTCGATGATCTCGCTATGGCGATCGGGCAACTCTCCTCCTTCGACCAGGCCGACCGAGTACACATACATGTCGAGCGGTCGCTCGGCCGTGAGCTTCGGGTCGAGTTGGCGCAGGCTGCCGGCTGCCGCGTTGCGGGGGTTTACGAACGTCTTTTCCCCTGCCGCCCGAGCTTTCCTGTTGTACGCCTCGAAGCCGGCAAGCGGCATGAACACCTCGCCCCGTACTTCAAGGGTATTTGGGTAGCCCTCGCCCAGCAGACGTAACGGAATCGACTCGATCGTTCGCGCGTTGTGCGTAATGTCCTCGCCTGTCGTGCCATCGCCACGCGTTGCTGCGCGCACCAGGACGCCGTTCTCAAACAAGAGGGAGACTGCGGCGCCGTCCAGCTTTGGCTCTGCCGCGTACTGGAGATCCTGCGCGCCATCCTCAAACTCGAGTTTCTCCGCGACACGCCTGTGGAACTCACGCAGCTCGTCCTCGCTAAACACGTTGTCGAGCGACAGCATGGGCAGCCGGTGTTCAACGGTTCGCAGCGAATCACTGGGCTCCCCACCGACCCGCTGCGTTGGCGAGTCCGGCGTTACCAGTTCGGGATACTCTCGCTCCAGGTCCTGAAGCTCACGCATGAGGCGATCGTATTCCGCGTCGGGTATCTCGATATCGTCCAGCGTGTGATAACGGAAGTTGTGATATCGAATTTCGTCGCGCAGCGACTCAATACGTTTACGGGTTTCTGCGGGCGCCGCCATGACTCTCGGAGGCCGCGCGTCAGGCGTGCAGAGAGCTGTGCTGGAACTGAATAATTTCCTCGCGCATGTAGCGTTCGCGCTGGATACTCAGGGTGCTGCCGGACTCGTCGAGCAACTCTCCATCCAGGGTCTGCGCGAGCGCACGTGCCGCCGCCATCATCAGGTCAAAACTCTCAACGCTGTCGACAGGTCCAGGCAGGACCAGGAATAGACTGATGCCAGGTATTTGCTGGTCCTTGATATTTTCAAGATCGAAGCTGCCCGGCTCGACGAGGCTTGCCGCGCTAAAAATAGTCCGCGACTCGTCATTGCCATCGTAGCGATGGAAGATGCCGAATTTGCCGTGGCGCAGCCCGATGCCACGCATACTGAGGATCAACTCATCGCCCTGGAACGGCTTTTTCTCATGTCCAATCAATCTCAGGGTAACGATCTTCTGAGGCGCACCCTCTGGCAGCGGCTCGAGCGTTTCGTCGTCGCCAGGTTCTGCCTCCGTCTCCGGTGAAGACGACTCCTCACTGCCAATTGTCGGCTCTCGTCTCGCAGCGCCTGGCTCGGGCACCTCATCGACAGGCCCGGGCTTTTCTCGGCGACTATAGAGGTAGACACCGGCGATCACCAGCAGACCAAAGAGCAACAGTAACCAACGCAAACCGTCCATTTCCACGACTCTGAATCGTCTTTAGTTCGCCGCCATTTTCACAGCTGCATCAAGGTCAACCGACACGAGTCGGGACACGCCCGGCTCTTGCATCGTTACGCCCGAAAGCTGGCGGGCAAGCTCCATTGTCACCTTGTTATGCGTTATGAAGACGAACTGGACTTTGTCCGACATTTCGCGAACGATGTCGCAGAAACGACCAACGTTCGCGTCATCAAGCGGCGCGTCAACCTCGTCAAGCATACAGAAAGGCGCAGGATTCAGCTCGAAGATAGCAAACACCAGCGCAACTGCCGTAAGCGCCTTTTCACCGCCTGACAGCAAATGAATGGTGCTGTTGCGTTTACCCGGAGGCCGCGCCATGACGGTGACTCCTGTCGACAACAAGTCGTCGCCCGTTAACTCGAGATAGGCATGACCGCCACCAAACAGCTTCGGGAACAGGCGTTGGAACCCATCGTTAACGTTGGTATAGGTCTCGCGGAAGCGCGTGCGGGTTTCGCGATCAATCTTGCGAATCGCCCCCTCCAGGGTAGCCAGCGCATCATTCAGGTCCGCCAATTGCGAATCGAGATACTCTTTGCGTTCAGACTGCTCCTTGAACTCGTCGATGGCGGCCAGGTTGATCGGACCTAGTCGGTCTATACGCCGCCGTACTTTCTCAAGTTTTTCTTCCCACTTCTCGACATCCGCCTGTTCGTCCATTTCTTCAAGCAGCGTCGCAAACTCGAAGTCGGTCTGGGCCAGTTGCTCTGCAAACCCTTCCCGGCGCACGCGCAGCTCCTGCACGGCCATTTCAGCTTCGCTGACTTTCGTCCGCGCTGCATCCACGGTCTGGTCGATCTGCATGCGCGATTGATCCAGCTCTCGCAATTCCTGCTCGACCTTTTCTACTTTCCGGCGAGCGCCTGCCAGCTCTTCTTCAACTTCGATTCGCGTTTCGAGCTGGCGCTCGAGCATCGCCTTGTTGTCGACCAGTGGGGTCTGGCTAGTGGACAGCTGCTCACGAATCTCGTTCTCACGCGACCGGAACTGGCGCAGCTGGCGCTCCATTCTCTCGAGATTCTGGGCAGCGGTTTCCTTGCTGTTACGGCGGCTCTCAAACTGAATCGTGATGTTCTGCACGGTCTGGCGATCTTCTTCAGCCTGCGCACGCACGCGCTGCAGGTCGACCCGAAGTTCGTCGCGCTGCGACTGCAGGTTAGCCCGCTCGGTAGCAAGACGCTCGATGGTCTCTGCCGCCTGCTCATGCAGGCGACGCGACTCACGCAGCTGCTCTTCGGCCGAGATTTTCTCGTTATCGAGTTCGGACACCTCTTCCGCCAATGCCACCTTGCGGGCGTTGGCCTGATCCATGCGGTACTTGGCAGACTCCAACGCGGCCTTCAGCTCGGAGTACTCGTTTAACAGCGACGAGGCATCCTGCTGTAGCGTTTCACGGCGCTCCTCGAGTTGATTGAGGCGAATGCGACCGTCGGCCAGCAGCTTCCTTGCACTCTCGAATCGAGCCTGTACCTCACGCATGCCGGATTTCATGCGGCGCATCTCATGCTCGCGGGCCAGCACGCCAGCCTTGCCTTCCTTGTCGCGCGATACGCGCAGCCAATTCCGACCAAGCCAGATACCGTCGGCGGTAATTACCGACTCATCGCCCGCGAGTCGTTCACGCATCGCCAGCGCCCTCGGCAGCGAATCCGCGAACTTCACGCCCGCCAGGATTTCCTGCACAGCGGCCGGTGCACCGCTAACCTTTGACGCCATCGTGTTATCGGCATTAATGGCGACATCGTCCTTCGATCCCTCGCGCAGCACGGTCAGTGCCCCCGAGCGAAGACTTTGGATCAACTCCGTCACCGGCGTGATATCCGCTACGCAAACGGCCTGCAGGTAATCGCCGAGCACGGTTTCAACCGCCCTATCCCAGCCATCCTGCACATCGAGTGTCTGCGCGACGCGCTTGTTGCTGTCGAGACCAGCGCGCTCGAGCCAGTCCATGATGCCGCCGTCGCCTTCACCCAGCGCCGCTTGCTGCAGCGCTTCGAGCGACGCGTATTTGCCCTGCGCCTTCTGCAAAGCCGCGCGGCGTTCGTCAACCAGCCGGGTGAGTTTCTGATCCTGCTCGCGGAGCTTGCGAACCTTCTCGCCGACATCGGCAAGATGCCGGTCAAATTCATCGCGCGCCTGGCGCTTGCGCAGCTCCTGCTCAGCCAGCTGGTCATACTTGACCCGCAGGTCTTCGGGGCTGGCATCCACCTGCGCTTCGTCAATTTTTCGCCGTCGCTCCGCAAAACTCTGCAAGCGCGACTCGATCTGTTCCGCACGGGATTTTTCGATGTTCTGCTGTTGCATCGCCTCGTTGTGATGCAACGTATGTGCGTCCCACTGTTTCTGCCATTCAGCCAGCGCATCGTCCGCACTCTGCAGCGATGCCGATGAGGCACGCTCGCTCTGCCGGGCCTGCTCCAGCCCCGGCACCAGCTCGCTCAAGGTCAATTCGAGTTGTTCAATTTCGGTCTGGTCCTGATCAATGTGACCAGCAATTTCCCTGGCGCCCTCAATGGCCTGCTCGAGGTCGCGCTCCTGGCGCTCGCGCAATTCCCGGGCGTGCTCGATCGATTGCTCGAGTCTCGCGATCTCCCCGCCTACCTTGTAGTAGCGGCCCTGGACCTCGTTGAATTCATCGCTGCGCGCAGTTTGCCGAACCCGCGTCTCTTCAAGCGATGCCTCAAGGCTGCGCTGCTTGGCGATCGCCGCTTCGAGACTGGTCTTGCGCTCGGCAAGCTGCGAGCGCACCTCCGCACTGCTGTCGTCCAGGTGCTTCGTACGAAGCGCCAGCACTTCAGCCGCCGTGCGCCGCTCTTCGGCTTTGTATTTGCTGTAACGTTCGGCGGTCCTGGCCTGGCGGTCGAGGTGCTTGATCTGCTTCTCGACTTCATCCAGAACATCGAGCAGGCGATCGAGGTTTTCTTTCGTGTGCTTGATGCGATTCGATGTCTCGCGCCGGCGTTCCTTGTACTTGGAGATGCCGGCCGCCTCCTCGATAAAGACGCGCATATCCTCCGGCTTCGCCTCGATGAGACGCGAGATCATCCCCTGCTCAATAATCGAGTAGCTGCGCGGCCCCAGACCTGTGCCCATGAAGACGCCGGTAATGTCCTTGCGACGGCACTTGGTGCCGTTCAGAAAATACGCCGAAATGCCGTCACGGCTGACTTCGCGTCGAATCGAGATTTCCGCGTATTTGGCGTACTGCCCTTCCAGGGTCGTGTCGGTGTTATCAAAAAGGAGCTCAACCGACGCTGCTCCGACGGGCTTGCGCGAGCTGGAGCCATTGAAAATGACGTCCGTTATCGAGTCGCCGCGGAGGCGACTCGCTGAGCTTTCGCCCATAACCCATCGCACGGCATCAATCACATTCGACTTACCGCAACCATTGGGCCCAACGACGCCGACGAGACTGCTGGGAAAGGTAATAGTTGTTGGGTCGACGAAGGATTTGAAGCCAGCGAGCTTGATCTTGCTTAATCGCATGCGTGGTCTACGCCATATCCCGTCAATAAAGCCGCTAGTGTAAAGGAATCGGGGGCCGATTTCCCCAGAAAAATAGGGCTTCCATGCCGCCGCAGGCCATGTATAATCCCGGCCTTTTCTTTCCCCGGCAGGAGTCAATAATGCCCGCAAAGAAAGCCGCTCGCAGTGTGCGGAAAAAGACCACGACCTCTCGCAAGAAGGTCGCCGCCAAAAAGACCGCGACTAGGAAGAAAGTCGCGAAAAAGAAGGCCGTGAGCAGGAAAAAGACCCCTGCCAGGAAGAAAGTCGCCAAGAAGAAGGTGAGCAAGAAGAAAGTAGCCAAGAAAAAGGTCTCGAAGAAGAAGACTCCTCGAAAAGCTGCCAGCAAGAAGAAGGTGACCAAGAAGAAGGTCACCAGGAAGAAGCCTGCTGCGAAAAAGAAGGCCGTCAGCCGGAAGAAGCCTGCCGCGAAGAAGAAAGCTGTCAGCCGGAAGAAGCCTGCCTCGAAAAAGAAGGCTGTCAGCCGGAAGAAGCCTGCCTCGAAAAAGAAGGCTGTGAGCCGTAAGAAGCCGGCCGCGAAGAAGAAGGCTGTCATCAAGAAACGGCCGCCCGTGAAAAAGAAGGTCCCAACCCGCAAGGCCGCCGCCCGCAAGGTCCCGGCACGCCGTGTGAAACCCAGAGGCGACGTTCTTTCAGGCCCGATTCACGGCATCGCGCCGTACAAGCCGAAGCGCGGTGAGGAGTACATGAGCGACGAGCAGCTCGAGCACTTCCGCAATATTCTGTCGGCCTGGAAGCGTGAATTGATGAACGAAGTTGACCGTACGGTCCATCATATGCAGGACGAAGCCGCGAACTTCCCGGACCCGAATGACCGGGCCACGCAGGAGTCGGAATTCGGCCTCGAACTTCGCACACGCGACCGGGAACGCAAGCTGCTCCGCAAGATCGACTCGGCCCTCGCTCGCATCGATGAGGGATCCTATGGATTCTGCGACGAGACCGGCGAGGAGATAGGCCTCAAGCGCCTCGAAGCACGCCCGGTAGCAACGTTGTGCCTCGAAGCCCAGGAGCGCCGGGAACTCGCCGAGCGCCAGTTCCGCGATCGGGACGATCGGTACCGGTAAGCCATACGTCGGCCGGTTTGCACCATCGCCGACCGGCCCGCTGCATTTCGGCTCGCTTGTTGCCGCCGTAGCCAGCTACCTGCAAGCCAGGGCCCATCACGGGCTCTGGCTTCTTCGTATTGAGGACATCGATCCGCCACGCGAACAGCCAGGCGCCACCGACCTGATTCTCACTGCCCTGGAGGCCTACGGCTTCACGTGGGACGGTGACGCCATCTACCAGAGCGAGAGCCATGTGGCACATGAAGCCGCGCTTCTGGCCCTCAAAGAGCAGGATATGGCCTACCCCTGCGGGTGCTCTCGAAAGGACCTTGCCGATGCGCCCAGAGGGCCGCTCGGTGTCATCTACCCGGGCACCTGCCGGAACGGCTGCGAGGCCCTGGAAACAGCAATCCGCGTGCGCACGAATGACCAGCCGATCACCTTCATCGATAAGCTCCAGGGCTCTCAGACCCAGCGTCTCGAGAGCGAATCAGGCGATTTTGTCATCAAACGTCGCGATGGCCTGATCGCTTATCAGCTCGCCGTGGTGGTCGACGACGAACTCGAGGGCATCACCGAAATCGTGCGTGGCATCGACATCATGGATTCCACCCAACGACAAATCTGGCTGCAACAGCTGCTGGGTTATCAAACGCCTGCGTACGTGCATATTCCCGTCATCGCCCACCCCAACGGCGACAAGCTGAGCAAGCTGACGGGAGCCCCGGGGATACCCCTGGAAGGCATCCGCGGCACGCTGGTGACAGCCCTCGACGCACTGCGACAGGAGCCACCGCGCGATCTCGCTGCGAACAGTCTGCCGGACATCTGGCGGTGGGCCACCGATAACTGGAAACTTGAACCAATGCGGGAGGTTACAAGTGTTAATACCAATTCCCTGGCCCCAAACGTCTTGACATCAACCCCTTCCATACCATAGCGTGGCCGGTGCAACGGGGATACGCTCCCCCGCCCCCTGTTGCAAAGCCTGAAGGGGTAACACTCCACGGCGGGCCCCCTGCGCAAGCGGGGGGCCATTTTTTTGGCTAGGGAAAGCCTTAGCGGCGTTTGCCATCCATGATCATAGATAGCGCCTTTCAACCAGCCGGTTGGCTCAAGAACCGCCACGCGCAGACGTTTTTCGCATCGTTTTATGCCTTGTGGGGACCTAAACCCGCGCTGCGTCGCGAAACGCTTGACCTGCCTGACGGCGATACCACGGCCGTTGACTGGCTCGCCGCAGGCGATGAATTGCCGGCGACGGCACCCCTGCTGATTATCCTGCACGGTCTTGAGGGCTCGGCAGACTCAGCGTATTGCCGCATGCTGATGCTGGCCGCCCTGGAACTCGGCTGGCGCTCCTGCGTGCTTCATTTCCGCGATTGCGGAGACTACCGAAACCGCCTCCCCCGGCGATATCATGCCGGGGAAACCAATGACTTACGGTATTTTCTTGAGACCTTACATAAACTTCCGGAGAGTCCCGAAAACTCGGGGCCACTGCTTGCTGCGGGCTTTTCGCTTGGCGGTAACGTACTGCTCAAGTACCTCGGCGAGTCGGGCCAGGATACGCCCCTGCGCGCAGCGACAGCCGTTTGCGTGCCGCTCAACCTGCATGAGTGTGCGAAGGCACTGGAGATAGGTTTTTCAAGGACTTATCAGCGATACCTCCTAAAGAGAATGAAAGCTTCCGTGACGCGGAAGTTTGATCCTCACACCGCGGCTTTCAACTGGGAAAAGGCCATGAGCGCCCGCACCTTCGCGGAGTTCGACGACTGGGTTACTGCGCCGCTGCACGGCTTTGAAGGCATGCAGGACTACTATGACAAGTGCAGTTCGACCCACTTCCTGAAAGGCATCGAGCGGCCGACCCTCATTATCAACGCCCTGGACGATCCGTTCATGACCCGTGACGTGATTCCGGCCGAAGACGCCCTCTCCGACCACGTGACGCTGGAAGTGGCACGCGCGGGCGGGCATGTCGGATTTATCGGGGGTGGCACGCCCAGGACGCCACGGTTTTATCTTCCCGGGCGGATCCTCAACTTCCTGGGACCAAACGCGGCAATGCCCGGCCTGTAGGCATAAAAAAAGCCGCTCACTGAGCGGCTTTTTCTTGCCTGATGTGCGGCAGATACTAGGCTGCGTCGACTTCCTTCATGGACAGACGAACGCGACCCTGGCGGTCAACCTCAAGCACCTTGACCTTGACGACGTCGCCTTCGGCCAGCTTGTCGCTGACTTTCTCAACGCGCTCGTTCGAGATCTGCGAGATGTGCACAAGGCCATCTTTGCCCGGGAGGATGGTGACAAAAGCACCGAAGTCCATAAGGCGGGCGACCTTGCCCTCGTAGATGGCACCAACTTCGACATCTGCGGTGATCAACTCGATGCGACGCAGCGCCTCCTTGCCGGAACTGCCATCAACCGATGCGATGCGGATTGTGCCGTCGTTATCGATGTCGACAGACGCGCCCGTCTCTTCAGTGATCGCCCGGATAACCGCACCACCCTTGCCGATAACTTCCCGAATCTTCTCGGGATCGATCTTGATCGTCATGATCGTCGGCGCCCACTCGGACATTTCACTACGCGACTCGCCGAGGACCTTGTTCATCTCACCAAGGATATGCAAACGGCCGTCACGCGCCTGATCAAGCGCCGTGCTCATGATTTCCTTCGTGATTCCCTGAATTTTGATATCCATCTGGAGCGCAGTGATGCCGTCTTCTGTACCGGCCACTTTGAAGTCCATGTCGCCGAGATGATCTTCGTCACCGAGGATGTCCGTCAGAACGGCAAAGTCGTCGCCTTCCTTGACCAACCCCATGGCCACGCCGGCAACCGGTGCCTTCAGCGGTACACCTGCGTCCATCAGCGCGAGGCTGGTGCCACAAACCGATGCCATCGAGCTGGAACCGTTGGATTCGGTGATCTCGGAGACGACGCGGATAACGTATCCAAACTCATCCATGTTCGGCATAACCGCTTCAATACCGCGGCGTGCCAGCTTGCCGTGGCCGATTTCGCGGCGCTTCGTCGATCCGATAAATCCTGTCTCACCTACGCAGAACGGAGGGAAGTTGTAGTGCAGCATGAACGGCTCTTTGCGCTCACCTTCGATCGCATCGATGATCTGTGCGTCGCGGCCTGTTCCCAGCGTCGCGACAACAATCGCCTGCGTCTCACCACGTGTGAAGACAGCGGAACCGTGTGCGCGCGGTAAGACACCAACCTCTACGTCGATCGGACGAACCGTGCTCCGGTCGCGGCCATCAATACGGGCTTCGCCCTTGATGATGCGCTGGCGAACGATGTTCTTCTCAAGCTTGTACAGCTCGCCCTTAACGTCTTCAGCAGACCACTTGGCGTCTTCATCACCCGCGAGCGCTTCAACGGCGGCAGACTTGACGTCACCAACAGCGGCCTGACGATCCTGCTTGTCAGTAATCTGGTAGGCGTCAGAAAGACCGGCGGTGGCGGAAGCCGCTACGGCTGCTGCGAGATCTTCGTCAGCTTCCGGTGCTGCCCAGTCCCAGGCAGGCTTACCCACTTCGGCAGCAAGCTCGTTGATGGTGTCAATTGCGACCTGCATCTGCTCATGACCGAACATGACAGCGCCCAGCATGACTTCTTCAGAGAGGCCAGAAGCTTCTGATTCAACCATCAGGACGGCGTCCTTAGTACCCGCCACGACGAGCTCGAGGTCGCCCTCGGCAACAGCGGCACGACCCGGATTCAAGACATACTCACCATCCTTGTAGCCGACCTTCGCGGCGCCAATCGGGCCGGCGAACGGCATTCCGGAAATGGCCAGTGCCGCTGAGGCACCGATAAGAGCCGGAATATCCGGGTCCACATCCGGGTTCAGTGACATCACCGTAGCGATGATCTGTACTTCGTTCTTGAAACCTTTCGGGAAGAGCGGACGAACCGGACGATCGATGAGACGACAGGTGAGGACTTCTTTCTCGCCAGGACGCCCTTCGCGCTTGAAGAACCCACCCGGAATCTTGCCAGCGGCGTACGTTTTTTCCTGGTAGTTGACGGTCAGGGGGAAGAAGTCTCTGCCCGGATCAGCGGATTTCCTGCCAACCGCGGTTACCAGAACCTGCGTTTCAGCCATGTCGACGATGACTGCACCGTCAGCCTGACGAGCGATCGCGCCCGTGTCGATAGTTACCTTGTGTTCCCCGAATTGGAAACTCTTTCTTGTCGATTTCACGATTATTTACTCTGTATGGAAACTGTGAAGGCACAGCAACCGACGGCGGTCCCTGGTAAGGGACGACACGTCGGTTAAAGGTTACCTATTTGGATACGCTCGCTGGATCAGCGGCGCAGACCGAGCTTCTTGATCAGCTCGCGGTAGCGGTCCTGGTCCTTGGACTTCAGGTAGTCAAGCAGCTTGCGGCGCTTGTTAACCATCCGCAGAAGACCCTGACGGCTGTGGTGATCTTTCTTGTGCTCACCGAAGTGCTCGGTGAGTTCTGCGATTCTTTTCGAAAGCAGTGCGACCTGAACTTCCGGGGATCCTGTATCGGCTTCGCCGCGTGCATGATCGGCGATAATGCCCTGCTTTGCTTCACTGGAAAGTGACATTTCTTAATAACTCCAATTACTCTATGTATAGCCCTTTTTTGAGCGCGGTATTCTAGCGCCTGAGCGGTCCTATTAACACCCCAAATTCTTAAATCTAAGGGGTTTTTTCCTGTATCTGAAATACCCTGCGTGGCGCCAGCGCTCCGTCTCCGGTGAGCTCGCCCACGCCCAAGAACTTCTTGCCCGGCTCGTATACCCGAACCAGCCCTTCCTGCCCTCTAAGGGCCACCTGTAGCGCCTGGCCGCCTCTGAAGCGCGAGCCGTCGTCCACCCCGACCTCCACGGCCGGCATGGCCGTCAACGCATCGTCCGGCGGCAGCAACCCGCTCCTGAGGCCGTCCGGGTCTTCTTCAGCCAGTCTTTCAACGGTCTTCAGGTCAATCATGTCCTCGGCCTCAAAACCTGCCACCGTTTCGCGGTGCAGCCGGACCGTATGCGCCACCGTACCGGCCTGCCTGGCGATGTCTTCCACCAGGGTCCGGACGTAGGTGCCTTTTGAGCAGGTCACCCGAAACACGAGACGCGACCCGGCGACCTCCAGAAGCTGTATCTGGTCGATCCGGATCGGTCGCGGCTCTCGCTCGACCGTTTCGCCCTGGCGCGCGAGCTCGTAGAGCCGCTTGCCGTCTTTCTTCAGCGCCGAATACATCGGCGGTATCTGCATCGAATCACCCAGAAAACCCTGCAGAATCTCGTTCCACTCGTCGAACGACAGCTCCGGCACCTCGGCCGTCGCAATCGTCTCACCACCATCGGCGTCGGCGGTACTCGTCGCGGTTCCCAGCCGCGCCGTCACGCGGTAGGTCTTATCGGCATCCAGCAAATAGGCACATACCTTGGTCGCCTCGCCAAAGCACAGCGGCAACATACCTGTCGCCGATGGGTCGAGACTGCCCGTGTGCCCCGCCTTCTTCGCATTGAGCAGGCGGCGCACCGTCTGTAATGCCCTGTTCGAGGTCATGCCCGGTGGCTTATTCAGCAACAACAGGCCATCCACCGTGTCGTACCGGCGTCTTTCACCGCGCGCCATAGTGCTAGCGCGACGAATCCGGGTGCAGCGCTCCCTCGATCAGGTCGCTCATGCGCTGCCCCTCGGCGGCGCTGTCATCGTGCTTGAACCGCAGTTCCGGCACATGACGAACCTTGATGGCCTGTCCCAGCTTCGCCCGCAGGAAACCCGATGCTTTCTCCAGGCCTTCCTGTACAGGCGCTGCCTCGGCATTCGGATCCAGCATGCTGTAGTAAACCCGCGCGACACTCAGATCCCGAGTCAGGTCGACCGCCGTCAGCGATACGCCTTCCAGGCGCGGGTCCTTCGTCTCGAATCGCAGAAGCTCGCTGAGCGAGCGAAGGACCTGGTTGCCCAGGCGCTGGTTTCTCGAAAATTCACGTGGCATGGCAGTTCCCGATGACGCTTAGTCGAGCGTCCGGGCGACCTCGATGCGTTCGAAGCACTCGATCTGGTCGCCGACCTTGACGTCGGTGTAGTTTTTCACGCCGATACCGCACTCGGTACCGGAACGAACCTCGTTCACGTCGTCCTTGAAGCGGCGCAGCGACTCCAGTTCACCCTCGTAGATCACCACGTTGTCGCGCAGTACACGGATCGGATTGGAACGCTTCACGTAGCCCTCGCTCACGATGCAGCCGGCGATATCACCCAGCTTCGGCGAACTGAAGACTTCCTTGACCTCGGCGAGGCCGACATGCTGTTCACGAATTTCCGGAGCAAGCAGGCCGCTGAGTGCCGTCTTCACGTCGTCGATAGCCTCATAGATGATGCTGTAGTAGCGAACATCGACGCCGGATTCTTTAATCGCAGTACGTGCCGTGGCGTCAGCGCGAACATTGAAGCCGATAATGAACGCGTCAGAAGCCGCCGCAAGGTTGACGTCGGTCTCAGTAATGCCGCCGACGCTCGAGCCCAGCACCTTCACTTTCACTTCGTCGGTGGACAGCTTCGTCAATGCATCACGCAATGCCTCCGCACTGCCATGCACGTCCGACTTGATGATGACCGGAACCGTCGACAGTTCGCCTTCGCGCATCTGGCTGAACATGTCATCCAGCTTCGATGCCTGCTGTTGAGCGAGCTTCGCCTCGCGTGTCTTGGTTTGGCGGAACTCGGCCACTTCGCGGGCCTTGCGCTCGTTCTTCACGACGAGGAAGTCGTCGCCGGCGCTGGGCGTCTTGGACAAGCCAAGTACCACAGCGGGTGACGACGGCCCGGCTTCCTTGATGGAGCTGCCGGTCTCGTCAAACATATTCCGAATACGACCGTATTCTTCGCCTGCGATGATCATATCGCCTTGTTTCAGCGTGCCGCCCTGTACGAGCAGCGTCGCTACGGCGCCGCGGCCTTTCTCCAGGCTGGATTCGATGACCAGTCCGTGGGCCGGACCTTCGGCGACAGCCGCGAGATCCATCACTTCGGCCTGCAGGAGAATGGAGTCGAGCAATTGGTCGATGCCTTCACCCGTATGCGCGGACACGTTGACGAACTGCTGCTCGCCGCCCCATTCCTCAGGAATGATTTCGTGCTGTGATAGCTCATTCTTGACGCGCTCAGGATCGGCGTTTTCGCGGTCGATCTTGTTAATCGCTACGACAAGCGGCACACCAGCCGCCTTCGAGTGCTGAATGGCCTCGATCGTCTGCGGCATGACGCCGTCATCGGCGGCAACAACAAGGATAACGATATCGGTTGCCTGGGCCCCGCGAGCACGCATCGCCGTAAACGCGGCATGGCCCGGAGTATCGAGGAACGAGATCTTGCCCTTGTCGGTCGTCACAGAATAGGCACCGATATGCTGCGTGATACCGCCGGCCTCGCCCGCGGCCACTTTCGTGTGTCGAATGTAATCGAGCAGCGATGTCTTGCCGTGGTCGACGTGGCCCATGATCGTTACAACCGGAGCCCGCGGCACTTTCTCGCCTTCGGTCGGCACCTCGTCAGCGAGCAGTTGCTCATCGACATCGGCAGACGTGACCGGCTTGGCGATATGACCGAGTTCTTCGACGACCAGCGTCGCTGTATCCTGGTCGATGACCTGGTTAATCGTCACCATGGCGCCCATGTTGAACAGCACCTTGACGACCTCGTTACCCTTGATGGCAAGTCGCTTGGCGAGGTCGGCTACCGAAATGCTCTCCGGAATCTCGACTTCGTGAACGACCGGCGCGGTGGGACGCTCGAAGCCATGCTTTGAATCACCACCCATGGATACCGCACGACGACGCATCGGTGCCTTGCGCTTGCGACGGCCACTCTTGTCGCCGGCGACGTGAAGTTCCTTGCGGCCGTAGCGCGTTTCGGGGCGCTTGGGCTTCGGCTTGGCTTTTTCTTTATCCTTGGTGCGACGTGCACGGGCGTCGGCCTCGGCCTTTTCCAGCCGCGTCTTTTCTTCCGCGGCGTCGGCGGCGGCCTTTTCGGCAACCTTGCGAGCTTCTTCCTCGGCGTTTTTGCGAGCCTGCGCCTCTTTCTCTTTGGCTTCCTGCACAGCCTTGACCGCAGCCTCTTCCTCGGCCTTGGCGCGCTCAGCCTCGAGAGCCTGTGCGGCAACGCGCTCTTCCTCAGCACGACGCTCAGCGTCCAGCGCTTCCTGCTCTTCCTGGGCCTTCTTCTCCAGTACATCACGCTTGATGTACGTGCGCTTGCGACGGACCTCGACGTTAACGGTGCGTGCCCGGCCCTGCGTGCCGGCCAACCTCAATTCCGACTGCGACTTGCGCTTCAACGTGATCTTGCGAGGCGCAGCCGCCGTTGCCGGCGTGTCGTCCTGGCCGTGGCTACGACGCAGGTGCGTAAGCAGTTCGAGCTTCGCATCATCGCTGATCTTGTCATCAGAACCACTGACCTCGATGCCTGCTTCACCGAGCTGCGCTAGCAGTTTCTCGACCGGCACCTTCAGTACTTCAGCAAATTGTGCAACTGTCACATCAGCCATACATTAACTCCGCATTCCCGGCGATTACGCCTGCTGTTCTTCTTCGAACCAGTGCGCGCGTGCCTTCATAATCAACGCCGCCGCGACTTCCTCGTCCATTTCGCTGATTTCCAGCAGATCGTCCGTCGCCAGCTCCGCGAGATCCTCGCGTGTAACAACGCCCTTACTAGCCAGCGTAAACGCAAGCCCTTTATCCATGCCTTCAAGTTGCAGAAGGTCTTCCGCGGGCTCGACCTCGTCGATTTTCTCTTCCTGAACGATAGCCTGCGTCAGCAGCACGTCACGTGCACGACTGCGCAGCTCGTTAACGATGTCCTCGTCGAATTCCTCGATGGCCACGAGCTCGGCGGTGGGCACGTAGGCGACTTCCTCGATCGTCGAGAAGCCTTCCTGCACGAGAATGAGGGCAACCTCTTCGTCAACGTCCAGCTGCTTGGAGAACAGGCCGATGAGTTCTTTCATCTCCGACTCGCTCTTTTCTTCCGCATCCGCCGCCGTCATGACGTTGAGCTCCCATCCGGACAGCTCGCTGGCGAGACGGATGTTCTGCCCGCCACGGCCGATGGCCTGGGACAGCTTGTCCTCATCCACGGCAATATCCATGCTGTGCTTGTCTTCGTCGACCACGATCGAGACGACCTCGGCCGGCGACATCGCGTTCACGACAAACTGGGCCGAATTGTCGTCCCAGAGGATGATGTCCACACGCTCGCCGGCCAGCTCGTTCGAGACGGCCTGCACACGAGAACCACGCATACCGACGCATGCCCCAACGGCATCGATACGGCTGTCGTTACTGCGTACGGCAATTTTGGCTCGCAAACCCGGGTCGCGAGCGGCGCCGAGAATGTCGATAAGGCCCTGACCTACTTCCGGCACTTCAATCTTGAACAGCTCGACCAGGAACTGCGGCGACGTACGGGTCATGAACAACTGCGGGCCGCGCGGCTCTGAGCGCACCTCCGTCAGGAGCGCCTTGATCCGGTCCTGAGGCCGCACCGGCTCACGAGGCACCATGTTTTCGCGCGGCACAAAGCCCTCTGCGTTACCGCCGAGATCAATGTAGACGCCATTGCGATCAACGCGCTTGACGAGCCCGGAGAGCATCTCGCCCTCACGGTCCTTGTATTCTTCGACTACCTGCTCGCGCTCGGCCTCGCGCACCTTCTGCACGATGACCTGCTTCGCGGTCTGGGCGGCAATACGACCGAATTCGACAGAATCCATCGGCACTTCGACGTACTCACCCGGTTGGGCGTTCTCGTCGACGTCGACGGCATCGATCATGCGCAGTTCGCGATCCGGGACTTCAAGCTCGGTCGACTCGTCTTCGAACACCAGCCAGCGGCGCCAGGTGTCATAGTCGCCCGTTTCGCGGTCGATCTGAACGCGAACATCGATGTCCTCACCGTGCTTTCTGCGGGTCGCAGACGCCAGTGCGGCTTCGATCGCCTCGAATATGATGTCTTTCTCAACGCCCTTCTCATTCGAGACAGCGTCAACGACCATCAAAATCTCTTTGCTCATTTCCTAAAACTCCAAAAATCCCGGGGACTTACGCCATCTCCGGCACCAGCCGAGCGGTATCGATCGTCTTCAGCGGCAAGCTGTGCGACTCTCCATCCACCTCGACCACAATGTTCTCGTCATCCGACGACACCAGCGTGCCGCGGAAACGCCTGCGTCCCTCTATCGGGAACCGCATCTGCACCTTCACGGTTTCACCTTCAAACCTTTGAAAATGCTCAACTTTCGTTAACTTCCTGTCCAACCCCGGCGACGACACCTCAAGGCTGTAGTTGCCGGCCACCGGATCCTCGACATCGAGGAGCGCACTGACCGCCAGGCTGACCTTTTCGCAATCGTCGAGGTCGATGCCTTCCGGCTTGTCGATGAAAACACGAACCAGTCCGCCCTTACTCCCCAACCGGACCTCGAGGTCCGCCAGTTCGTAGCCCAGTCTCTCGACCGTCGGCTCAAGCAGTCTTGCGAGTTCGTCGCCTGTCATCGTCTAACCATTTGTTTCAAAAACAAAAAATGGGCCAATGGCCCATTCGTACTCCGCGCTCTGTCGTTGTCGTCAGACAACAAAAAACCCCTGAGCGGGGCCTCTATCTACCAGGGTCCTGGTAGCGATGGGTCCAAACTGCAGCCCCACTGGTGCGCTGGCGCGGGATTATACGGTATCCGGTGCAACGAAAAAAGCCCTCAGAGAGACTAGTTTTGAGGCTTTGTGATAGCTTTGGCGCGCGTGAGCCATGCCGACAAAACCAACAAGAGAAGCGCAAGATGATCTATATCGCCGTCGTGACCTTCTACGTCCTGATGCTGCTCGGCATCAGTGTCTACAAAAGCCGCACCGTCAAGACTGACGAAGACTTCATGGTCGCCGGACGCGGCGTGCCGGTTTACATGCTGGTCGCGACACTCGTGTGCACCTGGATTGGCTCCGGCAGTCTGTTCGGCACTGCGGGCCTCACGTTCAGGACCGGCATATCGGAGCTCTGGTTCTCTGCCGGCGCCTGGGTCGGCATCCTCGTTGTTTACACGATTGCCGCGCGGGTCCGAAAGATCGCCCAGTACACCCTGACCGACCTGCTCGAAAAGCGCTACAGCCAGGTCGCCAAGGTGCTGGGAACGATCACCATCATCATCGCCTACATGGTCATTGCCGGTTACCAGTTCAAAGGTGGCGGCCGCTTCATCGCCATCCTGTCAGAAGGTTCCATCTCGCCCGAGACCGGCATGATCATCGCCGCGGTACTGATTATAGGGTTCACCGTGCTTGCGGGAATGGTGTCCATCGTCTCGATCGACATTTTCAACGGCAGCATCATGCTACTCGCCATGATCGTAACGCTGCCCTTCGCCGTCGCCGCTCACGGCGGCTTTGATGCTGTCGTAACGACGATCCAGACACAGCAACCGACTCACCTGTCACTCATGGGTGGCCACGACTTCGTCTGGGTGGTCGGCATTGCGCTACCGACTTTCCTGCTCCTGATGAGCGAGTCGAGCATGTACCAGAAGTTCTCCTCGGCCAATAACGCGCAAAACGCAAGGCGCGCTGTCATGGGGATGTTTATCGGCGTGGTACTGGTCGAAACCCTGATGATGCTGATCGCCCTGGTAGGCTTCGCCATCTACGCCGACGATCCACGATTCTTCCTGGCGGACGGCAGTATCAATCGCGCGATGGCCGAAGAAATCATCCTGCGAATCGGATTTGAGCAGCTACCCGTGATCATCGGCTCGCTGCTGCTTGCGGCTGGCGCAGCCATCGTCATTTCAACGGGCAACACGTTTCTCATGGTGACATCGACCAACGTGACCCGCGACATCTTCCAGGCGTTCTTCTTCAAGAAGGCCACGTCGTCGCAGGTCGTGTGGATCCAGCGAGCCTGCATCGTCGGTATCGGGGTTCTCGCCTACCTGATGATGAGCCAGTTCCAGACGATCCTGGAGATGGCCCTGATCTCCTACACGATGATCGGCGCCTCGCTCGCACCGGCCTTGCTCGCTGCCTTCTTCTGGAAGCGCGTCACGCGCATTGCCGGCGTGATGTCGATTGCCTCGGGCATGCTGACGGTGATCACCATCGCCGTGCTCAACTCCGTGTTCAAGGGCAACCCGACCGAGGTCTTCGGATTTGCATTCCCCATGAACACGGACTACATCGCAATCCCCGCGGTAATCGTGTCAGTCACGACCCTTGTCGTCGTCAGCCTGCTCACGCCCAAGCCACTGGAAAGCGACTGGCAGGAATTTATTGACGTCCCGGAGACTACTCCGCCGAAGCCGTAAGGTCCTTCCGCGAAATATTCCCGCAGTCGTTATTGAGGAAGTCGATCATCGATTCGTAGAGCATGATTTGATGCTCATAGAAAAGCGTATTCGAGAAATGATCGGCGCCATCAAGTTCGACGTACTTGTAGTTCTTGCCGTGCTTGTCGAGCTCCTTACGGTAGCGGTTCGAGTGTGTCACGGGCACGCGCTGGTCGACGTCGCCATGAATCAGCAAGATCGGCACGTTGACCTTAGCGACTTCCTCAATAGGATTCACGGAACCCTCCCTGTAAGAAAGCTGCCGCTCCTTTTGCGCGCCCCGCAATGAGTAACGGTAGTAGTTGATTTGCTGGATCATGTCGGCGACGGCAGCCCCCGCAATCACGCATTGATAGATCTGGGGTTTTCTTGATGATGCGACCAGCGCGGCGTAACCCCCATAAGACCAACCGAACATGGCCATCCGCTCCGGATCGGCAAGCCCCTGCTCGACGAGGTAAAGCGCGGCATCGTCCTTGTCGTCCTGCATCTTGTAGCCACCCTGTCCGCCGTTCATGAAGCTGATCTTGTGAAACTCCATGCCGTAATTGAACGACCCACGGTACTGTGGCTGCACGACCATGTAGCCGTTGTTGGCCAGCATCTGTGCCCACTCGTCATAGATGGGCGTCTCGCTGACGAAGGGACCGCCATGCGGCAGAACGATCAATGGAAATGGCGGCTCGCCCTGCGGCACCGTTACGTACGCTCTTACCTTTTGACCGTCACGGGCCTTGAACGTCACCCATTCCAGGTCCGCGAGCTTCTCGCTTTCAAGTAATGGCTGCCGACTCCCGACTACCGTGATCTTGCCGTCCTTGAGCAAATAATAAGTTCCGGGGTCGCGCGGGCCCGTATTGACGATAGTCATCGTGTTGCCATCAATGGAACGGCTGTTGATGTCGACGTAATGCGGGTGCGGAATGATCTGTTCCAGCTGTTTGTAGATTGCCTCCTCTTCCTTGTCGAAGTATTCAGTGTGCAGTTTGTCAGTGAAATAAGTGACGCCGGCGACTTTTCGTGGGTGCTTCCAGTAGTTGCTGTGCATGCGGAAACCATACATATCCACATCCGAGCGCGCGTAGATCAACTCTTCGAATTTCTGGCTATCGAGGTTGTAGGACCACACCCCTCGCTTGTCCTGCTCGTTGTACGCAATGGTCAGTATGTTCCGTGGCTTTTCGTCATCGAACCAGTTGGTCGTAACGTTCTCATAGCTGTCTTCACTCTGCCGGTAAGCCTCCGTCCACTTCTTCTCTCCCGGCCATCGAACGTAAAAGACATACTCACCATTCCTGAGGTCGAAACCTCGCGCCGCAACAGGTTTACCATTCGGGTAGAAGTCTATGTTGCCAACCGACAGTTTGCCGCGCACGACAAGCTTCTTGGTGCGCTTTTCAAGGTCAAACTCCCAATACGAGCGTGGTCGGTACGTTTCCGTAATCTTGCTGCCAGGGCCGTCCGCGCCTCCTTCCTGGAACGAAATTATGATCTTGCCGGGTTTTTCAGGCAGCAAATCGGTAATGGCGGGATTGGTTTCGTCAAACGTGTGAATCTGTTTTTTCTTCAGGTTGACGACCGACAGCAGTGTCTCGTAAACACCCTGGTTAAATCCCTCAATCTTGTCGCGAACTTTCTGCCTGGCCAGGAAGACAATGTCTTCGTTGCCTGCCCAGTTGAAGCTGGTAATTTCCATCTTGTTCGCATCCATGCGGAACGGCTTCTTGCTGAGATCGGATGCGTCATAAACCTCGATGATCGGATTGCCGTCTTTCGACGGAATCTTCATCAGGGCGAGATGTTTCCCGTCCGGCGATACCTGGGCGTTGTTGATTACTGGCCTCAAAGCCCAGTAGTCAAGGGGATAGGGCTCGGGCGGTTCACCGGCGAATGCAATTGGATTGACCGTGAAGCACAGGAGGAATAGACACGTGGTAACGAAGATTCGGAGGATCATGGGCAGCCCTCTCAGTGGCGTCGTTCGTTTGCTGGGTGCCCAAAAATATAGCACGTGCCAAACGGATATGCTCCCGGGGCCCTACTGATCTGTTACTTCCTCTTCAGCTTCGGGCCAATCTGCACCAGGCGCCAACATGCTTTCCTTGTCTGGCGCGGGCAAGTCCATCGCGGATCTGAACAATTCGTCGAGCGCCGTGAAAAGCCGAATGTCGGAGTTGAGGTACTTGGTGCCATGCCCCTCCCCTTTCAGGACCAGGTAACGCGCATTCTTCTCATAGTACTCGAGCATCATTTTCATGCGATCGAAGTGCTCGATATCGACAGTCTCATCTTTGTCCCCATGAGCAAGAAGCACCGGCACCGAGATTCGCTCAGCATTGAATACGGGCGAGAACTCGATCAGAGAATCCATGTCTTTTCCCGGGTCCCCCACAATACGTTCTACAGCCTTCCTGATGATATTCGAGTGATTGACGCCAAACTCGTGGAACAACAGGGACATGTCGGTGACGCCGGCAAACGAGCCCGCGCACTTGTATAAATCCGGACTCCGGACTGCACTGATCAACGCCGAGTAGCCCCCGTAACTCGCACCGTAGATACAGACTTTGGTGTTATCCACGATATCGAGATCGACGACTGACTCAAGGGATGCCTCGATGTCATCTTCGATCTGTCGGCCCCATTGACGCTCGCCCTTGCTTTCAAAAGTCTTGCCAAAACCTCCCGACCCACGATAATTGGTTTGCAGCACCGCATATCCCAACGTCGCAAACAACTGCACTGTGGAATCAAAATCGCGCGTATCGCGAACGCTTATCGGTCCGCCATGTGGCATAACGATAAGCGGTGGCCGCTCGTAAACGGGATCGGGGATCGTCAAGTACGATTCGATCTCGAGACCGTCCTGGGCCACAGTTCTAATCGTCCGCGTCTTGCCAAGCCGGAACCTAGACAACCAGGGACGCAGATGACCTATGCGGTAAGACAGGTTCTTGTCAGTATCGAAAAGGAAAAACTCGCCAGGGTCATCGTTGGTCGAGGTCCGTACTATCGCGTGACGCTCGTCATAACTCAGGTCAATGACATAGGGTGCCGAACCGTAGGCTTGAGTATCCAGCAATTTCGGAAACGCCACCGTAGGATCCTGCAGGAAATGTTGTTCGGAAATTCCGTTGCGAACACTCGTAACGCTGACCACCCGGGTCTTTGCCGGATTCACCTCCGCGGACTCGACGTCGGCCCCATCGACGTTGAAAAGCGTTTCGCCGTATTCTCCACTCACTCGATTGTAAGTCGTCAGAATCGCATGGTCGGTTTTCTCATTGGTGATGACGGTGATCGAACGATTATCCGGATGGGCCAGGAGAGGGACGAAAATTGTGGCCGGATCGCCCTTCCATATTCCCCGCCACTTATTGCTGTCATCTGTCCGATACCAAATGATCTTCGTGAGCTTGTCGTGATCGTATTCTGTCACTGCCCGGACTCGGCCGTTCGCATCCGTCATCCATCCGGTCGACTTGTGAATCATGTTCTGGAATCTACTATTGATCAGTCGAGTGACGGACTCTTTTGGATTCTCGGTATCGACTTTGAAGATGTGCGGCTTGCCGCTTCTAACGACAACCACCACGGCCCGATTCGGTACTGTCGGCAGCGGATCAAGCATGTACCAATCGTTACCAAGTACCTTAACAGTGAGATCTGTCGCGATGCCGTCGACAAAGACGAGACTGATTAATCCCATCCGCTGTTGCCCGTAAGAGTCATACGTAAACGCGATGTGCTCGTTGTCAATCCAGTACAACGATCTGATCTCAAGTGTTCGTAGTTTCTCCGCCAGTAGCTTCAGCTTGCGCCCGTTCGCAAAATCCAGCAGCACGATCTCTCGGACGTCATCGATTGTCTCCAGGACCACAACGAGCTGGCCATTCGGGCTGATGCGCGGGGTCCAGTACTGGTTGTGCTTGAAGAACTCTGTTACGAGAGTCCCGTGAATCGACGGCGCGAGTGCAGCTTCGACCTCTTCCGGTTCAGCAAGCTGTACCTCGATCACTGTTTCCGCCGCAAACCCCGTCGCCGACAGCGCGAACACGGCCATACTGGTCAAGAACCGTCTCATTCGTCGGGGTCGTCCTTGGGCGGCAGCGAGAAATAGTAGTCGACGAAGGGATCGTCCCCGGGAGCACCGAATCGCATCGGATAGCGTGCCAGTAAGTCGGAATAACGCTCCTCCGCGACCTTGATGGCCGTCGTTGCCCGATTCAGCAGCTTGAAGTAACTGCGATTCCGCTCGAGTTGCTGGCCGAAGAACAAGCCGCCGTAGTTGACGCGACCCGCCTCCACCGTCATTGGAAATTCCTTCTTGCCAAATTCATATCGCCGGTTATTCGCCAGCATGATGAACTTCCAGAAGTACCTCCCCTCGGGAAGCTTGATGAGTTCGTAATTGACCCGGTCACCCAGGTCTTCGCTGTCAAACGTATGTGCGTAGATGAGCGACCCTCCACCATCGAGCTTGATCGACTCGAAGTAGATTCGGTTCATGGATATACCGACGAGCAGGTAGCCCTCTCCGTCCTTTAGCGGGGGAACGTGCTCATCGGCCCGAAGCGATAACGACACAGCTAAAAGTGAAATCAGACTGGAGAAAATTATTGCAATACGTAACATGCAACTCGCCTATCCGTTATGGTTGCCAACGACCATTTGCAGGAGCATACAAGAATGCCTTTCCACGAACTACGTGGTTTGATTTCACCACTTCTTACTCCATTTAACGATGACCTGTCGATTGCGACAGATCTATACGTAAATCACGCGCAACGCATGTTGGACCAGGGTTGTGTTGCCATCGCGCCGTTCGGCACGACGGGTGAGGCGCTGTCCGTGGGTATCGACGAGCGGATCGAGGCCGTCCAGGGATTGATCGATAATGGCCTGGATCCGACAGCCATGATCCCGGGTACGGGTCTCTCAAACATTGTCGATACCGCACGTCTGTCCCGCACCTGCCTGGACATGGGATGTGCCGCCGTCATGACCCTGCCGCCGTTCTACTACAAGGCCGTCAAGGAGGACGCGCTGTACCGGTACTTCGAGCAGCTCATCGCAACGATCGGTGCCGATGCGCGCATCGTCCTGTATCACATTCCGCCTATCGCTATCGTGGGTATTCCACCACGGCTTGCCGCTCGATTACACGCCGACTTTCCCAAGCAGATTGTGGGCATCAAGGACAGTTCAGGCGACTGGGAGAATACGAAGCAACTGCTCGACATAGACGGCCTGCCGGTATTTCCGGGCTCGGAATTACCTCTACTTGACGCCCTGGCGCTGGGCGCGCCGGGTTGCGTCAGCGCAACGGCCAACATCAACGCGTCCGCGATCGCCAGGATCATCCAACTCTACGATCAGGGTGACACGGACGCTGCCCGGGCCCTGCATGAGCCCGCGACAAACCTGCGACTCGCAATCCAGGAAAGTGGCCCGATCCCGGCGCAAAAGCGATTGCTCGCACTGGCGTCAGGCGATGACCGCTGGGCCAATGTCCGGCCACCGTTGACAGCAATGTCGAAAGACGCCGGTCGCGAACTGGCCGGCACGCTAAAACGCGATTTCGCTTTCGAAGTATCGGTCGGCAGCGCCTGAACGTCAGGTCTCTTTCAAGGAAGGCGTCAATGCAGGGGGCTGTCTCGGCATCGCCACCTGCTCCCAGCCAAATCCCAGCTCAATGAGTCGCCCCTCCTCGAACGGGCGAGCGAGCAGTTCTATCCCGACGGGCACACCGTCGGACGTGAATCCCGCTGGCAAGGAAATCGCCGGCAAGCCTGAGTGCGCGGCAATGTGGCACAGACTGCCGGACTGCCTTTCACCGACGAAGTTTGGTTTGACCCGTAGCGTCGGATAAACCAGTGCATCCAGTTCGTTCGATGTCATGGCGCCCACAAGCAGCTGCGCCAATTGCATTCGTCGTTCCAACCTGTCGACATATTCTTGTGCAGTTTCGTCGGTATCCTGGGAACGTCTGAAGCGATCCTCCAGCGCGGGATGGAACTGTCCGGTCGCCAGGATTTCAGCAAGTGATTTTATGGGCGCGTTCGAACGAACCAGGTAGTCATTCAGGCCCACTCTGAATTCGTAGTTGATGACGCTCGTCGAGGTGCGGAGATCCTCGAGTCCTTCGATCTCGATCTCCACGATTTCGGCACCGTTTTCGGTCATCAACCCGGTCGCCTTGCGAATAACTTGCGATACGTCCGCGTACTCGCCGGCCTCCTGCACGTAGTCGATCAGTAGACCCAGCCGCGCGCCCTCGAGCGCTTCCGCATTAAGATGATCTCGATAGGTTTCAGGAATATGCGCCGACGCACCCCGAGTTTGTTCGTCAACGGGGTCCTCGCCGACGGTAACGTCGAGGACCGTAACAAGATCGATCATGCTGCGTGCCAGGGGGCCGCCCACGTCCTGTGTGTCGGAGAGTGGAATGATGCCGTCGCGGCTCGACAGGCCCTGCGTAACCCGCAGGCCAAACAGGTTGTTGTTTGCGGCTGGAATGCGAATGGACCCACAGGTATCGCTACCCATTCCGACTGCCGCAAAGCTCGCCGCAACCGCTGCTGCCGTGCCGCCGCTCGACCCGCCGGGATTTCGCCTGGGGTCATAGGGGTTTAGTGTCTGGCCGCCCAGCGAACTGATCGTTTCGATCCCGCGAGCGAGTTCGTGCAGGTTGGTCTTGCCTATGACCACTACCCCCGCCTCGCGAAGCTTGCGAACCTGGAAGCCGTCATCCGGCGGTATGAAGCCTTGCAACGCGACTGAGCCGCCGGTCGTCGGCATGTCTGCAGTATCGAAATTGTCTTTCAGAACGATTGGAATGCCATGCAACGGCCCTCGCACCCCGCGCGCTTTACGCTCCTGGTCGAGTTTCGCAGCCTCCTCTATCGCATGGGGATTGATGGCAATCATCGCATTCAGCTGCGGACCATCACGGTCAAATGCCTCGATCCGGTCAAGGTACTGCCGAACGAGCGCCTGCGACGTTGTCTTGCCGCGTTCCAGTGCGGCCTGTAATTCGGGGATCGTCGCTTCGAATACGTCGAATTCCGCAGTTTGCGCCAATGCCGTTACCTCCTGCCAGACCCGGAAGAAATTACCGCCCATGACCTTGCCCACTTCGTCGGCGCGGTAGCCGCGATCGAGAAGTTCCGCTGCGATCGCATGGAACTTCGCGTCGCTGTCGAATCCCTTCACGTAGGTGGATACGCCCCTGAGGTCCGAGCCAATACCCACATGATCGATTCCCCCGACCTCGATCACGTGCTCGATGTAGTCGACCATTTCCGCGATGTCGGAAATATGCCGGCCGTGCGGCCAGATTCCGACAACGCCGCCCTTCGCCGCTATCGCACGAATCTGATCGTCCGTGACCGCGCGATCATGATCCGTATACCGTCGAACGCCACCATGACTGAAGATAACCGGCTGCGTAGACAGCGCCAGTATGTCAGCCTGGGTCTCGGCATTTGCGTGCGCCATATCGATGATCATGCCGAGCTTGTTCGCTGCCCTTACGACCTCTTTACCGAACTCGGTCAGACCACCGGGTGAATACGGCCAGGTTTGCGTATGGCCAAGTTCGTTGTTCCGAAAGTGAATAAGTTGAATCAGGCGCAGCCCTTGTTCATGCATGGCGTACAGGTTGCCGATATCGCCTTCGAGCGCGTCCGCGCCCTCGAGCGCCAGCAAAATCGCCACTTCCTTTGCTTGCCGCGCAGCAAGCACCGACTCAGGCGTATCCGCATGCACGGCGAAGCCAAGTTCGAACGTCTTGTTCAGGCGCATGAGCCGGTCGGCCGACAGCGCGTAGACTTCTCCCGGTGCGGGCCGGTATTTGCCCTTCTCCACTTTTGAACCGTCGCGCTTGAAGTAGGAGCCGTCATACGCCATGTCGCTACTGATGTTTGCGACGACAAGGTCCATGGTGGCCGCACGATAAAGGTCCACTTCTGCCTTCGTGATCGATTCCACATTGGCGCGGTGAAAGCGGCTCGGATGCGCGTGCATGTCGGCGAAAACCGCCTGCTCGTGGATGGCCAGCACCCGGGGATCAGGGGCCGGTGCTGGCGCCTCGACAGGCACTGATGTGCATGCCGTGAATACGGGGAAAATCATCAGGACTACCCAAAAGGCCCGGCATTGCATTGGCAGCATTCCTCTCACGTACACTTCAATAGCCCTTATCAAGATCGATCACGAACTTGAGCGGCTCATTATTACAATATCGCCGATAGTTCTCGATGAAGATCGGAACGATCAGCGCTGGGTGACTGACTGCCGCAATATGTGCGGTGATCGTCAGGTTTGGCGTTCTCCAGAGCGGGCTGGCAGCAGGCACAGGTTCCTCATCAAAGACATCCAGCACCGCGCCGGCCAGGCGTCCATTGCGAAGCGCATCGACTAATGCGGCGTCGTCGACGACATTCCCGCGGCCAACGTTGATGAAAAACGCGTGCGTCGGCAGCTTGGCGAGCGCGGCACCATCGAGGAGATGGGTCGTGCTGTGCGTGGCGGGCAGCACCGAAACCAGGTAGTCCACTGTTTCAAGGAAGCTGTGCAATTCGCCAACAGCTTGCACGTCATCGAAGTCGGGCGACTGCGTTCCTGACAGGCTCAAGCCCCGCACCTCAAGCCCCAAGGCCCTCGCCATGCGCGCGATATGGGCGCCGATTGACCCCGTCCCCATGATGCCGAGCCGTTTCCCATGCAATAGTCCGGACGGACTGTCGAACCAGTTTCCCGCTGCCTGCTGCTTGTCTCTTTCGACCACCATGAGTTCATGCGCCAGGAGATAGCCGAGCACGTATTCGGTCATCTGCGGCCCGAACACGTTCTTTACGCCCGTCAGGACGTAATCGCGGCGACCCACTGCAGTCAGGGGCGTGATTCCTGCCCAGGTCGACTGCACCCAGTCTACGTCCGGCAAATCGGGAAGAATCTCCGCAAGCAAATCCGGGTCGCCAAACAGTATGGACTGGCCGGCGTATTTCTCTCGGGCTTCGAGCGTCGACGCGCAGGGCTCAATCGGGATGTTGGCGCTGCGTTCGACCTCCTCCGCAAATCGCGTGGCCGTGTTGCTGACGATCAGACAGCCTGCCGTCATGGCGAATCGCCGCCTTCATCACTGACCTTGTTGGATCCAGTCCAGCGGTCGACCAGCACGGCCGTCGATATCTGCGCCCATACATTGACCGCAGAACGCATCATGTCCGGGATACGATCGATTCCCAGCATGATCGCGAGCCCCGCAACGGGCACGCCTACAGCATCGAGCGCCGGCGCCATGGTGACTACGCCCGACGACGGCACAGGCGCCACGGTGAGTGACACAAGAAACGTCGCCAGCATGGCCGCACCAATCGCTACGATGGGAATCGGCACGCCATACAGGTGTGCGAGGAAGACGACGGCGGCGCCTTGAAACAGCGCGCTGCCCGGTCGATGCATCGACGCACCGAGCGGCACCAGCAAGTCCGCCACGGTCTTCGACACCTTGAGGTTCTCTATTGCCTCCTCGAGCGAGACAGGAATCGCGGCCGCCGTACTCGTGGTCGATGCCGCCACGGACATGGCACCGAACGTGCCCTTGAGGTACTTGCGCGGCGTGATACCCGCAACGAAATACACCAGCGGCAAGGTCACAAGCATGATGAACAGCGCAAGCCCGACAAAAACGCTGATAATGAAGATTCCGAGAGACACCAGCAGGTCCCAACCCAGCTTCGCCGTGACGGGCGCGATTAGTCCAAACACACCGATAGGCGCGGTGTAGAGAATCCACCAGACCAGCTTGATCAGAGCTTCGCTGACATCGTCAGCAATATTCGTCAGTCGTTCACGACGCTCCGTCGCCAGGGTGCCGGTGGCCGCTGCGACGAGAGCAGTGAAGACGATGAGCGGCAGAATGGCGCCGCTGCTGGCTGCCGCAAACGGGTTGGCTGGCACCAGGCTAACGATGAAATCGACAATACCCGGCAATTCCGGAACCGTGGTGGCGGCGGCCTGCGGCATTTCGATGTCGGTTGCGAACCGCAGCCCGACCGACATTGTCGCCATGCCAATCGCGATAGCCGGTATCAGGGTAATCCAGTAGAAGGCAATCGTCAGTCCACCGATACGGCCGAGTTTTCTCGGATCTCCCAGGCGCGCGATGCTGGTAAATATCACCGTGACAATCAGCGGAATGACCACCATCCGAATCGCATTAATGAACAAGGTACCAAGCGGTGCCGATCCCGCGGCCAGCGCGTGCAGCGACGCGTTGCCCGTCGCCGACGCGGCAAGTCCCACAATGAGACCGAGCAGAAGACCGGCGGCTATCGCTATGTGCAACATGTACTGACTCCCAGGTAGGATTCCGCAAACTCAACCACGCGCGCCGAGCTGACCTCCTCGCCCGTGACTGTTACTGACAACATATTGTCCCTGGTACCGGCATGACCTGGCATCAGTCCTGCGCTATATGCACCGGGATCGAGGAACAACACGTCCGGAAAGACGGCTTCCAGATCTTCCCTGACCATCGGGAAACAGGTACAGGCCAGTATCGCTATCTCGGCCCGGTCTATGGCACGCCTGAGCTCACCCGTGAGTGTCGGGTCTGTTGCACCTTCCCAGGTCCCGAATCGCGCGATCTTTTGCTCCAGCTCCGTTGCCGCGAAAGTGCTGACATTGGCGCCCGGGCAGGCTTGCGCAACGATTTCCGAATACAGCGACTGGCTGGCCGTAAACTCGGTGCCAATGACCAACAGGTTCTTTCCTGCGATGCGGTCGGCCTCCTGTTCTACCATTTCTGCAAAGCAATCGGCCATCGAAACAACGTGCGCCAGGCGACCCAGGCGCCTTTCCGACCCGTACAATTGATGATAGCGGACGGATAAGGTGTTGCAGGCAATGACGAGCGTATCCGAGACCTCGGCCGCCTGCGTGAGCCACCGCTCCACAACCTCCGCAATTTCTGTATCGCTTTTTACGCCGAGCGGGTTGATCGCATAGTCCGCCAGGAAGACCGCGTCGGTTGCGATCCGCGCGCGCCAGAGCGACTTGAGCACGGACAGCCCGCCGATACAGGAATCGGCAACAAAGACAGGGGCAGGTGTTGACCGGGAGACGATTCTCTACATTCCTCGCTTGAGCACTCGGCCGGGAAACGCGTCAGTCCGTGCTCCATCGGCAATGACCAGGACACCGCCAACGATGACATACGAGAAGCCACTCGCATACTGATGCGGGTTTGCCCAATCGTCGTTATCGGCCACTGCCTCAAGATCGAAAATATTGATGTCCGCGATCATACCCTCACGCAGGAGGCCCCGCGTCTTGAGGTTTATGCGAGCTGCGGGCATCCCGCTCATCTTGTGAATAGCCTCTTCGAGCCCGAGTACGCCCTCCTCGCGCACGTACCTGCCAAGCACCCTTGGAAAAGTCCCGTAGTTGCGCAGGTGCGGAACATTTTTGCCAAACGGCACCGCAGAGCCATCGGAAGCAATGCTCGTGTACGGGGCTTGCATGATGCGACGCACATCCTCCTCCACCATCATGTGATAGATCGCGGAACCGCCTCCGTCGTACAGAATCTCCATCGCGACTTCCGCGCCATTCTCGATCGTTGGTTCGCGGCCATTCATGACCGTCACCTCGGCCATGGACTTGCCTGCATATTCCGGGTGATCGGGAAACGACGCAATCGTAATGCGTGTCAGGTCCCCCGCAGCCCGTGCGCCGTTTAGCTTGTCGATGGTATCGGCCTTGATGCGTGCGCGCGTTTCCGGGTCATCCAGACGTGCCTGGAAATCCTCCTGGGTCCCGGCGCGTGCCCAGGACGGCAATACATTGACAAGCCCTGTGCTACCGGCCGTGTAGGGATACTGGTCGATCGTGACGTCGAGGCCTTCGGCTCTTGCGGCGTCGACGAGACCCAGCGTTATCGTGCTGTCACCCCACATTTTGTTATCGGCGACTTTGAAGTGCGATATCTGTACGGGAAGCGCAGCCTCCCGGCCGACCGTGATCGCCTCGCCAATAGCGTCGACAATAAGATCGAACTCGTTGCGGATATGGCTGGCATAGATGCCGCCCTCGGCCGCGACCACGCGGGCCAGCGACACCACCTCGTCCGTTTCCGAATACGTTCCCGGCAGGTAGATCAGGCCCGTCGACATGCCGAACGCGCCGTCGTCCATGGCGGCTTTGACCAATGCGTCCATCCCTTCCTGCTCGTCCGCGGTCGGCGCCCTGTTCTCGTTTCCCATCACCTCGCGTCGAACCGCGTTGTGGCCGATCAATGTGGCGAGATTCAGAGCGATACCGGTGTCTTCGATCGTCTGGAAGTATTCACCGAGATGAACCGGGGAATTGCCGCAATTTCCGGTGAGAATCGTCGTTACCCCCTGACGCAGGTAGTTCTCCATCGCGGGGCTTGCCTTGATGTTTCGATCAGCATGATTGTGAAGGTCGACGAAGCCCGGCGCGACGATAGAACCGCGTGCGTCAATGACACGAGTCGCGCTTGCCGCGGCCAGGTCACCGATCTTCACGATCGTGTTGCCGGATACCGCGATGTCGCGATCGTAGGCTGGCGCACCCGAACCGTCGACGATGCGGCCGTTCAGGATCAACAAATCGTAGGCAGGACCTGCCCGTTGCGTGGTGGCGCAGGAACTGGCGAACGCCAGGGCCAGAAAAAGGACGCCTTGCCGCGGAAATGATCTCATCGTACGCCTCGCTCTACCGCCCGAAGTCTACTCCGGAACGAGTATACCTACCCGTAGGTCTTCTCGAGGTATTCGATGATATCTCGTGACTCGGGCATCCAGCGTTCTTCACCGTCAGGCGACGTTATACGGAGGACCGGAACCGTTGCCCTCCCGCGTGCCTCGACCAGGTCATCGTAATGGTCAGGGTCCTGCGTGATGCTCCTGAGTTCGACATCAATTCCCAACCTGTCGATTGCGGCTCGAACCATGAGACAAAACGGGCAGCTTTCCAGGTGATAGAGCGCCAAATGATCGTTTTCCGGCGCTCGGGATGCGGAACAATGTTCCACTATCTCTCCTGCGTAGAAGTCTGCCCAGTCACTGTCCGGTGACCTCGCCTGGTGCTCAATATCGGCGCGTATCAGGCAATACACCAACTGGCTCAGCGTAAAGTCCATCCCGATCCGTTCCGCGAGCCTGTCTCGCGCATGATCTGCGTACCAGATGGCCCAGTCCGGATCCTCGCCATCGGTGGCGGCAAACGCCTCGTGATGGGCGCGGCCGGTCTCTGCCAATATCGCGGCGATGGCGTCTCGAAGCTCAGTGTTCATCTGTTCCCCTCAGTCCGGCGATACGCCGCCGTAAGCGATGCCGGTTAGTTGACACATATCCATCCTGAACGATGTCAGGTCGTCGGCAGTGAAGCCGGACAAATGCCGATGGCCGGCTGCGCGCGCAACGACCGTCATCAGCTCGACGGCTGCCTCAAAATATCGTGCCAGGCGCTCGGCTGCGACGTCCACGGGCAGGCGATCGCGCAGGTGCTGTTTTTGTGTGGCGATGCCAACCGGGCAATTGTTGGTATGGCAGGCTCGCATGCCCAGGCAACCAATCGCCTGGATCGCTGCATTGGATACGGCAATGCCGTCGGCCCCGAGCGCCATCGCCTTGGCGAAGTCCGCCGGTGTGCGCAAACCACCTGTAATAATGAGCGTCACCCCATCTGCCGCGGAAGCATCGAGATGCCTGCGTGCACGCGCGAGCGCAGGAATGGTCGGTACCGAGATATTGTCGCGGAAGATGAGTGGCGCTGCGCCAGTGCCACCACCTCTCCCATCGAGAATTATGTAATCGACACCCACTTCGAGCGCCGCATCAATGTCTTTTTCGATGTGCTGCGCAGAGAGCTTGAATCCAACCGGGATACCCCCCGTGCGCTCGCGCACCTCGGCTGCAAAATCGCGAAACTGACTCAAGCTCTCCCAGTCGGGGAAGCGTGCCGGTGAAATCGCGGACTCGCCTTCCGGAAGCTCGCGTACTGCGGCTATCTTCCCTTGCACCTTGTTCCCGGGCAGGTGACCGCCGGTCCCCGTCTTCGCGCCCTGCCCCCCTTTGAAATGAAACGCCTGGGTCTTCTCTACCTTGTCCCAGGAAAAACCAAACCGGGCCGACGCGAGTTCGTAAAAATAGCGGGAGTTTGCCTCCTGCTCCTCCGGCAGCATGCCGCCTTCACCGGAGCAAATACCGGTTCCTGCGAGCTCGGCGCCCTTTGACAGCGCCACTTTTGCTTCTTCGGACAGTGCGCCGAAACTCATGTCGGACACGAACAACGGGATATCCAGTTGCAGTGGCTTCGCCGCATTCGGTCCGATCACCAGGTCGGTCCCGACGGACTCCTCATCAAGCAGGGGCAGCTTGTGGAGCTGCCCAACCACAAACTGCAGATCGTCCCACGTTGGCAGGCTGTCGCGCGGCACTCCCATGGCACCGGATGGGCCGTGATGACCCATCTTGCTCAAACCCTCATTCGCCAGCTTGCGAATGAACTTCACATGGGGCTCAGCCGAGGTGCCGGTGGGATCCTGGAACGCGCCCTGGTAGGCATTGCGATTGTAGGGCTGGGGGTGCGCCTGCGCCCACGCGGCAATCTCGTCCTCGTCGACGAGGACCTTGCCATCCTCAACCCAGGCATTGAACCGCGGCAACGTCTCCGAGTTATTGTATTCACTGACGCCGGTATCTAGCCGATAGTCCCAACCGTGCAATCCGCAGATCAGATTATCCCCATCGACATGACCGTCAGACATCAACGCACCGCGATGCGCGCAGCGCCCGTAAAGGACGCTGACGTTATCGTCGAAGCGCGTGACGACGAGGTCGACCTCGGCCACCAGCGCGTGGGTTGGCACCCTGTCCTCGAGGTCCTCCAGGGAAAAAATCTGCGTGGGTTTCATTGTCGTCGACTCCAGTTTGTTGTTATTTGACGCGCTCCAGGCCGCGCCTTCCCTGCCACCTCACCATTGGAACATAAGTAGAACTACTGATCGATATTCTTGCGCATCGACCACACATGAAGCACGTGGAGGTGCGTGATGAACATTTCGAATGCGATTCGTTTCCTCATTCTGCTAACCAGCGTCTTCGTTGCCGCCCTGACCCTCTGGCCGGCCGTCAACCTCGCGGACGAACCGACACAGACCATTGCCGAACCCGGCTTTCGTCCCGTAAGCGCGCATGCGCCTGGATTTGTTGAGGCCCTGGGCGACTCGCGGATCGTGGTGCTACCAACCATTGTTCGCAGAATGGAGCGAACCGCCCACTCCTTTGCATCGCAGGAACAAATCGTTGCCTATCTCAACGAACAGGGGCTTGCTGTCGCCGCCACCGGGCCCAGGCGCGTTGATCTGGGAGCGCTGCGGCGACCGTCGCAATGGGAGATATTCCAGGCAGGTCAGCTTGCCATCGCCGAAATGCTCGCTACGTATGACACCGGCGGCGACTACACGCTGATCATGGAATTACTTGTGCCTGGCAACCAGGCCGTATTCGGCATTGAGGTCTACGTCATGGATCGGCAAGGGCAAAGTGCTTTTTCATTCCTGCTCAATTCGCACCATCAAATATTCGCTGACGCACGACTTGAGGCACGCGACTCGTCTGAGGAGGCCCGACTGGAGATGATCAGCAAGGCAACGCAGGTCGGACTCGAGGCCCTTGCGCGACAGATCGAACATGCTCGAGCGAACATGACCGCACAGGGTGGCCGCTCCGGATTCGCGATGTCACACAGCCGATTGGCGGAGACCCCCATCGATGAGACCAGTTCCAGGGTATCTGTGAATACCGAGGATTTCCTCGGGCTGGCGGCCGAGAAAGCTCTGCAACTGACGTGCGAATGTGCGGCACTGACCCTCGATCGCGGCTTCGGGTATTTCAGCATCGATGAACGTGCGGAATTACCCACTGGCCAACACAGTTTCCGTATCCTGTTCTTCGAGTCACCGCCCGAAGGCCGCCCTATCGCCAGCGTAACTGCGCCCGAGGACCTCGCGGGCACCCCTAACCTGGAATCCGCGGTCCTGAAGGCCGCAGAATTTGCCGAGATATGCCGAATGCTGGCTGGTAGTCCATAATATCCCAATCGATTACGCCAACTGCCAAACCATGGCTCGCGGCACGACTATGGGATCATAATGGACCGTCTTTTTGAGTTAGCAGCTAGCTTTGCCCCCTTGCTTGGCACGCTCGTCGCGGTTGCCCTTACTCTGGCTGCGATCAACTGGATCCTGAAGCGTCGCTGGCAAGACAACCCTGATGCGCAGTTCCGTTTCCAGCTCATCATGCTCGCGCTCACATTTTCCGGCGTTCTCGCGATCATGCTGGCACTGCCGATCAACGAACAGACTCGTGGGCAACTCCTCAGCCTGATCGGCATTCTGCTCAGTGCCGCGATTGCGCTTTCGTCAACGACCTTCATTGGCAACATCATGGCGGGCATCATGCTGAAGGTCGTCAGAAGCGCGCGGCCCGGCGACTTCATCACGGTGGCAAACCTCACAGGACGCATTACAGAAATGGATCTTCTGCATACCGAGATCCAGACGGAGTTTCGCGACCTGGTGACGGTGCCGAACCTGTTCATGGTGACCCAGCCGCTGCAGGTCGTGCGTGCCTCGGGCTCGATCATCACGGCCGAGGTGTCGCTCGGCTATGACGTATCCCACAGCGTCGCGACGGACATCCTGTGCAATGCCGCGGCCAAGGCCGGACTCAAAGACAGCTTCGTACATGTGCGCGACCTCGGCGACTTCTCAGTCCTGTATCGGGTCGCCGGGTTGCTGGAAGATATTCAGAGCCTGATCTCGGCTCGATCGAGATTGCGCGCGGCAATGCTGGATGCACTGCACGAAGCCAACGTCGAAATTGTCTCGCCCAATTTCATGAATACAAGGGCGCTCCAGGAGGGCAAGGCGTTCATCCC
Source organism: uncultured Woeseiaceae bacterium (assembly GCA_945787845.1). GTDB lineage: Bacteria > Pseudomonadota > Gammaproteobacteria > Steroidobacterales > Woeseiaceae > UBA1847. Next base: position 23,630 of record CALZJH010000013.1, on the reverse strand, counting down.
CGCACCTTCCCGCAAGCGGGCTAGCCCGGAGGCGGAGGCGGCCGCCGAAAGTCTCGCCTTCGACAAGGCCGAGGATGCTGCGTCACTGGAAAAACTCCGCGTACAAATTCAACAGGTCGACGACCAGCTCGCCGCTATTGACGAGGAGAAAAGCGAGACAAGCGTAGACGAAAAATCCGCGCTCGAGGCGAAGAAGGCGCATCTTCTCGAGCTGCTGAAGTCTGCTGACGATGAGATCAAGGCTAAAGAAACGGCTGAAAAGCAAGGCGAGTAATCGATCGGCTAGTGATGTGTCGTTCAAGTCTCGCAGAATCAGAAAACGTAGGTAACTATCGCCAGACCCTTGATGACCACATCGTCATCGACGATGGGGCTCGCAGCGACCTGGTCGTCCAGCCGCTCACCCGCCACGTTGACGATGATCCGCCATTCCTCGGAGAGCTCAACGAAAATACCAAGCCCCGCCTCCACGCTCGTCGTGCTGCCCAGTCGATAGGCGGGCCTGTCGGGCGTCGCCGCGCCCAGCGGTACACCGAAATCATGATTACTCATCTCGGTGCTAAGCCAGTTGTATGCGATCTGTGGCACGAACACGGCGTTGCCCCAGGGTATGCCGCGAGAGAGGCGCACATTCGCCATGCCGCCACCGATACGATCCAGCACATCATGCTGATACAGCAACTCGAGCTCGAATCCCTCTGAAAATTCGTATTGCAGGCCCAGGCCGCCAAGTAGCGTGCCGTCTCGATCGCCGAGGCCTGACAGCGCATCACTGTCAGCCTCCTCATAAACACCGACGCGATACTCCGCGGCGGCGGCAAGTCGGACTTTTCCGCTACCCACGAGGCCATAGCGCAAGGCCGGACCAAACCACTGCAGCCGCTCTCCAACATAGGTTATTGCCGGGAATGCCTGCGTCACGTTCTGCGACGAATCGAGGTATGGACTGCTGCGCCCGATAACACCGACGCCAACCCCAAATCGTCCGCGCTCTCCAAGCGCCCGGTACATCTCAATACCCATCTGCAGAGATTCATCAGAGGGCATAATGAAACTGGCGCGGGCAAAGCTGGGCGGACCTTTCGGCTGGTAGTTGTTCGAGATCGCAAGCGACTCACGCGGGATGCCGATAAAGTTCTTGTCGATCCGACCGTTTGTATTCTCGTCGTGGTAGACGAGCACGGCTATCTCACCATCCCTGACATTGCTAAGACGATAGGTCCCATCGCTGGCCGCCGGCAACGAAAACTCCTGGGCCGGATCGCGCAAATCACCGAACGCATCGGCGGCATCGTAGACCTGGAAGACGAGCACTCCGTCATCGGGGCCGTTTTCGAGGCGCAGCTCAAGATCTGCTGCATCGGTAGCTGTCGGCGCAAGAAATACAGCAGCAAGCGCGAGAAGCCCAGCCGGCGCGCCCGCATGGCGACGTAGCAACGTCTTCATAAAATGATCCCTGTTTTTCAGGATCTTAGGATGACTGATTGCCTTATGTAAGTCTGTTTCGAGTTGTAACAGGCGGGCGCGCCCTGCGCCGGTCGCCGGAATTATGGCAACAACTGATCCATACTGACCTTGATCTGCAGGAAGAGAATGCCGCTGAGCGTTGGATCCACCATGCCGGAATTCGTGGTTTCCTCGACGGCTTTCTTGGGCATGTAGGTCAGGTTCAACCCGACCTTGTCGTTGCCGATGCTGATGCTCGGCAAGATGCCGGGGAACGGTCTGTTGCCGTTCACGTCTTCGCGCGTCATCACGAACGCGTTCAGTCCCGCATAGATATAAAATCCTGCCAGTTCGTCGGTTTCGTAAATCCGCCTGTGAAGGCCCGCACCTGCCATGTAGGACATGTTATTGGTGCTGTCACGAAAACCGTTGGCCATCGCGACTTTCCTCCAGGCACTCTTCTGCGTGAATTCATGCTCCACGCCAAACCCGTAGTTATTCTCATTCCACTGATAACTCGAATTGAAGTGATAGGACTTGCCGTTGACGACAGCGCTTAGTTTCCCGGCGAACGCCGGTGCGGATGAAAGTGAGAGAAGCGTTGCCACAACGATGAGTTGTATGGAGAGTCGTTTCTTCATGCACCCAGCCTAATAGACCGGCCGGTGGTAGCGCGACCGACCTGGTCACTCGCTAAAGTGTGACGTAGTTCAAAGAAAAGCTGGGGTCGAACCGGACTTGTTCGTCCGGCCGTCTGAGGACCAAGAGCTGCCGCGTTACACGAACGACCCTGCCAGCTTGATCAAAACATAAGCACAATAGAGCGCCAGAATGACCGCCGCCTCCCAGCGTTGGATACCGCGTTTGTGCACAAAAAAGAACATCGTCACCGCAGTCACGAAAAACAGATATGGCGTCTCGAACCGCAGCATACCCTCATCAAAACTCAACGGCGCTATGACCGCCGCCGCGCCAATTGGAACCAACGTATCAAACACGTTGCTCCCAATCAGGTTCCCTACCGATAGTCGATGGTGACCCTTTGATACCGCGGCGATCGAAATCGACAATTCCGGCAGGCTGCTGCCCAGCCCAATCAGGAGTACGGCAACCAACGACTCACTCAGACCCAGCATCCGGGCCACTTCGACCGCCGACGATACGGTCAGTTCTGCGCTCCCCACCACAATTGCCAATCCAACGGCGAGGTATAGCAAGGCCCGCCGGACCCGAAGTTCGCCCGCTTGCTCGATGGCGGAGCCGACGTTGACTTCATTCAGTAGCGCAACGAGGTAGATTCCGTAGACGAGCAACAAGGCGGCACCCTCGGTAAAGGTTACCGTGCCATCAAAACCAAATAGAGCAACCAGCGCGAGTGAGCCGAGCAGCGTACTGCCATGACGATAAACAACCCCGAGCGGCAAGGTCAGGTAAGACAACAGGCCCACTAGCCCGAGGACAAAACCGATCTGGCCCAGCGAACTACCAAGAGCACTGCCAACCACAACATCCGAGTAATTGCCGCCAGCGAGGTTCTTCAATCCTGCGTCGATTGCGATAGAGAGTTCCGGCAGGTCGCTGCCAATGGACAGCACGACGACCCCGATCACGAATTCAGAAACGCCGTAGCGCCTCGCAATCGAAACAGCCCCCTTGATGGTGACTTCCGTACCAAACCAGAGGCCCGCGAGCCCGAGAACAAGTAGAACAATATCCATAATGCGTCTATACGATAGATAATATTTGGCGCAAGATTACCCTTCAAGCCTGATAACCGATACGAAATGGTGGCGGAGGCTCAGCTGTGAAAAGATTCTCAAATATCTTGCTAATTCTCGATGCACGGACAGACTACTCGGCTGCACTGAAACGTGGCGCCACACTGGCGAGAGACAATCAGGCCCATCTTACCGTTTGCGCTATCGTCGACCGGGTTCCTGGCGAGATTATGATGAGTGTTATCGCAATTAAGACAAGGGAAGTTCTGGATTTTGCCGTAACCGAGAAACGTGACTGGCTTGACGATGCGGTCACATCGGTCGCAGCGTACGGAGTGTCCACGGACACGAAAGTCCTTGTCGGAAAGCCTTTTATCGAGATAATCCGGCAAGTACTGCGAGACGATCACGATCTGATTATCAAATGTGCGGACGTTGACAGTGGCCTGAAGGACATGTTGTTCAGTAGTACGGACATGCATCTAATGCGCAAGTGCCCCTGCCCCGTCTGGGTCATTAAACCGACGGAACACCATCAGTACCGTCGCATACTGGCGGCCGTCGATCAGGATCCGGAGGCACCAGAAAAGGACGTGCTCAACCGCCAGATCCTGGAGATGGCAACTTCACTGGCGCGAGCAGAACACGGCGAGACGCATATCGCACATGCATGGGATGTGTTTGACGAAGGCCTCTTGAGGTCACACACCTGGGACTTTTCGGAGGCCGAGTTTGATGCGATGGTGGAAGAAGAAGCCACCTTGCGAGGACGTTGGCTGGAAGACCTCATGAAGAGCTACGGTATTTCGGAAGACAAAAGCACGACTGACGTCCATGATTTCCAACTTCATGTTGTCAAGGGGCAGGCCCAGCACGTTGTCCCGGAGATAGCCCACGACCTGGCGGTGGACCTCGTCGTCATGGGTACCGTCGCGCGTACAGGGATCGCCGGTCTTTTCATGGGCAGCACGGCTGAGACCATCCTCACGCAGCTGAACTGCTCTGTTTTGACAATCAAGCCACCGGGATTTATTAGTCCGGTGACGTTAGATGCATAGCGGCCATCGCGAGACTCTCGGCGGTTTTCCTATTCTGAACTCTTGTCTTACCTTGTCGATTTCGAAATGCGTTCCCGGAGCATGGCGAGCTGGCCGTAGGCGAGTACCGAAATGATCGGGAACAGGGCCGTGAAGGCGATCAGGCCGAAGCCATCCAGCAGCTGGCTGCGCCCCGGCACGGCGTCGGCCAGGCCAAGCCCGAGCGCGGCGACCAGGGGAACCGTGACGGTGGAGGTCGTCACTCCGCCCGAGTCGTACGCTAGCGGCACGATCTCTCTCGGGGCTGCCATCGTCTGTACGATGACAATGAAGTAACCCGCCGCGATGAAATAGGGCAGCGGCAGACCGGTGATGATGCGGAAGCAGCCCAGGCTCACGCCGATGCCGGCGCCGATGGCCACCGCAACGCGCAGGCCTACGACGCCAATTGCCCCACCAGAGACGGTGTTGGCTTTCATGGCTACCGCGATTAGAGCAGGTTCTGCCATGGCCGTGGAAAAGCCGATTGCCGCGGCAAAAATATAGACCCAGTAGAAATCCCGCCACGTAAATTCGGTCACGGCATGCTCTACAGTATCGAGCAGGAATTCGGGATGGGTGAGCTGCTCGGCCATCATGCGTCCGAGCGGAAACAGGCTTTGCTCAAGGCCTTCCAGGAACAGGCCAAGGCCGACGACGACGAACAGGAATCCCACGATGATCTTGCCTGCGTCACGCATCCTTTCGCCGATGACAAGCCACTGAAACGTGAACAGAAAGGCGGCGATCGGCAGCACGTTCAGCGCACTGTCTGTGATGAACTTCAGCGTGTTTACAGCCAGGTCCATCAGACGACCATGCCGTAGATCAGCACGAACAGGATTGGCGTCAGCGAAGCAAATGCAATCAGACCGAAGCCGTCCAGCATCGGGTTCCTGCCCTTCAGGGAACTGGCGAGTCCTACGCCCAGCGCTGTCACCAGCGGAACGGTCACAGTCGAGGTCGTCACGCCGCCGGAATCGTAGGCGATACCGACGATCTCGGGGGGCGCGATCGCTGTCAGCAATACCACGAGCACATAGCCGCCGATAATCAGCAGCGGCAACGACCAGTTGGTGATGATACGAAACACACCCAGCACCAGCGCAGCGCCAACGGCGAGCGCAACCGTCATGCGCAGGCCAAACGAGTAGTCATCCATGGCCTCGGGCGTTCTTGCGATGACTTTCGCATCCGCGGCAACCGCCGCTGCCTCGGCTGCGACAGCGATCAGCGCCGGCTCCGCCACCGTCGTCCCGAATCCGAGCACGAAGGCGAAGGAGATAAGCCAGAATACGCTCCCCTTGCGTGCCAGCGAGTGAGCAAGCCCCTCCCCGACCGGAAAGAGCGCGAGTCGCAGGCCGAAGATAAAAAAAGTGAGGCCCGCAACCACCAGCAAGCCGCCGCCGACGAGCGACAGCAGATTATCGACAGGCTGGCGAATGATCAGCACTTGGAAGACACCGATCACGACGATGATCGGCGTCAGGTCGCGCAGACTGTTGACTGCGTCTCTGGCCAGTGCTCGGAGTGAATCCTTCAATGTATTGTGGCTCGTTTCCCGAAGTCAGTTTATCCATCGCCCTTGGCAAAGACAAAGAAGGGCCTGTCCCGAGGCCCTCCTGAAGATGGCCATCGCAACGAGATCAGGAACGGTATGTTCCATCGTTGACCGCTGGAGTTCGTGCGGTCGGAATACAGGCCAAAATTGCGTCTAATGGCCGCATGGTAAAGGACGCTTGACTAATTGGAAAGGTTCTCTTACACTTCCGCATATCAAGCTTCTTTTACATTTAGACAAAGCAGGTTTACATGACGACTGAACCCAAAGAAAACAGCCCGAAGCGCACCACATTTTGGCAAATGATTACGTTCGGCTGTGGTACCGAGGCCGACCGCCGGAATAACCGCAGGTTCACGATGTGGTCCATCGCGTGGGCGCTCGCGATTATTGGTTCGACCTGGATCGTCGAAACCTTCGAGGGTCTCCCGCGCATCGTGGCAATCCTCGTCGCGTTGGCGCCTAACGCCTTCGCCTTCGCCGCTCTCATAGCCTACATGCGTTTTCTTCGCATGACGGACGAATTGCAGCGGAGGATCCAGATCGAAGGGCTGGCCGTCGGTTTCGGCGTAGGCTGGATCTTCGCTATCGGTTACCTGGTGCTGCAATCGGTTGGCGCACCGGCATTGTCGGTGACCGCCATGATCCTGGTCATGACGGCTGGATGGATTGTCGGCAACGTAATGGCCATCCGTCACTACCGATGAACAACAGGCTCAGAGTGCTGCGCGCGGAGCGCGACTGGACACAAGCGACGTTGGCCGATCACCTGGACGTGTCGCGCCAAACCATCAATGCAATTGAAACGGGAAAATACGACCCTGCGTTGCCGCTGGCCTTCAAAATCGCCGGCTTATTTGGTCTGTCGATCGAGGACATTTTTACGCCTGACGACGCTCCCTGAGGCTTCCGCGCCGGTCAGCACACTACTCTTGTTCGAATCGGAGGATGACCTGGGCATCGAACGGTACCTCGCGGGCCTCGAAACGCCATTGATCTATGGCCTTGACTGCGCTTCGAGAGAACAGATCGCCCGGTTCGGAATGCAGGATCTCTATGGATTCAGTGCCGCCGGCAGGCGTGATGACGAACTTCGCCTCCACCATTCCGCTAATACTGCGTCGGAGCGCGCGGCGGGGAAACTCAGGCGGGACATACTCCCTGATGCCGAGTTCCTGCAATGAATAGCGGCGAATCTCGGGGTCTGCTGGCGTCGCTGCCGCTTCCGGACCTGACTCTTCCGGTACGAGAGGTAGGCTCGCAGCCGCCTGCAGCAATGTATCGTCGACTGGTTCATCGGCAATCTGCGAAGCCTCAACATCGCCTGAGCCTGTGGCACCGCCGGATAGTTCGTCGGCGACTTGCGGAGACTCTGTTTCCCCAGAATCGGTAACAGCGCCGGATAGTTCATCCGCGACCTGCAGGTCCGGTGCATCGATTGTTTCGGCAACGTCATCAACCGCGGTGAAAGATACAGGTGCAGCCTCCTCCTCGGCTGCTGGAACCTCCAGTGCCGCGGCAACGTCGAGCACCTCGCTCGATTGTGCTACGTCCGCGCCCGTGTCCCCAGCAGCGGAAGCAGCACGCACCTCGCGCTGCTCATCGATCTGCTGGCGGAGGCTCCGGACGTCCGCCGGGTCGATATGCTGATATCGCTCGGCTCGCGATACTTTCTGCACGGCAACGTCGAGTTCGCCAGTCGTAATGGCCAGCCGCGCCTCCGCCAGTTCTCCGTCTCCCTGCGCCGTTAGCAGCTGACTGACCATGCCGATTGTCGGGTTCTCCGGATCTGTCTCGGCCGCGACTGCCAGTGCCCCATAAGCGGCAGTCGGGTCATCCCGATTGAGCGCCGCATGCGCTTCCTGCACGAAGTCATCGCTGATCGCTCGCAAGCCGCGAAGGGCTTCGGCGTTATCGGACTCAATCACCAGCGCTGCCCTGAACAATGCTCTGGCGCTGACCTCTTCGGGCGCGATGAGCTGCCCCTCGTTGAGTGCCTGCGTGGCAGCGATTACAAGCGCCTCGCTGGCCGATATTGCGGGTTCGGCGACTGTGCTCGCCTCGGGTGACACCGGGCCGACCGGTGACAAAACCGCATCGTCTATCGCCCGCTGCGCCAGCCAATACCCGCCGGCTAGAATGACGACCGCGGCGGCGGCAGCAGGCCACATCCACTGCGGTGACAGTAACCGCGGAGCCGCACGAACCGGCGATTCGTTACCCTCGTCAGTAGCAGCGCCCCAGGTAACGAAATCGCTGACATCACCTGGCCGGTCCGATCGCTCAAACGACAATGCCTGCCGCAGAACCTCCCACTCCCTGGCTGGGAGCCCCGGTATCGCTTCGACCGACAGTCCGTTGCGCTGGGCAACCAATGACGGCGAGCCGCCGAACGGATGTTTCCCACTCAGAAGCCGGTAGACAACGCACGCCAGCGAAAACACGTCATCCTCGACGACCGGAGGAAACCCTGACAATACTTCGGGGCTCGCATAGGTTTGTGTCACCCACGTGAAACGATCATCCTCCGACGCCTCCGGAGTGTTCACGGATCTTGCGACACCAAAATCGAGGAGCTTTATTTCCCGAGTATCCGTTATGAAGATATTTGACGGATTGATGTCCGCATGTACGACGTTGTTCCGGTGTGCGTGCTGCACACCGGTTGCGGCAAGCGTGATCACCGTCCTGGCAAGTTCAGGCTCGACGGCCTCGCCCTCGGTGCGGCGCAGCATGGCGTTTACAGACTCGCCATCCAGCCACTCCATCACGAGGAAAAACTGCCCGTCATGATCCTCGAAATCGAAGATATTGATGATATTGGGATGCGACAGGCTCTGTGTCTGCGCCGCCTCACGCTCCAGCGCAAGACCGCCCTGATTGTTAGACGCGATAGATGGCCGCATCGTCTTGATGGCAACGTGAAAATCGCCGGAGTCTCCCAGGCATCGACGTTGATCGATCGCCTTATAGACGTGGCTCATGCCGGCTGAGTACACCAGTTCGACGATCTCGAAGCGGTCCCTCAGGATAAGACCGGGCGGCAGGACGTCGTCGGATTCGAGATCGACATGTTCCGTGAGCGATACATCGGTGATGAAGAGATCTTCTGGATCTCCCGCCTGATGCTCGTCGAAAGCACTTTCCAGGACTTCGGGTATGTCCCTCGTTACCGCATCGTCAAACTCGTTGCCTCGCGATGCACGATGCGCTGCGGTGCCTGCTTTCTGCCCGGGCTGATCTTGGTTGCGCTTATTCGCCACGGCTTAAAGCTCTTATTTTTGTTGGTTTGCTGCCGTGAGTATGCCCGATTGGGGCAGGAGACGGAAATGCCGATTGATGCCCTCGAAAAAGAGGTGGCTTTCGCTACACAAGGACCGCCCCGCCTGTGAAATAAAAAAGGGCCCCATGACCGGCCCTTCGTATCCATTGGCGACGAGCAGGCCGCTCTAGCGTGGAGGCGTCGGCGAAATGTGTTTGTCTTCCTCGTCCTTACCGCGCTCGCCCCTCACTTCACTCAGAGGTCGGCCGACAATTGCGCGACGAATAGCGTCCGCTGAGCTCTCGCCCGGCAATGGTCGTAGTTCTGAATCGGGGATGATAATTCTGCATTTCATAGCTGCAGTTTAGCACCACCGATGGCCGGAAGAAGTGGAGCTCGTCACGGTTCGCGATGAAGGCGGGCGATGCGTACGTAGCATTGGTGGCCCGCCTGAAGGCCCTTGCTCGAGTATTCTGCGATAATCCCAGCAAGAGCTTCCGTATAATTGGCAAATCGGCAACCAAGGGGGCAGGTTATGAAGAACCCAAACATCGTCCTATTTTGTGCATTCCTCATCGTATCGCTCGTCGGCGCCCCGTCGACCGCCTTTGGCGAGAACAGCGGTCAACTGAAGGACGCTGGCTTCGAACTGCAAACAGCAGCCGATGAAGGCGGTTGGAGACTGTTCGAAATAAGCCTGTTCTCCAAGAACCATGCCCGCAGCGGTAGTCAGTCGATGTTCAATGGCGGCTTCAGCCGGACAGTCCCTTTCCAGGCCACTTTCGTCGGCAACGCCTCCGGTGCTTACCAGGTATTTCCCGCTATGGCAGGCTCACGCTGGAGACTGAGCGGCTACGGCCTGACACCTGCGACTCTGGAGGGAACGACCGCTTTCGGCGTTCTCCAGGTTTCATTCTTCGATGCCAATGGTAAGGACCTGGGCACTGTTGAGACCGCTGGTGGCACCACCAAAGCGAAAACCTCATCGCAAATAAACAGACGTTCGTCAGTTGGCGAGTGGATTTTCCTCGACACCGGCGTCGCCACCGCACCTGAGGGTACGGCCATGATCCATGCGTTTACATTGTTCGTCGACTTTTCCGGCAGCGACAGGACCCAGGGAGTCTACTTCGACGACTTAAGCCTTTGCGAGCTGAACGAGAACAGCGACACAGGTCGTTGCGACCCGGAATAGGCCTCGAAGGCCGGCATGGCCGCCTTCGGAATGAAGCTGCTTCCCTCGGTCATTTGGGCTTGCCAACTTCACGACGCGCTCTGCTCACTCCGATCGTACGTCCACCGAATTGGCTGAAGTTGAGTCGATCGATCGCCGACTGCGCAGCCACATCACTGTCCATCTCGATAGTGCCGCAACCTGCGTTAAGTCCTGTCGCCGAATCTTTCGTAAAGACAAAAGAAGAAACCAGCCCGAACGGCCGAAACAGTCCTTCAATTTCATTGTCTGTCGACGTGCGCGGCAAATTGCCGATGTGTAGTTTCGTTGTCATATAATAATCCTGATAATAAGTTCACGCCTGTGCATGCCAGCGCAATTCATTAAGCTATTCGCCGCAGGTCCGATACGGGAATAGCCGATTTGTACGCCTTGGTCACAAAAGGCGAGGTCATCGCACGAAGAAGTGCGCTGTAATTGAGCTGGAACCTCATCTCACTTCCGACTGCTATGCGACCGACGCTGGACGCTACGACGAGGTGGTCGCTGCTGCCGCCGAGGATTTCGATTCCCCCTGAAGGCTGCAAACCACCCAAGTCGATGTCCTGGACGCCGATTGCCAGAATGGCCTGTGCGATAGGCCCGCGATTTACCACATCCGAGCGTTCTCCGAGCGCATTTTGGGCGCGCTCACCGGTGGGCTGCGTCGGCTTGAATTTGAACTCGATCACTTCGGCGACGAGTGTAATCGCATCCGTGTACAAACCCTCTATGGCGTGCCGATGGAGTGCTTCGCGGCCCAGCAGAATCGATTCTCCCAGGCGCAGATTATTAACTCGCCCGATGTTCTCGCTGCCGAACACCCATTCCAGGTTGGCCGAATTCCCTCCAGAAACAACTTCTATCGAGATGCCAAACGTCGTTTCGATCAACGCGGCAAGCCTCGACAACTCGCCCATATTTGCGTCATCCGGCGAGGTTCCGCTGCGACATGCCAGATTGGTGCCCAGCCCTTTGAGCACGATGTTCGGCAAACTCAGCGTCTGGCGCACAGTTGCTACCAGATCGTCCGGCATGATGCCGTCGCGCAGATCGCCAAGCTCGACCATGAGAACAACCGCATGCGTTCGGCCCAACTTGCCCGCTTCGACAGATAGCTGTCTCACGACCGCAATCTCGGTGTTAAAACTAATATCCGCACTTCTCACGACGCGCTTCGCCTGGCTGAGCATCGGTGAACGAATCAGGGAGATTTGTGCAGACAAGTGCGAACGACGCATTGCTTCGATGTTTTCGATGCGCGAGTCACCCAATCCAGTCGCACCGCCCTGCAGCATTGCGTGAGAAATCTCATGCGAACCCAGTGTCGCCTTGGTCACTGCGGTCACCGAGATGCCACGCCTTGCCAGTCGCTCAACAAGCGTGCGGGCGTTGTGCCGTATTTTGCCCAGATCTATCTCAAGGCGCGGTGCAACCATCACGCCGCCGCGGGCAGCTTCTCCGCGAGTTTTGGGTAAGCGCCAAGAACCATTTCCACAAGGCGCTCCGGAGATCGGCTAAGTGCGTCGGTTGCCGGGATGCCTAGCTGATCCTCGTAGCGCAGGATTGCCGAGTCTACTTCGGCATCACTCATATTCTCATGGTTTATCGTCACACCGATTACCTTGGTCTTGGCGAACGTCTCGATGAGATTGATCTCCGTAGACGGCTCGGGCATGGCCATCTTCGGGAAGTCGCAACGATGCTTACGATGCGGCGCATGCTGCAGTACGACACCATCGGGACAGGCGCCACGAAGAATAAACGACGTGGTCGAAAAGGCCGGGTGACTCAAAGCCCCCTGCCCCTCGACAAGAATAACGTCGGGCCTTTCGGCCATGAATGCGTTGATGACCATCGCCTCGAGTTCACCGGCACAAAACTGCGACGGAATGGCGTCGAGCGCGACGCCGTAACGGGCACCTTGAATCAGGCCCGTCTGACCCGTTCCTATCATTACTGTCTTTACGCCGCGATCGTTGAGCGCCTGACTCAGTATCGTCGCGGTCGTTCGTTTTCCGATCGCGCAGTCGGTACCAAGCACAGCGATGACCGGACAGCTTACCTGGGCAATATCGCCCGTGAACATGTGCAGGTCTTTCTTATCCGGAGGTCTGCGCACGTCGAAGATCTCGACATCGCTCACCTCGCATGCGGCTTTGAACACGGGATCATCGCCAAGAAATTCGTGAAGACCATTAACGATATTCATCCCACGGCTAATGGCCTCGAGCACCAGGCCTCGCTCATACAGGGAAAGCATGCCGCTGGAGGGCGCCATGCCAAAAATGAAGTAATCAGGTACCGTGACGGCCTTCTCAAGAGCTTCCGCGAGATCGCGGCAAATCGGTATCGCGTTCGGTTTGCCGTCGAGCACCGTGCCGGCATCCAGACCCGCCTTTTCACTATCGATCACCGATAAGATTTCGTACCGCTCGGAGTGTCGAACAAGCCCGTTCGCGGTCTTACCATCGATGGCGCCAAAGTTCGCTTCGCAATAAACAATAGCTGTGGCAGTACGTTTTCGAGTGGCGAAAACCGAGTCGAACAAAGACAAGCTTGGTGGGCCAAGGGCCTCTGGTCTAGTCATTTCGGTCACCTGATGTACATGCTTGATTGCGCTTGCGGTACGGTTTATTACAGTCCCAATCATTGCCGGCGAAATTCAAATGCGCATTCTCCGGCAGCTCTACAACAACGCATGCCTCCTTGGCTTTTCGATATCCGCGGTCACAACTCCAGCCATTCCCGTAAGACCGCCCGGACAAATACCCGTTTGCAGGCACTTCGATGGCATCGCAGGCATTATCGACTTCCCGATAGCCGCGATCGCATTCCCAGCCGGAACCTGAGGATCTGAACGTCACGTATGCATTTGCAGGCGCTACAATTGCTACGCAGGCGCTGCCTGCCGCCCGAAAACCCCGGTTGCAGGTCCAACCTGAGCCGCTGCTGCTTTCTGCAAGGTAGCCGTTTGTCGGCACGTCGATTGCCACGCAGGCGTTGTCGACTTGCCGATACCCTCTTGCGCAAATCCAACTATCGCCTGTCGCGGCACTCAGATATGCATTGGCTGGCAGCGAAACCAGATCGCACACCTGACCGTTTTGTTTGTAGCCAAAACTGCACTTCCAGCCCGATCCACGCCACGAATCCGTCAGGTACGCGTCCGCCGGCAATATCACGACAACACACTCGCTACCCTCCTTCCTGTAACCCTTGTCGCACTGCCATCCCTTGCTATGGGCATTGGCACTCGCGTTGGCGGGAATTGTGCCCTCAACACTTTCTGCCTGGGCTGCCCCTGTTAAGCCAGCGAAGATCATCATAGGAATCAGGAGGTAGGCGCCCGCATCGAGACACCGCTTGGTTGCGTTCATGGGATAGTTCCTTTGTGTGCCCGGCCAAGCATTCGTCGAACGTGCTCGGAACGCCATTCCTTTGGCTTCGGCGGGATTGCCGGCAGAGTGGTGGGCTTTCTCGGAAGGCACATCAAATAACTCGTTTGATCGAGATTTCTTGAAGCGCCATTTCGGTGTTAACCATAGTTAGTTAATTTACTTGATTAGTCAAGTCTTTTCTGACAGCATTTTGTGACTTAACCACTTGTGTAACTTTGGAGAACGTGCCGATGGACGTCAGATCTGCCATCAAAGCCCGACTTGAGGAGATGGGGCTGGAACAGAAGGATCTCGCAGAAGCTGCTGAGGTTACGGAGTCCTACATATCCCAGCTGTTGACCGGCAAGAAGTTGCCGCCGGCGCCGAGTCGAACGGACATCTACGAGAAATTGGGAAAGGTCCTGAAGTTTTCGAACGGCGAACTGGCAAAACTGGCAGTTGCACAGCGCATGGATGCACTGAGGCGCGATTTCGAAGAACCTGAGGCCGCCCTGCTCAAGGAAACACGCAAGCTGATCCTGCGCAAATGCGTCGCCGCCAGGCAGAAGGACATTCGTTCGATTTTCGAGCGGCAGCCATTTGGTGAACTGGAACAGCTCGTCACAACAAAACTCCTGGACGTCGTCAGCCGCGTCGCGCAATCTGAGCTGGACAATCAGGCGTGGCTGGAAGAAGTCGCTAAGCTCGGCGATAGAACCCATGAGCAGATGCGCGTCATAATCCTGGAGTTCCTCGACACAGATATCTTCAACATTTCACATGAAGACTGTGCTTCCTTCCTGGACCCGCTCATTGCTCGCTGGGATATCGACCTCTCGACCTTCGATATGGAAATAACGCTGAACAAAAGGCTCGCTCCCGGAGAACCAAAGAGACTCGCATTTGTTGAGAAGAACGAAAAGAGTCAACGCGAAGATCAACCCGGGCTCGCCGAATTCATCCAGGACTCCGTGCTAAGCAGTGATCTAAGCGAGGATGAGCTCGAATTCCTCAGGAAACTCAGCATCAAGACCCGGCGGCCCAACCGGCTCTTTTACTATCGGGCCCTGCAGATTTTCAGGGATCCCCTGCACTTTATGGCCCCGGAAGGAGAGTGAAAAAGGGCCCCAAGAAGGGACCCTTTGTTTATTTTGGAGCGGGGGCAAGCCAGAGCCTCTATACGCGAAGCCTGTACAGCTCGTGCTGGCTGCATAACTGACCGTCCACTTTCCCCGATAGCAGCCGTCCAACCAGGGCGATCCGACCGTCTGGTGACTCAATAGCAGCCGAAGCTCTCCAAGCCAGGGTTTGAACAAGCCAGACGATCGTCCGACGGCGCATCTGGCAACTTCCGTCTGATGTATCCCTCTTGCTTCGACAAGATACTGTCGTAGAACTCCCATTGCTCAGCACGCTGGTAAGACTCTATCAATTCGTCCCTTGTCAGTGACGGCCGATAGGGGTTGTTCTCACTACGCCACTTTCGCTCTTTGCGATCGTTATAGTCCTGGAGACCGTCCTTACCGGATATCCCGAGGATGAACAACTGCTCCGCAGCGGAAGTGGCAAGGCTCTTGCCAGCCTCCCGCAACTGCCACGACGAACAGCCGCAGAGCAGGACTGCAGTGAGGAAAACAGGGACCAATCTGCTAAATCTCGCCGCCCGCTTCATGCAGGTATCTCCTCGGAACAACCGCTATATTTTAGCAGCCTTTCGCTGAAACAGCTTTGAAGCACTGTAGAAATCAGGGTCCAACCGAACTTGTTCTTATTCGAGAAATGCCGGCAGCTGACGCCTACGTGTATTACTTATTGTGTGCCGGTATCTGGCGATCTACGGTCAATACGGGTCGGGCGCCGGATTCCCGGACGGTATGGCAAAGCCTGATTTCGTTGATCTTCCCAGCTGCCTGGAGAGAGGTGTGCGATGGCTTCCAATTACGAGACCTTTTGGGAGAACGACCGCTTCGCCGTGGTCGGAGACAAGGCCAAGCAGAACTTTCCCATCCTGACGTATCGAGGCCTCAAGAAACTCGGCAAGGCGGTCTTCCCGGTCGACTCCTCCGTGGAGGAGATCGAGGGCGATCACGCCTACGCGACACTCGAAGGTCTTCCCGCGAAGGTCGACGCTGTCGTCCTCGAGGTGCCGAAAGAGGACACAAGGGACTGGGTGGCTAAGGTCGCCGACGCCGGTATCAAGGACGTCTGGATTCACATGGGGCGGGAGACGCCCGAGGCGCTCGCCCTGGCGCGCGACAAGGGGATGAACGCCCGGACCGGGACCTGCGCGGTCATGTACGTCAAGCCCGAGCCAAGCTACCACTCTATCCACAAATGGATCATGAAGCTGGCCGGCAAGTACTGAATCGAATGCATGTCATTTTTCTATTGTGACATTGCAGTCATTGAGCAGCGTCTTCACATCGAAGCAGGAGATTGAATAGTGCTACTCAGCGAGTATGTCCCTGGTCAGCTGTGGTTACAGGAATACCCGATTCATTTCGCCGGCTGTGACTTCAACGCCCGCATGGCTGTGATCAAGGTTTCCGATACGGAGCTGATGATTCATTCACCGTGCGAGATCGACCCTGAGACGAAAACGGCGATTTCCGCCCTTGGAGACGTGGCCTATATCGTTGCGCCAGGCTCCTATCACCATCTTTATATACCTTCTGCGCAAGCGGCCTTCCCTGACGCAGAGACCTACATCTGTCCCGGAATCGAAAGAAAGCAGCCTGAATTGGAATTCGATTGGCTTCTCGGAGATCGGCCTCCGGAAGCCTGGGCGGGAATCCTCGACCAGGTCCTGGTCCGAGGGAATAAATTTATTTGGGAGGTGGCCTTCTACCACAGGCCGAGCAAAACCCTGCTGTTGGTCGATCTCATTGAGAACTTCACCGATCAAACGCCCGATGTTAACTGGCTGCTGACATTGTGGTGGAAGACGGTCTTCCGCATGTGGAACCATCCCAAGCCGGCACCGGAGTATCAGATGGGGTGGAAAGACAAGTCAGCCGCTCGCAAGTCACTGGGGAAAATCCTCGAGTGGGATTTCGACAAGATTATTTTGTCCCACGGCGACCTCATTGAGACGAATGCCAAAGAACGGGCATTAGAAGCATGGAAAAAGCCGCTTAGCGAGCCGGAGTAGACTCCGCGGAATCATGATTCGTCACGTCCCGTATCAAGAGTGACGTTTCGTCAGCCCGCGCGATTGACTGGCTTCATCTGGAGTCTGTTGTGCTCCGGCCGTGGCGCAGCGGCGGAAACGGTCTACCAGAAGTCGCTTGCCGTATGTCTCAGCCACGACATCCATGGTCATTACCGTCGCGAGAAACTGAATCGGGCCATACGCTTTGACAGGCGCTACCCAGCGCAAGGCGCCGACAGTTGCGGTGATCAGCCTTTTCGGAACGCACGTAATCTTGCTGGGTTTTTCGAGGACTTCGAAGGCGAGTTCGGCAATCTCGCGGTAGGTGAATACTTCCGGCCCACCGACATCGAGCTGCTGTTCCCGAGTTTCCAAAGCGTCCGCACAAACCTCGGCAAGATCAGCGCCGTGGATGGGGTTTATCCGGTTTGACCCGTCACCAAAGAGGTAAACACGCCCGGCGCGGGCCATCTTCAGAAACTCCTCCATATCGGAGAAGAACCCCGTCGGGCAGATCACCGTAGTATTCAATGCCGACTGTCTGAGCTCATCAACAAACGCCTGCTTGGCCTGAATCATCGCAACGTCTTGCAGTTTCTCGGCATTCAGGACGTGGACGTACATAAACTTCGATACGCCCGCCGCTTCCGCGCTGGTCAGGAGATTCCTGTTCGCCTGGAAGTCGACGTCGTTGTAGGTCAACCCATCTTTCTGTCGCGTGATTCCTACCGACGAGAAGACGATGTCGATGCCATCGCAGAGACCGGTGAGAGAATCGGGGTCGGTAACTTCGCCGATGAATAATTCATCAGCAAACTCCTCGACAGGAGCGAGTTTTGCGGCACTACGACCAAGAGCGCGAATCCAATAACCCTTCGCCTTAAGCGCCCTGACCACGTACTGACCCAGATACCCCGTGGCACCAGCAACCAGGACTTTCTTCATGCCAGATACCTCTTCAAGTTCCCTTTTTGTTAGGGGACGTCCCGCGACGCGCCGTCACAGCATGCACCCACGGGCGCCCCTGGTCAGTCACCATTCTCGGCTCCAGGAGAAGTCCGTCAATTCTGGGATGTACCTAAGGGTTCTTTGGGCTCGCAATCATTGGCAGTCAATCGGGAGCTCGGCGCGCAAGTTTCCCTAGGCACAAGACCGTATTCCACGAGACTCTCGTTCGGCGAAATAATTACCTGTCATACGGAGCCAGGAGACCGTCATGGACATCAATGTGCTGCCCAATTATGACATGACCGATAATCCAACCGGCTGTTGCCCAAGGTTCGACCCGGAGAACTGGGATGGTCAGGAACTGCACTTTCGCGACAAACCGTTTGTCCGCGCGAAAACCCGAAGCATTGCTCACATCCCTTTAAACATGGGGTCGGTTTTTCGAAAGACATTGCGCGCAATCGAGGGCGCGGACGCTCAGAGCGACTCAAATTTCATCGTGATGAGCAGAGAGAAGTCCGCATGGTCGGCAGAGCATTTGTTCGCGGTGGACAAAGAAATGCCCGAGATGGACATGGTGCGAATGACTGGTGATTTCGTCACGAAAGTATTCGAGGGTCCGTACAAGGAGGTCCCACGCTGGTGCAAAGAGCTCAATGAGAGCATTCGGGCACAGGGAAAAGAGGTTAAGCAAACGTACTTCTTTTATACAACATGTCCGAAATGCGCCAAGACGTACGGCCAGAACTACGTGATTGGAGTTGCACAGGTCCAATAGAAAGAGGCCATCTCAACCGAGATGGCCTCCTATTCTTACACGGCTCCCATCCGGGATGCCTTAGCAGATCAGCAAGATCCGACTATGGAGTTTCTAACTGAATATCCCACATGTAGTCCTCATGCGAATTGCATATGCTCGTGAATTCTGCGCCGGCTGCATTGTCATCCCCGTACATGGCTTCGATGATTTCGCCGCGGGCTGCCAGCAATGACTTATGGTCGGCACCAGTCAGGGTCTGCAGTCGGCGGTACTTACCGCCAACCCAATGGCTATTCCAACCCCAGCTCGCGATTTTTCCATCCTCGACGAACTTGTCGAGTATGGGTCCGAAGTCGTCTGCAAATATTGTGTCCGCTCTCTCTTCACGGGTTTCATCACAAATGTAATAGACAGAGAACGAGGCAGCGCCACGATCGTCGCCGCCACCACCACTCTCGCGCTCCCAAATATAGTCCTGATGCGAACGGCAGATAGAACCAAACTCGTCGGCCAACTTCTTCGTTTTCGCATCTTGATCAACGTCCATCGCCGATTGCGCGTCTAACAACCCATCCAGAGATGGCGCCGTATAGTATTGCGCCCGTCGCCAGAGCCCGCCCGTTTGATGTGCAAGCCAGCCCCAAGCGTTGATCGTGCCGTCCTTCACCGCCTTATCGAAATCCGGTGCATTGATTTGCTTGACGATTTCATCGGCACGTTCCGCGCCGTTGGCATCGCAGTAGAAATACGTCGCGTAGATAAAGCTCTTAGATTCTTCTTCCCCTTGAGCCATTGCTGTTAATGGGAGGGCTGATAGCAGCACTAGTGATACGTACTTGATCGCTCTTTTCATTGTTGTTCTCCCGCCGTGACATACGGCTGTGCGTCGCAGTGTAGCGTACTAATTTCTACATTGTTTGTTGTACGCCAGGATATTGTTCTGGACCGCGTCGAAGGTAAACCCCGATCACGTGACCTGCCGCAGCAATGCGTTTACCAGAAACTGATTGGACGCCGGCGTTACTGCCCGGTCTGCAGTGCGGCTCTTTTCGTATCGCAACCAGGGAGTTGTTTGACAATGCCGACGAAAGCTCCAGGCCTACGTTTCCACCACAACACGCAGGCCCGAGCGCCCACCAACCTGATTAAACCCTAGCCCCTTCCGATGCGCCGGCGCCGCTCGACGAAGATCCCTGCAGCTGTACGGCCGATTCGCTGCGGCCCGGTATCGATAGCGTATTCTATGCGACCGGCGCGATGACAGACCGCCTTGGTACCGTGAACTTCGCAGGGAACATCAACTACGGCGAGGTGCCTATAGGATTTGATCAGGTACCGTTCGGCGGACTATTCGGCGTGGGAATACAGCCTGGCGCAGAAATTCACTTCGTAATTCGCGACCATGGTCCGGCATTGCGAGGTGGAGGTCGTCGTGATTTCGGGGATGAAGAGTAGTTGGGGAGTGTTCTGGCCGCCGCTCCAATTCGAGCCGGCGGCGCTGGGCAGTCAATCGGAGGGCTATTGGCCTCGATACTTGCCAAAAAGCTTCTCAGGGAGGAAGGTCAGCATGACTAGCGCGAAAACTCCCCAAGTCACATACATAAGCCCGAAGGGACCAAAATCTACGAAGCCGAACCCAACCAGTAGGCTCAGAGCCGCACCAGCCAACAATATCGGACTCGAGTAGTAACAATGCCTTCGATGACAGCGTCGAGCATTAAGCGCGCAGCCTATTCCCATCCAGGCAAAGCACACGGACAAGATCCCTATCGCCCATTCGGCGGGCGGCCTAATGAAATTCAATGACAGCATTATTGCGATCGGTGCGCCCCAAAGTAACCAGAACGGCAAAGGCCTCGCTACAAAATCTTTATTAGATTCATCGTCAGTCATCGAATTACATCTCCTCTTTCAACCTTAGCAACCACATGTGCCCAGCTGAATTGGCGGGCATTTCACGGTGCCATATGAGCAGTACACGCAGCAGTCGCCCGCCTCCGGCCGTAGCAATTCTCCGCAGCCCTTGCAGTCATAGTAGAACTGACAGGCATCGGTCGGCATGCGTTCCCGCTCCTGATGCCCACACTTCGGGCAGGCAATGACTGAAAACGCTTCAAAATCCGGCACTAGACGGCTCACCAGGCTATACCACACGATGTTGAGCGAGTATCGTAGACCCTGTAGTTACTACAGGGTCAAGGGGTATTGTTCATGAAGACTCCACCACCTGAGATGTCTCGGGGCACGTTGGCAACCCAGACCGGCGTGAACAGCGAAACGATTCGCTACTACGAGAAAATTGGCCTCATGCCGGACCCGATCCGCAGTACCGCCGGGCACCGGGTTTATGACGCGTCACACGCCAGACGACTATCTTTTGTCCGCAGATCGCGAGAACTCGGATTTACGCTCAGAGAGATACGTGAGCTACTAGAACTTGTCGACGGTGGCGACTACACCTGCGCCGAAGTGCGTGATCGAACGTTAGTTCATTTGGGCGACGTCTCGAACAAGATTCGAGATCTACAGAAAATGCAGCGGACACTGAAGTCGATGGCTTCCAAGTGCGATGGCGGATCGGTGCCCGAATGCCCAATTGTAGATGCGCTATTTTCAGACTAATTGCCAGGCACTAAAAAAGCCGGTCCCAGTGATGGGACCGGCTTGGTTTCCTGGTAGCGGGGGCAGGATAGACCGGAATAGTAGACATCTGAATCAACCGATCAGAGACAGAATCCAGAATCAGTTTGAAGCGTTCCAAATCGCCCTAACCTGAACGTAGACCGGTCGGGGGTCTGTCGAATACCCCGTGCCATCGGGGACCAGGCGCACTATGCCGAACCATTCCTCGACATCGTCAGGGTCCTGGGACAGTGAATCCTCGAAGCCAAACTTCCACCACGCATCCAGGTATTCATGAATGATGACGCCCGCGATAGACATGGATGCGCTTTGTATGTCGGTGAGGTTCTGCAAGATGCCGCTGGCTTGCTCTTCCTCAGTATTGCCGCCATAGCCATAGTTCGGTGGGCCCTGATGGACGGCATTCGGCGATACGCTTAAGCCCGTTTCGGTAACAAGCAGAGGCACGCCCGGATGCATGTACTTGAGCTCTTCGACCCAGCCCTGGTAGAGCGTACCGCTGGCAGACCCCGGAAGCGTTTGGGGACGGTAAAAGGGTACCGCGTAGGAGTAGGCATTCTGTGAGCGGAAGTCCAGGAAAGGCGTGTCGATCAGATGAACGGTGCGTATTTCGTTGGCATAAGAGATCAGCGATGTCCTGCCGTAGGTCTCCGACTCGTAAGTACGCAGGTAATCAGCCATTTCGGCAACAAAAGCCTCACTGGCATTGATGTTGTCCGCCATAAAATAGTTACCAGCATAGGACGTAATGTCCGGGTGTGCCTGATTGGTCGAGAGGATACTCGCCTCGCTCAACTCGTTACCTACCAGAAAAGCAACTACGGGTGGATTGTTATCCGGGTAAGCAGCATACGCTCGATCAACCACGATTCTGATATAGATTTTGGATTGGGTCTTGAAAGCAGTGTCCTGAAAGTCGCCGACATCCCCATCGATCCAGATCGTCTGCAGAACATTCAGCCCCCCCAGTGCCCTGATGGCTTCGTAGCAATAGGCCGGGGCACCCCACAAACGTACCGTATTAGCGCCCAGCGCCTTGATGCCGGCCAGGTCCGTATCGATGCGCGATATCACCTCCGCAGGCAAGTTCGTCATTTCCTCGATCTCCCACGGCAAGTAGCCGGGCTGGCCTGGTACATAGACCACGCCTTTCAGGTCGAAGCGCTCACCATCCTTATAAAGGAAGTCGGCATCGACACTGAAAGTCGTTGGGGTATCTGCTGGTTCGTCTGGCGTGCTCGGCGCACCCGTACCAGAGCCGCCGCCACAGGACTGGAGAAAGACAAGACTGAAGATGGCAAGCCAACCGGGGTTCATGTCGATAGCGTAGCGCCCTAAATTGTCTAGATACAAGTAAAGCCTCCCTTCCTTTGACACAACCCTATTTGAAAGACAGGGACTTCTATCGCGTCAGTCAGGTTTGAGAGTGTAATCCAGGTACCGAATCAGCGAATCGCGGTAAGAAAAAAAACCGGCCCCACAAGAGGGACCGGCCTATTTTCCTGGTAGCGGGGGCGTGATTTGCACTGTTCCGACAGCTCGAAATCGGGTCCGCTTAAAGTAGCTCAGGCCTCCAGTCTGGCCCCGTCGGGCCAGTTATCCGCTTTTCCCAAAAGCAGACGCTCGTCATCGACCTGAAATAGCGGCCCGCCTGATTTCCTGGGCGCTCTCACCGAGTACGTACTCCGGCAGAGCCTGATACCACGGATCTTCGTGCGACCAACTCGAGTGTCCGAACGATGTTCCACACTGCGATTTGGTCTACGGGCGTCTTGCCAACCAGAGATGCTTCATGAAGGCAATTTGATTTCGAAAATAACCCTCGTACTTTGGCAATGGGTCCTCAGCATCCGCTACCCGCATGTCGTAGAAGCCGTGCGCTTCGGGTGACGGCAGTTCCGCGTCCGATCTGAACATTGGCCTGGGGACTGTAACCAATCTGGGCAGAAACCGTGCCGTGAAGACCGTTACCGCAGGCTGACCGCACGCTGCGCATTTCCCTCGCTGAACGTTTGGCGGCGGTCTGTACGTGTCGAAAATGACGGTCCCCGGGGGTGGCAGCGCCACATCGTCGGCCCGAAAAACGACCATGTCTGCGAAAGGGGCATCATTGAATCGCTGGCAGACCGTGCAGTGACAGAAGAACCGGAAAAGTGGCTCGCCAAGCGTTCGAAAACTGGTGGCTCCACACGAGCAAGTGCATTCCATTGGATTCATCTCCTAAGGACGGGCGGCAGTCGGATTCCCCTGACTGTATACACGCTCCAGCAGATCCTCGAACCGCGGATCGTCTCGCATCACATCGAAATCCGGCCGGAAGGCAAGGTGCGTGATTTCGTACGAACCGTATTCGACGGCCCGGTTCAGCCAGTACAGCGCCTCGTCGACCATCCCTGCCCGGGCGAAGGTCTTCCCGATCTCGAAGGGATCCACGTAGGAATCGTTCGACCGGGCGACCAGCGCTTCTGCTAT
>CALZJH010000012.1 GCA_945787845.1 uncultured Woeseiaceae bacterium | reverse complement strand
TCGACATAATCTGGCGGTATACAAACAAGAAAAGGCCGCCCGCGAGGACGGCCTTTTGAAGCCTTTAGGATCTGGTCCTGGCTGGTATCAGACGAGCCGGCGGCGGCGAGCGACGAATCCAAAGCCGAGAAGGCCTGCTGCGAACATCGCCAGCGTACCGGGCTCGGGCACCTCGGAGGCAACGCAGCCCATGTGGCAACCGAAGCCCCCGTCCCGGCCCCAGTTGTACGGACCAGTACGTTGGAAACGAACAATAACGTTCGAGATATCACCGAGGTCGACAAAATCACCAAAGAATCTGAAGCTCGCCGTCGCACCCGGCTCGATTCCCATGTTCGATCTTCCATTCCAGAAGTTCCGACCTGTCACCATGCAGTCGGCCGAAAAGCAACCGGCTGCATCGGTTGAGTGGTCCCAGCCGCCGTTGCGCCTGGCACCGTCGACATCCACAAGGTGATCAATATAACCACCCTCATCGAGATCAAACTGGAAGCCGGTCACCATGCCCGCGTAATTCGAGTTGTTGGCAATCGAAATGACGAGAAAACCGTCGTTGTTGACGTGCCAGCTAAAATCGGCCGAGTTATCGACTGGATTCCAGAATCCCTGGATCGTATCGGCAGACGCCTGTCCGGCAAATGTCGCCAAGCATAATACCGCGACAGTTTTGAAAATTTGCTTAATCATCTTCATGCTCCGCGCATCTACGCGCTATCTGATTACTTTCCTAACGTACATAAAGCAACACTCGTGCCAAAACATAAGCTATTGAATTAAAACAATTAAACCTCGTGACTCTTGTGGCACTGTAAACCCTTCCGACAGCCGGGAATGTACCGGGCTCGGGTACCTCGTGCGGGTCACAGCCTATTTCGCAGATGTAGCCGCGGTCGCTGCCCTCGCCATCCGAGCCCGTCCGCTGAAAGCGAACCATGATGTTTACGATCGTTGTCGGATCGAGGAAGTCACCCAGAAACGTGAAGATTCCCGTGCTGGCGACGCCGATGCCGTCCCTTGGATCTCCACCGTTCAGGTTTCTGCCTGTAACCAGGCACTCGTCAGCGCTGCACCCTGTCACATCCGTCGTCCAGTTCCAGCCATCGTTGCCGTCGGTGCCCGTCACGTCGACCAAAGCCGATACACCGTCCGAATCGTCGGCAACTTCAAACTGAAAGCCCGTGATGAGTGCGTCGAAGTTCGACGTGTTACTCAGCGAGATGATGAGTTCGCCGTCCGAACCGATCGACCATGTGAAGTCGGCGGTGTTGTCATCCGGATTGGTCGTTCCCTCGATAATGACCGCGGACGCCTGCCCCGCGAAGGCAACAAGGCCCAACGCCATGAATGTCTTGAAAATCTGCTTGATCATTGTCCTGGCTCCGCCTCTCAATGGAGTTTCGAATTGTTGTTCTAAATGAGTAAAATGCAAAATGCGTGCCAATCCGTATCTTATTGATTTATAGGCTTATTTAACATAACTTTTTTCGGCAGCTGTAAGGTTTGCCGACGGCAAAGCAACCTGCGCGTTCAGGCGCCCGGGAAGAGGATTGCCGCGATGGCCTTGTGGTCGTACTTGCCGTTCGGGGTCCTCGGAAAGTCGTCTTCCCAGACCTTGATCGTCGACGGCACCATGTACGCTGGGAGGTTTTCGATCAGCCAGTTGCGCACGTCTTCGCGCTGGGTCCCTACGTCCACAGACACGAGCGCGCCGATGGCCTGATCGGCAATGGAATCACCCTGGTGAAACACCACGACGCCCTCGGACACGCTGTCCATGGCCACCAGGCGCGCCTGGATTTCGCCGAGCTCGATGCGATGGCCGAGGTACTTGATCTGGCTGTCGGCCCGGCCGACGAACAGGTATTCACCAGCCTCGTTGACGCGGACCAGGTCGCCTGTACAGTACAGCCGGTCCGGGTAGGCATTGTGCCGGGGATTCTGGATGAAAGCCGTTTCGGTCTTTTCTGCATCGCCCAGGTAGCCATAGGCCACGGAGGTTCCACGCACCAGCAACTCACCTTCGGCGCCCGGCTCCTGCGACAGGGTGCCGTCTTCGCCTCGAACAAAGAGCTCCATATTCCTGCGCGGTATCCCGATCGGCACCGGCGAGTCAGGCGCCGACAAGACACGCTGGAAGCTGCAGTCAACGGTGATTTCGGTCGGGCCGTACATATTGGTGAAGCGCTTATCGGGAAACAGCTCCATCCAGCTTGCCAACGTGTCGACCTGGACGACTTCGCCCGCGAAGATCACTTCCCGCAGCCTCGGAAAACTGTCTGCTTTCACCCGTCGCGACATAGCCATCAGGGTCAGGACCGACGGGACGCAGAAAAACACCGTGATCTCGTGTTCGCGCAGCCATTTGACCAGCCGCGGCACGCCCTCGTTCAGCACCTCGGGCACGAGGTGCAGCGTCGCCCCGCTGGCAAACGCCGTGTAGATATCGAACGTCGAATTGTCGAAGTACAGGGGCGCGTGGTTGGAGACGTTGTCATCCGCCGTGATCGAAAATGTCTCAACGCACCAGTCGATGTAATCGATGATGGCGCGATGCGGAATCATGACGCCTTTCGGTGTACCCGTGGACCCCGACGTAAACAGCACGTACGCCAGGTCTATGTCGATATTCCGGTATTCCAGGGCCGCTGTTTCCCGGGGTTCAAATGCCGAGATATTCAGCGTTGGAACATCGATACCGAGCGCCTCGAGCGCGGGTCCCGATTCGTCGTCGACGATAACCAGCGACGCGTCGGTACTGTCGAGAATCGACAGAAGGCGTTCGCGTGGCGAGCGATAGTCCAGCGGAACGTACGCACAGTCGGCCTTGAGTATGGAAAGCATGGCCTGCATGGAGTGCACGCTCTTGGCCATGAAAAACGGCACGTACATGCCGCGTTCGATTCCGTGGTTCTTTAGCTCACGGGCAAAAGCGTTGGAAAACTGGTCCAGTTCGCGATAGGTGGTCGACTCTCTACCGCAGGTAACGGCGACCTTGTCGGGAAAACGTTCCGCCGCACGGCAGAAGTACTGGTGGGCGAGTTGCGCCATCGGACGCCGGCGTCAGGCCGCGTCGCGCAGTCCGCGCACGACGCCGAGCAGCGCATTAACGCTGCTGAACGTGTCCCGCGTCAGCGATTCATCCGTAAATACGATGTCGTACTGGTCTTCGATGGCCAGCATCAGGTTGACCGTGTTCAACGACGTCAGCCCTGCCTCGAACAGGTTGCTGTTGTCATCGAGCTCGGCGATGTCCACCAGCAACTTGCCGTGAACCGCGATCAACTCTCTCAGTGCGTCAGAGTCCATGCCCAAACTATTCCCTTTAAATTCAATTGTGTCGGCTAAGTACATAGCCGCGGCCAATTATCCATAATGGTGGCCAATTCCACAGCGACCTGCATCTCACTTCATTGTGTGACGCTACTCACTGTCCTCCCAAAAACCGTGCAGCAGCGCGTCCGGATCGCGCAAACCGAACTCCATCGCTTCCTCGAAGTCGACCATCGCTTTTTCACGACGGTCATCCGAGTCAAAAATCCCGAGATTGAAATCCCATTCGGCGGTCATGCCGTCGCCTTCATTAAAGTGGTGGATTTGCAGTCCCAATGATTCCTGCGAGAGATAACTGCCTGATTGCATCCAGGTTATCGTCGTATCGCGGCCGGCGAACTTTGGGAAGCTCGTGTTCACGAAATTGATCGACGTATCCCACTTGCGCTCGCCCGGTGGCGTCGTCACAGGGTGGCGATAATGCCTGAGCATAACCCGGTATTCAGCCGCTACCTGGCTGTAAAGTGACCGGAAGGTGTCGTCCGGATTGAGCCCGATGCGCATGGCGGAGAAGACGAAGAACGGCCCGATCGTCTCTTTATCGCGCGGCTTGACCCGGTGGTGCAGGCATACGCCAATCGCGAATTTATCGTTGCCGCTCGCGCGTCGCAGCTGCAGGACCAGCGCTGTGACCATGAGCAGGAACAGCCCCTGGTCGATTGAAAACGCTCGGAAGTCCTTGTTTTTTATGGCGGCCTTCATGCGGCCGATCAGGTCGCCCGTCAGGTGGCGATGCTCACGCTGGAACTCATTGCCACCTTCATCGGAGGAGACGTCGTACAGCGACAATGGCGGCAAACGGTCTGCCGTCAGCTCCTCCCAGTACTTGCCCGATGCGGCGCACTCGTCACTCTCGTAGTACGCGATCTCACGATCGACGAAATCACCGAATTGCGGCACGTCCAGCTCGCCGGATTCACCTCTCTCGAGCTGCTCGTATCGCGCACCCACGTGCTTCATGAAGTTACCGATCGACCAGCCGTCGCAAAGCAGGTGATGCTGGCGAATAAACCAGATCGTCTTTTCGGGGCCAATGCGAACCAGCGCCGTACCGAACAGTTGTTTACGGATGTCGATGTATTGCTGCAGCTGCTCCTGCATCCACGCGGCAGCTTCATCCGGCTTGTCCGAGAAATCCACGACCGGCACGTCGCAGTTGAATTCATCGACATCGAGCACGATTCTGCTGGGACCGCCGTCAACATGCCGAAACACCGAGCGCAGGTTGTCGCTTTTACTCACGACATAGTCATAACTCTGCTGAAACAGCTCGTGATCGATTTCACCATCGATATGAATCGCGAACCCCATGTTGTAGACCGGTCGCCGGCCCGACAGCATCTGTCCCATCCACATCAGCATCTGGGTGTGCGTCATGTTCGCGTGGCGCATTGCGTCGACGTCAAAGCTCATTCAGCCATGTCCTTGCTCTTGTTGATTCGTGTGCGTGCGCTGCAGGCTGGAGCGCGCGCAGCGAGCACGAAATATAACTTACTGCCCGAGAGCATAAAAGGGACTGCGTCGGCGAGCGAGGTGAGAACTCGTCGTCGAGCAGAAATTATGTTCAACCGCTCGGGTACGTGGACGTCATGCGCTCGGTAAACTTGCTCATGAAGTCTTCACGGCAACGCTTGGCGATCATCGTGTGATCGGCGTCCTCCATGACGGCTATGGGCATTTCACCTTTGCGGACAAGGCGATTCGCTACCCCGTCCGACGACTCGAGCAAGACGCGGTGGCCCGGGTCTCGCGATGAAAAGAAGAACGACAGCTTGCGACCGGTCTTCACGTAGGCCACCAGGTCGCGGCCAAGTCGCGTGCCCGGCGCCATGCCGAATACGCGGCCGATGCGACGACCGACCTTGCGAGCCAGCTGCCAGCTGCGGCGCGTCAGGAAGTCGAACAGCTTCCTGTAGTCGATCTGCCCCGTGAACAGGCGCCGCCAGCGGTCGCGGTCCCCGACTGCGCGGCTGTAGTAGTTGGCCCGCTGCATGACGAAATTGCTGCCGTCCTGGGTAATATCCTCGACGTAAAAGACCTTGGGATTCACCATGGCCGTTTCGATGAGTGCCGTCGTTGGTTCCTGCCGCATCGCGGCAAGAAAAGCCTGCGTCGCCCCGGAACAAACACCGGTCAGGATGACGGACGGGTAACCAAAGCTGCTCCGGGCGAACTCGATGACCTCGGTAATGCGCTCCACGGCGTCTTCCGGGTACGGGTAGTTTGCTTCCGGGTGCGGCGTCTGCAGGCCATCGCCCATATTGGGCAGGTCATAACGAAACGAGGTGAAGCCCTCCTGCGCCAGTCTCCGGGCAAGCGTTACGTAAAGGCGATTCGGTCCGATGTGGTAGATCGAACCGGCATTACCGAACAACACGATCGGGCGCTTCGTTGCCTTCGGGTTGGGTCCCCGGCAGAGGATTCCGGTGCTGCCGCCCTCGCTGACGCGCACGACGGACTCCACAATTCCCTCGTTGGGCCCTGCAAGCGCCACCTCGTTGCTGATATCCAGGGCTGCCGCCTCCGACTCGGGCGGCATGGCGACCAGGTGCTCCGACGCCCAGCTCACGGCCCGGTCGATGGCGTCATGCGGGATAACTGCGTTGTGCGGTTCAACCAGCATGGTCGCCAGTCCCGGGGCCTGGACACAGTCGAAGTCGAGCCCATCCGCCCCAATCTTGCTAATGGCCGCCGGTACCGGTGCGCTGTCCCTGACGAACGCAACCACGGGTGCCTGGACCGCAATGAGGCTGTCCGCGATATCGAGCCCTTTCAGAGCCTGGAGCATCGGGGTCGGATAGGGAAACCCGACGCTCTCCAGCAAGTCCGGCTCGCAGCGGAAGTACGCCAACTTCTCGTTGGCCTTGAGTTCGCGAAGAAAGCGTCGCCCGGACGGGATTGGATCCCACAACATCAGACCGTCGGCCACGGACAGGCGCGGCGCGCAGGCGGCGGCCAGCAGTGCGCCGCTGCGAATGCCGACGACCTGCCTGACTTCAGTGCCGCAGGCAGCGCGCAGGTACTCCGACGCCGCAACGATATCGTCAAGCCACTTCGCGACGATATTGTCTTCGAATTCGTCCCCGTCAGAATCGCCGGTGCCCGTGTAATCGAACCGCAGCACGCTGTAGCCGGCGCGCGCAAATTTGTCCGCCATCTCGCGAATGGACTGGTGGGCATGGATGAGCTCGTGGCCGATCGGGTTGCAGATCAGCAGACCGCGGCCGTTGAGACACGACACATCAGTCGGACGATGGATCCAGCCCGCAAGCGGCTGCTCGTGGCTGCGTATCCACACAGGCGTCCGCTGGACGCCAATCGCGGCGGTGTCAGAAGTCTTGTTCAATCCGTGCTTACTCTACCGGGAAACCCCAGGCAGAATTAAACATCGAACGCCAGTCGGGTTCCACTACGTCCACGTCGAAGTTTTTGGGCTTCGCGCCCGCGCGGCACAACAATGGGCCGTCAAATCCGTCTGTAAAGCGTGCGCCGCTCACGCGAATATCGAAATTATGCCCGCGCTGGAAAACAAACCCACAGCGCAGGGTCTCGCCCGCAAACACCGGATTAACGACAAATATCGGGTCAATAGCTTCCTTCTCGCCGAAGATCGCGACGCAACTGCTCGCCCCCGGGCCGCACTTGCGGTTGACTTCGAAGCGGTCGTTCACAGAGGCCGCAAAACCGCCGATATCCTCGAACTTCACGCGCGTATTATCGATGTAGACATTATCGATCGATAACACGTTCTGGGTGATGCCATCCGCCCCGAAATTGGCTCCGTCTCCGCGTCCACCACTCTCACGCGGAACCGACGTCCAGCCATCACTGTAGGTAAAGGTCTCTGCACGAAACGAGGGCACGTGCCCGCGCGCTGTGTTGCCCGACAGCACGACGTTTTTTGCCCATTTCGTCGCAAATCCTGCCTCGGCATTGAACTCGGACACATTACCGGCGATATAAATACCCGTGGGCGGCGCTTTCTTGCAGCCGTGTCCCCATTGCGTCAGCTGGCCGCTAATCATCGTGCCGTAGTTCTCCATGATCCAGATGCGCTCGCTCCCGCAGCCGCCCGAAATGCCGTGCGTGTCCATCGACATCGCGCGGCCTTTTCTCGGTTTGGTGTGGTAGCGCAGCTTCTCGAACGACGAGTTATGAATAACGATGTCCTGGCCGCGGACCGCGAGACCCACGCCGGCGTGCGACCGGAACGTGCTGTTCTGGACGACGACGTGATCCACATTTATGAGGCGGAACTGGAAGCGATTGCCCGTTCCTGACCCGTTGGCGCCGCCTTCGACGGTCACATTGTCGATCAGGCAATACTGCGCCTCGACCAGCTCAATCTTGGCCCGAATCGTACAGTCCGATAGTTCGGCCCACTCCTCCGGCGTGCCCTTGCAGGAATACACGCCACTCGACGTCGGGCATCGCATCTTGTCCGTGGTCTCGGATACCCTGAACGGAATCTCCGGAATACCCCGGTATCGCGCGGGCGCCTCGTCAAGAAACACGTTGGCCGCATAGCGTTTGCCGTGGTCGCCGGGCAACGGCTCGGTGCTGTTGTCGTTGGAAGGATTATTGTCCGCCGAACCCGCCGCAGTCGGGTGGCAGCCAACCAGTAACAGACCAAGCAGTATTGGTCGCAATAATTGAATATTCACAACAGGCATCCTACACGGGTTGACTGTTTTGACAATCGCATGGCCGGATAATTTCCAAATCCAGGACAAAAAAAAGCCGGGCCGCACAATGCGGCCCGGCCCGGCACTTGTACCTTAGAGCGTCTCTACATTGAGGCGCCCATCGGCATTCGGCAGGTCGTCAGGCGACCATGGATCGAGATCGTCCACGATCGCTTGCTCGACGTCCGTTGGCGTTGCCGTCGGATTGTCGTGCAGGTACAGGATCGCTGCGCCCGCGACGTGCGGAGCGGCCATCGATGTACCACTGATGGTCGCGGTACCGCCGCTCAGCCAGGTCGAGAAAATATTCTCGCCCGGTGCTGCGACGGTTACCGGATCGCCGAAGTTACAGTTGGCATCGGTATCCGTTTCGGTGCTGGACGTAACCGTGATCGCACCGTTGATCGGCTGCGTATCACCATCACTTCCATCGGCCGCATTGATCGCGTCGTCACCGACCCGTGCCGGCGAGTTATTCGCCGCATTCCCCGGGAACAGGCACGCACCCAGCTGGCCGTTGCCGGCTGACAGCGTGTAGGGAACACCGGCGTTAATGGACCGGCGAACCGCCGTATCCTCGGTATCGCTGGCACCACCACCCAGGCTCATATTGGCCACCATCGGCTGGTCCGGGTTGGCATTCTTGCGCGCGGTCACTTCGTCGATTCCGGCCAGGATGTCGTCCTGGGCACAGAAACCATCGTCAGTACAGACCTTGAACCCGTAAACCGGGGCGCCCGGTGCGATTCCTACTGCACCACCGTTACCGTCAATGGCGGCGGCCGTACCCGCTGTATGCGTGCCATGACCGTTACCGTCTTCCCCGGTGTTGCCGGGATCGGCGGCAATAAAGCCCATGATCTCTGCAACATTGAGATCGGGGTGATCGCTATCGATGCCCGAATCGAGACCGAAGTACCACGGCTCAAGTGCGCAGCCCACGTCAGGATCTTCGGCCGACTGCCACTTGGCATTCAGGTCGGCATTCACCTGCGTGAGGCCCCAATCCAACGTGACGTCATCATGGTTGCCGGTGTCCGTGCAGACGCCCGGAGGCGGCTCTTCGTTGGTCGTGGCGCAGGTCTCCAGCGTGTAGCCGGAATCGCCGATCGAGTTGTACGCACGCACGCGGTAGCAATACTCGGTCGACGCGGCCAGCGCCGTGCTCGAGTAACTCGTGACGTTTGCGCCCACGGTATCGATCAGGGCAAACACGCCGCCGACGCCTTCGGCCCGCTCAACTTCAAAGCCATCTTCATTATCGGCGTTGTCGGTCCAGTCGAGATCGATGCGCTGGTGATCGAACGTCGTGGCGATGAGGCCGCTCGGCGCTACAGGCGGATCCGTCGGAGGCAGATCTCCCGGCGTGATGCAGGTAGCTGCTGAAGGATCGCCAAAGTCGTTGCGTCCGCGCCCCGCCAGAACCTGGTAGCAATACTCGGTCTGGGCCACCACGGTGTTGTCCGTGTAGCTCGTGGTGTTCGCGCTGCGAATAATCGCCAGGCTGATGTACGTGCCATTGATGCCCGTGGTCGAGCGCTGCACGTCAAAGCCGTTCTCTTCGGTCGCGTTATCGG
The DNA here is from genome assembly GCA_945787845.1 of uncultured Woeseiaceae bacterium. Classification (GTDB taxonomy): domain Bacteria; phylum Pseudomonadota; class Gammaproteobacteria; order Steroidobacterales; family Woeseiaceae; genus UBA1847. Next base: position 69,379 of record CALZJH010000012.1, on the reverse strand, counting down.
TCCATGTCAGGTCGACGGTTGAATCGTCGGGTGACGTAGCCGTCAGGTCGGTCGGCGCTCCGAGCGGTGCTGTTGGTGGTGGTTCCGCCTCGGTCGTGGCACACACTTCTGCAGTGTAAGCGGAGTCACCAACCGCATTGCTGGCTCGCACGCGGTAGCAATACTCGGTACTGGCAGCCAGCGCCGTATCTGAGTAGGTCGTGACATTGCTGCCCGTGATGTCGATTTCGGAAAACGCGCCACCCTGCCCGAGGGCACGTTCGATGCTAAAGCTCGTTTCGTCATCCGAATTGTCTGTCCAGTCGAGGTCGATACGCTGATCATCGACCGCCGTTGTTGTCAGGCCCGACGGCGCTGCGGGTGGGTCGGTCGGCGGCGCATCCTCGATGATGCCGCAGACGACATCCGAGAAAGGCGACAGCACCGAGCCGCTTTCACCAGCGCGGATCCGGTAACAGTATTCCTGGTCCACGACGACACTGGCATCCGTATAACTCGTGATGTCCACGCCGCGCAGCAGGGCGATCCGTGTAAACGGTCCGCCCGTGCCGGACGACGAGCGCTCGATATCGGTGCCGCTCTCCGTATCCGAATTGTCCGTCCAGGCGAGATCGAGCTGCGTATCGCCAACCGGCGTCACCGTGACGTTTGTGGGCGCATTCACGGCGTAGAGTTCGGCTTCGCTCCCTTCGATATAGTGCATCTGGTTCTGGCTGACCGTCCGAATCGCCGGATGATTCTGCAGCGCCACGAGTGCATCTGGTGAAACGACAGCGGAAAAGCCGACGATGGAATGCTTGAAGGTATGTCTGAGGCGCAGACGGTGTTCCGCGGTCAGCTTGCGTGTGAGGCGGATCGCCTCTTCTTTGGATACATCCTCATTAAACGTAATGATGTACTGGTCCGGCAACGAGCGATGAATGGTCTTCGCCGCAAGTGCCGTGGTTGATGAAAAAATCAGCCCTAGTAACAACAGGCCACTCACTGCCTGAGTGATTCTCCGTGTCATAAATATCCCCGTTCCGACTAACGTTATCTAAGTAACAAGTGGGTTTGTTTTTCTTGTTACGTTCAACATCCGCTGTAGTTAATTATGTAAAATATTGAACGTGTTGTGATTTTATTATGCACATTGAGAAGTACGTCGCAAAACCGGCTGTGAACTGAGTCGATGGAATCATCGATCAAATACAGGACAATGCATGGCTGAAAAACTGCTCGTTGTTGCGTTAGCCAATCGCGAACGTCGCGCACGGGATTTCGCCCAATTCACTGACTATTAAGGACGAACAAGACATCATGGTGCACCTCGTACAACAGTATTTCGAAAACTCCGCTGATCGTTTTCCCGACAAAATCGCCGTTGAATGTGGCGACGACAACATCAGTTATGAAGCACTCGATAAAATAAGTAACGGCCTTGCACACTACCTGATTGCGCAAGGTGCGACGCGCGGCGCCTACGTTCCGATCTTCATCGAGAAGAACGTCAGTGCGTTCAAGGCCATGCTGGGAATACTCAAGGCCGACTGCGCCTACGTGCCGCTCGACACCACGTCGCCGGGGACCCGGCTGCTGGCCATTATCGATCGGCTGGATGCCGGCTACGTCATGGTCGACAACAAGAGCGAGCCCGTCATGAAGGCGGTTCTCGAAGAGGCTGGCAGCGATGTGCAGGTCATCAACGTCGAGACAGCGCCGATTTCCGACACGTCGCGGCGGGAGTACAAGAACATCTCCGTCGACATGGCCTACGTGATCTTCACCTCGGGCTCAACCGGCGTGCCCAAGGGCGTCATGATTTCGCATTTCATGATCGTCGACTACATCGACTTCTGCGTGGACCTGTACGACATTACGGAAACCGACGTTGTCTCACAGCACGCCCCGCTCTATTTCGACAACTCGGTGCTGGACATCTACTGTGCCTGGAGCGCTGGCGCCACTCTGCAGCTCGTGTACGACGAACTGAATATTGTCATTCCAAAACTGGCGTCCTGGCTGCGCGACAAGCAGATCTCGATTTTCCTCGCGGTCCCTTCGGTGCTCACAATGCTGCTGAAATCGCGGCGCATGCAACCCGACATGTTGCCCAATATGCGCCACGTCATTTTCTCCGGCGAAGTTATTCAGCCCGAAATCATCTCGAAATGGATGGAGCTGTACCCGCACGCGCAATACACCAACATGTACGGTCCCACCGAGATTACCGTCGACTGCACGTTCCACCCGATACTCAAGGCGCCCCGTGCCGAGGACGGCTCGGTACCGATCGGCAAGGCGCGTCCCAACATGGAGTGTTTCGTGCGGCTGGACTCTGGCGAACTGAGCCAGGAACCGGGTGCCGAGGGCGAACTGCTCATCCGCGGACTGGCCGTAGGCTATGGTTACCTGCACGAGGATGAAAAGACCCGCAAGGTGTTCATCCAGAACCCGCAGCACAACGTCTACCACGACCCGATGTACTGCTCCGGCGATAAGGTCCAGCTCGCCGACGACGGCAATATCATTTTCCAGGGCCGCATCGACTTCCAGATCAAGTATCACGGCAACCGTATCGAGCTCGGTGAAATCGAGGCGGCGCTGGCCGGGCTGGACAGCATCGGCGAAGCGGTGGTCGTATTCCACGATTCACCCAACCCGGACGAACAGGCGATCGGCGCACTCATCACCCAGCTTACCGACGATGACACGTCTGAGTTCCTCGACAAGGTGCGTGCCGACGTCGGCAAAGTGATCCCGGACTACATGGTGCCGACGCGGCTTGAGGTCACGACGGAGGACCTGCCGCTGACGCCCAATGGCAAGTACGACCGAAAAGCGGTACTTGCGACACTGTTTTGACATTATCTGTGTGCGATAACGTTGCCAGGAAATGTCGCGGAACTTTACAGCTTTCTCGAAAGCGAATTTAAGTGCTCTTATAAGATGCTGAATTACAAAGAAATAAATCCGTGGCACGGCATTTGCTTCTTTTTTATAGCTTGGCGGCGTTTCGCCGACTGACGGGACGACGGGGACTATGACGAACCAATCCGGGAAACAGACGGCTGCATCGCTTGCAGCAGTACCTGCCCAGCGGGAATACCCGCGTGAGTTTCATCCTGCTCGCCGCGCCAAGAAGGATTCGACCAGCGATTTCCGGCTGTGCTCGGGCATCCTCGGGGCTATTGGTGGTACGCCGCTCGTGCGGCTCGAGCAGATGTTCGAGAATGCCGAGTTCGAGTGCTTTGCAAAGCTCGAGGGACTCAATCCGGGCGGCAGCGCCAAGGATCGTCCAAGCGTCGCGATCATTGAGCGCGCATTGCAGACCGGCGAGATTGATGCCAACACGCTGATCCTGGAAGCGAGCTCCGGCAACACCGGCATTGGCCTGGCACAGACCTGCGCCTATCACGGCCTGCGCTTCCGCTGCCTGGTCGACCCGAAGGTCACACAAACGAATATCGATATCCTGCGCGCGTATGGCGCGGAGATCGAGATGATCAGCGAACCGGACCCCGAGACCGGTGAGCTGCTGCCTGCGAAGCTGAATCGCATCAACGAAATCCTCGACACGGTGCCAAACAGCTTCTGGGTGAATCAATACGACAGCCGCGAGAATTCGGGCGCACATTACCGCTCGACCGTGAAGGAAATCCTGCGCGATCTCGACGGCAAGATTCCCGACTACCTGTTTGTGGCCACCGCGACCTGCGGCACGATTCGTGGCTGCCTCGATTTCATGATCGACAACAATTACCCGACCAAGGTGATTGCTGTTGACGCTCTCGGCAGCCAGATCTTCTCGGACTGCAAGCACGAACGGCTCGTACCCGGGCTGGGCTCAGCCATCTGCCCCTCTCTGACACCCAAAGAGGGCGTCTACCGCTGCCTGCACGTGACCGACACGGAGTGCGTGGTTGGTTGTCGGAAGCTGGTGCGCCAGGAAGCGATTCTGGCCGGCGGCTCATCAGGTGGCGTCATCTCGGCCATTCATCGCATGAGCGATGAACTGCCTCGCGGTGCTACAGTAGTGGCACTGTTACCCGATCGCGGCGAGCGTTACCTCGACACCATCTACTCAGATGAATGGGTGCGCGAACACGTCGGTGACATCGAACACCTTTGGAAATAACCTCTAAGAGGAACCTGCATTGATTGACAACGACCTCCTCGTCATCGGCGCGCCCGATGTAGAGGCCGCTTTGAGCGGCCGCGAACATGACATCATGGATGCTGTACAAAAAGCGTATGAGACGCACTCACGCGGTGCGAGTTCCCTGCCCCACTCCAGCTTCCTGAGATTCCCCGACAGCGACAAGGACCGCATTATCTGCCTGCCCGCTTACCTCGGTGATGACTACCAGCTTGCGGGCGTTAAGTGGATTGCCTCCGTGCCCGGCAACGTCCCCAAGGGGATCGAGCGCGCCTCGGCCGTCATGATTCTCAACGATCGTGAGACCGGCCGCCCAACGACGGTCCTGGAAGGATCGATCGTCAGCAAGCAAAGAACGGCGGCCTCAGCAGCCCTGGCGTCGAAAGTGCTCGCCCCGGAAGCTCCCGACACCATCGGTTTCGTCGGCTGTGGCCCGATCAATGTGGCCGTTGCCAATTTCCTGCAGGCCGCGTGGCCCGGCACGAAGAAACTGCTGGCGTTCGATCTCGACCCGGCCAGGGCAAAGGCCTTCGGTGAGGCGATTGGTCCGTACTTCAGGAATGCCGAATTCACGATTGCTGCCTCCCTGGAAGAGGTCATGGCAAATAGCCCGATGGTCGCGTTTGCCACCACGGCCATCAACCCGTACATCGACAACCTGGATTCCAGTCCCGAGAACGCGACGATCCTGCACGTGTCGCTGCGCGATTTGAAACCGGGCGCGATTTTGCCGAATCACAACATTGTCGACGACCTCGACCACGTCTGCCGTGCCGGCACCTCTATCTTCCTCACGGCAGAAGAAACCGGTAACAGGGACTTCGTACACAGCTCGCTCGGCGATATTCTGCTCGGCAACAAGCCGGTACCGGAACGCGACGGCCGCCCGGTCGTGTTCTCGCCGTTTGGCCTCGGTGTACTGGACCTGGCCGTCGCCGACCTGGTGCAGGACAGCGTCTCGGAGCGCAAAGCCGGCACGCGCGTGAGTTCGTTCCTGCCCTGACGCACTGGCTGGCCTTGCCGGCGGCGTTTCGGCGTCGCTAGCGGTCGTGCCGAAACTCCATGTCGGTGTCGGCAACTGTGTAATTCCGGTAGCGCGTGTGATCGTAATCACAGACGTGTGATGTTGCTGTGGCATAATTCGCGACGTCTGCGCAGAAAGTCCAGGGCGCCTATCTTTGGCAGTACTCCGGGGATAACAAAAAAAATGTCCAAGTTAATTTCCCGGTTACGAGATTCTGACGTCGTCAATTCATTGTTGCGCTACAACACCGTGGCTACCGCTACTCCAAAGCGCATCACCGCCAATTATGCGAAAGCGACAGACGAGGAGAAACGCGTTATCCGGTCGGAGCTGCTGCAACGGACGATCGCCGACGCCAGGAGAACAGCCTACGGTGCAGAGTTTGGCGCTGAAATCGACGAATGGCCGGTTCTCGCCAAGGACAAGTTGCGCGATGCCAGCAGTGACTTCCATGGTCCGGCCCTTCTGAAGGTCTCCGCAGGTACCGGCGGTACGACGGGACAGCCAATTTCATTGGCGCGTTCGATCTCGAGTATCGCTGTCGAACGATTTTTTATCGAGCAGTTGCTTACCCCTATGGGTTTGAGTTTGAAGTCATCCCGCGTAGCCGTTCTGCGTGCCGACGAAATCAAAGATCCTCAAGACACGGCACCTCCCTTTGGCGTACACCGATTTGGTGCGAGACACCTCATTCTTTCAAACCCTCATCTCAACCGCGACACGGTGGGATGGTATGTTGATGCAATTCGACGCCACAACACTGAGATCCTGTACGTTTACCCATCCATGCTGGAAAACCTGATCGAATTGACGAGATCGAACTCGCTCTCGATCCAGGTACCAGTCGTCCTCAGTTCGTCCGAAACAGTCGCGCACGCTCTGTATGACCAGGTGCGTAATGCGCTTGGCGCGACCCTTATCGACTACTATGGGCTCGGCGAGCGCGTCGCGCTCGCGGCCGTCGGCTCGGACGGGCGATATTATTTCAACCCTCTTTATGGGCGCGTCGAACTCATGGACATGCAGGAAACGGGCGACGACGGCAATGCCCTCTACCGAATCGTGGCAACCGGATACTGGAATCCTGCCATGCCATTGATCCGCTACGATACCGGGGACATTGCCATCGTAAACCGGAATGACGAGAACAAGCTCGAAGATATCGAAATCGGGGAACACGGTTTCGTCGGTGTTCTTGGTCGTCGTTCCGAGTTCATTGTCGGCCCGGACGGTTCGAGAATATCAGGCCTCAACCACCTACCCCGCGGCGTGGACAACCTCGTTCGCATGCAGGTATACCAGGACTCGCCTGACGCGGTCGAGATTCGCCTGCGCCCGGGGCCGAATTTCTCAGAGCCTGCCATGCGCCAACTTCGGGAAAATGTGGAGGCGATGATTCCGCCGACGATAAAAGTGGACATTCGCAACGATGCCGAATTCGAAAAGGCGCCGAACGGTAAGACGCCGTTTGTCATACGGAAACTAGAATGTGTGGAATAGCTGGAATTCTGGGAAACGCTGAAGCAGACGTCATCGAAACGATGACGGACCTTCTTGCGCACCGTGGGCCCGACGACCGGGGCACATGGCGCGAAGAGCTCGATTCTCGACGGATCATGCTGGGCTCGCGCCGCCTCGCTATTCAGGACCTCTCTCCGGCCGGTCATATGCCAATGAAATCCCCGGACGGACGTTATGTCGTTGTTTTTAATGGCGAGATCTACAACCACATAGAGCTGCGCGCGGAACTGGAAGCGTTGGGCGATACGTTTGTCTCAACGGGGGACACCGAGGTATTGCTGGCCGCCTACGCAAGATGGGGGGCCCATTTTCTCGCGAAACTGAATGGCATGTTTGCGATCGCAATCTGGGATCGCGAGTTGCGGGAGTTGTTCATTGCGCGCGATCGCCTTGGCGTCAAACCGGTGTACTACAGCGAACAGGGGAAAATGTTTCGATTTGCTTCGGAGATCAAGGCATTCTACGGCGACCCCGGTTTTCGCCCCGAGGTTAACGCGGACGCGCTGCATACATCCCTGACACTCCAGTACTCCCCGTGGCCGGACACTGCCTTTGCCTCAGTTAAAAAATTGCCGCCGGGCCACTATGGCTCACATCGCAATGGGAAATTCACGATATCGCGCTTCTGGTGCGCCGGCGATGCATTCAACCAGCCGCCAGCAACTGATGAAAGCACCGAGGAGCTGCTCGAAAACGCAGTGGAAATTCGGCTGCGCAGCGATGTCCCGGTAGGAGCCTTCCTGAGCGGTGGCATTGACTCTACGATTGTCGCCGCGATGACCAGCAGGCTCGAGCCGCGAATCTCGACCTATACCGTTGGTTTTGACTCGGGCGGCAACCGGTTCGATGAAACCGCGCTGGCGGCGGAGACTGCCGCGGCGCTATCTGTCCGGCAGGAGACAGTCCAATGTACCGAAGAGACTTTCGTCGAATCTCTGCCGACGCTGGTCTGGTACCTGGACGAGCCTATCGGCGAAAACCTAGGTTACCCGTTTTTCGAGCTAAGCCGCTCCGCAAAACGCGAATTCACCGTCGCACTCTCCGGCGAGGGTGCGGATGAGTGTTTCTATGGCTACCGTTATTACACATTAGAGCGGTTCCGCAAGCTTGTATCGGTGTTCCTGCTGGGCCGACTCGCGCAGGGCCCGTTGGCGAATCGTTCGGCACGCGGATCAAGTGATATCAAGACGCGGGCGCTGGAATACGTGATGCAGTCGAGCGCCGCGCGCGGATTCTGGTCGTGGGCGACGGCCTATTTCTCCCCGTCGCAGCTACAACGCTTGTCCTGTATGAACCCAAAGGACATGGGGCCGATCCTGGACCACATGATAGAGGCATCGGCCCTGTCGTCGGCTCATTCGACGATGGACGTTTCGCCGATGCTCGACCTGCATTTCCGCCTGACCGACTACTTGTTGACGGTGCGGGACAAGATGACGATGGCAGCGAGCCTCGAGTTGCGCTGCCCATTCCTCGACTATCGAGTCGTAGAGGCCGGCTTGTCAGTGCCTGCCGCAGAGAAAATCGGCTATCGTATGACCAAGAAAACCCTCAGGCGCGCGACCTCGCACCTGATTCCACCGCAAGTGGCAAATCGTGCAAAGAAACCGTTTTCCTCGCCAATACCGTACTGGATGAAAACGCTGGTCAACCGGTACCTGAAGGACTCCGAGTGCGTGCGCGACGGCATCCTCAATTCAGGCGAGATTCAGAGATGGACCCAATTCGACCGCACAGGTCGCGCGCTCAACCCGAACAAGGCTTTCAATCTCATCGTCCTCGAACTGTGGTACAGGCTATTTATCACTCGATCTCTGAAACCTGACGCAAACATCGAACAGGCCGAGAATGGCGCTGCGCTCCTGTGGAATCGCATCTAGCGATCGTGGCGAAATCCCATATCGCTGTCTGCGAACGTCAGGGTCCAGTTTTCCCGTACGGCCAGGTCCTCGCTCAGTGCATCGTTACGCGAATGAGCTACGAAGAAATGACCGCTGTCACGCCGCACGAATGCCCACTTGCGAAACTGTGAAGTAAGCTTCTCACCCAGCCCTTCGTAATAAATCGAATCCACGCCCAGCCGGTACGACTCTTGAATAATGAACGCGATTAACTGCGACAAAACGTCGTCGTCGGCGATCAGTTCGTCCACGTACATGGTGTCTTTTCCGTATCGTTCGGCGCGTCGCAATACTACAAAACCGCACAGCTCCTCATGAACCCATAGCGCGTGACACTTATATCTGTGCGCGACCGGGCATTCCACGAATCGCCAGTTGAGAAACTCGACCGAGCGGTCACAGCATACCCGGCACCTCTTTTGACGCCGCTTCAAGAGCGGCTCGATGGTCTCGTCAAATGCCGAAACTGGAACAATGCGCGCATTACGGCCGCTTTGACGCGCAACGCCTATCCTCAATAGGTCCAGCGGTTTGCATGCCCAGTGCAGCAGATGTCCCAATACCTTCCTGAACCACGTCGATCCAGTAGCCGAGCGCTGGTACCCGAGGGGGGTTAGCGGTTTCAGAAGTGCGTCTATGGAACCAAGCACGATCCAGCCCTGCCTGCGGAACATCTTCTTGGCCTCATCCGACACGCCCAAAGCCATGACCACCGGATAGTCCCGAAGCAACTTGCCGATCAGCGCAACGCCGAGTCCTTTCATTTTCCAATCGTCCCGAACTCTGAGATCAGTCGCCCAGACTGCTGAGACGTCGCTGTCACCCAGGTGCAGAGTAGTCTCCAACCTCCCCTGCTGGCCAACGATGTCCCCACCTTTTTCGCAATAACTCAGCCGATTGCCATGCATACGCATGTAGGCCCATTCAGTAAACCTGGGTTTGCTTTGTCGCGCATCCGCACCGAATGTGGCGCGCTGGAATAGCTGAAGGCGATCGACATCATAGTCCTGCTCGCAGTCGGCAATATTGTCGGCAAAGCGATCAACCATTCGTTCGACGAGTTGGCGCTGAATAGTCACGATGGCTCCTTACAGGGAAATCTCTTGAATGAGAACCGGGCGAAGATGTTGATATTCAGTTGTTCGACGCTTCGCCTCGATATCACGGTAGACATTGGTTGCAACCTCCTCCGAAACACTGAGTTCCCGCGCCAGATCACCGGCGGACGAACCCTGGTTGTAGAAGTACAAAGCAACATCCATTTGCCGGTACGGGAGCGCGAAGTAGAACTCGTCCTGCCCCTGCTTCAGCGTATACGTATCTGTGGTCGGTTCCGCTGCACATATCTCTGCGGGAAGCCCCATGTATCGAGCCAGCGCATAGACCTGGGACTTGTACAGGTGGGCGATCGGTTTGAGGTCAGCCGAACCGTCGCCGTTCTTGACGAAAAAGCCCTGGTCGTACTCGAGGCGATTCGGCGTGCCAACAACCGCATAGTTCAATCGGTCCGCGTGAAAGTACTCTATCGTCTTCCTGACCCGCTGCTTGTAGTTGGTCGCGGCGACAATCGTCAGGTAGGCATTCAGCGGCAGCGCCTTTTCGAATGTCGTTTCGGCGGAATCCTGGACGACGAGTCTGAAGTGATTAATCCGCCCGTCGAGTCCGCCGCTTATGACGATCTTGTTTTTCCAACCGTCTGCATATTCGGGAAACACCGAACGGATGGCCGCATCGCGCTCGTCGTAGCAACCGATCGCACGCAGCGTATCCCCAATATCTTTGACCACGTAATTAATGCCGAGGTGCTCAGCCAGCTGCGTTCCCCGTTCGAGACTCTTCGACGAGGATTCCGTCTCGGGCATCAGCACGCCAAAGACTTTGCTCGGTCCCAGGGCCTCCACGGACAGCGCACTTGCCACCGAGCTGTCGATACCGCCGGAAATCGCGACCACGAGGCCGCGGCGATGCAGCTTGTTGCGCAGTGCCGCGCGAATCGAATCCGAAATAGATCTGATTTCGGCGTCCAGGTCGATGTGTAAATGCTTGTTCATTGCCGCCTCCGCGACCCCTCAGGTTCGCAGCTCGCGACTTGCCGCGAGCCTGTGTTTTTTCAGTTTGCCGCTCGCCGTTTTCGGCAGGCGATCACGCCACTCGATATATCGCGGCACCTTGTGCAGCGACAGCGACTGCCGGCACAGCGACAAGACCTTGCGGGCATTGGCCGGGGACTCCTCGCCCACCAGGAAGGCCGCGACGACCTGCCCCAGCAGCTTGTCCTGCACACCACAGACAGCGACCTCATCGATGAAGTCGAGACTGGCCACAAGCTCTTCGATTTCCTTTGGGCTCACGCGGTGTGCACCGGTTTTGATCATCTCGGAGGCCCGCCCCTGTATGAACAGGAAGCCATCCGCATCGAGATAGCCAAGATCACCTGTATGCAGCCAGCCATCGATGACGGTCGCCGCAGTCGCCTCGGGATTGCACCAGTACCGGCTCATGATGTTGTTGCCCAGCGCCAGCACTTCGCCGACCTGGCCCTCGCCCAGGTCGCGACCGTCTTTGCCCGCGATGCGCAGGGTCACACCGGGTATCGGGATCCCGGCCGAACCCAGCTTTTCGTGCAGCCGTTCAGGAGGTAGCCAGGTCAGTCGCGCCGTGGCCTCGGTCTGACCGTACATGACGAACAGCCGGGTCGGCTCGGCCACAGCGTCTTTGAGCCGGAGCGTCAGGTCCTTGCTCATTCCACCCCCGGCCTGGGTCACGTAACGCAGGGGCGGCGGTTCCGACGCGAAGTCGGTTCTATCCACGAGCAGCGCCATGGTTGTCGGGACGCCCGAAAAACCCGTGACGCCGTGATGCCGCAGCTCATCCGTGACCGCCTGCGGATACATCATGCTCGGACCGATAACCACCTTGCCGCCGACGAACAGATGCGTGTTGAGCACCGAGTTCCCATAGCTGTAGTGAAATGGCAGGACGTTAAGGACGCTGTCCTCGTAAGTCAGCTCGAGGTAGTCGACGATCGATTCCGTGTTTGCGATCAGGTTTGAGTGCGTCAGCACCACGCCTTTCGGATCACCGGAGGTCCCAGACGTGTAAATAATCAGCGCATCGTCACAATAGCGGGGTTCCCACGCGGCATCGTCTGTCCGCGGCTCCAACACGCGTTCGATATCGACAACGGGAATCGCGAAGCGTTCGGCGACGGCGACCGCATTGCTCTTGCGTGTCGACATGATCATCAATGCCGGCCTGGCATGGCTCACGACCTGCTCGATCTCGCGCTCCCTGGAATGTGCATCGGTCGGCACCGCGATCAGGCCTGCGGACCAGCAGCCGTAGAGCGCCACGACGTAGCGAATCGAGTTCTCGACAACGAGGGTGACCGTGGATCCGGCGGGACACCGGGCCGCCAGCGTCGCGCCCAGCCCTCGAATCTCGTCCGCCAGTTCCCCGTATGAGATCGACAGGTCTCCATCGACCACTGCGTCACGCTCGGGGGTCTGCCGCGCAACCTGGTTCAGTTTTTCGAGAAGAGTCCTCATGAGGACTAGGCCGCCTTTTTTTTTCGCTGTATGTATCCCAGGAGATTGTCGATGGAGTCGAGGTTCTGAGGAACCATCTCGTCTTCCGCAACGTGTACCTGGAATCGTTCTTCGAGGAACAGGATGATTTCGAGAATCCCCATGGAATCCAGGATGCCCTCCTGCAAAAACGACATGTCGTCCGTAAGAGCCGACTCATCGTCGGTGAACAGGTAGTCCTCGAGAATCAGTGTTCTCAAGGCGCGTCTAGGGTCAATTGTGTCTTGCATTTCCTTGGTATTCCTATTGCTGACAGAATTGTTGGTGAACCATCTGCGTCGTCAGGATTCCTGTTAGAGCCTGCGATTCAGACGTGGAGAGGCGGCCGCGAACTGCCTTGTTGCGTAGCCTGTTGACTCTTCCCGCGTCGAACAGTCCGCTCGCGTTTACGGACTCAGGGGACAGGCACCTGGCCGCCAAATCGCCGGAACCCGTCGACATGTTGACGTCGGGTGCGCGATAGGGCTGTTTATGCCGATTGACAATGGCGGCAGGCAGATAGCGCCGTACCGCCTGTTTCAGCAGGTATTTCTCATTGAGGACCTTCATCTTGAGCTCGGGTCGCAGCGTGCTCGCGAACTCAATGACACGGTGGTCAAGAAATGGGAAGCGGCCTTCGACAGAGTTCATCATTAACATTCGATCGCCCTGCGAGCACAGCAGGTAACCGCTCATCAGCGTCTTGGACTCGATGAACTGCGCGCAATTGAAGCTGTCCGTCCGGCAGACCGGCTCGGACAGCGAATCGAGATAGCTCCTTACCGGGTCGTCGCCGAGTGCCGCCAGGACCTCATCCGACAGGAAGCGTTTCGCTTTGGCCGTCGTGGTCCACCGCGGCAGGTGTGAGAATCCCGGCTTGCCCGGTGCCTCGATGCCCTGACCAAAGAACAGCTTGAGATACGCCGCGTCCTTGCCCGCCGGGAGATTAAGGTACGGGTAAAGGCGCTTGAGCAGCAGGGGCCGCACCGATGACCGGGGCTGCCGTGACCAGAATTGCCGGACCTTGGCTTCCTTGAACAGGTCGTAGCCCCCAAGCACCTCATCCGCGCCCTCGCCCGTCAGAACGACTTTAAAGTCTGAGGCGTGCGCATGACCGGACAGCAGTCCCATCGGCACCGGTGCCGTCCGCAGAATCGGCATTTCGGTATGCCAGACTGTGTGCTCCAGGTTCTCGAGGATCTGTGCCCGTCCGATACGCAATTCGCTGTGCTCAACCTGTGCGTGGTCCACGAGCGCCGACTGGTATCCGGACTCATCGAATTCACGGTCATCGAAGGTCAGCGAGAAGGTCCGCAGCCTGTTGTCCGTGTGATTCAGAACCAGGCTGGCAATGGCCGACGAATCAAGGCCGCCCGACAGATACGCACCAACCGGCACGTCCGAACGCAGGCGCAGGCGTGTCGAATCGACCAGGAGATCGTGAAGCTCCTCAGTCAGCTCGGACTCCGTGGCACTGGAGTACTCACCCATGGGAAGCGGCCAGTCCCAGTAGCGCGCGATCGTGACACGCCCGTCGGCCACGGTAACCACCTCGCCCGGAGAGACTTCCCGAATGCCCTCAAAAATCGTGTTGGGGCTAAGTGGTGCCCAGAACGTAAACAGCTGGTCGAGGCCGGCGATCGAAATCCTCGGCCTGGCGCCCAGCGCCGGCAGCAGCGATTTGATTTCGCTGCCGAACAGGAACCTCTCGGAATCCAGCGTATAAAAGAGTGGACATATGCCGATGCGATCGCGAACCAGGTGCAATGTCTGCTTGCGACGATCCCAGATCGCGATGGCGAACTGTCCGTTGAGGCTCGAGACGAAATCGATCCCGTACTCCCGGTACAGTTGCAGGACCACTTCCGTATCCGACGTCGTTCGAAACTGTACGCCCTGCTTGATGAGCGCCTGTCTCAACTCGATGTAGTTGAAGATCTCGCCATTGAAAACGATGGCGACGTGGCCATCGGGGCTAACCATCGGCTGGTCGCCGGTTTCGAGATCGATAATGCTGAGCCGGCGGTGTCCAAAGCCAAGGCTACCGTCGATGTACTCGGCGGCGGCATCCGGGCCGCGATGGACAATCGTATCCGCCATCTTCCGAAGAAGTTCCGAATCGGGAGGCAGCGAGCCTGCGGCCCCGATCCCAAGGATTCCGGCGAAACCACACATGTCAGTTTACGCACCACCTAAATACGACAAATCCGTTTGTCATGACCTTACATTATGTCTTAAGTCAGCTCCGTATCTTACTGTGATACTTTGGTTTTTCTCTTGCTATTCGTTAATCCACGTATTGCCGGAAAACGCCACCGCGCGTCCTTCAGCGAACGCCGGAGATGGGCGGCCCAGGAACCGAGTGTCTCGACAATACGGCGCATAGCCGGTCGCAGATCCGACCAGTCGAACAAGAGCTTGAACGACCTCAGCCAGACCGCCAGCACGCGCAGCCTGCCCGGCCTCGACGCGGCCGGCATGTTCCTCAGCGCCCGAAGATCGGCAACCAGGTTGACACAGTATTTGTCGTTAGCGGGGGCCGTAACCGGCGTCAGTTCCTCGCCGAGCGCATCCCGAATGTACAGGTCACAGAAATTGATGCCGCACTCGTCCGCGAACTGAATATAGATCCACGGCCGGGTGTTGATTTCGATCAGCCTGAAACGGCCGTCTCGTGCGTCACGCTTGAATTCCGCACTGAATATGCCGCGATACGACACGGACTCGAGCAAGGATCGCAAAGCGTCCCAGGCTTCGCCGACGGCCACCATGGGAACACTCTGACACAGGGAGCTGTTGCCAAAGTCCGCCGGATACATACGCGTGCGTCGACGCGCCAGTTGCGCAATCACTTCGCCGCGACGATCGATAAATCCGTCAATGAAATAGTGGTCAGTGGCCTGTCCCGCCACGTACTCCTGTATAAGCACACCTGCGGACACCAGGTCGTTGTCGTCCCAGAGACGCAGCGCGCCATCCCTGTCGGAAAATGCCATTGCCTTGACACCGAACTTGCTACGGAAGGCCTGTGAGTCCAGCGGCTTGAAGAAATACGAGCCCGGCTTTGAAAACGGAAAATCGAGCAACTGTCGCCGGCTCCGCGCCGGGTACGACGCCGGACACGGAATGCCATGTTGACTCGCCAACTCGGCGAACTCCCCCTTGTCCTGCAAGGCCTGCATCGTCGCAGGGTCCGAGCAGCAGACGAGGAAACGCTCGCGTAGTTTCGGGGGAAGCCTGGACGCCCATAGCGCGTCATCGTCGGAGCTGGGAATCAGTATGGCTTTCTCGAAAGGCAAAGCGTGCAGGTGAGCGTAGCCGAATTTCCCGAGCTCTCCACGCCATCGGCCGAGGAAGGTAGCGGGCAACGGACGGTAGTGCTTGGTGCTCGCGGACCAGGAATCTCGCGCACAGGCGGCGTGCAGAGGATATCCGAGCTTGGCAACGAGGCGCTGGATACTGAGCGCCGTCGTCGATTTGCCGATGACGATGACGGGCAGGCTACTTTGGGGGAACTCCAACACGGTCAAACCTTGCGAAATGACACGCTTAGTGTACGCCTCTGCGGGACGCTTCGTAATGCGTCATTTCACAGGTGGGAGTGTGACGTGGGTAGGGTTTGGGTGGTGATGTTCTGGCAGCGTGTCGCCAAGGGGATTGATCAAAACAGCCTCTGGGCTGTTTTGACCCTGCGGGCGCGCTTCGCGCGTCTAAAACGCTGGCGCGTTTTGTCGAACCGGGTTTGCCTCGGCTCGCCTTGGGAGGCGAATAAAAGAAAAGGCCCGCGCAAGGCGGGCCTTTTCTTTTATATGGCGTCCCCAAGGGGATTCGAACCCCTGTTGCCGCCGTGAAAGGGCGGAGTCCTTGGCCTCTAGACGATGGGGACCGAAAGGATGCGCGACTTTACGGGCGCGCGCAGCCGCTGTCAAGGCCTGAGGATCAGCCCTGGTAATGCTTCCAAATCATAGGCTTAGCGCCCAATGACTTGCGGCCATTCGGGCAAGCCGTCACCTTCGTCGAGCTTGACTTCGAACACCGCCGGCTCTCCCACGGCCGAAAATCCGTTTTTCGCAAAGAAGTCCTTCACCACGGCATTTCTGTCTGTCGCGAGATACTCGCCCCGCAGGCTCCGGCAACCTCGCGAAATCGCGTTTTCAACAATGTTGCGCAACATCGCCTGCTCCACCCTGCGGTTCATGACCCGGCAACTCATCAGGAAACTGTCGATGGTCGCGAGCTGTTCATCGTAGTGGACGATAGTCACGCCGATGAGCCCGGAGTCACCGTAACGGTCCCGCAAGCGCATCCAGCGAACTTCCCAGGCATCGTCCTCCGCCATCTGCTGCAGCCGTGCCTGATTATGGCGACGCGTCGTCAGATTGAACTGATTGGTCTTGCCAACCAGTTGCGCGACGCGTGTGATGGTTTCCGGCCCGACCTCGCCGACCGCAGCCTGCATGTCGAGACTCGCGAGAAAATCCTCCATAGAGGCAGCCGCATGCCGGTCGGCACTACGCCGCACCTCATGCCGGTAATAAGAAGCCCGCTCCGCGTCCTCAGCCGAATGCTCGGGCGAGTCGAAAAAGCCGCTCTCGAAAAGCGCCCCGACATAGCCTAGCGGCGAAGTCGGCACGTCGACAACCTGGACGCCTGGTGCGTTGATTCGGACCTCTTCACGCTCTACCGGGTTGTCGTCGAAAAGCACCAGTGCCTCGAGACCGATGTTCAGTTCCTTTGCAATCGCTTCGAGATTCTCGCTTTTGGTATCCCAGTTGACCCTGTGGCTTGAAAAATCGTTCCAGCGCAAGACGAGGTCGGGGTGCTTTTCGAAAATCTCTCTGACCGGCGCCTCATCATTCTTGCTCGCGATCGCAAGCAGGACGCCGCGGCGGCTCAGACCCGCTACCGCTCGCTGAAATTGCTTGAACACGCTGCCCGGGTAGTCGTCCCCGATGTCGATGCCCTCAATACCGTCGTCCCCGGCGGCACCGCCCCACAGCGTGTTGTCGAGATCGAGCACCAGGCACTTTGCCCGTGCAAACAGGGTGCCGGCGAGCGTGCGCGCCAGGTGCGCGGCAGCGAACGGCAGGTTGGCTCCTGAAATGGGCTGACGCGCCAGGTACCAAAGCCTCGGGTCGGTCCATTGCGACACACCGCGCGACGCCACGAGACCCTCGTAGTCCCAGATGCAGACGTCCGGCTTGTCCGCCACGCGTTTTGCGAGTTCGGCATTTGCGCTTGCCACGATATGCGATGACCCGTCCACGAAACCTGCGCCAAATACGTTTGCCGACGCCGCGTCCGAAGGCCGGGAGAAGTTTGCGACCACGATCCTGGCATCACTGCGGGCGCGCACGAGATCAACGCATTGCGAGAGGCGATCGATGCACTGCACTGATGCCTCATGCAGCGAACCACTGTCGGCCTGGAGGTAGGCGTCGCTGAATACGTCTTCGATGCGCAGCGCGATAACGACGACATCCGTATCACTCGATACCGTACTCGATGATTCGTCGAGTATTGCCTGCTCGAGCTGTCCGAACGCGCCGCAAACCGGCGCAGCCGCAAGTCCGCGCCGCGCACACTCGACGACAATGTAGGGCTCAAGAAACTCAAACGAATTACTGCTCAACAGGGACAGGCGAAGCGGTCGGCGATCACCCGGGTCCTCCAGCAGTTTTCTCGACAGCGACAGGTAGGCACCTGGCGTCAGTAGCTCTGGTGGTTCTATGATCATCGGGTGATCAATCAGGCCCGGTCGAGCCGCTTGCGAATTGACGCGACATCGGTGAGCGACTCCATCTCCTCAATGTCGAACTGCACGCCAAACTCAGCCTCGATCGCCATGATCAGGTTGAGATGTCCGGCGGAATCCCAGCCCGACAGGCTGTCGATCGCGTCGCTGTCCTGCAACGCGACGACATCGTCACCAAAGACGGATTGAAAGACATTAAGAAGTCGAGTTTCCATACTCTCCCGGTCCACTTCTCGCAGTGGAATGAGACACGCACCCTGTTGACCACAAGCGGGCCACGCTACACTGGCACACCTGCTTACAGGCCGATCGCCGATTATACTCTGGCGCCGGTAAAATACATCGACGCGTCGCCGGTTTTGACTAAATCTTCAACTCACACATCGACGGGTTCGGGCCCGATTGTTTTCGGGCAAAACTCGGACCTGTCAGGCTGGTTGCATCGCCCTGGAGCAGCCGCGAACAAGCCCGCGATTGTCATCTGCAATCCGGTTGGCTTCGAGTTTGTGCGCGCATTTCGCAGCCTGCGTATTCTGGCCGAGGAACTCGCCGCCGCGGGACACCTGGTGTTGCGATTCGACTATCGTACGACCGGGGATTCAGCTGGCGGCGAACTCGACGACAACCGCGTTGAAGCCCTCCTGGCGAGTACTCGCGAAGCCATCGAGTTCGTTGCTGGTGTGAACGGCAATGAACGAGTCGCCCTACTCGGTTTGCGTTTGGGCGCGACGCTGGCCGCGAAAGTGGCCGAAACGGTAACCGTCGAACAACTGGTTCTCTGGGCGCCGTGCGACTCCGGCGCAATCTATCTGCGCGAGCAGCAAATCATGGCGGCGGCGCAGAAAAAGAAACTCTCTGACTCGACCGGGCACGCCCTCGAGGTCGACGGTGTCGATGCCGGGGGATTCCTGATTACGCCTTCAATGCAGGCCGACCTGCCCGGCCTGACACCCGGCACGGATCGACTCCCCGGCAACCCGGACATCCTGTTGCTTAACCGGGACGATATCCGGGTACCGCCCGGCCTGGGCGAGCAAATGGCGTCACGCGGGTCGACCTTCGAGGCGGCCGCGTCGCCCGGCTTCAGGGACATGATGCAGCCGCCACAGCTTTCGAAGATTCCGGGCGAGGCCATAACGCGAATCGTCGCATGGTTCGAGACGCACGCTGTAAGCGGCGGCGACCGCACTCAAGCCACGCCTGAACCGGCGAGCGAACCGCGGGTGCTCAAGCTTGGACATGGCATCGAGGAACGGCCGCTGCAGTTCGGGGCGGGCGATCGCCTGTTCGGCATTGTCACTCGTGAAGCGCAATCGTCGGGGGCAACGAATCCAGGTGTCATTCTGCTCTGCGGCGGCGCAACACATCGCATCAGCGCGAACCGTATGTACGTCACGCTGGCACGACGGCTGGCGGAGAACGGCACGCCGGTCATGCGGATGGATATCGCCGGAATCGGCGACAGCCTGCCCCACGACGGTTATCCGGCAAACAAGCCTTACACTGATCGGCTGGCGGACGACGTGAGCGCCGCAATGGACACGCTGGAAGAAACAACAGGCGCGAGACAGTTCATTCTGTTTGGTCTTTGTTCGGGCGCTTATGCCGCCATGCACACGGCTAAACAGTCCAAACGTGTCGCCGGGCTGATGCTCGCCAACCAACTCGTTTACCATTTGTCGACGAGCGATCTACAGCGCCTCGCGTCAGGCGAAATCGCATCCGCTCACCAACTGGATTTCCCGCGCTCCTCATCACTACCTTATCGCGCAGCGGTCAGGCTCCTGAGGCGCTTGTCACCTGCCTGGAGCGGGCCCGGGGCATGGCTGGCGCCATGGCTGCTTGGCACCAATGTGCGTCGTGACCTCGACAGGCTCGTGGCACGTGGCATCCGCCTGGCGTTTCTTCTGTCGAGCCGGGATAACGCCGTCGATGCGCTGTCCATCACGGCGGGCAAGCGACTCCTTGAACTGGTCGCTGCAGGCCAGGCCACAAAGGCAATTTTCTCCGGCACGGATCACACATTCAGCCCCACGGGCTCGCAACACGCGCTCGTCGACTGGGTGGCCGACTATGTCAGCGGATTCCAGGACGCATGAAATATCCGGTCGACAGATGCAGCTACTGGCTGCGTTCCGGCGACTTTGAGCTCGCCACGCACGCGCACCTTCCGGCTTCCGGGGCAGCGACAACCGCGGTACTCCTGTGCAATACCGTGGGCCATGAAGCGATTCACGCCTACCGCTGCATGGTGCGGCTCGGTGACGAAATCGCCGCCGGCGGGCACGCGGCCTTTCGCTTCGATTTTGCGGGGACAGGGAACTCATCCGGCGATGCGGACGCCGGTGATCTTGTCGCTGCATGGCAGCGCAACATTGTCGACGAGGTCAGAGACCTCAAAGAACGCTGGGCGTTCAAACAGGTGGCGGTCGTTGGCTTTCGCCTGGCGGCGCCACTACTGACAGCGCTACTCGACGAACTCGAGGTCGACGGGATCACGTTCTGGGAGCCCGTGACCAGAGGCAAAGCGTTTGTGCGCGAAATCCAGGCAGTTGCGCAATTCGCGGCAGACCCCAACGTCGGCGATCCGGGCAGAATTGAAAGCGGCGGTTTCACGTTCACCGCGGACACGATCAAGTCGATTGGCAACTTGTCTCTCGATGCGAGCGCCGTACCCGACGGGTTGCCGGTACTGCTTGTCAGTCGCGGTAAGAACGCCAGGCTCAACGCCGATTCGCTTGCCGGCAGAAGTCCCTTCGAAGAGCTGCGCTCTCGCGAATATGACCGCATGATTTGCGAGCCGCATTACACGGAGCTGCCCCTGGACTCGATTGCCCGCATGGATGGCTGGCTTAAGTCGATCGCGATGCCGGATGGCGGCGCGATCAGGCAACCGGACTTGCGCGATACGGCAGACGTCACTATCGACAAGCATCCCCGTGTCGTCACTGAATCATTTTTTCGTACAGCGGAAGGCTCGTTGTTTGGCATCGTTGCCCGGCCCGCCGACTACGAGCCCGGGCACACTCCGACTGTCGTCCTCCCCAATGCGGGCTCCGTCTGCAGCGTGGGGCCCAACAGAATTTACGTACAGGCGGCTCGTGCCCTGGCTGCCGCCGGGCTGGAAGTCGTGCGCTTCGATCTTCGCAATCTTGGTGACAGCGTGACCGGAGATGTCGCGGCCGCGAACGATCCGTACCCCGAGTTCGCGACTGCGGACATGCAGCGCGTTCTTGCGCACTGCAGGGCGTCGTTCGGCGCGACTTCCTTTGTACTGGCCGGACTCTGCAGCGGCTCGCATACGTCCTACCACTTTGCCCTGGACCATGATGACCAGACAGTGCAGGAAATCGTGCTGATCAATCCGCTCACGTATTACTACACACCCGGCATGTCGCTCGATAATCCCCTGCAACATCGGACCGTACGCCATGCAAAATCCTATGTCCGCTCGGCCCGCCGGCCGGAAAACTGGCGCCGGCTGCTGACGGGCCAGGTGAATTACCGGCGTCTCGCAAAGTTCGCCATCCGCGTTTTGCTACGTTTGATTCGTAACGGCGCGAGAAAGGTGGCTTCGCTGTGGACCCATCATCCGCTGTCACGCATGGACGATGATCTCGCCCGCCTGCACCAGCGCGGCGTCAGGGTGACCTACGTCTTCTCCGACACAGACCCGGGTTACTGGATCGCCAGAGTCGACTCCCCGAATACGTTCAGGAGTCTCGCGAATTCGGGAGAATCGGCCGTTATCTTTATCAAGGATGCCGATCACACGCTGTCCAGGGCGGATGATCGGGCAGAGCTCATCGAGCATCTAAGTAGTCACCTGCAACCGGGCAGCGTCGTTTAACGTCCCGGAAACAGCCTCTGCAGGACGGATTTCGGGACCAGAGTACGGATAGTATTCCGGACAGGTAGCGGGATCGTTTTGAGGGATTTCTCGACCATGACACGGAAGCGGCCGCGCAGCGTACTGCTGCTGTAGTGATCGGTAAATCCGAGATCGGCAACGCTTACCTTGAGGCCGGACAGCTCCGACAGGACCGCCGCCACGCGCTCGGGCGAGTCGCGGTAGTCCGAGTAGTCGATCTGAACGTGCGGTATATCGAGGCTACGAATTGCGTTTTCGGCCGCCGCAACATGATCCGCCATGCGCTGATACGTCTCTTTGCGGCCGGCCTCGTTCGACTCGCGCCAGCCGATGCGGGCGAAGCTCTTGAAGGTCTCTTCAGGGTCGCGGCGCACAAACAGGACGGCGGTGTTCTCATGGTCCAGGAGCGGCCACCAGTAAGCGAGCGTGTAACAGAGTCTCGGGTCTTTCCAGACCCACGGTCGATGTGATTCGAACCGGGCAACCAGCTCCCGATGCTCGTCAACAGGCGCCAGAGCCGAGATGCGGTCTGCCTGTTCGGCCGCAATTGGCTCGAATATCCAGGTATTGTGATGCTCGAAACCCACTCGCTGGAACAGACTGACGTTGGCCTCGATAAGGGGCTCGGCTTCCCAATAGCCCCCTGGATTGAAGTGATCGGGGTCCCGCAGCTGCGCGGCTTCGTCATCGGCGACAAAATGCCCCAGTCTTGCGAAAATCGACGCGGCCAGACTCGTCCCAGACCGTGGCGTTCCTACGACAATAATGTTCCTGGGCATGTGTCCTTATCCTCGCCCGCAGCGTCTGTCAGGGCGGGACAATGTTGCGCATCATACCGCACCAGGATGCTGTTGCCGCGCGGTGCCCGTCACAATCCGGAACTCCCTGCCCGGAATGCGGCAGGCATCACAGGGCGTTTCGTGAACTGGGTATGTGTACCGATTCGGCATTCACGCTATGCTTAGCGGAATCCAGGTCCAGCGCTGTTTCGGGCCAATTAATTGACTGATTGGAAAAGGAATATTCATTCCAATGCACGAGAAGACCGTACGTGAAATCCTCGGCGAATACAGTAAGTTAGCTGTTGAGATGGACACCCTGAGCAACGACAGCGACCTGTACGACGCCGGGCTGACCTCACTGACGACCGTCACCGTCATGCTGGCCCTCGAAGATGCCTTCGACATCGAGTTCGAGGATCACATGCTGACGCGGGCGACGTTTCACAGCGTCAATACCCTGCTCGCAGCAATCGACGAACTTCTCGCAGCACAGGCCGCCTGATCCATGAGCGCACCGGCCGAAACGCTGCATCGCGCGCGCGCGCTCGACGACATCATGGACAGCGTCCGCCGGGTTGGCGAGACGACGGTCCTCGAATTTGCCGCAGATGTGGACAGGAACGCACGTTTTCCGACGGAAGCGTTCGATGCGATCAAGCGAGAACGCCTGCTGAGTGTCTTCGTTCCCGAGCGATTTGGCGGCGACGGTGTGTCCGTTTCCGAACTCTGCAAGATTTGCGAGCAGTTTGGGCACTACGACGGCTCAGTCGCAATGATCTACGCCATGCACCAGATCCAGGTCGCGTGCATCGTGCAGAATGCGGCCGACGATGCGTTTTTCGGACAGTACCTGCGCAAGTTATGCGAAGACCAGTTGTTGCTCGCATCGGCAACTACCGAGATTGACGTTGGCGGCGACGTGCGCTCGAGTATTTGTGCCGTCAATATCGAAGGCGATCGCTTCTCGCTCACCAAGAAGGCCCCGGTCATCTCCTACGCGCTTGATTCTGACGCGATCATGGTGACCTGCCGCAGCTCGGAAAACGCGCCTCCCGGCGATCAGTCCGTCGTCCTCGTCAAGACCGGCGACCACGAACTCGAGCAGATTGCCGGCTGGGACACGATGGGCTTTCGCGGCACCTGCAGCAGCGGTTTTATTCTCTCTTCAACGGGTGCTGCCGAGCAGGTCATGCCGGTTCCCTACGCCCGCGTTCTGTCCAAATCCATGCACCCTGTATCGCATCTGACCTGGGGCTCGCTCTGGACGGGACTCGCAGCCAGCGCCGTCGAAATGGCGCGCAAGACGGTCCGCGAGGATGCACGCAAGCAGCCAGACGTTGCGCCGGTCGCAGCGCTGAGGCTCTCCGAGGTCAACGAGCTGTTGTTCAGCATGCGCAGTGGCCTGAATGAGGTAATCGCCGAGTACGAACGCCTGCTCGCCCTCAATACCGACACGGCCTTCGACGACTACGGATTCTCGATCCGCGTCAACAATGCCAAGATTCGCTGCTCGGAAATGATGGTCGACATCATCGCGCGTGCGATGAACATTGTCGGTATCTCCGCCTACCGCAACGACAGCAAGAAAAGCCTGGCGCGGCATCTGCGCGATGCCCATGGCGCCGCCCTGATGGTCAACAACGACCGCATTCGCCAGCACAACGCCACGATGCAGATCGCCTACAAGGGCCGATGAACGCCATCGTTGCGCTAGACCCGGCGAATTACGAACGGAGCTGCCTGCACGCCAAGGACAGGATCTGGGCCGAGACCAATTGCTACGTCGACGTGCTCATCGAACTCATCCATTCGCTGGGCCATGATCCGCGTGCCGGACTCGCCTTCTCGCTCGCCATCGACTTTGAGATCGACCAGTGGACATTTTTCAAGTATCCACATGCAGACCTGTACGCGTTGTACGGTATGGACGTCATCGAGCTGAATCCCTGGGTATCGCTGGTCCAGCATGTGCAGGAACAGGTTGATGCGGGCCGGCCGGTCCTCGTCGAAATGGACTCTTTTTACCTGCCGGACACGCTGGGGACTGCCTATCAGTCCGTGCACACGAAGACGACGATTGCCGTCAATACGATTGACGCCAACGCCGGGACGATGGGCTATTTCCACGGCCAGGCGTACTATGAGCTTGACGGTCAGGAATTCAGGGATATCTTCCAGATGGACGGACTCGTGCACGAACGCATGCTGCCGCCGTATATTGAGGTCGTGAAGCTAACCGGGAACAACGCAGGCGTGCAGGACGATGTGCTGACGGCGCAATCCGTCGAGTCGCTGCGAAAGCAGCTTCGCAAGTTGCCGGCACACAATCCGTTCGACCTGTTTCGTGCGCGCTTCGAAAAAGACCTCGAGTGGCTGGCCAGCGAACCCATGGAGACGTTTCACGGCTATTCGTTTGCCACGCTGCGCCAGTACGGCGCCTGCTTCGAACTGGCCGCCAACTACCTCGACTGGCTGGCCGAGCGCGGCGAAACCGGCCTGGACACAACCGCCAGGACCTATGCCGAGATCTCCGAAATTGCCAAGACCGTGCAGTTCAAACTCGCACGCACGCTGGCGCGCAAGCGTACGCTGGACCTGAGCCCGATCGATGAAATGTCGGCGCGCTGGCAGGCCGCGACGCAAGAACTCGCCGATCGGTATCTTTGAGGCGTCGCGCATGAGCCTGGCGCACACTCGAAAAACGACGCTTACGGCAGGCTGGCGCCTGTATCGAACGGCGCCGGGTGAGGCTGCCGAGCCGAGAGACCTGGACCGGGAGACACGCTGGTATGACGCCGCGGTCCCCGGAACGGTCGCAACGAGCGTGCTCGGCAACGGGACCAACCTCTTCCACCCTGGCATGGACATCGACGCGTTCGACTGGTGGTATGAAACGGAATTTGAAGGGGACACAGCCGCGAACAGTGTTCTGCTATTCGAAGGACTCGCGACCATCGCCGAAGTCTGGCTCAACGGGAAACCAATACACGCGTCGCGCAACATGTTTCGGCGCTACCGGATCGATGTCAGCGACATCATTGCGCCGACCAACCACCTGGCCATCGTATTTCGCTCTGTCTCCCAGGACCTGGGAACACGTCGTCCGCGTCCCCGTTGGAAGACCAACCTCGTCAATAACCAGCAGCTTCGCTGGCTCAGGACGACACTGCTCGGACGGATCCCGGGGTGGACCCCGCCCATACCGCCGATCGGTCCGTGGCGGGACGTCGTGCTCGAAGCCGTTGACGCCTATCGCGTCGATGCCGCCGGCATAGTCCCGTCGTGCACCCATAAGGGCCCCTCGATCTCGGTCGACGTGACGGTGCAATGCATCGGCGGCACGTCTCCCCCCGAGTCGGCGACCCTGACCATCGGCAAGGAGCAGTATGAGCTTGACGTCGTAACCCAGGGCGACACTTGCCGTGTCAGCGGCCAGATTGCCGTTGGCAAACAGGCGCTGTGGTGGCCGCACACGCACGGTGAACCCGCACTACACGGTTGCACGGTCGTCGTGGACGGAGCGGCAGGCTCACACACTGTCTGGAGCGGATCGATCGGGTTTCGCAAGGTCGAAATCGATCGCGATCAGGGAAGAGTATCGCTGCAGGTCAATGACACGCCCGTCTTCGCGCGCGGCGGCTGCTGGACCAGCAACGATATTGCGGCACTGGATGGAGACACGAATGCCCTGCGCCGTAAGCTTGAGCTACTCCGCGATGCCGGCGTAAACATGATTCGTGTTGGCGGCACGATGGTTTACGAAAGCCGGGCATTTCACGAAACCTGTGATGAACTGGGGATCATGGTCTGGCAGGATTTCATGTTCGCCAACATGGATTATCCGGCTGAGGACCCGGACTTCGCGGAGGAAGCGTCAGCCGAAATCCGCGAACAGGCCCAACGACTTGCAGCACACCCGTCGACCGCGGTTCTGTGCGGTGGCAGCGAGACGGAACAACAACCCGCCATGTTCGGTATGACGGAAGACATCTGGACAAGTTCGTTTTTCCACGAAACCGTGCCCGCGATCGTAAGAAGCTCGGGCTGCGATCTGCCCTACTTTCCGTCATCGCCCTGCGAAGGCGCACTGCCCTTCCATAATGCAACCGGCATCGCCCATTACTTTGGTGTCGGCGCCTACCAGCAAGCTTTCTCGGATCTCGAAAGGTCTCGCGTCAAGTTCGCGACCGAGTGCCTGGCATTCTCGAATGTGCCCGATGACGCTGCATTGAAGAAGCACTTCGGCAGCCTCAGCCCGGCGACCCACGGTCCGGCCTGGAAGACTGGCGTACCCCGCGATGCCAGTGCCGGCTGGGACTTTGAAGACGTTCGCGACTATTACATCCGCGAGCTCTATGGCATGGATCCCATTCAGCTTCGCTATGCCGATAACAGCCGCTACATTGCCATCTCCCAGGTCGTGACCGGCGAGATCATGGAACAGGTTTTCAACCAGTGGCGCAGCGCCGAAGACGACTGCGGCGGCGGGCTGATCTGGTGGCTCAACGATATCGTTCCCGGCGCCGGCTGGGGCATGCTCGATTCCGATGGCAATCCCAAGCCGCTCTATTACTTCCTCAAACGCTGCTGGAGCCGTCGCGGACTGAGTATCGACGATCGCGGCCTGGACGGACTCTATGTCCGTATCAACAACGAGTCACCCGAGGCGATCAGCGGACATCTTCATCTCAAAGTCCTGCAGCACGCCAGCCACGCCATTGCCGACGCATCAGTCTCCGTATCGGTAGACCCGGCAAGTACCGAAACCGTGTCGATCGACAAGCTGCTCGGTCGCTTTTTCGACACGACCTACACGTATCGTTTCGGGCCTCCGAAGCACGACGCGGTGGTCGTGACTTTCGATGAAGCGTCACAAAGAAACCCGTTAACGGCGACGCACTACCCGGGCGACAGGAACCTCAGCTTTGCTGCCGCACCCGAACTGGAAGCGACTGCCGACGCCCACGGTGAGGAAGTAAGGCTGACGCTGCGGTCGGCTTGCTTCCTGAAAAACGTGAAACTCCAGTCTGCGTTCTTTGCGTTTGACGACAATTACTTCGATCTGCCGCCGGACACCGAGTGGACCGTGACGGCGCGTGCACTAACGACACCCGCCAAGCCCTTTCGGGCAACGCTATCGGCCCTGAACCTCGAACACCCGGTACCGATCAGCTAGCCGGCAACAGCAGGCGCGCTTATTCCTCGGCGGATTCCGCAGCCGGCTTCTCAAAAAGCAACACAAAGCGGTCCGTCTTGCCGCGGATGGCATCCTCGCGCATGCGCAGCGTGTGATCGTCATCAGGGTTGCGCAGCACATCGAGACTGCCGAGGAACGTGAATCCCGCTTCCTGCCAGTCCGCAATCGCGAAGTCTTCTGCGATGCGGTGCAGGGCTTCTGTCGTTTCGATCCCGGTACCCGGCTTCGCCGCATGATCAATGACGAGGACCCGGCCGCCAGGCTGCAGCGCTTCCCAGACCTGCGGGAAGAACTCCTCACGACTCGTTGTTTTCACGGGATCAGAGCGCTCTATATAGATATCGTGATACGACAGACCCAGGAAGATCAGGTCGACGCCGACAGGCAGTTCGAAATCGCTGAACTGGGAATCCAGGCGCTCGACATTCGGCAAGCGGTTGTTGCGCAGCCGCTTCTCCATTTCCTCGGTCGAAAACTGTAGGAACAGCTTGTTATTTTGCAGGATGACCTTGCCGGACGGCCCGACGACGTAGCTCATGAGTTCGGCGTAATAGCCGCCGCCGCCCATCAAATCGACCACGGTCATACCGGGCTGCAGGCCACTGAAGCGCAGCACTCGGTCTGGTTTGCGAAGCTTGTCGCGGCGCCGGTCGGCCCAGCTGCGATCATTGTTGGCGACGGCCTGCCCGTAGATATCGAGCTCACCGGCGGGATGGTCCTTACAGGCGGCCAGTGCCAACAGCAAAACCACCATTCCAATACAGAACCCGGCAAGTCTCATAGCAGCACTTTTAAAAGGAGAAGTGGTGGAGCTAGGCGGGATCGAACCGCCGACCTCTTGCATGCCATGCAAGCGCTCTCCCAGCTGAGCTATAGCCCCACGGAGCGCCGCACTTTACGTAGCGGCACCCAAGGTGTCAAGCCCGCCCCGCACCCGGCGGAAAGGGCCCTAATATCAGTGGCTTGCCGCGGCTCTGGCCTCGATTGCTGCAATCGCTTTCTGGAGCCTTTGCGCGGTTCGTTCGCGACCTACCAGGCAAACCGTGACGTCAATAGGTGGCGAAACCCCGGCTCCCGTAACGGCCACACGCAGAGGCTGGCCGAGTTTTCCCATGTTGATATCGTGCGCCGCCGCCGTTTCCTTGACCGCGGCCTCGATCGTGGCAGCAGACCATTCATCCAGATCGGCCAGCCGCCCTGCCAGCGCGCGCAGCGGCTCGAGGATCACGGGCCGCAAATGCTTCTTCGCAGCCTTAGCTTCGAATTCTTCGAAATCCTCGTAGCAGTAGCGCGCGCTTTCGGCCATCTCGCGCAGCGTTTCGGCACGCTCGCGGTAGGCGTCGACGACAGTCTCGGGATTCGGCCCGCCTGCGACGTCGTATCCAAGCTGCTCCAGGTAAGGCCGTACTTCCCGGGCCAGCGTAGCGGTCGGCCTCGTCTTGATGTATTGCTGATTCAGCCAGCGGAGTTTCTCCGGGTTGAATGACGAGGCCGACTGATTTACGTCTGTGATGTCGAAATACTCGATCATCTCCTCCATCGAGAACAGCTCCTGATCGCCGTGAGACCACCCGAGGCGAACGAGGTAGTTAAGCAGTGCTTCGGGCAGGAAGCCCTCATCGCGGTAATCGCGAATATCGACCGCACCGTGCCGCTTGGACAACTTGGCGCCATCGGCGCCGAGGATCATCGGCAGGTGCGCGAACGATGGCGGCGCCGCGCCCAGCGCTGCGAACATGTTGATCTGGCGCGGCGTATTGTTGAGGTGGTCATCACCGCGAATCACGTGCGTGATCTGCATATCCGCATCGTCGATGACGACACAGAAATTGTACGTCGGCGTGCCGTCGGACCGCGCAATGATCAGGTCATCGAGTTGCCCGTTGTCGAATTCCACGCGGCCGCGCACGGCATCGTTGACAGCGACCGTGCCTTCCACGGGATTCCTGAAGCGCACAACGGGATCGACTCCCTCGCGAGGCTCATGTCGGTCCCTGCAGCGGCCGTCATACCCCACCTGGCCACCCTCAGCCATCTGCCGCTCACGCATTTCCTCGAGTTCCTCGCGAGTGCAGTAGCAATGGTAGGCCTTGCCCTCTTCCAGCCACTGGTCGGTGACTTCGCGGTAACGATCGAAGCGCGCTGTCTGGTAGATTGGTTCTTCATCGGCATCCAGGTTCAACCACGCCATGCCGTCGAAGATGGCCTCGACATTCTCGGGCGTCGATCGCTCCCTGTCGGTGTCTTCGATTCGTAACAGGAACTGGCCGCCATGGTGGCGCGCGTACAGCCAGCTAAAGAGCGCAGTGCGGACACTGCCGAGGTGCAATACGCCGGTCGGACTCGGCGCGAATCGGGTTCTTACGGTCATGAACTGGGCAACAGGTGCTTTGCAGGAAAGGGGCGAGATTCTAGCAGAACCGCTGCCCGGTACGGCACAATTTTCACGAGCGCACTAAATGCCGTATTTAGTTAAAACTGTGAGATAAGTCCCTCGAAAACAAGGAGTTTTTGCTATTATACAGAAGATATTGTCCGGACCGCCGGATTCACCGACGCAATACCAATAACAACAAAGAAACAGGACACGATGGCCAACCTTTTTTCCGACAACCCCGACCTTGCCGCACAGCTCGACAATGTCGATCTGCACGATGTCGTACGCCTCATGGAGAACGACTTCCATGAGAACGACTCTGATGATTTCGTCTTCCCTGCGCCGTCGACCCTCGACGACGCCATGGATTTCTTTGCCGCGTCACTTGACCTGCTCGGCGACATCTCGGCAAACGTAATTGCGCCGCACCGGCAGAACGTCGACCTTGAGGGCACCCTGCTCGAAGACGGGGTGGTCACCTACGCGGAGGGCACACGCATCGCCGTTGAGGCCTTGTCCGAGTCCGGCTTCATGGGTGCCATGTTGCCGCGAGCCTACGGTGGGGCCGGTGTCCCGGCAACCATCTATATGATGATGATCGAACTCGTCTCTCGCGCCGATGCCTCGATGATGACCCTGTTCGGCTACCAGGATGTGGGCGAACTGATTGCGCGCTTCGGCAGTGACGAGCAGCGACAGGAATTCCTGCCGGGCCTGGCCAGCGGCGAAAAGATCGGGTCGATCGTCCTGTCAGAGCCGGGCGCGGGTTCCGATCTCCAGGCCATCAAGGTCAAAGCGTTCGAGGACGAGAACGGCCAGTGGCGGCTGAATGGCACCAAGCACTTCATATCCAACGGTTGCGGCGACGTGTTGATGGTGCTCGCCCGCTCCGAGCCAAAAATCTCGAATATCTTCGGGCTCAGCCTGTTCGTCTGTCCGAAATCGGATGCCGTTAAAGTGATACGCGTCGAAGACAAGATGGGGCTGCACGGCTCCCCGACCTGTGAACTCTTTTTCGATGACGCGCCGGTGCAGCTGGTTGGCAAGCGCAAGGCCGGCCTCACCAGCTATGTCCTCGAGAACCTGGCACAAGCCCGGTTTAGCGTCGCGGCCCAGGCGCTCGGCATTGCCGAGGAGGCCTACCAGCGCGCACTCGCGTACGCCGGCGAACGGGTCCAGTTCGGTACGACCATCATCGACTTCCCCGCGGTACGCGAGCTGCTGGACAAAATGTCCCTTGCGATTACAAGCAGCCGCGCGTTGCTCTACGACAGCATCATCTGGCTCGACCGCAAAGTACAGATTGCAGAAGCCATTGCGCACGGGCGCGTCGCCGAGGATGACATCGCCGCGATGAAGGCCCGGCAGCGCGAG
Organism: uncultured Woeseiaceae bacterium; assembly: GCA_945787845.1. GTDB lineage: Bacteria > Pseudomonadota > Gammaproteobacteria > Steroidobacterales > Woeseiaceae > UBA1847. The sequence continues at coordinate 37,873 of CALZJH010000012.1, read as the reverse complement.
GCAGCCAAGTACAGCAACCTGTTGTCGCCGCTCGTGAAATACGTCATTACCGAGAAGGCGCAGCAGGTGTGCATCGACGCACAACAGGTCTTCGGCGGCCTCGGCTTTATCCGCGATACGGGGATGGAACAGCTGGTACGAGACGTGCGCATTACGACGATTTACGAGGGCACGAGCCAGGTGCAGGTCTCCGCGTCGCTCAAGTACATCATGTCGGACACGCTGGCCGATCTGTTCGACGCCAGTGAGGCACTGCCTTGCCCCGACGACTGTGATGACATTCGCAGTATGATCATTGAGAATCGTCGTCTGTACGAACAATACCGGGATGCGGTGAGTGGTAAAGAATCACCGAAGCTCGCAGAGGCCGCGGCCCGTGACCTGGCCGACATTTACAGCCAGGTATTCGGCGCCTGGGCCCAGTTACGCCGCGTAAGCGGCGATGCCGGGAGGCGTGCCGCGCTGCGACGCTATGTGGTCGAAGCACAGGCATTTGCCACCGGACGATTGAATGCACTACAAAATGGCAGCTATGACGGCTGGCTAAATGAAAGCGATACCTAGGAGACTGAACGATGCAACCATGGCAAGACAAGTCACTGGAGGAGACCCGCGAGAAGTTTCGCGAGTTTTCAAAGAACGAACTCGCCGGCGACTGGCAACAGCGAGATGCCGACAAGGAATTCTCGGTAGAACGCTGGCAGAAATGCTGCGATATGGGCGTACTGGGTATGAGCGTACCGAAAAAATTCGGCGGCTCGGAGATGCCCTACGGACATGCAGTAGCCGCCATCGAGGGCATGTGCCTCGAATGCAATGACAGTGGCTTCTTTTTTGCGATGAGTTCGCAAATGAGCGGTATCCAGGCCGCCCTGCTCTCGACCGCGTCCGACGAGCTCAAGGAAATGTACCTGCCTAAACTCATCAGCGGCGAGCATCGCGCCTGCCTCGGGTTCAGCGAAGAAACAGCCGGTAGTGATATTTACTCGATCGAGACGTTCGCAGAGAAGACCGATGGCGGCTACATCATCAATGGCAGCAAGTCTTTCCAGACCAACTCGCTCGATTCGACCACCTGCCTCCTGTTTGCCAAGACGGCAAACAACCGCTCGCCTTTCGATTTCACGGGCTTCATGGTCGACCTCGACTCCGAAGGCGTGTCGCACGCCGAGCCTTACAATAAGGCAACCTTACGTACCTGCTCGATGGGCCGCCTGACATTTGAAAACGTCTTCGTCCCGGATTCCCACATCATCGGCGGCGTCGGTGGCGGCCTGAATGTCATCAAGTACTCGATCGGCTGGGAACGCATCATGCTCATGGGTATCTGCATCGGACCGATGGGCCGCGTGCTCGAACAGACCGTTGAGTGGGCCGCGGAACGCAAGCAGTTCGGCAAGCCTATCGGCAAGTACCAGGGGATTTCTTCGAAGATCGCCGAGATGGTGATGCGTCACCGGATGGCCCGCATGGTCGTCTACGATGTGTGTGGCCAGTTGACCGAGGCAAACGGTGAGATTGGCAAGTACCTCGGCGAGGTAGCCATCACCAAGCTGTATGTCACCGAGAGCTTTATCGAGTTCATGCGCGATGCTACACAGATCTGGGGTGGACGTGGTGTGTGCTTTGACTGGTCGATCCAGCAGGACATGCGCGACTCACTCTCAAGCACGATCTGGGCCGGCACGTCGGAGACGCTGCGCAACACCATTGCGAAGCTCGAAGGCTTGTAGGAAGAATCGCAGAGAAGGAATCAATCGGCCCGACATTCGTCGGGCCGGTTTTCTTTGAACATCTGCCGCCATCGTGCAGCGACCGCGTCGCGCGATGCTTTTGCCACGCCGGACTCGCGCGCGCGCTTCGATAGTTCGTTCCAGCGCTCTCGGTTCCTGGCAACGTCCGTAATCGCAGCGACAAATGCGTCGAGATCGTCTTCCTGCGGAATGAAGCCGTTATCGCCGTCGCTTACGACATCCGCCATGTCTCCGACCCTGGACACAACCGGCACGAGACCACTGACCATCGCCTCGAGCAAGGCGATCGACACACCCTCCCAGCGCGATGTCAGGATAAACATCCTTGCACGCTGCAGAAGATCGGGCACGTCCGAACGCTGCCCCGCCCACTCGATGTTCTTCACCGTGCCGTCTCGGGTGGATTGCGCTTCCAGTTCGGCGCGGTCCGGACCGTCACCGACGATCAGGACCTTGAAGTCATCGACTCCGGAGTCGACGACCCGGTGTATGACTTCGACCAGGCGATCCGGTCGCTTGTACTCGGTCAATCGTCCCACAAAGATGAGGTCGTACTCGCGGTCGTCGTAGTTTGCATACGTGTCGGGAACCACGACACTGCCCGTAATCGTGCGTATTGGTCCGGCAAACCTGTGTTCACGAAGGTGGTCCTCCGCCCGGCTACCCCGAACGATGATTTCATCGAATTGCCGCACTACGGCCAGGACACGCCGCTCGACAATCGCCGATGGCCTGCCGAGCGAACTCATCACAACGTTTTCCGCATGCCAGCCGCCGCCCTCGGTCTCGAGCTGTCCTCCGGTCATCTGGTAACCCACCCGCGCATTGGTCGAGCGGCCAACGATCAGTCCTATGATCGCTGACGGGAAGATGTGGTAACCCATGACAATATCCGGGCGCAGCCGAATCGCCACAGCCAGGGCCCAGAAGAGTTTGGCCCCGGCCCGACTGAGAAGCCGATTCGCCAGGCGCGGCGGATAGATAACCCGCAGGCCATCGATGTGATCCACCGGCTCGTCGCAGACCAGGATAACGTTGCCGCCATTCGCCTCGACCACGGGCGGGACGTGCGCATGAAACCAGTTCGGGTTGTGAAACGTCCCGATCAGCATGACGCTCCCGGTGCCCCGCTTTCGACCCCGCCACAGAAAGCGAACAACGCGAGAATAGCCGGCCGCGACGGCGTACACCGTCGACAATACGACGATGGCGGCGAAGCGCCTTACGCCAGGCATCGATTTACCAATAGGTTTCGATCGGGTTCTTGAGATTGGTGCCGTAGGCTGCCTTGCCAATGTAGCTCAGGCAATCGTCGCTGCTCGCCGGCATCAGCGCGCCGCAACGCGAATCGCGATACAGCCTCTCCAGCGGGAACCGGCGTGCGAGCGTCGTCGCGCCACACATGCGGATCGCCATGGCCGTCATTTTCGGTCCGCCTTCACTGACGAGGTACTTCGCGTGGTGAACCGCAGCATTAGCTTCGTCGCTACCGCGTGCGGTGTCAACGAGACGGGCTGCGTGGTATGTCGCGAGGCGTGCAGACTGCAGTTCCGAATACAGCTGGCCGGTCTGGTGCTGAACAACCGGGTCCTGCGACAACGGTGTTTCAGAACCTGGCTTGTTCTTGTTCTGCATGTAGTCAATGAGGAAATCGAAGGTCGCTGACATGATGCCAAGGTAAACGCCGATGTAGCCACCGACGAGCCAATGCGGTTCGCGGGCGATCTTATAAAGCGCCAAACCTTCTGAGGCCAGGAACAGGCGGCTCTTCGGTACCAGCACGTCCTTGAAAGTAACGGGGTTCGTCGACGTCGAGCGCATGCCGAGCACGTCCCAGATGTTCTTCATCGTGACGCCTTCAGCGTCCCTGTCCACGATCAGGAACGACACTGCCGGAGTCTTCGACTTCGATCGTGCCGCTTTGGCAGCGACGACGTAATAGTCGGCGTAGCCGCCCATCGACACAAACGACTTCACGCCATTGACGATGAAGCCGTCATCAGTGCGATCGTAAACGGTCTTCAGGTGGCTGACGTGCGCGCCGATGCCGGGTTCCGACGTCGCGGACGCGAACACCTTCTTATGCTTGACCACCTCGTCATACACCCAGGCGCGGAAATCATTAGCCGCACTTGCACGCTTGTCGTCGCCGGCGGCCTCAGGCACTTCGGCAATACTGCCGACCATGATGTTGTGCATGTTGTAGGCCAGGGCCGTCGCCGAATCGCCCGTTGCCAATACCTCAAGTGCCTTCGTGTAGGTCAGGAAGTCAGCACCCCAGCCACCGTATTCCTTCGGAATCATGATGGCGAGCAGGTTGTTGTCCTTGATCTGTGCGAAGTTCTCCACCGGAAACTTGCTGTGGCGATCGTAGTCATCGGCACGTCCGGCAAATTCTTCCGCCAGCTCATGACACACTTTCATCAGTTCATCGCGCTCGGCAGAATCCATTGATTCGCTCGGCGCGTGTCGTATTACTTTTGCTACGCTTGACATATCGGTCTCCGCTGTTGCGCCGCCTCAGGCGTTCTTCTCAATGAGAGCAGCAATGGCATTCACTGACTCGAAATTCTCCGGCATCAGGTCGTCGTCATCAATCGTGATTTTGAACTGCTGCTCAATAAACGTAATGATCTGTTGCAGGCCCAGCGAATCGATAATACCTTCTTCGAGGAGCCCAAGATCCGGATCGATTTTGGTATCACTCGAGTCATGCATGATCTCGGTGGCAATAAATTCGCTAACTGCGTCGATAGCTTGGGTCATTCTTTCTTCTCCGGTATGCGCGGCGTGTATCAGCCTTCTGACTCTGCCTTGCCTAGTAGTTTTTGTCGATCAATTTTGCCATTGCTGGTCTTGGGTAATTCATCCATCGCAACGAAGTGATCCGGCACCATATAAGGTGGCACGAAGCGCTTGACGTTGTCTATAACTGTGTTCGGAACCTCGTCCGAGAACGCCGGTGAGGCCACGAAGGCCCACAGCCGGTTGCCGATGAGATCATCCGGCACCGGGATAACAGCGGCCTCCTGTATTGACTGGTCGCGGTACAGGGCCGCCTCGATCTCGCCCAGCTCGATCCGGTAGCCGCGCGATTTGACCTGGTGGTCCGCCCTGCCCTGGAAGATGATGTCACCGTTCTCATCAATAGTAACGAGATCGCCCGTGCGGTACACGCGGTCACGTAACCACGGCTGCTCGGTATTATCAAAGAAGCGGCTGCGGGTCTTTTCCTCATCGCCCCAGTAGCCGATCGCGACACAGGGGCCGCGCGCCAGTAACTCAGCCGACACGTTGTCATCCGTAACCCGGTTGCCGTCTTTGTCTATCCGAAACAGGGCAGCGTTTCTCGTCGCCTTGCCGATCGGTACCGGCTTGTTGATCTGGTCGGCCGGGATCTGCACCGTGTAGCTCGTGATGACATTGGTCTCGGTCGGGCCATACCAGTTCTTGAAGATCGTATCCGGACAATGCGCCACCCACACCTTCAGGTACTTGGCCGGGAAGACTTCACCCGCGAACAGCAATACGCGCAGATGCGGGAAGCGGCGCTCCTCGAAGGTCGGCTGCTTGGCCATCATCGACAGGATCGATGGCACGGAGTACCAGACCGAAATCTCGTTTTTGATCATCCAGTCCGTCAGGCGGCTCGGAAACGTCGACGCACCGTCGGGTACCGGAAACAGCGTGGCGCCCATCTTGTGTGTCGAGAACACATCGAAAATCGACAGGTCGAAGTGCAACGGTGCGTGACCGGATACGCGGTCGTCCGGTGACAATTCCGTCTCTTCCGCGGCCCAACGCACGAACGACATCGACACGGCGTGGCTGATCATGACGCCCTTGGGTGCGCCGGTCGATCCCGACGTATACAGAATGTACGCCAGGTCCGTGTCGACGCAGTGGTCTGACACGGCCGGTTCAGCGGCATCGATCTGTGCGGCAGTAACGACGTTTCGGCCGGCCGCAAGCGACTCGTCGTCCGAGTCCACGAGTACCACATGTTCCACCGACTTGAACGACTCAGGGTCCTTCTGCAGTGTCTTGGCGCCCTTCGCCGTGCATACGAGGATGCTGATGTCGCAGTCATCGACGATATAGCCGAGGCGATTGCCGGGCGCTCGTCGATCCAGCGGCACGTACGCGCAACCCGCCATGAGAATGCCGTACAAGCCCGTGTAACACGCGATGTTCTTGTGAGCCAGCAGGCCAACGCGATCGCCATGACACACGCCCAGCCCGGCCAGGACGGTCTCAACCCTGCTCGCACGGTCCACGAGCTCCCGATAGGAAATCGAGGCATCCTTTTCGGCGATCGCGATCTTGTCCGGGTTGTTCGCCGCGGACGTGACAATCAATTCATGAAGTAGTGCTGGCATTTGTGGCTTCGATTTCTGCGGACAAAAACCGGCAACGTCATTTCTGGCGTTACCGGTGGACGAACTCTAAATAATCAAACGGATACGACATAGTAAATGCTTCTACAAATCGCATGAAGTACCTGTTCGTGTTTTTCAACTGTGCGCTGCGTCACACTCGGCAGTGGCACTGGCTCACGGCGCGTCATCAATCTCGATGTTCGTGCGGATTTCCGTATTTCCACTGAACATAAGCCTGAGAAATACGGCATGCCCACGCGCTTTCCTGTGATAACCGTCGCTGATCCAGCCGGTCCTGGTCCCATCGGCGGCGGCGACCACCTCGAAACGGCCGTCTGGCGACACCAGGCGCAGCCTGCTGCCGTTCCCGCTAACCACGACGGCGTCGCCCTGCGCGACAACGGCATACCCGGGCGCCACATGAAAGCTGACGCGCGCCTCGTGGCTTCCGGAACAGAGCAATTGGTCAATAATCGACACCGCACCCGTGGTTTTGTCGAGGGTCAGCGAACGACGATGTATGACAGGGTCGTCGAGCTTGGCATAGCCGTCATGTTCGCCGACAACCAGAACCTCCGCGTCGTCGTCTACCCAGTCAGTCAGCGTTGCGTTGGCCCTGTGACCCCACATGAACGCGCCCTGCAGCTCCGACTGCGACTGGCCGTCGATTTCCACCGTATTGTGGGCCAGCGTCGACCTGAAGTAGTTCCGCCACTCGGGATACGTGTAGTAGTCGTAGGTTCCCGGGTCGACGAGTACCTCGCGGCCCTGCACGGCCAGCGAAAAACTCAGGCAGTCGGCGTGACCGTGCGCCGCGATCGCGCCAAAGCCCAGTTCGGCACAGTCAAAAAACACGCGTACCGCCGGGGACGATGCACCGGCGTCAGATCGCAACACGTAGTAGCCCGAGTCACGGTAGGGCTTGCTGACCATCGCCGGTCCGGCGCCCTTCGCGACGCGCTCCCCGCTTATCCACCACGCTGTTTCCGAGGTGTCGCTGAGCGCCAGCTCGTCGTCGCCGACCAGCGCGGCACCGACGGTGATCAGGTCGGCCTGTTCCGTCGGCCGATTGCCGAGGTCCAGCACGTAGCCGTCATCGGCGTCGCCGAAATTCGGCTGCTTGCCCGTATCGGCGCAAATCTGGGCCATGAAGCGGTACATCTGTTGCAGTCGCCCGGCATAGGCCGTCGACAGCGGCGCGCCGGAACGCTCGCAGGCGAGCAGGCAAAAGCCGTAGAACTGCAGTACGAAGAACTGGTAGCCGAAGGCGTGCTCGCGCGTGCACCCGTCGGGAAAGCTCTGCGCAAACAGCTCGTGCTCCATGATCTTCATGGCCGCGTCGCGCCATTTGCCGGCATTCGGGAAGTCCTTGAAATAGCAGCTCGCAATGAGCACCCCGGCGACTTCGCCGACCAGGTGATTGTTGGCCGAACTGCCCTGTGAATAGCGCCGCTGGGTGTCCCACATCGCGAGGTAGACCGCCCGCAGCACGGCCTCCCATTCGCTGTCCTCGAACACCTCGGCATCGCGGACCAGGTCGATCGCCCACACCCAGTTGATCAGCCGGACGCCGAGCTCGAGCCCGCTCTTCCAGTTCATGCCGTAGCCGAACGGGTTCTGCGCGAGCCAGTCCATGAGGACGTCCACGACCTTGCGGGCGTAGCGCCTGTCGCCGGTCACCCGGTATGCACGCGCCAGCACGACAAGCTGGTGGTGCCGGTTCGGCTCCCACACCAGCTTGCAGTCTCCGGCACTGTCGAAAACACGATAGTCGACGAGATGCGACAGCTTCAGGCTGTCGATGGACTTCCCTGACGACCAGTCCCGCTGCCAGTCCACGGGGTCGCCGAGAAACTGGTCGTCGAGATCGAAATAGGACAGCGTGTCGTCCATTGCCTTGTCTGCGACACGCATGAGCTCCTCATCCCATTCCGGGCGCCGCGCACCCGGCTCCACCTCTCCCGCGACCGGGATCGCCGGAGAGCATTCAAAGCCCGGCGTGAAAGCGTCACGCGCCAGCGCGCCGCTGACGTTGAGCTTCGGGACCAGGCCTGCCGGAATACGCACGAGGTCGGCCTGTGCCGCCACGAGTCCGCGCACGCGCCAGAGGATTTCCTTTGGCCCCATGGAGCGGAGCCGGTTTACATACCAGTCAAGACTCTGCATTGTCAGTCTTCGATTTCATGGCCGAGCGCGTTGGACATGGACCCGGCAATCTCCCTGACGATCGCCAGGTCAGCGGCCGTCAGGTTCTCACGCCAGCGGAAGTCCTCGCTGATATTCAGTTTCTCGCTCGTGAATCGGATCTTGTTGCCGCCGATCGTGTGACCCTGGTCCGACCCACCGTCGTCGGCGGCCTGCGACCCGACGACATCGTGCGGCTCGAGGCTGACGAACTCGAAGAGCCTCTGCATCGTGCCCTCCGGGTCCCTGCAGATATCTTCGTAGCGCACGTGCAGACAGTCGACTGCGGGCACCTGGCGAGCGAGCCGCCAGATGCGACGATTGACCTTGACCCAGTCGTGTGACGCACGTGTTACCGGCCCTTTACGAGGCTCGCCGGGCTTGATCTTCTTGATCATCGACCAGATATTGCCGCGCGCATCGCGCGTCAGCAGGATGATCTTCACTGGTATCGTTGCATTCTGGTAAACATCAAGCATGTCGAGAGGGTCTTTTGACGCATCGACGATTGCATCCACCGAATTCACCTCGGCGATCTCCGCGGCGAGCCTGCTGCGATTCTCGCCCCATCGCCGCTGCGGCCGATAGAAGCCCAGAAGCGGTTGCAGCCATCGCGGCGCGTAGTACTGCGCATAACGGAGCACTCGCCACAGCCGATTCCGAATCCAGACCCAGGGCGCGCGCACTGGTGCCCGGCTGCGGTATTCCTCCTCCATACCAATGTCGGAAATGCGCCAGTAGAACGGCTTCGCATGGAAGTCGGCACCCGTCGATGCTTCGATTCGTCGAAGAACCTCTCCCCACATCGGACAGTCCATGGGACGCTCGCCGCAGCTGCAGCGGCCGACCCACTTGGTCGTTTCATCCCTCGCGACCTGCAGCGGCAGGTTGGCGAGTTCACCAACCGCCACGACTCTGGGGTGACGGGCCAGCAGGAGCGTCAATAGTGTCGAGCCGGAATGGCCTCGGCCTGCTATGTAGATGTATGTCGGGTTTCCCGTCGTTGCAGAACTGCTATCAGACATAAGCTCCAGACTCATTTTTCTCATCGGCGCAAAACGGGGCATAGTGTGTCACGTTCCCCCATATTCGCAACCGACCAGTTCTACCTTTCAATTGAGGAATCGATCACCGACAATCGGTGATCCATTCGACGACAATAGCACCACCGTGATTCGTTATAGCCTTCTCTTTATCGCCATGATAGTGGTTGCCGTCATGGCCAGCCGCGACTGGTATCGTGGGCTGTGCTTCATGCTGCCGCTGCTGGCCGTGCTGGAACGCCCGGACATGCCGCGTGAGATGCTTGGCATCGGCGGCGTCAATCCCTTCAATATCATGCTGGGCTACGTTTTGGTCGCCTGGTTCGTGCAGCGCCGCAACGACGGCTCACGGTGGCGCGCTGATTCGAAGATCACGCGGCTCCTCGTGATCTACATGCTGATCCTGGCGGTGTCGACTCTTCGTGCTTACGCCGACCTCGGGTCCCTGAACGGGGCCTACGCATATCTTGGACGCAGCACGATTACGACAAGCGAGTTCGTGATCGAGGCTGTCATCAACACGGCGAAATGGCTGATCCCCGGCCTGCTGATTGCTGTGGGGGCCAATTCCAAGGAACGGGTTCGCCTGGCGGTCGTGGGCATCCTGTTGACCGGCGCCCTTTTGTCGCTCCAGGTCATTGCGAAGATGATGCCGGCCCTGATCGGTGGGCAGGACCTCGCGGATCGCGCACTGCGTGTGCTCGACCGCGACCTTGGCTACCATCGGGTCGACCTTGCCGCGATTACGGCAAGTATGGCCTGGGCATTTCTCGCGGCACGCCCTGCATTTAATCGTGCGATCGCTCCAGCCGTCACCATCGGCGGGTTCCTGCTCTGCACACTCGCCATGGCAGCAACCGGAGGCCGCGCCGGCATGCTGAGCTGGATCATGTGCGCTCTGGTTCTCGGCTTCTTGAAATGGCGAAAAATACTGATCCTCGTCCCTGTCGTGGCAATACTTGCCGTGGTCGTCGTGCCCGGACTGCGCGAACGGGTTTTCGAAGGCTTTGGCAACGACGCCAGTTCACAGGAACAAATGGAGCGACGCGCCTCAATGGGCGCCATCGATGAAAGCGGCCGCGACCAATACGCCATAACCTCTGGTCGCGTCGTCGTGTGGCCGATGGTTATTGAACAGGCTAATAAGCGTCCGATTGTCGGTTTCGGCCGTGAGGCCATGCAAAGAACCGGCATTGTGGCTCGTCTGCGCGATGACCTAAACATCACTTCCTTTGGTCATCCGCACAATGCCTATCTCCAGCTCTATCTCGATGCAGGGATTATTGGCATTGTCTTTGTCGGCTGGTTCTTCTGGCTGCTCGTGCGAAGGTCACTCAAAGTCTTCGCGGACCCGCCGGACAAATCAGCATTGATGGTCGCAACCATGTCGCTGTCGTTCCTGGTCATCAATCTCACAGCATCGCTGGGCTCGCAGTCTTTCTATCCAAAACAGGGCGCCACGCTGTTTTGGATCGTAATCGGACTCTCACTGTCACAGCTCATGCGGGCCGAACCGGTTCCTTCGACCGTTCCGGCACGCAGGACCAATTGATCCGCTAGTCGCGGCAGCCTACAATTGCCGCTTCGCGGCGGAGTCAACGGATATGATCGCCCATAACCTTAAAGCTATATTCATTCACATCACCAAGACGGCAGGCAGCAGCATCGAAGTTGCGCTTAACGAGGTCGAACAGCGTGATGATGGCGCCATTGATCCGGCAACGGGAGACTTCGTCAAGGTAATTACGGGCGAAGAGAAGCACATGACCGCTCGTGCCGTGCAGGATTTCGTGAGTGACGAAGTCTGGAAGACGTACTACAAGTTCTCCGTCGTACGCAATCCGTTCGACCGCTTCCACTCGCTTTGGTGGAACGGTCGCTACGTCGGCAAGCGTCACAGTCTGACGTTCCCCGAGTTCATGTCCTATGCACTACACAAGTCGCTCAAAGGCCGCCTCATGAACTTGCGCAAGGGTGAGTGGAAAGTCCACCAACGTTTCCGCCCGCAAACGTGGTGGCTGCGATCTCACAATGGTGAGATGGAGATGGATCAGGTTTTGCGATTCGAAGCCATCGATGAGGGCTTCGCCGAGCTGGCGCGCCACCTTGGGCTGCCGTCGGAGCAACTGCCAAAAGTGCTGATGAAGAACCGTCGCCCCGAGTCGCGCAGCTATTATGCCGAAGACTACGACGCTAATACGCGCGCCGTTGTTGGCGACTACTATCGTGACGACCTCGAGACTTTCGGCTACGACTTCGAATAGGCGTTGCGGGCTCTTTCATAGAGCGCAAGCGTAGCGTCGACTACCGCATCCGGGTGATACGTACTGCGGGCCTTGTCACGCGCCGCATCGCTCATCTTGCGATGCAGGTTGTCGTCACCCAGGATTCGACTCAAGCGATCGGCGATTCCCTCGATACCGTCGGGCTTGATCAGGAAACCTGTCCGACCGTCGTCAATCATCGTGGGCATGCCACAAACATCCGATGCAACGACAGGCACGCCGGCGGCCATGGCTTCTGCAATGACCATCGGCGCGTTTTCCTGCAATGACGGCAGGATCAGCACCCGCGCCTCGGCAAGCTCATTCCGGAGGACATCCTGTGACACCCTTCCCAGCAGCGATACGCAGGAACGGGCGCCCAGCTCTTCGATCAGGGCCTCCACTTCCTGCAGGTACTCATCGTCCGAGAACTCGCCCGCGGCGTGCAGCGATACTTCGCGCCCTTCCTCCGCCAGCCGCGCAATGGCCCGAATTGCCGCGCCAATGTTCTTGCGACGATTGATCCAGCCGGCGAACAAGACACGGCCATCGACCGGGCTTGCCTGAATATTGAAGAACTGCGGGCTAATGGCATTGGGTATTGGCGTAATATCAGAGTGGCACACGGTTTCGAGTTCTTCGGTCACGTACGGCGCAATGGATACAAGGAACCGATGGCTGCCGATGCCTTTTTTCTCAGCGATCTTCCAAAGAGGCGAACGCAGACGCCACAGCCAGTTCTTCTCGGTAACGAGGTTCAGACTGTCGAAACCATGCACCGTAAAGATGGTGGGAATATCGGGATACGGACCTCCAAAGCCATAGGTCTCCTGGAAGTGCACGATGTCGGGACCGATCTTCCTGACACATTCGTCGATTTTCCTGCGGCCCGGCCCACCGAACACATCGAGCATCATTGGCATCCTGCTGGCAGCCAGTCGATGCACCGTGGCCAGCGGCGTCTTCTCGACGACGTCTTCGTCGCGGCCTTTTTCCAGCGTTACGACGTGCAACTCAATGCCTTTCCGCGCTGCCAGTCCACGCACGAGCCCGACGGTCGCAGACTCGACGCCACCCCTTGGCTGATCCGGGTCTGCCGGCCAGCGACTAAACATAGCTATCTTCATTTCGATCTCTCAAGCACTAACACGTATTCCCAGCCTGCGACGAAACTTGTCACGTAGCGAATCCGGCATGATAAAGAACCAATACAATACGAGAACAATCGTTCCGCCCACGGCACACCAGATGGCCGCATCGAGCGCCGTCACGTCCTGATCCAGGACGCGCGACACCAACACGATCGCGATCAGCGGTAAATTGCAGAGTAGCGGGCGTGCCACAGCATCCCGGAAATAATCGCCAAATCCGACCTCGAATCGTTTACAGGCACCGACGACCACTGAAATACCGGGACCCGCCATCAGGCTGACACAAACCACGATGGCCGCAACGGTAGGCGTCCATCCCACGTTGAACGCCACGGCAATACTGATCGCCAGGACCACGCCCGAATATATCAGCGACCGCAGGGCGACCCGCCCGTGTGCATTGACGCCAACCAGGATGCGCATGGCAACGGCGTGGGCATAGGGCAGCAGGAATGCAAGTCCGAGGATTGGCGCAAGAGCCAATACGACGTAATCGTCTCCCATCCACAGCCGTATGACGGCGTCACCATAAGCTGACAGCATCACAATGGCCGGAATCGTCATCGCAAACGATGCCTGCAGCGATGTCAGCAACAGCTCTCGAAGTTCGGACTCCCGCTTCAGACCCTGCAAGCTACCCGCGACGGGTGTCAGCAGGAACGCATACAGGCTGATGAATTTGTCGGCGTGACTGAACAAGGCAACCGGGCGTGCGTACACTGCCAGCGCCGCCGGCCCAGCCGCTGCCGCGAGGCAGAGTGCGGTCGTCTGCAATACGATCAGGCGGGCCATTCCCCCGAGACTGTTCTTGATCCCGAAGATGATCATTTCCTTCATCGTCTTACGGTCGACCGACTGCCAGGAAATCATGCGATGCGGATACACGCGCTTGGCCATTGTCACGCGAATCATTTCTGTCATGACGGCGGTACCAAACACGATCATGCCGAGGTGGGCCAGCGTGCCACCCATCTTCAGCGCGGTGAACATACCGATGAGCAAAACGACATCACCGAATGCCGTAACGCCGGCCGTCACCGTCCAAAGATGGTTGCCCGTGAGAATTCCGCGCGACGGCCAGAACGCCATGCGCACCGCCAGGTTACAGCCCAGGAGGATGAGAACCAGCTGGCTGTCGATAACCTGCGCCGGTTCGATTTCGTCGAACAGGATGGGCACCAGTGCCGCCACACCAAACGATGCCACCACGACACAACTCGCGATGAATATTTGCAGGAACACCGTCGACGAGACGCAGCGCTTAAGATTGGTCACGTCTTCCTTGGCGTTGTACATCGCAACAAAGCGATTCAACCCGGCTGCGAGGCCGAAGCCCATGTAGCGGAAATACGAGACAGTCGACCAGCCGAAGTCCCAGATACCCAGCGCAACGGCGCCGAGATTGACGTCGATCATCCGTGGAATGACGAAGCCAGAAACGATGACGACGATCTGGCCGAGCCAGCGCCCGACGAGATTGCGCGCCATCCTGCTGCGCCCGGTGACGTCCTTGTTCTTGTGCTTCTTGCTCATGCCGCCTTGTATCCCAGCGATTGATTCAATGCGCCTGCGCGCTCCTCGAAGTCCCGCAGGTTTTGCGGTGTCAGCTTCTTGCGCCAGGCCTCATCAAAGCGAATTTCAGATACGTTGTTGAGACGCATGCTGTTGCCAAGGACATGCTGGGATTCCGCCGAAAACGTCGCAGCATGATCGAGTTCATCGATATTGAGCCAGCGACAGATCTCCGCCAGTTTCTGCTCCGGTTCACGGCAGAGATCTTCGTACAACAGGTCGTAAACCCGGTTGTCGTCGAGCCGACCGCGCATGCGCTGCAGTTCCGTGACGGCTCTGCGCCAGTAGTCTATGGCGCCATCGTAATCGACACCGTCGTGTTTGACGTACGAATTCGTCACACCACGCCCGTCGCGCTGCAGGTAGATCACCTTGATGTCCCACTCACCGGATTGCAGGTAGTGCAGCAGTCTTGCCGAATCCTTGGATCCATCAAGAAAAATCGATCCGTTCTGCAGGTCGCAGACGATTTTGCTCAACGCGAGGTTCTGCCGGGTCACGGCCCTGACCCCGGTCATACTATCGGGCAACAGTTTGAGCAGCGCGCTGCGCGCAGTTTCGAACAAGGGGCCGCGAACCAGTGCACGAACCACTTTGTTCACAAATCCCGTGCCGTTGCCGTACACGGTGCCAAATTCGTCCAACGAAAAATCAAGACCCTCATCCGTGGCCCGTTGCGTGAGGCGTGACCAGAATTCGCACTCGCGGATAAGCTCACCACAGGAGCATCGATAGGCGTCGATATCGCCCATCCGCGTCGCCTTGAGTTCACCTACGGTCGCGATCGCATCGTGCTGCGCCAGCAAATAGGTCAGCAACGTCGATCCCGAGTAGCTCGGGGCCAGGATGTAGAGTAGCTGCCCGCGTTCGCTCATCGTTCCTTCCTGCGTAACAGGCCGGCAAACCAGGCCGTCATGACCATACGCATGAACGTAAGATTGGTAACGAGGTAGCGTTTCCAGAGCCGTCCAGGCTCCTGCTTGACCCGGTAGAGCCACTCAAGACCCAGGCGCTGCCATTTCTCAGGTGCGCGCTCAACGAATCCGGCCACAACATCGAACGAACCGCCCACCCCATGCACGACCGTCGTGTTGAGCTGATCGGCCCAGCGGGCCATGAAGCGCTCTTTTTTCGGTGACGTGATCGCGACGAACAGGACATCGACGTTGAGGCTGCCGATTTCCTGCGCTATTTCCTCTTCTTCCTCGTCGGTGAAATAGCCATTGCGCCGCCCGACAACGTTGACGCCCGGGTAGCTGGCATTGAATCGCTCCACGACAGTCTGCGAAATCTCCTCCTTGGCTCCCAGGCAATAGACGCGATAGCCCTCCTCGCTGCCACGCGCGAGAATGCCCTCCATCAGGTCAATGCCCGTGACGCGTTCCGGCAATGAAGCGCCCAGGATTTTCGACGCATGCACGACGGACATGCCGTCCGCGAGCACGAGGTCCGATGACGTCACGTCCTCCCAGAGATCGGGGTTCTTGCGCATATTGACCATCTTCGCCGCGTTGACGACACCAATCATCAGGCGCTGCTTCGCCTTGATCGCCGTATCGATGGCATCGAGCGCCTGCCCCATGGTCGCGGCATGCACGCCGACACCGAGAATTTCCTTTTCCTCGAATTCAAATCTATTGGACATTGCCAGCACCGTTATTCTTGTTGAGGACGTCGATGAAATAGGCTTCGAACGCCTCCATGGCGGGATCGAGCCTGTGGTTGTTGTCGAAGTAGTCGCGCGCCGAGACGCACATCTGTGAGTGCAGGCCTGCGTCGCCGGCGAGCCGCCCGATTGCCTCGGCGAGGCCCGGAAGATCGCTCGCCGAGTAGCCCAGACCTTCACTCTGTACCAGGCCGTCAGGGTCGCAGGTCGTCACGACCGGCGTGCCGGTGCTCCAGGCCTCGAGAAACACATTGGGAAATCCTTCGTAGACAGACGTACAGATCAGGAGATCCGCACGCGCATAGTAAGGCCCCATATCTTCGTGTGCGATGCGTCCAACGAACGACACGTTGGGCAAGGCCGCCTCATCCGAGAGGACACCTTGTGAATACTCCGAATCGCGATTTGGACCACCCACAATCGTAAAGTCGACATCCGGCAATTCCCGGGCGAGCTGCTGGACCCAGTCGGGACGTTTTTCTTCGCTGATTCGCCCCACCCAGAGGACGTTGAAACGACCGTCGCCTGCGGGCTCGTTGACCGTGATGTCGCTGAATCCGACACAGGGCATGCGCAGCGGCGTCGAGGCCTTGCCGAAACCCGATTCGAGCATGCCCTGCTGTTTCGCGGACTGCACGATGATGTGCTCGCAGCGCGTCAGCCCATAGCGGTAGAGGACCCTCTCCCGGACGCTGCCAAGCGCCGGCAGCTCGGGATCGCAATCCGGATCACTGGGCACCGAGAAGACCACGGGTTTGTTCCTGCGGCGCGCCCACGCGACGATCTGGCCCAGCCCGAGATCGCCGCAGTTGTAGTAGTAGATATCGGCATCCGCTGCCGCGAGCGCCGCGTTCAGGCTCGTCCACCGCGGATGGAAGAAGCGCAACACGGGCATGCCATCGTTGAGCGAGCACAGGCGCACAATGCGCACGCCATGCGCCTCGGTTGCCGTGTCATCCGGATCATCCCAG
Organism: uncultured Woeseiaceae bacterium; assembly: GCA_945787845.1. GTDB lineage: Bacteria > Pseudomonadota > Gammaproteobacteria > Steroidobacterales > Woeseiaceae > UBA1847. Next base: position 20,889 of record CALZJH010000012.1, on the reverse strand, counting down.
ACGATCATCGACACGTCCCAGCCACGCGCGGCAAGCCATGTTGCCATCGTCGTCTGCTGGCGTTCGATGCCGCCGGCATGCTGGCGATTCCTGCCCGTGAGTGCCGCGAGAGCATAGTGCGCGACGAAGCAGATGCTCCGGCCGCGGCGGGCAGCGGTGCTCTCCCCGGCCCCGTCCATCACAGGCGACTCAGCACGCTGCGAATGATCGGCAGTTCCGCGAATCCGCTGACCGCGAGAAGATTGGAAAAGGCATCGGTGCCCGACGGCATCGGGTATCGCCGCAAGGTCATCAGGTTGTCGCCAACGCGATTCAGGCCATTGTCGGTCGTTACCGCCGACACGTAGCCGGCCGCGTCAACGAGTGCGGCAACCGCCGGATCGTGATCGCCGTTCGGATAGCAGAAATGGCGGCAGGTCTTACCGATCTTCTGCTCCAGCGTTTGCTTCGACTCGGCAAGCTGCTTCGCGACCTCGCCGTGATCGATGCCCGTGAGGCGGCAGTGGTTCACGGTATGGCTGCCGATTTTCACACCGTCGGCGGCGACGCTCGCAAGCTGCTCCCAGGTTGCGACGGCTACGTAGCGGTCGACATCGATGACGTCCCTGATCGACGTGCCCGCCGCCTTCTCGAGTTCGCTACTGATCCGGTCGAATTCGGCAAGCATCTTCGCGTCATCCGGGACCGAGTTCTTCACGCCGAGGCGCAGGCGGCGATAGCCTTCCGCCAGCGCCTCGCGGTCGAGATTCCGCAGGTCGTAGGTCCGGCCAAGCGCCTCGATGAGACGCGCGTCCTCGGGAGCCTGCTGCAACGCGTAGTCGAGCCGGTCGATCCAGTAGGACTCCCCGGTTTCGACAAAGCCCGTTGCAATAAAAAACGCCGCGGGCGCAGCGTGCTTTTGCAGCACGGGCAACGCCTCGGTCACGTTGTTTCTGTAGCCGTCGTCAAAGGTCAGGACGAGCCCGTTCCGGGGCGGCGCCTTGCGGCCGGCCATCACGTCCACGGCCTCGTCGAGCGAGATGAACCGGTAGCGCTGAGCGAGTTGACCCAGGACGAGATCGAGCCGTTCCGGCGTCAGCCTTGGCCACAACGGCTGCCAGCCGTCGTCCTCGCGATCGGCAGCCACGCCATGCATCATCAGGATAGTAATCTTCCTGCGATTCAGGAACCGCAGGATATGCGTCACGCACGCGATGCGAAGCAGGAATCCGAGCAGACGTCTCATCGATATCGCCAGGCCCGTCAGACCGCGCCGCGGCTCAGCAGCACGACGGGAATCGTGCGCAGGAGAATCCTGATGTCGAGCCCGAACGACCAGTGATCGATGTACTCGAGATCGAGTTCGATCCATTGATCGAACGTCAGGTTGCTGCGTCCGGAAACCTGCCACAAGCCCGTGATACCCGGTCGAACGCTAAAGCGCTTGCGCTGGATGCCCTTGTCGAAATGGGATACGTCACGAATCGACATGGGCCGCGGCCCGACGAGACTCATGTCGCCCTTCAGCACGTTGATGAGCTGCGGCAATTCGTCGATGCTCATCTTGCGAATGAAACGACCGACGCGCGTAATGCGCGGATCGTCCTTGATTTTGAAGTTCGCGCCCTCGGCCTCGTTCAGATGCTCGATCTCCTTCATGCGCTCTTCGGCATCCACGACCATGCTCCGGAACTTGTACATCGGGAACAGCTTCTTGTGCAGGCCGACACGATTTTGCACGAACAATACCGGCCCTTTGGATTCCAGGCGGATTGCGAGTGCTGTGACAAGCAGGATTGGCAGTATCAGCGGCATCGAGGCGAGCGTGATCACGATGTCGAAAATCCGTTTCGCGATCAGCGCATTCTGATTGCGCGAAACAAACTCGAAGCCGAGCAGCGGAATGTCGCCGACCATCGCCAGGTGGACTTTCTGGGCCTTAACTTCGTACAGATCCGCCATGAACAAGAGCCGTACGCCCTCCTCCTCGCACGAGTCGACGATCATCTGGACGTCGCCCAGCATGGAGCGTGGCACGGCAATGATGACCTCCTCGATGACATGATCGCGCAGCACGGTCTTGATCTCATTGACATGCCCGAGAATCCTGTCCCCGGACCGGCGTCCCATCGATTTGCCTTCGGGATCGAGGTAGCCGACGACGTTGACGTTCCATTCGAACGATTCCTGCAATCTGCGGGCAAGCACATGGGCGCGGCGCCCCGAGCCGATAATGAGTACGTTGAGCGCCTGTTCGACGGCGTTGCGATGGTGAACGAAATACCACCAGTAGATGAGCAGACGTGAACCGACGAGCAGCACGATCGACGTCACGGCAAACCAGCCGACCACGAGCCGGCTGACGAAGGTCATCTTGAGCAGGAACACCAGGATCAGCAGCACGCCCACGGTGACCGCCACCTCCCTGACCAGGCTGAAGATCTGCGACGACATGCTGGCGGGCCCCAGCTTGAGCTTGCGCCCCATGAGGTTGCGGCACACGACGAACGTCACGAGGATAATCGGCAGCAGCCCGTAATGATCGGCAGGATCGATGCCGTTTTCGGGCCACATCGCGGGCACGCGAAGCAGCGTCAGCAGGAATGCGAACGTCACTGTCGCGATATCCAGTATCAGCAGCAGCCGGCGCAGCAGCCCCGACCTCGCATGAAACGGCGGGTTCTTGTTGCCTTCCTGGGCAGTTTGTCGCTTCTCTTCGTGAGACACGTTGTCTGCTTTCGGGTCAGCGTTGCGGCTATTCTCTAGACCATCTTGGTACATAGCTTACTCGCAGGAATATCCTGTCCTCGTCAAATTCCGTCGTTCCCTGATTGGAGGACCGCGTAAAATGCTGATAGCTGAGCACTGTCGACAAGGCGGAACTGAATCGAAAACCCAGCGATACGGTGTATTGCACGTCGCGGTCGTCGCGATTCACGCTGATAAACTCGCGCGACGATGCGTCGATGCCCAATTCACCAAATATCTTGTTTGTGAAGTCGCGAACGAGCAGGAAGTTTAGCTGCTTGACTTCACGATCGAACGTCGACTCGAACTCGTAATCTTCGTCGCTGTATAGCGCGACCAGGTCGATACTGGTACGTGGTTTTTCGAGGCTAAAAATTACTGAGCCGTAGTTATTGCGGAACGGCGACGCAATGCCCGAGACGTTTTCCGTATCGACGAGATCGAACGCGGCATTCTGGAAAAAGCGGAAGATATCGCCCTGATCCGAGTATCGGGTACCCGCCCCGAGCGTCAACTCGACACCGTTCGACAGTACTCGTGTCCAGTCGACGCGGAAAAGCGTTCCGTCGCCGGTTTCATCTGCTCCATCCAACTCGAGTTGATTGACGCCAAGGTCGACAGTGAGTGTATTACGCGAATTGATGGATTCGAAGCGAAGAAACAGTCCCTGGCGCTCGAAATCGGGAGTCAGGAAATTATCGTCGTACTCAACCGTCTCTTGCGTAGCCACGAGAGATAACGTCCGCCCCGCTCCCATCAAACGACCAATGCTCGCGCGAGCGCCGAGCCGCGTCTGGTCGTTAGGATTAATCTCGTAGGACGTGTCGGAATAGTCCACTGACGCCTGAAACTCAAACCGGCTTCCCAACGGCATTTCAAGTTGCGGACCGGTCGTGAGATAGCTGACGTTCTCGCGGTTGTCCGGACGAATCGGCGCAAGTGGGTCAAATACCTGTTGGCCAAAGTTGTACTGCAAATTCCAGCCCAGTCGATCCAGGATAAACCAGTAGTCAGCAACCGCAGTCGCTCCTCCCTCAAGATCGTTGTCGAAAGAATCGTCAAGGTATTCTATGTAGTCCGCATTGACATACACGTCAGCGGACAGACGTGGACCATCATGAAGAACATCGAGTTCAATACCAGCCGTCGCCATCCGTTCGTCGACCTGATTGTCATCGGTGCGCAGGATATTGTCGCTGCGGCCGACCGAGGCGTTGAATATCGCGTTGACATCCGCACCAAAGGCGCTGGTACCTGGCAGCACCAACATGCTAACAAGCAACAACCGTTTGCTGCTGCGGCTCAGGGTGAGTTTCTTATTCATAGACTTAATCCCCCTCAATTTCGTCGGCGACAGGATGCCCAGCCCTGGCTTTCATCCTCGCCGTGTCGTCCTGCATAGCTTTCGATCCATAACCGTAGCCATACTCGAGACCATAGTTATAGTCGATACTGGTCTCGGTTGACTGGTTCAGGATCAGGTTCACGGCGCGATCGTCACCGAGCATTCCGAGCGCGCTCATAACGGCCTGATGCGACGTCTGCCCGGCCCGCACGACGACAATCACCTGTCCCGCCAGCGACGCCACAACACTGGCCTCACTGGTCTGTAGAAGCGGCGGTGAATCGAAGATGACGATCGGCTGATCGGCAATATTGGCCAGGGCGCGTGCCACCATTTCCATGCGATTACTTGCAAGGAGTTCGGTGGCATTGATCCGTGGTGCGCCGGCGGGAAGCACATAGAGGCGCTCCACGTCGGTCGCCATCACCAGCGACTGTGGGGTCATTATCGAGTTCTCGAGCAAATCGAGCAGCCCTGGCTCATCGCTGACGCCAAAAATATTGCTGACATGGGGCTTCGCAACGTCAGCGTCCACCAGCACGACCGAGTGATCGCGCTCCTGCGCCATGCTAAGAGCCAGGTTGATACTCGTAAACGTCTTGCCCTCGCCGGCCAGCGCGCTGGTCACCATGATAAGGTTGCCATCTTCGACTTTCGTGGCACGTTTTCCGAATGCATGCCGAACCAGCGGGCGCTTGATCGCCTGGTACTGCTTGGCGAGAAGCGCCGAGTCTCGCTCCGGCGCGAGCAGCCCCTCGTTTCTTAGCGCTTCGCGATCAACGAGCAACGTGTGCGGGTTGGTTGTCACGCTGGACATCAACACATCGTCCGAATCGCGACGCACCGGCGTCGCGATACGCGACATGGTCGTCGCCATCGGATCGTCGCCGTCGATTGGATCGGCCGAACCGGTATCACCTGTTTGCTGTAGCCGCCGGAGCGCTTCCTGAATTTTACTCACGTTTCATACTCTCCCTAAGCTAGCTCGACAGCTGCCAGCGGATTTGCTGTACCAGATCCACGGCGTAATCCTGAAATAACACAGTACACACGAATACGACCACCAGGCCGACGCCGGCCAGGGTAAACGACGACATGTCCACACGGCGCACAACCTTGCCTTTATCCAGCCAGGTCTTGCTAACCACACCGAGTACGGGACGCATGGTGACGCGCCGCAACGTCCCCGAGTCCATGAAGACCGGGTTGAACATATGGAACAGGTAGGCAGCCCCTCCACCCGCACCCAATCCGATCACCAAGACGATCAGAATCATGATGCCGCGTACCGGCGCAACCGGTTCGAGCGGGCTGGTTGCCGGCTCTACGATGTTGAAGCTCACGACATCACGATCGTCGCCGACCGTGCTCATGCGTTCGCGCTCTTTCTGCTCAAGCAGCTCGTCGTACAGAGCCCGGTACTGGGCATAGTCGCGCGTCAGCTTCGAGTAGTCGGCCTCGATCTCCGGAATTGTCTCAATCTGGCCATTGAGGCGGCGCACTGCCGACTCGAGCTGTACGACCTGGCTGCGCAGGCCCGCAATCGATACGTTGGCCGCATTCAATGCGATCTGCGCATTCTGGTAGACCGGGTTCGTTGCGTTCGCCGCGCCTTCCATGCCGCCGCCGGAACTGCGCATCGCCGCGTTCTCGACGCGCCGTTTCTCGTATAGCTGCTCGAGCTGCTCGTCGATCGCGACCACGTCCGGGTGCCGATTCGTGTACGACAGAAGCAGGCTGGACCTGCGCGTTTCGAGCTCGGCGATGGCGGTTTCCGTCGGCGTCGAAGGCACGAGAACCCCGCCTGCGCCTTCACTTCCGGGTGGCAACATCGGATCCTCGCTCGTCAGCTGCCGCCGCAATTCATCGCGCCGGTCCTCTTCGATACGCAGGTCGAGCCGAAGTTGCTTCAGAGAATCCATTTGCGCCTGAAGTCGCTCGAATATGCCGCCGTTTTCGCCGGGCAACAAGCCGACGTTTTGCTTCTTGAATTCGGCAAGCTCCGCTTCGGATGCAGACAGCAACTGCGAGTAATACGCCAATTGCTCCTCGAGATAGCCCTCGACATCTTCGACACCCTGCTCTTTCAATTCGAGAACATCTTCAACAAAGGTGTCGAGCAGGGTCTGTACCACGGCAATCGCCATCGATCTGTCACGGTCTTCAAAAGTTATTGTGAATAAATTGCGAGACTCGGCAGTGCGGCCAGTGGTAATTCCGATACGGTCCCTCAGCGACGCCAACATGTCTTCGCGTTCTTCTTCGGTGCGGGCACGCAAATCCAGATCCGATTCACGAGCAACGCGCTCGAGCTGCGGGCGGCCGAGCATTGCCTGGCGCACGACAAATACGCGCGAGCGAACACCCGTGGTCGCACCAACCTGTCCTACAACGCTGGCCAGCCTGGAGTCGGCATCGACATAGACCTTTGCCCTTGCCTCATAGATGTCCGGCATCGAAATGACAGACATCCACCCGAGCACGCAGACGATCCAGGCGACGATCATCGCAATCCAGCGGTAACGCCATGCACCGATAATCTCAGAGCGGATTATTTGAAACAGTTCCTGCATTACAGTCGGGTCTCCGGAATTACAAGCACATCACCGGGAAATACCAGGATGTTCTGTGACATGTCGCCATCGAGCAGGGCTTTCACCTTTACCTGGCACTCGACCTGGCCATTCTCGCTCTCCCGAATGACGCGAGATCGATTGCCTGCTGCGAATTCATTCAGGCCGCCCACGGAAACGATGACGTCAAGGACACGAAGTCCTTCGCGATAAGACAGGGCCTGTGGGGAATTGACCTCGCCCACAACCTGGATCTGGTTGGTGGCGCCCTGCTGCGTCACGATGACGCTTACCTCGGGCGTCCGCAGGAACTCACCGAGCACCTCTTCCATGTCCGCACTCAGTTGTGACGGTGTTTTGCCCGAGGCAACCATGTCGTCGATGAGGGGCGTGGAAATCCGCCCGTCCGGCCGCACCGGAATCTCTGTGGACAATTCCTCGTTGCGCCACACGACGATATTCAGAATATCGCCAGGACCTATGACGTAGCCGTCGAGTCCCGTTGTCGCGATCGGGCAGTTCTCAGGCCGAATGGTCCCGCCCGAGCCGCACGCGGCGACCAGCAACAGGAGAGCGGCCAGTACAGCGGCACGCATTGCGGTAGCAGGTTTTGCAGATATGTCCATTCCCAATGTTCTTCCTCAAAATTTCCTAAAGTCTTGCCATCAGTGCTTCTGCGTCGCTGCGCGACGGAAACGGCACATTGCTGCGCAGAAGACCCGCAAGGATCTCACGCGCTTCGTCGTTTGCCCCGGCGTCAGCGAGCGTCGCCGCAAGGTGATACTCGATAGTCCGGTTGCCCGGTGACATGCGTCGCGCCTCGCGCAGGTGCTTGACGGCGTTGGCATAGTCACCGAGGTCACGATAGATCCAGCCGAGGGTATCAGCGATTGACCCCGATTGAGGCTGTTGCTCCCGTGCATTCGTCGCATGCTCCAGAGCGAGCTCAAGTTCACCCACCAGCTGGTATTCAATCGCAAGATTATTCTGCACGACCGCATCATCGGGGTAATCGGCCGCCAACGCCAGATAAGCATCACGCGCCGCGTCCCGCTCACCCTGGTACTGATAGAGTCCTGCCAGCGCCTTGCGAGCTTCAATGTCACCGTCGTTTGCGGCAATCCAGTTAACGAGACTCTCTGCCGGCGCAGGATCGTTCCCGGCCGCGAGGCGCTGCTGCGTTTCCCGCACAATCGCATTCAATCCCGCGCCCTTTTCGGCCGCCATTCGAAACGCCGCGGCAGCACGCCTTGGGTCACCCATTGCGGCGAGCGCTTCGGCACGGGCAAGTGCAACCGACGCGTCATTCGGGTGCGCCTCCGCAAGCGCGAGCGCGCGTTGTTCGGCATCCCCTGCCTGACCGAGCTGGATCATCGTGAGAATCTGCAGCACGCGTGCCGGGACTGACGACGGGTCGGTCGCGATCGCGCGCTCCGTGACCAGCATGGCATCGGCATACTTGCGCTGGCTCATGAGCGCGCGCGTCAGGTCGAGCATCAGGGCAACCGACTGCGGCGACCGTTCGACGGCGATTTCAAATTGTTCCTGGGCGCGCTGCATGTCGCCAACCGTAAAGAATATGCGGCCAACCGAGCGGACCACGCTCAGCTCCCTGACATCACCGTCTGCAATCGTCGCCGCAACTTCCATCGCATCGATATTGCGCCCGTCTTCCAGGTACATATTGGCCAGCACGAGTGCAGGCAACGATTCACCGGGGTAATCCAGGTAAGTCTTTTCGAGCAAATCCAGCGCACGATTCCTGTCACCGGCTTCATGCGCCACCTGGATCAGGCCAAGCGACGCGGTCAGATTCTTCGTGTCCGCATCGAAAACCACCTGGAAGTTTTCGCCGGCCGCGTCCAGTCGCGACTGGCTCAGGTCAAGCTTCGCCAGCATAAGGCGTGCCTGTATACCGCGTGGAGCCAGTGTAAGAGAGCGTTCGAGCAAGTTCCTTGCATCATCGAACATCTCCTGTGACAGGTAGAAGCGCGCCGCGAGCTCGAGGGCCAGGACATTGTCGGCGTTCGCGGCAACCAGGGCCTCGGCTTCGGCCACGGCGTCCTGTACCCGACCGGCGTCACGGTAGGCGGCCAGCAGCACCTGCTCTCGCGTGAACGGTGCCTGTGTGGATAAGGGGTAGCTGGACAGGAGCTTGACCGCCTCCTGCGGCTGTCCCGTCCGGACGTAACCTTCGGCCAGCTGAACCGCGGCCTGCGGGCTTCCCGAGCTCAACTCTGCGGCAATACGCAGACGGCTGATTGCGACATCGGAATCGCCGCGCTGCATGTCCGCGATCGCCAGCAGCCCGAGCAATTCCGTATCGTCGCTGTTTTCCGCCAGTAAGGGCTCGAGCATGTCGACGGCGAGCGACGTATTCCTTTGCTGCAGTTCAATCTGGGCAAGCATTTTGCGGGCGCGGATGTTGCCGGGCGCTAGAGAAACGATACGCGAAAGGTATTCCTGGGCCTGGTAAATATTGCCGGCGCGCCACTGGTTGGTCGCCAGCAGCATCATGATGCGCACATCGTTCGGATCAATATTGAACAGTTCGATCAGCTCGCGAGCCGCCGCCGCATGGTCGCCTTCCAGCTGGAAAACGCGGGCACGCTGCAGCGCGCTCTCCGGCATGCCGGGGGCATAGCGCGATAGCGCCGCAACGGCATCTCTGGCCGCGGCAGCGTTGCCGAGGAGAATCTCGCAGTCGGAGAGTCCCAGCAGCGCAAAGATGTGGCGAATGAGGTGCGTCTCAGGCTGGCCCGATTCGATCGACCGGCGAAAGCCCACAGCCGCGCTCTTATAATCGCGCATCCCGTAGTGGATGTTGCCGAGGGCGAGCCAACCCGCAGCGTGGTCGGCATTTTTCGCGAGCAAGGTTTCCAGCATCTCGATGGCCGCCACCGCGTCACCCTGCAATGCACGCGCTTTGGCAAGGCCAACGATAGCGTCAGGCGCGCCCGCCTCGAGTTGCAGCCACTCGTTGAAATTTTCTTCCGCGGCCGGTCCATTGCGCAACCCGAGCAGCGCCTGCCCACGTAGATCGAGAATCTCGATCGGCGGCAGGCTCGGTTCGGTTCGGCTTATCGCGTCGAGCAACTCGGTAAACTCGCCCTTGGCGGCGAGAATATTGAGGTGCAGGCGTTCGATATCGGCCGGGGCACCCCCGAGCTCGATGGCGCGATCCAGTTCCTTTTGCGCCGTTGGAATGTCGTTGAGACCCAGCATGACCGTGGCCAGGGCCAGTCGCGCCTCGAGGTGATCGGGCTCCTCAACCAGCACGCTGCGTAGCTGGATGATAGCCGCGCGGTTCTCGCCGTCAGCCATACTCGCGCGCGCTGCCGCCATGCGCTCTTCATTGGATGTGGCCAGCCCGCAGGCCGCCAAGGACAGCGCTATCGCCACCACCGCAAACTGTCGCATTATCGACATCATCGCAAATCTTTAACCTTTACCGTGTAGTCAGGGCGATAGTCATCGCCGAGTGCCGCCACAAACCGGGCGATTCTCTCATCCGCCCCGGAACATTCAAAATCGCACGCCGCAGAAACCGCCACGACGCCGGCCTCAGGCCGTCCCGTCAGGACAGCTCTTGCCTGGTGCAGTTTCGCACGCAGATCGCTTGCGACGCGACGACCGTCGATTTCGTACCAGTACACGATTCTACGCGACCTCAGGCCATCGTCCACGTCCATCACGCGCGCCGCAAAGGTCTCGCCCGAGGATCCGGTGAGGCGGGTGGTCGCCGTATTCAATACATCGGCGTCACCACCGATCCGGTTGTGAATGTAGATCAGTTCCCGACCCTGGTCCTGCGACAAGTAGACATTTGCGTACATCCAGACGAAGCCATCCGCGGACTCGTATCTCGCGGTCGCCTCGCCCGACACACCCTCGAAATGAGGCCGCCACGAGGAGCCGGTGCGCACCGGACCCCGCCAGCCGTCGACAGCCAGCGGCAGACTGACCCGGGCACGAGCGTCCGCCGGGTAGCCGTCCATCGTGAGTTTCGCCCAGACCGGCCCTACCGCGAGGGCCGCCAACACGGCGACGGCGGCGACGAGATTGCGGCGCTGCAGGCGCGGGCCGGCCCAATTGCGTGCAGCAAGACGGTCGCCGTGCGGCTCGTTGCGGCCAAGCCACATCGCAATACCGAAAAACGGCAGCAGTGCGACGACAAATACGGACCAGCCGAATATCTGGTGGTCATCCACCAGCCCGCTTTGCATGTTACTCGAATTGCCGATGGCGATGACCCACGCAACCCGAATCCAGTTGGCCAGCATGGCGATGGCCATGCCGACGCCAAGCAGCAGGACGCGCTTCACGTTGGACGCATAGAACACATAGCCGTAGAGCGCCGCCAGCGCGAGCCCGACGACGAAGAAATTCAGTCCGCTGCAACCGCTGGCGATCCGGAAAGTGCCCGCCGGGATATGCACGAGCGCCCCTTCGATCACCGTCGGCACGCCGCCCAGCTTCAGGAACGCCTCGACAACAACAATAGTCAGGTCCCGGAGCGGCTCCTTGAGGACCTCCCACACCGGCAGGGCAAAAGAAAAGTAGAAAACGGCCGGTACGAATACGCGGCCCGCCGCGTAGCCGAAGATCGCCAGCAGTGCACCGAGCAGCAATGCGGGCAACGCGAGCGTTTGCACCAGTGCGACGCTTGCGACGCGCGCCAGCAGCCACCCCAGCGAGAGCGCCAGCACAGCGCCAAGTGCCAGCCAGCTGGGCTGCAAAGGTTCGCTCGGGATGCGGCCTGCGGCACTGAGCAACAGGACGGTCGATACCAGCAGGATCAGGTAGCCGTGCTCAAACAGAGCATTGGATGAGGTCCACTCACCGGCCAGCCACACACTGGTCGACCAGTAGAAAACCACCACCGCAATGGACACCAGCAAAACCATCGGCAAAGCCCGCTGGCTATCCCGCAGCGAGAACGCATCTCGCGCTTGCGTGGTGTGGTGCCCCATATTCCGAATCCCGCGCCGGGCCAGGCGGCGCCAATTGGAAGAAAACTTACCGAATCCAGCATGTTACACGACCCTTGAGTAGAATACCGGCTTCGAAATCCGGACTGCGGAAAGCGTGACGCACGTCACATTTCTTATCGAGGACCCCGCCTCATTCGGCGGCTGCCGAATGGCCTCAGCAGTGACTGGCGAACGCGGCGACCGTCATTCCCTCGGCAATATTCGCCGCGGCCGCAAATTCCTCGAGCCGCTGCAATGAACGTTCCGACAGGAGCTTGGGATGTCCCATAACGTGCCAGGCGCGTCTCGAGGGCTCCGCTGCCAATGCGTCCAGCAGCAACTGCGACTTCGCATCATCCATCGAGAGCTCGGAAACACGACTCTGGCCAAGCAGGCGGCGCACGACTTCGGTGCGGCCGATCGCCTTGGAAACGCCGTCGCCAAAGTGCTCACCGCCCCTGGAACCGCCCAGTCGATTCAGCAACCGTCCCCAGAAATAAAAGCGGCCCACCGTGAGCGGTGTAATCGCGACTTCGCAAAACGCGCCGTCCGCGACGCGATGACGCGGCGCCTCGTCGAAGCGCCAGCAGGGCTCATCCGGCGCCTGCGAGGCGTCGAATCCTTTCTGCGGATCGTCGAGCCGGGTGCCGGGTACGACGCTGCTGTCGATCGTGACACCGAGGCGCGACAGCGTCGGGCCGATCCGCTCGAAGGGTTCTATGCAGAAACCGCCAGCCCGGTAGGAAACGACGGGCTCGTCCGACAGGGCCTGCAGCAGCGCGAAGTTCGTTTCGAGCACGTTGACGACTTCGTCGTCGCTGAACATGTCGAGGCGATAGCGTGTCTCGCTGAAATCCCATGCGCCGTCGCTCAGCCGGGTATCCTCCCAGTGCGGATGGACGTGCAGACCGAGTTCGTGCCCGGCAGAGGAGATCCTGCGCAATTGCGCGCGAATGATCTCGGCCTGCCGCGCGAGTTCCCGGTGCTCCGCCGCATGCCGATCCAGGCACTTGAGCATGCCCGTGTCGACGAAAAACGTCATTTTCATACCATGCCGGGCCGTGAAATCGAGCAGCCTCTCGGCGGGATCGATGAGGCATCGCTGCACCGTGCCGCTCTGGTGGAAGAAGAGCTCGTAGTCCGTACTCAGTATCAGGCGGGTCTGCGGGATTTCGGTCACTTATGCATCCTGGGCCACGGTGTCGCCGTTGTCTGTTCCATTGTCTGCAAGCGGTATACGAAGCTGCAGCGTCGTACCTTCGCCGGGCGCGCTGTCGACCGACATGCTGCCGCCCATCTCGCGAATGGTCTCACGAATCTGGTGCGCTCCGATGCCCATGCCCTGCGCACCCTTGGTGCTGTCGAAAGGCCGGAACAGGCGGTCCCGCACGAACTCGGCATCCATGCCTGCGCCGGTATCGGCAATGGCAATGATGCAATAGTCGTCATCAATGCTCATGGTCACATCGACCTGCCCGTCGGCCCGTGTAGCGTCCTGGGCGTTCGAGATCGCGTGTGTGATGGCCATAAGCAGTCGCTCCTCATCGCCAATGACCGTGGCGCGCGCATCGCACAGGCTTGCGCTCGGCGCCGGCGACCGGTGGGCGCACCTGGACGTCGCGATCAGCACGACCCGTCCGACGTCGATCCGGCTGTGCTGGCCGACCTTGGTTCCCTGCTGCAGCTGGTTGATGACGTTGCGAATGCGCTCGGCGCTGCCGCGAACCGTGTCGATGACGTCATCAACAAATTCCGGGTTGCGCTTGTGCTTTTCTGCGTTGTCGACAATGAGCATTTGCTGCGCCATGGTGTTCTTGAGGTCGTGCATGAGGTACGCCGTCAGGCGGCTAAACGCCTCGAACTGCATCGTTTCGGCAAGACGTGTGGTCGCGCGCTCCTGTTCGAGAAAACTGGCCACCTGGCGCCCGGCCATTTTCAAAAGGTCATGATCCTCGAAGTTCAGGCGCGACACGGTCTCCGATGGCGACATGCCGACGATGCCGCACACGCGTTCATTGTGGATCAACGGCACCAGCACCCAGAAGCCGTCGAGACTGCCGGGAATATCGCTCGCATTCAGCCCTTCGTATCCGCCGCGCCCATCCCGCAAGTCGTCGAGGTCGATGACCCAGAGTGTTCGCTGTATGAACGCGACCAGCGCGCTGTCCGCCGCAAGGGATGCCACGGGCACGGGCCGGTTCCAGCTGGAGACGGCCTCATACGCGGCGCGTTCCTCACTCGTCACCCAGAGCACGCCCGAGTGCGAGTCGACGATATTGAGCATGGCGCGAATCGCCCGCTTGGCCAGGGGCAGCTCGAGGTCGGTGGACGTCAGCGTACTGATGAGCTGACGCCATTCCGTGCGATAGTCGTACTTGGCTTCGAAAAAGTGCTTGGCGACGAGCACCCGCAGCTTGTTGCGATAGCGGTCCGACAGGATAAACAGGACAAAGATGATGGCCGCGCCCGCAAAGAGGACGACCTGTGCCGCCTCGCCCAGCTGCTGATCGAAATAGCGCACCAGCTGCGCGGCCAGCGCAACGATTGCCAGGAAGATACCCGCGAACACGAAGGTCGCCGTGTGAAACACGACGCGACGCGAGACGAACACGCCGGGCGCCGTCCGGTCGCGCAACGCGAGCGCACGACCCACCAGCACGGCGCTCATCGTCACAATAAAGCCCCGGATATCCCAGAACAGCGCATTGATGTGACCACCCAGGACCGCGTCGCTGTACAACAGGAGATCGACCAGGAAGAGGCTGGCCACGCCGAGTACCAGGTGACGCAAATCGCGTCGCTGGGAAACTCGTCCGTTGCGCAGCACCTGCTCGAGCAACGCAAGGCCGCTAATCGCCGTCAGGATCGAGCCGGCCACCATGACGCTGGACAGGTTAAGCGACAGCGTGCCGGGGCTGAGGTACACGAAGAGACCGGTAACCAGCACGCCAAGTGCGATGGCCACCCCACCGTAACGAAAAAGCAGGAAACTGCGTCCGGCCAAGGCGCCGCGAAACAGCGAGCCCACGAAATTGAGCCACGCAATATCGACAACGAGTTCGGCCACAAACGTCGGCAGTGGAGAAACCAGGCCCATCGCGGACGCGTGGGCAAGCAAGCCGCACCAGACCGACGTGGAAACGGTCGCAAACAGCAAGGCCGGGCCGTCATACCGGGCACGCCAAATGGTCGCGGCCAGTATCGTGACCAGCGCAAAGGCAAGCGCGGCAGCCGCATAGCCGATCTGTGGAAGGAAGCTCATCATATCGGGGCCCAATTTCCTACTTTGTGACGTACTTGTCCATCCGGGCTCCGATATCGCATAGAATCGGCCTTCGATCTACCGGGAGTAATGAGTTGTCCAAACTTCGTTTTCACCTTATTGCAGCTGCACGGCCCAATTTTATGAAGGTGGCGCCCTTGTACCACGCGCTGGCCGCGACCGACTGGGCGGAACCCGTACTGGTCCATACCGGGCAGCACTACGACCGCAATATGTCGGACGCGATCCTGGAGGATCTTGGTATACCCAACCCGGACCATCACCTGGGTGTCGGGAGCGGCTCGCACGCAGAACAGACGGGCGGTGTGATGATCGCCTACGAAAAGCTCTGCGGAGAAGACCGGCCCGATTGCATTATCGTGTGCGGCGACGTCAATTCGACCGCTGCCTGCGCCATGGTCGGCGCCAAACTCTGGATCAAGGTCGTGCATCTCGAGGCCGGGTTGCGCAGTCGCGACCGCTATATGCCCGAGGAGATCAACCGCCTCGTCACCGATGCAATCTCCGACGTACTCTGGACGCCCTCGGCCGACGCCGACGAAAATCTCATCAATGAGGGCGTGGACAAGGACCGCATCGACCTGATCGGCAACATCATGATCGACTCCTTCGAAATGATGGCTGACAAGATCAAGGCGTCGAACGCGCGCGAGGATATCGGTCTCGAAGCGGGCCGCTATGCGCTGGTAACCCTGCATCGGCCGTCGAACGTCGACGAGGCCGGCCCCCTTGGACGCATCGTCGAATCACTGGTTGCCGCAGCCGCCCAGCTCCCGGTTGTATTCGTCGCACACCCGCGAACGCTGAACGGCCTTGAACGCTTTGGTTTGAAAGACACGCTGGCGGGTGCGGCCAACGTTACGTTGCTGGAGCCGCAGCCTTATGTACGTTTCATGAATCTTGTAACGGGCGCACAGGTCGTCATCACCGACTCGGGCGGCCTTCAGGAAGAGACGACCTACCTGGGAATCCCCTGCCTCACGCTGCGCGAAAATACCGAGCGCCCGGTCACCGCCGAGTTGGGCACGAACCGGCTGGTCGACGCTGACTCGCTGGCCGCTTCTCTTGACCAGGCGCTCAAAGGTGACTGGCCAAAAGGCAGCGTACCGCCTAACTGGGACGGCAAGACCGCGGAGCGCGCGGTGGCCGCGTTGAAACGACGCTTTACATAATCCATGACAGGCCGGAACCCATTGACCCGAATACCCCTCTGTTATAATTGCGCTCTTTTTTGCGCCCGTCACCTGACGTATTGCTGCGAGAACCCGACTTCATGTCCAGACTGATAATCCCACTCTTCCTCCTGGCCTTCGCGATGGCACCAAATGCCGCGCTCGCCCAGTTTATCCCTGAGGACTCGACCGGTCTCGTACCGTTCGTCGACAATGCCGGCACGCCGGATCCCAACGTACCGGTCATCGACGAAGGTGCGGTGCTCTTGTGCATCGGCATGAGCCAGGCGCACTGGGAGTGTGGCGGCCATCCGGACATCGTCGGAAGCCAGGGCTGGGCTGGACAAAGCACCCTGCCCATCGTCATCGTCGACGGCGCGATCAGCGGCTGGGAGATCACGCGCATCATGGCGGATCCCGACACCTATTGGGCGGCCGTTGAGACGCGCGTTCGTGATGCCGGCTACACGAACGCCGACGTGCAGTTGATGTGGGGCAAAAACGCAACGCGCGCCGTCGAGAACAATCCCGACGAGATGGCGCATCGCATGACCCTGCGCGACGGACTAATCCAGGTCCAGCAGCAGGCCGAAGCGCGTTTTCCGAACCTGCGCGCCGGGTTTCACTCCTCGCGAGTCTTTGGCGGGCATTGCCAGGCGAATCCCGAGCCGATTGCCCACAAGACGTATTACTCCATTGTAGGATGGGACACGGAAGCCGGCGCCATCGACAGCTCTTCGAAGTGGTTCCTCGGTCCTTACATCTGGGCCGACGGCACCAACGCGCGCGCCGACGGCCTGACCTGGCTCGACACCGATTTCGTCATGCCGCCGACCAGCGGCCCCGGTTGTCACCCGTCGCAGTCCGGCATCGACAAAGTGGCTACGCATGCCGAGATTTTCTTTTCGCAGCTCACCTACGCACCGCCAGGCGTCACGCCGCCAAGTGCGCCGACCGGACTCGGCGTCGCCGTTGCGGGCACGTCGCAGCTAAACCTGTCCTGGACGGACAACGCGAACGACGAGACGAACTTCCACATCGAACGTGCGCAGGGCCAGGGCGCTGCGTTCACTGAAATCGACACGACGGCAGCCAACGCAACGAGCTACCAGGACATGGGCCTGAGCGCCAACACCGAGTACTGCTACCGCGTGCGCGCGAGCAATGGAAACGGCAACTCGGCCTATACCGCACAGGTCTGCGCCACGACCAACGCGTCGGGCGGCGGCAGCGCGCCTGCGGCGCCGTCGGGACTGACGACCACGGCGTCGAGCGACATGGGCATCGACCTGTCGTGGACTGACAATTCGGGCGACGAAGACAATTTCCATGTCGAACGAGCCACCGGGCAAGGCGGTTCGTTTACCGAGATCGCAACAACCGCGATGAACGTCGCGAGTTTCGACAGTCGAGGGTTGGCCGCGAGCACCGAGTATTGCTACCGGGTACGCGCGAGCAACGCGAACGGCAACTCGGCCTATACCTCGATGTCCTGTGCGACCACTGACGCCTCGGCGCCCCCTCCACCGCCTCCGCCACCGCCTCCCCCTCCGGGACCGGGCGTGCAGAGCAGCGGTGGCGGTGTCTTAGCCGTAGCGGAGCTCGGCATGCTCCTGCTGGCCGGCCTGTTTGGACTGCGCCGCAGAAAACTATTCAAGTAGACTGGGCGCATGGCAGCGGGCTCCGACAAGTTCTACATCATGGCGATGGCGGCGACGGGCAAGTCGACGTTTACCAACAAACACCAGGCCTTTCTTGGCTATCGTGTCGTTGATTTCGGCGAGGAATTGCCGCAGCGCAGGCTGTCGACGCGCATCCTGCTCTATTTCTCGCGCTTCATTCCGCCGCTTCGCGCGATGATGCAAAATCGGCCCGACATGAAAGACCGGTTTCGGCATGCCTATTTCGACAGGGCTTTTGACTACATCAACAAGCACGATGAGCCAATTGTCATGCTAGGACGCCGCACGCGCGAGAATTACCGTGAGCTGGTCGCCAAGCACGATAAAGTTCGATTCTCGATGGTCATGATCCCCGAGGAAGAGCACCGTCAACATTGCGCTGCCAGGAAGAAATCGATGCGAAATCCGATCCCTTTCTTCCACCACTGGACCACAGATTTCTCCAAGATCCTCAAGATCCGCAAGGAAATGTACGCGTACGCCGAGGAATTCGATATTCCCGTGTACGAAGACATCGAGTCCGCCATCCAGGCGATGCACCGGCAGTACGGTGGCGACGATTCCGCGAACTAGATCGGCCATGGTCGGCATCGGCGCGCTGCTGCTGGCCCTCGCCATTGTCATCACGCTTCATCGTTTCGAACCTGTCGGCATTTCGACACTCGCCGGCAAAATACTGCGCAGCCTGCATGGCCCCGGTTTTGCGGCCATTGCGATTGCCGTCGGCTGGGGCGCGCGCGACTGGGCCGATGGCTGGTGGCGAGTCGTCCTGGCCTTCGCGGTGTGTGTCTCCATCAGCCTTGTTGCCGAGTTGTCGCAGGTTCCGGGCCCACGGAATGCCGAAGTCGCCGACCTGGTGGTAGACGGCGCCGGCATCCTGGCTGGTCTTGGTCTGGTTGCCGCGCTCGACCCGAGCCTGGCCTTCGGCACATCGCCCTGGACGCGTCGCGCGGTGGCGCTGGCGTCCCTCCTCGCACTGATCGCCATTGTCATGCCGACGCTTCGGCTCACAGCCGCCATCAGTGTGCGCAACGCCAATTTTCCCGTGTTGCTTTCCTTCGAGTCGAACCTGGAGCGTGAACTCTACGCCGGGATGGAAACACCGCCGCCCGTCCGGATACCGAAGCCCGCGGGCTGGTCGACCGACGGCACCATGGTCGGACACGCAACGGCCAGCGGACGCTGGGGCACGATGCTGGCCATGGCGCCCATGCACGACTGGCAGGATTACAAAGCCGTCAGCCTCGTGATTGCGAGCGCCGGCGATGCGCCGGTCGACGTCGGTGTCATGCTGCGATCCAACAAGAAGAACTACTACCGGCGTTTCACGGCAGGCCCCGACCCGCAGCGCAGGCGCATAGAATTCGCCGACATCATCGCCAAGCGTCCCGACTTCGACTTGTCCGACGTACGCACACTGGTCATCAGCGCCGCCGAGCCAGGTCAGCCCTTTGAGGTGCTGATAGACGACATCCGCCTGGAAGAATAAACGCCCTGTAGGAGCCCGCCTTGCGGGCGATCGCCTCAGGTCTCCAACACGGCGACGAGTTCGTCGATTTTTTGCAGCAGCAGATCCGGGTCACCGCGCGTCTCGATGTTCAGGCGCACCACGGGTTCGGTATTGGACATGCGGATGTTGAAACGCCAGTCGGGGAACTCGAAGCTGTAGCCATCCGTGTCGTCGACGTTAAGCGCGTCACCCGCGTACTGGTCATGCAATGTTTGCAAAGTTTGTGCCGCATCCTGGACCTTGCGATTGATCTCACCGCTCGCCGGGAAACGTGCCATGCGCTCGCCGACCAGTTCCGACAGCGACTTGCCTTCGGTCGAAATCAACTCCGCGGCCAGTAGCCACGGAATCATGCCGCTATCCGCGTAGGAGAAATCACGGAAATAGTGGTGTGCGCTCATCTCGCCGCCGTAGATGCCATCGACCTCACGCATCTTTTCCTTGATGAAGGAATGGCCGGACTTGCTCTGCACGGCTTCGCCGCCTGCGGCTTTAACAATCTCGAGCGTGTTCCAGGTCATGCGCGGGTCGTGAATGATCTTCTCACCGGGATTCTTGCGCAGAATACTGTCGGCCAGGAGGCCGACAATGTAGTACCCCTCGATGAACGTGCCGTTCTCGTCGAACAGGAAACAGCGATCGAAGTCACCGTCCCAGGCGATGCCCATGTCGGCCTTGTGTGAAGTGACTGCGTCAGCCGTGACGGCCTGGTTTTCCGACAGCATCGGGTTGGGGATGCCATTGGGAAACGTGCCGTCCGGCTCATTGAAAACCTTGATGAGCTCGAAGGGCAGGTGCTTTTCAAGCTGGTCCGATGCAATGCCGGCGCAACCATTGCCGGGGTTCACAACGAGCTTCAAGCCCTTGAGCGCCGGCACGTCAACGTAGGTGAGAAGGTGCTGGATGTAGTCCTCCATGACGTCGACATCGGTGCGCTTGCCGCCGTCCGCCATGGCGCGATCATCGCTCTCGGCGAGTACGCGGATATCGGCGAGGCCGGTGTCGGCACTGATTGGCCGCGCCTCTTCCCGAACCAGTTTCAGCCCATTGTAGTCTGCAGGGTTGTGGCTCGCCGTGACCATGATGCCGCCATCGGCCTGGAGATGCATCGTGGCGAAATAGACCATCTCCGTGCCGCAGAGACCGATATCGACCACTTCGATGCCGGCATCGGTCAGGCCATTAATGACGGCATCGGCGAATTCGTCGCTCGTCAGTCGCATATCGCGACCCACCACCATGGTCTTGGCGTCGAGGAACGCGCCGGTCGCATTGCCGATGCGATAGCAGATGTCCGCGTTCAGTTCATTGGGGATCTGGCCACGAATGTCGTAGGCCTTAAAGCAGGTGATATTCAATGTCACGTCGTAGTGCCCTTGCGTCCGTAGTTGTCTTCGAGTCGAACAATATCGTCTTCACCTAAGTATTCACCACACTGCACTTCGATCACGTGCGCGGCCACATCAAATGGATTGGCAATCCGATGCGCATCGCCAACGGCAACGTAGGTGGACTGGTTTTCTGTGAGATCAAACTCTTCATCGTTGCGCGTTACGCGAATCTTACCGCTGACGACCACCCAGTGCTCTGAACGGTGCGCGTGCTTTTGCAGCGAAAGGACAGC
>CALZJH010000011.1 GCA_945787845.1 uncultured Woeseiaceae bacterium | reverse complement strand
AGCAGCATCTGCACGACCCGGAGGTCGGCACCGCGATTGAGCAGGTGCGTCGCAAACGCGTGCCGCAGGCTGTGCGGCGACATCTTCTGGCGCACACCGGCTTTTTCGGCGTAGCGCTTGATGATGTGCCAGAACGCCTGGCGGGTCATGCGATCGCCACGTCGCGTCGGGAAAAGGTAGTCGGTCTGGCGCTCGAGCAGGATCTCCATGCGCGGGCCGTTGAGGAAATCCTTGAGCCAGCGCTGGGACTCGTCACCCAGCGGAATCAGGCGTTCACGATCGCCCTTGCCGACGATGCGCAATACGCCCTGGTTGAAGTTGATCTGCGACTGCTTGAGATTGATGAGCTCGGAGACCCTGAGGCCGGTGGCGTACAGGAGTTCCAGCATAGCGCGATCACGATGGCCGAGCGGCTCGTCCGTGTTTGGCGCATTCAGCAATGCATCGACTTCGTCCTCGGACAGCGATTTCGGCAGGGAACGTCCGATACGCGGCATTTCGATTTCGGCGGTCGGGTCCGTGTCACGCATTCCCTCGCGCATGATGTACCGGAAAAAACGGCGGAAGCTCGACAACTGGCGAGCCGTCGATCGCGGTTTGGCGCCTGACTCAACACGCTTCGCAATGAAATTCAGGAGGTCGGCCTTTTCGGCCTGCTCAATGGACTTGTGGCTCTCCGACAGGCCGCGACCCAGCGTCATGAGATCTGCGCGGTAGGCACCGAGCGTGTTTTTCGACAGGCCACGCTCCATCCAGATGGCATCGAGAAAACGGTCGACAAGCTCTTCCGAGCGTTGCACGGTTTTCGAATCTGGCTTGCTTTGTTTGTTGCTACTGGCCATAAACGTCCATCTTCCTAAGTCGCACATTCCTTTGTGCGGTGAAATTCCCTATGCCAACCAGCGCGTGCTGCTGGTAGCATACCGGGTCACTTTCATCGCCAAGCGACGGATTTTGCAAGGTTTCTGAGTATGCTGAGGAAGCTCGGGGCTGGGCGTGACCGCTGTCACATATTAAGGAAGGCATTAACATAAAGTGAACTGGGTCACACGCACCAAGGAAGTCG
The DNA here is from genome assembly GCA_945787845.1 of uncultured Woeseiaceae bacterium. GTDB lineage: Bacteria > Pseudomonadota > Gammaproteobacteria > Steroidobacterales > Woeseiaceae > UBA1847. The sequence continues at coordinate 148,015 of CALZJH010000011.1, read as the reverse complement.
CCTGGGGGCTGTTCGCCTGGCTCTCTTTCGGCCTTGCCGTCCTGTTCTCGCTGGTCGTCGTCCTGCTCGTGCCGTCGGCCAGCAGGCGCCAGAAACTGGTGACCTGGGCCTCGAAAATGGTCTTTGTACTGCCCAGGATCGATGTCCAGGTCCGGGGCATGGACAACCTGCCAACCGACAACTGTATTGTCGTCGCCAACCACGCCAGTTACCTGGACGGGCCGCTGCTCAAAGGTTACCTGCCCTGGCGCTTCAATTTTGTGATCAAGGGCGAAATGCGGAATTTTGGTCCTGCACATTTCCTGCTACGGCGATCGGGCTCCAAATTCGTCGAGCGCACCGATATCCAGGGCAGCACCCGCGATGCGCGCCAGATCGTCAAGGCGGCGCTGGGCGGGGAGTCGCTCGGTTTCTTCCCCGAGGGCACGTTTCTGGAAGAGCCCGGCGTCGGGCGCTTTCGGCCCGGGGCCTTCGTGGCCGCCGTCAAAGGCGAACTTCCCGTGGTGCCGATTTCGATCGGCGGATCACGCCATATGCTGCCGGCCGGCGCCTTCCTTCCCCGCCGTGGCCCGCTGACCATCGATATCCTTCCCGCGATCGCACCAGGAGACACCGGGTTCGAGTCCAGTCGCGCACTTGCCGAGACGGCGCGACAGAGCATTCTCAGCGTGCTTGACGAGCCGGACCTGCTCGAGGACAGCGCCGCTACGGACGGCCCCGGGTAACGTATTTGTAGTATTGCGCGATGGCGGGAATTGGCGGACAGTAGCCGCCCGATGGTCAATTCTCTTTAGCCGGAGCACCTACCTATGAGTTCGGACACAGTTGTCATCATCGCGGCAAAACGCACACCGATTGGCGCGTTTCAGGGCGCCCTGAGTGGCGCGACCGCGACCCAGCTCGGCGCCGCCGTTATCGAGGACGCCATCGACGGAAGCGGCATTAATGCGGCCGACATTGATCGCGTCATCATGGGCTGCGTCTTGCCCGCGGGACTCGGCCAGGCACCGGCCCGCCAGGCTGCGCTCGGCGCAGGTGTGCCGGAGGGCGTGCCGTGCATCACGGTCAACAAGATGTGCGGTTCCGGCATGGAGGCGATCACGCTGGCACATGACATGATCAAGGCCGGCAGCGCGGGTGTCGTGGTCGCCGGCGGCCTCGAGTCCATGAGCAATGCACCCTACCTGCTGCCCAAGGCACGCAGCGGCTACCGCATGGGTCACCAGGAAGCGCTCGACCACATGTTCTACGACGGCCTGCAGGACCCGTTCGAGGGCAAGATGATGGGCCACTTTGCCCAGGTAACGGCCGACAAATACGGCTTCTCGCGCGAGGAAATGGATGCCTTTGCCACCGAATCGGCCAGGCGAGCGCAACGCGCTGTCGCCGACGGCACGTTTGCAGGCGAGATTGCGCCGGTCACGATCAAATCGCGCCGCGGCGACACGCTTGTCGACACCGACGAAACCCCGGGCACCGTGAGTGTCGACAAGATTCCGACCCTGCGCCCCGCTTTTGCGAAGGACGGTACCGTGACGGCCGCCACATCGTCGTCAATTTCTGATGGCGCGGCAGCCGTGATCATGATGACAGCCGCCGAGGCCGACAAACGCGGTCTGACCCCGATCGCGAAAATCGTGGGCCACTCGGCGTTCGCGCATGAGCCCGCATGGTTTACGACCGCGCCGGTGTACGCCTTGAAAATGCTGCTTGAGGCCCAGGGCTGGACGCCCGACGACGTCGATCTGTTTGAGATCAACGAAGCGTTCGCCGTCGTGACGATGGCCGCGATGAAGGATGTCGGCATCAGCCATGACAAGGTGAACGTGAACGGCGGGGCCTGCGCGCTGGGGCACCCCATTGGGGCAACCGGCTGCCGTATTTCGGTCACGCTGCTGCACGAACTGGCAGCCCGTGGGCTCACCCGCGGCATTGCCACGCAGTGTATTGGCGGTGGCGAAGCCACCGCAGTCGCCTACGAGATTCTTTAGGGAGATACGCCTGTGAAACTGTCAGAAGCCAAAGCCGTTGTTACCGGCGGCGCATCAGGACTGGGTTTTGCAACGGCACAACGCATCATCGATGAGGGTGGGCAGGTTGTGCTTTTCGATATCAATGACGAGCTGGGCGCCAAGAGCGTGGCGACACTCGGTGATCGGGCGACCTACCTGAATACCGATGTGTCTGACGAAGCGTCGGTCAGGAAGTCGGTCCAAGAGGCCGGAAAGACGATGGGCGGCATCACGCTCGCGGTGAATTGTGCGGGCATCGCGACGGCCGGGCGCGCACTGGGTCGTGAAGGGCCCTGGCCGACATCGAACTTCAATCGCGTTATCCAGATCAACCTCGTCGGCTCCTTCAACGTCACCAAGGAAGCCGCGGCGATCATGAATGAAAATGAGCCGACCGAAGATGGCGAGCGCGGGGTGGTCATCAGTACGGCCTCAATCGCCGCCTTTGAAGGCCAGATCGGACAGGCCGCCTACGCGGCGTCGAAGGGCGGTGTGCATGCGATGATGCTGCCGCTGGCGCGCGAGTTTGCGGCGTTCGGTATCCGGGTCAACACGGTTGCACCGGGCATCATGCTCACGCCGATGATGTCCGGCATGTCGGACGAGATCAAGGAATCGCTCGCCAACCAGGTACCGTTCCCGAAGCGGCTTGGCAAACCCGAAGAATTCGCCAGTACGGTCGCGTACATCTACGAGACATCGTACGTTAACAGCGAGACCATCCGCGTCGATGGTGCCATCCGGATGCAGCCCAAGTAACAATCGGTACCGGTAAACCGCTGCCCAATTACATGTTCGCGTAATTGGGGCCGCCGGCGCCCTCGGGCACCGTCCAGACGATGTTCTGTTTCGGGTCCTTGATGTCGCAGGTCTTGCAGTGCACGCAGTTGGCCGGGTTGATCTGGAATTTCTTCTCGCCGCCCTCGTCCACGATTTCGTAGACCCCCGCCGGGCAGTAGCGCTGCGCGGGCTCGTCGAATTCAGGCAGGTTATAGGCCACCGGAATCGATGCATCCTTCAGCTTCAGGTGTGACGGCTGATCTTCCTCGTGATTGGTGTTCGAGAGGAATACCGAGGACAGCTTGTCGAACGTGAGGACACCATCAGGCTTCGGATAGTCGATGACTTTCGCCTCCGACGCCTTGTGAAACGACTCGTGATCGGGATCCCGGTTGCGCCACGTGAATGGCAACTTACCGAAGAAAATGTTCTGGTCGATAAACGCGAACACCGCGCCGAGGAACATCCCCAGCTTGTGCAGTCCGGGTCCGAAATTGCGGCCACGGTGCAGCTCCTTGTAGACCCACGAGGCATTGACGCTTTCTTCGTAGCCTGCAAGCTCCGATTGTCCCGAGTCGCCGCCCGCCAGCGCCTCGTGAATACTCTCGGCGGCGAGCATGCCGGTCTTGATGGCCGTGTGCGCCCCCTTAATTTTCACACCATTGAGGAAGCCCGCAGCGCAGCCGACGAGCATGCCGCCCGGAAAGGCCAGTTTGGGCAATGACTGCAGGCCACCCTTGTTGACGGCCCGCGCACCGTAGGCGACCCGCTTGCCACCGTCCAGGTAGCGCCGAATCTGCGGATGCGTCTTCCAGCGCTGGAATTCGTCAAAGGTCGACAAGTGCGGGTTGCGATAATTGAGCGCGATGATCAGCCCAAGGTAAACCTTGTTGTTGGCCGCGTGATACAGGAACCCGCCACCTTCGGTGTGATTATCCAGCGGCCAGCCGGTGGTGTGGACGACGAGCCCCTCCTCGTGCCGCTCGGGCTCGATTTCCCAGACCTCCTTGATACCGATACCGTAGTGCTGCGGATCGGAATTCTCGCGCAACCCGAACTTTGTCATGAGTTCTTCGCTCAGGTTGCCGCGTACGCCTTCCGCGAAAATCGTGTACTTGCCGAGTAGTTCGTAACCCGGCGTGTAGGAACTCTTCTTCTCGCCGTCCTTGCCAATCCCCATATCGCTGGTCGCCACACCGGTCACGCGCCCCTCGGCGTCGTAGAGCACCTCGGCGGCAGCGAAGCCCGGGAACACGTTGACGCCCATGGCTTCCGCCTGCTCGCCCAACCACTGGCACAGCTGGCCGAGGCTGATGATGTAGTTACCATGATTGTGCATGGGACGCGGCAGGAACAGTCCCGGAACCGGGACCGCGCCGCTTGCGCTGGTCAGGTAGTGAACCCGATCGCCGGCGCATTCCGTCTTGACCGGCGCACCCTTCTCTTTCCAGTCGGGGATCAGTTCATTGAGGCCGGTGGGCTCGAAGACGTTGCCCGACAAGATGTGTGCGCCTATTTCTGAGCCTTTTTCGACCACCACCACGGACAGGCTGTCGTCGAGTTGCAGCAAGCGAATGGCCGCCGCCAGCCCCGCGGGCCCGCCACCTACGATAACGACGTCGAACTCCATCGACTCGCGTTCAAATTCTTCCGACATGGCGCCCGGCACTCCTCATTTTTGTTGGCCGCATCATAACAGCCATGTAATCTTGCCGTGCCGCAATAGAACTGCAAATACAGCGATGAGGGTATCTTGAATCTGCGTGAAGCCTACGAGGAGAGCCTGCACCGGGAAGGACATGTCGAAGACCCGGCCCAGCTCGAGCTTATCGCTCGCTTCGAAGACCTGCAGCAACGACTCGCGGCGCAGCGGCCCCGCAAAGGCGGCCTGCGTACGATGTTTTTTCGCAGTGAGCCCCGCGAGACGGTGCGGGGGCTGTATATCTGGGGCGGCGTGGGACGCGGCAAGACCTTCCTGATGGACCTGTTCTTCGAATGCCTGCCCATCGAACGGAAGAAGCGCATCCATTTTCACCGCATGATGCATGACGTCCACGAGCGCATGAAGACTCTCAGTTTCGTCGAAGATCCGCTCGACAAGGTCGCCACTGCTATTGCCCTGGAGACCCGGGTACTGTGTTTTGACGAGTTCTATGTCAGCGACATCGGCGACGCAATGATCCTGGGAAGGCTTCTCGAAGGGCTGTTCAAGCGAGGCGTCACGCTCGTCGCCACGTCCAACTCCCCGCCCGATGAACTCTACAGGGACGGCTTGCAGCGACAACGCTTTCTGCCGGCAATTCGCCTGCTCAATGAGCATACCGATGTCATCCACATGGACGGCGGGACCGACTATCGACTGCGAATTCTCAAGAAGGCCGGAACCTATCTATCGCCGAACGATGAATCCGCGGCGGCGAAGCTCAACTTTTTCTTTGACGAATCCGCGTCTGCGCAAATCGAGCACAACACCGACCTCGACATCAACGGCCGCGCCATTCGGGCACGGCGCTGCGCGAAAGGCGTTGTATGGTTTCGGTTCGAGGACATCTGCGACGGGCCGCGCAGCCAGGCGGACTACATTGAAATCGCTCGCTGGTATCCGTCCGTCATAGTTTCCGGCGTCCCGCAGTTCGACGCGACCCGCGACGATCAGGCACGGCGCTTCATCGCGCTCGTTGACGAATTCTACGACCGGCGCGTGAAGTTGATTCTCTCCGCCGACGCTGCCATCGACGATTTGTACGCCGGCACGCGCCTGTCCTTCGAATTTGACCGTACTGTCAGTCGCCTGATCGAGATGCAATCCACTGAGTATCTCGCCCTGCCGCACCTCGCGTGATAAATTGAGCAAACGATGAGCGAAGACCTGAAACTCGAAGACTTCATGCCGTACCGGCTTGCCGTGCTCTCCAACACGGTCAGCACCACGGTTGCACGCGCCTATGACAAACGCTTCAGCGTTTCTATTCCGGAATGGCGCGTGATCGCGGTGCTCGGACGTTTTCCGGGATTGTCGGCTGTCGAAGTTGCAGAGCGTACGCTGATGGACAAGGTCGCGGTCAGCCGCGCCGTCACGAAGCTGATCAAAAATGGCCATATCGATCGCGAATTCGCCGACGCGGACAAGCGCCGCTCCATCCTGAACCTGTCCGAAGACGGCAAGAAGCTGCATGACGAAATCGCAGAGCTGGCACTCGGTTTCGAACGCGACCTGCTGGAGGGTTTTTCTGAAGAGGAACTCGACCAGCTCAACCGCATCATGGAGCGGCTCCTGGCGCGCGCCCGCCTCATCGGAACGCCCTGATCGCACCCCCCGAGCCTCAGTAATCGTTGTCACGCGGATTGCGGCTTCTAACCATTGTATTCGGCCCGGCAATGTAGGCTAAAATCCTGCCTTTAGGGAGCCCCCCTACCCACCAAGGCACTCGCAGTGACTAAACAAAACAATCGGCGCAGCGGGGATGCGCGGCAGCAGATCATCGATGCCATTCTCGCGTCGCGCGTCACTTCTCGTTCGCTCAAAAAACCAGCTGACATCAAACGGTACCTCGCGCAATATTTTGCCGACATACCGTTCGAAGACCTCGAAGGACGGTCCGAGCCGGTCATGGCGCGGGTGGCGCTGGATCACCTGGATTTCGGTGCTGAGCGAAAGCCAGGGCAGGCGCTGTTGCGGATCTTCAACGCAAACGAGAAGGAACACGGCTATTCCTCGGCATTTACATTTGTCGAAATGGTCAACGACGATATGCCGTTCCTGGTTGACTCGGTCGCGGCGGCGATCAATCGTCACGATCTTGGCGTACACATCACCGTACACCCCATCATTTCTGTCACCCGTGACGAGCATGGGCATTTGTTGTCGGTCAAGAATGCCGACCACGACAACGCTGTTACCGAGTCGTTTATTCGCTTCGCGATATCCCGTGAAACCGACCCACAACAACTCAAACTGCTGCGGAAGGAAATCATGAAAGTGCTTTCCGATGTGCGTGTCACTGTGCGTGACTGGGGCGCCATGCGGCAGCGCATGCGGGAAACGCGGGATCTGCTCGAAAACGGGCCAAAAGGCGTTGACCCGTTGTTGCGGACTGAGAGCCAGGCCCTGCTCGACTGGATGGCGGACGAGCATTTCACGTTTCTCGGCTACCGAGAATACCGGCTGGCCAAGCGCGGCAAACGTACCTTCCTGAACGCCGTCAAGGGCACCGGCCTCGGTGTTCTTAGCCGCGAAAAGAGCGACGACAAGTCCATTGAACTGACCGAGGAAATGCAGCGCCTGACACGCTCGCGCGACTGGCTGATACTGACCAAGGCCAACTCGCGTTCAACGGTCCACCGCTCGGCATTTCTCGACTACGTCGGCGTCAAGATCTACGACGACAACGGTAACGCCGTCGGCGAGCGGCGTTTCATCGGGCTGCTGACGTCGATTGCATACAGTGAAAGCCCCACCAATATCCCATTGCTGCGCCACAAGGTTCGCAGGGTTTTCGAACGCGGAGAGGTCGACGCCTCAGGTCATCGCGGCAAAGCGTTGTTGCACATCATCGAAACCTATCCTCGCGAGGAGCTGTTCCAGAGCAGCGTTCAGGACCTTACACGCACGACCGTTGGTATCCTCAATCTGCAGGACCGGCAGCGCGTGAAGCTGTTCTTGCGTCGCGACCCCTTCCGCCGCTTCTTCTCATGCCTGGTGTTCGTCCCGCGAGAAAAATACACCACCGCGATCAGGCGCAAGATCGAAGCACTTCTGACCGACGCATTCGGTGGGGTCTCGGTCGACTCAGCCGTACAGATTTCCGAGTCTGCGCTAGCCCGCGTCCATATCATTGTGCGCACGCCTGAAGGCAAGCGACCGCGCATCAGCATCAAGAAGATCGAGGAGGAACTGGCGGAACTCGTTGTCACGTGGTCGGACCGCTTGCGGGCACGGATGGTCGAGACGTACGGCAGCGAAGAGGGCGAACAGCTTTTTCGTCGTTACGGCAAGATCTTCCCGGCAGGCTTCCAGGAAGACACGCGTCCCGTCGAAGCCTGCTCGGATATCCGGGCTATAGACGACATGCTCCGTGACGGGGTGGCTCGCAGTGTGGACCTGTACGCCGCCGACAGGCTCAACGACGGCGACATGCGCTTTATCGTCTATAGCGTGGCCACGCCCATCGCACTGTCCGACGCGCTCCCGATTGTCGAGTATATGGGCTCTACCGTGTACACCGAGCACCCGTATGAGTGCACGCTGGAATCGGGGGAGTCGTTCTGGATCCAGGACTTCCACCTGCGGCACGAAAGCGGCACGGCGGTCGATGTCGAGGCTGTATCGGAGCGCTTTGAAGAATGCTTCATGGCTGTCCTGGCCGGCGAGGCTGAAAACGACGGGCTGAACCGCCTGGTCGTGGCTGCCGGGCTGACCTGGCGTGAAGTGGCGCTATTACGCTGCTACGCGAAGCACATCCTGCAGCTTGGCGTGCCGTTCTCGCAGGCCTACATGGAAGACGTCCTGGTCGCGCATGCGGACCTGGCCCGCTCCCTCGTCGATCAATTTGAAACCCAGTTTGACCCGAGCGTTTCCAAGACGAAGCGCCGACGTGACCTCAAGACCATCGCCACCCGGGTGCGGCGCGGCCTGTCCAAGGCGCGCAACGTCGATGAAGATCGAATCCTCTCGGCATTTGCGGGCGGCATTGCCGCGACGCTTCGCAGCAACTACTTCCTGACTGTCGACGACAAACCGAAGACCTTCATCTCCATCAAGCTCGATCCCGACCAGCTTCCGGAGGTGCCACTACCCAAGCCGAAGTACGAGGTGTTCGTCTACTCGCCTGAGGTCGAAGGCGTCCACCTGCGCGGCGGCGATATTGCGCGTGGCGGCTTGCGCTGGTCGGATCGTCGGGAAGACTTCCGCACGGAAGTCCTGGGACTGATGAAAGCGCAGGTGGTCAAGAACACGGTAATTGTCCCGACCGGCGCCAAAGGCGGGTTCTTCCCGAAACGGGCGCCAAGCGGCGACCGCGACGCTATTTTCAATCACGGTGTGCAGTGCTACAAGACGTTCATTCGCGGCCTGCTGGACCTGACCGACAACGTCGTGGATGACGGCGTCGTTACACCGGAAGGCATCATTCGTCGCGACGGCGACGACCCCTACCTCGTCGTTGCTGCGGACAAAGGCACGGCAACATTCTCGGATCTTGCAAACAGTCTGTCCGCCGAGTATGACTTCTGGCTCGATGATGCGTTTGCGTCCGGCGGTTCCGCCGGCTACGACCACAAGGTCATGGGCATCACGGCCCGCGGCGCGTGGGAAGCCGTCAAGCGTCACTTCCACGAACAGGGACTCAACACACAGACCGACCCGTTTACCGTTGCCGGCATTGGCGACATGAGCGGCGACGTCTTCGGCAACGGCATGTTGCTGTCGAAGAAGATCAAGCTGCTTGCCGCGTTTAATCACCGCCGCATTTTCCTCGACCCGACGCCGGATATGGCGGCAAGCTACAAGGAACGTCGACGCCTGTTTAGAAAAGCCGGTTCGACGTGGGACGACTACAACGAAAAGCTGATCTCAAAAGGCGGCGGCGTGTTTTCGCGCCAGGCGAAAACGATCCGGCTCAGTCCCGAAGCGCGCGACATGCTCGACATCAAAGAGACCGCCGTGCAGCCCGACGAGCTCATCAGGGCGATTCTGAAAATGCGCGTCGACCTGTTATGGAACGGTGGCATCGGCACCTATGTCAAAGCGAGCAGCGAAGGTCATTCCGATGTCGGGGACCGGAGCAATGATGCCCTGCGCGTCAACGCTGACGAACTGCGCTGCAGGGTCATTGGCGAGGGTGGCAACCTCGGACTGACACAACGAGCACGCGTCGAGTACAGCCTGAACGGCGGACGCATCAATACCGACTTCATCGATAACTCGGGTGGTGTCGACAGCTCCGATCGGGAAGTCAACATCAAGATCCTGCTCAGTGCCGTCACCAAGCAGAAGGGCATGTCGCGCGAAAAGCGCAATGAGTTGCTCGCGTCGATGACCAACGACGTGGCCAATCTCGTACTGCGTAACAACTACCTGCAGACGCAGGCCATCAGCATGAGTGAGATGTTGTCGGCGGATCGCCTCGACGAACTGGCGCGCCTGATCACTGACCTCGAGCACACCGGTGAACTTGATCGCGACCTGGAGTTTCTCCCCGACGACAACGAAATCGACGAGCGGCGCAATCGCAAGCTGGGACTGACGCGGCCGGAACTCGCCGTGGTCCTGAGTTACGCGAAGATCGACCTGTACAACGGACTCATCGATTGCGGTGCGTCACTTACTGACTTTTTGCAGATCGACCCACAGCGCTATTTCCCCGATGTGCTGCGACGCCGTTATGCCGACCTGATTCCGGGCCACCGCCTCAGCCGGCAAATACTCGCAACGCTGATCGCTAACGACATCGTGAATCGGATGGGGCCTGCCTTCGTGAAGCGCACGCAGGCCGATACCGGCGCGAGCATCATCACAACCGCGCGCGCCTACGAGGTCGCACGTATCATTTGCCGCGCAAGGCCGCTGCTGAAGGAAATCGAGGCACTCGATCACGTTATCTCGGCCGAGGCGCAGATGCTGATGATGTTCGAGATCAGTCGCACGTTGCGGCACGCCTGTTACTGGCTGATCGAGCAACATGGCGAAGATCTCGACGTCGTGAAGAGTGTCGCCAGGCTCAAGGGCGGCATGGCGAAGATCTATTCGAGGTCGAGCAGCTACGTGTCGAAGGCCAGCCAGGCCCGCATCGAAAGGGCACGGCAGAAGTGGATCGATATGGGCGTGCCAGAGAAACTCGCCAGCAAGATTGCCTTGCTGCTGCTCACACGCGCGGCCGTCGATATCGTCGACCTTGCCGCCGATCGCAAACGCGACGTTATCGAGTCGGCACGCCTTTACTCCGCCTTCAACGACGCGCTCGGCTTGCAGTGGCTGCACAACTCGGCCGAAGATCTGCGCGTGTCGGGGCGATGGCAGGCCATGGCTCGGAACAATTTGCGCGAGGACTTTTTCAGGTTGCGACGCGAGCTCGGCGACAAGTTGCTGACGAGGCGTGGCACTCGAGACTCACGCGAAGTCGCGCGGCGCTGGCTGGCAAAACACGAAAGCGAAGTCACCAAGTTCAAGCTCACGATGGAAGAAATGAGACTACGTGGAAACATCGATTTTGCTACGCTGTCGGTCGCCGCGCAAGAACTGCGCAACCTGATTTCAATTTCTTGATACTGATACGGAGCATACATGGCTGGCAAGCTCGTACTCTGCCGTCACGGCCAGAGTGACTGGAACCTGAAAAACCTGTTCACGGGATGGAAGGACGTGGACCTGACCGAGAAAGGCAATGATGAGGCCGTTGCGGCGGGCAAACTGCTGCGAGAACTCGGCTATGATTTCGACATCGCCTATACCTCGGTCCTGAAACGTGCCATTCGAACACTCTGGCATATTCTCGACCAGATGGACCTGATGTGGATCCCCGTGACGCGTGACTGGCGCCTGAATGAACGCCACTACGGCGCGTTACAGGGCCTGAACAAGGCAGAGACCGCCGCCAAGTATGGCGACGAACAGGTTCATATCTGGCGCCGCAGCTACGATATCCCGCCGCCTCCGCTCGAAGACGACGATGACCGCCACCCGAAGTTCGATCCGCGCTATGCGGGCATCGACGGTCTGCCGGGTGCCGAGTCCCTCAAACTGACGCTCGAGCGCGTGCTGCCCTGCTGGGAGGACGTGATCGCGCCGGACCTCAAGGCCGGAAAGAACGTCCTCGTCGCCGCGCATGGCAATAGCCTGCGAGCGCTCGTGAAGATGCTCGACGAAGTCTCTGACGAAGAAATTACGGGGTTCAATATTCCGACGGGTATCCCGCTGGCCTACGAGCTCGACGACGACCTCAAGCCGCTGTCGCGGGAGTTCCTCGGCGACCCCGAAGCCGTTGCCAAGGCGGCGGCAGCCGTGGCGGCCCAGGGCAAGGCGAAATGATCTACACGCTCGGCGACCGCGCTCCGATTCTCGAGGGCGCCGGGCATTTTATTGCGGACAATGCATCGGTCATAGGCAGCGTCCGGCTCGGGGACCAGGCGAGCGTGTGGTTCAACTGCGTACTCCGCGGCGACAACGACTGGCTCACGATCGGAGCACGCAGCAACATCCAGGACGGCTCGGTGCTGCACACCGATGAGGGTATCGAACTCGTCGTCGGCGATGGCGTCACAGTGGGTCACAAGGTCATGCTGCACGGCTGTTCGATCGGCGACAATTCACTGATTGGCATCGGCAGCAGCGTCCTGAACGGCGCGCAGATTGGCCGTAACTGCCTGGTCGGCGCGCATGCGCTGGTGACCGAGAACAAGGTATTCCCCGACAGGTCGCTGATCCTCGGAGCACCGGCCAAAGTGGTGCGCGAGCTGAGCGACGAAGAGGTCGCTCACATCCGCTGGTCGGCCGACGTCTACGTCAGGAATGCCAGCCGCTTTTTATCAGACCTGGTGCCGGGGGTCTGAGCGTTTCGCGGCGCGCTTCGGACCGACAACGCGTATCAGGCCTTCCTGCGTCGTCGACGCAACCAGCTTTCCGTCCTGGGTGAAGAACTGGCCGCGCGCATAGCCACGTGCGCCCGACGCGTTGGGGCTGTCCATCGCGTACAGCAGCCACTCGTCCATGCGAAATTCGCGGTGAAACCAGAGTGCGTGATCCAGGCTTGCCAAAATTACCTTGCCCTGTGTAAACGGTAGTGCGTGCGGCAAGGTCGCCGTCGTTAGCAGCTCGAAATCCGACACGTACGCCATCAGATTCTGGTGCAGCGCCAGTCCGTCGGGCATGGCATCGACCGCACGAACCCAGACGTGCTTGTAGGGCGGTCGCTTGGCCGGATCATCGAGGTCGGACTGCTCAACGGGCCTAAACTCAAAGGGCCGCTGATCGGTCATGAAACGCCTGAGCTTGACCGGAATTTTGTCGAGCACATCGGCCGCCAGGTGCGTCAGGTCTTTCAGTCCATCCGGCTCCGGCACATCCGGCATTTCGGCCTGGTGAGACAATCCATCCTGGCTCACCTGGAAGGATGCCGCCAGGTTCAGAATCGGCCGCCCATGCTGGATCGCGACGACGCGTCGATTGGAAAAACTGCGTCCATCCCGGGAGCGATCCACGTCGTAGATGATCGGTGCATTGATATCACCGCGCCGCAGGAAGTAGCCGTGCAGTGAGTGGGCCACCCTGCCCTCCACCGTATGTTGTGCCGCCGACAGGGCCTGCCCGAGGACCTGTCCGCCGAATACCTGCGGGCTGCCGATATCACGGCTTGCGCCGCGAAAAATATTTTCCTCGATGCGCTCGAGCTTGAGCAGCGTAATCAGGTCATCGAGTACCGCGTGCATTACTGGCCCAGGCGACCGCCATCGACGGCGACGCCAGTGCCACTGACAAACACGGCGTCATCGCTCGCCAGGAACAGTGCGACCTTGGCCACGTCGACAGGCTCGCCAAGACGCCTCGCGGCGGAACTCTTGATGCAATAATCGCGCAGCGCTTTGTTCTTGCGAAACACTTCGCGACTCTCGGGCGTCATAACGGCACCCGGCTGAATGTAGTTTGCCGTGATGCCGAACTCGCCGGTCTCGGCAGCGAGCGCGCGCGTCAGGTTGGCCAGGTCCTGTTCCGCGCGGGCACTTGCCTCATCGCCGTCCGCGGCAAAGAAGCTGCGCAGGAAACCGAGGTTGATGATGCGGCCGGCAGGACTGTTCTTGAGATACGGCAGCGCCGCCCGGCAGGCGGCCATGACGAGCGTCGCACGCAGCCTGAGCACATTCTCGAGTTTTTCGTCCGCCTTGGACAGGGGGGCCTCCTGGCGTAACAGGAAATCGGTAACCAGGATATCGATGCCACCGAGTTTCTCGGCCGCATCGTCCACCAGCGAGCTCAATCGCTCCGGATCGTTCAGATTGGCAACGAGCCCCGTGATCCCCTTGACCGCTGCATAGTGCTGCACGACGCCGCTATTGCTCGTGTCGGCCGCGATGACCTTCGCGCCGTGCTTGATCAAGGTCCTTGAAATCGCCTCGCCAATGCCGTCTGCAGCATTCAGAACAAGCGCATTTAGCCCGTAAAGGCGCAGCGGATCACCCATGGAGGTTCCTCGAAATTCAAAGTCTATTCAGGAAGCGCATAGTCGGTGAATTGTCGGCGCAATTCAATCTTCTTGACTTTGCCCGTCGCCGTATGCGGCAGCTCGTCCACGAATGCCACGTCGTTGGGAATCCACCAGTCGGCGACCTTGCCCTTGAAAAAGTCGAGTAACTCCTGTTTGCCAATGTCCTGCCCCTCGGCCGCTACGATCACGAGCAGCGGCCGCTCCGTCCACTTGGGATGCGCCACACCGATGACGGCGGCTTCGGCAACGGCAGGATGTCCCATCGCGGTGTTCTCAAGTTCGATCGAGCTTATCCACTCGCCGCCCGACTTGATCACGTCCTTGGTTCGGTCGGTAATCGCCATGTAGCCCTGCGAGTCGATGGTCGCAACGTCGCCCGTATCGAACCAGCCGTCCTCGGTGTGCGTACCGGCCGCGCCTTCGAGCTTGTAATAGTCGCTGCAAATCCAGGGGCCACGCACCTGCAAAGCCCCGTAGGCAACGCCATCCCAGGGAAGCACCTGTCCCTCGTCATCGACAATACGCAGTTCACAACCGTAGATGCCGCGACCCGCCTTGGTCGCGAGGTCAAACCGTTCGTCCTCGGTGAACGACTCCTGCCCGGCTTTTGGCGTGTTCGCCGTGCCCAGCGGACTCATCTCGGTCATGCCCCAGCCCTGGATCGTCTGCACATCATGCACCTTCCTGAACTGCTCGATCATGGCCCGCGGCACCGCGGCGCCGCCGATCACGGTTCGTTCCAGTGACTCCAGAACCTGGCCAGACTGCTCGCAGTACTGAAGCAGGGCCAGCCAGACCGTGGGCACGCCGAGCGCCAGGTTCACGCTTTCGGATTTAATCAGTTCATACAGCGCCTCGCCGTCACCCATTTTAGGGCCCGGCATGACCAGCTTGGCGCCGGTCATGAACGTGGAATACGGGATACCCCAGGCGTTGACGTGAAACAGCGGCACGACGGGTAACACGACGTCGCAACTCGACAGGTTCATGACGTCGGGCGCCACGGCAGCATACGCGTGCAACACTGTCGAACGATGGTCGTAGAGCACCCCTTTCGGATCGCCGGTCGTGCCCGAGGTATAACAAAGCGCGGACGCGGTGCGTTCGTCGAACTGCGGCCAGTCATAAACTGTCGACTCACCGGCAATCATCGTTTCGTAGCAGACCGCATTGGGAAGCGAGGTGTCGGGCATGTGCGCGGCGTCCGTCATTATGACGAATCCCTCGACATTGGGGATCTGCGGCAGCAGCTTTTCGAGCAGCGGCACGAACATCAGGTCCGTGCAGATATAGCGGTCTTCAGCATGATTGATAATGAACACGAGCTGCTCGGGAAACAGCCGCGGATTGATGGTGTGGCAGACATAACCTGCGCCGCTGACACCGTAGTAAATCTCGAGATGACGGTAGTCATTCCAGGCGATCGTCGCGATGCGGTCACCCCGTTCAAAGCCCAGTTTATCGAGGGCCCCGGCCAGTTGCCGGGCTCTCTGAACCGAGTCACCGACCGTGTATCGATGCCTCGGGTTGTCCATCGTGACCGAGACAATTTCCCGGTCGCCGTGGAAATTGGCCGCGTGTTCCGCGATCGATGAAATAAGCAGGGGGGTGTTCATCATCAGGCCATGCATAAGCGGGTCCTTATTTTGTGTTCAATGGCTTGGATAACCATGTATTTTTCATAAGCTTATAGAACAATGCCGCTGGCGCAAACCATGCTATGCTTGCACGCGATATTACGCTACATCCCAACAAGGGGGGAGACATGAAACCGATTGGTACCAGCATACTCAATCTGGGTCGCGTTGTTGCACTACCTCTGGTCGGCCTGGTACTGGCCGCACCCGCAACGGCGCAGGACGAGGAATCCGGATTCCTCGAAGAAATTACCGTAGTCGCACAGAAGCGCGAACAGAACATCATGGACGTCCCGGTGGCCATCACGGCCGTTACCGGCGCGCAGATCGAAGAATCCGGCATCAAGGACATGATCGACCTGCAGCAAAACGTCCCGGGTCTGATTGTCGGGGGCAGCCAGACCACAACGACCACCAACTTCAGCATCCGTGGCATCGGCTCCACGTCGAACAACTTCGGCGTTGAATCATCGGTTGGCCTCTACGTAGACGGTGTCTATCGCTCACGCCAGAGCTCGCTGATTAATGAACTCGTGGACGTGCAGGCCGTCGAAGTGCTGCGCGGTCCGCAAGGCACGCTGTTCGGCAAGAACACGGCATCGGGCGCCATCAACGTCCGTACGGTCGCGCCCAGCACGGATGGCAATGATGCCTTTGTCGAAGTGACCGCGGGCGATTACGACCTGAGGCGAGTTGCGGCGGCTGCGAATATCGTCGTGTCGGACAACCTCGCGTTTCGCGGCACTATTTTCTCGTCCAAGCGTGACGGCTACGTTCAGGACGACAATGCCTTTGGCTTCATCTCCTCGGCACTGGGTCCCGTGGAAGATATCTACAACGACCGCGACCGCATCGGGATCAGGCTGCAGCTCGGCTATGACAACCAGGACGACTTCGATTTGCGCGTCATCGCCGATTACGCGGAGATTGACGAGGTCTGCTGTGTGGGTACGACCCGCGTCGACAGCATCTTCTCGCGCGGCGGTCTCGCCGCCGGCCAGGTCATCAACGGGCCGGATGCAATCCTCATGTCGCTGGGCCGGACGGTTTACACGGACCAGATGTATCCGTTCCCGTTGCCCCCCAACGTGATCCAGGCGGACTGGGACGATTACCGCACGTCGCTGAACTTTGCGCCGATTTCGCAAAACGAGGACCGCGGTATCTCGGTCGAGATGAACAAGGAACTGGACAACGGCATGACGTTTACGTCGGTCTCCGCTTACCGTCAGTTTGATACCTTCGACTCCATCGACGCGGATTTCACCGATACTTCGATCGCCGAGCGCATCAACGACGCACAGCAGAAGTCGTTCTCGCAGGAATTCAGGCTTGCGGGTGAGTTTGGAGACAGCAGCAACTGGGTCGCCGGCGCGTACTATTTTGCCCAGGACATCGACAGCAACACGATCACGATCGGCGGTACCGAGCTGCAGACCTACGCGGACCTCGGCAACGCAGCACAAGGCTTACCGACACTTTCCGAAGTTACAAACGGTGTCACGGCCATTTCGCAGGGACTCGCGGCCGCCGGCATTCCGTTCCCGGTGGGTGCACAGGGCTTCCCGGCAGGCGCCTTCGCGAATGACGATGTTACGCAGGAGCATGACGGCTACGCCATTTTCGGCCAGGTCGACTGGGCCTTGAGTGACTCGTTCGAGTTGTCGCTGGGTGCTCGCTACACGGATGAGAACAAGGACATCGACGCCGTCTATACCCAAACCAACCCGGGCACGACGGTGCCGGACCTGACAGCCATCGGCACGACGTTCTTCCTGTTCGAACAGTGGGTCGCCGGGGGCCAGGTGGGCGCGCCGCCCGATCTGACGCCGCTGCTCGCTGTGGCACAACCGAACGAAGGCTGGGCCGCCTGGACGCTCGCACCGTTCTCGCCGCGCCCGAACGTGAGCGAGACGCTGTCGGACGACCAGGTCACGGGCACCATCAAGGGCACCTGGTTCGTCAACGACAGTTCAATGCTCTATGCGGCGTACTCAACCGGCTTTAAATCAGGCGGTACCAACACCGATCGTATCTGGTTCTTCCTGCCGCAGTTGTTCAACGCCGAGACCTCCAAGTCGATGGAAATCGGGTTCAAGGGTGACATCGGTGATCGCTTCCGCGTTGCCGCTGCGATCTACCAGACGGACTTCGAAGACTTCCAGGCCAACTCGTTCACCGGCACGGGCTTCAACCTGCAGAATGCCGGCGACCTCGAGGTCAAGGGCGTCGAAATCGAATGGCTGTGGCAGCCGTTGGACAACACCACTGTCTCGGGCTACTTCGCGCACAACGAGGGCGAATTCAATTCCTTCGTACTGGGCACTTGCTGGGATTCGGCACCTTTCCATGGCATCCCTGACCCCGGATTGAATACCGGAACAGGTACCTGCAGCCGCAGCGGCGAAGCCATTCCGTACAACCCGGAAGACCGCTTCAACGTGGGCGTCACGCAGTCCTTCCCGATGGGCAACAATGACCTGGTCTTCCGCGCCGAGTACGCCTGGGCGTCGGAACAGCTTACCGACGGTGACAACGATCCGCTGACGAAGCAGGATGACTTCGGCATTCTGAACGTCCGCCTCGGCTACAACTTCGACAGCATCAATGCTTCGGTTACGCTGTGGGGCCGCAACGTGACGGACGAACGTTACTACGGCGGTTCGTTTGATCCACCGTTGCTCGATACGGGTCGGACGAACTCTTACCCGTCCGAGCCGGCAACCTACGGTATTACGTTCCGCAAGAACTGGGACTAGTACCGGGAAATACCAAGGGCGGCAGGGACACCTGCCGCCCTTTTTTTTTGGCGAATCGGAGTACACGATGTCTGACAACAAGCTCACGGTCGGACTGGCGCAGATTGCACCTGCCTGGCTGAACCGCGCCGCGACGCTCGACAAGGTCGTTGCATGGATTTCGGACGCTGCGCAGCAGGGCTGCAACCTGGTCGCGTTCGGCGAGGCTCTGGTGCCGGGCTATCCTTTCTGGGTGGAGCGGACAGGGGGCGCCGCATTCGAATCGGACCTGCAGAAGTCCCTGTTCGCACACTACGTCAGCCAGGGCGTGTGTATCGAAGACGGGGATCTCGATCTCGTGTGCACGGCCGCACGCAGCAACGGTATCGCGATCTACCTGGGCATCATGGAGCGCGCCGCCAACAGGGGCGGCCACAGCCTCTACTGTTCGATGGTGTTCATCGACGCGGCGGGAAAGATCTGTTCTGTTCACCGCAAGCTCATGCCGACGCACGAAGAACGGCTGGTCTGGGCCATCGGTGACGGCAACGGGCTGCGCACGCACAAGCTGGGACCGTTCACCGTGGGCGGCCTCAATTGCTGGGAAAACTGGCTACCGCTGCCGCGAGCTGCCCTGTACGCCCAGGGCGAGGACCTGCATGTCGCGATCTGGCCCGGCAACCGTCGCAATACCGAAGAGATTACGCGCTTCATTGCCCGCGAAAGCCGCTCCTATGTCGTGTCGGTATCGGGACTGATGCGCCGTGAGGACATCGACCCCGCACTGCCTCACTCAGACCTGCTCATCGAGACGGCCGACGACCTCATGGCGAATGGAGGCTCCTGTGTCGCGGGTCCGGACGGCAACTGGCTACTCGAACCAGTGACGGGCAAAGAGGCACTCAGCGTCGTCGAAATCGATCATGCGAAAGTCCTCGAGGAACGTCACAGCCTGGACGTCGTCGGCCATTATTCGAGGCCGGACGTCACGCGGCTCGTCGTCAACCGCAAGCGCCAGGCGACGGCGGAGTTCCTCGACGACTCGACTGAGGATTAGGTCGCGGCGTAGACCAGGAATGCCCCAAAAGCAGCGGCGAACAGGGCCGACACGCGCAACAGCCCGTCAGAACGCGTAAGCCACCAGCCGATGAGCCTGTCCAGCCGCTCGCGCCCCATGAACAAGACCACCACGGCTGCAAGAACGGCGATCGCCGCCAGGATGCGCATGACCTGTGGATGCCGAAGCTCATCGGCCAGCCACCACAACAAGCCGCCGATGATCAGGCGCGTGACGATGGCGAGGACGAAACGCATCTGGCTGTCGAGGCTTGTGAACATCGACCGGAAGCGATCCGGCTGGATGAGGCCGACGAGACCCAGCAGAACGATCAGGGCACCAAGTACTGCAATAATCATGATATTTCCCCTGCACAGCGGGTATCGCGGATTGCGGCTATTATAGTCTTTGAGGAGTCAGCAAAGGGACCTACCGTGGTCATGTCTCAAGGCCGCGCCAGCCGTACCGTAACGCCATCCAAAATCAAACAACAAGGCGACGACATGAACAAACTGTACGACAACATCCTGGACACGATCGGGGGCACACCGATCGTCAAACTCAACAAACTGGGGCCCAAAGACGTCAACATCTACGTCAAGGTCGAATCCTTCAATCCGGGTGGATCGGTCAAGGACCGGCTCGCACTGTCTGTTATCGAGGCCGCTGAGAAGGACGGATCGCTGAAGCCCGGCCAGACCGTGATCGAGGCGACCTCGGGCAACACCGGCATCGGCCTCGCGATGGTCTGCGCTCAGAAAGGCTACCCGCTCGTGGTGACCATGGCCGAGAGCTTCAGCGTCGAACGCCGGCGCATGATGCGCTTCCTCGGCGCCAGGGTCGTACTGACACCCGCGGCGCTCAAGGGGAGCGGGATGCTGGCCAAGGCGGCCGAATTGGCCGAAAAGCACGGCTGGTTCCTGGTCCGGCAGTTCGAGAACGAGGCGAATGCAGATGCGCACTATCGCACCACCGGTCCCGAGATTCTCGAGGCCTTTGGCGAAAAGAAACTCGACTACTGGGTCTCCGGGTTCGGTACGGGCGGCACTCTCAAAGGCGTATCCAGCTACCTCAAGGCCAATAGCCCCGACACAAGGGTCATCGTCTGCGAGCCTGACAACGCGCAACTCCTGGGCAGTGGCATACCCCAGGAACGCCTGGCTGACGGTACACCCAAGGAGAGCCACCCGCTGTTTCGTCCACATCTCATGCAGGGCTGGAGTCCCGACTTCATCCCGAAATTGACCGAAGATGTCGTCGATGCCCAGTTGATCGACGACATTATTCCCGTTGACGGCAACGCATCACTGCACCTCTCACGTGCCCTGGCGAGCGAAGAAGGCATCTTCGTCGGCATCTCAGCCGGCGCGACGCTGGCCGGCGCACTGGCCGTGGCCGCGAGCGCCGAGCCGGGCTCGAACATCCTGTGCATGCTGCCGGACACCGGCGAGCGTTACCTGAGTACGCCGTTGTTCGACGATATCTCGGTCGACATGAGTGACGAAGAACAGGACATCTCGCGCTCAACGCCCAACTATCGCTTCGATGCGCCGCCGCCCCCACCGCCGCCTGGCGACGACAAGGCTGCCGAGGAACCGCCGGTACAGGCGCCCGTCGATGCTGTTGAATTTCTGCAGGACGCGACACACGACACCGACAACCCGGTCATCCTGTTCGCGTTGGAGTGGTGCGAGTTTTGCTGGTCGGTTCGCAAGATGTTCGCGCACTATGGTATTCCCTACCGGGCCATCGACCTCGATTCCGTCGCCTACCAGGAGGACAACAAGGGCGGCAAGATTCGCAAAGCGCTCGAAGCGGATACGGGCGCCAAGACGATCCCGCAGATCTATATCGGCGGCAAACACATCGGCGGCGCGACGGAATTGTTCGATGCCGCCAATGACGGCGCGATGGCAGAACTGCTGGAGGCCAACAACGTGGCGTGGAATACGAGCGCGGACAAGGACCCGTACTCGTTCCTGCCAAAGTGGCTACATGCTCGCTAGCCGTCCTGGTCGCTGAAGAAGTACATGCCGAGCGTCTCGGCTACGCAGGCTGGCTTGCGCTCGCCCTCGACCTCGATACGGACTTCCGATGTCAGCAGCAGCGCGCCGGCCCTGCGGCGCGCCTGCAACACCGTTGCGCGACCGCGTAAATGGGCGCCAACAGGCACGGGTGCGTAGAAACGCACCTTGTTCAGCCCGAAGTTGATAGCTCGTTCGAGGTTGACGACTTCGACGAACTTACTCGTGAGCGCGGGAATCAGCGCCAGCGTCAGGTAGCCGTGTGCGATGGTTTTGCCATTGGGCATCTCCTTCGCAGCACGCTCGGTATCCACATGGATCCACTGGTAGTCGGCCGTCGCTTCGGCAAACTGGTCAATACGATGCTGGTCGATGACGATCCAGTCGGACAAGCCGACCTCCTCGCCTTCGAGCGCCTTCGCATCTTCAATGGATCTTATCGTTCGCAAACCCGTCCCCCGCTATGGACATACCAGTTGCCCGCGCCCAGTGATACCTGATGCGCGTTCAATCCGCAAACCCGTGTGCGGCACAGCGTTCGCAATTGACCCAGCCCGAATCGCCGCTCGCGTAGTGCTCTTTCTTCCAGATCGGCAGGCGCACCTTGATCTCATCGATAATGTAGCGGCAGGCTTTGAATGCCTCATCTCGATGCGGGGCCGCAACGCCTATCCAGACCGCACACTCCCCCAGCTCAAGCAGGCCGACACGATGCACGCAACGCGCCTCGAGGTATGGAAAGCGCTCCCTGGCTTCGGCCAGCACCTTCTCGCCTTCACTGATCACGAGCGGTTCGTAGGCTTCATATTCCAGCCGGTGCACTTTGTGGCCTTCGTTCTCATTGCGCACCCAGCCTTCGAATGCACAATAACCGCCCGCCGCCGGATTGGTCAGCGAACGCTGCAATGCTGCCGTATCGATGGGTGCGTCGCTGACCTCGATCATGTCAGCCACCCGCTACGGGCGGAAACAGCAGAACCGTATCGCCGTCATTGACGGGGCTGTCCCAGTCGGCCATGTGGTCGTTGATCGCCACCTTGCAATGACCGTTGGGTTCGGTCGAGCCGTGCCTCGCGCGCGTGGATTCGAAGACGTCGTGGGCCGTCCTTGCGTCCAGACGCAGGGTTTCTTCCGCCACGCCTGCATGCTCGCGGAACATCGCAAAATAGCGCACGGTAATCGTCTTCACCGGGTCACCTCGAGCACACTATCCGCAAGATCGTGCGGCGTATTCACGTTGTCGAGCGAAGCCGGGTCGCTTTGCTTGAGCAGGTGCGTATCGGAGCGGATCAGGATCTTTCGCGGACAGTGAATACCTTCGTCGGCGAATTGTCGGATCAGCGCGAGGCTGCTCGCCGGGTAAAACGCACACAAGGGCTCGGGGAGCCCGTCGTGACTGCTGGCGTAAGCTGTAAACGGATGCTGCGAGGAACGCTGGTCGAGCAACTCGCGCAACGTGGCGCCGCTGATATTGGGCAGGTCACAGGCCACGACCAGCCAATCGACCTCAGGATAGTCCTCCATGGCCGAAAGAATCCCGGCAAGGGGTCCCATGTCGTCGTAGTGATCCACAACCTGGTCGAACTGGCGCCGCTCGGCCTCCTGCTTCTGGTCTTCCCGCGTGGATACGAACACGCGATCGACACAATCCTCGAGCAGTGTCGCGATATAGGCGAGCTGTGACTGGCCGTCGCGCTCCAGCAGTGCCTTGTCGCGGCCCATGCGCTGACTCTTGCCGCCGGACAACACGAGTCCGTATACAGGCCCGCTAGTCATCGCGATGAAAGTCCTGCTTGCCGCCCGTCTTGGATATCAGCCGGGTCTCGTGAATCACGATGTCATGCGACATCGCCTTGAGCATGTCGTACACCGTCAGCGCCGCGACGCTCGCACCGGTCAGTGCTTCCATCTCGACGCCGGTCTTGTGGTGCACTTTGCAGTGGCAGTCGATCACGACGTCATCGCCCTGCAGCTCAACCATCACCTTGCAGTTCTCCAGGCCCAATGGATGGCAGAACGGGATCAGCTCATGGGTTCTCTTCGCTGCCATTACGCCGGCGATGATTGCCGTAGCAAACACGGGACCTTTCTTTGTCGCAATTTCGTCACCGGATATGTGCGCGGTGATCGTTTCCGGCAGGCGTACGCGCGTACGTGCATGGGCCGTACGGTTGCCGGCCGTCTTCTCGCTGACATCGACCATGGTCGGTCGATTCTCCGCATCGATATGACTCAGCTTGCCCAACAACTATCCTCCAATTCTGTACATCTCGACCTTGCGCAAGACATGCGCTTCGGCCAGCTCGGGTCGCCGCAACTCGCTGTAACGATCGGCGCGCTGCAACCATATCTGCGAGAGGATATCGGTGAGCTCCTCATCGTCAGCGTCATTGCGCAGCGATTCGCGCAGATCCGTTCCCTGGTTGGCGAACAGGCAAGTATAAAGCATGCCGTCCGCGGACAGCCGCGCGCGGCTGCAATCACCGCAGAACGGCTCGGTCACCGACGAGATGAAGCCGATCTCGCCGGCCCCATCAACGTACTCATAGCGCCGGGCCACTTCGCCCGGGTAATTCTGGTCGACGCGCCTTACCGGCCAGCGTTCTCGCACCTTCTGCAGCAACTGCCGGGACGGGACCACCTGGTCGAGCCGCCAGCCGTTGCGATTGCCCACGTCCATAAACTCGATCAGCCGCACAATATGCCCGCTGCCGCGAAAATGCTCGAGCAGGTCCAGCACCGTGTGATCATTGACCCCGCGCTGCACGACAACGTTGATCTTGATCGGCGACAGTCCGGCACTTTGTGCCGCCGACACGCCATCAAGGACCCGTGACAGATCCCCGCGGCCGCCGCTCATACGCCGGAATACGTCCTCGTCGAGACTGTCGAGGCTAATTGTCACTCGATGCAAACCGGCAGCCGCCAGCTTCTCCGCCATCGGTGCCAGCAACATGGCGTTCGTCGTCAGCGCCAGGTCATCGATGCCGGGAATCGCCGCCAGCCCCTTCACGAGGGTTGGAATCCGTTTGTCCAGCAAGGGCTCACCGCCCGTCAGCCGCAGCTTGCTGACGCCAAGTCGTGCCGCGACCCCCGCAATTCGAAGAATCTCTTCGTAGCTCAGGCGCTGCTGCCTGTTCAGGAATTCGTAATCTGCATGAAATTCGTCTTCCGGCATACAGTAGGGGCAGCGGAAATTGCACTGATCCAGGACGGATATCCGCAGGTCATGCAGGGGCCGCTGCAGGGCGTCACGCACAGCGGCAATATTTGGCGCTGGCAGATCATCAGGGTGCAGGTCAGAACTCATGGACGCATTCTGCCGCAAACGCCCCCTGATACAAACAGCAACAGACGACATCGCCCGTCTTTGATAGGCTACAGCGCTCGCCTAGCAGGGATTAGACCGTATGCACGTCACGTTCAGCGAGGAAGAACTCGCATTCCAGGAAGAGGTCCGGGCATTTTTCCGCGACGAGTTACCCGACGATATTCGGGAAGCCATGGACTCGGGAGCGGAACTCGAACCCGAAATGCAGATCCGCTGGCAAAAAATCCTGTTCAACAAGGGTTGGGCGGGCGTGAACTGGCCCGTCGAGTACGGCGGTACGGACTGGAGCCCGGTGCAGAAGTACATCTTCGCGCGCGAAGAAGGGTCTGCCAACGCCCCCGTCGTTATCCCATTCGGCCTGCGCATGGTGGGGCCGGTAATTTACACCTTCGGCAGTGACGAGCAGAAAAAACGCTTTCTGCCCGACATTCTCGAGAGCAATGTATGGTGGTGTCAGGGGTATTCGGAACCGGGGGCTGGCTCCGACCTCGCTTCACTCAAGATGAGTGCCGATCTCGCCGGCGACCATTACCTCGTCAATGGCACAAAGACGTGGACCACGCTCGGTCAACACGCCGACTGGATCTTCTGCCTCGTCAGGACCAGCAGCGATGTCGCGCGTCGCCAGGAGGGCATTAGCTTCCTGCTCATCGACAT
Source organism: uncultured Woeseiaceae bacterium (assembly GCA_945787845.1). Taxonomy (GTDB): domain Bacteria; phylum Pseudomonadota; class Gammaproteobacteria; order Steroidobacterales; family Woeseiaceae; genus UBA1847. The sequence continues at coordinate 122,584 of CALZJH010000011.1, read as the reverse complement.
GCAGTCCCCGGGCGTGTCCGTCAAGCCGATCATCCTGCTCGACGGAACGCACGAAGTGAATGAAATTCACTTCGACAACGTCGAGGTTCCCGTCGAAAACCTCGTCGGCGAAGAAGGCAAGGGCTGGACTTACGGCAAAGTCCTGCTCCAGCATGAGCGCACCAATTCGGCAAATACTTTCCGGTCCGAATATCGGCTGCGCCGGCTTCGGGAACAGGCTGCCCGCCCGGTTCGCGGCGCGGCACCGCTCGCCAACGACAAGAATTTCATGCGCAGGCTGGCCGCTGTGGAGGTTGACCTCAAAGCGCTCGAATACATTGAGCTGCGCACGCTGGCGGCCGTTACATCGGGCAAGGCTCCGGGACCGGAGTCGTCTTTCCTCAAGATCAAGGGCACGGAGATTCACCAGGCCATTGATACGCTGTATATGGATGCCGCGGGCTACTACGCCCTGCCCTACAATCCGGGTCCCGGTGTCGGTGAAGGTAGCGAGACGCAGAGTGCACTGGCGTATTTCAATTTCCGCAAGGCGACGATCTACGCCGGTTCAAACGAGATTCAGAAGAACATCATCGCCAAGCACGTGCTTGGACTGTAGGTTTACCCATGGACTTTTCGCTGAATGAAATACAGACGATGCTCGCCGACAGCGTTGGCAAGTTCATCGACAACGAATACGACTTTGATACACGGCAATCCTATGCCGGCAGCGACAAAGGCTACAGCGACGCCGTGTGGTCCATGTTTGCCGAACTCGGCTGGACCGCCGTGCCGTTCGCAGAGGAAGACGGCGGCTTCGGTGGCGGACCGCCCGACACGATGGTCCTGATGCAAAGCCTGGCGCGCGGCCTCGTGGTCGAGCCCTATCTTGCGAACATCATCCTCGCCGGCGGCATTCTCAAGCGCACCGCCAGCGCCGAACAGAAAGACGAGTGGCTCCAGCCCGTTATTGCGGGCGAGCTGCAGGCAACACTGGCGTTCAATGAACCGCAGGCGCGTTACGACCTCGCCAATGTCACGACAACCGCGACCCGGGATGGCGACGCGTGGATCCTGAACGGTAAGAAAGGCCTGGTCCTCAACGGCGGGACGGCCGAGCTGCTGATAGTGCCCGCCCGCACGGCGGGCGGTGCTGCCGATCGCGACGGCATCACGTTGTTTGCCGTCGACGCAAATACCAGGGGCGTCTCGCGCAACGCCTACGCCACGGTCGACGGCCTGCAGGCTGCGGAAGTTGCACTGGACAACGTACGGGTAGACGACGGGCGCGTTCTGGGTGAACCCGGCGAGGGATACCCGGCGCTCGATGCGACGATCGACGATGCAACGCTGGCCGTCAGCGCCGAGGCTGTCGGCATCATGCAGGTCCTGACAGACAAAACGGTAGAGTATTCAAAAAATCGCAAGCAGTTTGGCGTACCGATCGGCACATTCCAGGCATTGCAGCACCGTATGGTGGACATGCTCATGGCCTGCGAGGAGGCGCAGTCGCTCCTCGTCTGGTCCGTGATGACGCGCGCGGCCGATGGCGATGACAGCAAGCGGGCCGTGAGCTCGATCAAGTACCTCGTGGGCACCAAGGGCCGCCTGGTCGGTGAAGAAGCCGTACAGATTCATGGCGGCATGGGGGTTACCTGGGAGCTGGACGTTGCCCACTACTTCAAGCGCCTGACAACCATCGGGCAGCTGTTCGGCAACGCCGACTGGCACCTGGACCAGCTGGCATCTTCACCGGGCACCTAGTCCGGGACCATGTTCCCACAGCCTGTTGTAGAGTTCTTCGCCGCCAACCAGGAGTTGCTCTGGTTCACGACCTTGTTCGTGGATCTCGGCTGCACGCTGGTCCTGTATCGCCTGTTCGGCAAGGCCGGCCTGCAGGTGGCAATAGCGGTCGCGATTATCCTTGCCAACCTGCAGGGGCCGAAACTGACCATGATCTTCGGTCTGCAAACCAGCCTCGGCGTTATCTTCTATTCGAGTATTTTCTTCGCGACCGACGTGCTGAGCGAAAACTACGGCAAGGCAGCGGCCAACAAGGCGGTACGCATGGGTTTCGCCGTCAGCGTCATTGTGCTCATCATGTTGAGCCTGGCCTTGCTCTACCTGCCCAGCAGTCAGCCTGGGACAGCCGAGTTTTCGGCGTCGGTTCACAATGCGTTCGCGACAATCGTCAATTTCACGCCGCGCTTCATCTTCGGATCGCTGCTTGCCTACTACGTCAGCCAGCATTTCGACGTCTGGGCGTTTCACAAGATCAAGTCGCTCACCGGTGAGCGCTGGCTCTGGTTGCGCAATAACGGCTCGACCCTCGCCTCGCAGGTTGTCGATACGACGATCTACTCGCTGGTCGCCTGGTGGGGCATCGTCGACCTCAAGACAGCACTGGCTCTCGGCGCGGCGAAGTACCTGTTCAAGGTCGTAATTGCCGCCATCGATACCGTGTTCCTTTATTGGGCGCGCCGCAGTTTTCGGAGGCACGCAGTCCACGAAGCCGCCTGATAGACTGGGCGTATGCGAGCATCGGGCGTCATCACGATTACCACCGACTTCGGCCATAAAGGGCCGTTCGCTGCCGTTATGAAGGGCGTCATCCTGAGCCGCCTTCCCAGCGCGAGGGTCATCGATCTCGCGCATGACATTCCGGCGCAGTGGCCCCCCGAGGCGGGTTTCTGGGTTAGCCGCTCCTATCAGTGGTTTCCTGCCGGCTCGGTGCACCTCGCGATTGTCGATCCCGGTGTTGGCACAGAACGCGACATCCTCGTCGCCGAATGCGACGGCCACGTATTCATGGCACCCGACAACGGCTTGCTGGCTCAGCTCCTCGAAAACTGTGCCGAGCCCCGTGTCTACAAGCTGGACATGGAAAAACTCGAGCCCCTGAAGCTGCCGGCACTCAGCGCGACGTTTCATGGACGCGACATATTTGCCCCGGTCGCAGCGGAACTCGCCGCGGGCCGTGTTTCAGTCAGCGACATCGCCACTCCGACCAGCGAGTGGACGCCGGGCTGGATCGACGAACCGGAGGCGGCCGCGGGAAAAGTCGCGGGCGTAATCGTGACGATCGACACTTTCGGCAACCTGATCAGCAATATCGATGCAAAGCTGGTCGAGCACTTTAGCGAGCCCGTAGCCGACATTGCCGGCCACCAGATCGCCATGCAGACAACCTATGGCCGCGCAAAACCCGGCGACTACCTGGCGCTCATCAATTCATTTGGCGTTATCGAGATCGCCCGCGCCGAAGGCAGCGCAGCCGACGGGCTAGGCTCGGCACGCGGCGCGCCGCTGATTATGCGTGACGGCTACGTAAGCTGAGACTGCCCCTGCAGCGCCTGCTTTTCCAGCTTGGCCCAGGAGTCGCGAAGCGTGACGATACGGTTGAACACTGGTGCCTCTGCGCTTGAGTCCTGCGGGTCCGTACGGAAATAGCCGAGGCGCTCAAACTGCACCGCCCCTTCGGCCTCGGCCAGGGATTGCTCCAGCTTCGCCGCGACAATCTCGAGCGACTTGTCGTTAAGCACGCTGTGAAAATCATCGGCTGCGTTGGGGTTGGCATCATTGAACAAGCGATCGTAGAGTCGCACCGACGCGTCAAGCGCGTGCTGGCAGGACACCCAGTGAATCGTCCCCTTGACCTTGCGATCCGACGTCCCCGTGCCGCTGCGCGTATCAGGGTCGTAGCTGCAGCGCAGCTCGACGACCTCACCTGCATCGTTCTTGATCACCTCGTCGCAACGAATGATATAGCCGAAACGCAGTCGCACTTCGCCGCCCGGTTTGAGTCGGAAGAACTTCCGCGGCGCTTCCTCCATGAAATCATCCCGCTCGATCCAGAGTTCGCGCGAGAACGGCAGTTCACGTGTTCCGAAGTCGGGATTGCCCGGGTGATTCATCGCCTCCATGTATTCGACCTGGTCTTCAGGATAATTCGTCAGCACCACCTTGAGCGGACGCAGCACGGCCATGCGGCGCGGGGCTGTATCGCCCAGCGTATCGCGCACACAGGTTTCAAGTGCGCCCATCTCGATCAGCTTGTCTTTCTTGGTCACGCCCGCCCGCTTGACGAATTCCCGCAGCGCCTCGGGCGGATAGCCGCGACGCCGCATACCGGCAATCGTCGGCATGCGCGGATCGTCCCAGCCGGACACGATGCCTTCTTCGACGAGCGCGCTCAGTTTGCGCTTGCTCGTAATGGCGTACGCGATGTTCAGGCGTGAGAACTCGATCTGCCGCGGCCGATGCTCAGGCAGCAACTGGTCCAGGAACCAGTCGTATAACGGCCGGTGGTCTTCGAACTCCAGCGTGCACAGCGAATGCGTAATGCCCTCGTAGGCGTCCGACAAACCATGCGCGAAGTCGTACATGGGATAGATGCACCACTTGTCACCGGCATTCTGGTGAGGAATGTGACGGATGCGGTAGATGGCCGGGTCGCGCATGTTCATGTTCGGTGACGCCATATCGATCCGCGCCCGCAACACATGCTCGCCGTCCGCGAACTCGCCGGCGCGCATGCGCCGGAACAGGTCGAGGTTCTCCTCGACGCTGCGGTCCCGGTAGGGGCTGTCTGTCCCCGGCTCGGTCAGCGTTCCACGGTGCTCGCGGATCTCCTCGGCGCTCAGGCTGTCGACATAGGCCGCGCCCTTTTCTATCAGCGCGACGGCAGACTCGTAAAGCCTGTCGAAATAGTCGGAGGCATGTGTCAGCCGATCGTCCCAGTCAAAGCCGAGCCAGCGCACGTTCTCCTTGATCGCTTCGACGTACTCGGGACTCTCCTTGCCGGGGTTCGTGTCGTCGAGTCGCAGATAGGTCCGCCCGCCCGTTTCAGCGGCAACGCCGAAATTGAGACAGATCGACATGACGTGCCCGATATGCAGGTAGCCGTTCGGCTCGGGCGGAAACCGGGTCACGATCTGGGTATGCTTGCCCGACTCGAGGTCGTCGTAGATGATCTTGCGGATAAAATCCCGCGGTTCGCTGTCGTTCATGGGCCCGGATTGTACGCGATCCGGCGCAGAGGGGTACTGTTCACGCGGGGTTCCGCGTACAATTGCGCGCTTCTCGATACACCGACATGAAGTTCCGGAAATGCCGACAATCTCCTTGCCTGACGGCTCCGACCGTCAATTCGACAACGCCACCAGTGGTGCCGAAATCGCAGCCAGCATTGGCGAAGGCCTGGCCCGTGCCGCTGTTGCGGTTCGCGTTAACGGGGACCTCTGGGACCTCACGCGGCAAATCGACAGCGATGCGGCCGTTGAAATCGTTACGCGCGACTCGGACGTTGGCATCGAACTGCTCCGGCATGACGCGGCCCACGTGCTCGCCGAAGCGGTCAAGGAGCTGTGGCCCGAGACCCAGGTGACGATTGGCCCGGCCATCGAACACGGTTTCTACTACGACTTCTCGCGTGAAGAGCCCTTTACCGAGGCCGACCTCGAGACCATCGAAAAGCGCATGAAAGAGATCGTCGATCGCGACGAGAGCATCGAGCGCGAGGTTTGGGAACGCGACAAGGCGGCCGCCTTCTTCCGGAGCATCGGCGAAGAGTACAAGGCCGAGATCATCGAAAGCATTCCGTCGGAGGAAGACCTCACGCTGTACCGCCAGGGCGAGTTCATCGACCTGTGTCGGGGTCCCCACCTACCGTCGACCGGCAAGCTGGGCAAGGCCTTCAAACTGACCCATGTGTCGGGCGCTTACTGGCGTGGCGACTCGAACAACGAAATGTTGCAGCGCATTTATGGCACCGCCTGGTCGAATGACAAGGCGTTGCGCAAGTACCTGCACATGCTTGAAGAGGCCGAGAAACGGGATCATCGTCGCCTGGGACGTGTCATGGACCTCTTCCATTTCCAGGAAGAGGCGCCGGGCGCCGTGTTCTGGCACCCGAACGGCTGGGCCGTGTTCCAGTCGCTCATCGGGTACATGCGGCAAAAACAAAACGAAGCCGGTTACCGGGAGATCAATACTCCCGAGATCATGGCGAAAGCCTTGTGGGAGAAGTCAGGCCACAACGCGGCCTTCGGCGACAACATGTTCACGTCCGAGACTGTCGACGGTCGCGTTTACGCCGTCAAGCCAATGAATTGCCCGGGCCACGTGCAGGTCTTCAAGCAGGGCATCACGAGCTACCGCGACTTGCCGGTACGTCTTGCCGAGTTCGGCAAGTGCCATCGGTACGAACCATCGGGCGCGCTGCACGGCATGATGCGCGTGCGTGCATTCACTCAGGACGATGCTCACATCTTCTGCACGCCTGAACAGATCACTGATGAGTCGATCGACGTTTGCAAACTCATTCTCGAAATCTACCGCGGTTTTGGATTTGAGGACGTACGTATCAAATTCGCTGATCGACCGGAAGTCAGGGTCGGCGAAGATGCCATCTGGGACCAGGCCGAGCAGGCACTGCTCAAGGCACTTGAGGTCGGTGGTCTGGAGTACACACATAACCCGGGTGAGGGTGCCTTCTACGGTCCCAAGCTCGAGTTCGTCCTGCGGGATGCCATCGGCCGGGACTGGCAATGCGGTACGCTGCAGGTCGATCTGAACATGCCGGGCCGGCTCGGCGCCTCGTACATCGGCGAAGACGGCAACAAGCATGTACCTGTCATGTTGCACCGCGCAATCTTCGGCTCGCTCGAGCGCTTCATGGGTATCCTGATCGAGCACCATGCCGGCAACCTGCCGCTGTGGCTCGCACCGCGCCAGGTCGAAGTGTTGACGATCACATCCGATGCGGACGAGTACGCGACGGAGATCGTGACTGCACTGCGCGCCGCCGGCCTGCGTGCCGACTGCGATTTACGCAATGAGAAAATCGCCTACAAGGTACGCGAGCACAGCGTCGCCAAGGTCCCCGCGCTGTTTGCCGTGGGTCAGCGTGAGCTGGAAAATCGGACCGTCGCCGTGCGCCGGCTCGGCTCGAAAAAACAGCAGGTCCTGCCGCTGGATGAGGCCATCGCCGCCCTCACGACCGAGGTCGACAACCACGCCTGATCCGGGCAGTGCGCGTTCGGCGCCGGCTCGCGGAGCCCAAACGTGACGCGAGCTGCATTTTCACTGTGCGCCATGTCACAGATTCAGAACTCGGTCGCCGTGTCGCGACAATTCCAGAGACCCCTGTGGATATACTCCTTAGACGCAAGGACTGCGCAGGCAATTAGACATAAGGCATTGGAGGAGTAGAAGTGGCGTTCGACCAATACAAGACACAGGTACTGCTATTGCATAGCGAGCAAAGCACCCTGGACTCGCTGAGTTCCGGGTTTAGTGATCGTTATACGGTGCACTGCGCTACCAGCGGCAGTGAAGCCCTCAACACACTCGTCGAAACGCCAATCAACGTTATTATCACTGCCCAGCAACTGCCGGGCATGAGCGGTCTCGAGGCCCTGCGCGAAGCGAAGAAGCGTTCGCCCGACACCGTCGGCATACTCCTGGCCGGCAGCGGGGATGACGGACTCGAAGCGCTGGTCGGTGACGAAGCGGTTTTCCAGATCGTGCGCGGCAGTGTCACGAGCGACTCCCTGCTGAAGCTCGTCGATAGCGCCACTCGCCAGATGCGCCTGATGGCCCTCGCGGAGTCCGCGAACGATACGGCGGCTCATCCGGATGAGCCTTCCGAACACATCGTGATGGAGACCTCGGAAAACGGCTCGACGATCATCAGCGGTGGAACCGGCCGCATGCCCGCACTGAATCCCGAAAAAGTCTCCGCCGCAGCGGCTGTAGGTTCGCAATCCGTGGACGTACTCGTCCTGACCAAGGACCAGGAATTCCTGACGACCATTATCGAATCGTCGCGCGGCATGCACGAGGTGCATTACGCGAATACGCTGGCCCAGGCCGAAGACACTATTCGGCAGCATAAGGTCGGTGTTGCGGTTGTCGATGCCGCGATGGTAGGCCAAAAAGTTGAGCAACTTACGCTCCATCTGCGCAAAGGCTCGCCGCGCCTCGTCTCGATCGTTGCCGGACGCCGCGACGATGGCGAGATGCTCATGGACCTTATCAACCGGGGCAAGGTATACCGGTTCCTGCTGAAGCCGGTTTCGCCGGGCCGTGCCAGGCTCGCCGTTGAGGCGTCGGTCAAACATCACCTTGAAGCACCTGATGCAGCATTCAAGATCGGCGGCTCCTCGGCTCCGGCCAAACCGTTGAAGAAAGCTGCGCCAAAAGCGCGGCCCAGGCCTGCCGCCAAACCCGCACCCAAGCCGGCTCCCAAGGCCAAGGCACCGGCGAAGCCAGCTGCCTCAAAGGCGGCTGCTTCGGCGCCCCAACAAACCGCGAAACCAGCCCCGGCTGAAAAGGCGGCACCGGTCGATCCGCCGCTGGGTGACCTGGATATCGACTCGCCGATCGACGAGGGGCTGGCAAGCGCGTTTGGCGACGACGACACGAGCTTTACCGAGACCGTTACAGGGCTGTTCAGCACGGTCAGCAAGAGGCTGAAGGGAGACTCCAGCGAGCCGCCGACATCCCCCGACGAAACGGCAATGAACATTCCGAGCGCTATGCCCGCCAGCGGCGCCGGCGGGTCTCCTGCCAGGAACCCGAAGATCATCGGTATTGCAGCGGTCGTGGTTATTGCCGTTGCCACGGCGGCATTCTTCTTTATGGGCGGGGAGGACGATGCCGCCATAGTGACCGATCCTGTCGCAGACAATGCCGCCCCGCTCGCCACGGAAGCAGGTGGCGACGTAATCGAAACCGGTCAATCGTCAGCTGACATCGATGCGCTCGTCGAAGAAGCACGACTCGCGCGCGATGCGGGTCAGATCTTCAACCCCGCAGGATCAAACGCGATTGAGCTCTACTCGGCTGCCGTCAATGCCGACCCGTCAAACGTGCTGGTCGTGGCGGAACTGGACGCCGTGATTCAGCAGGCGCTGCAAATGGCCGAAACCGCGCTGCTCGACTCTCGTGTGGACGATGCGGCCGCTGCATTGCAGCGCGTGTCGGTCGCCGACCCGAGCAATTCCCGCCTGCCTTTCCTGTCCGCGCAGTTGTGGCAGATGCAGTTGCGCAGTCACCTGACCAATGCGCGTGCCGCGATCCGGGACGAGCGATTCGAGGATGCGGGCAATGCGCTTGCTGCCGCGATTGCCCTTAACCTCGGCGACACCGGGGAAATCGAGGAAGTTCGGGCCGAACTGAACCGTGCGCGCAGCGCGCAACAGGTCGGCGGCGTGCTTGGCAAAGCGAACGCCCGTCTCCAGGAAGGCAACCTGCTGAGCCCGCCAAACGATAACGCCCGCTATTACTATGAGCTCCTGCTGGCGAGCGATCCGACGAATACGGCCGCGCGCCAGGGCCTCGACGCCGTGGCGAGCAAAGTCGTCCTGCAGGCACGTACTGAAATCGACGCAGGTAACCTGGACGCAGCGGCGAACCTCCTTGGACAGGCACGCGAGATCGACCCTGCCAGCAACGAACTTGACGCAACCGCAGCTGCCCTCTCCGGAGCGCGCGATGCGATCGCCGCCCGGATTCGCCAGGCTGAAGAAGAGCGGCTCCGGATTCAGGCAGCCAATCGCCAGGCGGCGGCCGACAAGGCCGCGGCTGAACAAGCGGCAGCCGAACAGGCCGCTGCTGAACAAGCGGCTGCTGAACAGGCGGCTGCTGAACAGGCGGCAGCTAAACAAGCGGCTGCCGAGCAGGCGGCTGCAGCCAAACCCGGTCCTGGCGTCGCGAGCAGCGAGCCTGCCGGTGCGAGTGAAACAGCCAGCCGACCCGTGGCACAGCAAGCAACTCCTAAACCGACGCCGGTAGCGGTGCGCAATCAGTCGCCGATTTCTGTCAGTTCGCTGTCACGTACGCGTTACGTCGCGCCGAAATATCCACGCACGGCACAACGCCGTAACCTGTCCGGCTGGGTGGATGTCGTATTCACTGTCGCGATGGATGGGTCGGTCAAAGACCTCGAGGTGCGCAAAGCCGATCCTGAAGGCGTGTTCGACGGTGCGGCGCTGAGGGCCGTGGAAAAATGGGAGTTCGAGCCGGTTATTGAAAACGGTGTCCTGGTCGAGAAACGTGCAGGCGTGCGCATGATGTTCGCGCTCGAATAGGCGAAAGCACCCGCCGAGGGCTCGATTTCGGCACGTAATCGTTTCCAAACTGGACCAAATAGAAAAATCCCGCTACCCTGAGCGGGATTTTTCAAAATTGGTCAAGATTAGTGTCTGAAGAAACTTTCGCTGTCGCGGAAAAGCCTGCCCGCAAACAACAGCAACGCAGCATCGTCACACAGCAAAAGCTTCTCGACGCGGCCGTCGAGGCCTTCTCTGAGAACGGATTCAAGGGCACGTCGACGCGGGATATTGCCGAGCGCGCGGGTGTCCATCACCCGCTCATCACGTACCACTTCAAAAACAAGGACCAGCTCTGGCGCGCCGCTGCCGACAAGGTGTTCAAGGATTTCCGGCATTCGCTCGCCGCGTCACTCGAACATCACCAGGACAAGAGCCCGAAAGATCGCATGGCAGCGATGGTCAAGGCCTACGTCATTTATGCGAAGAGCCAGCCGGCGCTGCACAAGGTCATGGTGCAGGAATCGAGCTACCCTAACCCGAGACTGGATTGGTTGATCGAAACGCACCTGCGGCCGTTCTTCGACGCATCGTTTGTCATGATGGAAGAGCTGCAACGAATCGGCGTGGCGCCGCCCGGCAATCCCAAGCTGCTGTTCAATATGATCCGCCTGGCATCCGGTGGCCTGTTGGCCCTGGGCAATGAATTGTCCGCATCCAGCGGCATAGACATCAATGACGACGCGACGCTGAGCGAGATTGCGGAGATGATCGTGACGATCTTCCTTCCTGGCGAGCCCGGGCAGGCTGCCTGACCGCCTTACCGGCAGGCGTAGAGGTACAGCATCTCCATCGCAATATGCGCGGCGGCCAGCGCCGTGATTTCCCCGATATCATAAGCTGGGGCTACCTCGACCACGTCCATGCCGACGACGTTAATGCCCTGCAAACCCCGCAGGATTGACATGGCCTGATGGGACGTCAGTCCGCCGCATACGGGAGTTCCGGTGCCGGGCGCATAGCTCGGGTCCAGGCAGTCGATATCGAACGTCACGTAGACCGGTTTGTCGGCAAGGTGCTTGCGCGCCTCGGCCACAACCGCGTCGGTGCCGATCTCATGCACACGAGGCGCATCAATGACATTGAAACCCAGCGTATCGGGGTTCTCGGTGCGCAAGCCGATCTGGACCGACGAAGCCGGGTCCACGATGCCGTACCTCGCGGCCCAATAAAACATGGTGCCATGGTCGATGCGGTCGTCTTCGTCGGCCCACGTATCGCTATGCGCGTCGAAATGCAGCAAGGTCAGCGGCGCGCCGTGCTTTTTCGCATGCGCTTTCAGCAGGGGCCAGGAGATGAAATGATCGCCGCCCAGCGTCAGCAGCGCCGGACCCTGCTCGATGATCTTCAGTGCGTGCGCTTCGATGGCATCCGGGACGGCATCGGGCTTGCCATGATCGAAAAAGCAGTCACCCACGTCGGCGACCGCCAGCTTGTCGAACGGGTCAAACGCCATGCCGTAGGGTTTTTCCCAGGCCATGATCGTAGAAGCATTGCGAACCGCGCGAGGCCCAAAGCGGGCACCAGGCCGATTGGTCGTCGCCGTATCGAGCGGCACGCCCGTCACTGCAACATCCACGCCCGCCAGGTCCGTGACATACTTGCGCCGCATGAACGACGCAACGCCCGCATACGTCGGCTCCGGCGTCGTGCCGTAAAGGCTCTTCCGGTTTATCGCATGGTCGCTTTTGGTCTTTTCCATATGCGGCGCGCCTACGGCTTCACGATCTCGAGCGCCTTGTCGAGCACCGTGCGCGTTACCTCCACAATCTGGTCGGCCTCACTGTACGATAGCGTAAACGGCGGCGCACAAATAATTGTGTCGCCCGACGCACGCAGACAGACGCCGTGCTCGATGAAGAGATCACGGCAAATCCCGCCGACACCGGCTTTCGACTCAAAGCGTTCGACCGGATCTTTCGATTTGACCAGTTCGAACCCGCCCATGAGTCCCACCATGCGCGTATTGCCGACGAGCGGGTGATCTTCGAGGGTTGCCCAGATTCTCTGCAGGTAGGGACCGATATCCTCACGAATCCGCTCGACGAGATTTTCTCGCTGGAGGATCTTCAGGTTTGCGATTGCCACGGCACAGGCCGCCGGGTGACCCGAGTAGGTGTAGCCGTGTGCAAACTCGCCGGCTTTGTCCACGAGGACGTCCGCAACGCGGTCACTGACGAACACGCCGCCGAGCGGCAGGTAACCGGACGTCACGCCCTTTGCAAACGGCATGAAATCCGGACGGGTTCCGTAGTAGTCCGCGCCGAACCATTCGCCAAGCCGACCGAAGCCCGTGATGACTTCGTCCGAGATCAGCAGGATGCCGTACTTGTCACAGATGCGCTGCACCTCGGGCCAGTAAGTGTCTGGCGGCACGATGACGCCGCCCGCACCCTGGATGGGCTCACCGATAAACGCCGCAACCTTGTCCGCGCCGACCTCGTTGATCTTGTCCTCGATCGAGCGCGCGGCCGCTATGCCAAACTCGTCCGGCGACAGACTGTGGTCGGAGCCGTACCAGTATGGCTGCTCGACATGCACGATTCCGGGTATCGGCAGGCCGCTTTGCTTGTGCATGGATTTCATGCCGCCGAGGCTGGCCGCGGCGACGGTCGAGCCATGGTAGGCGTTTTCGCGACTGATTATCGTGTGGCGCCCGGGCTGGCCCATGAGGTCCCAATAGGTCCGCACCATGCGCACGATCGTATCGTTCGACTCAGATCCGGAACCTGTGAAAAACACGCGATTGAACTGCGGCTGGCTGACTTCCTTGAGCATGGACGCCAGCTCGATCGCCGGCGGATGCGCGCACTGGAAGAAATTGTTGTAGTACGGCAACTCCTGCATCTGTGCGGCTGCCGCATCGACCAGTTCCTGGCGACCGTAACCGGCATTGACGCACCAGAGCCCCGACATGCCGTCGAGAATCTTATGGCCATCGGCATCGTAGATGTGCACGCCTTCGGCGCGGGTAATGATCCGCGAGCGCTTCTTGTGCAGGTTTTTGTGATCCGTGAACGGATGCAGATGGTGCTCTTTATCGAGTTCCTGCCAATCTTCGCGTGAGCGCTTTTCAATTACTGCCATTTGTCACCTGGTCAATAAGCATCAGACGTTGAACATGAGGATCTCACGCTCATACGGCGTGATAATTTCCTGGAATTCCCTGTACTCGTCGTCTTTGAGTAAGACATACAGGTCCACGAAGGACTCGCCCAGCATGCTGCGCATCGACGTAGATCCACGCATCGCCTCGATGGCCGAGAAGATATGGCGATGCAGGCTATGGTCGTCGCCATAGGCACTGCCCTCAGTCGGCGCGGTCGGCTGCAGTTTCTCGACCATGCCCAGGTAACCACAGGCCAGCGACGCTGCGATCACGAGGTAGGGATTGACGTCGGAACCCGCCAGGCGGTTTTCGATACGCCGCGCTTCGGGCGGTGAATCGGGGACACGCAGTCCGACCGTGCGATTGTCGATGGCCCAGGCGAGATTCACAGGTGAGGACCACGGGCTCGCAAGGCGACGATAGGAATTCACGTACGGCGCAAAGATCAGCAGTGCCTCGTTCATGTACTTTTGCAGGCCGCCGAGGAAACCGTAAAACAGCTCCGTCGGTTCGCCCTTCTCATCCGAGAAAACGTTCCGCCCTTTCCTGTCAACAATGCTCTGGTGGATGTGCAGGGCGCTGCCCGCGTCCTCGGCCATCGGCTTGGCTAGGAACGTGGCATGCATCTTGTGGTTAATCGCCGCCTCGCGCACCGTGCGTTTGAACAGGAACACCTGGTCGGCAAGTTCGAGCGCGTCGCCGTGCAGGAAATTCAGCTCGAACTGAGCCGGGCCCATCTCCTGCGAAATCGTATCGATATTGATCCTCTGTGCTTCGCAGTATTCGTAAACCTGGTTTATGAACGCATCGAAGTCGTTCATCGTATCGATGCTGTAGGGCTGGTTGGCGCCCTCGGTCCACCCCAGCCTGCCCTCGGGCGGCTCGGCATCTTCGTTCGGGTCCGAATGCGGGCTCAGCAGGTAGAACTCCACCTCGGGTGCGACCACCGGAATCCAGCCTTTCGCTTCGTACAGACTAAGGACGTTGCGCAGCACGTTGCGCGGCGATTTCTTCACGGGAGTGCCATCGCGGTGATAGCAGTCCAAAAAGACCGCGGCTGCCGGGTCCGCCGCCCAGGGAACCGGGCGCAGGGTCTCGGGATCGGGGATCAGCCACATATCGCGGTCTTCGACGTTGTCCGGGTCGCTGACGTAGTCGCCGGAGATCGTCTGTGCGAAGACACCCTCGGGCATTTTCATATCGCCCTTGCCAAACTTGGCCGCAGGCACCACTTTGCCGCGCGCCGCGCCCGCCATGTCCGGCACGATCGCCTCGACGTCTTCGATATGCCTTTCCGTCAACCAGTCCTGAAGTAGGTCGTCATCACTCACGTTACACCTGTCGCCGCTTTGCACGCTCCCTGCACGCATCGCCGAACGCCCTGAAGATTACGCTGGAAAATTCGTTTTCTGTCGCCTTCCATTCGGGGTGCCACTGCACCGCGAGGGCAAAGCCCGGTGCGTCATCGACCCGAAACGCCTCGATCAAGCCGTCATCAGCCACGGCCTCCACGGTCACGCCGTCGGCCAGTTTCGCCACGCCCTGCTCATGCAGGGAATTCACCATGGCAGTATCGCTGCCCAGCAGCGCCCGCAACAGTCCATTTTCGGGCAGATTGACCGGATGTGACGGGCCGTACTGCACGTCCAGTGGATCATCCTTGTTTTCGAGGTGGTTGTCGTAGCCGGGCACCTCCTGCACCTTCTGATGCAAGGTCCCGCCAAGTGCGACATTGAGCTCCTGGAAGCCGCGGCACACCGCGAGTAGCGGCACGCCCTCCTCGAGCGCGCGCCGCGTCAGAGGCAGCGTCACGGCGTCCCGGTGCGGGTCGTGGAGAGTGCCCTCTGTGCTTGGTTCGCCGCCGTAATGATGTGGCTCGATGTTCGAATAGCTGCCCGTCAGGAAAATGCCGTCAAAGCGAGCCAGCAACTCGTCGATGTCGATATTGTCTGCGAGCGCCGGCGTCATCAGCGGCAATACGTCAGCGGCTTCGAGCAGCGCCCGCAGGTATTTCTCGCCAACCATGTGAAACGGGTGGGGCCCATACTCGCGCCGATCCGACGGGACGCCCACGATGGGTTTCGGAGACATGGTGTCAGCTGGCCTCGGCTCTCTTGCCGATCGTTTTCAGTACGACGCCCAGGATTACGATACCGATGACGATCGAGATCCATGGCGGCACACCAAAACCACCCGGGATAGTGCCGACAGACAGGCCCACGATGCCAACCAGCAAGGCATAGGGCAGCTGTGTGCGTACGTGCTCGATATGGTCACAGCCACTGGCCACGGACGACAATACCGTGGTATCGGAGATCGGCGAGCAATGATCACCCCACACGGCCCCGCCCAGGCAGCAGGCAACCGACGAATACAGAATATGCATGCCGCTCGCGTCAGCAATGCCGTTGACCGTCATGACAGCCCATCCCAAAGGAATGATCAGCGGCATCAGGATTGCCATCGTTCCCCAGCTCGTGCCCGTCGTAAACGCGGTAAACGCGGCAAGCACGAAAACAATCGCCGGAATCAGCGCTACAGGCAGGGAATCCGCGAGCAACGTCACGAGATACTGCGCCGTGCTCAGTGTGGCCGTGAGATCGGATAACGACCATGCCAGAACAAGGATGATCATGCCGAACAAGGTCGCCCGCAGGCCGCCATACCAGGCATCAACCGTTTCATGTATGGACAGGATGCGCTGGCCTATGGACAGGGCCGCTGCCACCAGGACGCCGACAAACGACGAATACATCATCGCCTGGTAGGGACTGGTCGTTTCCAGGATCTCGACCATGTTGTCGCCCTCGCCCAGCAGCACGAGGCTCACCAGTAATGCGATGATGAGCGCGATAATGGGCACGAACGCGTTGAATGCACGCAGCGGAATCTTGTCCTTGGGCTCCAGTTCATCGCCCTGAATCGCCGGCAGCGCCTCCACCGCTTCCGGCTTCACCACACCGTTGCGCGCCCGTACCTCGGCCTTGTACATTGGTCCGAAATCGAGCCCGCTGGCCGAGATCATCAAGACAAAGACAATCGCCAGGATCGGGTAGAAGCTGTAGGGGATCGAGTGAATAAATACGGAGTAGGCCTGTACATCCGACAAGGCAGGAATTGACGCCAGCGCCTGGTCGACGAGCCCGATCTGGTAGCCGATCCAGGTTGTGATCAACGCGATGCAGGCAACCGGGGCAGCGGTCGAGTCGACGATGTACGCGAGTTTTTCGCGCGACACCTTGAGGTGATCGGTGAGGGAGCGCGCCGTGTTGCCGACGACCAGCGTGTTGCTGTAGTCGTCGAAGAAAATCATGAGGCCCATCAGCCAGACCGCCACCTGGCCGCCGACCGCGGTCTTCGCACGACTGACAATGGTTCGCACGATACTGGCCATGCCACCGTTACGCGTGATGATGCCGACCATTCCGCCGATCATCATCGTAAACAGGATGATCGAGGCCCTGTCGAAATCCGCGATCGCGCCGGTCACGAAAACCTGGAAGCTGTCGAGCAGTCCGCGGCCTGCGCCTTCCAGGGTAAATGACCGTAGCGCCGTCGCCCCAATCCATAAACCGAGCAGCAACGCAGGGATGACGTTGCGCAACGTGAGGGCGATCGTAATTGCGAGGACCGCCGGTAGTACGGACACCCAGCCCGGTATTACGCGCAAGCTCTGGCTCGCGGTCTGGCCATCGGCCGTTGCCGACACGCTTGTCTCACCGGCATTCGCAATCGACACATCGGTAAACGTCGCATTGCCTTCTGCATCGGCCAGTGCGGTGTAGGTGCTTCCACCTGCCTCCAGGCGCACTGAAGCTCCGGGCGCAACACCCGACACCGAGTAGTCGAGCGGCACCCCACTCAGGCCGACGGCCGGAGTTTCGATCTCGAAGGCGGATGCTGAAAGTGGAATGAAGGCCGCAAGCAGGCTTGCGGCGAGGAATTGACGGATCGGGTTCCGGGAGACCAGCTTGCGAGTATTAATAGAGTTATTCCTGCAGCTAAACGTCGATGCGCATCTTATCATGCGGGCACTTCAAGGCACCTCAGTAGCGCGGCTGGAGATGGCCGGCCGCCGCGCAGAGGGTCGCGCCCAGGCTGGAACGCCGGCTTTCGGACATGCGCTGAGTAGGGCCGCAAATCGACAGGGCGCCGAGGATTTCGCCCGTGCTGCCGCGTACCACGGCCCCGACGCCCGAAAACCCGTCCTCGAGCTCATCGACGGTTTCGGCAAAGCCACGCCGCCGAATCTCGCCGAACTGATCCTGGAGGGCGTCATGCTCGACGATCGTGTGTGCCGTCAGCGGCGTCAGCCTGTCGCCAAGGCGCTCGAGGCCGAACTCGTCGAACGCGATGAACGCCTTCCCGGTCGATGTTGCATGCATCGGCCAGCGGGTCCCGACGTTGCCGCCGGCGGCCAGGAAATGACCGCCTGTCACTTCATCCAGGATCAGCATGGTGTCGTCCATCGGCACTTCGAGGGTTGCGGTCTCGCCGGTTTCCTCAGCCAGGCGTTTCAGAAGTGGGCGCGCTTTGAGCCGGAGGTTATCGCTCGACAGGGCCTGCACGCCCAGCGCCATGAGCGCCGGGCCAAGCCGGTACGCGCCGTTGCTGGCATTGCGATCGAGCAACGATTCGCTGTGGAGCGCCTGCAGTAGCCGATGCGCCGTGGTCTTGTTCAGCCCCGCAAGCTGGCTGATCTGCGCGAGCTGCATCTCCGGCCGCTCGGTCGTGAACAGCTTGAGTAAGCGCACGGCGCGCAGCGCCGCCTGTGCACCTTTTGGCGTCTTTCTGTCCCGCATTCGTGATTCCATATTATGAATTGAGATTTCAAAATATAGTAACAGAATGGACATTGCGGTCACCCGTCAAATCCCTGATGCTGGTGCGCGCTACGGATACGAGGCGACACAATGGCAAAGAACCCGTCCCTGCAAGCGGAATTGCGGGCCGCAGAAAAGAAATTCGGCAAGTTCGACTCACTGGACCTGTTGATTCCCGATCTCAACGGGATTCTCAAAGGTAAACGGATTCGCGCCGGCGATTTCGAGAAGGCCTGCAAGGGCGAGTTTGTCTTCTGTGCCGGCGCCACGATGCTGACCGGCCTCGGTGACGTCGTACCCGG
Organism: uncultured Woeseiaceae bacterium; assembly: GCA_945787845.1. Lineage (GTDB taxonomy): Bacteria > Pseudomonadota > Gammaproteobacteria > Steroidobacterales > Woeseiaceae > UBA1847. The sequence continues at coordinate 104,256 of CALZJH010000011.1, read as the reverse complement.
CGTGCCCTACGGCGCCGATGACGGTGACCCGGACCTGCCCGCCAGTCTTATTCCGGGCTCAATCGTGCCCGTACCCTGGTCGCAAAAGCCCATGGCGCAGGCCTTCTTCCGGATGAATGCCGAGGACGGCGGCCACTTTTTCGGCGATCCGCGGACCGTCCTCGAAAAGGCCCTCGCCCCCTTAAGGGCCGGCGGCAAAGAAGTCGTCGTGGCCACAGAACTCGAGTTCTACCTGCTCGACGGCAAGACAGAGGACATCCGCATTGGCGCCCCCAGGATCCCAGGCACCAATCGGCCGCAGCCCGGGACCCAGGTCTATCACCCGGACGACCTTTTCGAGGTGGAAGGCTTCCTCGACGACGTTTACGACTGGTGCGACGCAGAGAAGGTGCCGGCCGAGGCCGCCATTTCGGAGTATTCGCCAGGTCAGTTCGAAATCAACCTGCACCACGTCGACGAGCCGGTCCTCGCCTGTGATCACGCGGTCATGCTCAAGCGCATCATCAAGGCTGCTGCCCGCAAGCACGGCTTTATCGCCTGCTTCATGGCCAAGCCCTTCGAGGAAGATGCCGGCAGCGGCTTGCACATTCACATGAGCATCGTCGACAAGAACGGCCAAAATTACTTTTCTCAAGGCAAGGAGAAGATGGCGCTACCGCCATTCTCGGCGCGTCTGCGTCATGCCGTCGGTGGCCTGCTCAAACTCATGCCCGAGACGACGCTGATCTGCGCGCCCAATGCCAACTCCTACCGGCGCCTGCGGCCTGACATGTTTGCACCGGTGGAGCCGAACTGGGGCGTTAACCACCGCGTCGTGTCAGTGCGCATTCCGGAGTCGGACGAGAAGAACCTGCGCCTCGAGCATCGAGTGGCCGGTGCGGACGCCAATCCCTACCTGGTCATGGCCGCGGTAGCAGCAGGCGTGCATTACGGCATCAAGAATCGCATCGATCCCGGCAAGATGGTCGAGCAAGGCGCCGAGATCGTGCCGAAGCTCAGGATCCCGAATCGCTGGGAAGCGGCCATCGACAAATTCCAGCGCAGCAAGGTGTTGCCCGGCTATCTCGGCGAGGACTACTGCCGCTACTACGCGATGGTGCGACGCTACGAGGCCGAGCAGTACCACAACAAGATCGCCCAACAGGACTTCGACTGGTACTTGCGGGCGGTCTAACCCCTTAAGGAATCGCTGGATTGTCAGATGAACTCGCCGAACTTGCTACTATTGATCCTTGGCTCACGCGTGGCTGGCTTTGGCCGTTAGCAGGTGAAAGAAATCGGTCAGTTCTTCGAGTTGTGGAAACCGCAGGGAGGCTCCAATGATTAATAATCCAGTTGGCTTCGTGATTTGTCGAATTGGAGCTGTTCTTGTGGCGATCTCGGCGTTCAACAGCCTTGGCTTCGTAATGGAGCCGTTGCTGATTGGATCTGTCGAGCTAAGTTCTTTTCTCATGATCGCGCTGATAACGCTGGCACCACTCGTTGCCGCATTTTTTCTTTGGGTTTATGCCGACCGGATTTCGTACATACCGTTTGCCGCCCCACGCCCCGCAAAGATGAGTGACTTCAATTTGGAAGAGCTGGTCGGTGTCGGCATGCATCTGATCGGGATATACATTCTCGCATTCGGCATAATTTCCATGTTCGGTTCAGAAGCACTCACGCTGGCGCAATCTTTGTGGTTTGCCGACCGCATAGAAATTACCGAGAGGATGGCAGCGCATGCGATCAGTCGCCGAGTTTCCTACGTAGTACAGATTGTCGTGGGCCTGGTGCTAGTAATTCGAGGAAAGCGGAGACTGGTGCTCTAGACGCGGCTCATACGACCTTATCCTTATTGCATGACGATCCCCGGAGTGAATACTGGTCGTAAGTAGACCGGAGAATTCGAGGTGACTAATGTACTACATAGTTGAGACCAACAAATCCTTCGACGAAGCGTCGACCGATCTTGAAGCGGCCGTCACGCGTCATGAGTTCGGCGTCCTGCATATCCATGACCTGGGCACAACGCTGCGCAGCAAAGGCATCGATTTCGACGAGCAGTGCCGGGTATTTGAGGTGTGTAACCCGGGACAGGCCGCGAAAGTCCTGTCCACCGACATGCGCCTGAATATGGCACTGCCCTGCCGGATATCCGTGTTCACGGAAAAGGGCCAGACCAAGATCGGCCTCATAGAGCCGGTACAGATGCTGTCATCGCTGTCCGAGGACCCTGACCTGGTCGAGGTGGCCAGAGAGGTCGAGGCCAAGACCATCCTCATGGTCGACGAGGCGAAGTAGACACCGGCCAGTCGCAGCTCGCTCAGTCGTGCTGGGTCGCGCGCTCCAGGTCGGCATCGATCGTACGGCCGGCGCGGATGTAGTGCCAGCCGGCCCACGGCAGGATCACGCTCGTCACGAGCAGCAGGCTGTAGCGCATCGACTCTTCGGCGAATCGTCCCTCGAGGACGTCACTTAAAACCCCGGTCAACAGCGGACCGAACGCCAGGCCGATCACGTTGATGACGAGCAGCGCCAGGGCCGAGGCCATAGCCCGCATGCGCAGCGAGACCAGGCCCTGCGCCTGCGACAGCACCGGCGCGAGATACACATTGGCCGTCGCGGCCGGAACCAGGAACAGCAGGAGCGCGATCTGCCAGGAGTCGGAGAGGAACATCGCCGCATACGGAATGGCAGTCAGCAGGACGGTAATACCGATAAACGATAACGCCCGCCGATGCCCTGACTGTCCGAGATGATCGGCAATATAGCCGCCGAGGAAAAAGCCCGCACCGCCGATAATGCCGATAATCAGTCCGAGATAGATGCCCACCTGGTCGACAGGCATGCCGTAGCTGCGTACCAGGAAGCTCGGCAGGAAGCTGATCACGGAATATCCGACATACGACGACAGGCCGGCCGCAACCGTCATGTGAATGAATGAAGGCCGTCGCCAGAGGAAGCGTACCGTGGTCAGAAACGGTGGTTGTTCGCCAAGCGCTTCGCGCCCCTCGGAATGGCCGCGTTCGGGCTCGACGACCGTGAAACGAACGATCACGGCAAGCACGAGGCCCGGGATGCCGACGACGAGGAGTGCCTGCCGCCAGCCAACGTTTTCTGCGACCCAACCGCCGAGCAGGTAAGCCAGCATGATGCCGGCCGAGATACCGATCGTGTAGACGCCCATTGCGGCCGAGCGTTTTTCCGGCGGATACAGGTCGGCGATCATCGAGTGTGCGGGCGGGCTGCACCCGGCCTCACCAACGCCAACGCCGATGCGCGCCAGCGCCAGCTGCAGGAAATTGGCTGCCATGCCGGATAAGGCCGTCATGCCGCTCCAGACGGCGACGGCAAGCGCGATCAGGTTGCGGCGATTGTGCCGGTCCGCATAGCGCGCGACCGGTATTCCCAGGACGATGTAGAACATCGCAAACGCGGTGCCCGTGAGGAAGCCGAGCCACGCGTCCGACACGCCGAACTCGTCGCGAATGGCCGGCAGCAGAATCGCCAGGATCTGGCGATCGACAAAATTGAACATGTAGACGATGGCCAGGATGACCAGCGCATAGCGGCGTGCCGACGGGGATATGGCGGGCTTTGGCTCCGTCACTGGTCGCGGGTTTTATCGGGCGCTGAACTCGCCGCGTTCGGGCGGCGCGTATCGGCCGCGCCGCGGAACATGCCGTCTTTCCACGCGACGCTTTGCAGGCTGCCCATCGTGGAACGCACATCCTGGAGCTCATGCCCGCGCTCGCGCAGCAGCTTGATGGTATCGGGACTAAAGCCCTCTTCCAGTTGCAAAACGTCCGGGTACCACTGGTGGTGCATGCGCGGCGCGAGGGTTGCCTCGGCCACGTTCATATCGTGATCGATCATGTTGACGACCATCTGCAGCACCGTTGTGATGATGCGGCTGCCGCCGGGACTGCCCGTGGCAAACCAGGCCTGGCCGTCATCCAGCACAAACGTTGGTGTCATCGAACTGAGCGGCCGCTTTCCGGCTTCGATTGCATTCGCATCCCCACCCAGCAGGCCGAATGCATTGGGTACGCCGGGCTTGGACACGAAATCGTCCATTTCGTTGTTGAGGAGGAAGCCCGCACCGGCAACCGAGATGTGGGAGCCAAACGAGAAATTGAGCGTTGTCGTCACGGCAACGACGTTGCCCTCCGGGTCCATGACCGAATAGTGCGTCGTATCGGGGCTCTCGGCGTGAGGTACGGCGCCCGGCTTGACGTCGTCTGAATCGCGAGCCTTTTTCATGTCGATCGTCGCCGCCAGCTCTTTCGCATATTCCTTGCTGACGAGCCAGTCCTGCGGTACGTCATAGAAGTCGGGGTCGCCGAGGTGTTCGGACCGATCGGCGTAGGCGAGACGCGCAACCTCTGCGAGCAGATGCACGTTGTCAGCGCTGCCTGCCCCCAGTTCCGCAACCGGAAAATGCTCGAGGATGTTCAGCATCTGGATAATGTGAATGCCGCCCGAACTCGGTGGCGGCATCGTGACGATTTCATAGCCCCGATAGGTACCGCGTACCGGTTCGCGAACGACCGGCTTGTAGGCCGCGAGCGACAACTCATCGACAAGGCCACCGCCCCGCGCCATCTCGGCGGCGATCAGCTGCGCTGTCTTACCCCTGTAGAATCCATCAGGCCCGTCCTCGGCGATCCGCTCGAGCGACGCGGCCAGGTCTTCCTGTTTGAAGATTTCGCCGGCTTCATAGGGCACGCCACCAGGCTTGTAGAAATAACCGCAGGACGCCTCGTCGCGGCACATTCTCTCCTTGCGGGTCCTGAGCAATTGCGCAAGGTCGTAACTCATCGTCACACCTTCACGTGCCTGCTGAATGGCCGGCTGCAACAGGCGCTTCCACGGCAAACGGCCGAATTCGGAGTGCGCCTTGAAGAGCCCCGCAACGGTGCCGGGAACGCCAGACGCCAGGTGCGAAAACGTAGCGCGTTTGCGATCAGCATCGCCTTTCCAGTCGAGATACATATCGCGTGTTGCGGCACGCGGCGCCATCTCACGATAGTCGATGGCGAGGTCAGTTCCCGACTCGGCATCGTGAATAATCATGAAGCCACCGCCACCGAGGTTGCCGGCCCTGGGCAAGGTCACCGCAAGCGAAAACCCCACCGCAACGGCTGCGTCTACGGCATTGCCGCCTGCTTCCAGTATTTCCGCGCCGACCGCGGAGGCAAGATGATTTTGTGACGCGACCATTCCGGCAGCGCCAAGTTGCGGATGAATCCGGTCCTGATAGCGGATTATGGGGCTATCGGGGGCCTGGGCCGCGACCGGAGTTGAAATAAGCGTCGCGCAAATCGCGACCAGCAGTGAGCGCATCGGGACTCCCTTAAGGTAGTACCATCTTGAATACGAGGAAGAACAGGATCGCAAGGATCGCACCGGCCGGAATCGTAACAACCCAGGAGACCAGGATTCTCGCGACGACGCGCAGGTCGATGGCCTCGATACCGCGGGCCATGCCAACACCGAGCACCGCGCCGACCAGCGTATGCGTCGTCGAAATCGGGATACCCGTTCCGGAGGCGATCACAATCGTCGTGGCCGCCGCCAGTTCGGCGGCAAATCCGCGGCTTGGCGTAAGCTGGGTAATCTTCTTGCCTACCGTCGCGATCACGTGACGCCCGAACGTGGCCAGGCCGACCACGATACCGGCACCGCCCAGCATCAGGACCCACGCATCGAGCGACGATTTGGCCCCGATGATCCCGTTCTTGGCAATGCTGACGACAGCCGCCAGCGGACCGATCGCATTGGCGACGTCATTCGAACCGTGTGCAAATGCCATACCGCAAGCCGTGATCACCATCAGCACACCGAAGACGCGTTCGACGGTATAAAAGTGCTGGCTTTTCTCAGCTTTGGGGTCCGGCTTGATACGCGCGATAACGAAGAATCCAAGAATAGCGATAGCGGCGGCAATTCCGATAGCGAGGAAATAACTGTTCTGCAAACTGATGTTTAGTCCAACATGCTTCAATCCCTTGAGGATCGTCACGAGCGTAATCGTGAATGCCGCGAGGAACATGTAAACGGGTACATAACGCTTCGCTTTCGCGAGGGGGTCGTCCTGACTAAGGATCAGCTTCTGCACGCTGCGATAGATCAGGTAAGCGATGAAGCCCGCTGTAAGTGGCGAAACCACCCAGCTCATGACAATCGTTCCAACCTTACCCCACTGCACCGCATCGACTCCGATGCCGACAGCCGCGAAACCCACAATGGCACCAACGATCGAGTGCGTCGTCGAAACAGGCCAGCCGTTCCTCGATGCAATCAGCAACCAGGTACCGGCGGCGAGCAGCGCAGCCAGCATGCCGAAGACCAGCATCTTGGCGCCGTCGTCCATACCCATGAGCATGTCGGCATCGACGATCCCCTTACGAATGGTCGATGTGACCTCGCCACCGGCCAGCACGGCCCCGGCGAATTCAAATATTGCAGCGACAAGAATCGCCTGTTTGATCGTCAGTGCTTTCGATCCGACGGACGTCGCCATTGCATTGGCCACATCGTTTGCGCCGATTCCCCAGGCCATGAACAGGCCGAACGCTGCCGCAAGCACTATATAAGTAGTCTGGTATTCCATTCTGGGCCCTCCGGGTATGCACGCATTCCCGAATTGTTATTTTAGTCGTCCTACGACAGCAGCAGCTCGAGACGGCGACCAACGCGCTCCGCCATGTCCGCAATTTCCCCGGTGATTTCGATGACCTCGTAGAGGAACATAGCGTCAATCGGGTCCAGCGTCTTTTCTATCTCGAAAAGCGCAGACCGGATCCTCGTCTGCTGTTCGTCCGTATGGGTCTCGATCTCGTCCAGCTCTTCGATCAGCTCCGCCACAAGGGTAACCTCAGCGCCTTTGAAGCCGGCTGTAAACAGTTCGTCCAGTTCGCGCACGCTCTTGCGTGCCTGCTTGGCGGCATCAATATTGCTATCGACGAACTCGAGAAACTGTGCCGCGATTGCCTTCGGGACCTTCATCTTGCGGCCCATGATCACGCCCGACACGTCCTTTGTTTTGTTGGCGATCTTGTCCTGCACCAGCAGCAGCTCGAGCAGATCCTCGCGTGGCACCGGCATGAACAGGCTCTTCGGCATGTTGAGCCGAATGTTCTTCTTGAGATTGTCGGCCTCGTGTTCAAGCGCTTCGATCTGGCTGCGCACCTCGGCCATGCGTTTCAGATCGCGCCTGATGACTGCGTTCACGAATGGCTTCAGTTTCTTGGCACAGCGATAAACGATATCCATGTGCTGTTCGAGGGGCCGGACCGGCGAGGTGCCGAAAATGTTGGCCAGCATATTTGCCATTTGTTGTTATCCTCCCAGGGTCGCGTACGTGTGCGCGAAGCGCAATCGTATCATGCGAATGGCCCCAGATCGCGCCTCACCAGCGTGCTAAACTCGCGCCTTTCCACCCCCTTGGCAATCCGTAGATTACGATATGGCATATTGGTTGATGAAGTCGGAACCCGACGTGTACAGCATCGACGACCTCGAGCGCGACGGCCGCGAAATGTGGGACAGTATTCGCAATTACCAGGCGCGCAACATGATGCGTGACGACATGAAGATCGGCGACGAAGTCTTCTTCTACCACTCGAACTGCAAGGAGCCCGGTATCGTCGGCATCATGAAGGTTGCCAGCGAGCCGTACCCCGATCCCGTTCAGTTCGACAAGAAGTCCAACTACTACGACCCGAAAAGCTCGAAAGAGGAGCCGCGCTGGATCCTTGTGGACGTAGAGTTCGTGCGCAAGCTGAAACGGAACATTACGTTGACGGAGATCAAGGCACAGAAGAGCCTGGAGGACATGACCCTGACACGTCGCGGCAATCGGCTGTCGATCATGCCGGTCGAGAAGAAACACTGGAAGAAAATCCTGAGCCTTGAGTAAGGGGCGCCTCACTCTGGCAGCGTTGGCGCTGGTGGTCGCTGTGCTCTGGTTGCTTACCCCGGCACGCCTCGGCTTCGATCCGGAGGCACAGCTGCCGGTGCTGCCCGCCACGACGTTCATTAGCGGTACCGAAGAACGCGTGCTGCAAAGAAACGCCTCCTCATGGGTCGTTGTCGCCCTGCATGGATTTTCCGCGTCGCGGCAGGAGACTGCGCCGCTTGCCGAAATCGTTGCGCGGCGCCTTGGCGCCTCTCTTATTGAAGCCAGGCTGAGCGGCCACGGCCACGCGGACCAGCCGCTGGTCGGGGTGCTCGCCGAGCACTGGCTGCGCGACGTACATCGGGTTCTGACGACCGCGTCCGAACTGGGTGACCGGACAATCGTCATCGGCACCAGTACCGGGGCAACCGCTGCAGTGGCGCTGCTCGACCAGGACATTGCCAGCAGCATCGACACGCTGGTCATGATTTCCCCCAATTTTGAGCCACGCGATGCCAAGGCGCAGTGGTTGACGCGGCCGGCAGGACCCTCCCTGGCGCGATTCATGGCTGGGGAAACCCGCTGCTGGGAACCCCATAACCCGGAGCAGGCGAGGTACTGGACGACGTGCTACCCGATGAGTGCCGCGATTGAGATGATGCGCCTGGTCGATCGCGCGAATCGCATCCTCCCGGCCCGGATCAGCCAGCGCCTGTTGATGTTCTACTCACCCGACGACAGGGTTGTTTCTCCGGACGCCGCTTTGCAGGTATTCAATGAGACCGTATCGCCGGCCAAGGAAGCGGTCGAGATTCGGGATCCCGGGGATCCCAGCAGCCACGTGCTGGCCGGCGACATATTGTCGCCCGACCAGACGCTCGATATCGCCGACGCTATTGTGGACTTCGTTGAGCGCCCAGCTCCATAAGGCGAGCATGCACCGGTGCGGCGCCACCCAGCGCGAGCATGATGACGAGGTCACCCGGTTCGGCCCAGTCGATCGCGTCCTGCAACGACTCGAGTTCCTGTTCGTTATGTACGATCTGTGAGTCGTCGGCGCCAAGGCGGAGCAGCTCGTCGCGAATAAGGCGAAAGACGTCGCCGTGCTCGCGGCCTCGATGGTAAGCGGCGAGTTCCGAAACTTCGACACGGTCGAGGCCAATTTCCCAGGCGTCCCGGGCAAGCTCACGGATCAGGTCATCCGGGCGATCGCCCGCCTGCCCGAAGCACAGCGCCCTGCGCTTCGCGGGTATGGCGCTTGCCATGTCGAAGAGCGCCGCCATTGCGGCCGGGTTGTGCGCAAAATCGATGAGGATTTTGGTGCCGTTCAGATCGTAAATGTTGCAGCGACCCGGATTCGCGTCCTGCACCATGGTTGTCAGACCGGTGGCAATGTCCGCAAGCGGCGTGCCCAGGCTCCAGGTCAGCGCAGCGGCGGAAAGCGCATTAGCCACGTTATGGCGTGCCGCGCCACCAAGAGCGATCGGAATTTCGTGGCTCCGGCAGATCAGCTCGCGATTGCCGTCTTCAATTTTGACGAGCTCATCGCCGTCAAGCACGAACACGGTGCCGCTGGCATCGAGGTGCCGCCGAATGACATCGTTGTCGGGATCCAGGCTGAACCACACGAGCTCACCCTCGTACTCTTTCGCTTTCTCGACGAGCCGGTGATCTTCAGCGTTCAGGATCAGTCGCCCCGCATCACGCACAACCCGACTTACGATCCACTTGATCGCCAGCAACTCGTCGAGGTTTTGTGAGCCGAAGTCACCGAGGTGATCTTCACTGATATTGGTGATCAGTGCCGCGTCGGCACGTTCGACGCCCATCCCCCGCCGCAACAGGCCGCCGCGGGCGGTCTCGAGTATGGCTACATCCAAATCCTGCTCGCGCAGCACGTTGCGCGCGCCGCCCGGACCGGACCAGTCGCCTCGATCAATCACCCGATCATTGACCGAGATCCAGTCGGTGGAGCTCAGGCCAACATTGCGGTTTGACTGGCGCAGTATGTGTGTCGCGAACCGCACTGTCGTCGTTTTGCCGTTGGTCCCGGTGACGACACCGATGGGTACGTCATGGTAGCGCTCCCACTCGAGCGCGTCGGGGATCTCGCGAACCGCCCAGGTTTGTGAACCGCGGCCGAGTCCGACGGATACAAAGTCGTCATCCCAAAGCAGGGTCTTGCCCTGGGCTGCGGCCTCATCGATGAGCCACATCAGCTCGACGTTGGCTTCCTCGACGGATGAATTCTGCAGCGCAGCGAGGGCTTCGTCAAAGTCCGGCCCAGCATCGCTTGCGCCCAGTTCGAACGCACTGGCCGCCCAGGCCCACTCGTTGATCTCGGAACCTGCGTAAAGCTGATCGATCGGAGCCGTGAACGCCAGGCTGATACCACCCTGCAACTTCTGATAGGCAAACTCGGCGGACGGCCAGTCCAGCGCTTCGAGCATGCGGCCGACGTTGTCCGCCCAGACAGGCACCAGCCGGTCCGCTTCGTCCGGCGTACAGGCCACATCGAGGATGCAGGCCGGCCCGTCGAAAAGCAGGCTGGGTCCGGTCAGTCTGCGAGCGTCAAGGAACTCCATGATCGTGCGTCAGTCGCCCTCTTCGCGCGCAATGCGCACACCGCGCTCATCACTGATGATCTCGAGGTCATCCGCCAGTTCAAATCCGGCAAACTCGGGCAGGTCGATGGTCGTCGCGGCCTTCTTGCCGCCGTTGTCGACACGCGAACCCGAATTGAAGTAGATGATCTGCTTCCAGGTACGCTTGATGTGATCGCCCAGGATGAGGATCAGGTCGCCCGATTCCGCCATTTCCAGGGCGCGCGTATTCGCTTCCTGCTCATCGGGAATGACCTCGATCTGGTCGGGCGAAATACCTTCCTCCAGCAGCCGGTTCTTCAGCATCACCGCAACCTCGTCCTCACCGCGGCCCCGCGTATTATCATCACGACGACAGATGAAATGGTCGAAGTGGCCCGATGCGATCGCAGCAATCTCGCGAATATCTTCGTCGCGACGATCGCCCGGTGCCGACAACACCACTATGCGCTTACCTTCCGTCTCGAAACGGTCGACCAGGTCGCACATGGCATTGACGGCTGCCGGGTTGTGCGCGTAATCGAGAATGACCCGGAACGGATGCTCGTCGTAAATATTCATGCGCCCGGGCGCCTGGAAGAACGTTGAATCGAAGGTCCGCAAGCCCTGGCGAATATCTTCGAGGCTGATGTCCATGTTGTACGCCAGCGCCGCCGCGAACATCGCGTTTTGCACGTTGTGCAGGGCACGGCCTTCGATCGTCGCCGGTATCAGGTGCGTCCAGACCAGCGGCGTATGTGTTTCGTTGTCATAGATGGTGATCAGGTGGCCGTTCATCCCCTGCTCGAGGACGAACGCCTGGCCGCCGGCCTGGATATGACGTTTGACGAGCGGATGGGACGGATTCATCGTCACGTAGCTGACTTTCTCGGCATCCGTGTAGTCAGCCATTTGCAGGCACAGCGGATCGTCGGCATTGAGCACCGCCGCGTCGGTAGCGATCTCGATCGGCACACGCTTGACCTCGGCCAGCTGCTCAATGGTATCAATACCGCGCAAGCCAAGATGATCCGCGCTTATGTTAAGGCAGCCCGCGACGTTGCACTCCGGGAAGCCAAGGCCGCTGCGCAGCATGCCACCACGCGCCGTTTCCATGACCGCCGCATCGACCGACGGATCGCGCAGGATCATCTGCGCGGAGACGGGGCCTGTCATGTCACCCGGCACCGACAGCTTGCCGTCGATGTACACGCCGTCGGTCGACGTCAGGCCGACCGTCCGGCCGGCCATCTTGAGAATGTGCGCCAGCATGCGCGATGTCGTCGTCTTGCCGTTGGTACCCGTAACCGCCGCAATAGGAATCTTGCTCGGCGACTCGGGTGGGAACAGCATGTCGATCACCGGACCCGCGACGTCGCGCGGCGTCCCTTCACTCGGCGCAACGTGCATGCGGAATCCCGGACCGGCGTTGACTTCACAAATGCCGCCGCCGGCATCCCGGTAGGACTCCGTAATGTCCTTGGTCAGAAAATCGACGCCACCGATATCCAGGTCGATCGCCTTGATGGCACGAATCGCCATTTCCCGGTTGTCCGGGTGAATCACGTCGGTCACGTCGATAGCCGTGCCGCCAGTGGACAGGTTGGCCGTCGATCGCAGGTAAACGACTTCGTCCTTCTCCGGCACCGTTGACCGGTCATAGCCGAGCTTCTCGAGCAGCCGCTGTGCCTGGTGATCAAACTCGAGTCGCGTCAGCACTTTTTCGTGACCGACGCCGCGGCGCGGATCCTCGTTAACGATGGCAACGAGTTCCTCGATCGTGTGCTTGCCGTCACCGACCACGTGCCCGGGTACCCGTTTTGCCGCCGCCACGAGCTCGCCGTTAACCACGAGCAGGCGATGGTCGAAACCCTCGATGTAGCTCTCAACGACGATGGTGCGGCCGTGCTCGCTGGCTTTCTCAAACCCGTCTTCGACTTCTTCTGCCGTGCGCAGGTTGATGGCGACGCCGCGGCCGTGATTACCGGCGAGCGGTTTGAGCACCACGGGGTACCCAATCCGCTCAGCCGCCCGCACCGCGTCGGTTGCGGTGCGTACCAGCAGCTGTTTCGGCACAGGCAGACCCAGGTCACGCAGAATTTGGTTTGTCTCTTCCTTGTCGGAGGCCAGCTCGACGGCAATATTGCTCGTGCGCCCCGTCGTGGTCGCCTGAATGCGTTGCTGGTAGCGCCCATGACCAAACTGCACGAGGCTGTAACGGTTCAGGCGCAGCCAGGGAATGCCGTGTTCCTCGGCGGCACGGACCAGTGACGCCGTGCTCGGTCCGAACTCACGGCGTTGCGCATAGCGAATAAACCGGTCGCGTTCCTCGGCGAAATCCCAGTCGTCACCGGGTGCGCCATCAAACTTGAGCTTCTTCGGCAGCAGACTGCCCAGCAGGGCGAGCGCCAGCTTGCTGGCCTCGCGGCCAACCTCGGCGTCCTTGTACTGGAAGACCATGTTGTAGAAGCCAGGGCGGCCGTCGATCGACCGTGTGCGGCCGTAAGTCACGTCCGACCCCGCGACCACCTGCAGCTCGATCGCGACATGCTCCATGACGTGCCCGAGCCAGGTACCCTCGCCCTCACGCAGGCGCCGTACAAAGCCGCCGGGCTCTTGATAGGAACAGCCGTGCTCGTACAGGCCGGGCAGCATTTCCAGCAACGGACCGATGAAATCTTCGCCAAGCCTAACCGTCGGCCACTTCTCGAGCTCGCCGAGGTCGAGAACGTGGCGAATGACCGGGAAACGGGCGAAGAGATTCGGCCCGACAAAAATATTTGTGCTCTCAATTCTCATAGCGCTCGCCTGTTCTTACTTTGTGCGTCTTTTTTTTAGTCTAGCGCGCGAACGCGTCGCGGGATGCAATTTCAAAGCGCCCACCTGACACCAGGATGTGCAGCTTCACGCCGATCAGGCTGACAGGTTCGCCGCGACGCGCCTTGTCCATGGAAGAATACTTCAGATCACTGGGGTCGATCAGGGTAATTCCGCCGCTGCCAACCACTTCCAGCTCGTCACCGGGCTTGATAAAGGCTGCCGTATCCTCGTCGAGCCCGAGCCCGACAGCGAACGGGTTGTATGCCAGCGCCGTCAGCAGACGGCCGAGGCGGTCACGCTGACGAAAGTGCTGGTCGATGATAAACGAGTTGGTGAGGCCGAGACCGGGTGCCATGTTGACCATGTCCGGGCTCGGGGTACTGCCCTCCTTGCCACCCGCAATCATGTGCTCGGGCATGAACGCCGCACCCGCAGACGTACCCGCCACGTGCATGCCCTCGACGTTGCGGCGGCGGATCGCCTGTGCCACGGCCGTACCGCCAATAGTCGTCGAGAGTCGCAGCTGGTTGCCGCCGGTCATGAAAACGCCGTCACACTTGTCGATGTAGCTGAGATCCTCGTCCGACTCGCAGTCCTCACGCGTTACGAAATGCAGCACGCGGGCGTGCTTGACGCCGAGGTTGCGAAACAGCTTCTCGTAGTTGCGGCCGGTGTCCTCGAGTTCGGACGCCGTCGGGATGATGCCGATGCGTGAGTCCTTGCCGCCGCAGACGTCGACGAAGCGATCCAGTATTTCAGGGTTATTCAGCTTTTCTTCGGCGCCGCCGATCGGAATGATGTAGCCGCGGTCGGTACCGTCGATATGGTTTGCAGGACTCATGGAAGACTCTGGGAAGACGTGGAGCGAAAAGGGCGGCTATTTTACACAAGAATGAAGGCACACCGGCCCCCGATACGGCAAAATAGAGCCCGTGGACGAAATGAACTTACCGCTGGGTCGCGAGACCGACTATCCGCACAAGTACGCACCGGAAGTCCTGTGCCCGATTTCCCGCGCGGAAAGCCGCGCCAGCCTTGGTATCGGCGACGAACTGCCGTTTGCCGGGGTTGATATCTGGAATGCCTGGGACCTGACCTGGCTGGCTCCGTCTGGACTGCCAAGAGTGGCGACTGCCGAAATTCGTGTGCCCTCCGATTCACCCAACATTGTCGAATCAAAGTCCCTCAAGCTGTACCTGGGCTCCTTCGCAATGAGTGCGTTCGAGTCCGCCACGGCCGTTGCCGAATCGATCGCGCGCGACCTTGTACCGTGTGTCGGCGCATCGGTCAAAGTCCGCGTATTGCCCGTTGCCGGCACGGAAGCGCGCAGGGTTGCGCGACTGGCGGGCGCCTGTCTCGACGAATTGGCCGTTGCGTGCTCGGACTGGGAGGTAAACGCCGACCTGCTGCGTGCGGATGCATCCGACCTTGCGCAGGAAGACGTACATACCCACTTGCTGCGAAGCCTCTGCCCCGTGACGTCGCAGCCCGACATCGGCAGCCTGCAGATCAGCTACAGCGGGCCTCGCATCGATCACGCCGGCTTGCTGAAGTACGTCGTATCGTTTCGCGAACACAACGACTTTCACGAGGCCTGCATCGAACGTATGTTCGTCGACCTGCTGGACCGGTGTGGCTGCGAGGCATTAAGCGTGCAGGCGCGCTACCAGCGACGCGGTGGCATCGATATTAACCCGGTACGTACGAACTGCGGCGAAAAACCCCTGAACCTGCGACTGTGGCGGCAATAAGCCTCCCTCAGTCGTCGAGATCCTCGCTGGATATTTCGTGCCCCCAATCCTGCTTCGCGCTGAGGTAGCGGCGATTACTGGCGGTCACGCCTGACACATGCTTGACGCGCGTAATACCCGTGACGCCAAAGGCACCGAGATCGTTAACCTTCTTCGGGTTGTTGGTCAGCAGGCGAAACGGCTTGCCTGCCACAAAGTACTTGAGTAGCGATGCGGCGTCGCTGAAGTCGCGTGAATCATCGGGCAGACCCAGGGAACGGTTCGCCTGGTAGGTATCCTCGCCCGCATCCTGCAACAGGTAGGTTGCCGCTTTCGCCCAGAGCCCAATGCCACGTCCCTCATGACCGGACATATACACGAGCATGCCACCCTCAGGATCGGTCTTGATACGGTCCAGCGCCGACTCCATTTGCGGCCCGCATTCACAGCGTTGCGAGCCGAATACATCACCGGTCAGGCAACTCGAATGTACGCGAATCAGCGGGTTCTTCCAGGTCGCCGGGTCGCCAACAATCATGACGCTGTTGACCGCCATGTAGGACGCCAGCGTCGCAAAAGAGCGCTGGCCCTGCTGTGCCCGAAGGTCATCAGCCAGTTCCTCGATCTTGCCGAGCTCGGTATTGCGGACACAGGCATACCACTGCACGTCAACATGCAGATCACTCAGCGCCAGCGGCAATGGAATCGGGCCCAGCACGCTGATGGTCGAGCCCGCTGCCGGGACGCTGCTCGCTTCCAGGCGCGCACCGTCGCGATCGATCTGAAAAAGTGTGCCTTGCGCGGTCAGCCGCTCGCGGACTGAGGGGTCTATGTACGTGAACATGCCGCGGATTATGCCGGTTTCAGCGAATAATGCGACGCCTGTCACTTGCTGACCCTTCGGTCATTAAGTATAGTTAATGACTTTCTAGTCAGTAAAACCAGCCCATGGCCAGCGAACCCAAGTACCAGCGCAGGAAAGAGGATCGACCCCAGGAGATTGCCGACGCCGCCTTCGCAGCATTCGCGGAGAAAGGCTATGCCGCCACGCGCATCGACGATGTCGCCAAGCGGGCCGGTATCAGCAAGGGGCTGACCTACCTTTACTACAAGACCAAGGCAGACCTGTTCAAAGCCGTCGTCAAGAACGTCGTCGTGCGGCGAGTCGATACGCTGATCGGTAATGTCGAGTCGACCGACCTATCGTCGGAGGACTTTCTTCGTGGCCCGCTCCTCGACTTCATGAAGAAGGTGCCGGGCTCGCCGATCGCGATCGTCATTCGCCTGCTGATCTCCGAAGGGCCGAGACATCCGGACCTGGTCGACTACTACTACGAAAACGTCGTCGCGCGAGGCCTGGGAGCGATCAGCGCTTTCGTCGCGCGCGGTGTCCAACGCGGTGAGTTTCGTCGCGAGGCACTCGAGGTGCAGCCACACCTTTTTCTCGCACCGATGATGCTGTCAATGATCTGGCGCCTGGTCTTCAGCGACAAGCCACTCAACACCGACCAACTCATGGAATCCCAAATCGAAATGTTGCTTGCGCAGTTGAAAGCGCGAGCGGAGCAAGACAAATGAAAACCAATCTGATCCTATTGCTGATGATGACTGCGCTGGCGGGTTGCGCGGCTGACGAGGACCCGAACCGGGTCGTCGGCGAACTGGCCTCCGACCGTCACGAGCTGTCGGCCGAAGTCAGCGAGCCGATCCGCTCGATCTTTGTGGTCGAGGGCGAAGCCGTTGTCGCCGGCCAGGCGCTGGTCGAACAGGACAACACACGTGCCACCGCACGCATGGCCGAGGCGGAAGCGGCTCTCGCGCAGCAGCAGGCACGACTCGACGAACTGGTGAGGGGCCCGCGTGCCGAGCAAATCTCGGCCGCACGCGCCAACGTCGAGGGTGCAAACCGGGATCTCGACTTTCGGCAGAGCGAACTCGCTCGCATCCAGGAGATTCATGCGCGCGGACTTGCGTCATCCGAGCTGCTCGATCGTGCGCGCGCGGCGCTCGACGCCGCGGAGGCCAATCTCAAGCTGCGCCTCGCACAACTCGAAGAACGACTCGCCGGTACGACGGTAGAGGAACTGGCCCAGGCGGAACAGGCCGTCAAGCAAGCCGCAGCAAGACGGGACCAGGCGGCGGTCGATCTCGAACGCCACACTTTGCGTGCGCCAGTCGATGGCATAGCGGACACTCGCCTCTTTGAACTGGGTGAGCGGCCATCGCCCGGACAGCCACTGATTATCCTGCTTGGCGGCTCCCAGCCCTATGCGCGCGTCTTCGTTCCTGAAACGCAGCGCGTGCATATCCGCGCCGGAACAGAGGCTCGCATCCATGTCGATGGCCTCGAGACGCCGGTCAATGGCCGCGTACGCTGGATATCGAGCGAAGCCGCCTTTACGCCCTACTTCGCACTGACCGAAAGAGACCGGGGCCGCCTGAGTTTCATCGCCAAGGTCGACATCACAGACGACCGCGAGCGACTGCCCGACGGCGTGCCCGTTGAAGTCGAGTTTCTAACCGGCCAGGGTCAGTGATGTCGTCCGACTACGCCATCGAGGCCCGCGGCCTGTCGAAGCACTTTGGCAGTCTCAAGGCCGTCAGCGGGCTCGACCTCAAGGTCCCGCGCGGGCAAATATACGGCTTTCTCGGCCCTAATGGATCGGGAAAATCGACCACGATTCGCATGCTGTGCGGGCTGCTCTCGCCGACCGAGGGGACGGCCACGGTGCTGGACACCAAAATACCCGGCGACTCGCGTCTTCGAGCGTGCCGGGCGCATCGAGGAACTGCTCGAAAAGTACGACCTGCTCGAACAAACCTCGCAGCTCGCCGGCACCCTGAGCGGCGGCCAGAAGCAGCGTCTGGCGCTGGCATGCTCTGTCCTGCACCACCCGCCGCTGCTGCTGCTGGACGAACCGACGAGTGCCGTCGATCCGCAAAGCCGCCGCGACTTCTGGGCGAACCTGTTCCGGCTGGCGGAGGCCGGGACGACGATTATGGTGTCAACTCACTACATGGATGAGGCCGAGCGCTGTCACCGGCTGGCGATTCTCGACCGCGGCGTCAAGGTTGCCGACGGGACGCCGCAGGAATTGCAGGCCAGCACGGGTATGCACACGGTCGAAGTAACAGCCGACGATCCCTACCATGCCCAGGAAGCACTGGACCATGGCGAGCACATCGCAAGTGTCACCCAGCTCGGTGTGCGCCTGCGCGTGCTGCTTCCTGAGACCGTGGATGACCCTGTAACTGTAGTGAACGATCTGCTGCAGCCGCACGGCATCAAGGCTGACGTCCGCCAGACCACGGCATCCCTCGAAGACGTGTTTGTTGCGGTCACGATGGACGCGGAGGAGCGTGCGGTATGAAGTCGCTGTCTCGCCTGCTCGCCATAACAAAGAAAGAGGTGCGCCAGCTGCGCCGCGACCGGCTGACGTTCGGCATGATCGTGGGCATTCCCGTCATCCAGATGCTGCTGTTCGGCTATGCCATCAACACCGATGTCCGTAACCTGAGAACGGCAGTCGCGGACCAGGCCAACACACATCTGTCACGACAATTCGTCGCGGCACTACGGGAAACCCAGGTCGTCGACATTGTCGACTTTGTCGACACTCCGACGGACATCGACGCACGCCTGCGTAAGGGTGAAATTTCCGTCGGCGTTGTCATCCCGGCCGACTTCGACCGTCGGGTCATCGATCCCGACCGGCCGGCCGTGCATCTGATCGTTGACGGCAGCGACCCGACGATCGCCAATGTTGCGCTCCAGTTGCGAAATTTTCCGATCGCTTTCGATACTGGCGTGCAGCAGACCCGCATCAACAACGTCGAGGTACGTCCGAACTACAACCCTGAACGGCGTACGCCCGTAAACATCATTCCAGGCCTGATGGGCGTGATATTGACCCTGACGATGATGATGTTCACCGCGGTCGCCATCGTCCGTGAACGCGAGCGAGGCAACCTGGAACTGCTGATCAATACACCGGTCAGCTCTGCCGAGCTCATGATCGGCAAGGTCATTCCATACATCGTCATCGGTATGATCCAGCTGGCGCTGATTCTCGTCGTGGGTGATGCCCTGTTCCAGGTACCGTTGCGCGGCAGTGTGCTGGATCTGTATCTTGCCTCCGGCGCGTTCATCGCGGCGAATCTCGCCCTGGGCCTCGTCATCTCGACAGTCGCCAAGACGCAGTTTCAAGCCATGCAGATGACGTTTTTTGTGCTGATGCCGTCAATTCTCCTCTCGGGCTTCGTATTCCCGTTCGACGGCATGCCGCGCCTCGCGCAGTACATTGGAGAGGTCCTGCCCGTTACGCATTACATACGCCTGACGCGCGGCATCATGCTGCGCGATGCCTCGTTGATCGAACTTTACCCTGAGCTGATCGCGCTTGGGGTATTCACGCTAATCGCAATGACTGCGGCTGCCCTGCGCTTCACCAAGCGTCTGGACTAGCCAAACGGCTCCCAATCTGGTCCAATCATCGCCCATGGCAGCTCAATCAGCACAAAAACCCACGGTCTTCATCGTCGATGACGATGCAGCAATTCGTTTCGCCATGCAGGCGCTCATGGACTCCGTCAACCTGGAGCATGAGATCTTCGCCTCGGGCGACGAGTTCCTGGAGAAGATCACCGAGCAACGACCCGGTTGCCTGGTGCTTGATATTCGCATGCCGGGACTCGGCGGGCTGGAACTCCAGGAAGAGCTGATCAAGCGTGGCAATACCCTGCCGATTATTTTCATCACGGGCCACGGCGATGTCCCGATGGCCGTCGAGGCCATGCAGAAAGGCGCCGTCGACTTTATCCAGAAGCCGTTTCGTGACCAGGAGCTGCTCGACCGTATTCGTGAAGCACTCGCGACGGACGAGGAGCGCCGTGAGGAACAGCAGCAGCATGCGGAGGTCGTCGAGCGGCTGCACCGTCTGACGAATCGTGAACGCGAGGTATTCGACCTCGTCGTCACCGGCAAGCCGAACAAGGTCATTGCCTATGAACTGGGTGTCAGCCAGCGGACCGTGGAGATTCACCGCGCCCGTGTCATGGAGAAGATGCAGGCGAGATCGCTGGCCGACCTCGTCAAAATGCACATGACGGCCTGATTGCTGTCAACCCCGCCAGAAACTACGAATGCCGCCGTCGGTGTTCGTCAAACTCCGCACAGTCAATGCACTCGTCCGCGTACGGATAGACCTCGAGCCTGCCTTTCTTGATCGGCAGACCGCATTCGATGCAAATACCGAAATCGCCGGTATCGAGGCGCTGCAGTGCGGCTGAAATCTTTGCCAGCTCTTCGCGCGCCTCATTACCGAGCGCATCGACAACCTCATTGTCCTCGAGCTGCTTTGCACGTTCCTTGGAGTCAGCTTCGTAGCCGCGCCGCAGATTGGCATTAATGCGTTCAAGGCGCGCGGTAAGCTCCTGTTTCTTTGTTTCAAGAATCTCCCTGAGCTCGGCGTTGCGGACGCCCGACATCACTTTCTCCTGCACGAAGTAGTTGCCCAAATGTACTCGCATTCAGGCGTTTCTCGTAATCAGTAAAAGCACTTACCAACCCATAAGTACAATCCGCTACATCCTAAGCAACACGCCTTATGGAAAGCTCAGCGCCTGCGCGTATTCTCAGTGTGAACCTCTGACAAGACTTTCTATCTGCGTCTGGTGCGACAATGAAGAACATCAAGAAAATTCTTGCCGTAGTCGACCCGACTGTGGCGGATCAACCGGCAGTACATCGAGCGGCGTGGTTAGCGAAACACAGTGCCGCCGAACTCGAACTGCTCGTGTGCTATTACAATGAGTATCTAAGCGGCGATCGACTGTTTGATTCACCATCGCTCGAGAAAGCGCGCGACGAAGTCATTCAAAGTCACGAGAAGCACCTCGAAGCCCTGGCCGAGCCACTGCGCGGCGACGGCGTCGTCGTCAAGACGAGCGCTATCTGGGACCACCCTTTATATGAGGGCATTGTGCGCCACGCCATTGAGTCGGGCAGTGACATTGTTCTCAAGGACACGCATCACCATTCCGCGGTGACGCGTGCACTCCTCACGAACACAGACTGGAACCTGATTCGCACCTGTCCAATCCCGCTTTGGCTGGTCAAGCCTCAGGAGATCGCGGAGAAACCCGTGTTCGTCGCCGCTATCGACCCGATGCACCAGCATGACAAGCCGGCGGCACTTGACGACGAAATCCTGCACGTGTCCAAAGCGCTTGCCGCTGATGTCGGTGGCGACGTTCACGCCTTCCATGCCTACGATCCGCGTATCGCAGTCGCGACGGCAACGGCTAACGCGTATATCCCGGTGTCACTGCCGTTCGACGAGATCGAACAACAGATGCACGAAGACCACGAGAAGCGCTTCACCGAAATTACAGAGTTCCACAAGATTGCGGATACGCATTCGCACCTGGTTGCCGGCCTGACGCACGAGGAACTGCCGCGCATCGCAGACAAGCTCAAAGCCGACGTCGTAGTGATGGGCGCCGTGGCCCGGAATCGCTGGAAACGCCTGTTTATCGGCGCAACCGCCGAACGCACCCTCGAAGACCTGCCCTGCGACCTTTTGATCATCAAACCGGACTGGTTCCAGACACCCGTGGGACTCGACAGTCACGAAGCCGCCTGATTCCTACCAGGATATCTACCGGCAAACGAAGACAGCCACCGCGAGGTGGCTGTTTTTTTTTGCGAAAAAAACGGGGCCCGATCAATGACCGGACCCCGCCGTTACAGCTTCCTACTGCGCTCTAGTAGTAGGCTGTGAACCCGGTATGTGGCAGCGATACCCTGCGCCACCTGGGCCAGTCGTAACTGTGACGAAAAACCGTCCGCCGGAACATAGGTAGAACGCCGTACATCCGGACGTCTGCCACAATAGCCATGTGTGACACAATGCGCTGATGGAGATGTATGCCACGTTCAAGTATGTGCATGTGATCGCGGCTGTTGCGACGATTTCCGGGTTTATCCTGCGTGGCATCTGGATGCTCAAAGCATCACCGAACCTGCAGCACCCCGTGGCGAAGATCGCGCCGCACATCCTCGATACAGTGTTCCTGCTGGCGGGTCTGGGACTGCTCTGGCTGTTGCGCCTGAATCCGCTCACACAGCCCTGGCTGCTTGCCAAGTTTGCCGGCCTGGTCGCGTATGTCTTGCTCGGGATGATCGCGATCAGGCGCGGCCCAGCGAAGCGCATCCGGACGATTGCGTTCGTCAGCGCCGTGATGGCGTTTGCCTACGTTGTCGGCGTCGCGACTGCAAAATCCCCGCTCAGCTGGCTGGCAATGTAAGCGCCTGTCAGTCCTGCGGGACACGGCCGCTCGCGACCGCAAGGCGGGCCGCTGACAACAGCCGGTTCGTGTCAATGGGCTTGCACATCAGCGTGCAGTTATCGAGAAGTCTTGCATCCTTGACGACCTTCGACGTATCACCACTCACGATAAATGCCGGTATCGGCATGTCGTAGTAGTCGCGAATAACGCTGACCGCCTCAACACCGGTGGAGCCGTCGAGCAGATGGAAGTCGGAGATAAGAAGCGCCGGCGTCTCGTCAACATAGTTCAACAGCGCCTGCGCCTCGCTCGCCGATTCGGCAGTGGCGACCCGGTACCCGTCCGCTTCCAGGAGCAGGCCCCAGGCATTGGCGACATGCACGTCATCCTCGATAAGGATGACCAGGCCGGATACAGCCTCCTGCAGATCCGTACCGGCCACGTCATCCGCATCCTCAGCTGCAGCCTCTTCCTGCAAGGCCGGCATCGACACACTGAAACATGAACCCCGGCCAATATCCGATTCCACCTTGATGGTCAGATTCAGCAAGTCTGACAGGCGTTTCACGATCGCCAGTCCAAGCCCAAAGCCTTCCTTGCTCGCACCCGGCGCCTTGCACTGGTGGAACTCCCTGAATATCTCTTCCTGCTGGTCTTCGGCGATGCCGATACCCGTATCGGTTACCTTGATCACACACTGACCATCCTGCTCGACGCAATCCAGGCACACGCTGCCTTTGTCTGTGTAGCGAATCGCGTTCGAAACCAGGTTCTGGATGACTTCGGCCAGCAGGTTCGGGTCGCTGTTGACGACAGCCGGGCACGCGGACGCCGAAAACTCGAGGCCCGTATGCTGCGCCTGCCGTGCAAATTCGTCCGACAAGCGGTCAATGAGGCGCTGTATCGGAAAGACCTCAAGCTCGGGCTTCACGGCGCCTGCATCGAGCCGGCTGATATCCAACAAGGAATTGAGCAGATTCGTCATCGCCGTCAGCGAATGCTCCTGGCTTTCGACCATTTGCAGCGCCCGCTCGTCGCTGACGGTCCGGCGCAATGCGCCGTTCAGCAGGCTCAGCGCCTGTACGGGCTGCCGCAGGTCATGGCTGGCGGCTGCAAGAAAGGCGCTATTGGCCTTGTTGGCCCGCTCAGCTGCCTGCCGCGCGGCGATAATCTCGTCCTCCATGCGCTTGCGCTCGGTCACATCCCTGATCACGCTCGAGACGAAGCGGCCCGCTCTCGACTCAATCGGACTCAGGCTGATCTCCACCGGAAACTCACTGCCGTCACGCCGTTTTGCCAGCAGCGGCATTTCGGCGCCCATGGGCCGCAGCCGGGGCACTGACAAAAATTTCTTGCGGTGAGCCACATGAGTCTCGCGCAGGCGATCCGGCAGCAGAAACTCGATGGGCTGCCCGAGCATCGCCTCGCGATCGTAGCCGAACATCTCGACGGCCTGCCCGTTGACAATGGCAATCTTGCCCTGGTCGTCGATGGTGATCATGGCGTCAGGCGCCGACTCCAGCAGGTGTCTGAAATAGGCTTCGGAGTCGTCCGCACTGTCGATACTCCGCACGGTGCTGGTAACGACGATGCCGTCGTCGGTCATGATCGGGCTCAGGGCGATCTCAGCCCGAAACGTGCTGCCGTCCTTGCGGCGCCCGTACAAATCGAGCCCCGAAACCATGGGGCGCGCGCGCGGCGCATCGTTATAGCGCTCGCGCAACACCCGGTGACGCTCCCGAAAGTCGCCAGGGACCAGGGTTTCTATGGGCTCACCGTCAAGTTCGCCGGGTCCGTAGCCGAAGAGCCGCTCCGCCTGGCCGTTGGCCACGCGAATCAGGCCATCGGCCCCGGTCAGAATTTGAGCATCCGCCGATGACTGCAATATTTCGTCAATCATCCCGGCGGGCACAGGCAGTTTGTTCAAAGGATCGCCCAGACGTCACACAGATCTCCGGATTATAGGCATTAAAAGCCGCAAATCTGGACATTTGTTGCACCCGGCCGTCCATACGTAAGGGTACTTATTCGTATATTAGCGTTTGCTTGATAATCTGCGGCACTCGCACGAGGCTATACTGCAACGCAAACAACAACAGCGGTATCGCTAAAGACTATCAAAACATCACAGGGGTCCTACGTTGGACACAGCAGCTTCCTATAACGACAAGGTAGTCCGCCAGTTTTCGATCATGGTCGTGATCTGGGGCATTGTCGGAATGCTCGTCGGCGTGCTTATTGCCGCGCAGCTCATCTGGCCGCAGCTCAACTTTGATCTGCCATTCCTGACCTATAGCCGCTTGCGGCCACTGCACACGAACGCAGTGATATTCGCCTTCGGCGGTTCGGCGCTGTTCGCCACGTCCTACTACGTCGTGCAGCGCACCTGTCATGTCCGCCTGGCGTTCGACAAGCTCGCCGCGTTCACATTCTGGGGCTGGCAGGTCGTCATCCTGCTCGCAGCAATCACGCTGCCCCTGGGTATCACGCAAAGCAAGGAATACGCGGAACTCGAATGGCCGATCGATTTACTGATCGCGGTGATCTGGGTCGCCTATGCCATCGTGTTCTTCACCACGATCGCCAAACGCCGCGTCAAGCATATTTACGTCGCCAACTGGTTTTACGGCGCGTTCATTATCACGATCGCCGTGCTGCACATCTTCAACAACCTGGCGATCCCGGTCACGCTGACCAAGTCATACAGCCTGTACACGGGTGTCGTGGACGGCATGATGCAATGGTGGTATGGCCACAACGCGGTGGGCTTTTTCCTGACCGCCGGCTTCCTCGGCATGATGTACTATTTCGTGCCGAAACAGGCAGGCCGTCCGGTCTATTCGTACCGGCTGTCGGTCGTGCATTTCTGGTCCCTGATCGCCATTTACATGTGGGCCGGCCCGCACCATCTTCACTACACATCGCTGCCGGACTGGGCGCAGACGCTCGGCATGGTGTTCTCAATCATTCTGCTCGCCCCAAGCTGGGGCGGCATGATCAACGGCATCATGACCCTGTCGGGCGCGTGGCATAAGCTGCGTTCGGACCCGATCCTCAAGTTCATGATCGTTGCCCTGTCCTTCTATGGCATGTCGACGTTCGAAGGCCCGATGATGTCGATCAAGACGGTCAATGCGCTGTCGCATTACACGAACTGGACCATCGGCCACGTGCACTCCGGTGCTCTTGGTTGGGTCGCCATGATGACGATCGGTTCGATCTACTCGCTGCTGCCGCGCCTCTACAACCGTGATGCCATGTATTCGACCAAGCTCATCGATGTTCATTTCTGGACGTCGACGATTGGCGTGGTCCTGTACGCGGTGTCCATGTGGATTGCCGGCGTCACGGAAGGCCTGATGTGGCGCGCTGTCAACAGTGACGGCACGCTGACGTACTCGTTCGTCGAGTCGCTGAAGGCGGTAGAGCCTTACCATTACTTCCGACTGCTCGGTGGCCTCATCTTCTTCACGGGCATGATCATCATGGCTTACAACGTCTGGAAGACAGTAAGCGACAAGAAGCCGGTACCCGTTGCGGTACTGGACCCGGCGTAACAGGAGAGCTGATCAATGCGCCACGAAACAATTGAAAAAAGTCTGAACCTGATGATGGTGCTGATCGTAGTCGCGATCAGCATCGGCGGACTGGTCGAGATCGTCCCGCTCATGATGAGTTCGGATGCGACTGAACCGGACGAAGGCATCTCCGTGTACAGCCCGTTACGTCTCGCGGGTCGCGATGTGTACATTCGTGAAGGCTGCTACAACTGCCATTCACAGATGATCCGTCCGTTCCGGTCAGAGACCGAGCGCTACGGTCCGTACACAACAGCTGGTGAGACCGTATACGACCGCCCGTTCCAGTTTGGTTCCAAGCGGACGGGGCCGGACCTTGCCCGCGTCGGCGGACGTTACTCGGACGACTGGCAGCGCCTGCACCTCATGGACCCGCGCGCCCTGGTTCCCGAATCGAACATGCCGGCCTACCCATGGCTTGCCGACAATGTCATCGACCCCGACCTGGTTACGGCCAAGGTCAAGGCCTTGCAAATGCTTGGCGACCCCTACACCGACGAGCAGCTTGCCGGTGCCGCGGCCGCGGTTGAAGGCCGCACTGAACTCGATGCACTGGTTGCCTACCTGCAAGGGCTCGGCACCAACCGTAAGAACCGCAGGTAGTCGGCGTGGACATCAACGACATACGCGGCATCCTGACGGCCATCATCTTCTTTGCCTTTATCGGCATCTGGGTGTGGGCCTGGAGCAGCCGTCGCAAGAAGGACTTCAAGGCTTCCGCGGCATTGCCACTGGAAGAAGATACATACATTACTACTAATGAGCGGGAGAACTCCTGATGCCTGCATTCTGGCACTGGTTCGTTGCTGCTGGCACGATCGTTTTCACTATTTGGTGCATCTGGCTGGTCGGCTGGTCGGCCAAGCAGGGACCGGCAAACGTCGCCGACGACGACCTCGTTGGCCACAAGTGGGACGGCGACCTCGAGGAGTGGAATAACCCTGCTCCCAAGTGGTGGCTCTACCTGTACTTCATAACGATTGCCTGGGCGGTCGGTTACATGATCGCCTTTCCTTCCTTCGGCAACTACGAAGGTATGCTGGGCTGGTCCCAGGAAGGCCAGTACGAAGCTGAGATGCAGGCGGCGACCGAAACCTACGAGCCGATCTACGAGAAGTTCGCGGCCATGGACTTCATGGCGCTGACGCAGAATGACGAGGCCCAGGCACTGGGTAGGAGCCTGTTCGCAAGCTACTGCACGACCTGTCACGGTTCCGATGCGCGCGGCGCACCCGGTTACCCGAACCTGACCGACGACGACTGGCAGTGGGGCAGTGCGGAAGCCGAGATTTTCCAGACGATCTATAACGGTCGCATGGCCGCCATGCCCGTTCTCACCCCGGCTCTTGGTGGTGACCAGGGCATCGATAACATGGTCAGGTACGTGCGGAGCCTCAGTGGCGGTGACGCCAATGCCGGCGCCATGAGCGCGAAGCCGATGTTCGTCGCCCTTTGCAGCGCCTGTCATGGCGTTGACGGCAAGGGCAACAAGATCTTCGGTGCGCCCAACCTGACGGATGACATCTGGTTGTACGGCGGTTCTGCGGAGTCGGTTCGCGAGACGCTCGTGAAAGGCCGGAATGGTGTCATGCCCGCGCACGGGGAACTGTTCGGTGATAATCGTACGAAGATTCTTGCGGCGTACGTTTACAGCCTGTCGCAGAACTAGCTTAGAGGCATGATCAGCGAAGAGTATCGTGGGGCCAGGCAGTGGAGCCGTGACAAACAGGCGGTTTTCACGGTCGCGTGGATTTCGTTCCTCGTGGCCGCCATGGGCACCATGGTGTTCTTCGCGCTGTTCGACCCGGTCGACCTGACCGGTATCATTGACGATGATCTCGACATCGGCCGCGACGCAGTCTACGCGGCCGGTTTCTTCTTTTTCTGGGTACTGTGCGCGCTCTGTTCCGGCGTGACAGCCTACCTCGTACGTACCGCGCCCAAGCGGGACGCAAAACACCGACAGCAATGACCAAGCCAACGGGCGCCTCGATGTACGAGAGCGCCAAGAAAATCTACCCCCGTGAGATCGGTGGGCGGTTTGACAACCTGAGCAAACTCGCCACGATCATCCTGCTGGGCCTTTTCTATGCAGTGCCCTGGATGAACTGGGACGAGCGCCAGGCGGTGCTGTTCGACCTGCCGGCACGCAAGTTCTACCTGGTCGGCCTGACGCTGTGGCCGCAGGATTTTCCGTACCTCGCCATGCTGTTGATGATTCTGGCGCTGTCCCTGTTCTTTTTCACGGCGCTCGCCGGACGTCTCTGGTGCGGCTTTGCCTGCCCGCAAACGGTCTGGACCGAGATTTTCATCTGGATGGAACAATGGACCGAGGGCACACGTTCACAGCGCATGAAGCTCGACAAGGCGCCCTGGTCCTGGAACAAGCTGCGCCGCAAGGGTTCGAAGCAGTTCCTCTGGATTAGCTTCTCGATGTGGACGGGTTTCACCTTCGTCGGCTACTTCACACCGGTTCGCGAGCTGGGCGCTGAAATACTGGCCCTGAACGTAGGCGGCTGGACGCTGTTCTGGGGACTGTTCTACGGCTTCGCGACCTATGGCAACGCCGGCTATATGCGCGAGCAGGTGTGCAAGTACATGTGCCCGTATGCCCGCTTCCAGAGCGCGATGTTCGATAAGGACACGCTAATCATCTCCTACGATGAAGAGCGCGGTGAGCCGCGTGGTGGCCGCAAGCGTTCGGTGGATCACAAGGAAGCCGGGCTCGGCGACTGTATCGACTGTCAGCTGTGTGTGCAGGTGTGCCCCACGGGAATCGATATTCGCGAGGGCCTTCAATACGAGTGCATTGCCTGCGCCGCGTGTATCGACGCCTGCGATTCGATCATGGACAAAATGAACTACCCGCGCGGACTGGTGCGTTATACCACCGAGAATGCCCTGCATAGCAAAAGCACGCACGTCCTGCGACCACGCATGATCGTCTATGCCGTGATTCTGCTTGCCCTCATCGCCGGACTTGCCGCATCCATGGCGACCCGGACCCCGCTCATTCTCGACGTCATTCGCGACCGCAATGCGCTGTACCGTGAATTGCCGGGGGACATGATCGAGAACACCTACACCCTCAAGCTTATCAACCAGAATGAGCAGGACCGAACGTTTGTGCTCGACGTAACCGGCGTCGACGGCATCACCCTGGACGGCGTGGGTGAGACCATTACTGTCGAGGGTGGCGGAGTATTGTCGCTTCCCGTCCGGGCTCGCGCCCCGCGCGAGGACAGCTATGGCATTATGAGCATCCAGTTCATTTTGACGGCAGTCGACGACGAGGATGTAACAGTGGCAGAAGACAGTCGCTTCCTCGGTCCGACGCCCTAGATACGCCCCATGGAACGTGAAGACACCAAGCCCTGGTACCGGCAGTTCTGGCCATGGTTCATCATTGCCCTGCCCGCCTCGGCGGTCGTGGCCGGACTAAGCACGGTCTGGATCTCCATGCAGACAACCGACTCTCTCGTCGTGCATGCCGAGGACGGCGTGCGGAAAGCTACAGACCGCGCGTTGGCGGCCGAGCGGATGGCTGCCGAGATGGGTCTCGCAGCCGTTGTGCAAATCGACCCCGAGACGCGCGTCATTTCTGCGGTCATCCAGGCCGGCGAGCTGGCCGACGTGCCGGCAACGCTCGACTTCGAGTTGTCACACCCGGCCTTCGCCGACCGCGACCGGCATATTATCCTGAACCAGGCGATGGCGGATGATGACGGCAACCCGGTCTGGGTCGGCCACATCGTCGCCATTCCCAGCGGACGTTTCTATGCCGTCCTGAAATCCGGTGACGCCTGGCGCGTTACTGCCGAATGGCAGGGCGAGACCAGCATGGTGCTTCGCGCGGGCGGCACTGGTGATGGCCTCTGAGACCTGCTTTCATTGCGCGCTGCCCGTCCCCACTGATTGTCACCTGAAGGTCGACATCGAGGGCGAGCCCCGGCCCGTATGCTGCCCCGGCTGTAAGGCGGTCGCAGAGCTCATTCGCGATACCGGCATGACTCGCTACTACGAGCTGCGCGACCTGCCCGACCCGGGCGTCGGTCGTCCTCCCGAGGTGGCCGCCGAATGGGCCGTCTTCGACAGTCCCGACATGCTCGATGCCTTCACCGAACGCGACGGCGACATGCGGGAAGCGACGATATACGTCGGTGGCATGTATTGCTCCGCCTGCAGCTGGCTGATCGAGACGGCCATGGGCAAGCAGCCCGGAACGGCGTCGGCCGAGGTCAACCCGATCACGCATCGGCTGCGGCTCCGCTTTCCGGAAGCGGATGCCCGCCTGTCGGATCACCTGGCGACGCTTGCCAGTCTCGGCTACCAGCCTCAGCCGCTCACGCCCGAGAGCACCACCCGGCCTGAGGTGGCAGAGCAGCGCACCGCGCTCAAGCGCCTGCTCGTTGCCTCCCTAGGCATGATGCAGGTCATGATGTTCGCGGTCGGACTGTATGCAATGGACTTCCAGGGCATCGACGCCGACATGCAGCACTTCCTGCGCCTGGTCAGTTTCTTTGTCACCACACCCGTCGTCTTCTACTCGGCCAAACCGTTTTTCACGAGTGCCTGGCGAGGCGTTGTCGGCCGTAAACCCGGTATGGATCTTCCGGTGTCCATCGCCGTCGGCTCAGCCTACGCCGCATCGATCTACGCGACGTTCACGCGTGGCGAAGCCGTCTGGTTCGACTCTGTAACAATGTTCGTCTTCTTCCTGACGCTGGGGCGCTTTCTCGAAATGCGTGCCCGGCATCGCTCGATCGACCGCAGCGCGGCGCTGTCTTCCCTGCTGCCGAATACCGCGACGCGGCTGGATGGCGAAACCCAGTCGATCGTCCCGGTGAGCCAGCTGCAGAGGGGCGACAAGGTCCTGATTCGCGCCGGCGACCCAATCCCGGCGGACGGCATTCTCGAGCAAGGCACGACCAGCGTTGACGAGGCCTTGCTGACGGGCGAGGCACGCCCGCAGCCGAAAACCGTGGGTGACGAGTTGTCGGCGGGCAGCATCAATGTCGACGGCATGATCGACATGGTCGTCACCAAGACAGGCAGCGATACGACGCTGGGCACGATCAGCCGTCTCAGCGAACGAGCGCGCTACGCCCGGCCGGCCTTCGTTACGATCGCGGACAGGATCGCGAGCTATATCGTCGTGGCCCTGCTGTTCGTGGCCGCCGCGGTCGCGACGAGCTGGTACTTTATCGACCCGGACCGCGTCTTTGTAATTACGCTGTCTGTTCTCGTCGTTACCTGCCCTTGCGCGCTCGCACTGGCGACCCCGGCTGCCTTTGCTGCTGCCGGCAGTCGGCTGTCACAGCTACGGCTGCTGGTTACCAACGGCAATGCCATAGAAACCTTGTCTCGCACGACGCTCGCAATGTTCGACAAGACCGGCACGCTAACCAGCGGCATGCCCACGATCGCCGCCGTGTTTGTGACCGATAGCGCGTTTACCGAGAAAGACTGCCGGCGGCTCGCCGCGGCGCTCGAAGCAGCCTCTACCCATCCGCTGGCACGCGCGTTTGCACTCCAGGAGCCCCTACCCACAGTCCACGCGCCTGAGATCATCGTCGGCCAGGGTGTCCGCGGCACGATCGACGGGCGCGAGTGGCGCATCGGAAACGCGGAATTTGTGGGCGGAGGCATCGCTGCCCAGGACAGCACAGCGACGCATGTATTCCTTGGCGTTGATGGCAATGCAGTCGCCTGGTTTGAGCTCGAAGACGAGGTCCGGCCCGATGCGCAGCAAACACTGGGGTTCTTGCGCAAGCTCGGCCTCGCAACAGCGCTGGTCAGCGGCGACAACCGCGCGGCAGTCGAGAGCGTTGCCCGTGCCCTGGACATTGGCGACAGCCATCACGAATGCTCGCCCGCAGACAAGCTCGCGATCATCGAGGCCGCCCAGCAGCGCGGCGAACGTGTCGTCATGATTGGGGATGGCATTAACGACGCGCCGGTCCTGGCGGGCGCCGATACCTCCATTGCGCCGGCCCATGGCGCATTGCTGGCACAGACCAGCGCCGACGTCATCATGCTGGGCGAGTCACTGGCGCCGCTGACGACAGCCATAGAAATGTCACGCAAAACTATGCGCATCGTGAGGCAAAACCTGGCGTGGGCGATCGTTTACAATGCGTTGGCGCTGCCGCTGGCCGCGATGGGTTTCGTCCCACCCTGGCTGGCTGCGATCGGCATGAGCGCAAGTTCGCTCGTCGTGGTGCTCAACGCGCTGCGACTCAACCGGTTTGAATAAGCCATGTCCATACTCTACATACTGATTCCATTGGCCCTGCTGCTCCTGGGTGTCGCCGTCTGGGCGTTCTTCTGGGCCGTAGGCAGCGGCCAGTTTGACGATCTCGATACACCGGCCGTGCGCGTCGTGATGGACGATGACTCAAAGCCGGACCAGGACGAACAGTCATGAACGAGCTCTTTGCCGTGCTGGCCGCGGCATTCGTCACCGGCCTTCTCGGCAGCGCGCACTGCTTCGGCATGTGCGCCGGCATTTCCGGCCTGTTTGCCATTAACGCCAGCGTGGCCTCCCTGAAGTCGCAGATACCGAAGGCCTTTGCCTACAACATTGGACGCGTGCTCAGTTACGCATTCCTCGGCGTGCTCGTTGCTGTGCTGGGAAAGACCCTCGTATCGGGCATCCCCGACATCGCGGCGCCCGTGCGCTTCGCCAGCGGCATTCTTATCATTCTTGTCGGGCTGCAGCTCGCATTTGGCTGGCGCATCTTGTCGCCGCTGGAAAGTGCCGGTGCGAAAGTCTGGAACCGCATTGCGCCGGCCGCCAGGGGACTGGTGCCGGTGGAAACAATGAGCCAGGCGCTGGGCCTCGGGCTGATCTGGGGCTGGCTGCCCTGCGGCCTCGTCTACAGCGTGCTGTTGCTCGCGGCCACGACAACCGATCCCGTGAGCGGCGGGCTCGTCATGATTGCTTTCGGCCTTGGTACCATGCCGGCCATGATCGCGACCGGCGTCAGCGCATCGAAGATCGCGCAGTTCATGAGCGGCAAGCGATTTGGCGCGGGTTTGTTAATCATCGTTCTCGGGTTGGCCACGATCGCTATGCCCGTGATGAAGTTCACGAGCACCGGCGGAGACATGCAGCACGGCGGACATGGCCATGCCATGCCGCCTGATTCCAACTAGTATTCGCGCCCCTGCTGTGGTCGCTGCTGCATCTTTTCGGTCGCTTCCCTCGCTCTCTCAGCGGACAGCTCCCATTCGCGGCGCGTGGCGCAGACCTTGCTTGTCTGCCGCGTTCCGGTCTTCCTGATTCTCTTGCAGATTTCCTCGTTGGGGTCGAGGACCTCTTCTTCGGCCGTTTCCGCAACTTCGCCCGTGGCTTTTTCGGTTTCGGTCGCTTCCACAGGCGCGGCAGCGGCCGCCGTCTGACCGTCTGTTGCAGTGGTCCCGGCACATCCGGCGACCAACAGGATCGTCGCTACGACAAAACACATGAACTTGAGTTTCATGGCGGATACTCCCTCGGGTCTTGCTTATTCTAACACCGCGGCACGGTGATGCAGTTGCGTAATTTTGTGTTCGTGGTTGTTACTCTGAATCGAAGATGTTCTGCTCGTCCGGCCCCTCGACCAGGCCCGCAAGCCACGCCTCGGCGTGTCCGGTTGTGGGGAACGCGCGCACCGGCATGCCGCGATTTACGGCGACGGTTTCGGCGAAGTACGCCATCTCCCCCATCTTCTCATCGACAAACGCGATCGCGTGGAATACACCAAGCGCTTTCATCGCCCCCTCCGATGCAACTGCATAAACATCATCGATTTCGAGGCGCGGACCGTCGAGCTGCTCGTCGATCAGGACCCGGTAGCAATCGCGACGTTGGCACTCCTCGAGAATATCGGCGAGGTAGCCGCTGACAGCGTCGGCGCTGTTCGCGCCAGTAATCCTTGCGCAAAAAAACGTCGGGCGTGATTCGTATTTGACTTCGTACGTCATCGATCCTCTGCCTGCAATCGCTGTTCCAGCCAGCCCAGTGCCTCTTCGGCGTAAAACGTGCAAGCCAGTTCGTTGATGAACGGGTTGCCTTCGTCAATGCGTTCCAGTTTACCGTACATACCGAAAAAGAACGGATGCGGCGACAGCAGGATGTCGCACGGCAAGTCGGCTATCTTGCCGGCGCTCTCGACCATGCGGGTTGCAGCGCCGCTGGCTGCGAATGAAAAGTCCTCCGCCGAGACCGCCGTGAGGCTGTCAGCGTAGACCACATCGAGGCAGGTATTCAGCGCACAGGACTCCCAGGTCCAGGAGACGCTGCCTGTCGTATGCCCCGGAGTGTATTGGGCCTGCACATTAACTGAACCGACGGAAACGAACTCCCCGTCGCCGATGGCCGTGACGTTTTCTATCGCCGGAAAGCTCCCTTCGTCGGAGTCGGCAACGTACTGCGGATCGTCTTCGCCCAGTCGACCCGTCGTCAGGATCGCCTTCCCGGCCTCGCTAAAATAGACATTGGCCCGCGTCAGGCGCTGCAAAGCGGCGACACCGCCTGCATGGTCGAAGTGTGCGTGCGATACGAGGATCGCCTTGATATCGAATGGGTCGAAGCCAAGCGCACGAATATTGGTATCGATAAGCGTCGCTGATTGCGGCAGGCCGCCGTCCACGAGAATCAGGCCAGCGTCGGACTCGATCAGGATGGACGACAGCCCGTCCGTCCCGACATACCAGGTATTGCCGTGAATACGGAACGGAATGTGCGGTTCATTCCACTCGTCGCAGCGTTCACAAACGTAAGGCGCATCGGGTTGGAGTGTGCGCGGCCCACAAGCCGCGAGCAGGAAGAACGAGCCACAGAACAGGATTATTCGATTCACAGGAATGCCCGGTAAAAAAGTCGAAGTGAGGCCAGGATGAGAAACGCACCGAACAGCATGTTCAGGCGCCTGGCGGAAAAACCATGAGCGAGCTTCGCGCCCAGCGGTGCAGCGAGTACCGTGGCCGGCGCAATGCAGGCAAAGCCGATCAGGCTGACGTAGCCGAGGCTGCCCGGGGGAATTCGCGGGTCGCCCCAGCCTGCGGCGATAAATCCGAGCATGCCGGGCAAGCTGATGACCAGGCCGAACAGCGCGGCTGTCCCGACAGCGCGATGGATCGGCTCGTTGAACAGCGTCAGCGTCATTACCGAAAACGTACCGCCGCCGATGCCCATCATGCTCGAGAAGCAGCCGATCGACACCGGGATCGCAGTGACCAGTGGACCTCGCGGCACCGCATCGGTCAGGTTCCGGCTCTCCGGGAAAACCAACATCTTGATCGCAACGAGCAACGCGAGACTCGCAAACACCATGGCCAGGACATCGCTGTGCACCAATGAAGCGATCCAGGCGCCCAGCAAGGCACCGGCCAGCACAAATACGGCCCAGCGTTTCACAATGTCGACGTCAACCGACTGGCGTGCGTGGTGGGCCCGCGCCGACGAGACCGAGGTCGGGATAATCGTCGCCAGCGAGGTCCCGACGGCGACATGCATGCGAATTGCCGGGTCGACGCCGGCGAAACCGAGGGCCGTCTCAAGAACCGGTACGATGACAATGCCACCGCCGATGCCGAACAGGCCTGCCAGGACGCCGGCCACGGTGCCGGTGACCAGCATTGCCGCAGCGAGAATCAGCCATTGCTCCATGAGTTCGGATCAGGCGCCGAGGCGCTCGGCGTGGAACCTGAGGTGCTCCTCGACGAACGTCGAGATGAAGTAGTAGCCGTGGTCGTAGCCGTCGTGGATCCGCAGATCCAATGGGAGCCCGCTTTCCTTGCAGGCCGCTTCCAGCAACTCAGGCTTGAGCTGCTCCTTGAGGAACGGATCGTCCGCGCCCTGATCAACGCGGATACTGTCGTAGGCCTTCACGTCTCCGGAACGCCGGGCCAAATCGCAGGCGTCGTGGTCCATCCACGTCGATGTGTCCGCGCCCAGGTAGTAACCCAGCGCCTTCTGGCCCCACGGGCTGTGCAGAGTCGTGCAGATAGGCGCGAACGCGGATAGCGACTTGAACATATCCGGATTACGCAAACCGATCGTCAGTGCGCCATGGCCGCCCATCGAATGACCGGTCAGGCCGTGGCGCGACGCATCGCCCGGAAAATTGTCGAAGATCAGCGCCTGCAGCTCCTGCGTAACGTAGTCGTACATGTGGTAATGCCGTGACCAGGGCTCTTGCGTGGCATTCACGTAGAACCCTGCCCCCAGACCGAAATCGTAATCTTCGTCGGGATCGTCGGGCACGTCGTCGCCGCGGGGACTCGTGTCGGGCGACACCAGCATCAGGCCGAGCTCCGATGCGACGCGCTGGGCGCCGCTCTTGACCATGAAGTTCTCCTCGGTACAGGTAAGCCCTGACAGGAACGTCAGCACCGGTACTCTGCCGTCGGCCGCTTGCGGCGGCACGAAAACCGAGAACTGCATGTCGCAGTGATTGCTGGATGACGCGTGGCGATAAAAGCCGATACGGCCGCCGAAACAGTTTGTTTCGCTTAAGCGTTCAATGGTCATAGCGGCCGATTATGGCCGACTCGGGACGTGCAGACTAGCGCTTCTGAAAGATCAGCGTGCCGTTCGTGCCACCGAAACCGAAGCTGTTCGACATCGCCGTACGAATGCCGGCATTGTCGACGCATTCAGTGACCAGCGGAGTACCTTTGACCGCTTCATCCGGATCCACGACGTTGATGGACGGCGCAATGAAGTCGTGCTCCAGCATGAGCAGGCAGTGAATAGCCTCTTGCGCACCGGTTGCACCGAGCGAATGCCCGCACATCGACTTCGTCGAACCGTATTTCGGCATGTCGTCGCCGAACAGCTCGCGCATGGCCTCGACTTCCTGGATATCACCAACCGGTGTGCTCGTGCCGTGCGTGTTGATGTAGTCGATCGGACCTTCTACCGTGGCTCGTGCCTGCTCCATACAGCGAATCGCGCCCTCGCCGGACGGCGCGACCATATCGTGACCGTCAGACGTCGCGCCGAAGCCCACGAGCTCCGCGTAAATATGAGCGCCGCGCGCCTTCGCGTGTTCGAGCTCCTCGACGACGACCATGCCGGCGCCGGACGAGCTCACGAAACCGTCGCGGCCGGCATCGTAGGGACGTGACGCCTGCGCGGGATCGTCGTTGTACTTGGTGGACAATGCACCCATTGCGTCGAACAGCCCGGTCAGCGTCCAGTCTTCCTCTTCACCGCCGCCGGCAAATACGATGTCCTGTTTGCCCAGGGCGATCTGCTCCGCGGCGGCACCGATGCAATGCGCGCTGGTGGCGCAGGCCGAGGTGATCGAGTAGTTGAGCCCCTTGATCTTGAACGGGGTGGCCAGGCACGCAGCGACGGTACTGCCCATGGTCTTCGTCACGGCGTAGGGACCGATCTTGCGGACGCCGCGCGAGCGCAGCGTGTCGGCCGCCTTGACGATGTTGGCACTGGAAGCACCACCCGAACCCGCGATCAGCCCGCTGCGCGGATTGGAAACCTCGCGCTCTTCCAGCCCCGCATCGGTGACAGCCTGCTGCATGGCGATGTAGGCATAGGCGGCCGCGTCACCCATGAAACGCAGGACCTTGCGGTCGATGTGTTCCTTGAGATCGATCTGGCAACTGCCCGAAATCTGGCTGCGAAGACCCATTTCCTTGAAAGTCTCGTTGGCGACGATGCCCGAACGCCCGTTGCGCAGCGCATCCACGATGTCTTCTTTTGAATTACCGATACACGAGACGGCACCGAGTCCCGTTATAACCGCGCGTCGCATACCCGCCCCTAGAAATTGTCTGTGGAAGTGAAAAGCCCGACGCGCAGGTCTTCGGCCGTATAGATTTCGCGGCCGTCAACCGACATCGTCCCGTCAGCGATCGCCATGTTGAGCTTGCGCGCGATAATCCGTTTCAGGTCAATCTGGTAGGTGACTTTTTTCGCCGTTGGCAGCACCTGTCCCGTAAATTTGACCTTACCGACGCCGAGGGCCCGCCCGCGCCCCTGCAAGCCTTGCCAGACGAGATGGAAACCGACGAGCTGCCACATGGCGTCCAGCCCGAGACAACCGGGCATCACCGGGTCGCCCTCGAAATGGCATTCGAAAAACCAGAGGTCCGGGTGGATGTCGAGTTCGGCGATAATCTCGCCCTTGCCGTATTTGCCGCCCTCGTCCGTGATCCGCGTAATGCGATCCATCATGAGCATGTTGGGCTTGGGCAGGCGACCATTGGTCGGACCAAACAACTCCCCGCGGCCACTGGCGAGCAGGTCATCGAAATCGTAGGAATTTTGCCGTACAGGCAGTGCAGCGGTCGGATCTGTATCTGTCATCCGACCAATTTTACTCCTGTGGTCCTTGCCGGGAGTTTTGAAATCGCGCCAAATGGCTACTACGACTTATCGTAGTCGAGCAGTAACTCGTCCGTGACGGGCGTGCTCTGGCAGGCCAGTACGAACCCCTTCTCAACTTCCCAGGGTTCGAGCCCGTAGTTCGTTCGCATATCGACTTCACCGGCTCGCACATGCGTACGGCAGGTGGCGCAGACGCCGCCTTTGCAGGAATACGGCAACTCAATACCCTGCTCCGCAGCTGCATCGACGATATTGCCGTTGCCGCGCTCCATGTCGAATGACTTTTTGTGGCCGTCCATGATGACAGTCACGCGCGCGCTCTCGGCCGTCGCCGGCGTGGGCGCCTCGGTGGCCGATTTCCGGGCTTTGCGCGGTGCACCGAAACGCTCGACATGCACAGCATCGGCCGACATTCCAAGGTTGATCAGTGCATCGCTCACCACAGCGATCATCGTGTCCGGGCCGCAGACCCATGCCTCATCCACGGGCATGCCACGACAGAATTGCTCGAATAACACAGCCACCTTGTCGCCGTCGATGCGGCCGCTGGAAACCTCGAACTCCTGTTCTTCCCGGCTGAACACGAAGTGCACCTGGAAGCGCTCGGGATACCGGTTCTTGAGGGCAAACAGGTCCTCGATAAACATCGTCGAATTCTGTTTGCGATTGCCGTAGAACAGCGCGAAGCGGCTGTGCGGCTCATTTTGCAGAATCGACGACACTATCGACAGGATTGGCGTAATCCCGCTTCCCGCGGCGAAACCAATATGCGCCTTGCCATCCGCCCGCTGCTCCGGCAGGTGGAACCGCCCCGTAGGCGGCATAACGTCGACGGTATCGCCCACCTTGAGTTCACCCGCCGCGAACTCTGAAAACTGCCCACCCGGCTGAATACGTACGCCGATCTCCAGCGGCCAGCAGCCGTCGGCCGAGCAAATGCTGTAGGTTCTGCGTACCAGCTTTCCGTCCCGCTCGATCTGAATCGGCAGGTGCTGTCCCGGCAGGAAAGTAAACTCATCACGAAGGTCTTCGGGAACGTCGAAGGCGATGCGCACCGAATCACGCGTCTCGGTATTCTTGGCAACAACGGTTAAGGGATGAAACTGCTTCATAGGCACTTGAAGTATTCGAAAGGCTCGAGGCAATCAATGCAGCGATAAGAAGCCTTGCAGGCTGTCGATCCAAATTCGCTGACCTGTTCGGTATTGCTCGAATCGCAGCGCGGACACGCAATGGGCCGATCCCTGCGTTCGGGCGGCGCGATACCGTACACAGTCAGCTTCTTGCGACCCGCCTCACTAATCCAGTCGG
The DNA here is from genome assembly GCA_945787845.1 of uncultured Woeseiaceae bacterium. Lineage (GTDB taxonomy): Bacteria > Pseudomonadota > Gammaproteobacteria > Steroidobacterales > Woeseiaceae > UBA1847. Next base: position 64,720 of record CALZJH010000011.1, on the reverse strand, counting down.
TGGTCCACGGCGGCGAAAGGACGCGCTTGATTCGCACATCGTCGACGCCATGTTCCTGCAAGGTCGCGGCAACGCTGGCCTCGATCGCTTCCGTGGCGGGACAACCCGAGTAGGTGGGCGTCAGCGAAACGGTGACGCCTGCGCTGCAATCCACGTCCCGAACGATCCCGAGGTCGGTAATCGTAAGAACAGGAATCTCCGGATCGGGTACCTGCGACAGCCACTCGAGGATTTGCGCCGGCGTGTACTGTGCGTCTACCACGTTGCCCCCGGATAGGCGCGCTGCAGGTGCTGCATCTCCGCCAGGAGAAAACCCATGTGCTCACTGTGCTGTCCCTGCTTGCCACCGATCGCCATCCACTGGTCGTCTGGCATGTCCAGCGTGGCTTCTGCAAGAACCGCCGCGACATTCTCTCGCCACTGCGTTTCGATGACTTCCAGGTGCGGCCCATTGAAAGCGGCGCGCATTTCGTCGTCGAGATCATCAGGCGCAAACATCTCACCGGTAAAGCGCCACAGGTCGTCGAGCGACACCTGCACACGCGCATGGCTTTCCTCGGTCCCGTCACCGAGGCGAACCAGCCACTGGCTGCTATGCCTCAAGTGGTAGCGCACTTCCTTGATCGCACGCGCGGCAATGACCGAGATGCCCTCGTCACTGCAGCGCGTGAGCGCCTCCAGCAACAGCACGTACCACGATTCGAACAGGAACTGCCGAACCGTGGAGTCGCCAAAATGCCCATTCGACTGTTCGACGAGCAACAGGTTTTTGTAATCGTGTTCCGGCCTCAGAAACGCGAAGTCGTCCTCGTCTCGACCGGCGCCCTCACGTTCACCCGCGTAGGTGTAGTACATCCGGGCCTGACCGATATAGTCCAGCGAAAAGTTGGCATTGGCGAGCTCCTCTTCGAGCTCGGGACTTGCCGCCACGAGCTCAATCATGCGCTGCCCGAGAATGAGCGCGTTGTCGCCCAGGCGCGAAGCGTAGGCCACCAGTGTCTCGTCGGAACTCACAGGTTTTCCACCTCGTCGGGAATGTCGTAGAACGTTGGATGACGATAGATCTTGTCCTCGGCCGGGTCGAAGAACGCCGATGTCTCGGCCGGATCGGATGCCACAATCCGGTCGGAACGGACGACCCAGATGCTCACACCTTCGCTGCGGCGCGTGTACGTATCACGCGCGTTGTTCAGCGCCATTTCATCATCGGCCGCGTGGACGCTGCCGGCGTGCCGGTGACTGAGTCCTGAGCGGCTACGGATGAATACTTCGTATAGGGGCCATTCTTGTCGGGTCATCGTATGTCCTATGCGGCGGCCTCGGCCGCTGCTTTCTTGTCTGCGTAAGCACGGGCCGCTTCCCTCACCCATGCGCCATCGTCTTGCGCCTTGCGACGCTTGGCGAGTCGTTGCCTGTTGCAAGGACCGTTGCCGGAAATGACATCGAAGAACTCCTGCCAGTCGATGTCCGAATGCTCGTAGTGCCCGGTATCTTCGTTGAACCAGAGCGCCTCGTCGGGCACCGAAAGACCGAGGAACTCGGCCTGCGGCACGGTAACGTCAATGAACTTCTGCCGCAGCTCGTCATTGCTGAAGCGCTTTATCTTCCAGGCCATCGACTGCGCCGAATGGCTGGACGCCGCATCGTTGGGCCCGAACATCATTAGCGCCGGCCACCAGAAACGGTTCAAGGCATCCTGCGCCATCGCCTTCTGTTCCTCCGTTCCGCGACAGAGCGTCAGCATGAGCTCGTACCCCTGCCGCTGGTGGAAGCTCTCTTCCTTGCACACACGAACCATGGCGCGCGAGTACGGGCCGTAGGAACAGCGGCATAGCGGAATCTGGTTCATGATGGCCGCGCCGTCGACGAGCCAGCCAATGGCGCCGATATCAGCCCAGGTCAATGTCGGGTAGTTGAAAATACTCGAGTACTTCGCTTTCCCCGACAGCAGCTCCCCAACCATCTCATCGCGCGAGACACCGAGCGTCTCGGCCGCGCTGTAGAGATACAGACCATGGCCGGCTTCATCCTGCACCTTGGCCAGCAGGATTGCCTTGCGTTTCATGGTGGGCGCCCGCGTCAGCCAGTTGCCCTCGGGCTGCATGCCAATAATTTCGGAATGCGCATGCTGGGAGATTTGCCGGATCAACGTGCGGCGGTAGGCCTCCGGCATCCAGTCCTTGGCCTCGATCTTTTCCTCGGCATCGATACGCGCCTGGAACGCATCGAGTTGCGTTGCGGTCTCTGCCTCGCGTGTATCGGGGCCACTTTTGCCCGCCTGGTCAAGGCCTTGTGTGTACATGTCAAAACTCCTGGAGATTGCTCGACAATGTGTCACGGAAATTCGTTTTTTTCAACATATTCGGTATCACTTCAGGATTGAATCACGGGTTTGCTGCTGCTGGCCGAACGGCCGCGAAACAGCGCAACGAGTTCATCCCGCTGGTTCCGCACCTCGACGGTGTAGTAGCCGCTGCGGCGGCCTCGGTAGTCTTCGCTCGCCGTCGCCGACAGCACATCGGTGGCCACGGCTGGACGCAGGAACTCGATCTGTGCGGCCGCGGCAAACGACTGCTGGTCGTAGCTGTTGCACGCGAACGCGAACGCGGTGTCCGCGAGGGCGAACGTGAGTCCCCCATGGATCACCGCAAATCCATTCAACATGTCGTCACGTACCCTCATCCGGGCGATGGCCTTGCCAGGCCCTATAATCTCAATGCTGATACCCATCGCTTGCGACGAGCGGTCGTTGGCCAGCATAGTCTCGGCGCATTGCTGTGCTGTTTTCAGGTCATCCATTGCTCACCTTTCGAGCCGCGTTGAGGCCGCCAAAGCGGCGCGCAAAGGCACGCGATGGCGGCGGCAGCGGCCCATCCGCAGTTTCCATCACGACGTCGAGGTAGGCATCGGCCCGGCCGTGCACACCTCGATACAGGTTGCGGCATAGCTGGTACGCAGCCGCACCATGCCACTCCGCCGGTAACAACTCTGCCGGCAGCCACGGATCTCGCAGCAGTACCTTGCGATACTCCTGGATCAGCAAGGTCCGGATCAGGAAAGCGGACTTGTCGATTAACGCCTGTTTACCCGACAACGCCTTGTAGACGGGACGGAAACGCCGGACGAAATCCGCGTAGCGCGCATCGATCTCATCCAGGTTCCAGCAAGTACGCGTCAGCTCGCGCATCGCACGATCACCGTCAACAGTCTGGCCACGCATGACCACGAGCTTTTCCTGCACACCCAGTCGCCGCATCGTACCGTCAAGTTCAGCAGGCTCGGGCGCCGGGTGCGCCAGCACGTTGGCTGAGAGCGGCCCAAAACCGAGCCAGCCACATTCCCGGCGCACGATGTCCTTCGTTGGTGTGTCGAGCCCCGACAATAACAACAGGCACCATTCACCGTCCCACTGGTCGACGGGCTCGCCGTAGATGCGATTGGTTGCCTGCTCGAACTGCTCCCGCCCTTCCGCTGTCAGGCTGTAGTAGGAACGCCGGCCAATTTGCCGGGACTGCAGCCAACCGTCCTTCGCCAGCCTAAAAACGGATGTCCGGACGAGCCGCTCGCTGATCCCGAAGTCGGCCATTGCGTTGATGAGGCTTCCCAGCCAGACCGTGCCGCCGCGCGGCGCGATCGCGTCGCCAAACACCGTCGTGATCAAAGAACCCGCGCGCAGTGTCGGCCGCGAACGAAAGTCATCGACGAGTTTCTTGCAGGCGTTCTGGATACTCATGGCGGGACGGCTTGCTTTCAATGGGGGTGACCGTACAATTCGATACAGATTTTTTCAAATTATTGCGAGTTTTGTATGACGAACAAACTAGGCAATCTGGCGCTCGACACGTGGGTCGAGGGCGACGGCGACGGCACCCTGCTGACCAGCGCCGTTGACGGCGAGCCCGTCGCACGCATCACGAGCGACGGACTCGACTTTGGTGATCTGCTCCAATACGCACGTCAGACCGGCGGCGCCAACTTGCGCAAGCTGACGTTCCATCAGCGCGGTGAAATGCTCAAGGAACTCGCCAAGTACCTGATGGAGCACAAGAAGGAGCTTTACGCGCTCTCGACGGCCACCGGCGCAACCCGCGCTGACAGTTGGGTGGATATTGACGGCGGTATCTCGACGCTGTTCGTATTCTCGAGCAAGGGGCGGCGTGAAATGCCCAACGACTACGTCTACCTCGACGGCCCGCCCGAGTATTTGTCGCGCAACGGGACCTTTGTCGGGCAGCACATTTACACACCCAAGCTCGGCGCAGCGGTGCATATCAACGCGTTCAATTTCCCGTGCTGGGGAATGCTGGAGAAACTCGCTCCGACACTGCTTGCCGGGGTCCCGGCCATCGTCAAACCGGCATCGAGCACCGCGTACCTGACCGAACTGATGGTGCGTCGTATCCATGCGTCGGGCATCTTACCCGATGGCGCCCTGCAGCTGGTCTGCGGCAGTGTCGGTGACCTGTTTAATCATCTGAATTGCCAGGACACGATTGCCTTCACGGGATCGAAAAATACCGCTGAATTCCTGCAACAGCATCCTCGTGTCATAAGCGAGTCGGTGGCGTTTACGGCGGAGACCGATTCGCTCAATTCGTCCATCCTGGGGCCTGATGCGCTACCGGGAACGCCCGAGTTCGACCTCTATATCAAGGAAGTGACGCGGGAAATGACCAGCAAAGCCGGCCAGAAATGCACGGCAATCCGGCGCATCATTGCGCCGGCGACGATTGCTGGCGAAGTTGCTGCAGCGCTGGCGAAATCGCTGGGCGAAGTACGTATCGGCAACCCGGCCAGCAAAGATGTCGACATGGGCGCATTGGCCAGCCAGGGTCAGCGCGACGAAGTACGTGACCGTGTCGACGAACTGTCGCACCAGGCCAGCATCGTCTACGGCGGCGAAAAGGACTTTGATGTCATCGACGCCGACGCGGGCAAAGGCGCTTTCTTTATGCCAACACTGCTGCACTGCGAGAAGCCATTAACGGCGTCCGCGGTGCACTCGGTGGAGGCCTTCGGCCCGGTCAGCACCATCCTTCCCTACGCCAACCTCGACGAAGCGGTCGAGTTGTCGCGACTGGGCGAAGGCAGCCTGGCCGGTTCGATCGTGACCAACGACGACGATGTCGCACGCGAACTGGTGCTCGGTACTGCGGCCTACCACGGTCGCATGATCGTCATTAATCGCGACTGCGCCGCAGAATCGACAGGACATGGGTCACCGTTGCCGCATCTTGTACATGGCGGACCCGGCCGCGCCGGGGGTGGCGAAGAAATGGGCGGCATTCGGGGCGTCAAGCACTACATGCAGCGCACCGCCATCCAGGGATCGCCACAGACACTGACTGCCATCGGTCGACGGTGGATTCGGGGAGCGGACCAGAATGACCCGGGCGTGCATCCGTTCCGCAAGACGTTCGAACAACTCTCGATCGGCGATACGGTCGTTACCGACTCGCGCGAAGTAACCCTCGAGGACATCCAGCATTTCGCCGAATTCACAGGTGATACGTTCTACGCGCACACCGACGAAGAGGCGGCGGCGAAAAACCCGTTCTTTGACGGCCGTGTGGCACATGGCTACCTGATCGTGTCATTCGCGGCGGGCCTTTTTGTCGATCCGGACTTCGGACCGGTGCTGGCGAATTACGGCGTCGACGACCTGCGCTTCGCCCAGCCTGTGAACTACGGTGATACGCTCAGGGTGAGGCTTTGTTGCAAGCAGAAAACCCTGCGCGCCGGCACCGGGTACGGGGAAGTCCGCTGGGATGCCGAAGTCACGAACCAGGATGAAGAAGTCGTGGCTCAGTATGACGTCCTGACCATGGTGGCAACCGACGAACAGTGGGCCTCGGTACAGTAGGATTCGGTGCAATACTGGCCGGCGCTCTATATAATGCGCCGCATTTTGCGGCACAAAAATAAAGGACGCGCATGGCCAAGATTATCTACACGAAGACCGACGAGGCGCCAGCTCTCGCGACGTATTCGTTTCTGCCCATCGTCAAGGCTTTCACCGATGCCGCCGGTATCGACGTGGAAACGCGCGACATTTCGCTGGCGGGCCGCATTCTCGCCAATTTTCCGGAGAACCTGACCGCCGGGCAGCGCGTCGACGATGCGCTTGCCGAACTGGGCGAGCTGGCTAAGACGCCGGCCGCCAATATCATCAAGCTGCCTAACATCTCCGCATCCATCCCGCAGCTGGTCGTCGCGATCGAGGAACTTCAGTCACAGGGATACGATATTCCCGACTACCCCGAAGAACCCGCCGACGATGCCGAACAGGCCATCGCCACGCGTTACGCCAGGGTCCTTGGCAGTGCGGTTAACCCGGTACTGCGTGAGGGTAACTCCGACCGTCGCGTCGCGCTGGCCGTCAAGAACTTCGCGAAAACGCATCCACACCGCATGGGTGCCTGGAGCCCGGACTCGAAGTCGCATGTCGCGCATATGAACGACAGCGACTTTTACGCGAGCGAGCAATCGGTCATTGTGGACAAGGCTGGCAGCCTGCGCATCGAACATACGGGTGCAGACGGCAATGTCACGGTATTGCGTGATGCGGTGCCGGTCCTGGAAAACGAGATGGTCGACGCGAGCGTTATGGACTGTGCCGCGCTGCAATCATTCTTTGCCAGGGAAATAAATGCTGCGAAAGAACAAGGCGTCCTCTTCTCGCTGCATCTGAAAGCCACGATGATGAAGGTCTCCGACCCGATCATGTTCGGCCACTGCGTGCGTGCATACTACAGCGACGTATTCGCCAAGCACGGCGACGTATTCGACGACATCGGCGTGGATGCCAACAACGGTATCGGCGACGTCTATGCGAAGATTGACGAGTTACCCGAAGCACAACGCGAGGCGATCAAGGCAGACATCGACGCTGTCTACAGGACGCGTCCCGAGCAGGCAATGGTCGACTCGGACAAGGGCATTACCAACCTGCACGTTCCGAGCAACGTGATCATCGACGCATCGATGCCGGCCGCTATTCGGACTTCGGGACAGATGTGGGGACCCGATGGTGCTCTGCACGATGCCAAAATGGTCATTCCCGATCGTTGCTACGCGGGCATTTACCAGGAAATCATTCAGCACTGCAAAGACCATGGCGCGTTCGATGTCACGACGATGGGCAACGTGTGCAACGTTGGATTGATGGCGCAGAAAGCCGAGGAATACGGCTCCCATGACAAGACCTTTGAGATCGCCGCTGACGGTATCGTCAAGGTAACCGACGCGGATGGCAAGGTCATCATGGAACATGCCGTTGGTGCGGGCGACATCTGGCGCATGTGCCAGACGAAGGATCTCCCGATTCGTGACTGGGTCAAGCTCGCGGTGACGCGTGCTCGCGCAACAGGATCTGCCGCCATCTTCTGGCTCGATGAGAAGCGCGCGCACGACCGCAACCTGATTGGCCTCGTCAACACGTACCTGGCCGACCACGATACGGACGGCCTTGATATTCGTATCGAGTCGCCGGTAGAGGCCATGCGCTCAACGCTGCAGCGCGTGCGCGCGGGCGAGGACACGATCTCCGTGACGGGCAACGTCCTGCGCGACTACCTGACGGACCTGTTCCCGATTCTCGAGCTGGGCACCAGCGCCAAGATGCTGTCCATCGTGCCATTACTCGCCGGCGGTGGCCTGTATGAAACCGGTGCCGGTGGTTCAGCACCAAAGCACGTGCAGCAGTTCAACAGCGAAGGCCACCTCCGCTGGGATTCGCTTGGCGAGTTCCTCGCCCTCGCGGTTTCCATCGAGGATCTCGCCGACAAGACGGGCAGCCGCAGGGCGCGCCTTATTGCCAAGGCGCTGGACGAGGCGAACGGCCGCTACCTCGAAGAGAACAAGGGGCCGTCACGCAAGGTCAACGAAATCGATAATCGGGGCAGTCATTACTACCTTGCCATGTACTGGGCGCAGGCCATGGCGGCTAATGACGAGGACGCTGAGCTTGCCGCCAGGTTTGGGGCGGCAGCTCAGGATTTGGCCGAGAACGAAGCCGCGATCGTCAGTGAACTCCTTGCAGCCCAGGGCGACCCCGTGGATATCGGCGGCTACTACCGGCCTGACGATGCCCTCGCGGCCGCGGCGATGCGGCCGAGCACAACGCTGAACAGAATCGTCAACTCGATCTGAGAGGCCGGCCGCCTCCAACACATCCTGAGACGTATAAGGACGCACAAGCAACCAAGAAGAATGTAGTCGTTAAAATTCAGGACACGGCATGGCAAAGAGACTGACCGAAACACCTCCCTCGAGCTCACGGACTTTTCTTGACTTCCCGTTCGCCGATGACCTGGATGGTCTCGACGCGGACTTCGCGATCTTGGGAATTCCATTCGGAATGCCGTATCGAGCGGCAGCAATGCCGAATGATCAAAGTCGAGCGCCAGACGCAATTCGACGCACGCCAACGACAGAAGATATTGAATACACCAGGAATCACTTCGATTTTGATCTCGACGGTCACCTGTTCGCCGGAAAGAACATCAAAGTAGTCGACTGCGGCAACGTAATCGCGAATCCCACTGACCCTAAGGAACACTATCGCCTTGCCGAACAGGCTGCGCGCAAAATCTTCTCCAGCGGTGCTGTCCTGATCGCACTTGGCGGCGATCATGGTGTTCCCATTCCGGTCATGAGGGCACTCGATGTATTTGATGAACCAGTGACATTGGTGCATGTCGACGCGCATTTGGACTGGCGCGATGAGGTCAACGGCGAAACAGAGGGCTACTCAAGCCCTATCCGGCGCGCATCCGAGATGCCCTGGATCGACAAGATCGTGCAAATTGGACTACGTGGTATCGGTAGTGCAAGGGCGACGGAAGTGGCAGACGCGCGCGCCTACGGCGCCGATCTGATTTCGGCGTACGAAATACATGATATCGGCATGGACGCTGTTCTGGACCGTATCCCTGACGGCGGCCCTTATTATCTGACGATTGACGCCGACGGCATCGACCCGACAATTATGCCCGCGGTGATGGCTCAGACCCCGGGCGGTCTTGACTGGATGCAGACCCGAAAGCTCGTGCAGGGCCTGGTGAGAAAGGGACGAGTACTCGGTATGGATCTTGTCGAAATCGCTCCACGATATGACGTCGGGAACATCACCATGATCCATGCAGAAAGACTTATCTGCAATTTTATAGGCGCTTCAATCAGGGCGGGTCACTGCGGATGAGGTATGACGCCGCGAGCGTGCGTCGTTGGCTGACGATGACGGTGCTGAGCTTATCTGGAGGCATAATTTTCCTGTTGCCTTTTCTGCAAGAGGTTTATTACAAGCCACTCGCCGAAGCACTTTCTCTCGACAACACTGAAGTCGGGTCGTTGATGAGCGCATTTGGTGTCACCGCCATGCTCTCTTATGCACCGGGCGGTTGGCTGGCTGATCGGGTTTCTCCAAGGAAACTACTAACAGGTTCGTTGCTCCTGACTGGCGGGCTCGGCTTCTACTTTGCGACCTATCCCGGCTACGCAATCAGTTTGGCCATTCACGCGATCTGGGGCGTCACGATCACGTTGCTTTTTTGGGCCGCCATGATTCGGGTGACCCGAAGCTGGGCACCGTCAAACGAACAGGGCAAGGCCTTCGGCATCCTTGAAACCGGGCGGGGTCTCGGCGAGGTACTCACTTCTATGGCGATGCTGAGCGTGTTCGGCATCCTTGGTAGCGATAAGTTTGCGCTGTCGACTGTTATTACGATTTTTTCGGTGATCATTGTGGTTCTCGGCGTAATGGCCTGGTTCACTATTGAAGATAGCGCCGCCGGTCAGGAGCTTGCGGCAGAGCAACTCAAAGTAGGACCTAGGGAGGTTCTTGCGGTTTTGAAACTGCCTGCGGTCTGGCTGATAGCCGTCATTATTTTTGCTGGGTATTCTGCCTATTGGGGGACCTTCCGTTTTACGTCCTACTCCACCGACATATTTGCATTGACCGTGACGATGGCCGCTGTGATCAGCGTTGGAAAGATGTGGGCAAAACCAGTGGCAGCGCTCATTGCGGGATTCGTGTCTGACAAACTCGGCATCGCGAGGTCTGTTGCCTTTTTGTTCGTCGTGCTTATCGCATCCTTCACAGTATTCGCGCTGATGCCAGGCAAACCTTCACTACTTGCAATAATGATCCTGAATGTCGCGATAGCGTCGCTCGCTGTTTTTGCGATGCGAGGAATTTACTTTGCGCTACTCGACGAAGGCGGCATTCCGCTAGCTGTCACAGGAACGGCTGCCGGTGTGATTTCAGTGTTCGGATATACGCCTGACATCTTCATGCCGCTCATGGGTGGTGTAATCCTGGACCGGTTTCCAGGGCCGGAAGGCTATAAGATCTTCTTCTTCCTGGTAGCCGGAATATGTGCCATCGGGCTGGTGGCGACACTCATTCTGCATCGGAAAATATCGATCAGGGATGTGTCTTCGGCGTGATCAGAATTGAGCAATTTCCTGCTCGAGAAATACCAGCGTAGAGTCCAGATTTTCGTCCAATCGTCGAAGCTCCAGGAGATAACCCGATAGCGTGTACTGGTGCATCCTTGCCTTGCCCATGAAATCTGCGTCCTGACGCAATACCACCAGGATTTCGCCATTCGCATTTTGAAGAACCTCAAGGTCATCCACACTCCGCCGCCAACGGATGAACGGTCCACCGTATTTCTCCATGGACCGGAGGACACGTACGGATTCGGCACCAAGATCGATACTATTTGCTTCGATGTCGTCCAAGGCCCTCTGCCAATTGGACAGGTGCCTTAACAGCTCGGGATCACTGATCAGCCCAAGTCGCCCGTCATTGGACAGCGCGTCGTGTGTGGCAGTAATGGGATTGAACGAGGCTGGCGTGACAAGGCTGACGATAGTAAGGCGAACCTCTTCCGAATCCAGCTCAACCAGTTCGGCTGGTGACGCAGACTGGAAACGCGAAAAGTTTGCTCGCGCAGTCGCTACGCCTCGAAGCAGCCGATCCAGTTCTTTGTTAGTGGCTTCAAGATCACTTCGCAAGGCCTCGAGCGTCCTGTGTTCCAGTTCTCTCTCTTGTCTCTCTGCCCACCAGGCATCGATTGCGAAGGCCAACAAGATACTGATAACAATTGCCGTCGCCTGAACAGCGATACGTTTCCAGGGAATAACTTGATGTTCGGTCATTACACTTTCCTGGTTCTCAATAGCCCGGACCCACCGTCATGGCTTTTCTATTTGAACGGCAACGCCGTGTCCGCCTTGATCTCCTTGAGCACGATATTCGAGCGCACCTGTGACACGCCGGGAAGCCGAAAGATGAAGCCGTCGAGGAATGCATTGTAGGCGTCGATATCTTCCACCACGACGCGCAGGTGGAAATCCGCTTCGCCGCTTGTCGCAAAGCACTCGAGTATCTCGGGATGCCGATGCACCTCGCGAATAAAGCGGTCGACGTTTTCCTGCTCGTGCCGCGCCAGCGACACGTGCACGACGGACGAAAACCCGAAGCCCGCCTTGCGGCGATTCACGACGACCGCGTAGCGGTCGATGATGCCGGCCTCCTCTAGGCTTTTCACGCGGCGCCAGCAGGCTGAACTGGACATACCGGTGCGCTCGCCGAGTTCCTGCATCGTGAGGCGGCTGTCGGCCTGCAGCTCCGAGAGAATTCGGCGGTCTTTGCTCTCCAGCATCAATATTTTGCCGTTTTTTTCATTGATTCGGCACAGTATACCGTTTTATTGCGTATTTGCGGAATGATAGGCACCCGTTTTCGCGGCTATTCTGCGACACTGTTGGATATGCTTGATAACTACGAACTCATCGACCGCTACCGGCGCGAGTCGGGGCGCGTGCTCATGACCGGCACCCAGGCGCTTGTCCGCATCCCGCTCATGCAGCGCAACATGGACGAGGCCGCCGGCCTGAATACCGCCGGTTTCATCAGCGGCTATCGCGGTTCACCGCTCGGCATGGTGGACCAGGAGCTGTGGCGCGCGCGCCGGTTTCTCGAAGAAAGCCACATCGAATTCCTGCCGGCCGTCAACGAGGACCTGGCCGCAACCGCAGTCCTCGGCTCCCAGCAGGTCGAGACAGACCCCGGCAAGAACGTCGATGGCGTGTTCGGTATCTGGTACGGCAAGGGACCCGGCGTCGACCGCGCCGGCGACGCACTCAAGCACGGCAACGCCTACGGCAGTTCGCCCACGGGCGGCGTGCTCGTCGTTGCGGGCGACGATCACGGCTGCATTTCGTCATCGATGCCGCACCAGTCGGACGTCGCTTTCCTGACGTTCATGATGCCGCACCTGAACCCGGCCAACGTTTCCGAGTACCTCGAATATGGCCTGTACGGCATCGCGCTGTCGCGCTTCTCAGGCATGTGGGTGGGCTTCAAGGCCATTACCGAAACGGTCGAGTCGGCCATGTCGTTCGAGCTGCCGCCCTACCCCCAGTTCGTCATTCCGGCGGATTTTGTCGCGCCAGCCACGGGCCTGCACTATCGCTGGCCGGACTTTCCGGGCCCGCAGATCGAAGAACGCCTCGAAGCCAAGAAAGCGGCAACGCTTGCGTTCGCGGCCGCGAACCCGATCGACCGCAAGATCTTTGACGTGCCGAAGGCTCGCTTCGGCATCGTGACGACCGGCAAGGCGCATCTCGACCTCATGGAAGCGCTGCGTCTGCTTGGCATCGAGGCAGACGAGGCGCGCCGCCTCGGCATCGACGTCTACAAGGTCGGCATGGTCTGGCCCCTTGAGCCCAAGGGTGCGCTCGATTTCGTGCAGGGCAAGGACGAAGTCCTCGTCGTCGAAGAAAAACGCGGCATCATCGAAAGCCAATTCAAGGAATACTTCTACGACTACCCGGGCAAGAAGCCGAAACGCATGGTCGGCAAGGCAGATGAGAACGGCGACCGGCTGGTGCCCTGGATTGGCGAACTTTCGCCGGTACAACTCGCACCGATTGTCGCTCGCCGCCTTGACCTTGAGTTTGGCGGAACGCGATTCAGCCAGCGGGCCGAAATTCTCGCGCGGCAACGCGGACCCGACATCACGGTCGAAGGCGCGACACGCATGCCGTATTTTTGCTCTGGCTGTCCGCACAACACGTCGACAAAGGTTCCCGAGGGTTCCAAGGCACTTGCGGGCATCGGCTGCCATTTCATGGCCAGCTGGATGGACCGGGACACCGACGGCCTGATCCAGATGGGCGGGGAAGGCGTCAACTGGATCGCGCGCTCGAAGTTCAACGGCGGTGAACACGTGTTCCAGAACCTCGGCGACGGCACGTTCTACCACTCGGGATCACTCGCGATTCGGCAGTCGATAGCCGCTGGTACCAACATCACGTACAAGATTCTGTTTAACGACGCGGTGGCGATGACAGGCGGCCAGCCCGTGGACGGCCCGTTGACCGTGCAGAGCACTGCCCAGGCTGTCCGCGCCGAGGGCGTTGAGCGCATCGCGCTCGTTTCCGATGAGCCCGAGCTCTTCGATCCTGCCGACTTCCCCGCGCGCACGTCGATCAGCCACCGGCGCGAACTCGATAGCGTGCAGCGCGAGCTCCGGGAAATTCCCGGTGTAACGGTCCTCATTTACGCGCAAACCTGTGCCACCGAAAAGAGGCGCCGCCGCAAGCGCGGCAAGCTCGAGGACCCCAACAAGTTTGTTGTCATCAATGAACTCGTCTGCGAAGGCTGCGGCGATTGTTCGGTCGAGTCGAATTGCCTTTCCGTCATTCCCAAGGAAACACCCTTCGGCCGCAAGCGCCAGATCGACCAGGACAGCTGCAACAAGGACTACTCCTGCGTCAACGGCTTTTGCCCGAGCTTCGTGACCGTGGAGGGCAACATCGAACGCCCGCGCGCCGCCTCGGCGTTCGAGGGCGAGCTCCAATCGCTGGGCCGCAACTTGCCTGACGCCCCGATTCCCGCGATCGATTCCTGCTACGACCTGCTGGTGACCGGCGTCGGCGGTACGGGTGTCATTACCGTTGGTGCACTCATTACGATGGCGGCGCACCTCGAGGGCAAGGGCGCCAGCGAACTCGACTTCATGGGCTTCGCCCAGAAGTTCGGTCCGGTCCTGAGCTACCTGCGCATCGGCGAACAGCCGGCCGACATCAACCAGGTCCGCATCGAGCCGGCACGCGCCGATGCCCTGATAGGCTGTGACCTCGTCGTCAGCTCATCGCCGAAGGCGTCCATCACGTACCAGAAAGACCATACCCGCGCACTCGTCAATACGGCGGAGATGCTGACAGGCGATTTCATCCAGCATCGGGACGCCAATCTGCGCGTCGATGCCCGGCTTGCCGCAATCGGCAATGCCGTTGGCGACGGCATGCTGAGCACCATTGATGCCAATACGCTGGCTCGCAAGCTCATGGGCGATGCCATCTACGCCAACGTGATCATGACCGGCTGCGCCTGGCAGCAAGGCCTGATACCCGTGTCGCTCGCTGCCCTGCAGCGCGCCATTGAACTCAATGGCGTCAAGATCGAAGCCAACCAGCAGGCCTTCACCTGGGGGCGCATCGCCGCACACGATCCCGAGGCCGTCGCTGCCTTGCTGGGCGCGGTGTTGCGCGGCAAGGAAGAGACTGTTGATGAGATGCTGGAGTCACGGCGCGAGTTCCTCAGGGCTTACCAGGATGACGCACTCGCCGAGCGGTTCATGGCAATCGTGGCGCGCGTGCGAAACGCAGAGCGCGCCATCACCGAGGGTGAACAGCTGACCCGTGCCGTCGCACAGGCCTGGTTCCGACTCCTTAGCTACAAGGACGAATACGAAGTCGCCCGCCTGCACTGCAGCCCGGAATTTCTCGACTCGGTCCGACGTGATTTCGGTAACGATGCGAAGCTCCGGTTTCACCTCGCGCCCCCGTTTCTCGGCGGCAAAAAGGACGCCCGCGGACGGCCTCTGAAGCGTGAGTTCGGCGCCTGGATCCTCCCCGTCTTCGGGCTGCTTGCGCGCTTGCGCGGCCTTCGTGGCACAGCCTTTGACATTTTTGGCTATACGGCCGAGCGTCGCATGGAAAGGCAGCTTATCGTCGACTTTGAAGCCCTGCTCGGCGAATCCCTGCCGACACTGTCGACCGACAACTACCAGCAGCTTCTGGAATCCGTCCAGGCCTACCTCGAAATTCGCGGCTATGGCCCGGTCAAGGAACTGGCGGTCGAGGAGATGCGCGCAACAGGTTGACGTGCGAGTATCCGCCGATGGATCGGATTCATTACGAGCACATTTCACGCCCGGCGAACGGCGAGACGATGGCGATGGCCGATGGCATCACCTGGCTGCGCATGCCCCTGCCGTTCTCCCTGAACCATATCAACCTCTGGTTGCTGCGCGACGACGATGGCTGGGTCATCGTTGATACGGGCGTCGACACGCGCACGAGTCGGGACGTCTGGGGAACGACCTTCAAGGACGCTATGCGCGGCGATCCGGCGACACACGTCATTGCCACGCACCTGCACCCGGACCATGTCGGGTGTGCCGGATGGCTCGTGCAGCACTTCGACGCCGACCTTTGGATGACGCGTGACGAGTACCTGCTGTGCCGCATTCTCGTTGGCGACACGGGACACGAAGCCCCCGAAGAAGCTGTGCGCTTCTACAGGGCGGCGGGATTCGACGATGCGCAACTGCAGCTGTACAGGGACAACTTTGGCATGTTCGGGCGGGTCGTCGGAGAGCTGCCACAGTCCTACCGGCGACTGCAGGACGGCGACCTGTGCTCATTCGCCGGGCATGACTGGGAAATTATTGTCGGGCGCGGGCACTCACCCGAACACGCGTGCCTGTACGACCGAACGCGCAACATCCTGATTTCCGGCGACCAGATTTTGCCGACCATTTCACCCAATGTCAGCGTCTGGCCGACGGAACCCCACGCCGACCCGCTGAAGGACTGGTTTGAGTCGATTGACCGGCTCGAAGCAACGCTGCCTGACGACGTCCTCGTGTTACCGGCGCATGGCAAGCCCTTTCGAGGTGTCCATGTCCGGCTCGAGCAGCTGCGCAGGGAACATACGGACAATCTCGACAAGCTGCTCGAGACTGCGAGCATTCCCCGGCGTGCAGTCGATGTATTCGACATCCTGTTTAACTCGGCCATCTCCGACAGCAACCGCGTCATGGCCAGCGGTGAAGCGATTTCACACCTCACCTACCTCTGCAACACGGGCGACATGCTCGCCGAGCGGAACGACGCTGGCGTTACGTATTACCGCCGCAGCTAGCTGTGAAAACCGAACGCCGTTCCGATGTGCATCGACACGACGAGAAACACCGCCGCGAGTGCAAACATCTTTAACAGCAACGGCCCCACGAACTTGAACCATGCCGCATAGGGAACCTTACCGAGCGCCAGCGCACCCATCACTAGCGCACTCGTCGGCACGATCATGTTCGTAAAGCCATCACCAAACTGGTAGGCCAGCACGGCCGTCTGTTGCGGAACATCGGTCAATGTCGCGAGCGGTGACATGATCGGCATCGTTACGAACGCCTGGCCGCTGCCCGAGGGAATGAAGAAGTTGCAAACCGTTTGCACGGCGAGCATGCCGATTGCCGAGGCCTCAGACGGCAGCCCTTCGAGCAGTCCTGCGATGGAGAAAACGACCGTATCGATGATCTGCCCGTCCGTCATGACGACCTCGATGGTCCGGGCAAATCCCACGAGCAAGGCAGCCGGCGTCATCGCCGCAGCACCTTCGAGAAACGTGCGACTCGTTTCACCGGCAGGCAGGCGCGCGATAATCGCGGCAATCAGGCCAATGGCGAGGAAGATTGAATTGAGTTCGGTGATATACCAGTGGTGTTCTGATACGCCGTAAACAAAGACCACGAGTCCGATCACAAACACAGCCAGTATGGCGACGCGCCGACCGTTAAAGTGCAGGTCCCCTGGGGCCTCAAACCCAGAACTGTAATCGACATCGGCCACGTAGCTGTACGACGGGTCCGCCTGCACGCGACGCGCGTACCGGTAGATGTGATGAAACGCTATCGCGAGGAACGCGAACATCATGATCAGGCGGAAACCCCAGCCCGACGTCAGCGGCACGCTCGCAATATTTTGCGCGATCAGGACACCAAACGGATTGATGCCCGCGCAGGCCCAGCCGATGCCATACGGGATCCAGACCATACCCATCGCCACGATGGCGTCCATGCGCATAGCGAGACACATGGTCACGATAATTGGCACGAGCGGCACATACTCCTCGCCCATGCCGATCGTAAAGGAGCCGATGCTGAATAGCAGCAGGCAACCACCGATCAGCAACCAGGGACTCTTGCCCAGTCGATCGACTGCGCCGTGCAACGCAGCGTCGATCGCGCCGGTTTTGCGCAATACCTCGATCACACCGCCTACGAGGAAGATCAGGAAGATGATCCCCTGCGCCGACTCGAGCCCCTTCGTGATGGCCATCAGGAAATGCCATGGCGCGAGCGTTACGCTCTCGTCGGCGGCCATTTGCGTGTAGGTACCATCGACGACGACCATGCGACTTGGATCGTCCGCCGAAGGCGCGCGCTCGAACTCCCCGTGCGGTATGGCGTAGGACAGTAATTGCGCGAAGACGATAAACGAGAAAATCAGGACCAGGGAATCAATCGACCAGTTGCGTTTTGTCATTATTCTTGAACCACGGCGATGCAGATGTCGCCCAGACTAACGAAGCCGTATCGCCGGCGCAAAAAAAAACCGGCGGCACATCAGTGCCGCCGGTCTCGACTGCATACGCCTTGCGGCGTCCGGAGTCTCAGGTCTGGTCGTCTGTAGACGCACCCGGCGCCGTTTCAGCAACGCTCTTCATGCCGTTGTCGCAGCCCGACTCAGACTCGTAGGTCTGACTCGTGCCGATACACTGGCCGTTCGATGCGCACAGGCTGAACGTGAATCTGCCCGACGCGGTCGATTTCTTGTTAAAGCGGTCCGGATTCTGCGAGTTCTTCTTGACCGACTCGATGCCATTCATGCAGCTGGACTTGGCTTTGTACCCTTCACTCCCGAGGATATTCTGGCCATTGCCCGCTTTCAGGCGAAACCGAAACTCGCCTGCCTTGTCTTTGTATACTTCAAACTTACCTGCCATCTCTATCTCCTGTCTTACGGCTAATTCTTGAGCAAGTGCTTCACGTTATTTGACGATGAACGTTACTTTCATTGTCACACGATACGCCGTGACTTCCCCATCGTTGACGACGACCTTTTGTTCCTTAACCCAGGCGCCTTCGATATTGTCCACAGTTTCGCCCATTTTGCGAATGCCTTTGCGCATTGCGTCCTCAAAACTCTTGGACGATGACGCTGAAATCTCGGACGTTTTTGCAACACTCATGGTTTATCTCCTTTTCTATTGTCGGTTTGTTCGGGAAACTAGTAATCCTGCAGCTCATCGCCAATCGTATCAGTCGCGAGCTCCTGCAGCCTGTCAACGGCCCGGTAGAGGCGCATTTTCGTTGCGCTCAAGCTCAACTCTGACATCTCCGCAATCTCCTTCAGGCTCAGGTCGGCCACGAATCTCAAGGTCAGGATTTCCCGATCGGTGGGGGAAAGGTGTTTCAGCAAGCCGATCAGGCGGTCCTCCTCGTATTTGATGGTCGACTGTTCCTGCGGCTCGTTCGCCAGAGCCTCGGAATAATGTTTCGAGATCGCCCTCTTTTTCAACCAGTCCTTGCAGGCGTTGCGGGTCACTCGAACCAGCCATGTCTTGAACGATGACCTGCCTTCAAAGCCATGCAGCTTCGAGAAGATCTTGAGCATGACGTCCTGCGTGATGTCCTCCGCATCCTGCCTGTTCCCGAGCAGCCGCAGACAAACGCTGAACATCAGTTTTTCATGCCGGCGCATGAGTTCCTCGTACGCACGCGTACGATACGGCAGCTCGTGGCACGCACGCTCAACAAGCTGCTCGTCCAAAAGAGCCCGATACTCCTTCGGTAACGGCGTTCTGCGCCGAACGCTCACGTCAGAGGCGGTCGGTCGTATGAACCTGGCTTTCTACCAATACACTGTTCGGCAACGTGTACGTCGTACCGTCGTCGAGTTCGAGCAGTGTATTCGTCGCACTGACCTCAATGACACGGCCGGAGATGTCCCCAACCGTTATTTTGTCCCCTGGCGGAAACAGGTCACGTGCATAGAGGCCGGCCACGATATTGCCGGCCGTTGCACGCGTTCCCATTCCCAGTGAAAGCGCCACCGCTGCGCCGATCGCAAACAGGATGATGGATACGACCTGGTTCAGCAGGTCCGTTTCAATCTCCAGCTGGCCAATTGCCAGCGACACCACCACGATAACGATGAGCATGTAGATCAGCGTGCCCAGTGGCTTGCCGTAGTCCAGCTGCATACTCGCCGATGCTGTTTCCACGGCCGACCTGACGAGATGCGCCGCGAACAGGCCGATGATGACGACGAGCATCGCGCCAATGAGTTTCGGCAGGTACTGAACGAATCCATTAATCGTGTCGGATACGCGCGGCAACCCGAGACTGTCTGCCGCCGCAATCATGAACAGCAGAAAAATCAGCCAATAGACGATCTTGCCGATAATCGCCGAAGCCGACGTCTCGAAGCCCGTACTCTGCACGGCCGACGCAACGCCGGAGCTTTCGGTCAGCTTGTCGAGGCCGAGCTTTGCAAGGAGCTTGGCGATCGCAAGGCCGATACCCTTGGCCACGAGGTAGCCAATGATGAGCAAGAATAATGCGCCCGCGATATTTGGCAAGAATTCCGCCACCTTGGTCCACAGGCCGACCATTGGCTGCCACAGTGTTTCCTGTACTTCATCTATCATGATTTTCCCCTCTTACTGGCGGCCGACCCGGACATGGGGCCGCCCGGATCGAATTATTCTTGGTCTTTGGCCTTGCCGTCTCTGGCTGCGGCGCTCTTTTTGACCTTGCCGGCCGACTGCTGATAGACCGTCTGCGCCTGTTTCTCACCGAAGAACGTAAACAGAGGCGCGAGAAGACGGGCCAATACCGACCAGACCCGGACCAGCGCGAACGCCAGGGTGTCGCGCTGCCCGACCTGGCGGCGGGCGCGGCTCACAGCGGAGAGGGCGCGCGACGGGCGTTCGTCGGTATCCATGCCGGCCTGCATGAGCTGGCGTATTTCTTCTTCTTTACGCGTATCTGCCATGTTGGTACTTTCTTCGCTCCGGGGCCCGCGATGTATAGACGCAATGATGTTCCAAATAGACGGCAGAGTCAGCTCTGAAGTCACAATGAATAAGGTAATATTCACCCCTGGCCCGGACTGCCCTGAAAATGTGACTCAATCGAGCACCTGGACGTCTATTGGGCCATCAGAATTCGATCCCGTGGGTTTGCAACGCGGGAATATAGAATAAATTAGGGAGCTATAACCAATGAAGAAGTTCTTTTATGTCGCCCTGGCGACTTTCATGGCGCTTGGGAGCGCCCAGACGGCGTATGCCGAAGCCGAGGCCGGGCAGCCTTACCTGTCTGCCATGGGCATCTATACCGAATACGACAGCAATCGTGGGGTTGACGACTCCTTTGGCGGGCGCCAGTTTGGGCTCGGCTACGCCATCAACGACAAGTACAATATTGAAGCAATGGTGTCCATTGCGTCCCCTGATTACCTCTCGATCCCCACCACGGATCAGGATCAGTTCGGCGCAGGCATCGATGTGCAGCGTGTCTTCCGCCGGGCCGAGCGTTTCAGCCCCTACCTGCACGCTGGACTGGGCTATTTCAATGTCAGCCAGGCAGGCAGCACCACCGTTCCTGATGGCCCGATGTATTCTGTTGGGGCTGGCTTCCTGCTCGACCTGTTCTCATCCGAGGTTGCGCTGCGCGGCGAGTATCGGTACCGCACCGACAGCGCGATGGTGTCCGACATGAGCGACAACCTGTTCAGCCTGGGCCTGCAACTTCCGTTTGGCTCGAGCGCGCCCAAGTGGGTGGACACCGACGGCGACGGCGTGGCGGATAGTTCGGACAACTGTCCGAACACACCGGCCGGTGCGCGCGTCGATACCTTTGGCTGTGAGCTCGACAGCGATGGCGATGGCGTTAAAGATTCGAAAGACGAGTGCCCGGGAACGCCTCGCGGCGTTGCGGTCGGCTCGAACGGATGCCCGAACGACAGTGATGGCGACGGCGTCACCGACGACAAGGACCAGTGCCCGAACACGCCAGCCGGCGCGCCTGTTGATGCGAACGGCTGCGAACTCGATGACGACGGCGACGGTGTTGTGAATCGCCTCGACGAATGTCCGAACACCACTGCCGGTGTGCAGGTGGATATCAAGGGCTGCGAAATCAAGGCAGAAATCAGGCTCGAAGGCGTGAATTTCGAGACAAACTCGGATCGCCTCCTGCCGGGTGCCGCAAGCATTCTCGATGATGCCGCGGCTACGCTGAACAAGAACCCGACTATCCGGGTCGAAGTTGCCGGCCATACCGACAGTGATGGTGCCGCCGAGTACAACGAGAGCCTGTCATCGCGCCGCGCGCAGACGGTTCGTGACTACCTCGCAGCGAATGGCGTGGCTACCAATCGCATGACTGTTCGCGGTTACGGTGAAGCACAGCCGATTGCGGACAACGCAACTGCGGCCGGCAAGGCGCAGAACCGCCGCGTGGTACTGCGAATTACGGCCCGCTAAGTACAGCGAAGCCTGACCACGTGACAAGGCGCGAGCGGCCCCGGCCGTTCGCGCCTTTTCTTGTTGGCGCGCCCTACTTGCGGGCTTTTTCGATATCCACCACTGCGGAGCCACGCTTGAGGCTCTGGGTATCCTCGTAACCGCCGCACCACCTGCGCAACTGGTCGGCAGGCATCGGACGGGCAATAAAGTAGCCCTGGACCAGGTCGCAACCCAGGCGCCGGATGATGGCGTACTGCTGATTGGTCTCAACGCCTTCAGCGATAACCTCGAGATCCAGCGCCTTACCGAGCGCGATAATGGCCTCCACGAGCTTGGTCGTCGCGTCGGGCTCGGAAAGCTGTGCGACAAAAGCCTGGTCGATCTTCAGCGTCTGCACCGGCAGCTGGGCGAGGTAACTCAACGACGAGTAGCCGGTGCCAAAGTCGTCGATATGGATGCCCACACCGAAAGATGCCAGGTCGTCGAGAACGGGCTGGGCGATGGTCAGATCTTCAAGGAGCACCGTTTCCGTGAGCTCGAGATTGATGAGTTCCTCGCCGATGCCGGCGTCTTTCATGACGTCTTTGATCAGCTGCACCAGCTCACGGTTACGCAGCTGGTGTGCAGACAGGTTGACACTGACCGGTACGTTCCACTCGCCCTCCTCCTGCCAGGCGGCGAGATCCTTGCAGACGCTTCGAAGGATGGACTCGAACAACATGTCCGAGATGCCCATCTCCTCACTCAGCGGCACGAAATCAGCCGATGAAAGGACTGACCCATCGGGACGATTCCAGCGCGCCAGGGCCTCCACACCCTCCAGTTTGCCGGTCCGCGTGGACTCCTGCGGCTGGTAGTGGGCCACTATTTCACCGCCCTCGATCGCGCCGCGCAGCTCTGCCTCGAGACTGAAGCGGTGACGGGCGCGATAGCGCATTTCGCTGTGGTAATAAGTAATCGCATGATCGATGCTGCGCATCGAGCGGTGCAACGCCGCTTCGGCGCATCGAAACACGGTCTTCGCGTCGCGGCCATGCACCGGGTGCCAGGACACGCCGACGGCGACTTTTAGAAACAGGTCACGCCCGTGGATCAGGAACGGTTCTTCGACCGTCTGCTTGACCATGGCCGCGAAATCCGGGATCTCCAGATCTGAATTGACGCCGGGCAGCAGCACGGCGAACTCGTCGGCGCCGAAGCGGCCCACGATCGCCTGCTCGCCGTCGCCGTCTTCAGCGAAGGTTCGACTCAGGCGATTGCCCACCGAGCGCAGCAGTTCGTTACCGGCATCGAAGCCCATTGTCTCGTTGATGAAACTGAAGCGATCGATGTCGAGCAGCACCACCACGGTGTCGCCTTCAGCATCCTCGGCCGCGGCGATGAGGTTCCTGAGCTCTTCGATCAGCAGGTGCTGGTTGGGCAGGCGCGTGACCATATCGAAATAGGCAATTTTCTGCAGGGCGGCGGTGCGCTCCTCGACCCGGCGCTCAAGATCTTCGTTAGCCTGACGCAATGCCATGTCCGCATGCCACTTACCGCAAAGCGCCGCTGCCAGTTGCCGGCATTCCACGCCATGGAAGGGTTTGCGAAAAAAGAAGACCTTGTCGGCCGGCGGGATCTTCTTGCCGGGATTCTCGGGGTTTGCGTCGGGGGAACCCGACACGATGACGAGATTGACGTTCGGGTCCAGCGCCCGGATCTGCTGGGCCGTCTCGATGCCGTCGATGCCGGGCGGCAGGTCCAGCTCAAGAAACACCGCCGAGAAGGGTCGATTCTTTTCCAGGGCGTAGCGGACGGCATCGACCGCCGCGTCGCCCTGGTTCCTGGAATGGACTTCGAATCGCGGGTTGTGATCCACATCGGAGTCTTCGCCGAGCAGGACTTTTTCCAGGTCGGTCAGCGTTTCAATGGCTTCGTCCGGCTCGAAATCCTCACCCAGGCAGGCGACATACGCGTCGATCTGGCCGGCGTCGGTGTCGACGACCAGCACCCGGTTGGACGAGGCTTGTAGGGATCCGTTCATCGCTGGGACATTTAACAATAAGAGCCACAGTCTACGGCCGATCCAGCCTCTGATCCGTGACGCAGCGCACTATCTGGAGCAAGCTTGTGGTACCTTACGCGGCGTTGGATTGCCCCTTTTCGAGCGAATCGATGCCCTTATTCAAACGTACCCTCAGCGAGTTTATTTTTCGGCGCTTTATGCTCAAGCACTATGCGTCGAACCTGCTCGTCGACATGAACCTCGAAGCCAAGCAGCAGACCCTTGACTACATCAAGGCCAACATGATCGATGCGCCCTTCTTCGAGAAGCACCCCGCCCTGGTTGACTACACGCTGGGTCAGGTTCGAAAGGACGGCCTCTATCTCGAGTTCGGCGTGGGACGCGGCAAGTCCATGCGCTGGATCGCGCCGCAGGTCGACGGCACTGTCTATGGCTTCGACTCGTTCGACGGCATCCAGGAGTACTGGAACGGGAACCCCGTCGGCGCGTTCGCCCAGAAGAAATTACCCAAGGTTCCTGAAAACGTCGAGTTCCAGATCGGTTATTTCGACGCAACTTTGCCCGGCTTCCTCGAGAAGCACACAGACCCCGTCGCGTTCCTGCACGTTGACTGCGATCTCTATTCGTCCACAGTGACGATTTTCGACGCACTCGGCAGTCGGCTGCAGCCCGGTGCCATCGTGCTGTTTGATGAATACTACAATTTCCACCGCTGGCAGGAGCACGAGTTCAAGGCGTTCCAGGAATTTGTCGAGCGCTCAGGGCTCCGCTATGAGTACATCTGTTTCTCGGTGACGGGCCAGCAGGTCGCCGTCCGTATTCTCGAGAACCCGGACTACGCGGGCTAGCGCCACCGATGCCGATCAGGTCACTCTGCATCACGGAAAGCGCCGACCGGCCATCCGTTGCGACCTTTATCGGCATGCACGAGGCGGGCATCGACGTCACCGTCGTGTGCCCCAGCGACCACCCGAACGACAAGACACTGACGGATGCCGGCGTACCCACGGTGGACATCCGCCTGCCGACCAATTTCAACAAAACCGGTATCGCCGCGCTGCGCGAGGAACTCATTCGCGGCCGCTACCACATCATGCACACCTACAATAACAAGGCAGTCAGCAACGGCCTGCGTGCCTGCAAGGGCCTGCCCGTCAAAGTAGTCTGTTACCGGGGCATCGTCGGCGCCGTCGGCTTTCTCGACCCCATGTCGTGGATGCGCTATCTGAACCCCCGCATCGACCGTATCATCTGCGTCGCTGACGCGATTCGCCGCCATTTCCTGGAAATGCAGCCCGCCTTCCTGCGGATGCCCGCCGAGCGGCCCGTAACCATACACAAGGGCCACAAGCTCGAGTGGTACACGGCAACGCCCGCGGACCTCACTGAGCAAGGCATTCCCGACGGGGCATTCGTCGTCGGCTGTACCGCAAATTACCGGCCGCGCAAGGGGATCGACTACCTCATCGACGCGATCGAAGCGCTACCGGATGACGTGCCCGTCCATCTCATGCTCGTCGGCCACATGGATGCCCCGAAACTGACCCGGCGCATCGAGCGCAGCCCGGCGAAAGATCGTATCCACCGCGTCGGATACGTCACCAATGCGCCGGAGTTAAGCGCAGCCTGTGACGTTTTCTGCATGCCGTCGACCAAACGAGAGGGCCTCGCACGGGCCATTATCGAGGCCATGGTGTATCGCGTCCCTCCCGTCGTTACGGATACCGGCGGCAGCCCTGAACTGGTTGTCGATGGGGTTTCGGGCATCGTGGT
Organism: uncultured Woeseiaceae bacterium; assembly: GCA_945787845.1. GTDB lineage: Bacteria > Pseudomonadota > Gammaproteobacteria > Steroidobacterales > Woeseiaceae > UBA1847. The sequence goes on along the minus strand of CALZJH010000011.1, from coordinate 39,323 downwards.
GCCGCCGAAAGACGCCCAGGCGATCGCAAATGCGATTGAGAAGCTTTATCGAGATGACAATTTGCGCAGGCAAATGGGCGTTGCTGCGCGCGAACGGATTGCAACGGCCTTCAGAAATGAAGACACTGTCCTTAAGACGATCGCCTTGTATAAGGAACTCGTGCCAAACCCGGACTAATCCGACCAGGGGGGAACAGGATATGACCGAGCAAGCCGCACCGGACCGTGACGAACTGCCCTTTGTAGCGCCTTGCAAAAAGCTTTCTCCTTTTGCGCCGTTCAGGTGGCTGAAGCTCGGCATCAAGGACCTGGTCCACGCGCCGCAGCACAGCCTGGCCTATGGCCTGACCGTCGCAATCCTGATCGCCAGCGTCAGTCTGCTGGCCTGGTTCAAGGGCGGCCAGTGGATCATGTACGCCATGCTCGGCGGCTTCGTCTTCATCGCACCACTGACCTGCATTGGCCTGTATGCCATCAGCGCGCAACTCGAGCGCGGCCAGGATCCGCAGATGATCCGCAGCGCACGCGCTGCCTGGAAACGCCACTTCGGCAATGAGATGATCTTCGCCCTTGCCCTGCTGGTCATTTTCCTCGTGTGGGCGCGGGCGGCCGTGATGGTCAGCGTGTTCTTCCCGACCGACGGCGACCCGACGTTCAAGGACTGGTTCATGTACCTGGGTTTTGGCTCCATGATCGGCGCCGTGTTTGCCGCGGTGACGTTTTCCGCCAGCGCGTTCTCGCTGCCGATGATCATGCACCGGGACGTCGACAGCATTACGGCGATCGTCACGTCCGTAAACGCCGTCTTGCGCAACAAGCGCGCCATGATCGTGTGGCTGTTGCTGGTCGTTTTGCTGTTGCTGCTTGGCGTCGCCACGGTGTTTGTCGGGCTGATCGTCATCATCCCGGTAATCGGCTACGCCGCCTGGCACGGCTACCTGGAAACCATCATTGCCGATGATTTCCCCAGACATGAAGTCGGTATCACGTCTGTGCCCCGCACAGATTCAGCTGCGGAAGACGAGCACGTTGAATGAAAGCTGACAACCCGACATCGCGGGATATCGCGGAGCTTGCCGGCGTATCGCAGGCAACCGTTTCGCGCGCGTTGCGCAACAGTCCCCTCGTGCGGGAGGAAACGCGCCAACGTGTGCAGCAAATCGCGCGTGAGTTGAACTACTTCGTAAACCGCAACGCGGCGGGTCTGCGGACCCAGCAAAGCAACACGATTGCGCTGCTCCTGTTCGACGAGACCGAGGGCGAAGATGCACAAATCAATCCGTTCTTCCTGTCGATGCTGGGTTACATCACTCGCGCTGCGTCAGGGTTGGGATACGATGTGCTGATCTCCATGCAGCAACTGACTGACGACTGGCATATTGAGTACCAGGCCAGCAATCGGGCCGACGGCCTGATCCTTCTCGGCTATGGCGACTACCTCACCTATCACGAGAAGATCGAGGCGCTGGCGCGGGCCAACACGCGCTTTATGATCTGGGGACCGATGATCGACAATCAGCCTGGGCATTCGATCGGCTGCGACAACGTCGATGGCGGATACCAGGCAACTCGACACCTGCTCGGGCATGGCCGCAAACGCATCGCTTTCCTGGGCAGCACCTCCCAGCGATCGCCAGAGCTGGCGTCTCGTTATGACGGCTACTGCAAGGCGTTGCTCGATGCCGGCCTCGAGCCCGACGACAGGCTAAAAGTCGATGCCATGAGTTCCGAGGGAGAGGGCTACCGGGCCGCCCTCGATTTACTCTCGCGAGACGTAGAATTCGACGCTATCTTTGCTGTCACTGACGTCATCGCAATCGACGCCATGCGGGCGCTCGAAGACAACGGCTTAACGATTCCCGATGACATTGCTATCGTGGGTTTTGATGACATTTCGCTGGCGGGCCACGTCACACCCGCACTCACCACCGTTCAACAGGACATCAGGCAGGCCGCCGAAGGCCTGGTACGCGGCATCGTCGGACTGATCGAGGGCAAGCCCGTCGAATCGACGCAAATGGCGCCGCGCCTGATCGTCAGGGCATCGTGCGGCGCGCTTTAGCAGCCTGCGCTTCGTCCAGCAATTTCACGAATTCCGGGTGCGCGAGCGGCTCATCGTTGAGATAGACACGCACGCTGTGCGGCGCAACCTCCTCGGCCAGTCCCGTGAAATCCTCGTCTACCTGGACAACATGTCCTGTCACAGCATCCTTCCAGGCACCGTTCGCCGGTAGCTGACCAAACTCCATCGTAATGGCCTCGTCGCCACCATTAAGCAGTACGAGTGCGGTCTGGCGCACACCGTCTTTTTGATACACGCGAAAAAAACTCGCCGAGCGCGGACCGAAGCCCGTGTAAACCTGCAGGCCCCGCTGCAGTGCGACTGAGTTCTTGCGGATGTTGGCAATGCGCGTCAGCGCCGCATGGATCGGATGCGACTTTGCGCGTTCGACATTGACCTGCCCGAAGTAATTGCGGTTGCCTGTGTGCTCGTTGGTACCCGCCTCGAAGCCGATTTCCGAACCATAGTAGACGACAGGTATGCCGCGACTCGTAAACAACCAGTTGTTGGCGTCGATGAACCCGTGCGTATCGGCGCTCATGCGGTCCATATCGTGATTGTCGTAAAACGTCATCAGGTCATAGGGATTGTCGTAGAGGCCTGAATCCAGGTACAGGTAGCTGGACAGTTCACTGTAATTCGCGCCGTCCGCAAATACCCGGTTCATCGCCTGCTTACCGGGGAAATCGAGGACACTGATCTGCCCATTTTCCGGCCACGTGTTCGGTGCAATGGCAGTTGCATCGTAGGCGAAGTTCTCCGAGAACATGAAGAGCCCCGGGCGCTTCTCCCGAATCCTGTCGCTGAACGCTTTCCAGTAAGCATGCGGCATGTGAGCGATCGTATCGATTCTGAAGGCTGCAACACCCTGGTCGAGCCACTGCGAATACGCGGCAACAAAGTAGTCCAGGACCTCGGGGTTGTTTTCGTTGAAGTCGGACAATTCACCCAGTCCCGGCTCGCGGTTATAAAACGCGTGCAGCGGATTCTCCGGGTCCAGTTCCGACGGGTGCAGGTTCTGGTGGTCGGCGACAAGCTGCCCTTCAGCGTCATACAACTCGCCGAAATCGGGCTGGTCTGCGGGCATGGTGTACGCCGGTGAACCGTGGTTGCAAACCACATCGAGGACGTACTTGAGGTCGTGCCCATCCCGGAGCTCCCGGGTAAAATCTGCGAAGGTAAGATCGGCAGACTCAAGATGCTCGTCAACGACAAAGAAGTTCACGCCCCAGTAGCCGTGAAATCCCGACTTGCCGCGATCCCCGCCCGGCCCTCTTCCAGGAATCGTGCTGCCCGTAAAGGCTTCGTCCGGGTTGTCGACAATCGGAGTTGTCCAGACAGCCGTGAACCCCATGTTGGCAATGTAGGCCGCGTTGTCGAGCACGCCCTTGAAGTCACCGCCGATGTAGCCCATGTTCGCCGGCTCGTAGCCGGGGACATGAATCGGCCTGTCAAAAGTACGCGTATCCGGACCGCCGCCCTGCTCCGGGAAATTATTAGTCGGATCGCCATCGACGAAGCGGTCGGTCAGCAGGAAATACACGGCCTCGGCCGCGAACGGCTCGAGCGTGCCGTAGTACTCCCGGCTTGCATGACTTGCATCCGGCGGCGTCGCGCACGACGCCAGCAGTAGCGCGATTCCTGCAACGACAACTCTCATGCCGCAGGTTCCGCAGACTTGTCGACGAGCAAGGTCACTGCACCGGCGATCAGCAGCGAAATACCTCCGATAATCAGGCCGAAGATCGGCTGCAGGTCGAAGAACTCGCGCAGCAACAGTCCCAGGATACTCGCCGCGACGAGCTGCGGGATCACGATAAAGAAATTGAAAATCCCCATGTACACGCCCATCTTGTGGGACGGCAGGTTGTTCGACAGCAGGGCATATGGCAGAGACAGGATCGACGCCCATGCAAAGCCGACACCGACCATCGGGATCAGCAACAGGTAGGGATCCCTGATGAAGTAGAAACTGATCAGGCCGATCCCACCGAGCGCCAGGTTGAACAGGTGACTCATGCGGCAGCCCAGCCGGTTGGCGACGAAGGGAATGGCAATGGCAGCCAGCGCTGCGAACAGGTTGTAGGAACCGAACAGCACGCCGTTCCAGTCGGCGCCATCGTTATACGCGGCTGAGGTTACGTCGGTGGCGCCGAAGTGGAAACTCGTGACGGCAGACGTCCCGTAGATCCACATCGCGAACATTGCAAACCAGGAGAAGAACTGCACGACCGCGAGCTGCCGCATGACCTTCGGCATATGAAACAGGTCGTGCATTATTTCGTAAAAACCGTTGCTCGTTGCTCCCCTGTCTTGCAGGAACGCTACGACAACCTGGAACAGGCCGAACACGGCGATGCCGCCGGCGAGAATATACAGCTCCTTGTCGAGGCCGCTGTTGGCGATCCAGAACAGGAATGCCAGTCCAACACCGAGCCAGGCGACGCCGCCGTTGCGGTACCTGGACGCTGCCCGCAACGAGGTGTCGTCAGCCACGTGCTCGGGTGGGCGTGCGGCATCGAACGCGGCCAGCTCGTCGGGTGAATACTCCCTGGTGCGGAACACGGTCCACGTCACGGCCAGCAGGAATGCCGCGCCGCCGACATAGAAGGCGATCTTGACGGAATCCGGGATCTCTCCGGCCGGCGCGGTATTGCTGATATCGAGCCAGTTGGTCATGATCCAGGGCAATGCCGATGCGATGACCGCACCGACACCGATGAAAAACGTCTGCATCGCGAAGCCCGATGTCCGCTGCTTCTCGGGAAGCATGTCGCCGACAAAGGCGCGGAACGGCTCCATCGATACATTGATACTGGCGTCCATGATCCACAGCATGCCGGCGGCGAACCACAGGTACGGGGAGTTCGGCATGACAAACAGCGCCAGCGACGCGAGGATCGCGCCAACGAGGAAATACGGGCGACGCCGGCCGAGCCTATTCCAGGTACGGTCGCTCATGTAGCCGATGATCGGCTGCACGATGAGCCCCGTCAGCGGCGCCGCGACCCACAGGATAGGTATCTCATCGACGGCTGCGCCGAGCGTCTGGAAGATGCGACTGACGTTCGCGTTCTGCAACGCGAAACCCATCTGGATCCCGAGGAATCCGAAACACATGTTCCAGACTTGCCAGAAGCTCAATACCGGCTTTTGTTTCATTGTTGTTGCGCCTGTGTTCCCCCGTGATGCGTCCAATTGTAGCAACCCACTTCCCCGGGCCGGCTTGCCTGCATACGTATTCATCCCCGCGAAAACCGGCGATTATCTAGTATTCAGTACTATCCTGCCGTGCCGCATCCTGATCGGGAGTTTGCTTTGAGACACCTTGCTATCCGTATCGTTTTGTTACTGGCGGCACCGTGGGCCGTTGCCGATTTCGGTGAGTACGAGTCACACGAAGTCTCAGACGACAGGGTCGTGGTACACAGCGAGCGCGGTGACCTGAGCATCCGGGCGATTGATGACCATGGCTTCGAGGTCCACTACCTCGAGACCGGCGTCAAGCAGCTACCCTCATTCGCATTGGCACCGCACCTGCCCCACGTTGCCCCGGTCGTCAAAGAATCCGACCAGACGATCTCGATACAGGTCGACGGGCTAACAGCGGTGGTCGAGAAATCACCCGTACGTATTTCATTCCTGCGTGGCGGCGAGGCATTGATCGAAGAGCGTGACGGCTACTTCATCGACGACGAGGCACGCGGTTTTCGCTTCGCGCTCGACGATGGCGAGAAGATACTCGGCGGCGGCCAGCGGGTCATGGGCATGGACCGACGCGGCAAGCGGATGCCGCTCTATAACAAGGCGCACTATGGCTACACGACCGAGTCCGAGCAGATGTACTACAGCCTCCCGGCAATTATGTCGTCGGACAAGTACATGGTCGTCTTCGACAATTCCGCCAGTGGCTGGCTGGACATCGGCCATACGGAGCCGGATATTCTGCAGTTCGAAGCGGTTGGCGGGCGCACCTCGTACATCATCGTCGCCGGCGATAGCTACCCAGATCTCATCGACAACTACACGGACGTCACCGGCAAGCAGCCGCTGCCGCCGCGCTGGGCATTCGGCAACTTCGCATCGCGTTTCGGATATCACTCGGAAAAAGAGACGCGCGATGTAGTGCGGCGTTTTCGCAGACACAGGATTCCGCTCGACGCCATCATCCTCGACATTTTCTGGTTCGGTCCCGACATCAAGGGCCATATGGGCAACCTCGACTGGGACCGGGACGCGTGGCCGACTCCCGAAGACATGATGGCCGACTTCGCCAGCGATGGCGTGAAGACCATTGCCATTACCGAGCCCTTTGTCCTGAGCACGTCGAAGCGCTGGCAGGACGCGGTCGATAACAGGGTACTCGCACGCACATCGTCGGGCGAGCCGCGCCGATTCGACTTCTATTTCGGCAACACAGGGCTTATCGACGTCTTCGACGATCGGGCGGCCGACTGGTTCTGGAAGCCCTACGAGAGGCTGTTTGAGCAGGGAACCGCCGCGACGTGGGGCGATCTCGGGGAACCTGAAGTGCATCCGGGCGACGCGTTGCACCGGCTGTCGGAGGCCGGTATCGAGGCGACGGGCGATGAAATTCACAACGCGTACGGCCATCAATGGGCACGCATGGTTTACGAACGCCAGATCCGGAAGTATCCGGACATGCGCTCAATGATAATGATGCGTTCCGGCTTCGCCGGCTCGCAGCGCTATGGCCTCATTCCATGGACCGGTGACGTCAGTCGTGAGTGGGGCGGACTCAAGCCGCAGGTCGAACTGGCGCTGCAGGGCGGCTTGTTCGGCCTCGCCTACATGCACTCGGATCTCGGCGGCTTTGCCGGCGGCGAGACCTTCGACCGGGAAATGTATATCCGCTGGCTGCAGTACGGCGTGTTCCAGCCAGTCTATCGTCCACACGCACAGGAACACATTCCGGCTGAGCCCGTATTTCACGACCGCAGGACGCGCCGTATTGTGCGCGACGCAATCAACCTGCGCTATCGCCTGATGCCGTACAACTACACGCTGGCGTACGAGAACAGCACGACCGGCATGCCGCTCATGCGTCCTGCGTTCTTCGTGGATGAGTCGCTGCCGCAGCTCATCGACATCAAGGACAGCTACTTCTGGGGCGATGCGTTCCTCGTCAAACCCGTGACCGACCCGGGCGTAGAGACGGTCAGCACGCTGGTGCCGCCGGGGGCCTGGTTCAACTTCTGGACCGGCGAACGCCTCGAGGGCGGACGGCGCATCGATATCCCCGTAACACTCGAGACGATTCCCGTGCTCGTGCGCGCCGGCTCATTCGTTCCGATGACGCCCGAGATCCAGACGACACGCGACTACTCGAGCGAGAAACTCACCCTCCACTATTACGCTGATGAGTCGGTTCCGGAGGCGTCCGGCCAAATGTATGAGGACGACGGCAGCAGTCGAACGAGCCTGGAGGACGGCCGCTTCGAGTTACTCGAATTCAAGGCGCAACAAAAAGACGATTACCTGCGTATCGAACTCGACCGGTCGGGCCAGGGTTACGAGGAAATGCCGGCCGCTCGCGAGCTCGAAATCATCATCCATAATTGGACAGCGGACACCAGGATGGTCCGCTTTGGCGACAGGGTCGTCAAAGCACGAAAGAAGGGCGACAGGCTGACGGCCCGCGTCGTGTGGGATCACCAGCCCGCATTGCTGGAGGTTAATGAGGATCCTGGTCCGCCTCCCGCAGAAAAGCCTGTCGTTTACCAGGTCTTCACGCGGCTCTTCGGCAACAAGAACTCGACGAACAAGCCCTGGGGCACGATTGAAGACAATGGTGTCGGCAAGTTTGCTGATATCAGCGATGCGGCATTGCAAGGTATCCGAGAATTGGGAACAACACACGTCTGGTACACAGGCGTCCCGCATCATGCCTTGGTCGGCGATTACACGGACTACGGTATCAGCAATGACGACCCCGATGTCGTCAAGGGCCGCGCGGGGTCGCCCTATGCGGTAAGAGACTACTACAACGTGAATCCGGACCTCGCACGACATCCGGACAAGCGCATGGAGGAGTTCGAGGCGCTCATCAAGCGAACGCATACCAACGGCATGCAGGTGGTTATCGACATCGTGCCCAACCATATCGCGCGCAGCTACCGTTCGCTGGTGAGGCCGGGCGGTATTCGGGACTTCGGTGAGGATGACGACACCAGCGTCGCCTGGGCGCGCGACAACAGCTTCTACTACATTGTCGGCGAGGACTTCTCGGTGCCGGAAGGCTACGTGCCACTGGGTGGCGAACAGCATCCACTGGCTGATGGAAAATTTGCGGAGTCGCCAGCCAAGTGGACCGGCAATGGCTCACGCGCAGCACAGCCGAAAACCGACGACTGGTTTGAAACCGTGAAGATAAATTTCGGAGTACGGCCGGATGGCAGCTACGCTTTCGACCGTCTCCCCGACGCAGCCCGCAACTGGCCGAACGAGCAAATTGCCGACTTCTGGGAGGAACGCGATGTTCCTGCCAGCTGGAAGAAGTTCAGGGACATTGCCCACTTCTGGCTCGATAAGGGCGTCGACGGCTTTCGCTATGACATGGCGCAAATGGTCCCGGTGGAATTCTGGAGCTACCTGAATGCATCGATCAAAGTTCGCAATCCGGATGCGTTCGTGTTGTCAGAGATCTATGTGCCGGACATGTACCGTGATTACATCGATCTTGGGCGCATGGATTACCTGTATGACAAGGTCGGTCTCTACGATGCGACCCGGGCCGTCATCCAGGACGACGCAGGCACCGACAGTATTGCCGCCGCACAGGCCGACGTGTTGGACATCGAGCAGCACATGCTGCACTTCCTCGAGAACCACGACGAACAGCGGATCGCCAGTGAAGGTTTCGCCGGCAGTCCCGATCGCGCCAAGCCCGGCATGGTCGTTGCGGCACTGATCGGCAGCGGACCCACCATGCTCTACTTCGGCCAGGAAGTCGGCGTTCCCGCCAATAACGATGCGGGCTTCGGCAAAGCCACCCGAACAACGATATTCGACTACTGGGGCGTCCCCGCCCATCAGCGCTGGATGAATGACGGCAGATTCGACGGCGGCGCGCTTGCGCCCGACGAGGCTGCACTGCGTGACTTCTACGCCCGGCTCCTCAACATCAGCCGGGACAACCCGGCAATGTCCGGCGCTTACGCACACCTGCCGGCAAGCAGCGACCGCCTGTTCGCATTCGCCCGCTGGGCTGAAGAAGAACGCCTGATCGCGGTGAGTAACTTCGACGACCAGGACGACGTTGTCCTGAACCTTGATATTCCCGCCGACGTCGTCGCGTCCCTGCGTCTTGCGGACGGGCGCCACGCGCTCAAGGATATTCTGTACGGCAACCACGAAGGGGAAATCGTCGTCGACCAGGGTGCAGGCAAGGTCGCGGTACGCCTGGCGCCGCTGGAATCGCTCGTCTATCGCATCGGCGAAGGCCGTTTCAAACCGCTCGACGACCAGCCGTACGTGGATGACCCGACCGGTTCCGGCGTGCTGGGCAACATCGTCTACTGGCAGGACATGCCATCCGAAATCCTGGGGCCATCCCGAAACGTCGTCATCTGGTTGCCGCCGGGCTATGAAGATGATCCCGCGAAGCACTATCGTGTCATCTATATGACGGACGGCGAGAACTTGTTCGACCCGCGAATCGCGAGCTGGGGCGTGGACTGGGGCATCGACGAGGCCATGATGCGTGGCGTGGCCGCGGGCCGCCATGAGCCCGCCATCGTCGTTGGCGCGTGGAGCACCGCCAATCGACGTCACGAGTATTCGCCCTGGCACGACGCATCAGCCTACGCAAGGTTCCTGACCGAGGAGCTGATGCCACGGGTCAATGCCGAATTCAGAACGCTGACCGGTCCCGGGAACACATCGGCGATGGGCTCATCGATGGGGGGGCTGCTCTCCTGGTACCTGGTCAAGAACCACCCGGACGTATTTGGCGCCTGTGGCTGCGTATCGACGCACTTTGCCTTCTCAGAGCAGAACATTGTCGACATCTGGGATGAGCCTGTGACCAGCCCCGATCCGACACCGTTTGTCGTCAGGGATATTGCCAAAGGCGATACAATTTCACGCGGCGGGCGCTTTTACTTCGATTACGGAACTGAAACCCTGGACGCCACCTACGAGGCTGATCACCAACCGGTTCGCGAGTGGTTCCTGCGTGAGGGGCTGGTCGAAGGACGCGACTTCGTCATGCGAAAGTTCGAGGGCGCCGACCATAGTGAGCGAGCCTGGCGCGCACGCGCAGGCGCGCAGCTGGAGTTCCTGTTGGCGCCGACCACCTGGCAAGAGGCCCATCGTGACTAGAAAGCCGAAGAACATTGTCATCCTGGGCGGCGGTACCGCGGGCTGGATCACGAGCAACACGCTGCTCGCGCGCTGGTCTGACAAGGACATCAACATCACCGTTATCGAGTCGCCGGCAATTGGGACGGTCGGTGTCGGGGAAGGCTCGACCCCCCGCATGAAGCTGTTCTTTGACTCCATAGGCGTCGAGGAGTCCGAGTGGATGCCACGGTGCAATGCGACCTACAAGAATGGAATTAGCTTCGCCAACTGGTCGACGCGGCCGGGATTCAGCCGCTATTTTCATCCGTTTGCTTCGCAACTGGATCAACACACAATCACCGCGTTCTACTTCAATACCTACGCACGGCGTCAGGGCATTGACGTACATGCTCATCCCGATCGTTTCTTTCTCTCGGCCAGCCTCTCCGAGAATAGACTCGGCCCCAGGCCGAGCGAGAATTTTCCGTTCGCCGTCGAATACGGCTATCACTTCGACGCCAACCTCGTTGGCGAGTTTTTGCGCGAGAAAGCCGTTCAGCGCGGCGCCCGGCACGTCGCGGCCAAGATCGTCGACGTCAATCTGACAGATAGCGGCGCCATCGGCAGCCTGGTAAGCGATGCCGGAGAAACCATTTCTGGCGATTTCTTCGTCGACTGCTCCGGGTTTCGAGGCGCATTGATCCAGGACGCGATGGAGATTCCATTCCGGTCTTTTTCGGACAACCTGTTCAACGACTCTGCCGTCGTCCTGCCCACGAGCCAGGTAGAGGAAATTGGCTCACAAACGGTTTCCACCGCAATGCAATACGGCTGGGCATGGGAGATTCCGCTGACGCATCGCATCGGCAATGGCTATGTCTACAGTTCCTCGTTCTGCACCGCCGATGACGCCGAGACCGAATTACGCACCCATCTCGGACTACTGGATAGCGATGTAGAGGCACGACACCTGCAGATGAAGGTCGGGCGCATCGACAAGCACTGGCACAAGAACTGCCTTGCTGTCGGTCTGTCTCAGGGCTTTATCGAGCCCCTCGAAGCGACGGCACTGAATCTCGTCTGCAACACGGTAGACGACTTCATCGACACGGTCGATGCACAGGGATTCTCGGAGAGCGGACAGATGACGTTCAACGAGAGGGTCAATGACCGTTTCGAGAGGATCCGGGATTACATCGTCGCCCACTACATCATGAACTCACGTGCCGATACCGACTACTGGCGGCAAAACGGCGAGAACAAGCACGTGTCTGCAGAACTACAGAAGATACTGCAGATCTGGACGTCGGGTCAGAGCCTCAACCAGGAAATGGAGCGCCAGCAGATTCGCTCCTCCTATACGCCCATGTCGTGGACCTGTTTACTGTCAGGTTACGGCTTCTATCCTCCGATCAAGCCGACGCCGGTCGACACTCAGTCCGGCAGCAAGATCGACATGCGCGCAGTTGACGAGTTCATTCGCCGTTGTGGACTCAACTTCGAGCCCCACAACGATGCCTTGCGCTTTCAGTGAACCGCGCGCAGCTGCTCCTGGTGGGGCTTGAAGTTGAGGGCGCAACCCTCAAGATAGCTCGCAATCTTCGCAAGGTCATACTTGTGCGCCAGCTCATTGCCCGGCCGGACCTGGTCCTGCGACGGCAGAATGCCCTTCCCCGCTAACAGGCAATTCCACGACACACTCGGGAAATAGGCGTCCAGGTTCTGCCGCTCGAGTTCGTCGGTAATATTCTTGCCCGACATCCACGCGGTGAGGAGCTCGCGCAGCGACCTGGATATTTTCTCGTTGGTTGCACAATCGCGCCAGTAGTCAGTATCGTCGCGCGAACTGATGCGATAGTGGCAAACGATGTAGTCGCGCACTGCATCAAATCGCTTGCTGATGCGCTCGTTGAATTCATCTCTGTACTGGTCAGTGAAATTGCCTTTATTGGCAGCTTCAATGAAGCGCACCACAGTTTCCTGCACCATATCGAGCGCCGTCGCCTCGAGCGGCTCGATGAAGCCCTGTGACAGGCCAACGGCGAGACAGTTCTTGGCCCAGTGTTCCTTGACACGTCCTACCTTGAACTTGAGCCTGCGGGCTTCGATGTCGGAATCCACCAGCCCCAGGTGCTGCCTGAACTCCATCTCTGCATCGTCGTCGTCCACGTACTTTGAACTGTAGACGTAGCCGTTGCCAAATCTCGACGTCAAGGGAATCTTCCATCCCCAGCCATACTTGAGCGCGGTCGAGATCGTCTGCGGTGACGGGTTCTCGTCGGGCTCGGTCGGGAAGACGACCGCCGAATCGTTAAACAACACGTCCTCGCAGCTCTCAAATGGCACGCCGAGCGCCTTTTGCAGCAACTCGCTGCGAAAACCCGTCGAGTCGACATAGAAATCGGCCTTGATGGTTTCCTCGGTGTCGGTCTTCAGGTAATCGATGTAACCGTGCTCGTTGAGTACCGTCTCGGTTACCGCCGCCTGCTTGTATTTGACGCCCTTCCTGGCCGCCCACTCCTGCAGGAATTCGCCCAGCATTCCCGAATTGAAGTGATATCCGTAATTCATCTCGAACGGAAAATTTGGTGGCGCGACTGGCGCCAGCCGCTGCTTCGCCAGCTGCCACGCAAGGAAGTACTGGCTGGGGTGCCCGTCAAGGTCGACCCCCTGGCGGCGCAAGAAACTGTTGTGGAAGAAGGCGGGAACCGAGAACTCATCGGGCTGGCACAAGAATGGATGGAAGTACTCGTCAAACCCGGGTTTCGTCGACCAGTCCCTGAACGTGATACCCACCTTGTAGGTTGCATCGCAACGCCCCATCCACTCATCCTCTGCCACGCCAATAACCTCCAGGAAGGTCTTGAGCGGTGGGGTAGAGCCCTCGCCCACACCGATAATGCCGATATCGGGCGCCTCGACCAGGGTGATGTCGAGCTGCTTGTCTTCCCAATGAGTCGCAATAAGATTTGCGGCGATCCAGCCGGCGGTTCCGCCACCCAGAATTACAATACTTTTCATGCTGTCATTCATAGCCTGTCTCATTGCCACAGCCTAGCAAAAAAAAACCGCCCGACAAGCGTGGCTTCCCGGGCGGCCTATCTGACTTTCAAAACGGGGTAAGAAGGTCAGTGGTGTCGCTAACTGCCTAGTACTGGTAGTTGACTCCAAAGTAGAACTGGCGTCCAAACTGCTTGTACTCGCCAAATGCGTTATCAACACCGTATTCGATGATGTTCTCCTCGTCAGTCAGGTTGTTACCCGACAATACGATGGTGAGGCCATTGTCGAACGCGTAAGACACTTGCGCATCGACCGTGGTATAGGCCTGGGCCAGCGTCGGCGAACCAGCACCCGGAATAGGCAGGTTCTGCACAAACTCGTCCCGATAGCGCATGTTGATGTGTGAACTGAAGCGGTCGATGTCCAAAAACACCGTCGCACTCCAGACATTTTCCGACAGACCCGGCAACGGCAGGTCCTGATTGTAGAACGCGCCTCCGCCGACCTGCGTCTCACTCTCGGTAAACGAATAGCTGGCCGTCGCACCCAGTCCGGCCCAGATCCCGGGCAGGGAATCGAAGGTCGTGGTGCCCGCCAGCTCGATGCCCCGGATGTAGCCGCCTTTATCGTTGTTCAGGTAGGTCTGGTAGATGTTGAGGAACTGGCCCGGCGGCACGATGATGCCGAGGTCGTCCGGAATGTCGTCGCCCGTGAACTGCGTCGGGCCTTCAACCAGCGACTCGATGTCTTTCCAGAAAACAGCGGCCGTAACGGCGCCACCGTCATCAAAGTAGTGCTCATAAGACACGTCGAGCTGATTGGCGCGGAACGGGTCCAGGTACGGCGTGCCATTGGTCCAGACGTTGTACTCGATGAGGCCCGTGTTGGGATCCGCACCGCCGTTCCACGAACCGGCGCCGCCCTTCATCTGACCGACCGGCGGACGACCGATGACTTTGGCTGCGGCGACCCGCAGGATGTCATTTTCGGTGAGCTCGAAATTCAGGTTGATAGAAGGCAGCGTGTCCGAATAGTCCGGACCGTAGTCGACGAAATCGAGGTTATCCTGGGTAACGCCAACGCCATCGGTGATCGGTGTGCCGTTGCCGGCGCCGACGTTCTGCAGACCGATCGTCTTCACGTCAGTCCGTACGTAGCGAACACCTATGTTACCGCTGACGGGAACATCGCCCCACTCGAAATCGAGGTTTGCCATCAGGTAAAGCGCTTCCGTGTCTTCCTGGATGTCGTTCGACTCGATAAAGGTCCAGTCACGGCTGTGCAGCTTGATACCGGCAGAACCGCCCGGGCCGAAAATGGCATCGCCGAGACCATTCAGGTCGGTAATAATGAAGTGATCCGGTACGCCCGGCAGGGACTGTGTGCTGACGAAGTTGGCCACCGACTGCGGCGCGCAGGTGAGACTTGACGTGTTGTCTTCACACCAGCCCGTTCCCTGGCCACTGCGCGACCCGTACAGGAACGTGCCGCGATCCGCACCAAACGTGCGCTCCGAAAGACGAACGCCTGCTTCGACCGAGGAAATGGCTCCCCACTCAACGTCCTGCCTGAAATCAACCTTGAAGGAATCGATCTCATCGGTATAGAGGTGCGGGTATCGCTCGTAGCGCGACAGCATCATGGAATTCGGGTCGGTGAAATCGAAGCCGCTGAAGCTACCCGTCGCTATTCCTTCGCCATTCAACTGGTAGGTAAACGACGTGTTGGCGGCCTCCGCTGCGCCACCAGGTTCATAGGCGTGCATCGACGCGATGCGATCCTCGCGTGTCTTGGTGCCCTCGCCGGTCGAGTAATCCAGCGACAGTGTGCTGGAATCGGTGATGAACCACTCGAGATTCAGGCCGACTGTCTCGGAATCGGCTGTCGTCGTCTGGTCTTCGGTACGAGCCTCGAACCACGGATGAGACTGTCCTACCGCGTTGGGATCGACGGCGCTGACGGTCGCGCTCGTGAGAAGCCCATCGACGACGACAGGATTGGTAATTACGGAGTTGGCCTCATCCTCATCGAGACCGCCGACCGTGATGCCCTGGCGCGCATCGCCACGGTCGAATTCCGAACGGAAATAGTCGACCTGGGCCTTAATCCTGTCATTCGGCTGAAACACAATCGAGGCGAGGTAGCCGGTGCGCTCATCGCTGCCATTACCGGCCTGCCACTGGAATGCCCGCGGCACTGAAACATCGACGCCATTGATGTTGCGGGTTCCGAATCCGAGCTGGCTGTCGGCGCCGGCGCGCGAGAAGATGAACGCATTCGGCTGCTCGAGGAATGAGTACCCGGCGGCGATTCCGACCTTGTCGTCGGCAAATTTGCCCTGGTAAGAAAACGTATAGCGCTCGCCCGTGTCGTCGCCACCGTAGGAATCGGCCGCGTCATTGAGCGACATGCGCGCGTTCAGCGAGAAGTTGTGGGGCTTCTGCGCATCCAGCGGATTGGCTGTCTTCAGCTCTACGATACCGGCAACACCGCCTTCGATCTGCGAGGCCTTCGGCGCCTTGTAGACGGCGGCCTGGTTAACCAGCTCTGCAGGATACTGGTCAAACGAACTCCAGCGCGTCGCTTCCGAATAGCCCGCCGTCGACACCTGCTCGCGGCCATTCATGGTCGTCTGGATGAAATCACCATTCATACCGCGAATATTCAACTGCGACGATTGCCCGGAGTCCCGAATGGTGGTGACGCCCGGCAGGCGACCCAGCGCATCGGCAATGGACTGATCAGGGAGCGAGCCCAGGACGCCGGCGTCGACGACGTCAACAATGGTATCGCCAGCTCGTTTCGTTGACACGGAATCCAGGATACTCATGCGGATGCCGGTCGTTATGATTTCCTCAATCGGCTCGTCGTCAGCGTCCTGTGCGTAGGCCACGTTGCTCATGACCGGAGCACCGGCCAGTGCGGCGGCGACCGCAAGCGACAACGCTGTACGACGGCTGCTTAATTCGCAGTCATTTGTCTCACTTGAAACTGTTTGAGCGCGATTGCGCCTTTTCTTGGCCATTAGGATTTCCCCCCACAAGAGCCTTACCTACAGATGTTTCCATATCTTAAGAAGCGGCTCTGTCGTGAGCAACGCGATGCATACGTATTCATTGGTGAATACGTATGCATCGCGTTGCCCTCAGAAAGGGCTGTCTTTAGGTTCTTCCAATGGCTGAGATTCTGAAAGGTCCGGAATTGCTGCGGGATCGGCGTGCCGGCGTTTGCCTGCACATGACGTCTCTCCCCGGCCCCTATGGCATCGGCGAGCTCGGGGCGGCGGCGCATGCCTTCGTGGACCGAATGCGGGCCATGGAGCTTTCGGTATGGCAATTCCTGCCGCTCGGCCCGACCGCTTACGGCGATTCGCCTTACCAGCCGCTGTCGACGTTTGCCGGCAATGAAATGCTCGTTGATATTGGCGAATTGATTCATTTGCGACTGCTCAACCACGGCGAAGTCAGCGAATTGACGACGCTTCCTGATCGATACGTCGATTATGGCGCGCTGATACCGGTCAAGAATCGACTGCTGGCGCTGGCTGCCGGCCGTTTCGAAAGCACCGTCAGCGACGAAATTCTCAGTGATTTCAATAGCTTCGTTGCGAGAAACGATAAGGAGTGGCTGCATGACTATGCGCTGTTCCGCATCCTCAAGACGCGTCATGGTGAACGGCCATGGCCGGAATGGAAGCCTGAGTACGTGCATCGCGAAGCCACGGCACTGGCGAGGCTCGAGCGGCAGGAAGCGGACCGTATCAAGGCGATCAAAATCATACAGTACCTGTTTTTCCGACAATGGTGGGCCCTGCGGGACTATGCCCACGAGAATGGTGTGGTGCTGTTCGGCGACATGCCGATCTGCATCGCACTCGACAGCTCGGACGCCTGGGCCAACCGGGAAATCCTCCGCATCGACGAAGACGGACGTCCCGACTATGTGGCCGGTGTGCCGCCCGACTATTTCAGTGCGGACGGTCAGCTCTGGGGCAACCCGCTGTACGACTGGGCGCAGCACGCGGCGGATGACTACGCGTGGTGGGTCGACCGCCTGCGCGCGACGGCGGAGCTCGCCGACCTCGTACGCATCGATCACTTTCGCGGCTTCGAAGCTTACTGGGCGGTGCCGGCAGACGCGGATACGGCACGAAGCGGCGCCTGGGAACCCGGGCCGGGCGATGCCATCTTTGATGCCATGCGCGATGCGCTGGGCAACCTGCCGATCGTCGCCGAGGACCTCGGTGTCATCACGACGGAAGTAACCGCCCTGCGGGACCGTCATCAGATCCCGGGCATGCATGTGCTGCAGTTCGACGTCTGCGATCCCAATTTCTCCCTGTCTGATGTGAGCGAAAACAGCGTTTGTTACTCAGGTACGCACGACAACGACACGACCGCAGGCTGGTTCCGGGGCAGCCCGGACGATATCCGCAGCGCCGCAGACATCGAGGCCGACCAGGCAGCCGCGTTGCGCGTTACCGGGGGAACCCCCGAAACCATGCATCATGACCTGATCCGGGCCGCATTTTCGACGGCCGCCTGCATCGCTATAGCACCATTGCAGGACTTCCTGGGCCTGGGATCCGAGGCTCGCATCAATACACCGGGAACATCCGGCGGTAACTGGCGTTGGCGCGTAATTGACGAGCAACTGACGCCCGAAATCTGCGACAATATCGCGTCACTGGTAACAGCCTCAGAGCGCGGACCGTCATCACATGGACCAATCGAATAGCGAGTTTTCTCGTCACGTCAGCCTGCTCACTCGGGATACCCTGGCACTTGTTCTGGCAGGCGGACAGGGCTCCAGACTTTACGAGCTGACGAGCTGGAGGGCGAAACCCGCCCTTTACTTCGGCGGCAAGTACCGCATCATCGACTTTGCCCTTTCGAACTGCATCAATTCCGGCGTGCGTCGTATCGGCGTGCTCACCCAGTACAAGGCCCATTCCTTGATCCGGCACCTGGTTCACGGCTGGTCCCGATTCCAGGCCGGTGCGCGCGAGTTCGTGGAAATTCTCCCCGCATCTCAACGGGTTGGCGGCGAGTGGTACCGCGGCACGGCGGACGCCGTTTATCAGAATCTCGACATTTTCCGAACTCACGACCCGCGCCTCGTGCTGGTCCTGGCCGGTGATCACATCTACAAGATGGACTACGGCCCATTCCTCGCCATGCACGATGACAAGGGCGCCGACATGACGGTCAGTTGCGTCGAACTGCCGTGCGAAGAAGCGGCCGGCCAGTTCGGGGTCATGACCGTCGATGAAAACGGCCGGGTCATCGCCTTCGACGAGAAACCTGAAAAACCCAACTCGATACCCGGCAAGCCCGGGATCTGCCTCGCATCCATGGGCAATTATGTTTTCAATACCGAATTCCTGTACGAGCAGGTCATCAAGGATGCCGACACGCCGGCATCGGCCCACGATTTCGGAAAAAACATCATTCCGGCCATCATCAAGGACTACCAGGTCTATGCCTACCCGTTCCGCGACCCCGAGACGCAGCAGCAGGCCTACTGGCGCGATGTCGGCACCCTGGATGCCTTCTGGGAAGCCAACATGGAGCTCGTATCGGTTACGCCGCAGCTCAACCTCTACGACCAGAAATGGCCGATCGTGACCCTCCAGACACAAGCGCCGCCGGCGAAGTTCGTCTTCGACGACCCGGACCGCCGCGGTGCGGCGATCCAGTCGATGGTGTCGGGCGGTTGCGTTGTGTCGGGTGCCGAGGTCAGAGGCTCGCTGCTGTTTTCGCGCGTCACCGTCAATTCCTTCAGCAGCGTAAAGGGCTCGGTGCTTCTGCCCGACGTCAAGGTCGGCAACCACTGCCGTATTGAAAATTGCATCATCGACGCGGGCGCCACGATCGCCGACGGCGATGTGATTGGCGAAAATCACGACGACGACCGCGAGCGGGGCTTCCGCGTGACCGAGGCCGGTCGTACTCTCGTGACGCCCGACATGCTCGGGCAGCCGCTGCATCACACTCGATAGGTCGCCCGGCATCGTTACACGGCAAGTCATATTCATCGCATCCGAGAACGGTGCCCTGCCCGGCGGCAAGGTGGGCGGCGTCGGTGACGTCGTGCGCGACCTGCCAAAAGCACTGGCAGGCGAAGGCTGGCGGGTGCGGGTCGCAACCCCCTCGTACGGAACGCTCCACCGGCTGACCGGGACTGAACAGCTGGGGACGGTTTTGACTCCCTTTCGGGGTACAAAGCACGAGGTGGAGGTCTGGCGACTGATCAGCGACGAGGGCGTCGAAAACATTATCCTGCATCATGCCTTGTTCGAGGAGCATGGCGCGGGTCGCATTTACTTCGACGAGGATATCGACCGCCCTTTTGCGACAGACGCCAACAAGTTTGCGTTCTATTGCATCGCTGCTGCTTGCTGGATTCGGTCCCTGGATCGTCCACCAGACATCGTGCATCTTCACGATTGGCATGCGGCGCTCTATTTGCCGTTGATCGAGTACTCCCACGAGTTGAATAAGCTGCGCGGTATCCGCACTGTCTTCACCATCCACAACCTCTCCTACCAGGGGACTCGACCGCTCGACGGCGACGAGTCGTCCCTCGCCGCGTGGTTTCACCAGGTGGACTTCAACAGGGACTCGGTTGCGGACCCCGTACACACGCACTGCATCAACCCGATGGCAGCCGCGATTCGCCTTGCTGACCGGGTCAGCACCGTATCGCCGACCTATGCCCGGGAAATTTGCCGGCCCAGCAATCCGGATGTCGGCTTTGTCGGTGGCGAGGGGCTCGAGTCTCTCTTGCAGAGTGCCGCCGATGAGGGGCGTCTTGCGGGCGTCCTGAACGGCTGCTTCTACGGTGACTCGCCAGGCCGTCGGCCCGGGTGGCAACGATTAATGAGCATGATCGAAGCACAGCTCCACGACTGGCAGCTTAAAGCGCCGGCCAACGAGGCGCATAAACTGGCACTCGAGCGCGTTGCGAAAATGCCGAAACGCAGGCCACAACACCTCGTCACGAGCATTGGCAGGCTCGTGGCGCAGAAAGCAACGCTGTTGCTGCACGCGAATGCGTCGGGTGAATCACCCATCGAACGCATAGCCAACAAGCTGGGGCGCGACGCGGTCATCATTGTGCTCGGCAGTGGCGAGGCGAGCTATGAAGCCCGCATCCTGGACATAGCCGCCAGGCTTCCCAACCTGATCTTTCTTCGTGGCTACTCTGAAGTGCTTGCCGATCCGGTGTATCACGCCGGCGACCTGTTCCTGATGCCCTCAAGCTTCGAACCCTGCGGCATCAGCCAGATGCTGGCCATGCGCCGCGGCCAGCCTTGTGTCGCCCATGCCGTCGGTGGTCTCAGGGACACGATCCGGCACGGTGAGACCGGTTTCCTGTTCGAGGGCAACACGCCCGATGCGCAGGCCGATGCCTTCGTTGAGACCACGCTCGCAGCCCTGAAACTGCGCGCTGAAGATCCGGTTGCCTGGGACACCATTCGCAAGGCCGCCGCCGCCCAGCGCTTTGACTGGGCATTATCTGCACAACAAACCATAAAGGCGCTGTACGACCACAATCATGACTGACGAATCCCAAATCGATGCACTGGTCGCGGGCCGGCACAACAACCCGTTTGCTTTTCTCGGACCGCACAAGACGCGCGCGGGACGCGTAGTCCGGACCTTCCAGCCCGACGCCAAATCCGTCGACCTGGTCGATCGGGGCGGACGCAAACTGGCGTCCATGAAACGCATGCATGCCGCGGGACTGTTCGAAGCGCAGTTGCCGCCGCGTAAACGCAGCTACGCACTGCGTATCACCTGGCAGTCCGGCGACGTACAGCAGACCGAGGACCCGTATCGCTTCGCGTCGACTCTGGGTGAAATGGATCTCTACCTGCTCGGCGAAGGCTCCGACCGGTACGTGTACCGCAAGCTCGGCGCACAGCTCAGAACGCTCCAGGGCGTCAGCGGCACCCGTTTTGCCGTCTGGGCGCCGAATGCGTCGCGCGTCAGTGTGATTGGCGATTTCAACGCCTGGGACGGCCGTCGCCACGTCATGCGAGTGCATCCGGGCAACGGCATCTGGGAGATATTCATTCCCGCGATCGGCAACGGCGCCTTGTACAAGTACGAGATCACGGACAGCAATGGCAAGCTATTGCCGCTGAAAGCCGATCCCTTCGGGACGTTTCACGAGCCGCCGCCAGGCAATTCGTCGATCGTGTTCGAAAGCGACTATGAGTGGCGCGATGACGACTGGCTGAGCCAGCACCGCGACGGGCCGCACCTGGATGCGCCGACCAGCATCTACGAGGTGCACCTGGGATCGTGGCGCCGCAAGGACGACGGCAGTTACCTGAGCTACCGCGACCTCGCCAACGAACTCGTGCCCTACGTCGCCGACATGGGCTTCACTCATATTGAGCTGCTGCCCGTTACCGAGCACCCGTTCGACGGTTCGTGGGGATACCAGCCGATCGGGATGTTCGCGCCAACCCAGCGCTTTGGCACACCCGATGATTTTCGTGCATTGATCGATGCCTGCCATGCGCACGGCGTCGGCGTTATCATGGACTGGGTGCCTGCGCACTTCCCGAACGACGAGCACGGCTTGCGCTTTTTTGACGGCACGGCGCTGTATGAGCACGCCGACCCGCGCAAAGGCGCACATGCCGACTGGGGCACATTGATCTTCAATTACGGCCGCCGTGAGGTCATCAACTACCTGATCGGTAATGCCCTGTACTGGATCGACGAGTTTCATATCGATGGGCTGCGGGTCGATGCGGTTGCGTCGATGCTGTACCTCGACTACTCGCGCGAGGATGGTCAATGGGTGCCCAACGAATTCGGCGGCAATGAAAATCTCGAGGCCGTCGCGTTCCTCAAGCGCCTGAACACGGAGATTCATGCACACGGTGCGACGTCCTATGCCGAGGAATCGACGGCGTGGCCGAGTGTGTCGCGGCCGGTCGACGCGGGTGGCCTGGGGTTCACCTACAAATGGAACATGGGGTGGATGAACGACACGCTGGCCTATATGTCGGAAGACCCGGTGCACCGCAAGTACCATCACGACAAGATGACCTTTGGCCTCGTGTACGCGTTCAACGAGAATTTCGTGCTGCCGTTGTCACATGACGAAGTCGTGCACGGCAAACGGTCGATACTCGGGCGTATGCCGGGCGATCGCTGGCAGCAATTTGCGAATCTGCGCGCCTATTACGGCGTGATGTTTGCGCATCCGGGCAAGAAACTGCAGTTCATGGGCAACGAGATTGCACAGCAGGATGAATGGAATCACGACCAGTCGCTGGACTGGCACCTGCTTGACTGGGACAGTCACCGGGGCATCCAGACGCTCATGCGCGATCTCAATCAGTTGTATACCTCGACGCCGGCGCTTCACGAAATCGACTTCGACGGCAGGGGTTTCGAGTGGATCGACTGGAACGACAGTGACAGCAGCGTGCTGAGCTGGCTGCGGCGCGACAGCCACGGAAATTTCGTCGTGTGCGTGACCAGCATGACCCCCCTCTTGCGCGAATCCTACACGATCGGTGTGCCAGAGAGCGGCAGCTACCGGCCCCTGTTGAACACTGATGACGAACGTTACGGAGGTAGCGGCGTCAGCATTCCTGTCGTGGCCTCGAAGAACGACGGGCAACACGGCAGGCCGTACTCGATCGACCTGACCCTGCCACCGTTGGCAACTGTGATACTGGAGAAAGTTCAATGACCGCAAAGACTGACCGCCAGCCCGGCGATCGGGAACTGCTGCAGACGTCGGAATTGCCGATGACGGCCGACGCCATCTTAAGCGACTTTACGCACTACTTCGGCCGGATGCTCGGGCGGCGCACGATCAAGGTCGATTCGCCTTTCCTATACCAGTCAGTCGTCTACGCGGCGCGCGATCGGCTCATGGAGCGCTGGAACAAGACACGCAACGCGACCGAGGCCAATGACACGCGACGTGTCGCGTACCTTTCCCTGGAATTCCTGATGGGCCGACTGCTGCGTAATGCATTGCTCAATCTCGGCATCGAGAAGGAAACAACCGAAGCGCTCGACCGCATCGGCCTGGATCTCGAAGATGTCTGTGAACAGGAACGCGACGCCGGCCTCGGCAACGGCGGTCTCGGCCGGCTTGCTGCCTGCTTTCTCGACAGCTGCGCCACCCTGTCCCTGCCGGTCATCGGCTACGGCATTCGCTACCAGTACGGCATGTTTCACCAGCGAATTGAGAACGGCTTCCAGGTCGAAGAAGCCGACTCCTGGCTGCGCGAGGGTTTTCCGTGGGAAATCGAACGCATCGAGTACGCGCAGACAATTCACTTCGGCGGGCGCAGCGACGTTCAGATTGACGCACGGGGCAAGTCCCGTCACGTCTGGGTCGATACGCACGACGTGCTCGCGATCCCGTATGACATCCCGGTGCCGGGCTTCGAAAACAATGTCGTCAACACGCTGCGCCTCTGGTCGGCCGCTGCCCGCGACGAATTTGATCTCGAGGAATTCAACGCGGGCAGTTACGCCGATTCGGTCGCGTCCAAGAACGAAGCCGAGAACATCACGATGGTCCTGTACCCGAACGCCGCGACGGAGAACGGACAGGAACTGCGTTTGCGGCAGCAGTACTTCCTGGCATCGGCGAGTCTCCAGGACACGATTCGCAACTGGCAGGAACGCCATGGTGACGACTTCTCCACGTTCGCCGAGAAGAACTGCTTCCAGCTCAACGACACGCATCCCGCGGTCGCCGTGGCGGAGCTCATGCGACTGCTCATCGACGTGCACGGTATGGACTGGGGCGATGCGTGGGACATTACACGCAGTACGATGGCCTACACGAACCACACGCTGCTGCCCGAGGCGCTGGAAATGTGGCCCGTGGCAATGTTCCGTCGGCTGTTGCCGCGGCTCCTCGACATCATTTACGAAATCAATGCCCGCTTCATTGCCGATATCGGCCAGCACTGGCCCGGCGACAACCAGCGAATTCGCCGTATGTCGCTGATCCAGGAAGGTCCGGAACCCATGATTCGCATGGCCTACCTGGCCATCGTCGGCAGCTTTTCGATCAACGGCGTCGCCGCTTTGCATTCGCGCCTGCTGCGTGAGGGCCTGTTCCGCGACTTCGCAGAGCTCTGGCCCGAACGCTTCAACAACAAGACCAACGGTGTGACGCAGCGGCGCTGGCTGGCAGCCTGTAACCCGGGTCTGTCGTCCCTGATCAGCGAGACGATCGGTGAGAAATGGAAGACCGATCTCGACAAGCTGCACGCCATCAGCTCGTATGCCGGTGACAAGGATTTCCAGGCCCGCTGGCGCGACGTGAAACGAAGCAACAAGGAACGCCTGGCTGCCGACATAAAGAAGAAGACAAAACTCAGCGTGTCGGCGGACATGATGTTCGATGTCCAGGTCAAGCGTATTCACGAGTACAAGCGACAGCTGCTCAATGTGCTGCATGCCATTCACCTGTATGACCGTATTCGCCGTGGCGACGGCGATGGCCTCGTACCGCGGCTGATCCTGATCGGCGGCAAGGCGGCCCCCGGTTACGTCATGGCGAAATCCGTCATCAAGTGCATCAACAACGTCGCGCGCGTGATTAACTCCGACCCCGCCATGAAGGGACGGCTGCAACTGGTCTTCTATCCCGATTACAACGTGTCCGCCATGGAGAAGATCTGTCCCGCTGCCGACCTCTCGGAACAGATTTCAACAGCCGGTAAAGAAGCCTCCGGTACCGGCAATATGAAGTTCATGATGAATGGTGCCGTTACCATCGGCACGCTCGACGGCGCGAATGTCGAAATCCGCGAGGCCGTCGGCGAAGAGAATTTCTTCCTGTTTGGCAACACGGTCGAGGAAATCGAGGCGCTGCGCGGCAGCTATGATCCGCTGTCCATTATCGACAACGACGACGATTTCCGGCGGGTAATAAACCTGCTGCAAAGCGGGCACTTCAATCACTTCGAACCCGGCATCTTCGATTCGATCATCCAGTCGATCAAGGAGCCCGCAGACATGTGGATGACGGCGGCCGACTTCCGCAGCTTTGTCGATGCCCAGGACGTGGCAGGCAAGGCGTACCTCGACAAGGACCGGTGGACCCGCATGAGCATCCTGAACTCGGCACGCTCGGGACGGTTCTCGACGGACCGGACCATGCGCGATTACAACAACGACATCTGGCACCTGGACCCCATCGTCCTCGACGCCAAATGATAGAACAGGGATTCGCCCACACCCTTGGTCCATCACCCGACCGGGACGGAACGAATTTTGCGCTGTATTCGTCGGTCGCGGATCGGGTTGAGCTGTGCCTGTTTGACGATGCGGGTCGGCAAATAGCAAGCCATGACCTGCCCAGCTGCGACAACGGTGTCTGGCACGGCTATCTGCCCGGCTGCGTGAGCGGCCAACGCTATGGGTTTCGTGTCCACGGACCCTTCGACCCTGCCCGCGGGCTGCGCTGCAAGCCGTCCAAGCTGCTCGTCGATCCCTACGCCCGTCGGCTTGACGGTGAGTTTCGCTGGGACGACGCCGTGTTCGACAGCAACGACCGGGACAGCGTCGGCCACGTGCCGTTCTCTGTCGTCACACCGGTGGGCAGGACGCAGGACGATCGCAAACCAGGTATTCCGTGGGAAGAGACGATCTTCTACGAATGCAATGTCCGCGGTTACACGATGCGTCATCCCGGGGTTGATGAAGCTGACCGTGGCAAATTCTCGGGCCTTAGCAACAAGAAGGTCATCGAGTACATCAAAGCGCTGGGTGTGACGTCCGTCGAACTGATGCCCGTGTATGCCTTCATCGACGAACACCACCTGGTGAAGCAGGGTCTGCGAAACCTCTGGGGCTACAACTGCATTTCCTTTTTCGCGCCAATGCCGCGCTACGCAAACAACGAAGCCGACGTCGAGATGCGCGACATGGTGCGCAGCCTTCATGATGCCGGGCTCGAGGTCGTTCTCGACGTTGCCTACAACCATACCGGAGAGGCCGACGGTGACGGACCGACGGTCGGGTTTCGCGGTATCGATAACCTCACCTATTATCGAACGCTGCCAGACGACCCGGCGACCTATGTCAACGACACGGGCTGTGGCAACACGCTGAACGTCGAACACCCCAGGGTGCGACAGATCGTGCTCGACAGTCTTGCGTATTTCTCCGAGACCATGGGCATCGACGGATTTCGTTTTGACCTCGCGACTATCCTCGGGCGCCGTCATCATGGCTTCTCGAAAGGTCATCCCCTGCTGCTCGATATCAGCAACGACGATCGTCTGGCCGATACCAAGCTGATTGCCGAACCCTGGGACCCGGGCCCAGGCGGTTACCAGCTCGGTAATTTTCCGCCGCGCTGGTCAGAATGGAATGACATCTACCGCGACGGCTTACGCCAGTTCTGGCGCGGCGACTACGGCAAGAGTGGCGTGCTGGCAAGGCGTCTGCACGGCTCCGCCGATATCTTCGAGGCCAGCGGTCGCGGCCCCACGGCGAGCGTCAATTTCGTCACCGCCCACGACGGCTTCACGCTGCGCGATTCCGTGAGCTACGTGAACCGCCACAACCAGGCAAACGGCGAGGACAACCGGGACGGGCACTCGCACAACTACAGCTGCAACTATGGCGTCGAGGGCGACAGCGTTGATGACGACATCATGCGGCAACGCCGGCGGCACAGCCTCAACCTGCTGGGGACATTACTCATGTCCCAGGGCACACCAATGCTCCTTGCGGGTGACGAATTCGGCAACTCGCAACAGGGCAACAACAACGCGTATGCCCAGGACAACGAGACCGGTTGGCTCGACTGGTCCGGCCTGGACGACGAAGCCCTGTTCAACAAGCTGGTCTGCCAGCTGGTTCGGCTACGGCGCGAGAACCCGCTGCTGCGACTGCCGCAGTATGTTCACGGGTCGCTCGAAGTGCCCGAAGGCGTGGTGCGAGTCGACTGGATCAACCAGTTCGGCGACACCAAGCAGGAAGCAGAGTGGGCACACAGCCGCGCCTTCACCAAAATTATAGAACTCGCCCGACATGATGGCACTGCATCGGCGGTGGCAATTCTTATCAATGCCCACGAACATGAGGCGGAAATGCGCCTGTCACGCGGCGAGGCAAACCACGAATGGCGCGTTGCTTTCTGCAGCGCCCGGCAAAACCCGGAGCTCGACGAACCACTCAAAGTCATGGTGCCCGCGCAGTCGATAGCGCTGCTTATATCAGGCTAACGCCTACAGAGGCAGGGCTGTCGAGTACTTCACGCGCCGCAATACGAAGGTCGAACTTGCCGACTGCACCGCTGCATGCCGCAATATCTGCCGGTTGAGAAAGTCGTTGTAGCTATCCATGTCGTGGGCGACGACCTGCAAGAGGTAATCGCGATCGCCCGACACGGAGAAACATTCCATGACTTCGGGCAGCAGGGATACGTGACGCTCAAAACTCTCGCGGTTCTTGTCGGTGTGCTCCTGCATCGCGACCAGCAACAGGACCTGCAGATTGAAGCCGGCAATCTTGGGATTAAGCAGCGCTACCTGTCGTTCGATCAATCCGGCTTCTTCGAAGTCGCGAATACGGCGCCAACAGGACGTCCGCGACATGCCCACAAGTTCGGCGAGCTCACTCTGGTTACGGTTGGCATCGGCCTGTAACTCCGCCAGCAGCCGCCGGTCGGTCCGACTCAGCTCCATATTGATCACTCCGTTCAACTATTTCGATATTTTGAAACAATGCTTTCAAAATTGCCATTTTTAGCACGCACTTTGAGCACCTGTTCTCACAAATTCGCGCATAATGTCGAAAAGATTTTGCGCAAGACGACCAACACAGAGGATTCGGCAATGGCAGATCTATTCGACAACCCCATGGGGCTCGACGGCTTCGAATTCGTGGAATTCGCGGCACCGGACATCAGCGTTCTCGAAACCGCGTTCAAGCTGCTCGGATTCACCGAGGTGGCGCGGCATCGTTCGAAGGCCGTTACGCTCTGGCGCCAGGGCGACATCAACTTCATCATCAATAATGAGCCAAAGAGCCAGGCCTGGTATTTTGCGCGTGAGCATGGACCCTGCGCCTGCGGCATGGCGTTCCGGGTCAGGGACGCGCACCGTGCGTACAAGCACGCGCTGGATCAGGGCGCTCAACCGGTCGAGATTCCGACAGGTCCGATGGAGATTCGCCTGCCGGCCATCAAGGGCATCGGCGGCGCGACGGTCTACCTGATCGACCGCTACGAAGATGGTTCGTCAATCTACGACATCGACTTCAACTTCATCGAGGGCGTCGACCGTCATCCCGAGGGCTGCGGCTTCGAGGTCATCGATCACCTGACCCATAACGTCTATCGTGGCCGCATGGACTACTGGGCCGACTACTATGAGAAGCTGTTCAACTTCCGCGAGATCCGGTACTTCGATATCAAGGGCGAATACACGGGCCTGGTCTCGAAGGCCATGACGGCACCGGACGGCAAGATTCGCATCCCGCTCAATGAAGAAGCCTCCAAGGGGACCGGCCAGATCGAGGAATACCTCATGGAATTCAATGGTGAAGGTATTCAGCACATCGCCTTCTCCTGTGACGACCTGTACGCCTGCTGGGACCGCCTGCAGAAAAACGGTATCGAGTTCATGACGGCACCTCCCGAGACCTACTACGAAATGCTCGAAGAACGACTCCCGGGTCATGGGGAACCGGTCGACGAGCTCCGCTCACGCGGTATCCTGCTCGACGGCACGACAGAGGGCGACGAGCCCCGCTTGTTGCTGCAGATCTTTTCGGCCAACATGGTGGGTCCGACGTTCTTCGAGTTCATACAGCGCAAGGAAGATGAAGGCTTTGGCGAGGGCAATTTCAAAGCGCTGTTCGAATCGATCGAGCGCGACCAGGTGGCGCGCGGCGTCGTCAATGCAGAAGCCTGAGAGGAGCGAGTCATGAACCTCAAACGAATTCATCACGTCGCGTATCGCTGCAACGATGCGAAGGAAACCGTCGACTTCTACAGGCGCGTGCTCAACATGGAATTCACGGTCGCTTTCGCAGAAGACCAGGTGCCCTCGACCAAGGAACCGGACCCCTATATGCATGTCTTCCTCGATTGCGGCATGGGCAATGTGCTCGCGTTTTTCGAATTACCCACTCGGCCCGACATGGACCGGGACCGCAATACGCCCGAATGGGTGCAGCACATCGCGTTCGAAGTCGAGGATTATGACGCCCTGCTCGAAGCGAAGGCGCAGGTGGAGGCGGAAGGTCTGGATGTTATCGGCCCGACCAATCACGGGATCTTCCAGTCCATTTACTTTTTTGACCCGAATGGTCACCGCCTGGAGCTCGTCGCCAACACGCAGACGCAGGAACAGATCGATGAACTAAAACGCGTAGCGCCGGCCATGCTCGAAGAATGGAGCCAGACCAAGAAGGCTCCTCGTCATGCAGCCTGGCTGCACGAACTGGAATTTACAGGACAGAAATAAGTGAAACTCGCATCTCTTAAAGACGGCCGCGACGGCCGCCTCGTTGTGGTCTCGAAAGATCTGCAAAGATATCTGCCTGCTGAGCAGGCTACGTTGCAGGCTGCGCTCGACGACTGGGCCACGGCGCGCCCCTCTCTCGAAGACCTGGCCCGGCGGGTTGACGCCGGCGAAGGCGAAGCTTTTGACGAGGCCAGTTGCGACTCACCCTTACCTCGCGCCTACCAGTGGGCTGATGGTTCGGCCTATGTGAACCACGTTGAACTGGTGCGCAAGGCTCGGGGCGCGGAAATGCCGGCAACATTCTGGACTGATCCGCTCATGTACCAGGGCGGCTCGGACTCGTTCCTGGGACCGCGCGAAAATATCCCGATGGCCGACGAGGCCTGGGGCATCGACTTCGAAGCCGAGATTGTTGTGGTGACAGATGATGTCCCGATGGGGGTCTCGGCCACTGATGCGCTCAATCACATCCAGTTGGTCATGCTCGTCAACGATGTATCGTTGCGTAACCTGATCCCGGGCGAACTCGCCAAGGGCTTTGGCTTCTTCCAGTCGAAACCCTCGAGCGCTTTTTCGCCGGTTGCCGTTACGCCTGACGAACTCGGTGACGCATGGCGCGACGGCAAACTGCACCTGCCGCTCCTGTCCGCGCTGAATGGCGAGCCGTTCGGCAGACCGGATGCGGGCATCGACATGACATTCCATTTCGGTCAGCTTATTGCACACGCTGCCAAGTCGAGACCGTTATGCGCCGGCTGCATCATTGGCTCGGGCACAATATCCAACAAGCTCGACGACGGTCCGGGCAAGCCGATTGCAGACGGCGGCGTCGGCTACTCCTGTATCGCGGAGATCCGGACCATTGAGACCATCAATTACGGCAAACCATCGACATCATTTATGCAGTTCGGCGACCGTATCCGTATCGAAATGAACGACGCCGACGGCGCCTCGATCTTTGGTAGCATCGACCAGGTCGTCGAGAAATACGAAGGTCCTTAGATCTGCTCATGCCCATTCGCCTTTACAGCTACTGGCGCTCATCCGCGGCCTACCGCGTCCGGATCGCGCTGAACTTGAAGGGGCTCGATCACGAAATCGTGCCCGTGTCGCTGGCGCCGGGCGTTTCCGAACATCGTGGTGACGCCTATCGCGCCAAGAACCCGCAAATGCTCATTCCGTTCCTGGACGATGGCGAAGTGGGCATTGCGCAATCAATGGCGATTCTCGAGTACCTCGAGGAGGCCTATCCCGGCGTTCGGCTGCTGCCGCAATCGGAACCCATGCGCAGCCGCGTACGCGCGTTCTGCAACATGATCGCCTGCGATATCCACCCGCTCAACAATTTGCGGGTCATGAATTACATCAAGAGCGAGTACGGCGCCGACCCAACCGACGCCTGGTACGCTCACTGGGTCCGCGAAGGGTTCACCGCAGCCGAGATCCTGGCCAGCGATGGCCCTTACGTATTTGGCGGTGAGGTGACGCTGGCCGACGTGCTGCTGGTGCCCCAGGTTTATAATGCGCGACGATTCAAGGTGCCGCTCGACGACTTTCCAAAACTGGTGGCCGCCACCGACACCTGCAACGAGCTCACCGCGTTCCGGGACGCAGCCCCCGAGGCTCAGTCAGACGCTTCCTGAGCCGCAAGCGCGTCGTCGAGCATGGCGACCAGTTCGTCACGCGTGAAATGACGCAGCTCCCACTGGTTGACCTCTACGAGCTCGCGGACGAACACTCGAATCGTTCTCTCCGCCTGCGCGTCGTTTGGCGTTACCAGGTAACGACGGTGCGCTTTTTCGGCAGACAAAGCATGCACCAGCGCCGCTGAGACATCATCGGGCTCGTCCATCGCAAGCTCCTCTGCCGCGAGTTGCGCAGCGGCCGCACGCAGTTCGTCGGTCACTTCCATGTCGGCAGCTTCGAGCTGATTCATGTACCTCCCGATCGCATTGCGACGTATACGAGATTTGTAGCTGCCCGGCTCGATGACACTAACCTGCACTCCGGCGCCCGCCACTTCAGCCGCAAGGGAATCCGTGAATGCCTCGACTGCATGCTTGCTCATGCTGTATAGGGAACCGGTGGGGGTCGAGCGAATCCCCGCAATCGATCCTGTCGTGATGATGCGCCCTTTGTTCTCGACGATAAGCGGCAGGAACGCACGTGTGACGCGGACGACACCCTTCACATTGACCCCGAAAACGAAATCAATTTCCGAATCCTGTAACTCGACGACGGGTGCTCGCGTTGCGACACCCGCGTTATTGACGAGCCCCCACAGGCCACGACCTTCCTCTGTGATTATTGCAACGGCCGCATCCACATCGTCCTGGCTCGTGACATCAAGCCGCACCGCCTTGATATTCTCGATGGCATCAAGCTCCTCGAGATCCTCGGCCTTGCGTGCACCTGCATAAACGAAGTACCCGTCGTGCGCCAGCCGCTCTGCCATGTTACGGCCGATGCCCGTACTGGCACCGGTGATCAGAACCGCTTTTTGTTCGTCGGCAAGAGACACCAGCGGACTGAGCTGCAGCGCAAGAATCGCTGCTGCCAGCACGATTGCATGAGTGAACTTCGTCATGTCCCACCCTCTTGGTTTTTTTGAAGGCGTCACTCTACCATGGCAGCGCCATAATGCATTGGGCCCGGCTATCGCGGCCGGGCCCTGGGTACTCTCGGGGGGAACGCAGAGAAGAAGCTGTTACTTGGCGAACAGGGCCGGGTGCCCCTGTACCCATTTCTCGACAATCGCGTCAGCCGTGACAATCTGCTCCGAGGTCATGCGGGATGCCAGGAACTCGCGCTTGACGACGGCGTCTACGTCACCCAGTCGTTCGGCAATGCCGAACCACTTGTACGCTTCGACCGGATCGTAGGTATCAAGAAAATCCATCGCGTAGTAGCGGCCCAACGCAACCTGCGCACCGGTAATGCCCTGTTCGGCAGCGAGCAGGTACCATTGATTCGCACTGTCATCGCTCGCCGGAACGCCCCAGCCATTCTGGTGCATGACGGCCAGGTTGAACTGTGCGTCGGCATGTCCCTGTTCAGCCGCTGCGCCGTAGTACTTGAGCGCCAGCTCATCGTTCATTTCGACGCCGAAACCGTTCCCGTACAAGAGGCCTAACCCGTAGGACGCGTCTCTGTCACCCGCGTCGGCGAGGTCCTGCCACTCACTGAGTGCCGTAGCGTAATCGGTGGAACTGTAGGCGTCCCAGCCTTTCTTGAAATCGCCGGACCAGGCGGTGGCGGCGCACAATAGCGCAAACGCGAATAAGAAAATGCGTGAGAACGAGCGCATGTTGTATCCTCCTGGCCTGTCGTCGGCGTTGAAACTACTACGCCACAGCCATGATCGCAATGCGGGGCCGGAGCGAGTATTCGGAGTATTACCTACCCGACAACGCCTCGATGATGTCTTTTTCGATTCCAATAATGTGTTGATTAGTCAGCGACTTAGCAGCACGCTTGTCACGCTTGCGACAATGCTCAATGAGCAGCTGATGTTCGGCCTCAGCACGCTTGATATGGTCGCCGCCGAGGAGCTGCAAACGCAGGTACCGATCACATTTTCCATGCAGCAAGGCGAGGATCTTCATCGTCTCCGGCCTGTTCGCCGGTCCGTAGAGCGCGGCATGAAACTCGAAGTTATAGTCGCTCCAGCGCTCGATGTCTTCGCGCCGCTCCATCACATGATTGAATCTTCCGAGGATCTGTTCTGCCTGAGCGAGATCCTCTTCGGTGATACTGTCGATCGCCACGCTGATCAGGTCGGTCTCAATCAGGCGTCGCAGGTTGATCCACTCCAGTGCCTTTTCGAGCGTAAGCTCCGTCGCAACAGCGCCTCGGTGCGTCTTGAGTTCGACAAGCCCTTCTGCGGCAAGCTGGCGCAGCGCCTCCCTGACCGGGATGATGCTGGTGCCAAGTTCTTTCGCGATCGAATCCTGGCGCAAGGGTTCGCCACCTTTGATGTCGCCAATCAGAATCTGCTCGCGAATCTGCGCCGCCACCGACTGGGCAAGTGTCAGCGGTCTGCTCACGAATAGGTCGCAACCGGTTTTCCGAGCGCGTCGAAATTCGGTTCGATACCGAGTCCTGGTGCTGTACCGGCTAGCATTGCGCCGTTGTCGCGAACAGGTGCCCCGGACGCATTCCGTACGCTCACGTAGCTATTAAAGTCCGTCGACGAAAAACGGTATCGTTCCGGCGTCGAGTGCGCCAGGTGTGCGATAGCCGCGGTGATAATGTCGCCGCCCCAGCTGTCCTCGATCGTCATTGGAATATTCTGTGTTACACACACATCCCGCATTAGTCGGGCTTTACTGATGCCGCCGACCTTTGAGATCTTCAGGTTGATAGCGTCCATCGCCCCATCGTTGCAGGCCCGCAATAACATGTCGATGCCGTTGATATTTTCATCGAGGATGAATGGCAACGATGTGCGTCGTCGTATCGACACACAGTGTTGGTATGACATACACGGCTGCTCAATGTACACATCGATGTCCCGCACGGCCTTGACCACGCGCGCGGCATCATCGACACGCCAGCCTGTATTGGCATCTGCGATGAGCGTCTCACCCGACTTCAGTATGGACGCTACAGCGCGAATTCGGGCGATGTCGTCTGCTGGGTCGCCGCCGACCTTGAGCTGAAACTTCCGGTAGCCGTCGTCGCGATAGCCTGCGACATTGTCGGCCATGTCCGCGGCCGAGCGCTGGCTGATAGCCCGGTAGAGTTCAATCGAGTCGCCATGCCGGCCACCCAGGAGGTCGCAGACAGGGCGTCCGCAGGTCTTGCCAAGCAGATCCCAACACGCCATGTCGATAGCTGACTTCACGTAGGGATGGCCAAGCAGCGCCGTGTCCATGCTTGTATTCATCGGCCCTATCGCTGTCGGGTCCAGGCCGATAAGCTGCGGTGCGAGCTCACCGATCCCAGCCCTGGCGCCTGCGCCAAACGCGGGCAGGTAGAAAGGTCCGAGCGGACAGACTTCCCCGTAGCCACGCAGCTCGGTGTCGGTCTCGATCTCGACGACCGTGCTGTCGAACACATCGACGTAACGGCCGTCCGACCACGTGTAACGCCCCTCGACGAGGGGCAGATCAACCTGGTAAACATGAATGGCTGTGATTTTCATAGCAAGCTACCCGGGGACTACGTCATCGATGGGATCATCGCTAAGATCCAGCCAGATCGTTTTGGTTTCACAGTACTGGTCGTGTGCCTGTAGCGAGTTATCGCGTCCGCCGAACCCGGACAACTTGTAACCACCAAAGGGCGTCGTGGCGTCGCCTTCAGAATAGCAGTTAACCGACACCGTGCCCGCCTGCAGCGCTCTTGCGTATCGATGTGCTGTCGTTACGTTCGATGTGAACAACGACGCTTGCAGCCCGTAGCAGGTGTCGTTTGCGACCGCGAGTGCGCGCGCATCGGAACTCACTTCGATAATCGCAAACACCGGGCCAAAAATTTCTTCCGTCGCGATCGTCATCTCGGGCGTTACCGCGTCGAACAGGGTTGGTTCAATAAACAGCCCTTCCCCGTCGATGAATGTTCCGCCTTCCAGGACGGTGGCGCCTTCCTTCTTGCCTTTATCTATATAAGAGAGAATCTTGTCGTACTGCTCCTTGCTGACGATGGCGCCCAGGTGATTGGTCGGGTCGAGCGGGTCACCGGTCTTCCACGAACGCATTTGTTCGCGAATTTTGTCCACGAGCTCATCACGTACATTCTTGTGCACAATGACACGCGAGTTCGCTGTGCAGTTCTGACCCATGTTCCAGAGTGCTGCGTAGGTAATCTGCCGGGCTGCATGATCGAGGTTGGTCGCGTCAGACAACACCACGGCCGGGTTCTTGCCGCCGCACTCGAGCACGATGCGCTTGAGGTTGCTTTGGGCCGAATACTCGAGGAAGCGGCGACCGACTTCGGTCGACCCGGTAAACGACACGACCTGCACGCCGTCGTGGCGACCAAGGGGTTCGCCCACGGCCGGGCCCTCACCCGGGAGAATATTTAGGACGCCATCAGGCAGACCTGCCTCGCTGGCCAGTTCCGCAATCCTCAGCGCGGTCATGCTGGTCTGTTCAGCCGGCTTCACGATGACCGAGTTACCGGCCGACAGCGCCGGACCAATCTTCCAGGCCAGCATCATGAGCGGGAAATTCCATGGCAGCACACAGGCCACAACGCCGGCCGGCTCGCGAATCACAAGACCCAGTGCATCATCCCCGGACGGCGACACCTGGTCGTAGAGCTTGTCGGTCGCTTCGGCATGCCAGTGCAGGCAGTGAATGGTCTCGGGCACGTCGGTTAACGCACACTCGCGAATGGGCTTGCCCGATTCCAGGCTCTCCATCACGGCCAGCTCATGACGGTGCCGCTTGATGAGCTTGCCAAGCTGAATGATCACTTGCTTGCGTTCGCTCGGGTGGCGTCGTGACCAGTCTCCCCGGTCAAAGGCCTCCCGCGCTTTAGTCACCGTGTAGTCGACATCGCCTGAATCGCAGGCTGCGATCTTGCCGAGAACCTCGCCCGTCGCCGGGTTCATCGAGTCCATCGTCCTGCCGGACTTCGGCTTCATGAACTTGCCGTTAACGTAGGCATTCACAGGCAACGACAGGTCCGCAGCTAACGCCTTGTACTCTTCATGTGTCAGGAGATCAGACATGATTATTCCTTTTCGTCCAGGATTGCACCGAGCGTGCGTTTGGCGGTGTGCAAAATCTGGAACACTTCGCGTTGGAGTTCTTTCTTCATCGGCTGCATCGGCGGGCGAACCGGGCCTGCCGGGCGATCCATGAGTTCGCAGGCGTACTTGACGCTTTGCAGGAACTTACCGCCCTTTTCGAGGCAGTTCATAATTGGCAACAGGGCCATCATGATTCTGCGACCCGTGGCAAAGTCTCCGTCGAGCACGCAGATTTCGTGGAAGCGCACGGCTTCACGCGGGAAGAAGTTCGCCACCACCGATACCCAGCTACGCGCACCCCACGCATAGAATTCGAGCACCAGGTCCTCGGCCCCGGCACTCAGCTGCAGCTGCGGGTATTCCCGGGCCAGCATGTGGATCCGGTCGACTTCGCCTGCCGATTCCTTGATCGCGCAGAAGTTGCTGCTTTGCGCTATGTGATCGAGAAATTCCTCGTCCATGCTCACGCCGGTTCGGCCCGGGTAGTTGTAGAGAATAATCGGCAGGTTCGCGATGCGGTCGATCTTGAGACAATGAGCAACCAGCTCCCTCTGGCTGGGGAGCGAATACGGCGGTGCCGCGACGAGCAATGCGTCGACCCCGGCATCCCGCGCCGCCGCGGTATGCGCGTAGCAGCGATCCACGAGCAGGTCATTGACCCCCGCGATAACGGGGATGCGACCGGCCGCGCGCTCGACCGCGAAGCCGAGCTGTTTGACGCGCTCTTCGTCCGTCAGCGAGAAGAACTCCCCGGTCGAACCGCCCACGATAATCCCGTGCGTGCCATTGTCGACCTGCCAGTCGATGACACTCCCGAAGCCGTCCCAGTCAATCGAGAAGTCCGCATCGAACGGCGTGATGATCGGCACGTAGATGCCTTCGAAACGCATACTGTCCCCGGCCATAAAGAATATATAATATATTATTCTGCCCTATTGGCCGAACAAATAGAACCCCCTATGCAGAGCGCTATCGAGGCGCGGAATTATGGGATACTCGTCCGAATATGGAAGACAGGATTTCCCGAATAATTATCGTCGGCGGTGGCAGCGCCGGCTGGCTGACGGCCGGGGTCATCGCGGCGGAACATTGCATCGAAGCACAGGCACAGAAGCCGCTTGAACTGGTGTTGATTGAGTCGCCGGACGTACCGACCATCGGCGTGGGCGAAGGCACCTGGCCTTCGATGCGGGCCACGCTGCAGCGCGTTGGACTGTCCGAAACAGACTTTGTCCGTGAGTGTGACGCCAGTTTCAAACAGGGCACCTTTTTCCGCGACTGGCACACGGGTAACGGGGAGACGTACTGCCATCCATTTACCGTCCCTGTTGGCTACGCGGAGACGAACCTTGCCCCGCACTGGCTGGCGCTGGCCGATGCGCCGCAATTCGCGGACGCTGTGACCCCACAGACGGCGTTATTTGCCGACTGCCTTGCCCCCAAGCAGATCACGACGCCGGAATACGCCTTCGTGGTGAACTATGCCTATCACCTGGATGCCGGAAAATTTGCGGAGCTGCTGCGCCGGCACTGCACCGAGCAGCTCGGCGTAAAACATGTCAAGGCCAACGTGACGCAGGTCAATGCGGATGAGAGCGGCGATATTCAATCGGTCACGACCGACAGCGCGGGTGCGGTAGCGGGTGATCTTTTTATCGACTGTACCGGGACGAACAGCCTGCTGCTCGGTGAGCATTTCGAGATTCCATTCCAGTCGCGGCAGGCATACCTGTTCAACGACACGGCCCTCGCGGCGCAGGTGCCGTATGCGGAAGAAGACCAGGCAATCCAGTCCTGTACGCATGCGACGGCACAGACCGCCGGCTGGATCTGGGATATTGGGCTACCGACGCGCCGTGGTATCGGCCACGTCTACTCGAGTGCGCATATTTCGGACGATGAGGCCGCCGCTCAACTCACGGCCTATATCAAAGCGACGGCCGGAGCGCAGGCTGCGGCCAGTGTTGCGCCTCGCAAGATCGCGTTTGCGCCTGGCCATCGGCAGAAGTTCTGGCACAGAAACTGTGTCGCTATCGGTATGTCCTCAGGCTTTATTGAACCGCTTGAGGCCTCGGCGCTGGTGATGATCGAGCTGGCCGCAGGGATGATAGCGGATCAGATGCCCCCGACAAGAAACGTCATGGATGTTGTGGCCAAACGTTACAACCAGAAGTTCCTGCGCCACTGGGATCAGATTATCGAATTCCTGAAGCTGCACTATGTCCTGAGCTCTCGAGAGGACTCAGCCTATTGGCAGGACAATCGTGCCATTACGTCCATCCCCGACAAGCTCAGCGAGCAGCTGTCGCTGTGGCGCTATCGAAGCCCCTGGCATCCGGATGCAGAAGCAGTCGACGACCTGTTCCCCACCGCGAGCTATCAGTACATTCTGTATGGCATGGGATTCAGGACAATGCCCCCGACTACCCGCAGCCACCAGTTGGCTCAGCGCGCGGCGACGGAGCTGTTCCGGAAAAACACTGCGCGCGCAGAACAGCTGCAGCAGGCGTTGCCGAGCAACAGGGAGCTGCTGAAGAAGGTCAACGAATTTGGATTTCAAACGCTGTAAGCAGCAGGTTTTGGAGTAGAGTATTTAAATGAGTCAGTACGAAGTTCTGAACAAGGAAGAACACAGACACCTGCGTATCAAAACAGGCTACGGTGCGGCGCTGGGCGATGCGGTCATGTACATGATGACCTACCCCATGGAGTTCAGAGATATTCAAAGCTGTTACCCCATCCTGTTTACCAAAGACGCGAATACCGGC
>CALZJH010000010.1 GCA_945787845.1 uncultured Woeseiaceae bacterium | reverse complement strand
CGTCTGCATCGAGTGCGACATGCCGTCGATGACGTCCTTGATGCCCTTCATCGTGCCCGCGACGTAGCCGAACACGATGCCCGGTATCAGGAACAGGAAAAAGATCAGGGCGACGATCGACTGCATGATCGGCGCGCCGAAGGACACGAGCTCGCCGTTTGCGTCCCGCCACGGCGATGTTTCTGGCACGAGTGTAGCAGCGAGAATGACGATGCCGAGCAGCATGGCGAACAATGCCCACCGCAGGCCCTTGCGCTCTTCGGGTTTCAGGTCGTGAAGCTCCGGCAGGTCTTCGGCATTGCCGTCGATCGGCGTGTCTGCGACGCGTGGTTCGACGATCCGGTCCGTGATCCACCAGCCGAGGCCTACGATCAGGAACGACGATGACGCGGTGAAGAAGTAGTTGTTAAGCGTATTGACTTCGATAGCCGGGTCGAGCAGCTGTGCGCCACCCAGCGTCAGCCCCTGCAGCAGCGGATCGAGTGCGGCTGGCAGAAAGTTTGCCGAGAATCCGCCGGACACACCGGCGAACGCTGCCGCAATACCGGCGAGCGGATGGCGTCCCGCGGCATAGAAGATCACGCCACCGATCGGGATGACCAGGACGTAGCCAGCATCGACAGCGGAATGGCTCATGATGCCGACGAGGATAACCATCGGCGTAAGCAACCACTTGGCCGTGACGTTCAGCAATGCGCGAATGCCGGTCGTGATGAAACCAGAATGCTCGGCAACGCCAATGCCGAGCATGGCGACGAGCACGGTGCCGATCGGTCCAAACGTGACGAAATTCGTCACGAAGCCGGTCATGAATGCCGTGAGCGCTGATCCGGTAAGCTGGTTGGCGACCTCGATCGGTGCTTGGGTGCGAGGATCGACGTAACTGAACGTGAAATACGACAGCAACCACGAAAGTATCCAGACAATGAACAGCAGCGCGATGAACAGCACGGCCGGGTCGGGAAGCTTGTTGCCGACACGTTCTACGGTGCCGAGGAAACCGCCCGGAGCGGCGGCCTGTTTTTGTTCAGACATGAGGAATCCCCGTTCTTGTTATAGAGTGGAGTTTACTCAATCGGGCCCCAAAAAGGCACAGCATCCGGCTTCACCACACGGAGAACGCACATCGTGAATCGCTATGTTTGCCGCTCATTCGCAGCGCTGGCTGCCGCAGCGCTGCCAGGAATCGTCGTCGCAGAGCCCGCCGCTACGCCGGCACTTCCGGACCCGCTCGCCGCCGGGTGGAACGGCGAACGGGTGTGCGAGAAATTGCATGAAGACCTCGACCAGCGCATTCTGCGCTGTACCTTTCCGCCTGGGGTGGGCCACGAACGGCACTATCACAAACCGCATTTCGGATACACGCTGGCGGGAGGACGCATGCAGCTCGTCGATGCAAGCGGAACGCGCGAGGTGGACCTGGTCACGGGAAACACGTCCGTCAGTGAGGGAACGCCAGGACACGAGGTTTTCAATGTCGGTGACACCACCGTTGTCTACCTGGTGGTGGAATCGAAAGGTATGGTCGAGCTTGAGGCGTTCGCCAGGCGCTATGCCGACGCGTGGAGCAGCAATGACCCGGAAGCCTTCGCGGCGTACTATGCTGAAGACGGGACTTTTCGCATCAACGACGGCGACGTATCCGCTGGCCGCGAGGCGATTGCCCAGACCGCTGCGTCATTCATGGAGAGCTTTCCAGACATGGTCGTCAGGTTAGTCAAGGTCACGAGGGAAGGAGACTACGTCAACTTTCACTGGCGCTGGACCGGAACCAATACCGGGCCGGGAGGGACCGGCAATGCCGTCGATCTTGAGGGCTATGAGCGGTGGCTGTTTGATGACGACGGCCTGATCACCGAAACGCACGGCCGTATGGATGATGCCGAGTACCAGCGGCAGCTGGCCGGCGGACACTCGAGGGATGATCCATGAAGAAAACCGCCCTGATCGTCGATGACTCAAGGACAGCACGCACGGTGCTGCAGAAGATGCTCGAAGTGCACGACCTTGCCGTCGACAACGCCAGCTCGGCCGAGGATGCGCTCCGGTATCTGAGCGAGAGCCGTCCCGACATTATCTTCATGGATCATGCGATGCCCGGCATGGATGGATTCGAAGCCGTGTCGGCGATCAAGGCAAACCCGGCGACGGCGACCATCCCTATCATGATGTACACAGCGCAAGAGGGCGAGCTGTACGTTGGCCAGGCGCGGGCGCTGGGTGCAGTCGGCGTGCTGCCGAAAGAGGTCGAGCCCGTCGAGCTATCCAAGGTGCTGGAGTCCCTGCGGGTAATAGGTGGGGACGCCGAACGTCGTGAGCACTACCTGGACGCCGATGAAGAGCAGCCGAGCGGCGCCTATCCGGAACTGGAGTCGTTCGACCGGGACCTCGGCGCGCTGATCCAGGAACTGTTCGACCAACAGCGCGCCATCCTGCGCCGCGATCTTCGCGACAGTCGCGAGGAAATTGCAGCGCACGTCGCCGACCAGATCCGCTCCCCGGAGAAAAGTAGCGCATCCGGCGAGGGTTCATGGCCGTCTCGAAACATGCCGGCATGGTTGCCGCTGGCGGTCCCGATATTGGCTGTTCTGATGCTGCTGTTCGCTCTGCTGTACTGGCAGTCCCTGCGGGACGCTGCGGAGCTTCGGCAACAGGCCGCGGATCTGCAGCTTGCGCTCCGGCTGCAACAGGACGCCGGATCCCAGGTCACCCTGGAGACTCGCCAGGAGATGGCTGCGTACGGGCAGGCGCTGGACACGACATACGCGGTCGCCCTGGACGCACTTGAGTGGGCTGCCAACCAGTCGTCAACCTATGGTTTTGACGAAGAGCCGCTGAGCGACACCAGGCTGGCGACGATCGCCGAGTTGTCGTCGCACCTGGCGGCATTAAATTTCCGCGGACTGATCCGGTTAGAATCGCATGTTGGCGATTTCTGCATGTCATTGGTGACACCGGGAGGCTACGAGCCCGCAGCGCCCGACCTGGCCGCTGCTGAGTGCGACCAGATCGGTTTCGCGCCGAACGTTGCCTACGAGCTGGGCCTGCGAAGGTCGGTCGCGTTCGCCAACTTCGTCAGCCTGTCAGACGAGCGCACGGGCGGCAGGGTTCGGTATGAAATTGTGTCGCTGGGGAACAGCAATCCGCTACTGGCGTACCCCGCCACGCCCAATGGCGTCTTGGCGTCGGCATGGAATGAGGTCGCGGCGAGCAATCAACGCGTGGTCGTTTCACTCTATCCGGACCCGGAATCCGACGGTCTCCCTGAATGAAAGGAGCCCGTCGCCCGAGATTCGAATCGACGGGCAACGTGTCCACGAAAGCATAATCTACCAGCCGCAGCTGCGGCCTTCGTTCTGCTCTTCGAGGTAACCCATGAGCGGTGCGAAGTAGTCGATGATCGCCGTGGCGTCCATTTCGCGCGTGCCGGTCATGAGCTCCAGCGTGTCCTGCCAGGGCTGGCTTGCGCCGGCCTCGAGCATGGCAGAGAGTTTCTCGCCCGCCTCCTTGCTGCCGTATATCGAGCAGGCCTGCAGTTCGCCCTCATGGCCCGCGATGTCGCACAGCGTGCGCTGGAACTGGAACATCAGGACGTGCGCGAGGAAGTAACGCGTGTACGAGACATTGCCCGGGATGTGGTACTTGGAACCCGGGTCGAAGTCAGCCTCGCTGCGCTCGACCGCTGGTGCAATGCCCTGGTATCTCGTACGCAGGTTCCACCAGGACTGATTGTAGTTATCCGGCGTAATCGCACCCGAGTAAACACCCCAGCGCCATTCGTCAACGAGCTTGCCGAACGGCAGGAAGGCGATCTTGTCGAGCGCCATCTGCATCTGGCGGTTGATGACGGCGCGGCGGTCTTCCTCGGCAGAGCCGATCAAACCGACCTCCGCGAGATATCCTGGCGTCATCGACAGCGTAACCGTGTCACCGATAGCCTCGTGGAAGCCGCCGTGGGCGGAATCCTGGAACAGCGGCGGCTGGTCCTTGTACGCGCCCTGGTAATAGTTGTGGCCGAGCTCGTGATAGATCACGCGCAGATCGTCGTAGGTCTGGTTGATGCACATCTTGATGCGCAGATCGTTACCGCCATCAAGGCCCCACGCGCTGGCGTGGCATACCACGTCACGGTCCTGCGGCTTCGTGAACTGCGAGCGCTCCCAGAACGTATCGGGCAGGCGCGGCAGCCCGAGCGACACGTAGAAGCTCTCGGCCGAGCGCACCATCTCCTGCGGTGAGTAGTTCTTGGTCTTCAGCGTCGTGTCGACATCGATGTCACCAACGCCCGGGTACGGCTCGAGCAGGTCG
Organism: uncultured Woeseiaceae bacterium; assembly: GCA_945787845.1. Lineage (GTDB taxonomy): Bacteria > Pseudomonadota > Gammaproteobacteria > Steroidobacterales > Woeseiaceae > UBA1847. The sequence goes on along the minus strand of CALZJH010000010.1, from coordinate 124,438 downwards.
TACAGTGAGCTCCACTGCTGCGCCCACATGTTGCCGAGCAGGTGTGCGGGGATCGGGCCGTCCTGCGGCACCTTGTCTTCACCGTAAACGTCACCGAGCTTCGCGCGTACATGGCAATGCAGTTCGTCATAGAGCGGCTTCACCTGTTCCCAGAGTTTCGCCGACTCGGCCTCGAACTCGACGGGGCTCATGTCGTAGTTCGACTTCCACATTTCGCCGAGATCGGCGTAACCGAGTTCGTTAGCGCCTTCGTTCGCGAGCTCGACAAAACGCACGTACTTGTCACGCATCGGCACGGCGACCTTGCGCCAGCCCTCCCAGTACTCGAGGAGCTCATCGTAGTCGCGGGCCTGCCGCATGCGCTCTTCGAGCTCCGAGCCGGCCAGGCATTCGTCGTCGTTGCGGCAGTACTCGCCGGCGCCGTAGATGCCCTCCAGGTCCGTCGTGATCTCGGCAAGCTCCTTGCGCTTCGCCGCATCGTTGGGCGCCGGGGCCGATGTGCCGAGCTTGAGTAGATCGATAGCGCGGCGCGTGCTCGGGTCAAGCTCCTGCCCCTCGTAGGCGAGGGCCTGCTTGACCATGTTGCTGTGCCAGGCGCTGTATTTTTCCGACGCGGCGGACGCAATGATCGCCGTATCCTCGGTGATGTATGTCGAGCGCACCCAGTTGGCGGCACCAAGCTCCTTGCCAAGCTCCTTGAGCTCGGCGTTGGCGCGCGCAACGAATTCCCGGGCCGTTTCAGTCTGGGCCGCAGCGGCAGGCGTGTCCGCTACGTCATTGTTGCCCCCTGAACAGGCGGCGATGAGCGCCAGCGAAAGGCACCCGATCAAGAGTCTTGTCATGGTTTCCGTCCTATTTGAAAGTCCTACTTGACGCCGTGGGTCAAGCGATTGATCAGCGGAGCAAAGAGCAGGAACACCAGGCCGGCGCCTACCACAATGGCCGCGACTACGGTGAACAGTTGCTCGGGCGGCAACGTTTCAATTCGACCAGCGATCAGGCCGGCCACGAGGTTGCCAAGGGCCGCGCCCATGAACCACGTGCCCATCATCTGGCCGACCAGCCGATGCGGCGCCAGCTTCGTAACACTGCTAAGCCCGACCGGGCTCAATGCCAGCTCGCCAACCGTATGAAAGAAGTACGTAACCACGAGCCACGTCATCCCCACACCCACGGCAGGATTGTTCTCGGCACCCTGCGGTACGTAGAACGAGCCCCAGGCAAGCACGAGAAAACCGACGCCAAGCAGCGCCAGGCCCATGCCGAACTTGACCGGGATCGACGGGTTTCTATCCCCAAACCGGACCCACAAAAAACCCATGACCGGCGCCAGGAGAATGATGAAAATCGGATTGACCGACTGCAGCCAGCCGGTTGGTATCTCCCAGCCGAAAATCACACGATCGGTGAGGTCGCGAGCATAGATGTTCATCGACGATCCGGCCTGTTCGAAACCGGACCAGAACATGGCCGCGCCCAGGAACAACAGGAAAATGACGAAAACACGGTGCCGTTCGACCTTGTCGCGGCACGCGAAGGTCATCACGCTGCCAAAGTAAAGTATCGCGACGACGACAACGATGAGCCCGGTCGCCTGTGCGAAACCGACCACCGTGATTGTGATCGTGCCTGCCGCAACCAGCGCATACATGACACCGCAGAAAACGCCGAACCCGACCAGGCCGTAGATGAGCTGTTTGAGGCCTTCACCGGCCCTGGCTCGCGCCTCCTCGCTGAGCTCACCCGCCCCCTTTAAGGCCGGAATGCCGCGGACGTACTGGATGAGGCCGAAGATCATGCCGATGCCGGCCAGGCTGAAACCGAGATGCCAGTCGACCTTTTCTGCAAAGTAACTGCAGATCAGCGGACCCAGGAAGGCACCGATATTGATGCCCATGTAATAGATTGAGAAGCCCGCATCGCGGCGCCCTGGCGTGTCGTTGGTATAGAGATCGCCGACGATCGCGCTGACATTGGGTTTTAGCAGGCCGGTGCCGATGACGAGGAAGAACAGCCCGAGATAGAATGACCAGAATTCGGAGTTCGGCACGACGAGTGGTGCCGCCAGCGTGAAATGGCCAAGCGCAATGATTATGCCGCCGATCAGCACGGCCTGGCGCTGGCCGATAACACGGTCGGCGATCCAGCCGCCCAGCAGCGCCAGTGCGTAGACGCCAAAGGTATACAGGCCGTAGAGGGCGCCGCTAATTTCAGTCCCGAGGCCCAGGCCGCCGCTTGCGACATCGGTCATATAAAGAATCAGGAATGCGCGCATGCCGTAATAGCTGAAGCGCTCCCAGAGCTCGGTGAAGAACAGGGTCATCAACCCCTTAGGGTGACCAAATGCGCCCATCTCCTGAGCGGGCGCCGCCGGCGCGGTGGAATCTGTCATTTGAGCTTCTCTCTGCCTGTTTTCCGCCTGGCGCGACGCCGCGGAATTTTTGAGTTGTTGTCTTGGCCCCCCGGCCAGCAGCGGGTGCTGCGCGCTACGGCAAGTTACACCAGTTCAACTGTAACTTTCTACTTGACAGCCGCTTCCTCGCTCGGTTCCTTCTTCCTTGATGAGACAAGATGCGACATAAATATGCCAAGTTCGTATAAGAGGTACACGGGGATGGCCAGCATTGTCTGGCTGATCATGTCGGGCGGGGTCAATAACATGCCCACGACGAACGCGCCCAGGAAGACATACGGCCGTGCCTTCTTGAGTTTGTCGGTGGTCGTGATGCCGGACATAACCAGCAACACCGTTGCGATGGGCGTTTCGAAGGCGAAGCCGAAAACAAGCACGACCATCATGATGAAGCTGACGTAGGCTGATGCGTCGGGTTTGTATTCCATCGTGTCCGGGGCGAACGCGGAAATAAAACCAAAGATCATCGGGAAGACGACGAAGTAGGCGAACGCGATGCCGCAGAAGAACAACAGGATGCTGGTCGCGAGCAGCGGGATCGTGAAACGCTTTTCTTTCCTGTAGAGGCCGGGTGCAACGAACGCCCACACTTGGTACAGGATGATCGGCATTGACAGGAACAGGGCGATGTAAAACGTCAGGCCGATTGTTGCGGTCAGTGGCGCGGCCGGGTTGAGCGCCTGTAGTTCCCCTTCCGGAATAACGCTGATCAGGGGTTCAGCTGCCAGGTCGAAGATCGTCTTCGCAAAGGGAATAAGTGCGAGGAACACGAGGAAGACAGCACCGAATATCTTGAACAGGCGACTGCGCAGCTCTATGAGATGAGACAGCAGCGTGCCTTCCGCCAGGTCTTCTTTCTGCTCCTCAGCCATTACGCCGACTTCTCATCCTTGGTTTCAGGCGGCGGCACGGTGTCGTTCTCTTCCTCCACATGGAGCGGCGAGAACGTGTCGTCGTCGCGCGGCGTTAGCAGGTTGCGAGGATCGAGTTCCTCGGGATTGATGCCGAGGTTCTTTTCGGCGTCCAGCTCTTCTTCGATCTGGCGCTGCATGGCGCGTGTCATCTGGCGGGCCTTGCCCACCCAGCTGCCGATCTGGCGTGCGAGACGTGGCAGCCGCTCGGGTCCCAGGATAAGGAGACCGATAATACAGAGAAGAAGTAGTTCCGAACCGGCGATACCGGACATGGTATGCCCCGAGAATTAGGCGTCTTTTTCTTTGGTGGTTTCGTCAGCCGGCGTGCTGTCGAAATCAGCGTCTTTGGACTCGTCGCTGATTTGATCCGCCGTCTCTTCGGCCTCGTTCATGGCAGAACGAAAACCTTTAACGGCACCGCCGAGGTCCGAACCGAGATTTCGTAGTTTCTTGGTTCCGAAAATAGCCAGCACGATGACCAGAATGATCAGCAGTTGCCAAGGGCCAATGTTGGCGAACATCTTGTTACTCCTGGGGCGACGCCCCTGCACTTGAGCCGCGAATTATGTTCATGATACCCCCGCCGGCGCAACAAAACCGTGACGAATTCGGTACCAGTTACCCTATTTCCCCGGTATTCGCCAGGAAGTGGCACGGGCACTGCCGGAAATAGGGTAACTGGTACCGAATTCGTGGCTAGTGGGTGCTGAGCCAGAAGGTCACGGGCCCGTCGTTAGTCAGGCTCACCTGCATGTCGGCGCCGAATTCACCGGTTTCAACCGTCCCGAGCTCGCGGCGGCAGGCCGCCACCAGCGAGTCAAAGAAGGCGGAAGCCATCTCTGGTGGGGCGCCCCTGGTGAAGCTGGCTCGGGTGCCTTTGCGGGTGTCGGCCGTCAATGTGAACTGTGGTACCAGGAGCAAGCCGCCGCCGATGTCCCGGACGCTACGATTCATGCGGCCTGCGTCGTCCGGGAAGACCCGGTACCCGAGCAGCCTTTCGGCCAGCCGCGCAACGTCCTTGCCGGTGTCGTCGCGGTGCACGGCAACCAGGACCATCAGCCCACGGTCAATCCTGCCGATGATTTCGCCCCCCACCTCGACCTCGGCGTGGCTGACGCGCTGCAGTAATCCGATCATTTCTCGCCGTATTCCTTTATTTCGCGGGCGCTGCGCCCTTTGTCCACGCAAGCTGGAGAATGATAAGCCACATTGGCCGGGCCTGCGTGGGAGACTTTTCTGACCGGCCGGTGGGAAAAATTCTCGGTTTGAGGTCGGCCCGGGGGTGCCAGGGATGGTTACTCGGGACGATTCCACCGGCTGGACCAGGGAAGGTGAGGCCCCGATCCCAAAGATCGGGGCTTTTTCCACCCAATATGGCCAAGTACGACGACTCAACGCGCAAGAAAGACACAAAAGTGGGAAATAAGAGACGCTCCTTATTCCCACCGTCGGCCCACCGAGGCGGGCTGGCAATCCCCGGCTCGATCACTACACTAGCGACAGGCCCACGACCTCGGGAATAACTATGAAAAGAAGAGAATTTGTCGGCGGCCTCGCGGCAGCAGCCAGCCTTACGGCCTGCGCGCAGGAACAAAAGGATTGCGGCGATGGCACAGCGACCGTTGGCGAGACCTTCGAATGGTCCTGCGTCACGTCCTGGCCGCCAAAGTTTCCGGGCCTCGGGATGGCGCCGGAGAACGTGGCGACGGCCATTGAGGCGGCGTCCGGGGGCCGAATCAAGGTAAAGGTATATGGCGCGGGCGAACTGGTCCCGGCGTTCGAAGTCTTTGACGCGGTATCGCGAGGCACCGTCGAAATGGGCCACGGTGCGTCCTACTACCACAAGGGCAAGCTCGACGCGGCGCAGTTCTTTACCGCCATCCCGTTCGGGATGACCAACACGGAACTGAATGGCTGGATGTACTACGGCGGCGGGCTCGAGCTGTATCGTGAGCTGTACGAGCCATTCAACCTGGTGCCTTTCCCAACCGGCAATACCGGCGTGCAGATGGGCGGCTGGTTCAACAAGGAAATCAACGTCATTGATGATCTCAAGGGTCTCAAGATGCGCATTCCGGGACTGGGTGGCGAGGTCTTGAGACGAGCAGGCGGGACGCCAGTGACGCTGCCCGGCGCAGAAATTTTCACCGCATTGCAGACAGGCGCGATTGACGCGACCGAGTGGGTGGGTCCCTATAACGACTCGTCGTTTGGCCTGCACAAGGCCGCACGTTACTACTACTACCCAGGCTGGCAAGAGCCCGGTCCGGGTCTCGAGACCATCATCAACAAGGCGGCGTGGGAGTCATTGCCCGCCGATTTGCAGGCCATCGTTGAAACCACCTGCCAGGCGGTGACGACAGACATGGCGGCGGAGTACACCAACGGCAACGCGATGTCCCTCGCGCAACTGCAGCAGGATGAGAACATCGAGATTCGCCCCTTCCCCCAGGAAGTGCTGGCCCTGCTGAAGTCGATAAGCAAGGACGTCGTCGAGGAACTGATGGCGACCGACCCGGCGTCCGCGAAGATCGGCAAAGCCTACTTCGATTTCCTTGAAAAGGCGTCGGCCAATTCACGCATCTCTGAAAAGGCGTATCTCGCTGCCCGCGACTACTGATGTCGAGATTGCCGTCATCGGTGCCGGTATCGCCGGCATCGCAGCGGCATATTACCTCTCTGTAGAACATGGTCGGGGCTCGATCGTGATGATCGATCCGCGCCAGCCCATGAGCTACACGAGCGCGCAGTCGGGCGACAACTATCGCAATTGGTGGCCGCACCCGGTGATGACCGCGTTCACCGATGCGAGCATCGACGAACTCGATCGACTGGCGCATGACACCGACGACGTGTTCAACATGACGCGGGGCGGTTACGTGCTTGCGACGCGGCGCGATGACATTACCGGATTCGAACCAGCGATCCAGTCGGGCATCGATGTTGCGATTCTCGACCGCACGGCGCTTCGGCAAAAATTCCCGGCGCTGTCGAAGGACATCCGCCACGTGATCCATATTCGCCGCGGCGGTGACATCAGCGGCCAGCAACTCGGTGCCTGGATGCTCGATCAGATTCGCGCTCGAGGGGGCCGCCTGGTGCGCGGCGAGGTGACCGCGATTGCCCGGGATGAGCGCTTCATGCTCGACGTCTCCGGCGCGAACGACATTACGGCCGACACGATCGTCAACGCCGCTGGACCGTTCGCGCCTCGCATTGCCGCAATGCTCGATGAAGTGCTGCCGGTACAAAATATCTTCGAGCAGAAGGTAGCGTTCGAGGACCGCCTGCGTGCTATCGCACGAGACATGCCGTTCTCGATCGATCTCGATGAGAAACGCCTTGGCTGGACCCCGGAAGAACAGGCGCTGCTAAACGCCGACCCAAATCTTGCGTGGCTCACCCGAACATTGCCCGGCGGTACGCACTGTCGCCCGGAGGGTGGCCCGCACGGCAACTGGGTCAAGCTGGGCTGGGCGTACAACGACATTCCGAGCGTGCCGCAGGAAGACATGGTCAACGAGCCGGCCTCCGATCCGCAGTTCCCGGAAATCGTGATGCGCGGTGCCGCCGCCTTTATTCCAGCGCTTGAGCCTTACATTGAAACACCTCCCACGCGGTATTCGCATTACGGTGGCTATTACACGATGACCGAAGAGAACTGGCCCCTCATCGGGCCGATGCAGACTGACGGAGCGTTCATGGTCGCTGCCCTGTCGGGTTTTGGCAGCATGTCCGCGTGCGCCGCCGGCAAGCTGTGCGCCGGCTGGGTGTGCGGCACGCCGCTGCCGGATTACGCGCGCCCCCTAAGCAGCAGCCGCTACGACGATGTAGAGCTAATGCGGCAACTGCGAAGCGCAACGAGCAAGGGCCTGCTATAAAAAAGGCCGGTCTCGCGACCGGCCTTCTCCGTTTCAGGGGTGTAGCAAGCGCTACCAGTTATAGATTCCCTTGAGATACCAGGAACCACCTTCGTAGTTGGCCACTGTGCGTCGCGGATACTGCAGGCCGACACTCAGGCGATTGGCGTTCGGCGGGCCGATCTCATCGATGAACTCATCGAAGATGTTTGAACCACCGAGCACAACACGCCAGTTGTCGTTGACGTTCCAGCCGGCTTCAAGATCCACGTAGAACGTTGAGTCGATCAGGGCGCTTTCGCCCGCGCCTACACCAATGCGACCGCGCTCGTCGTAGTGCTCGCCGTAGAAGTTGATGCGGCTCATCACATTAATGTTTTCGCCGATCAGGAAATTACCCGTCAGCGTCCAGCGGTGCTCGGGGTAGTTGTTCTCGATGTCTTCCACGAGCCCCTCGTTGACCGGCTGAATGCCCCGAATCTCCTTCTGCCCCGTTACGTTGACCTTGCCGTACGCATAGGCCCATGACAGGTCGAGACTGGTCTCGTTGCCAATGTCGAACGACGATGTTGCAACGATGTCGACACCTTCATGCTCGACATCAAGCGCGTTGGTGTAGAACGAAATCGAGCGACCCGGATCCGACGCCAGCGGAATGTCGCCCGTGCGATAGATGCGGTCCTCAACCTCAATCTTGTAGATGTCAGCCGTAACCGAAATAGAATCACCGATATCGAGCGAGAAACCTGCACTGATGTTCGTCGACGTTTCCTCGGTCAGCGCCGTGGCGCCCGCATCAATAGCGTCGGGGTTGCTCACCGGGAACAGGCCCTCTTCAACCTGCAAACCGGTCGTGCCGTCGAATGTCGTAATAATGGTGCTGACATTCGACTGGCCCGGCGTCGGCGCGTGGAAGCCTGTCGAGACTGCCCCGCGTAACGCAAACGCGTCACTGACGCGATAGCGAGCGGCAACCTTGCCGTTCAGCGTGCCGCCAAAGTCCGAGTAATTCTCGTACCGTGCCGCGTACTGAACCAGGAACGCATCGCTGATGTCATGCTCGACGTCGGCGTAGATGGCCACGTTGTCGCGCTTGAACGCGCCGGCATTCTTGGGCTCGACACCGCGGAAGCCACTCGACCCCGAACCGAGGAAAGAGTTCGGCTCACCTGCGATCGCGGTAAACGTCTCCTCGCGTGTCTCGAAGCCAAAGGCCAGGTTGACACTGTCACTCATCGCCAGGGAAAAGTCCGCATTAACGTTGTTCTCTTCCTGGGCATAGCCACCCACGTCAAAGCCCATCTGGGGCAGTGACTGGAAGTCACCAGGCCCAAGAGACGGGTTAGCCGTGTTGTTAAGGAAGTAGTCCAGCTCACTCTTGCCGTAGCTGTAGCTGACGTCGTACAGCATGCCGCTGTCGAACTCGCCCTTGACGCCGACGACGAAGCTCGAATCGTCCTGGGCACCATCGAGGAACGGCGTGAATCCGCCGGGTAGCCCAACGAAGCCCTGCTCGCGCAAGCTCAGGGTATCCGGGATCAGGTCCAACGGATCCGAAGCCGGGTCCGGGTCACAAACCGGGCAGCCGTCGCCGAATTCGCGCTGGCTGGTAAACGTTGAGTGTGTCGGGCTCCGGTAGAAGAAGCGATAACGCCCATCTGTTTCGGCAAGGCTAAAACGCGCATAGAGCTCGGACGAACCACTGAGCTCAAACCCCGAATTCAGGAAGAAACGCACTCCCTCGGTCTCCGGGCGTCCCCAGGTCTGTACCAGCGGTGCGTCACCAAACGGCGCGTCGGTACCCACATCCGGAGTTCCGGCGTCAATCAGGGCCTGTGCATCGGGGCGCTGAATACCACGCGACAATGCGTCGTTGTCAACGTATTCGAGCGTCGCGTTGATGAAGCCGCTGGTGCCAATCGGCAAGCCGATATTGGCGCCGGCGTGCAGGCTTTGCTCGCCATCGAAGTGCTCGCCATACTGGACCTTCACGCTACCGCCTTCGGCATCGTCTCTAACGATAAAGTTGATCACACCGGCAATGGCGTCAGAGCCGTACTGCGAGGCGGCGCCGTCGCGTAGCACCTCGACGCGCTTGACCGCCATTCCAGGAATCATGCCGATGTCGACACCGTGGGCGCCGTTACCGGCGGCGGGCGCGAAGAACTGGACGAGTGCCGAGCGATGTCGGCGCTTGCCATTAATCAGCACGAGCGTCTGGTCGGGTGCTGTGCCGCGCAGTGACGTCGGACGGACAAAAGCACTGCCGTCACCTGTGGCGGGCGTGGCCGTGTAAGACGGCACCAGTGCCTTGATGTTGTCGGTCAGGTCCGCCGTGTTGCCCATGGCCGTGAAGTCATCGGCGTTGATGACATCAACGGGAACCGGCGAATCGCCGGCTGAGCGCGGCTTGGCGCTACGCGAGCCGGTGGTGACGATCTCTTCGATGAATTCGTCATCGGCGCCGTCTTGAGCGATGGCGGTCTGGGCCGTCAACCCGCCCGCGGCGAGCATTGCGGCAAACACGCCCAATGAAAGTGAGTTTTTCTTCATCTGAATTTCCCCCTCTGGTGAAGAATGATTGATGCTTAACGGCCACAGAGCGTGGCCGCAAGTCTCACAGCTTCCTACAACAAACCTAGCCGAAAGGTGTTGTTATTGCAACGAATGAATCAGTATAGTGACTGTATGAATCACTTGTTTCATCAGCAACCATGAGCACTCGATATCCCGATACGGTCAGGCTTCTTACCGAGTCCTTCTCCGAGCTGACGCCGGAGTTACAGAAAGCAGCCAGGTATATGCTCGAAAACCCGGAAGAGGTTGGGCTCAACTCGATGCGTACCGTGGCGAGCGGTGCGGGCGTGAAGCCGGCGACCGTAAGCCGCCTGAGCCGGTCGCTCGGCTTTGAAGGCTACGAGGCACTGCGTGAGCCGTTTCGCGAACGCCTCCGTAAGAATGAGCCCCGGTTTGCGTCCAAGCTCCAGGCTGTCCAGCGTCGTAGCTCGGGCGATAGCGAGGGGCTGTTCGCCGAGCTCCGGGAGCAGGAGATCGCCAACGTCGAGCGCACGCTGTCGGACGAAAACTACGCGACCATGGTTGCGGCCGCCGAGACCCTGCACCAATGTCGCCGTGTCTATGTGCTTGGCCTGCGTGGCGCGTATGCGCCGGCCTTCCTGTTTCACTACGCCTATCAGCTGTTCCAGGAGAACAGCCTGCTGGTCGATACCCACGCCGGTATCTTTGCAGATCAGCTGAGGGGCATCAGCGAGAAGGACAGCCTGCTGGTCATTTCCTTCCCGCCGTACACGCAGTTGACGATCGATGCGGTCGAATACGCGGCGGACGCCGGAGCGAAAATTGTGGCGGTCACCGATAGCCTCGTGTCGCCTGCCGCATCGTCGGCCAGCCAAACGATCGTCACGCAGAATCGCTCTGCGTCCTTCTACCACTCGTTCACTGGCGCGCTTGCGGTAGTGCAGGCGTTGATTACCCTGCTGGTCGCCAAAAAGGGTGGCGACGCCGTCAGTATTATCCAGGAAGCCGAAAAGCAATTGTCGAAAATCAGCGCGTATTGGTAACGCGTCAGTCCGAGGTGATGACTATGAGTCATGCGCTACATCGAAGTCTGCTTCACCGACCACCGCGCGCCGCACGCGGTGACGGCGTCTATGTTTACGACGAGCACGGCAAACGCTACTTCGACGGCTGCGGCGGGGCGGCTGTGTCCTGCCTCGGCCACAGTCATCCTGACGTCATTGCAGCGATTCAGAATCAGTTGCGGACGCTGCCATACGCACACACGTCCTTCTTCACGACCGACGCGATGGAGCAGCTCGCTGACCGCATCGTCGGCGCCGCACCCGGTATGGGCAAGGTCCTTTTGCTTAGCGGTGGCTCGGAAGCGGTAGAGGCCGCTCTCAAGTTGTCGCGCCAGTACTTTGTCGAAATCGGCGAACCCGGGCGTCATCTGTATATCGCCCGCCGCCAGAGTTATCACGGGAATACCCTCGGAGCCCTGGCGACGGGCGGCAACCAGTGGCGCCGTGCCAACTTTGCCCCGATCATGGTCGACGGGCACCATATTGCACCCTGCTTCGAGTACCGCGAGCGCGGCGACGACGAGACTCTGGAGGAATACGGACAGCGTACGGCCAACGAACTGGAAAGCAAGATCCAGAAACTGGGGCCGACGAACGTTGCCGGGTTTGTCGCTGAGACCGTGGTTGGGGCCACTGCCGGTGCGGTTGCTCCTGTTCCCGGCTATTTCAAACGCATCCGGGAGATTTGCGATCAATACGGCGTACACCTGATCCTCGACGAAGTCATGTGCGGTACCGGCAGGACCGGAACGATGATGGCGTATGAACAGGAGGGCGTGATTCCGGATATGGTCACGATGGCAAAGGGTCTTGCCGCTGGCTACCAGCCTGTGGGCGCACTTCTGTGCCGGGACGAGATTACCGATGCCATCCGCGCGGGCAGCGGCTTCTTCCAGCACGGTCACACGTTCATGGGTCACGCGACGGCCGTGGCAGCGTCGCTGGCGACGCTGACCGCGATCGACAAGGAGAACCTGCTTGAGAATGTCCGAACTCGCGGGGCATCCGTCCTGCAGCAACTGCAGACCCAGTTGGACGATCACCCCAATGTCGGCGATGTGCGGGGCCGCGGGCTGTTCCTCGCCGTCGAGCTTGTGGCCGACCGCGCTACCAAGGCGCCGCTCGATCCGGCGTTAAAGACGCACAATCGCGTTCAACGAGCCGCGATGGACTACGGACTGATGGTGTACGGCATGGGCGGCACCGTGGACGGTCGATTGGGTGATCACATCCTGCTGGCCCCGCCTTACGTGATCGGGGATGAGCACGAGGAAGAACTTGTGCAAAAGCTGGATGCCGCGATCAGGGGCGCCTGCGGTTAACCGTACATCTTGCCGGGAAGCCAGGTAACCAGTTCGGGAAAGATCGCCAGCAGCAGCAGCGCCAGAAGCTGAATCGCAACAAACGGGATCGCGCCGCGGTAGATCTGGGCAGTCGTCACGGCCGCCGGCGCCACGCCACGCAAATAAAACAAGGCAAAGCCGAAAGGCGGCGTCAGGAAGGAAGTCTGCAGGTTGATTGCGATCATGATGCCGAGCCACACCGGATCCAGGCCCATGGCGAGCAACACCGGCCCGACGATTGGCACCACAACGAATGTGATCTCGATGAAGTCCAGAACGAAACCGAGCAGGAACATGACAGCCATGACGACAATGACCGCGCCGACGACCCCGCCCGGCAGTGACTCGAGAATCGCGCGGACCCCGTCGTCGCCGCCATAGCCACGAAAAACCAGCGAGAAGATCGACGCGCCGATGAGAATCAGGAAGACCATACTGCTGATCCGCAGGGTTGCGCGCATGATGTCCTGCAAGCGTTCGAGGTTCAGCTCGCGCCGCAGCAGCGCAAGCAGCAAAGCGCCCATGCCGCCGACGCCTGCCGCCTCGGTCGGCGTTGCGAGTCCCTTGAGTATTGACCCCAGCACCGCGAAGATCAGGATCAATGGCGGCGCGAGTGCCTTGATGACCTTGAAAAACGAAACCCGGCCTTCGCCTTCCTGCTGATGAGCCGGCATCGACGCCGGCTTGAAGAAGGCAACGCCCAGAATATAAAGCACGTACAAGCCGACCAGCATCATGCCGGGAATCAGCGCGCCGGCAAACAGGTCACCGACGGACACGGTCTTGGGCGAGTAGATACCCATTTCGAGCTGCGCCTGCTGGTAGGCCGTGGTCATCACGTCGCCGAGCATCACGAGAATGATCGACGGCGGGATGATCTGTCCCAGCGTGCCCGATGCGCATATCGTGCCGGTGGCAACCTCGGGTGAATAGCCGCGCTTCAGCATGGTCGGCAATGACAGCAGGCCCATCGTTACAACGGTAGCCCCGACAATGCCCGTGCTCGCGGCCAGCAGCATGCCGACGAGTGTGACTGAGATCCCGAGCCCACCGCGCAGGGTGCCGAACAGCGCACTCAGGGTCTCGAGCAACTCCTCCGCGATGCGCGCACGCTCCAGCGTCACACCCATGAAGACGAACAAGGGCACGGCAACCAGCGTCTCGTTCGTCATGATGCCGAAGACGCGATTCGGCAGACCCAGCAGCAATGCCTCGTTAAATGTACCGCCTACGACGCCGACCGCCGCGAATATCAGTGCTGTGCCGCCAAGCGTGAACGCCACCGGGAATCCCGCCAGCAAGACGAGGATCACGGTGATGAACAGCAGTGCGGCAACCCATTCCATGTCAGCGGCTTCGCAGGGCTTTCAGAGACTTGAGGAACAGCGAGACACCCTGCATCGCAACCGCCAGCGGCATGAGCAGCAGCACCGATTTGAGCAGCGGCACGAACGGGTACGGCAAACCACCCGACTCGCGCGACATCTCACGAATGCGCCAGGATTGCGTTACAAAATCAAACGAGTTCCAGGCGAGGAAAAGGCACAAGGGGAAGAGAAAAATGGCAACGCCGACCAGGTCGACCCACGCGCGGCGGCGCGGACTCATCTTGCGGTAGAACACATCGACGCGCACATGTTCCTCGTCGCGCAGGGTGTAGGCGGCGCCGAGCATGAACACGGCGGCGTGCATCCAGATGACGGATTCCTGTACCCAGATCAGCCCGGCGTCGAACACGTAACGCATGACGACCACGACAAAGGTCACGAGGACCATGAACAACGTCAGCCAGGATGCGGCGCGGCCGATAGCGGTGCTGATGCGATCAAGCAGGTTGTCGCCAGTCGCGGAACCCAAGGCTCAGGTGCGCCAGAACGTGGGTGTGATCAGCACGAGCAGTGTAAAAATTTCGAGGCGACCGAGCAGCATGCCGGCCACCGAGATCCACTTGGCCGCATCGGTGAGATCCATGAAGCCGGACGCGACGCCGCCCAGTCCGGGACCCAGGTTGTTCAGGGTTGCGGCGACGGCCGAAAACGCCGTGACCTGGTCGAGTCCTGTGGACATCATGGCGAGCAGCATCAGGCCGAACACAATGATGTAGACCGAGAAGAAACCCCACACGGCCTCAACAACGCGCGACGGCACCGCCTTGTTGCCGAGCTTGACCGGGATCTCCGCGCTCGGGTGCACCAGGCGAGCGATCTCGCGGACCCCCTGTTTATAGACGAGCAGCCAGCGAATCACCTTGATGCCGCCGGCGGTCGAACCGGCCGAACCGCCGATGAAGCTGGCGAAGATCAGCAGGGCAGGCAGCGCCGCCGGCCAGATGGCAAAGTTTTCGGTGGTGAACCCCGTTGTTGTTGCAATCGACACCGACTGGAACAAGCCGTCGAGGAAGGTATCAAACGGGTCGGCGAAGCCGCGATACAGGTACAGCGACGCAATGACGACGGTCGATAACACGATCAGGATAATGCTGTAGGCGCGGAACTCCTGGTCCTGGAAGTAGTGCTTGATCGACACGTAGCGCCACGCGAAGAAGTGCAGGGAGAAATTGATGCCCGCGACAAACATGAAGAACACGGCAATCAGGTCGATGGATGCGCTGTCAAAATGCGCAATGCTCATGTCGTGGGTCGAAAAGCCGCCAATCGCAACCGTCGAAAACGCGTGACAAAGCGCATCGAACCATCCCATGCCGGCGATGCGATAGCCGACCATGCAGGTAATCGTGAATGCCAGGTAGACGTACCACAGCGCTTTGGCCGTCTCTGTTATACGCGGCGTGAGTTTAGTGTCCTTGACCGGGCCCGGCGTTTCGGCCCGGTACAGCTGCATGCCGCCAACGCCGAGCATCGGCAGCACGGCGACAGCCAGCACGATGATACCCATGCCCCCCAGCCACTGGAGCTGCTGGCGGTAATAGAGAATGGACAGGGGTAGCTCGTCGAGCCCGGTGAGCACCGTGGCGCCCGTCGTGGTCAGGCCGGACATGGACTCGAAAACCGCGTCGGTGAACGACAACGACAACGCGTCCGAGAAATACAATGGCGCTGCACCGAAGGTACCCAGGACAGTCCAGAACGCGGCGACCACGAGGAAGCCGTCGCGCAGGCGCAGGTCCTTCCGCGAGCGGTGCACCGGCAGCCAGCAAAAGAAGCCCGCCGCAACCGTGAGCCCGAAGCCCTCGACGAACGGTAGCCAGGAGTGATCGTCGTAATAGATGCTGAACGCGATCGGCGGCAGCATTGTCAGGCTGAAGATCATCAACAGCAGGCCGAGGATGCGCTGTACGACGGTCCAGTTCATGAGGTCCTGGCCCTAGACAAACGACACGCCGACCTGGAACAGACTTTCGAGCTTCTCGATCTTGCGCCGGTCGGTCATAAACAGGATGACGTGGTCGTCTGCCTCGATGACGATGTCGTGATGGGCGATCATTACCTTGTCGCCGCGAACAATCGCAACGATAGCGGTGCCCTTCGGCAGCTCGATGTCCTCGATGGCGCGACCAACGACTTTCGAGTTGTCGGGAGTGCCGTGAGCAATTGCCTCCATGGCTTCGGCCGCGCCCCGTCGCAGGGAGTGCACTTTGACGACATCGCCGCGGCGCACGTGCGCGAGCAGTGAGCCGATAGTGACCTGCTGTGGTGATATGGCAATGTCGATGCTGCCTGATTCCACGAGGTCCACGTACGAAGCCCGGTTGATCAGCGCCATGGCCTTGTGCGCGCCCAGGCGCTTCGACAGCATCGAACTCAGAATATTCGCCTCTTCGGAGTTCGTAAGGGCGCAGAAGACATCGACGTTGTCGATATTTTCTTCCAGGAGAAGCTCTTCATCGGCCGCGTCGCCGACCAGGACGATGGCCTTGTTCAGCTGCTCGGAAATGACGCGCGCGCGCCTTGGGTCGCGCTCGATAATCTTGACCTGGTTGGTCTGCTCGAGCGCCAGGGCGAGCCGCACGCCGATATTGCCTCCGCCCGCAATAACGACACGTCGCACCGGGTCTTCGAGACGCCGAATTTCACTCATGAAGACGCGAATGTCCTTGCGGTCTGCAATGAAGAAGACTTCGTCATCTTCCTGGATGACGGTATCGCCGTCGGGCAGCATGGCCTTGCCGCGCCTGTAGATAGCGGCGATACGTGCTTCGGTATTCGGTATGTGATCCTTGAGCGTCGCGATGCGCTGGCCCACGAGGAGCCCATCGCGATCGGCCCGGACGCCAACCAGCCGGACGCGACCGCCGGCGAACTCCAGGACCTGGGTCGAGCCGGGGTACAGGATCAGCTGTTCGACAAACGAGCAAACGAGCTGCTCCGGGCTGATGCGCACATCGATCGGGATCGCATCCTGAGTAAACAGCTTGTTGGCATTCATATACTCGGCGGAGCGAATGCGCGCGATCTTGGTGGGCGTTCGAAACTGGGTGTAGGCAACCTGGCAGGCCACCATGTTGGTCTCGTCCGAATCCGTGAGCGAGACCACGATGTCGGCATCGCTGGCGCCGGCCCGTTCGAGAACCTCCGGATAGGCGGCGTGTCCCACCACCGTGCGGATATCGAGACGATCCTGAAGTTCGCGAAGTACATCAGGCCGCTTGTCGACGATGGTGACTTCGTTGGCCTCTTCACGCGACAGGTGATAGGCCGCGGACGAACCTACCTGACCTGCGCCGAGGATTAGAATTTTCATCGCGCGTAGTTTACATCAACTCGAGATTTGCATAGCTCAAAACGAGCCATTTTGTGCCGGCACTCTCAAAATTCACTTCGACTCGCGCATGCGCGCCCTGGCCCTCGCAATTGAGAATGACACCGTCCCCGAACTTCTTGTGACGAACGTGCTGTCCCAGCCGAATACCAAGCTCATTGCCCGAGGCTGTCGCTGACTGCCGACGGCGCGGTGCAGCAGCTGACCGCAGCGGGCGCGAGACCTGTACGCGCGGCCGGACCTCTTCGACATGCTCGGCTGGAATTTCCGCAATAAAGCGCGATGGGTGTGAGAAATTGTCCATGCCGTGCAGCCGCCGCTGTTCGGCGTGAGTGATGTAGAGCGTCTGCTTGGCACGTGTGATGCCGACGTAGCAAAGGCGCCGCTCCTCCTCGAGGCCATGCGGATCGGCGATCGAGCGCTGGTGTGGGAACAGGCCGTCCTCCATGCCGCAAATAAAGACGAGCGGAAACTCCAGCCCCTTCGCGGAGTGCATGGTCATGAGCTGCACGCAATCTTCCCAGGCGTCAGCCTGCCCCTCGCCGGCCTCGAGGGCCGCGTGGGCGAGGAACTCATCCAGCGGCGGCATGTCTTCCGCGGGATCGGGCTCGAAACTCTTGGCAGCACTGACGAGTTCGGCGAGGTTTTCGACGCGCGTTTCGCCTTTCTCGCCTTTTTCCTTCTTAAAGAACTCCGCGAGCCCGCTCAGGTGAATGACGTGATCCACCTTGTCGTGAAGTTCGAGCCCCTGCGTCTCTCGCGCCATGCGCTCGATCAGGGACATGAAGGCATTAACGGCATTCGCGGCGCGGCCGTTAAGGTCGTCACTGGCGATGGCGCCACCCGCGCGCCACATGGAACAGGCGTTCGCACGGGCGTAAGCGCGCATCATTTCCAGCGTGCGAGCGCCGATACCGCGCGTGGGTTTGTTCACAATACGTTCGAATGAGCTGTCGTCATCGCGATTCGAAATCAGGCGCAGATAGGCGAGCGCATCCTTGATTTCCATGCGCTCGAAGAACCTCAAGCCTCCGTAAACGCGGTACGGGATACGCGCATTGATCAGGCCTTCTTCCAACACGCGTGACTGCGCGTTCGAGCGGTACAATATTGCCGAGTCGGCCCGCAGGTTGCCCTGGTCGATCCAGTCGCGCAGGCGGCCGATCACGAAATCAGCTTCGTCGCGTTCGTTGTAGGCCGAATAGACCTTGATCGGTTCTCCCTCGGCGCCCTCGGTCCAGAGGTTTTTGCCGAGGCGCGACGCATTGTTCGCGATAACCGCGTTGGCCGCGTTCAGGATGGTCGCCGTCGAGCGGTAGTTTTGCTCAAGCTTGACGACGCGCGTGCCAGGGAAGTCTTTCTGAAACTGGTGGATGTGCTCTACGCGCGCACCGCGCCAGCGGTAGATCGACTGGTCGTCGTCGCCGACGACGAAGGGTACGCCGTCGCCACCGGCCAGCAGCCGCAGCCAGGCGTACTGGATGGCGTTCGTGTCCTGGAACTCGTCAACGAGCAGGTGCTGGAAGCGCCGCCGATAGTGCGCCAGCAGCTCATCGTTGTCGCGCAGGAGTTCGTGCGCGCGCAGCAACAACTCCGCAAAGTCGACAAGGCCGCCACGCTGGCAGATCTCCTCGTAGGACTGGTACAGAGAGATCATCTGGCGGCGATTCGGGTCGTTGTCGTCGTCGAGATGTTGCGGGCGAAGCCCTTCATCTTTCTGCGCGTTAATGAACCACTGGATCTCCTTGGGCACCCAGCGGCTGTCGTCGACCTCGAGGTTCTTGAGCAGGCGCTTGATCAACCGCAGCTGGTCGTCCGAGTCGATGATCTGGAAGCCCTGCGGGAGCTTGGCTTCGCGCCAGTGGCGCCGTAGCATGCGATGCGCCAGGCCGTGAAAGGTGCCGATCCACAGGTGCTGGACGGGGACTTTGAGCAGTTCCTCGATGCGATGGCGCATCTCGGCGGCGGCCTTGTTGGTGAACGTAACCGCCAGCAGGCTGTGCGGGGAGACACCCTCGACATCGATGAGCCAGGCGGCGCGGTGCACGAGCACGCGTGTCTTGCCGCTACCGGCGCCCGCAATGATCAGGGCCGGTTCAGCAGGTGCCGTAACCGCCTGACGCTGCGCGTCATTGAGCTCTTCGAGGATTGGTGTGACGTCCATCCGGCGCTGACAATCGGGCCAAAAGCCTGTTCGGGAAAGCGCGAGAGTTTAGCAGTATTACTGCTCCCAACGTACGCCGATAGCGTACAGAGTGCGGTCATATTGGATGCGAAGGTCATTTGAGGTTCTTTCGCGCAGTTCTGCCTCGGCAAACAGGCTGAGACGGGGCAGGATCCGGTAGGACGCACGCAGCTTGGCGTCGACGGTTTCCTGGGTCTTCAATCCGACTGTCGGCTCGTGAAACGCGAAGGCGTTCGGGAAATCATACAGTCGGTACCTCGCTTCGAGGTCGAGGTCGAAGCGATAGCCAGGCGACCAGTGCAACTCGACGCCGAAACTGTCGCGCGTGTAGTCGTTGTAGCCGACGTACTGGTCCGTCCGCTCGGTGCGCTCCACGTCGAAGCCGAACCACATGCTGCGTCCGAGACGCTGGCGGGCGCGCAGCGTCAGCGCGACGTAGTCATAGCGGATGTTCGGGTTACCGAAACGCTGCTGGCCGTCGAGGTCATACGCGGGCCGATCGCCGTAACGGCGGCTGTAGTAGTCGGCCGTAATCCTCAGCAGCGACGTGCTCGTAAACTTGTACTGGCCGAATAGACTGAAAAGAAAGTACTCATGATCGTATTCGGGCACCACGTCGATCTGGTCGTAGTTCCATAGCTGACCTTTTGCCCGCAGCCCGAAAGCGATCTTCTCGCCGGACTGCCGAGCCGAAAACTCGGGGCCGTAGCGCAGGTAGTTCATACGGTCGTCGATGTTCGCCCCGTTGATAAGCCGCGATGTGCCATCGTCAGGGTCGTAGTAGATCTCCTCATGCTGGGCAACGGAAAAGGCACTGAATACGCGCCGTTCACGCGTTCCTTTCTTGCGCTCGTACTCGCTGCCGAAGCTCGCCTCGTGCTTGAATTCGTTGGCATTCTTGAACAGTTCGTCCGGGTAATAGCGGCCGACAAAACGGTACGCGCCGTAAAAGCCCTCGAACGGCAGGTTGTTGACCTTGTATTTGACCGACAGGCTGACCGGCACATAGGCGGCACTCTGTGCCACAGGCGTTACGACTGGCTGGTTGGGGTCGGCGACATCGATGTAAGCCGTATTCGGACTGCGGAACACGTTGCTGTCGTTGCCGTAGCCAATGCGCGCGCGCAGCTCCAGGTTGGTGAATTCCCGCTTCTTCTCGCGCACCTCGGCGCGCACCTCGTACTCGTCGGGCTGTTCCCGCTCAATGCGAATCCGGGAAATCGCGACGACGGCATACTCCTGCAATTTACGATTCGTGCTCGTATCGCGCGTGAGTCGGAACCAACGCAGCGCTTCGTCTTTGTCGCCCAGCGCATAGGCATTGAGGCCCAGGTTGTATTGCGCGGCCGCGCGCAGGTTTGGATCGTCCAGTGCGCGCAGCAGGTGCTCCCTGGCCCGGATATGCTGCCCGGCCCTGTAGTGCGTGATGCCGGTGTTGTAGTGCAGTAGCGGGGTATCGAGGCCGGCCTCCTCGGCCTGGCTGTAACGCAACAGGGCCGCCCAATAGAGATCGTCCCGGAACAGGCGGTTGCCGTCCGCGAAATACTGCTCCGGCGTCATGGCATGCGCTGGTCCGGCAGGTGCCAGCGTAGTGATCGCGACCATCAGGGCGAAAGACGCGGTGATGAAAATCCTGTTTTGCATGTAGTGCGTGGCCAAGCGTTATGTCAGATAAGGGAGAATATCGGCTGTGTGCTCCCGAAACTATGACGTGGCGCAAGAAAATCCCCCCGACTGGGTCACAATCGGGGGGATTTCTGTGTTTTTCGACCTGGCGCGGCCCGGTTAGCCGCCGCGGAGGCGATCAGGTGACGTCGTCGTCGTCGTCATCTTCCTCATCGTCGTCATCATCGTCGTCGAATTCGTCTTCGTCGATATCCTCACCGTCTTCGAAGTCGTCCTCGTCTTCCATTTCGTCTTCTTCGTCATCGGCTTCGTCATGCTCGAATTCGTCTTCAAACTCGTCCTCGAACTCATCCTCATCTTCGAACTCGTTTTCAGATTCATCCTCGGACGCGTCCTCGACCTCGTCGTCCGAGTCATCGAGCGAATCTTCGTTCGAGTCGTCGTCACCATCCGAATCGTCCCCTGACTCACTGCCGGTCCAGTCCTCTTTCTCGACGCCATCGTCGTCGGGACCGTCCATCTTATTGAACGCATCGTCGAGTTCAGACGGGTCGTCGAGGACGATCATCGTGACATCCAGGTCATCGAGGCCTTCATCGGCAAACGCCATGGCCGGCGCGAATGCCATCATGGTCAGAACTATGACCGCAAACAGGATACTTAAGCGTTTCATTGACCTACTCCGTTAGCTCACTTCGATTCGCAACCGGAAAGTACGGTCACGGTCATCATGTTCAAGCCGCGCAAACACTTCGCCACCGACCGGTGTCAGGGCGATTAGCTCGAGCGGCAAAAGATTCTTGCCTTCGGCAAGGCTGGTCTGCCACGTGATTTCCCGCTGCCCCGGGAACCCTGCGAGCTCGATACCATCGGGCAAGGTCACGGTCAGCGTCGCGGACTCCAGCGCAGAGGCGGAGGCAAATACCAGGTTCACGGTACGCGGCTCTTCAAGCGTCATCGCGATCCCGGGAATACTGTTGTCGGGCTGCGGCAGGTCGGGCGACGCCAGGAATATGCCACTGACAAGCCACAGGACGAGTCCGGCCGCCACGGCCGAGCCAAAGCCGGTCATAATCCAGCGATTGCGCTGGCGCCGTGAACCCTCGTGCGTCGCACGCGCGAGGGCCTGATCATAGAAACCCGCGTCAGCTGTCGCCATCGGATAGTCCTTTAACAGCTCCAGGACGTCCCGGTCCTGTTTGCCTGTGTCGCTTGTCTTCATATGTCTGTCCTGCCTGATCTCTTACACGTTGCGCATCAGGAAAAGGTTCCGCTCGGGGCGAGAATTTCGCGCAGGCGCGCGCGGGCCCGGTGCAACCGGGATTTCACCGTTCCTACCGGAATGCCGATAAGCTCATGAATTTCTTCCAGTTTATAGCCTTCGGTGTCATGTAACAGCACGATAATGCGATGTTCGTCACTGAGCTGCGCGAGGGCCGCATCGAGCTGCCGCAGCTGGTCCAGGCGTTGCTGGTCCTGTTCCGGGTTGTCGGTGCCGGCAAACCCTTCCAGGCCGTCGCCAGGAAGAAACCCCTCTTCGACCGTCTGCATGCGGCGGCGCGCAAAGCGCCGTTGCTCGTCGACAAACAGGTTATACATGACGCGGCACAGCCACGAGCCGGGCTCGTCTATGCCGACCAGGTCATCGAGTTTCCCGAACGCCTTGATCAGGAGTTCCTGGAACAGGTCCTCGGCCTCCGCCTTGCGCCCGGTCAGGCGAAACGCGAGTCGGTATAGCCGGTCGAAATGTGGGCGGACCAGGGTGTCGAAGGTTTGTGCGCGGTTGTCGATCGATGGAGTCCTTGGCTGACTGCCTTCAGATCATAAGCTTATCTGGTACTTGAGGTAGTGATCCACGAGCAGTGCACAAAACAGGAAGCCGAGGTAGCTGATCGAGAACCGGAACGTCTTCATGGGCAATTCCATGTCCTCGGGGACGCGATACATCTGGATCGCGTAGTAAAGAAAGAGCGCGTCGAGCACCAGCGTCACGACCAGGTAGATCAGGCCACTCATGCCGATCAGGTAAGGCAGGATCGTGACGAGCACGAGCAGGATTGTATACAGGAGAATGTTGAGGCGTGTGTAAGCCTCACCGTGCGTGACGGGCAGCATCGGGATGTCGACCTTGGCGTACTCTTCCTTGCGTGCGATGGCGAGCGCCCAGAAGTGCGGCGGCGTCCAGACGAACACGATCAGGAACATCAACAAAGCGCCGGCCTCGACTTCATTGGTTACAGCGGTCCACCCGAGTATCGGTGGCGCTGCGCCGGCGGCCCCGCCGATCACGATGTTCTGCGGTGTCGCGCGCTTGAGCCAGACGGTATAGACAACGGCGTAACCGATTAACGAGGTGAACGTGAGAATCGCGGTCAGCGGGTTGACGAGGAACACCAGGACAATCATCGAGAGAATGCACAGGATGGTCGCAAACGCGAGGGCCGACTTCTCGGTTAGCTTGCCCTGGGGCAAGGGCCGTCCACGCGTGCGCATCATCTGGATGTCGATGCGCGCATCGAGCACGTGATTGAAGACGGCGGCGGATGATGCCGCGAGACCGATGCCGAGCGTGCCAAATATCAGCGGCATGGTGCCGGGCCAGCCGGGCACGGAAACGAACATGCCGACGATGGCAGTAAACACGATCAGCATGACGACACGAGGCTTCGTCAGCTCGTAGTAGTCGCGCCAGTCCGTGTAAGTCTCTGCTGTCGTGTTCAATGCTTTTCCGCCTAACCGATACGCGAGAGTTCCAGCAGGTGCTTGATGTCCTCTACCATGGCGCCCGGGTCGATATTCGGGTGGAAATAAAGAACGAGATTTCCAAGCGGATCGACCAGGTAGTAACCACCTGTGTCGAGGTTGGCGGGTTTCTTGTTGTCCAGCAAGTCCTTGAGATCGCTGTCCTGAAGCGTTATCAGGCCCGCGTGCTCCTCGGCAAGCAGCACTGTATCGGGCGCCGTATCGCCGTGCAAGAAAACACGCAGCAGCCGGTCCATCTCCTTGCCCAGCATCAGGCGCGATTGGCGCAGCGTGTACAGAGAGAATTCACACGCCTCTTCACAGGCGCCCTCATTCGCGTAAAGCAGCACCCAGCGACCGTCGCCACTCGCGAGCAACGGCGACGCCGGCAATAGTTCGCCGATATTGACGATCGGTTCCAGCAGCGCACCACTGTTCGTGCGCGACTCGGGTGCCATCTCCTGACCAGCGAAGTACAGCCACGCGGCCACTGCCAATGGCCCGATAAAGACGGCCGCGACGAGCAGCAGCTGCACGCGCCCTTTTCCTTTCCTGATGTCAGTCATTATTTGAAACGCTTCTTACGATAATTCCAGATGAGCAGGCCGGACAGCACGGCACCCATCGCAAACCATTGCAATGCGTAACCAAAGTGCTTGCCCGGACCAAATTCGGTGGGCACCCAGTGGCGGAAGAACCCGTACTCTTCCTCGTGATCCATGAGCAGGACGAACGGCTGTACCTCCCGCCCGAGCGCCGCAGCAATTTCTTCCGAAGACGGGTACACAGCACCTTTCGGCCAGTCGTCCCCGGCGTTAACGGCGTCGCCCATTTTCATGCCCGCTCGCGGTAGTGAACCGGCCCGCCCGCGGACGGTAACTCGTCCCTCTGGTACTTCGAGACGCTTGAGATCCAGTGGTTCGCCCGTCTTTTCGATCCAGCCGCGGTTGACAAGGAGCACGGGCTTGCCCGTGAGGCCGACGAGGGGTGTGATGACGTAATGGCCGTAGCGACTGTTGACGATGATATTTTCGAGCAGGAACTGGTGTTCGCCATCAAACTCGCCGAAGGCTTCCAGCCGCTGGTACGGGCGAACCTCCAGCCCGTGCTGCCAGGGCGTGAAGCCGGTGTCGTCACGATAGAGTTGCTGCTCTGCGCGCTTCTCCATTCCACGGCTGATCTGCCAGGCGCCGAGTCCCGCGAACTGGGCGACGAGCAGCGCGCCGACCACGAGTGGTAGCCATGATGGCAACGGCTTTTTGGACTGGGTGTTCACGTTATACTGCCCGCAAGAGGTAATGCTGATATGAAATACGTTGTTTATGTCCTGTTGGCCGCTATCGTGATCAGCCTTGGGACGGGTCTATTCTACCTGCGCCGGGAGGATGCTGACTCGACCAAAATGCTGAAGGCACTGCAGGTACGGGTTGCCCTGTCGGCCACCCTGATCGGATTCCTGATCCTGGCCTATTTCATGGGGTGGCTCCAGACGTAGAAAGGCCCCCGGGAAAAACGCATAGTGGAATGGCTCGCTTCGCTGCGCTTTATTTCCACTATGCGTTTTTTCCGGGGGCCCTTCCTCCCCCGAACCATCTACATCCAGTACACGAACACGTACAGACCGATCCAGACGACATCGACGAAATGCCAGTACCAGGCAACGGCCTCAAACGCGAAGTGCTTGTCGGCCGAGAAATGTCCCTTCAACACTCGGAAAAAGATGATCGTCAGCATAATGGCGCCGATGGTCACGTGCATTCCGTGAAAGCCCGTGAGCATGAAGAACGTCGAGCCGTAGATCCCGGTCGTCAGCTTCAGGTTAAGGTCATTGTAGGAATGAACGTACTCGACACCCTGCAGGTAGACGAACACAAAGCCGAGCAGGAAGGTCGCCGCCAGGAAGACAGCAAGCTGCGTGCGTTTCCCGACGAGCAGTGCATGGTGAGCGATCGTCACCGTGATCGATGAGGTCAGCAGCAACGCCGTGTTGATCAGCGGCAGGCCGAACGGTGGCATGGCCTCGTACTCGCCGCCGAGGTTACCCGGACCGTTCGTGGGCCACGTGCTTTCAAACCCTTCCCACAGGAGCAGGTTCGTAAAGAAGTTGTTACTTTCGCCGCCCAGCCACGGAATCGACATATTGCGGGCGTAGAAGAGGGCGCCGAAGAACGCTGCAAAGAACATGACTTCCGAGAAGATGAACCAGAACATCCCCTGGCGGAACGATTTGTCCACCTGCGCGTTATAGAGGCCGCCTTCGCTTTCGCCGATCACCGTGCCAAACCAGCCCGTGATCATGAAGATAATGACGGCAAAACCAGCCAGCATGATGTAGAAGCCGGCGTCCGCACCGTTTAGCCAGCTGGATACGCCGACCATCAGGAACAGGAGGCCTACCGAGCCGACGACGGGCCAATGGCTGCCGTGTGGGACGTAATAATGTTCGTCTGTGTGAGTCGTCATGTTGTTTCTCTGGTACTAAATGCTGTTAGTTGCTCGACGCCACGCTTGTGGTGTCGAAAAATGTGTACCCCAGCGTGATCGTGTCGACGTAGTCGGGCAGGTCCGGGTTCACGATGAACTGGAGAGGCATGGACTTCTCTTCGCTGGCCAGGAACTCCTGGCTGTTGAAGCAGAAACACTCGATCTTTACAAAATGCTCAGCGGCGGCCGGCGGCGCGACGCTGGGCACAGCATGCGCGACCTTGTCGCTCTCGGTCAGGTTCTTGGCCGTGAACGTGGCGTAGTACATCTTGCCCGGATGCACGACCATGCTGTCGGCGTCGGACGCAAACTCGAACTGCGCGTAGGAATTCACGGTCGTCATGAACTCGATCCGGATCTCGCGATTGAGGTCCGGCGTCTCGTTGACCGCAACAGCCTCATTATTGGTACGACCGCCAAAGCCGGTGATCTCGCAGAACACATCGTATAGCGGCACGAGCGCGTAGCCGAAACCAAACGCACCCACGACGATCACGAGAAGTGACAGCACGAGGTTACGGTTTGCGTTGTTTCGTTTTTCGCCAGTCATGTCGTTTCTCAGGAGCGCATTACGCCCAGCATGATGAATCCGACGTAGAACGCGATAGCAACCGCCGCCACGATCAGGGCCGTGCGGCGGATGTTCTTTTTGCGCTCGAGATCGTCCATGCGCTTACTCGAAGGCCTCATCAGCAATGCGGTTCTTGGGCGGCGTCGTGAATGTGTGCCACGGTGCCGGCGACGGCACGGTCCATTCGAGACCATGCGAGCCTTCCCATACGCGGTCCGTTGCCTTCGCACCCTTCCAGGCAGTAAGAATGACAAGCACGAAGACCAGCTGCGACAAGCCGAAGCCAAAAGCGCCAATACTGGAAATCAGGTTGAAGTCGGCGAACTGGACCGAGTAGTCCGGAATACGGCGAGGCATACCTGCCAGTCCCAGGAAGTGCTGCGGGAAGAACGTGACGTTGACGAAGATCGTCGACAGCCAGAAATGCAGCTTGCCGAGTTTCTCGTTGTACATGTGGCCAGTCCACTTCGGCAGCCAGTAGTAGGCGCCGGCCATGATGGCGAAGATCGAGCCCGGCACGAGCACGTAGTGGAAATGCGCCACCACGAAATAGGTGTCGTGGTACTGCACGTCAGCAGGCTGGATCGCGAGCATCAGGCCGGAAAAGCCGCCGATCGTGAACAGGAAGACGAACGCCAGCGAGAACAACATAGGCGTTTCGAAGGTCATCGCGCCGCGCCACATCGTTGCGACCCAGTTGAAAATTTTGACGCCCGTCGGCACCGCGATAAGCATGGTCGCGAACATGAAGAACAGCTGGCCCGTCAGGGGCATGCCCACGGTGAACATGTGGTGCGCCCAGACGATGAACGACAGGAAGGCGATGCAGCTAGCCGCGTACACCATCGAGTCGTGGCCGAACAGCTTCTTGCGCGAGAAAGTCGGGATGATCTCTGACACGACACCGAAGGCCGGCAGAATCATGATGTACACCTCGGGATGACCGAAGAACCAGAAAATGTGCTGGAACATCACGGGGTCACCGCCGCCGGCTGCGAGGAAGAAGCTGGTTCCGAAGAACTGGTCGGTCAGCAGCATCGTTACGGCGCCGGCCAGGACAGGCATAACCGCGATCAGCAGGTAAGCCGTAATCAGCCAGGTCCACACGAACATCGGCATCTTGAGCAGCGTCATGTCCGGTGCGCGCATGTTGATGATCGTTACGATGACGTTGATGGCGCCCATGATCGACGAGATACCCATGAGGTGAACCGAGAAGATCAGGAACGGGAACGCATCACCGGTCTGCAGGACGAGGGGTGGGTACATCGTCCAACCGCTGGCAGGCGCGCCGCCCGGCATCAGCAGCGTTGACAGCAGGATGCCGAAGGCAACGGGCAGGATCCAGAACGACCAGTTGTTCATGCGTGGCAGCGCCATGTCAGGCGCGCCAATCATGAGCGGGATCATCCAGTTGGCCAGGCCCACGAAAGCCGGCATGACGGCGCCGAATACCATGATCAGGGCGTGCATCGTGGTCATCGAGTTGAAGAACTCGGGGTGCACGAACTGCAGGCCCGGAACGGCGAGCTCAGAGCGAATCACCATCGCCATTGCGCCGCCGACGAAGAACATCAAAAGGCTGAAGATAAGGTACATCGTGCCGATGTCCTTATGGTTCGTCGAGAACAGCCAGCGCCTGATGCCCTTGGTCGGGCCGTGATCATCGTGCTCGTGGTCCACGGCGTGAGTGTCTGCGGTAGTCGTCGTCATTCCTTAATACTCCGAAATATTGCTTATTGCGCGCTGGCGAGCTGGGGGTCGCTGTCTTTACGTGTGTCTACCCAGGCCTGGTACGCCTCGGGCTCGACGACTTCGACAACAATCGGCATGTAGCCATGATCCTTGCCACACAATTCAGTGCACTGGCCGCGATACGTGCCGACGTCGTTGGCCTTGAACCAGGTCTCGTTGACGATGCCCGGAATCGCGTCCTTCTTGATGGCGAGCTCAGGTACCCACCACGAGTGGATGACGTCATTCGACGTCAACAGCAGCCGAACCTTTGCGCCCTGCGGCACAACGAGCGGCCGATCGACGTCGAGCAGGTAGTTCTCAACGCCCATGACGTCGACACCGGACTGCTTGCGGCGAGCATCGACACTCGGACGCGCCAGGCTCGAGTAAAATTCGATGCCTTCGTCCTGGTATTTGTAGTGCCATTTCCACTGGTACGCCGTAACCACGACGGAAATGTCCGGGTCGCGGGAGTCTTCAAGCTTGATCATCGTTTCTGCGGCGGGCACGGCCATAATCAACAGGATGACAACCGGTATCGCGGTCCAGATGACCTCGGCCGTCGTGCTGTGAGAAAACGTGGCGGGTTCCGCGCCCTGCGATTTGCGGTGCCTGAACAGCGAGATAATCATGACACCGAACACAACCACGCCGATGGCAACACACCACCAGAAGACCATCATGTGTAAGTCATAGGTCTCGACGCTAAGGTCGGTCACGCCTTTTGGCATGTTCAATGCCCATTCGGCACTCGCCGTGCTCGCAAACACCAAGCCAAGCAGGCTCCAAAACGATTTTCGTATCATTAGTTGTCCACCCTGCAACCGCCTGGGCGATCGCAATCTGTCCTAAATTCAGGATGTGACGAATACTGGATTTGCCAGTGAGCGCTGGCCCGGGGACCCCGGGAATTCGTCGATCGGCCGTCTTGACCCTCCTGCTGGTCAAAAAGGCCCGCGCAGTGTACTCAAATAGAATCGTCCATGCAATCCTGCTGATATGAATCGCGTTGAGAATAGTTCTTGTTTAACAAAGGCTTAGCGCCGCAAAGGAATCTGGTTTGCATCAACTCGGTAGTTAGCGGGGTCGCGCCTCGGACCCGAGCCCCAGCAATGGCCGTAGACGAGCTCCAGGTCGAGCAGGATCGGACCGTCTGAGCCCGCGGCTGTGAGCACCCTGGTCATGGTGCGGAACCGCTCCTTTCCCACCAGACCACGACCGCGACCATGGTGCGTGTTGCGGGCGCCGATCCGGGTCAGGTCAGCGAATAGCCTGGCCGGGTCTTCGTAGCTGACGGCGAGCCGATCGACGTCGAGCACCGGGTCGGCGAGGCCGGCGCGCACCAGCCCATCGCCGATGTCGTGCATGTCCGGGAAGCGATTCACATGGGGTTGGCTGTCCACCGCCGCCCACGCGTTGTCGAGCTCTCGCAGGCTGTCGGGCCCCAGCGTGGCGAACGCAAATACGCCCCCTTTTTTCAGAACCCGCGCGACTTCCTCGAATACGGACTGGGGCTCAGGGTCCCATGGCAACATCTGGTTTGCGGCCACGAGGTCAAACGTGCCGCTCGCGAAAGGCAGGCGTCGCGCGTTGCCCTGCACAAAGCTCATCCGCGACAGCCACGGCCGGTTTTTCCTGGCAGCTCCAAGCATCGCCCGGCTCAGGTCGAGAGAGACGATGTGTGCGCGTTTGAAACGCTTGCGCAGCAACCGTCCGGTTGCGCCCGTCGCGCAGCCCAGGTCCAGGATTCTCGTCGGCTGCAACAGCAGAGGTTCGAGTCTCGTCAGCAGGCCCTCGCGAGTGACGGCGTGCACAAAGTCTGCTTCGTCGAACGTGGACGCGGCGCGATCAGAGCGGCGCCTGATGTCGTGCAGTCTGAGCATTGGCGAACGGTACCACGCTTTCCCGATATTTCACGGCGAAAGCCGCGTCGCCGGGGACGAAGTGCGCACCAATAATGATGCGATGCTCAGCGACCTCGACAACGTCATTATGCCGCTGCGTTGCGTGTTCTGCGGCACGCCAACGAGAGCACCCGAACGCCACATCTGCGCCGGTTGTGATGACGACCTGCCGAGGATTCCGTCGCCACCCCCCGCCTCGTCATCGCCCTTCGAGTACGACGTCGCGCCCCTGGAGTATGCGTTTCCCGTCGATGCGGCGATCAAGGCGCTGAAGTTCAAACGCAGGCTTTTCTATGCGCCGGCATTTGCCGAACTGCTGTGCACGGCCGCCGCGTGCATGCCCCCGGACATCGATGCCGTAATGCCGGTCCCTTTGCACTGGCGCCGCCGCTGGTTTCGCGGCTTTAACCAGGCCGTCGAAATCGGCAGGCCGGTGGCAAAGCACTTGAGCGTGCCATTGGTGACCAGCGTGCGTCGCCAACGAGCTACGCCGTTTCAGTCCGGACTGAATGCGAAAGAGAGGGCCAGAAATCTCAAGTCGGCGTTCGTCGCTCGCGGAGTGCTGCCGTATCGACATGTGCTGATCATCGATGATGTCATTACAACCGGAGTGACGATGCAGCAAGTGGCCCGTGTCGTGAAGCAGGCCGGCGCCGGCAAGGTCAGTGCACTGGCGGTCGCGCGCGCGGTGTAGCGGCCTATTCGTCTTCGCTGCGCGCCTGTAGACGCACGCTGCCGTCGGGATCGACGGTCACATTCATCACCATCGGCCGGCAACAGACCTGGCAGTCTTCCGTGTATTGCTGCTCCGCCTCGGAGTCGTCCACCATCACGGAGATCGACTCACCGCAATACGGACAATGGATAAACCTCTCGCTGATCTCGGACATCCCGCGATCCTCTAACGCGCCGTTAAGGGCGCAATCATACGCAAGGAACGATTTTGGGCTATATTGCCCATAACAAGAATAAAAGCTCCGACCTGCCCACGCGGGCCAGATTGTTTGACGAATGTACGCGCGGGCGCGCGGAGGATTCCACCAACAATTTGACATAAGAAGGGGAGCTATTGATGAAACTGAAGGGATTTGCCACCAAGGCCTCAATTGTTGCCGCCTGCGTGGCCCTGACATCACACGCCTGGGCTGATGCACGCGACGATATGTTGCAGTGGATCGAGAGTAACGCGGATGCGCGCAAGTACACGCCTGAAGAGGCCATGAGCATGCCGCCGCCAGGTCCGAATCCATTCGTGAGTTTTCGCCCGGAAGGCGCTGAGGTCGACGCGGCTTACTGGCGAGCACATGCCGCCGGTACGGCCGCCTCCAGGTTGGCGAGCGCCAGCACGCAGGCTGCTGACATCCAGATGCAGGCCCAGATGAACAACAGCCTCGTCATCAAGGACTTCGGTACACGTCCGGACGAATACAGTGCAGTCGATGTCATCGGGACCGTGGTGTTGCCACCGCCCACGGATCTGGAGCCCAACGCAGAGGACGAGGGATCGATCCCGCTTGCAACGCCTACGGCCCTGATGCCGGGCCACGCGGTTCGCTTCTCCGGCACGATCGGCGACGGCCCGTTCGGCGCGGCAGGGGTTGGTTCCGGCGATTTCGATTTCTACGAGATTCCGAATGTCGTAGCGGGTCAGGTCATCAGCGTCGACGTGGATACACCTGAACCTTTCGGCGACCTCGATCCGTTCGTGGTCCTCTGGGACGAAAATGGCAATGTCGTGACCTTCAACGACGATGGCGATGGCACCAGCTTCGACAGCTTCCTTGCCATCTTCGCGCCGGTCAGCGGCAACTATTATGTTTCCATCGGCGGCTTTGGCTCGTTCGCTCCCAACAACCCGTTCGACTCGGCAAGCGGCAACGGGGCAGCCAGTGAAGGTACCTACGACGTGCTCATGACGCTCGACTACATCGGCACTGCTGAACTGGTCTTCAAGCTCCGCAGCAGCGACATCTTTGGCGCAAGCTTCACGGGTAATCCGGCACTACTGTCCCTCGTCGACCCGAAAGGTCGCGAACGCCAGGGGTCCACGCAGGACGCAACGGGTATTCACCCCGCCGCGTCCCCGTTGCCGGGTGGCACGACAGCCTTGTCACATGCCGTGGATACGCCGGGAACCCACTCGATGTCACTCCTGGTCCTCGGACCGGGCGACTTCACGATTTCCTTGCGTGATTTCACGAATCCGCTGCTAAACAGCGCGCCGGGCGATGTCCAGACCATATTCATCGACTTTGATGGGGCGGCTGTGGATGTCGGCAAGATTTGTTTCGGCTTGCCGCCGGGCCTATTCGTGCCGACGCTGTCGCCGTTGTCGAGCTTCCTTCCTAACTGGGGTCTGACCGCGGCCGACGAAGACGACGTGATTGACTCGATCATGTCGCACGTCCACGAGTCGCTCGTCTCCGATGTTCGACGTGAGGGGCCTGAGGCGAGCTTTGATATCCGCTTGCTGAACAGTCGCGATCACGCCGACCCAGGTGATGCGCCGAACACGAGCCGAGTGGTTGTTGGCGGCACCATCGCCGAGACATTCTGTGCGACGCTCGGCATCGCTGAATCGATCGATGTCGGCAACTTCGAAACGTCCGAGAGCGCGTTCGTCTTGCTGGATCTGCTCAGTGCTGATGCAAGCAACCCGAATTCGCTCAACCAGTACCCGATCTCGCCGTTTGCGTCGATCGTTGAGCTAATCGGTGCCGGCGTTGGCAACATCACGGCGCACGAAGCGGGCCACTTCCTGGGTAACTGGCATACGGACCAGTTTAACGACAGCCCCAACATCCAGGACCAGGGTGGCAACCTGGCGAACATCGTTGGCGTAGGCGCTGACGGCATATTCGGCACCGGTGACGATGACGACGTTGATTTCGGACCGGACAGTTTCGTGCCGAACGAAGGCTTCTCCGGTATCGAGAACACGGGCAGCACGATCTCGATCGGCAACCCGACGCCGGACTAGCGCGCGCCGCAAGACAGGGCCGGGTGCCCTACCAACGAGAAAGCCCCACTTCGGTGGGGCTTTTTTTGTCCCGTTGATTCGCGTTGCGCGGCCGGCAACGCCTCGTCTTGATCTAGGTCATGGATGGGCGGGCGAGCCGAGAGGACCATTCCCCACATAAGCGCTCAATTCTGTGGGAATTCCTATGCAACAGCAGGTCGTCTGGTTGATTTCGCTCGTCATGATCGGGGCGGCTGGGCTGTGCGTATCGCCGCCGGCCAGCGGCGCGGATGAGGTGCTCACCGACGCTGCGCCGCTCGAGCAGATAACGGTTGTTGCCCACAAGGACCCCCGCTCCATTCGCGACGTCGCGGCGAACGTCACGGCGTTGTCGCGCGCTGCCCTGCAGGACCAGCTCGCAACGTCCATCAATGATGCGTTTCGCTACGTCCCGGGAATCGACTACGACGGCGCCGGCACGCGCTTTGGCACCGAGGGCGTCAATATCCGCGGAATTGGCGGTAACCGTGTTGCCATGCTGATCGACGGTGTGCCGCTCTCCGACCAGTTCGATGTTGGGAGCTTCTCGAACGCAACCCGGGACTTCATCGACGCCGGCCTGGTCCAGAGTATCGAGGTGCTACACGGGCCATCTTCCGCCCTGTACGGCAGCTCGGCCATCGGCGGCGTCGTCGCGGCACGCACGCCTGATCCGGCGGAACTCAGCATGGGCGGTGACGCGTTAGTCACGTGGCATGGCCAGGACGCGAGTCGTCATGCCAGGTTGTTGACGGCGGTTGGTGACGGCGAACGTGGACTCCTGTTCGGAGCCAGCTGGCGTGATGGCGAACAAACCGATTCGGCGGCCGCGGATGCCGCCCTGGATACCCGCAACTATCGACGCCGTACCGGCCTCGTCAAGTTTGTCGCGGATGATCGCCGCGGTGGCACATGGCGTCTGTCGGCAACGCACCAGGGTTCGGACATCGACTCGAATCTGCGCTCCCTGCTGGGCAGCGGCCGCTACCGATCGACTACAGCGCTTCTGGGCGACGACAGTTACACGATGGACATGGTGAACGTGTCATACGACTTTCGCGCGGAGCGCCGCTTCTTCGACAGCGGCGTCGCACGCGTTTACTACCAGCAAGCCGACATCGAGCAGTTCACGCTGGATGAACGGGCCAATGCCCGGACCCCGGTTTCGATCGACCGTTTCTTTTCGTTTGAACAACAAACGCGCGGTGTCGAGCTGAACCTCTGGAAAGACCTGGTGGCTGATATCGCATCACATCGTCTGGGTTTCGGCCTGGTCTATCGCGACCACCTGGTCGAGGAATACCGGGACGGGTTACAAACCACTCTCGCGACCGGTGAACAGACGAACACCCTGCTTGGCGAAGAATTTCCGCTGCGTGATTTCCCGATCAGCCGGGTGGTAGAAATGGGCGCCTACATCGAGGACACACTGTCATTCGGCGACTGGGTCGTGATTGCGGCTGTTCGTGCTGACCGCTTCGAGCTGCGGCCACGTGTTGATCCCATGTACGCCGAAGATTATCCGTTCAGCGAGCTCGTCCCGCTGACAGAGTCGGACATTTCTCCGAAGCTCGGACTGATCTACCAGGCCACCGCGGAAATCGATGTTTACGCGCAGTATTCGCATGGCTTCCGGGCACCACCTTACGCTGACGCCAACATTGGTCTGGAAGTACCGCTGTTCAACGTGCGCGCGATTCCAAACCCTGACCTGAAGTCCGAGTCGTCCGACGGGTTGGAGCTGGGCATACGTCGTGTCGGCACCGACTCGACAGCTCGGCTGGCTATTTTTCACACCCGATATGAGGACTTTATCGAGTCCAAGGTCCGCCTGGGTCCGGACCCTGAGTCCGGACGCGTGCTGTTCCAGTCGCAAAACCTCCGTGGCGCCGAGATCGAAGGCGTCGAGGCGGCCCTTTCGTGGCGATTTGGCGGTGAGCGCCGCGCATTGGCGCTGGATCTCTCAGCGTATTACGCGAGTGGCCGAAACAGGGACACGAATGAGCGCATCAACTCGGTGGGACCGGCCCAGGGCGTCGTCGGCCTTAGTTGGTACTCGGCGAACGAACGCCGGCAACTGCAGCTGCGCACCACCCTGACAGACGGCTGGACCGGACATGACGCCTCGGGCGAGCCGCTATTTGAGCCATCAGGCTATGCATTGCTCGATTTCTACCTGATGCAACAGTTTGGGCGAAACACAAGCCTTCGGGTCGGGCTGCACAATCTTGCGAATCGAACCTACTGGCATTGGGCCGACGTGCGGGGACTGTCCCCTGACGACCCGATGCTTCCCTACCTTGCTCGGGCCGGGCGTTCCGCCTCGCTCAGCATCAACATCAATTGGTAAGAAATGACGAGGGAGTACAAGTCATGACGTACAAGTTATTCAGATGGCTAGCGCCACTTGCAGTGCTGTCGATTTTCGGCTGCGGGCAAGAAGAACCGGCTACGACCGGCGTCGGTGATGCCGCGGTACATGAAGCCGAGGTCGCAGTGGCTTCCGCCGGCGATCTGATGGCAAAGGGCAAGGACGTCTACAACGCCAATTGCGCCGCATGCCATCAGCGCGATGGTAGCGGCCTGACCGGAGCGTTCCCGCCCCTTGCCGGCAGCGACTACCTGAAGCGCGATCGCAAGGAAGTCATGGCGGCGGCATTGTTTGGCCTGTCGGGCCCGATCACCGTTAACGGTGTGGAATACAATGGCGTCATGCCGAGCCTCGGCCACCTGCCGGACGAGGACCTGGCGGCAGCGCTTACGTATGTCTTTGGTTCCTGGGGCAATGACAGCGCCGCAGTCAGCGTCGCGGAAGTCGCAGCATTGCGTGTGGAGCTCGGCCAGACGGACAGGGCCGCGGGTGAACGCCACCAGGGCGCGACGGAAGGTGAGCTCAAGTACCAGGGCGCGCCTTCGGCCATTTCACCGGGAGACACCCGCCAGATCATGGCGGCGGGCGGCCCGGTTCTCAGCGGGGCCGAGTTTGCCACCGCAACGCAGCTGTACTTCGAGCGCTGCGCGGGTTGCCACGGCGTATTGCGCAAGGGCGCAACCGGCAAGGCTTTGACGCCGGATGTTACGAAAGAGAAAGGTACGGACTACCTGAAAGCCCTGATTACCTACGGCTCGCCGGCCGGTATGCCCAACTGGGGGACCTCGGGCGAAATGACGCCGGAGCAGATCGATGTCATGGCGCGCTTCCTGCAACAGGAACCGCCCGCACCGCCTGAGTTCGGTATGGCGAAAATGAAGGACACCTGGAAAGTCCTCGTTGCGCCGGAAGATCGTCCCGCGAAGCCACAACACGATCGCAACATCGACAATTTCTTCTCGGTGACGCTTCGTGATGCGGGCCAGGTCGCCATTATTGACGGCGATACCAAGGAGATCGTAACGATTGTCGAGACCGGCTACGCCGTGCACATCTCACGCGTCTCGGCAAGCGGCCGCTACGTCTTGACGATCGGTCGCGACGCGTTGATCAACATGGTTGACCTGTACATGGATCCGCCGGCAACGGTCGCTCAGATCAAAGTCGGTCTCGAGGCGCGTTCGGTGGAAACATCGAAATATAAAGGCTATGAGGACAAGTACGCGATCGCCGGTTCCTACTGGCCACCGCAGTACACGATTATGGACGGTGATACGCTCGAGCCGCTGAAAATCGTCTCGACGCGCGGCATGACGGTCGACACGCAGGAATACCATCCGGAGCCGCGTGTTGCGGCTATCGTTGCGTCGCACGAACACCCGGACTTCATCGTCAACGTCAAGGAGACGGGCCATATCCTGCTGGTCGACTACAGCGACATCGACAACATCGCTGTGACCGACATCGGCGCAGCCAAGTTCCTCCATGATGGTGGCTGGGATCGCACCAAGCGCTACTTCCTGACCGCGGCCAACCAGTCCGACAAGATTGCCGTCGTTGACTCGAAAGAGCGCAAGCTCGTCGCACTGGCGGACGTCACCAAGACGCCACACCCGGGTCGTGGCGCGAACCTCGACGATCCCGAGCACGGGCCTGTCTGGGTCACGAGTGCGCTCGGCAACGCGAATGTAACCTTCCTCGGAACGGATCCAAAAGGCCATCCGGACAAAGCCTGGAAGACCGTCCGCGTGATCGACGGCATGGGCGGCGGTTCACTGTTCGTGAAATCGCACCCCAACTCCTCGAACCTCTGGGTCGATGCGCCGCTGAACCCGGATACCGGCTTCAGCCAGAGTATCGCGGTATTTGACGTGAACAACCTGGACGCCGGGTTCGAAGTGCTGCCAATCGCCGAATGGGCAGATCTCGGTGAAGGTCCGAAGCGCGTCGTACAGCCCGAGTACAACAAGGCGGGCGACGAGGTCTGGTTCTCCGTCTGGAGTGGCAAGGAACAGGAGTCCGCAATTGTTGTCGTGGATGACAAAACGCGGGAACTGAAAGCCGTCATCAAGGGGCCGGAAATCGTAACGCCAACCGGCAAGTTCAACATCTACAACACATTGCATGACGTTTACTAAAGGACGAGAAACATGAACCGCAGCTTGATTGGGTTCTTGTCGATTACGGCGCTGCTTCTGGCAGCGCCGTTTACGTTGGCTGATGATAGTGACACGCTTGTGTCAGCCGTGAAGTCGGGCAAAGCCGCCGTCAATATTCGTGCGCGCTATGAGCACGTCGATCAGGACAACATCTCCGAGAAAGCGGATGCCCTGACCGCGCGCCTGCGCCTCAACTACAAGACCGGGTCGTGGCAGGGTCTCTCGGCGTTTGCCGAGTATGACCACGTGTTCCACGTACTGAGCGATTTCAACAGCGGCGCGGGAACCAGCCCTGACAAGGGTCAGTACCCGGTCGTGGCCGATCCGAAAGGGTCGGACCTGAACCAGCTGTACCTGGACTACCAGGTGAACGACGAATCGAAAATTCGCCTTGGTCGGCAGCGCATTCTGCTGGACAACCAGCGCTACGTAGGTGGCGTCGGCTGGCGCCAGAATGAACAGACCTACGATGGCCTGACGTTCTCAACCAAAGCCATTTCGAACACGACGTTACAGTACAGCTATGTTGGATACGTTCGCCGGATATTCGGGCAAACTGTGTCCGCCGGGAAGAACAACGTCGACACGCATCTGCTAAACGCCAGGATAGCCCTGGCCGACGGCTGGTCCGTGACGCCGTATTATTACTACATTGACAATCAGGACGTAGCCGCCTTTTCGACCGGCACGGCTGGCGCGCGCATTGCAGGTGGCTTCAAGGCCGGTGACGCGGGCAAGA
This sequence comes from uncultured Woeseiaceae bacterium, assembly GCA_945787845.1. Classification (GTDB taxonomy): domain Bacteria; phylum Pseudomonadota; class Gammaproteobacteria; order Steroidobacterales; family Woeseiaceae; genus UBA1847. The sequence continues at coordinate 86,071 of CALZJH010000010.1, read as the reverse complement.
TCAACCTCGTCGCTGAATTCGCCACGCAGTCCGATGTGGCCAGCAACCCCGTTAGCTACGACGCACAGTATGCGCACTTCGATGCGGCCTGGGTCATGGAAAGCGGGCTATCCGTCGGCATCGCCTACGAGTCGCTTGGCGGCGATACAGCGGTGTCGGGCGCGAGTTTCCGTACACCGCTGGCAACACTACACAAGTTCCAGGGATGGGCCGATCGATTCCTGGCGACGCCGCCGGAGGGCATCGACGATATCTTCGCGACGGTCAAGTTCAAAGCGGGCGCATGGAATTTCACCGGCATGTATCACGATTTTTCGGCCGAGTCCGGCAGCGGTGACTTCGGCACGGAGTTCGATGTGTCAGCCGGCACCAGGATCTCGGAGAATTACAGCATCCTGTTCAAGGGCGCGTTCTTCTCGAGCGATGACGTCGCGTATCCCGACACGAACAAGTTCTGGATCATGCTGACGGCATCGTATTGACGACCGCCCCTCGGGCCGCTTCCATTTAACCCAGTTCGCGATGCAGTTTCGCGTCATGGGTCCGGAAGTGGTCCGAGAACCACCGGTCCAGGGTCCTGGACAGGTCTGCGCGATCGTAGCGACCGTTGTCATCCACGCTGTCAACGACGTCCAGCAGCTCATCAAGCAGCATTTCGTGGTCCTGCTTGTGCGCGGCAAATCTCGTGTAGTTGGCATCACGCATTATCTTTTCTTCGAGTGCGAAGTGGGCGGCGATCCTGGCATAGATTTCGCCAAGCGCGGCAACGACCGTTGCGTGATCAGCATCGGTAACCATCGCGTCGTCGAGCTCGTTGATCAGCCCGATCATTTCGCGATGCTCATGATCGACGGCACTGACGCCGACGCTGAATTCATCTCTCCACGTAATCAGGCTCATCGGAACTGGAACCCTCCTGTCTCTGCACGAAACGTAATCGCGAAATAACGACCGGCGACCAGGGTCACGCGCTCGCTGTATTCGTAATCCCAACCGTCGGTGCGCGCCGTATCTCGCAGACGCACCGTGATTGTGTGTGTGCCCGGCGCGACCGACAAGCGCTCGTAGACGGACGCCGGACCGTCGCTCCAGAGCCCCGACGGCGTCGCGATCACCTGATGTACGCGGGTGCCGTCGATGTCGAGCTCGACGGTCAGTGGCAGCCGCTCCCGCGAACACTCGTTCAGCGGTTTGCCTGCCACCGCGCGTTCGTTGATTTCCTGTGGCGTGAGCTTGACACATTCCTCGACCCGGTCGGCGGCATGGCTCAGCGACAGCTTGATGGTTGCGAGGCCCGGATCCGCGTAGCGATATCCCGGTGCGACCGAAAAATAGCCAACGGCTGCCGCAAACGCGGCGTAAAGCAGAGCCTGAACGAGTCTATGCATCGTCGAGGTCCTTCAGCGACGCCCGGAATTCGGCCAGCGCGCGGCGGCGGCGTGCCGCTGCACCCCGCGGCAGCCAGCTCAACAGCAGGCGGCGCGCGTCGACCCGCTGGCGGAGATAGGGGTCACGTCGTCGCGCCATTCGCTCGGCGGTCCATTCGTTGCCCAGGCGATGTTGGCAATCGCCCTCGGCGCAGCCGGCAATCATGACGCCGTCCGCATGACCGCGCTTGAGAGTGAAGTCGACGAATGACGGCGGCAGCATGCCGACGCACGGCAGGCGAACGATCGTCGTATCGCTGGTATCGCGATCATCGACGCTGTCGACAGCGCTAACGTTGCATGCGAATACGACGATGCGGGCGGGCCCGGTTGGTCGTCCGTCCGCAGCAACGAGATCTTCGCGCAGGCTGGCGATGGTCTGGTGTGGCAACTCGATACCGGCCTGTAATGGGCCGGCACGACGGAACGGCGTTGCGGTCGGGCAGGCGCCGACGCAGATGCCACAGCTCGTGCAATTATCCACGCTGACAATGGGTTCTGAGGTATAGGCCTGACCGTCACTGCGCGGCACCATCGTGATGGCGCCAAAAGGACAGTCATCGAAGCAGCGGGTACAGCCGTTGCAGTTGTCGAGATGGACCTGGGCGGCGGGTATACGCTTCGCGGGCGGTGCCCACGGCAACAGGGCAAGAACCACGAAGCCGATGAAGAAGTAAAGCCAGAGCTGGCCACCCGGAATGATATCGAGCAGCGGATAGGCGGCCAGGTAATACCAGTCCAGCCCGAGATCGCTTGGCACGATGTCGAGATCGGCCGGCCCCTGGCTAATGGCCGGGTAGACCAGCGACAGCACCAGCAAAGCAACCAGCGTGCCAATGGCCAGCGGCCGTGGCGGATTGAGCTTTGCCTGGGAATGTCGCTGGATATGTACCCACATCAGCAGCAGCATGAAGAGCGGTCCGAAGATGTGGATAAACACCATCAGCGTGAAGAAGCGCCCCCCGAGTGTCGTGCTGTTGAGGAAATTGTTGGCGATGGGCTCACCGAACACCGGTAACGTATCCAGCCATTCGGTGGTCGCGAGTGCAATGTACTGGGCGAGTTGGTCCCACACGAGCCAATAGCCGCTGATGCCACAGATATAGATGAACGCGAGCAATGGCACGCCCGTCAGCCAGGCAAAGAAGCGTCGGCCGCGCAGGCGGTCGAATGCGAACTCCCTGAAGAGGTGTACCACGACGACGAGGACGAGCGCGTCGGACGCATAGCGGTGCAGGCTGCGCATGACGCCCGCCGCATACCACTGATCGTTTGTCATGTATTCGACCGAGGCATACGCATCCGTAATGCCGGTGTCGAAGAAGATATAGAGGTACACGCCGGTTGCGGCCACAATCCAGTAAAAGTACCAGCCGAGTGCGCCAAGCCAGACGAACGGGTTGTTGCGCTGGCCAAACGCATACTCGAACACGGCTTCGAAGTTCGTGAACGCGCGAATCATGGCGCGTTTGATCAGTGCCATACCGATGGCCTAGCGCGCGTGTCGCCATTCCCTGACGATAAAGAAAGCGATGAGCCCGAGGCTCAGAACGCCGACGATAATCGCCATGAAAATGGAGTAGTCGAAACGATAACGATCGCTGTTGGGATCGTAGACCGTGCAAAACAGCTTGAAGGTGCTTATCCAGTGTTCGAGAAATCCGGCGCTGCGCGGCGTGTTGAACACGAGTTCCTTGAGCGGTTCGACGAGCGCCGTCGTCTCGACATCGACGCCGTATACCTGGCGATAGATTTTGCCGTCCGCGTCGACAACGGTTGCCTGCGAGAGGTGATCGAAGCCCTTTGCGCTCGGGTAGAAAATAAAGCCCAGATTATCGCTAAGCTGATCAACGACCCCGGCATCGGTGGCGAGGAAGTGCCAGTTCGGGATGTCGGTCAGGCCCAGCCCGGATGCAAACTGGCGCATGCGCTCCGGCGTATCGACGCGCCAGTCGAAACCAACGCTGATCACGACAAAGGCGTCCTCGCCCAGTGCCTCTTGCGCGACATCGATCGTGTCACCGAGGTTGCGCGTGATCGCCGGGCAAACATGGTGACAGCTCGTATAGATCATGCTGATGACGAGCGGCTTGCCGCGTAGTTGTTCCAGGTCGAACGGCTGGCCGTCGGTGTCGCGCAGCGTGAATCCCGCGAGGTCCCGGCCGATGGCAGCCTGGCTGAACGCGAGCGCGTCGTCGCGATCGTAGCTGGTCGTCGCGGCCGCGGCTCCCGCGAGGCCGGCGACGAGACAGGCCAGCAGTACCCGGTGGAGACGGGCACTGCCGACGCGTCTGTCGTCTTGCCTCAGGATAGTCGCCATTGCTTAGCCTAGCTCAGAGGCCAGACCTCGGACAGGTACTTCCAGTTGACAAAGTAGTACAGGACGAAGGCCAGGAAGAAGATAGCAACGAGCATCGTTGTGCCCGGGATCTTCAGCGACTCGGCGCTGCCGTGTTGGGCGACGACAGCTGCCTGCGGCGGCACTTCGGGGTAGCTCGGTTTCTCGTCCTTGCCGAGCTTGCGGCCGAAGAAGACGGAACCGACCACGACGACTATGAAGATGACGCCGCCGAGTGCCGCGAGTACTGCGAACATACCATTGAGCCCCATCATCAGGAACGCGGCCGACGGGTAGTCGAATGGGAGTACGGCATCGGCGAACTGCATGTCCCAGTGACGCCGCGACACGCCGAGTGTTCCGGCGCCCATCATGAATACCGAGATGCCGGCGACGCCAATGCCGAAGATGTACGGCTGGATACGTGCGAGCTTCATCATCATCAGTTCACGACGGAAGATCAGCGGGATCAGGTAGTAGGTGATCGCCATGAAGGCCAGCGTCGTGCCGGCAACCACGGTGCCGTGGAAGTGGCCGGGAACGTACAGCGTGTTGTGCATGATCAGGTTGATCTGCTCGGTGCCCATGACGACACCGGAGATACCGCCGATGAAGCCGAAGAACACGAGCGACATGAACATGCCGGCAAACGCCGGGTTGCTCCAGGGCGCCTTGCGCAGCCACTCGAACATGCCTTTGTTCAGACCGCGTGCACGCTGTGCGGCTTCGATCGAGCCCGGTACCGTCATGCCGTGAACCATGCTGCCGAGGACCGCGAGGTACATTGCGTAGCTCGTGTTGAAGATTTTCCACTCGGAGCTGAAGCCCGGTTCGGCGAGCAGGTGGTGCGCGCTTGCAAGCTGCAGGAACAGGATATACATCAGGAACGCCGTACGGCTCACCTTCTCGGAGAGCGGTTTGGCCCCGAAGGTGATAGCCGCAATCGCGTACCAGATAGAGACATGCGCGGCGACGTTGATCTGCTGCGACGAGTGCCCCATGGCCCACCAGATCGTCTTGTAGAGTAATGGGTCGATGTGGCTGACGAGGCCGATCGACCAGAGTAGCGTCGGGATCAGAATGATTGCGCCCGAAGCAATCGTGAATACGGCAATGATCGCGGCAGTCAGTGCGCCGAAGGTCACAAGCGGTATCGAGCCCTGGTAGGTCCGTTCCTTGCGGGCAACGACGAGTGTGCCAAAAAAGACGAAACAGCCAATCAGCGCACCGACCGCAAACAGGATAATCCCGAGGTAAAAGCCGGGTTCGGCTTTGAGTGGCACATAGGATGTGAACATCACGCTCGAGCCACCCTGCAGGACGACGATGTTCGTGATGATGGCGCCCACCAGCATAAGGCCGAAGCCCGCCCACGCCCATCTCGGCGCGGCGAGCCTGCTGCCAAGCAGCACCGCCGAGGCAAAATACAGCACGGCCATCTCGAAGAAGATAATCCAGACCAGCAGTACGTCGATACCGTGGGCCGTCAGCGCAAGATAGAACCAGTCGGCCGGCAGCAGGTGTACTTCGGGCCAGCGTGTCAGTGCGACGAGCAGACCGAAGAGGCCGCCGATGGCGAGAAACACGACCGCGGCCACGGCGTTTACCTTGATCAGCTTCTCCGCGGCGAGATCGACTTTGAGCCCTGTCGTCGGGCAGGTACGAAATTCAGTATTGGTTGACATGGCAGCGCTCCCCTACTCGACCACGTAAAGCTTGCCGACCATCAGGTGATGGCCGACGCCGCAGAATTCATTACAGACAATGCCGTACTCTCCGGCACGGTCCGGCTTGACTGTGATGACCATGTCGTAACCGGGATGTACCTGGAGATTGATGTTCACGGGCTGCAACGAGAAGCCGTGCTGTACGTCGACAGAGGACAGATGCAGCCGGTATGACTGGTCTTTTTCAAGTTCGAGGATCGGCCACCAGTTGAACAACCTGCCCGTCAGGTACACGTCGCTGCCGGCGGGTGGATGCACGACCGGGAAGCCGTTTTCCTGCCGTACCGTGTGCGCGTCGATCATCGCCTGGGTTTTCTCTGCGAACTGCTCGGGCCGGATCCTGTAGGCCTCGTTCGAGAGGTTCTGCTCGCCGGCACCGTGCCAGTAGATCATCATGAAGAACATGAAGAGACCCCAGGTGAAGGCGATGACGATCCAGATGAGTTCGACCTTGGCAATCGGTTCTTTCCACCAGTTGCGTTGGGTGGGCGGTGTTATGGCCATGGTTAAGTCCCCCGTGCCTAGTTCGCGATAGGAATCTGGATGATCTCCATGACGCCCCAGATGATGTAAAAGACGGTCGGAACCGCCACGCCCAGGAACAGCAGGAGGAAAGGGTTGTCCAGGAGTCGCTGCATAAACGGGATAGGTTCATCATCCTGCGGTTCGTTGTTATCAGACATGGTCGTGTCTCCCTAGGAGTTGCCGGTCATACGGCCGATCAACGTGAAGCTCGTGATAGCAAGCGTCAGCAAAATCAAGAAAAACAGCAGGGAGCGATGCTGCAGCCGCCGTCCTATGACGATTTCGGCATATTGCAGAACCCAGTCAGAAAACAGGTAAAGAACGGCTGCAACCAGGGTGAAGTAGACGATGCTCATTGGCGGCCTGCTGTGACGGCGCGCGAAATTACACGCGTACGCTTATCGTGGCCTCGCCGCTCGACGGGCGCCATGATCTAGATCAAGACAGGTCGTCAGTCGTAGGGGCGCAGTCTCGAGAGGCTGTGAACAAAGACCAGGCGGTCGTCGATCGTGAGGATGCCGTCGTCAGTCAGGGCTCGAAACAGGCGTGACAGCGTTTCGGGCGTGACGGACAGGCGCGACGCGATGACATGCCGCGGCAGGTCGAGTCGCACGGTCGCTTCATCGTCGTTGGTCTCGACAATGTGGTCGATCAGGTAGCCTGACAGGCGGGTGCGGGCATTTTGAATGGTCAGCCGCTCGATTTCGCGCACACGCGCATGCAGGTGCCGGGACACGTCGCTCAGCAGGCGCATGCAGGCGTCCGGGTTATCGCTGAGCAGGTCCAAATAGCACTGGTTTGGAATGCGCAGCACCGAGCTGTCACTGAGCGCCTCCGCCGTGACCGGGTACTTGCTCTCGCGCATGAACAGCACGGCTTCGGCGAAAGTACGGTCGTGGCTGACGACCTCGATAACTTTCTTTTGCCCGTCTGCAGATATCAGGCTGAGTTCGATCTGCCCGGATTCGACGAAATAGAAATTATTGGCCTGGTCACCGCGGTGAAACAGGGTTGCGCCCTTCTCGAACGACTCGACCGCCATGTGGGGAACCAGTCCGTCGAAGATCTCCTCATCCAGCCCGGAGAAGAGGTAGTGACGGCGGACCGCATCGTATTGGACGGTGTCTTTCTCCATGCGGGGAAAGTCTAGCACTTCGTTGCTCGCGTCGATCATGTCGCAACAGTGTAGTCACGATATCGGGCCGTGCATTGACCTGGATCAATAGCCTGTGCCGGGTTGGTGAACGCTAGCTGCCGGCGTCGAAGGTGTAGTGCAGGACGATGCCGATAAAGATCACCATGCCGATCAGGTGGTTCTTGAGAAAGGCTTTGAAACAACCGGCGGGCTGGCGGTCGCGCGCGAGCCACAGGTGCCAGGCCATCATCCCGGCCGCCACGACGACGGACAGGTAGTACCAGAGCCCGAGTTCGGCACGAAAGCCGACGAACACGAGGCCGAGAATCATCAGCAACTGCAGACCGGCGATCACGAACAGGTCGACTTCGCCAAACAGCACGGCGGTGGACTTGACGCCGATCTTCACGTCGTCCTTGCGGTCCACCATCGCGTAGAAAGTGTCGTAGATAACGGCCCAGACCACTGCGATCACGAACAAAAGCCAGGCGAGCTCGGGTGTGCCGCCGGTCTGTGCCGCGAAGGCCATGGGAATCGCCCAGCCGAACGCGGCGCCGAGGACGAACTGGGGAATCGACAGGTAGCGCTTGATAAACGGGTAGATGACCGTCAGTACCGCACCCACCACGGCCAGCAGCTGCGCCTGCTTGTTGAGCATGCTCGCGAGCCCAATCGCAATTAGCGACAGTGCAGCAAACAGCGCAAGTGCCTCGAGCGGCGCCACCGCGCCCGTCGCGAGCGGTCGTGAGCGCGTGCGTTCCACATAGGGGTCAATCTTACGATCGGCAAAGTCGTTCAGGACGCAGCCGGCCGAACGCATGATGAAGACACCGAGAACGAAGATCACAAACAGGCCCTGGTCCGGCGTACCCTCGCCGGCAATCCACAGCGCCCAGAGCGTTGGCCACAGAAGCAGCCACACGCCGATCGGTTTGTCGACGCGCATCAGCTTTCCATAATTTCTTAGCTGGCTGACGATCTCCGGCGCAAAATTGGCGACGAGCGAGTTCTTCATGCTGCCGATTCTACACTTTGCCGTAGCGGCCGGCATCGCCCAGCCAGCGCCGCACGATGGTCGCGGCCAGCTCTGAGGACGACGTGCGAATGGTCTCGGCCGTAATCTGGACCTGCGGCATCAGCTCCGAGTCGCGCACGAGGTCCGCCACACGATAGTCGGGGAGACCGGTCTGCCGGGTGCCGAGCAGCTCACCCGGACCGCGAAGCTCAAGATCGCGCTGTGCGACGACGAAGCCGTCGTTCGTGTCACGCAATACGGCGAGACGTTCCTTGGCGATGCGCCCGAGCGGTGGCTTGTACAACAATACACAGTGGCTTTGTGCGGCACCGCGCCCTACTCTGCCGCGCAGCTGGTGTAACTGTGACAAGCCCATCCGCTCCGCATTTTCGATAATCATGAGGCTCGCATTGGGGACGTCCACGCCCACCTCGATAACGGTGGTTGCAACCAGGACCTGGATCAATCCTTCCTTGAAGGCCTGCATGCCGCGCTCCTTCTCCGCCGGACGCATCCGGCCGTGCACGAGACCAACGCGCAGTTCCGGCAGCGCTTCCGTGAGTACCTGGTAACTGGCCTCGGCTGCCTGGTAGTCGAGAACCTCCGACTCCTCGATCAGCGGACACACCCAATAGGCCTGCTGGCCGGACGCGCAGGCTGAGCGCACACGCTCAACGATTTCGCTACGACGGCTATCCGGTACCGCAATGGTTGAAACGGGTTGCCGGCCCGGAGGAAGCTCGTCGATAACCGACGTATCGAGATCGGCATACGCGGCCATGGCGAGCGTGCGGGGGATCGGCGTCGCGGTCATGACGAGCTGATGTGGGTGGCCCTCCTCGCCGATGCCCTTGTCGCGCAGCGCCATCCGCTGGTGCACGCCGAAACGATGTTGTTCATCGATGACGACCAGCGCGAGTCGATGAAAGTCGACTCCCTCCTGGAACAGGGCATGAGTTCCGACAACCAGCTGCGCGCTACCGTCGGCGATCGACGCAAGGGATGCGCGCCGCGCGGCGGCCTTCTGGCTGCCGCTCAGCCACGCCGGTTCGATCCCGAGGGGCCGGAACCAGTCTGAAAAATTGCGCCAGTGCTGCTCGGCCAGGATTTCCGTCGGCGCCATGATCGCCGCCTGTACGCCGCAGGAAATCGCTTTCAGACAGGCGATCGCTGCGACCACGGTTTTCCCGGACCCAACGTCACCCTGGATCAGGCGCATCATGGGGTGTGGCTGTGCAAGGTCGCCAAGAATCTCGTCGACGACGCGCTGTTGCGCCCCCGTCAACGTAAACGGCAGGTCGTCGATGAATCCGCTGACCTGCTCGCTGCCATCGACGAGCGCAAACGCATCGTCGGTTTCGGCCAATGCGCGCAGGCTTCGCAAACTCAGGTAGTGCGCCAGCAACTCCTCGAACGCGAGTCGCTGCTGACAGGGGTGCTTACCGGCCTGCATCTGCTCGATATCAGCGTCGGGCGGCGGGCGATGCAGGTACTGAATCGCAGCGGCGAGCGACGGCATGCCGAGTTTCTCGGTAATCGCCTGCGGCAGCAGTTCAACGGGCGGTTCGTCCTGCATGGCGCGCAACGCCTGGTCGGTCAGGTTGCGCAACCGGCCCTGCTGCACGCCTTCCGTTGCCGGGTAGATCGGCGTCAGGGAATCGCTCATTGTCGCATCCTGGCTTTCACGCAGGATGCGGTACTCGGGATGGATCATCTCGAAGCCGGCGGAGCCGCGACGCACCTCGCCGAAGCAGGTCACGCGCACGCCGCTCTGAAACTGTGCCTGTTGCTGGCGTGAGAAGTGGAAGAATCGAAGCGTTAGCTGACCGCTGCCGTCACTAATCCGTACGAGCAGGTTGCGTCGTCCGCGATAGGCGGTTTCAGCAAGCAGCACCTCACCGCTGATGAGACAACGCGTACCGGCTGCCAGTGCACCGATCTTCACGAGCTGGGTGCGATCCTCATAACGCAGCGGCAGCAGGAACAGCAGGTCTTCGACACGCTGCAGCCCGAGCTTTTCGAGCTTCTTCGCGAGCGCCGGGCCGACGCCTTTCAGGATTGTCAGTGCGTCAGATAGCAAGGATCGCGTCGGCCTCAACATCGACGCCTTTCGGCAGCGCGGACACCTGCACGGCGGCGCGTGCCGGGTACGGTTCGCTGCAGTATTCGGCCATCACTTCGTTGACGGCGGCGAAATTGGCGAGATCGGTCAGGAAGATGGTCAGCTTCACAGCATCGCTCAAGCTGCCGCCGGCCTCCTCGGCAATCGCCTTGAGATTTTCAAAAACCTGCCGCGTACGCGCCACGAAGTCACCATCGACGATCTCCATCGTCGCCGGCACAAGCGGGATTTGCCCCGAGATGAAAACGAGATCGCCAACTTTTACCGCCTGCGAATAGGTGCCAATAGCCGCGGGCGCATTGTCTGAGTGGATGGTCTGCTTGCTCATTAACTGGTTCCGGTTGTCACGTGAGAGGTACTACGCGCACTCGCGGGATACGCGAATGACATTCGGCATCTTGCGCACGTTGCGCATGATTTGTGCGAGGTGGGTTCGGTCCTTTATCTGCAGCAGGAAGGTCAGTGTCGAACAGTCTTCGTGACGGCTGATAACCTCGACCTGCTCGATGTTCGAACCGCAGTCGGCGATCGTGGCGGCGACCTCGGCAAGCACGCCCGTACGGTTGCGTGTCTCGCATTGAATCTGGCAATTGAAGTCGCGATCGATGTCTTTTTCCCAGGACACGGCGATCCATTTTTCAGGCTGTTTCCGGAAGTTCGAGAGGTTCCCACAGCCGTTACGATGGATGACGACCCCGCGCCCGGCGGTCAGGTAGCCCATCACGTCATCGCCGGGAATCGGGTAACAGCACTTGGCGTAGCTGACGACCATGCCCTCGGTCCCTGCGATAACAAGGCTTGCAACATCTTCGACGTTCTCGCCGTCCTCGTCGGCGCCGAGCAGGAAGCGGGCCGTCAGCGGCGCGAGGCGCTCGCCAAGGCCGATCTGCTCGAACAGGTCGTCGGCGCTTTCCAGCGAGAGTTCGGCCAGCGCCTCGCTCATGCGCACCTTGCCGACTTTGCGCAACGACGAGCCGAGATCCTTGAGCGTCTTGTCGAGCAGGCGCCTGCCAAGGTCGACTGATTCGACCGAGCGCAGGTTTTTCATGTGGTGCCGGATTGCCGTCCGCGCTTTTGCGGAACGCACAAACGTCAACCAGTTCGGATTGGGCTTGGCGCCACGCGCCGTGACGATCTCGACGGTCTGGCCGTTCTGCAGTGGCGTACGCAACGGCACCAGGCCGCGATTGATCTTTGCGGCCACAGTGCGGTTGCCAACGTCGGTGTGGACCGCATATGCGAAGTCTACGGTTGTTGCGCCCTTGGGTAGCGGCATGATGTCGCCCTTGGGCGTAAACACATAGATCTTGTCGGGGAACAGGTCGACCTTGACACTTTCAAGGAATTCCTCGGAGGTTCCGGATTGCTGCAGCTCGGCGAGGTTGGCGAGCCACTCGCGGGCGCGACGTTGCGGCGTCGCGTCGGATTTTTCGTCAGCCTTGTAAATCCAGTGTGAGGCAACGCCTGACTCGGCAACGCGGTCCATGTGGCTCGTTCGAATCTGCACTTCCAGCGGCAGGCCTTTCGGGCCGAACAGCGTCGTGTGCAATGACTGGTAGCCATTGATGCGCGGTATGGCGATGTAATCCTTGAAGCGACCGGGCATGGGCTTGTACAGCTGGTGCACAAGCCCCAGCGTCTGGTAACAGGTGCTCACGTCGTCGACGATAATGCGGAAGCCATAGACATCGACGACATCCGAGAGTACGCGCTTCTTCTCCGCCATCTTCTTGTAAATGCTGTAGAGGTGCTTCTCGCGACCGGATACCTCGCCTTCGATGCCGTCTTCGGCCATTGCCTTACTGAACTGGTCCGAGATGCGACGGACGATCTGCTTCTGGCTGCCCTTGCTCTTTTTCAGCGCACCGTCAAGGACGCGATACCGAAATGGGTGCAGGTGTTTGAAGCCCAGGTCTTCCAGTTGTATCTTCAGCCGATTGATGCCGAGCCGGTTGGCGATAGGGGCGTAAATGTCGAGCGTCTCGCGCGCGATACGTTTCTTTTTTTTCGCGGGCATGGCGCCGAGTGTCTGCATGTTGTGCAGTCGGTCGGACAGCTTGACGAGGATGACGCGAATGTCTTCGATCATCGCGAGCATCATCTTGCGAAAGCTCTCGGCCTGGGCCTCGGCACGACTGCGGAACTGGATCTGGTCGAGCTTGCTGACGCCGTCGACGATCAGTGCCACCTCCTCACCGAACTTTTCCTTGATCTCCTCGAGTGTGGCCGGCGTATCTTCGACGACATCGTGGAGAATGGCTGCGCAGATGGCTTCCGAGTCGAGATGCATCTCCGCAAGCTCGTGTGCAACGGCGACCGGGTGCGTAATGTAGGGCTCGCCGGACCGGCGTGTCTGACCCTGGTGCGCGGCCGCCCCAAACTCGTACGCACTGAGGATTTTCTGGACCTGGTCGTCTGGAAGGTAGCCTTCCAGCGTATCGACCAGCGCGCGCACACCCTTGACCCGGCGCGAAGCGCCAGGGAGCTTGGACAATAGGGTAGCCGCGTAATCCATACCCCCATCTTAACGGCCTTACGCCGGATGGGGTACGGGGTTTTTAGTCGCCGATGGAGATTCCGCGAACCGGCAGGATTTCGTCCGTGGCCTCGGGTTGCATCAATTCTTCGGCCGCGGGCTGCTCGATTTCTTCCAGAATGGACGAGGTCACGAGGCCTTCGGCGATTTCACGCAGAGCGATGACGGTCGGTTTGTCGTTTTCGAGCTCGACCATCGGGTCAGCCCCGTGAGCGATGCGGCGCGCGCGCTTGGCGGCGACGAGCACCATTTCAAAGATGTTTTCGACGTTATCGAGGCAGTCCTCGACGGTAATGCGGGCCATAGTTGTTCCCTGGAAACAAGCTGATTGCGTTGCCAACGAGTGTAGGCGAGAAGCACCGCCGTGCGTGAGGCCATATAGCTAAACGTTATAAGTAATCAGCCAACAATTCGCTCAACGGCGCGCCGTAGCGCCTCGTTGGAGGTCGCCGTCGACGCGCCCTCCCCGGCCAGCACGGCCTCGAGATCGGCGACTGCCTGGTTGAGATCGTCATTGATAATGACGTGATCGAACTCGTCCCAGTGAGACATATCGGACAGTGCGTCACGCAGGCGTCGTTCGATAACCTCGGGCGCATCGGTGCGCCGATCCCGCAAGCGGCGTTCGAGTTCCTGCACCGATGGCGGCAGGATGAAAATCGTGATGCACTCGGGCATTGATTCGCGGACCTGCCTGGCCCCCTGCCAGTCGATCTCGAGGATGACGTTGCGATTATCCGCGAGGTGCTTCTCAACCTGGCTGCGACTGGTCGCGTAGTAGTTGTCAAACACTTCGGCATACTCGAGCATCTCGCCTTCATTGCGAAGACGCATGAACTCGCGTCGCGTCACAAACAGGTAGTCGACGCCATTCGCTTCGTTGCGTCGCGGCTTGCGCGTGGTGTAGGAAATCGAGAAACGCAGTTCCGGGTGTTTTGTGACGATGGCATGCACGAGCGTTGTCTTGCCGGCACCCGAGGGCGCTGCAAAAACAAACAACTTCCCGCCCTGTTGCCGTGCGCAGTTCATTCGACGTTCTGGATCTGTTCGCGCATTTGCTCGATCAACACTTTCAGGTCGACCGCGGCCCTGGTGGTTTCGGTGTCCGCGGACTTCGATCCCAGCGTGTTGGCCTCGCGGTTGAGTTCCTGCATCAGGAAATCGAGGCGGCGCCCCACGGGCTTGCTGGACGTCAGTGCGCCGCGAATTTCCACGAGATGGCTTTCGAGACGATCGAGCTCCTCGTCAACGTCAATTTTCGTCGCGAGCAACGCGAGCTCGACCTCGAGTCGCGCCGGGTCGGCTTCGATGTCCAGGTTGGCAAGACGCTCTTTCTGTTTGGCGCGCGCAGCATCGAGAACCTCGGGCATGCGCGCGCGGACGCTCTTCGCAATCGACTCGATATCCGCACACCGGCTTTCCAGCATCTCGCCGATTCGCTGGCCTTCGCTCGACCGCATCTCGCGAATAGCGGCCAATGCCTTGTCCAGCAACTCACTCGCCTCGGCGACCAGCGGCTCCACGTCAATCTCGGGCTGCTGAATGACGCCGGGCCACCGCAGGATTTCGATCGGGCTCACAGCCGCCACGTTGGACAGCTTGGCCGTCAGGTCCGAGATGCGGTGGCCGATCAGCTCCACGAGTTCGGTATCGACCTGCATGTCGTTGTCCTGGTTAGCGGCGCGCCGAAAATACAGCGCGCATTCGACCTTACCGCGGCCAAGCGACGAGCTTGCCTGTTGCCTGAAATCCTGCTCCTTAGGGCGCAGATCCTCGGGCAGCTTGAACTGCACATCGAGATAACGATGATTGACCGCGCGAATTTCCCAGGTCAGCGTACCGATTCCGGATTCCGCCGACTCTCGCGCGAAGCCTGTCATACTGTGTAACATCTGCAGTCCACTCCCGTGCAGGCCAGCGATATGCCGCCTGCGTCACGTTTTTGTGAGGGTCGACATTCTAAGCTGTGGCCGCCGTTGAAGGCCACACACCAAGAGCTCTTATGCAAATCGAATACGCCAAAGTCTCCGCACTCGGTGACCGCCAGGACAACCAGGACCGTGCCGCAGTCGTGGTCTCTGAGGACGCCGCTTTGCTGCTCGTGTTCGATGGCATGGGCGGCCATTCCGACGGCGCCGTGGCCGCGGAAACGGGTCTCAAGGTTGTACAGGACCTGTTCGTCGAGTCGAAGCAACCGATTTTCGATCCCCAGGGCTTTCTCTACATGGCGCTGTCACGCGCGCATGATGAGGTCGTGCGCGTAGGCGCCGACGTCGCCGTCGATTTTCGACCGCGGGCGACGTGCGCGATCTGTCTCGTGCAGGAAGGCGGTTCGTTTTGGGCCCATATTGGCGACAGCCGCATCTACCAGGTGCGCGACGGGCAGGTGCTGGGCCGCTCTCGCGACCACAGTCACGTCGAGGTCCTGATTCAGGAAGGCGCGATTTCAGAGGAAGAAGCACAGGACCACCCGATGCGCAATTTCGTCGAGTGCTGTATCGGTGGTGACGCGCCCGTGCCGGACATGAGTATTACGAGCTGCAAGAAACTGGAGTCCGGCGACGTGTTGCTGGCTTGTTCGGATGGCCTGTGGTCGGGACTCAGCGATGCCGACATGGCCGAGATTGGCGTCCCGGGTGATAACAACCTGGTCGAGAATCTCAAGAACCTCAGTATGAAGGCGTTGAACGTCAACTCTCCCTACAGCGACAATACGACGGGTACTGCACTGCGCTGGATCGGCGCCTAGAAGGAGAGTCAACATGCGCCCAAGTGGCCGCGAAACATCACAAATGCGCGTGCTGCGCTTTGTTCCCGATTACACGATGCATGCCGAAGGTAGTGTGCTTGCCGAGTTCGGTGACACGCGCGTGTTGTGCACGGCGAGCGTCGAGGACCGGGTGCCGGGCTGGATGCGCAATACCGGCCGCGGCTGGGTGACGGGTGAGTACGGCATGCTGCCGCGCGCGACGCACACACGGTCCGGACGCGAAGCATCGCGCGGCAAGCAGGGCGGCCGGACGCTCGAAATCCAGCGGCTCATCGGCCGTTCATTGCGCGCAGTTACGAATCTCGAAGCCCTGGGCGAGCGCTCCATAACCCTCGACTGCGATGTCATCCAGGCAGATGGCGGCACGCGTACGGCGGCGATTAGCGGTGCTTACGTTGCGCTCGCGATCGCGGTGCAGCGACTGCAAAAGACGGGGCGGCTCAAGAAGAACCCGCTGCATGGCCAGGTGGCGGCAATCTCGGTCGGGATCTATCGCGGCACCCCAGTGCTTGACCTGGATTACGCTGAGGACTCCGAGGCCGAAACCGATATGAACATCGTCATGAATGACGCCGGGCATTTTATCGAGGTCCAGGGCACGGCCGAGGGACATGCCTTCACGGACGACGAGTTCACGGCAATGATCGGCCTGGCGCGTGGCGGAATTGCGGAGATCATTGTCGCTCAGAATGAGGCCATTAAAGCGGCTACATCGTGAGCAAGCGTCTGACCCGGGTCGTCATGGCCAGCAGTAACGCCGGCAAGATACGCGAGATCCAGCGACTCCTCGAGGACCTCGATGTCGAGGTCCTCGCGCAATCGGAACTGGGCGTCAGTGACGCCGACGAGACCGGCACTACCTTTGCCGAAAACTCCCTGCTCAAAGCGCAACACGCAACAGAGGCGACCGGGCTACCGTCGATAGCGGACGACTCGGGGCTCGCAGTCGATGCCCTCGACGGCGCGCCCGGCGTGTACTCGGCGCGTTATGCGGGCGGCGCTGGTGACGAGGCCAACAACGACAAGTTGCTGGCCGCGCTCGAGGGGGTTGAGGACCGGGGCGCGGCATTTCACTGTGTCGCGACCTTCGTGGACCCGGCAACGACCGAACCGCTCGTCGCTGCCGGTGAGTGGCGAGGTGAGATCCTGCATGCCCGCCAGGGTGATAGTGGTTTTGGCTACGATCCGTTGTTCTACGTGCCCGACTGCAACTGCAGTTCCGCCGAGCTGTCGCAAGAACAGAAGAATGCGCGCAGTCACCGCGGCCAGGCGCTGCGCAGGCTGGTCGAGCTGATCAAACAGCGGTACGCGTGAAGTTGCCGCCACTTTCCCTGTACGTGCACCTGCCCTGGTGTGTGCGCAAATGCCCCTACTGCGATTTCAATTCCCACACGGCCGGCGATTCGCCACCGACGAATCGCTATATTGACGCGCTCGTCACCGATCTCGATCGGGAAGGCCCGCGGGCAAGCGACAGGACTATCGAAACGATCTTC
Source organism: uncultured Woeseiaceae bacterium (assembly GCA_945787845.1). Classification (GTDB taxonomy): domain Bacteria; phylum Pseudomonadota; class Gammaproteobacteria; order Steroidobacterales; family Woeseiaceae; genus UBA1847. The sequence continues at coordinate 68,980 of CALZJH010000010.1, read as the reverse complement.
CTGGGCGGAGGCACGCCGAGCCTGTTTACGCCCGGGCAAATCGAACGACTGCTGACCGCCGTGCGGGCGCGGCTCAACGTTGCTGCCGACATTGAAGTGACCATGGAGGCGAACCCGGGCACCGTCGAGTCGGGGTCGCCAGCAGGCTATCGCGAAGCGGGTGTCAACCGCCTGTCGATCGGCGCTCAGAGCTTCGACGATGGCGCACTCAGGCGGCTCGGTCGCATTCACTCCAGCGCCGACATCCATCGCACGGTCGATGCAGTAAAGGCGGCGGGTTTCGACAATTTCAATCTCGACCTGATGCATGCTCTGCCCGCCCAGACCGTCGCAACGGCCGAGTCCGACCTGCGCGCCGCGATCAGCCTCGAGCCGACGCATATCTCCTGGTACCAGCTGACGCTCGAACCGAACACGGTCTTCCACGCCCGCCCGCCCGAGGACCTGCCGGACGAAGGCCTGGTCGGCGACATCCAGGAAGCGGGCGGGGCGCTGCTGCAAAAGGCGGGATTCGAGCAGTACGAGGTATCGGCATGGGCTCGAGGCGGGCGCCGCTGTCGACACAACGTCAATTACTGGCTGTTTGGCGACTATCTCGCCGTCGGGGCCGGGGCACACGGCAAGCTGAGTGACGCACACGGCGTGTCCCGCTATAGAAAGCCGGCCAATCCGCTGCAATACATGCTCTCGATGGAAGAGCAGTCCGTGTGTGGGCAGCTAGAGCCGGTCGCCTGCGACGAATTGCTGTTCGAGTTCATGCTCAATGCGCTGCGTCTCGCAGACGGCTTCCCCGAGCTTGTGTTCTCGGAGCGAACCGGGCTGTCGGCCGCCGTGCTGGAGGAGGAAGCGAGCGGGGCGGTGGCAAAGGGGCTCCTGCGGCGCGATGCCGATGCGACCTGGAGGCCAACCGAGCTCGGGTGGCGTTTTTTGAACGACCTGCAGGCCGAATTTCTGCGCAATTTTTGAGCGCCGGACGACAAAATCTGCAGCTCGCCGGGGGTTGCCCGCCCCGTTCAATTATGCACAAGCCTGCAGGCGCACCTATATTTTTAGCGTAAGAAGGCTCTCAGCTCATTTCTAGCCTCTCGAAAGCGCTGTAACACATTGTTTTTATTAAAGTAACGAAACTGGACACAAAATAGTCATTTTGGCAGCGGTGCTTGAAAATCCGCACCTTACGGCATCCGTTCAATTTTCATCCACAAACTTATCCACAGGTTCTGTGGATAATAATCGGGGGCTTGCGGAGACTGCTTCTTCGCTATATCATGCGCGACCTTTTTCGCGAAGTAGCGTGCTCGGGAGAGCAATCATGAAAGCCGACATTCACCCCAATTACGAACCCATCAAGGTTATCTGTAGTTGTGGCAACGAATTTGAAACACGCTCGACGCTCGGTGAGGAACTCCACATCGAGGTGTGCTCCTCCTGCCATCCGTTTTACACCGGCAAGCAGAAGATCGTCGATACTGGCGGCCGCGTAGACAAGTTCCGCAAGAAGTACGGAATTTCCAAAGCCTGAACCCTGCCGGGCGTCGCCCGGTACCATCGTTCTGGTAGTAAACTTTCGTCTATCCACGACTCCGCATCGCGGAGCACTCTGATATGCTCGTCTGGTTCGATTAGAGGGATACAGAGGAAAGTCATGAGCCAGGATGCATATCGGCTGATCAGCCCCAAAGGTACGGAATCCGAGCTGCCCGTCCGCAGCGGAACGACAGGTCCGGATGTAATAGATATTGGTCGCCTCTACCGGGATCACGGTGTTTTCACCTACGACCCCGGATTTGTGGCCACGGGCAGCTGCGAGTCTGATATCACCTTCATTGATGGTGAAGAAGGCGTACTCATGTACCGGGGCTACCCGGTTGAGCAGCTGGCCAAGCACTCGAGCTTCATGGAGGTTTGTTACCTGCTGCTCAAAGGCGAGCTGCCGAAGACCGATGAGCTCGCGTCTTTCGAAGAGACGATTCGCCGCCACACCATGCTCAACGAGGGCATGCTTAACTTCTTCAAGGGCTTCCGTTACGACGCCCATCCGATGGCCCAGCTCTCCGCTGTCGTAGGCTCGATGTCCGCGTACTACCACGCCGAAATGGATGCATCCAACAAGGCGCACCGCGAGATTTTCTCTCATCGCATCATCGCCAAGCTGCCGACCATTGCGGCGGCGGCTTACAAGCTGAATACCGGCCAGCCGTTCATCTACCCGCGCAATGACCTCAATTACTGCGACAACTTCCTGCAAATGATGTTTGCTGTGCCGGCGGAGCCCTACGAGGTGAACCCGATCGCCTCCGAAGCGCTTGATCTGCTGTTCATTCTGCACGCCGACCACGAGCAGAACTGTTCGACGTCAACCGTGCGCATGGCGGGTAGCTCCGGCGCCAATCCTTACTCGGCCATTGCGGCCGGTATTGCGGCGCTCTGGGGTCCGGCCCACGGTGGGGCTAACGAGGCGGTTCTCAAGATGCTCGACGAGATCGGCGACGTCAGCCAGATTGGCAAGTTCGTTGAAAAAGCGAAAGACAAGAATGACCCGTTCCGCCTGATGGGCTTCGGCCATCGTGTTTACAAGAACTTTGACCCGCGTGCGACAATCATCCGCGAGATGTGTCACAAGGTACTCGACGCGCTCGACAGGGAAGACACGCCGCTGTTCGACCTGGCACGCGAACTCGAGCAGGTTGCCTTGAATGACGACTACTTTAAAGAGAGAAATCTCTACCCCAACGTCGATTTCTACTCAGGGATAATCTACAAGGCATTGGGCATCCCGACCTCGATGTTCACGGTCATGTTCGCACTGGGCCGCTCCGTCGGCTGGGTCGCACACTGGCGCGAGATGATCTCGGATCCCAAGGGCAAGATTGCCCGCCCGCGCCAGCTCTATATCGGCGCTGACAAGCGAGATTACCAGCTGATCGAGAAACGCTAGACGTGCTGTAGCAGTTCCTGCACGCCGTCCGCGTCGATGCGCCGCATTGGCTTGCCGTCGACGGGGCTCATCGGTGCCTGCCGAATGCCATCAATCGGGAACACCGTCGCCTGGATCGGGTTATTGCTGTGATGAAACGCGAATCCCGCGAAGGTTTCAAACTGGTCCCGGCGGCTCTTGAGGCGGCGCTCGTAAGGCTTGTAATTCACACCGATGTCGGCGAGCTCCATCGCGACCATCTCGGGGCTGTCGGCAAACAGATGCAGGTTTACGGCTGAGTTTTCGTCGGCTGTTCCGGAAAGGACCGGGCCGACAAGGCGCGGCGTAAACGAAGCAAGCAGCTCCATCGCCGACAATGCCGCAACGCGCATCAGGCGCAGGTGGTCCTCGTGGGCCTCGCCGCCGAATAGCTGCAGGTGATTGGCTACCGCCGCCTCAATCTCGGCGTTGCCCGGTAATGAGCCGCGAGAGCCAACGCCGAGCCGCTCGGCTGCTTTTTGTTTTGCAACCCGATAATCGCGAATGCCGTGGTCGACGATGATTCGTGCGGCTTCCTGCGCGAGCACCTGGCGCGCGCGCTCGGTTTCGTTATTTCTTTTTCTGGGCATGGCTCAGAATAGCGGTTCGCTTTCTTCTTCCGATTCTTCTTCCGATTCTTCTTCAGGCGGTGCGTCGATGCCTGACGCGTCATTGAATATATCAGGCGCTTCCTGTGCGATGTCGCATTCAGGGACCTGGCCTTCGCGAAACACCTCAAACAACACGTTGCGCTGCCCGGATTTCGCAGGACAGCCGGTCTCGCTATCTATCAGCACGGAGACGATACCCTCGGGCATCGGCATCTGGTTTTCGGGGACGCCGTCCAGGGCGATACGTGCGAACTCCACCCAGATCGGTAACGCTGTTCGCGACCCTTCCTCGCCAGGACCCAAGGGCAGGTCGTCGTCGTAACCGACCCACACGATCATCGCAAGATCGGCATTGAACCCGCCGAACCAGGCGTCACGCCGGTCGTTGGAAGTACCGGTTTTTCCGGACAGGTCGTTGCGTCCCAGGACCATGGCGCGCCTGCCGGTGCCGGCGCGGACAACGTCGCGCATCATGTCCTGAATAAGGAACGCGTTCTGTGGCGAAATAGCCTGCGGCGCGACATTGACGTCCTCGAACAGCTCCGGGGCCGTCGTCGCGTCCGGCTGATACACGGTCGCAATCTCGACCATTTCGTCGAGCGTCAACGCGCTTTCTCGTTCGTTCCCAAACGGGAATTCGGGTTCGCGTGGAACGCACTTCTCACACACGATGGCAGGGTCCGCTCGATATAGTGTTTCACCTTCGGGGCCGTAGATCGCGTCGATCACGTAAGGCTTCACCGCCCGCCCGCCATTTGCGAGCACGGCATAACCCTGTGCCATGTCGAGCGGCGACGCGGCGCCACCACCGAGGGCCAACGAGCCGTTGCGCGGCAGGGCGGCATCGCCAAAACCGAACTTCTCGATATGTCGCACGGCGTTTCCTACGCCGGTCTCGAACAGCAACAGTCGCACCGATACGAGGTTCATCGAACGCTTCAATGCTTCACGCAGGCGCGTCGGTCCGTAGAAACGGCCGCTGTAGTTCAGTGGCCGCCAGACGGCCTCGAGCTCCGACGAGTTGATGACGACAGGGGCATCGAGGACCACGGTGGCCGGCGTATTGCCATGCTCGAGCGCTGCCGAGTAGATGAACGGTTTGAACGACGAGCCCGGTTGGCGATAGGCCTGCACGGCCCGATTGAACTTGCTGGTCGTAAAGTCGAAGCCGCCGGTCAGGGCGCCGATCGCCCCGTCGAAGGGGTCCACCGATACGACAGCTCCCTGGGCTTCAGGTACCTGTGCGAGCGCCCAGGTGCCCATGGTCGTGGGCATCACATATATAAGGTCACCGACGGCCAGAACCTCGGCAGCAGTTTCCGGTGCGGGGCCGTAGTTCTCGCGATCGATAAACGGATTGGCCCAGCGGATACCCGACCAGGGCAGATTCGACGCCTCACCGTTATCGAACACTATCGACGCGGTGTTGTCGTCATGAACGGCTGTGACAAGCGCTACCGACAGCCCGCCCGGCGCATACTGTTTCAGCCGCTCGCGGATTTCCGCGGGCCACTCGACATAGGGCGTCGCCAGAAGTGCTTCCGTCAGTTCCAGATTCTGTATCGGTCCGCGGTAGCCGCGGCGGCGCGTAAACTCGAGAAGGCCGTTACGCAGTGCGTAGTTCGCGGCCTTCTGCATCCTCGAGTCGAGAGAAGTAACGACTATGTAGCCGTCGATCGAGTAGGAGTCGCCATAGCGCTTCTGCATTTCGGCCCGCACCATTTCGGCGACGTAGGGTGCGTTGAGCTCTATGGCGGCGCCATGCATCCGCGACTCGATGGGAAACGCCATGGCCACTTCATACTCGGCTTCATCGATGTACCCCAGCGCGAGCATGCGGCCAAGCACGTAGCCGCGACGGTTCTGTGCGTTCTCGGCACTGGTGACGGGGTTGTAGCGTGACGGCGCGGGGAGGACGCCGGCCAGGGTCGCGGCCTCCGCTATGTTGATGTCGGCAAGGTTCTTGTTGAAAAACACCTGCGATGCCGCAGCAACGCCGTAGGCCCGCTGTCCGAAGAACATCTTGTTAAGGAAGAACGCCATGATTTCTTCCTTGCTGTATTCGCGCTCAATAGTGACCGCGAGAGATGCTTCCTTGAACTTGCGAACAAAGCTTTGCTCCAGCGACAGGAAGTAGCTGCGCGCAAGCTGCTGGGTCAGCGTACTGCCGCCACTCTCCACGCCGCCCGTGGTCGCGAGCTGCGTAAAGGCCCGCAGTATGCCGCGGTAATCCACACCCGGATGAACGAAGAAGCGCTGATCTTCTGCGGCAATGAAGGCCTGGACCACGTGTTCCGGGACCTCTTCGTAAGTAATTGGAATGCGCCGTCGTTCACCGACCTCGCTTATGAGGTAACCGTCGCGGCTGAATATTCGCAGCGGAACCTGCAGCGGAATATCGCGAATAGTCTCGGCGTCGGGCAGGCTCGGCTGCACAAAATAGTAGGCGCCAATAACGCCCGCGGTGGCGCCAATACCGCCAATTGCGCCCAGACCGAGCACGATTATCAGCAGCCGGAGCAGCTTATGTCGCCTTATGTGACGCAGGCCCAATTTTTTTTCCGTTGATTTATGCATAGTTACAGGCGTTTTCGGCTGAATGCCCCTAATTTTGCAGGCCTTACAGGCCCTCATTAAAGATTAACGTGGTGTTCAACCGGTGACGAGAATGTGGCTTTTTTGGGGCAGTTGCTCTTGGACGCGGTATCAGGCGGCGATGATAGTCATACCTGCCTGAACGCTGCAATAACGAGTCTCAGTTCGGCCCGACGACTGGTTCACGGAATCTGTGTCAAAGGAGCCCTAGTATGGGGATTGTCGGATCGTGAACACAGTCACGTTTTATTTAACATTTTATTGATATATAGTTAAATCGCTTTGCTCAGGCCCGACTTAGTTTTGGCTCGCAACTTACCGACTTAGAAGGAAAAACACGTGCTATTTGGCAACAAATCACAGCCGCTGCTAGGCCTCGATATAACGACGTCGTCGGTCAAGCTGATAGAGCTTTCCCAAAGCGGGAAACGCTATCGGGTCGAGTCCTACTCAGCAGAGCCTACCCCCCCGAGTTCGGTGAGCGAAAAAGCCATCGTCGACGCGAAAGCGGTCGGCGAAGCAATTCGTCGCGCCGTAAAACGCGCGGGTGCGAAGGCAGCCGATGTGGCCGTCGCCATCAGTGGTGACGCGGCCATTACCAAAGTCATCCAGATGCCTTCGAGTCTTTCCGATAGAGACCTTGAGGGTCAGGTCGAGATCCAGGCCGACCAGTACATTCCCTTCCCGATGGAAGAGGTCAGCTTCGATTACGAAGTGATTGGCCCGAATGACAAGGACCCCGAACTGATGGACGTGTTGCTGGTTGCGACACGAACCGAAAACGTCGAGCAGCGCCAGGCTGCTGTTAACGCCGCCGGCCTCGCGACCCAGATCGTCGACGTCGAGGCGTTCGCGCTTGAAAACGCCTGCCGTCTCCTGAGTCACCAGATCCCCGACGGTGGCATAGGCCAGTCGGTCGCGGTCGTAGACATTGGCGCGTCTAGCACGACCTTCAGTGTTCTCGCCGATCTAAAAGTTGTCTACACGCGTGACTTCAACTTCGGTGGGCAGCAGCTCACTGAGGAAATCATGCGTACTTACGGACTTTCGATGGAAGATGCCGGCCGCGCCAAGAAACAAGGTGGCCTGCCGTCGAACTATCAGCCCGAAGTCCTGGAACCTTTTATCGACGACATGACCCAGCAGGTGAGCCGCTCACTGCAGTTCTATCTCGCCTCGGGTGGTGGACGCGAACAACCGGACATGATCCTGGTGTGTGGCGGCTGTGCCAACATTCCGGGCATCTCGGACGTCATCTCGAGCCGTGTAGGCATTCCGACGGAAGTCGGCGACCCGCTCGGCCAGATGAAGATTTCATCCAAGGCCAAGTCACAAGGTGTGCACAAAGATGCAACGGCACTTCTTACGGCCTGCGGTCTCGCACTCAGGAGTTTTGACTAATGCCAAGTATTAATCTACTCCCCTGGCGTGAGGCAGAGCGGCAAAAACGCCAGCGCGATTTCGGTATAGCAATGGGTGGCGCCGTGATAGCGGCAATCGCTGTTGTCATGCTGACGATGCTTGCCTATTCGCAGATGATTGCGGGTCAGAAGGCGCGCAATGATCGCCTGACGGCCGAAATCGTCGAGCTCGAGAAGAGCATCGCTGAGATCGATGGTCTCGAGCGGCAGAAGGAACGGCTGCTCGCGCGCATGGAAATCATTGAAGAGTTACAGAAGAGTCGTCCGGAGATCGTGCATCTCTTCGACGAACTCGCTCGCCAGCTGCCAGAGGGTGTCTACCTGACCGGCATGAAGCAGACCGGCAGCCGGGTCGAGATTCGTGGTGTGGCGCAATCGAGTACGCGCGTGTCGGCACTAATGCGCCAGATCGACTCTTCGGAATGGCTGGGTGACCCCGAGGTCGAAAGAGTCGAAACGACCCAGGCGGGTGCGTCACGCCAGTCGGAGTTTGTGGTTTATCTGAAGCAGCTGCGTTCGGATTCTGATCTGGAGGATATGGAATGAACCTCGTTGAAGAACTTCAGAGCCTGGACGCGAATGACGTCGGTCGCTGGCCGCTGCCATTTCGGATCGCCGTCATCGTGATCGTCTTCGTGCTGGTAACGGGGGTCGGCGTTTACTTTTTTATTGTCAAGGATAAGGCGCCGCAGCTGGAGCGCGTAAAGCAGGAAGAAGTCGACCTGAGCCAGACCTTCGAGAACAAGCAGAAGAAGGCGGCTAACTACGACGCTTACAAGGCACAGCTCACACAGATTGAGCAGTCCTTCGGTACCATGCTGCGCCAGCTTCCGGGTGAAACAGAGATCCCGAGCCTGATTGTTGATATCTCGCAGACCGGCCTCGCGGCTGGCCTGCAGGAAAAGCTGTTTGTGCCGCAGCCCGAAATCCCCAAGGACTTCTACGCGGAGAAGCCGATCAAGATCAGGCTCACAGGCGGTTTCCATGAGGTGAGCAAGTTTGTCAGCGGTATTGCCGCGCTGCCGCGAATCGTGACCCTGCATGACATCAATATCACGCCGGAAAACGACGAGGGCTTCGACAACCTGAGTATGGAAGTGACCGCTCAGACCTACCGCTACATTGACGAGGAGGCAGAGTAATGAATATCGCTTCCCCAGCATTAAAGTCAGTCATCAGGTACGGCCTGGTTGCGGTAATGACGCTCGGACTCGCTGCCTGCGGTAGTAATATGGACGACCTCGACGCGTACATCAACGAAGTCAAAGCGCGCCCGGGTGGCCGCATTGAGCCGCTTCCTGAAATCACGCCGTACGAAGTATTCACATACGTCGCCGACGTGGAGGGCGTACGTTCGCCGTTCGTGCCGGATACGCCGCAGGCAGGCGGTGGAACGGGAGGCGGCGTTCGGCCGAATACCGATCGCAGCCGTGAATACCTGGAGAGCTTTCCGCTGGACACGCTTGGCATGGTTGGCACGCTGAACATCGGAGAAACGCTGTACGGTCTGATACAGACATCGGACGGTCTGATTCACCGCGTCGTTCCAGGCAACTACATGGGTCAGAACGACGGACGAATCACGGAAATTTCCGACGCGGAAATTGCACTGGTGGAAATTATTTCTGATGGCATCGGCGGCTATATCGAAAGAGACGCCGCGGTTGGTCTTTCAGACTAACGCCTGAATGGAACTGGGAGTAATGGGAATGATGCTCAAAACTAAACCGACGGTGACACATCGCTTCGCGACGTTCGCCGCATTGGCACAGGCAGCGCTGCTGCTCTTCTGGGGTGCTTTCGCAAGCGCTCAGGAAGGTAACAGTCTGCAAGACATTCAGGTGCAGAGTCTGCCCGGCGAGCGCGTCGAGCTGAAACTGATCATGAGTGACACGGCTCCGGAGCCGTTGGATTTCACGATCGAGAATCCTGCACGGATCGCGCTTGACCTGCCGAACACGACACTGGGTATGACATCGCGTCGCCGCGACGTAAACCTGGGGCCGCTCGACACGGTCTTGACGGCCGAGGCTAACGGCCGTACGCGTGTCGTACTGAACCTTGGCACAATGGTCGGGTACGAAACCCGTCGTAGCGGAAACACGGTAATCGTCACCCTCGGTGACACGGATGAATACAGCGCAGGGTCTACCCAGTTCGACAGTGCGCCGGCATCTGAAAGCCGTTCTTATGCAGCCCCGGGAGCCCGGGCCATTTCCGCCGTCGACTTCCGCCGCACCCGTGAAGGTGGTGGTCGTGTCGTCGTCAATCTGACGGATCCGTCCACACCGGTCGATATTCGCCAGGAAGGCGGCCGCGTTGTCGCCGTATTCAAGGATACGAGCCTGCCGGCCGAGTTGATGCGTCGTCTCGACGTCAACGACTTCGCCACGCCGGTTTCTACGGTCGACGCGCTGCGCACGAATCTCGATACGCGCATCGTTATTTCGGCTGAAGGCAAGTATGAGCAGCTTGCTTACCAGTCTGACAACGAGTTCACGATCGAGATCAACCCGGCCCCGGAAGAGTCGCAGGCCGAAGCCAGCCTCTTCTCGGAAACAAAAGAATATGAAGGCCAACGCCTGTCGCTGAATTTCCAGGACATCGAAACGCGCTCTGTGCTGCAGCTGCTCGCGGAAACGTCCGGTAAGAACATCGTTGTATCCGACACGGTACAGGGCAACGTAACGCTGCGTTTGCGCAACGTACCCTGGGACCAGGCGCTGGATATCGTCATGACGACGAAGGGTCTCGACATGCGCCAGAACGGCAATGTCATCATGGTCGCGCCGGCTGAAGAAATTGCCGCACGTGAAACCGCCGACCTCGAAGCACAATTGGCCATCCAGGAGCTGGAGCCGGTTTACTCCGAGTTTCTGCAGGTCAATTACGCGAAAGCCGGAGATTTGGCGGACCTGATCATTGGCACAGATAGCGGCTCCATGCTTTCCGAGCGTGGCAGCATTTCTGTCGACGATCGCACCAACACGTTGCTCGTACAGGACACGGCCGAGCGTCTGCAGGACATCCGCCGCATGGTGCGCACGCTGGATATTCCGATCAAACAGGTACTCATTGAGTCGCGCATTGTTGTTGTCAATGATGACTTCAGCCGCGATCTTGGCGTGCGCCTCGGCGTCACCGCCTTTGACCTGAACAGCGACACGCTGACGACGGTTTCCGGTACCGGTGCGGGCACTGACAACATGATTGGCTCGTTCCTCGACAGCCTCCAGGGGCCGGCTCCGATCACGCCGTCTATTGAGTTCCCGGGGCTGAACGATCGTTACAACGTTAACGTACCGATCTCTGATGCAGCCGGTCGCTTCTCGCTGGCGGTTCTTGGTACCGACTACCTGGTCGACCTGGAGCTGACCGCACTCGAAGCTGAGGGTCGTGGCGAAATCGTATCGACGCCGCGCGTGATTACGGCTAACCAGAAAGAAGCCACGATCAAACAGGGTGTTGAGATTCCGTACCAGCAGTCGGCGTCGTCAGGCGCAACGACCATCCAGTTCAAGGAAGCTGTGCTTGAGCTGACGGTTACGCCGCAGATCACCCCGGACAACAACATCATCATGGACCTCAAAGTTCACAAAGATAGTGTTGGTGACATCATCTCGACTGGCGGCCTGGGCGGCACGGTACCGAGTATCGATACGCGCTCCGTTGAGACGCAGGTCCTCGTCGCTGACGGCCAGACGGTTGTACTCGGCGGTATCTACGAGACGGAGCGTCGCGAGACGATCAACAAGGTACCGTTCCTTGGCGACATCCCGGTGTTGGGCGCTGCCTTCCGCAGCAAGCAGCGGGTGGATAACAAGGCCGAGTTGCTGATCTTTGTAACACCACGAATTCTTGAGGAAGGCACGAGCATCTACTAAGCTTGTGCTCCTAGAAAGATTCACGGAAAGCCAACCTTCGGGTTGGCTTTCTGCTTGGGGGCCCCCAGAATCCGGATATGAAGCAACCAAAGAACATCTTCCTCATCGGCCCGATGGGCGCCGGCAAGTCGGCCGTCGGGCGGCAGCTTGCACGGACGTTGCACCTGACTTTCGTCGATAGCGATGACGAGGTTGAGTCGCGAACGGGCGTCGATATTGCGTTCATTTTTGAAAAGGAAGGCGAAGAGGGTTTTCGCAAACGCGAGGCTGCCGCGATAGACGACCTGACAAAGATGGATAATGTCGTGCTTGCAACGGGCGGCGGTGCTGTAGTCGACGCCGACAATCGCAGCCATCTTGGCGGACGCGGCCTGGTCGTATACCTCTACACAACGGTTGATCAGCAGGTCTCCCGAACCAAAAAGGGCCGAGAGCGCCCGCTGCTCGAAAGCGGCAATCGCCGCGCAATTCTCGAAGAGCTGCTGGCGCAGCGCGATCCGCTGTACCGGGAGATCGCCGACCTCGTTGTGGAGACTGACGGTCGCAAGGTGCATTCGGTCGCGAGTGAGATCATCGAGCAGATCAGCTAGTCTAGCCGCATGAGTACCATCCTCACGGTTGAACTGGGCGATCGCAGCTACCCGATCGTTATAGGTCGAGGGCTGCTGAGCGGCAACTTCGACCTCAGCGAGTTTATGCGTGGTACCGATTGCCTGGTTGTCAGCAACGAGACCGTGGCGCCACTCTACTATGACAAGCTGCTGCCAAACCTGGGCGAGTGCAGCGTGACGGGTATTAACCTCCCCGACGGTGAGTCGTTCAAGACACTCGCCACGATGCAGGCCATTCTCGACCGGCTTGTCGAAGCGTGCGCCAATCGCGACGTTGCCGTGGTTGCCCTGGGTGGCGGCGTCATTGGCGATATAGCCGGGTTCGCTGCCGCCTGTTACATGCGTGGCGTCGATTTTATCCAGGTGCCGACAACCTTGCTGGCCCAGGTCGATTCGTCGGTCGGCGGCAAGACCGGCGTCAATCATCCGCGGGGCAAGAACCTTATCGGCGCCTTTCACCAGCCGCAGGTCGTGCTTATCGACACGGACACGCTGGGTACGCTGCCCGAACGTGAACTTGCGGCCGGTCTGGCCGAAGTGATCAAGCACGGCGTGATTTGCGATGTCGAATTCTTCGAGTGGCTTGAAGCCAATATGCCCCGGCTACTGGCGCGTGACCCTGACGCGCTCGCACATGCCATTCGGCGTTGCTGCGAGATCAAGGCCGACGTCGTTGCCGAAGACGAGCGGGAGGCAGGGCGTCGCGCCATTCTGAATTTCGGCCATACGTTCGGACATGCCATCGAGCACTGCCAGGGATACGGCGAATGGCTTCACGGGGAAGCCGTCGCGGCGGGCATGGTCATGGCCGCCCGTCTGAGCGGCCTCGCCGCCGGCGAGCTTGAGCGGCTGACAGACGTCGTTGCCGCCGCGGGCCTGCCGACCGGGCCACCGGCAATCGCAGCGCGCGACTGGCTTGCTGCGATGGGAATGGACAAGAAAGTGCAGGGCAAGCAGCTGCGCTTCGTACTGTTGGACGCTATCGGTGAGTGCCGCGTGTCTTCGGACTATAACGACGAACGCCTCAATGAAATCCTACGCGGCTAACGAAAGTCTAAGTCGCGGTCGGCGTTTCGACGAACCGCGCCCCGCCTTTCGCGGCGAATTCCAGCGCGATCGGGACCGCATTATCCATTCAACGGCGTTCAGACGGCTCGTCTACAAGACCCAGGTATTCGTCAATCACGAGGGCGACCTGTACCGCACGCGACTGACGCATTCGCTGGAGGTGTCGCAGGTCGGTCGCTCGGTGGCGGTTGCGCTGGAACTCAACGAGCCGCTGACCGAGGCAATCTGTCTCGCTCACGACCTGGGGCATACGCCGTTCGGCCACGCAGGACAGGACACGTTGAACGCCTGTATGCTGGACCATGGCGGGTTCGAGCACAACCTGCAGTCGCTGCGCGTGGTCGACGAACTCGAAGCCAAGTACGCCGATTTCCCGGGACTGAACCTCATGTTCGAAACCCGCGAAGGCATCCTCAAGCACTGCTCGGTCCGCAATGCCCGCGAGCTCGGCGACGTCGGTGAGCGCTTCCTCGAGCGCAAGCAGCCGAGCCTCGAAGCGCAGATCGCCAACATCGCCGATGCGATTGCGTACAACAACCATGACGTGGACGATGGTTTTCGGGCAGGCCTGCTGTCGCTCGATCAGCTTCGCGAGCAGCCCCTGTTTGCCGAACAGTACGACCGCGTGCATGCAACCTACCCGGATCTCGAAGACCGACGCCTGATCTACGAAATCATCCGGCGCATGATCGGCACGGTCGTTACTGACCTGATCGAGGAGACCGGGCGGCAGATCGCGGCGGCCGGCGTTACGTCGATCGACGAGGTACGCGATGCAGACGAGCCACTGGTGAACATGTCACCAGCGGTTTACGAGCAACACTTGTCTCTCAAACGCTTTCTCAACCAGCACCTCTACCGCCATGAGCAGAAGCTCGAGATGACGCGCCGCGCACAGGCGATTGTCGAGGAGCTCTTCGACGCCTATTCCGGCGACATCCGCCGCATGCCGCCGGAGTTCGCCGACCGGGCTGCCAGCCTTGCCGGTGCAGAGCGAGCACGCGTCATTGCTGACTACATCGCAGGCATGACGGATCGCTACGCGATCGCCGCCCACGAAAGCCTTGTGTGCTGATAGAATGCGCGTCCTTAGGAAGGAGCGCACAAGCAGTGAAGCACAAGAACATCCCCGCCAGGGACCGGCTGATTTTCGCCATGGACGTCCCGACCTGCGACAGGGCAAAGGAGCTCGCTGAGGAACTCGGCGACGCGGTTAGCTTTTACAAGATCGGCCTCGAGCTGATGATGAGCGGCGAGTACTTCGAGCTGCTCGACTGGATGCTGGCACGCGACAAGAAAGTCTTCTGCGATCTCAAATTCTTCGACATTCCGGCCACGGTCGGTTCTGCCGTGCGGTCCCTCAAGGATCGCGGCGCGACCTTCGTGACGGTCCACGGCAATCGTTCCATTATGGAAGCGGCGGCCGAGAACAAGGGCGACAGCCTGAAGGTGCTGGGCGTCACCGTGCTGACGAGCCTGGACCGCGGCGATCTCGACGACCTCGGTTTCGACTGCGATGTCGGCGATCTCGTGTTGTCGCGCGCAAAGCAGTGCCTCGAGTCGGGCTGCGACGGCGTCATCTCATCGGGTCTCGAAGTACCCGCGCTGCGTGAATTCGTCGACGAAAAACTGCTGGTCGTATCGCCTGGCATCCGGCCCGTCGACAACAAGCCTGTCGGCGACCAGAAGCGCGTCGTGACGGTCGAAACGGCCTTCCAGAACGGCTGCGACCACATCGTCGTTGGCCGCCCCATCCGTGACGCTGAAAGCCCGCGAGCCATGGCCGAAGCCATGCAGGCATCGATTCTCGAGCAGGTGAGTGGATATGAGTGAATTGAAGAACGACCTGTTCCTGCGCGCGCTGCAGCGCCAGCCGGTTTCAAGAACCCCGCTCTGGATCATGCGGCAGGCCGGCCGCTACCTGCCAGAGTACCGGGCAACGCGGGCGCAGGCCGGTGATTTTATGAGCCTGTGCCGCAATCCCGACCTGGCTTGCGAAGTCACGATGCAGCCGCTCCGGCGCTACGCGCTGGACGCTGCAATCCTGTTCTCGGATATCCTCACGGTCCCGGATGCGATGGGACTGGGCCTGTACTTTGTGACGGGCGAGGGTCCGAAGTTCAAGAACCCCGTGCAGACGGCCGAGGCCATACGCAACCTGCGGGTACCGGACGTCGAGAAAGAGCTCGGCTACGTGTTCGATGCCGTGCGCACGATCCGGCGCGAACTCGACGGCAAGGTGCCGCTCATCGGTTTCGCCGGCAGTCCGTTCACCTGTGGCACCTACATGGTCGAAGGCGGTTCGAGCCGGGAGTTTCCGACGATCAAGGGGCTGGCGAAAGAAGCGCCGGAGTTACTCGACGAACTCATGGATAAGGTGGCCGAGACGACCACCGAGTACCTCAATGCACAGATCGAAGCGGGCGCCCAGGCCGTGCAGATCTTCGATACCTGGGGTGCGGCGCTCGAGCCCGACGACTTCCGCCGTTTCTCGCTCGCGAGCATGCAGAAAATCGTGGACGGCCTGACGCGCGAGAAGGACGGTCGCAAGATCCCCGTCATCCTGTTCACCAAGGGTGCAGGGCCGCTTCTAAAGGATCTCGCCGAAACGGGCTGCGATGCGCTGGGTGTGGACTGGACTACGGACCTGGCCGAGGCCCGCGAGTACGTGCAGGACAAGGTGGCGCTGCAGGGCAACCTCGATCCGGCGACGCTGCGGGAAAGCCCGGAGGCGATTCGTGAGGGCGTGGCGAGAACGCTGGCGAGCTATGGCAAAGGGCCCGGACACGTATTCAATCTCGGTCACGGCATTACGCCGGACATCGACCCGGACAACCTTGGCGTCCTCGTGGACGCGGTGCATGAGCTGAGTCCTCAGTATCATTCCTGATCGCTGACACCTGCGAATGTCTGCTACCGTAGTATCGGTAGCAGTACACGCCGGTGGCAATACGGAATGGATATTCTCTATCTGATTCTCGTTCTGCTCGTCATCACCCGCGTCTTCGCGGAACTCGCGGAACGCATCCGTGTACCTGCCATCGTCGGCGAGCTCGTGGCCGGCGTGGCGCTGGGCCTGTTTCTCAAGACTTTTCAGGGCAACCTGCCGGTGCTCTGGTCCGCCACGCAAAGCGAGACCTACACATCAATCGTCAGTCTCGGCATGTTCTTCCTGATGCTGCTGGCGGGCATCCGCATGGAGCCCTTCGATTTTGCCCGCACCTCGAAATCCGCGATCCTCGTGGCCATCGGGGGAATGGCGGTGCCGGTCGGCGCCGGGTTGTTGCTCGGGACCCTGGTCTTGCCCGAATCGCCCCTGAAGCTCGTACAGAGCCTGTTTCTCGGTGTCGCGCTGGCCATCACGGCCGTGCCGGTTGCAGTGCGTATTTTTCTTGACGTCGGCGAACTGGATACTTCTGTCGGAAAGACGGTAATCGCCGCGGCCCTATGGGACGACCTGATCAGCCTGTTCCTGCTGGCCGTGCTGATTGCGGCGATGGCCAGCGGCGGTATCGAGTCGTTTGCTGTGAAAGATGCGCTGCCGCTGCTCGCCAAGGTTGTCTTTTTCTTCGCGGTGACGATTCCGGTTGGCCTGTTGGTGTTTCCACTGGTGGGCCGCTATTTTCGTTACCTGCGGTTCCCCGAGGTCGACTTCAGCATGCTGCTGATAGCGGCGCTCGCCTATGCGACGTTTGCGGAAAGGATGGACATGCACTTCATCGTCGGCGCGTTTCTCGCCGGCATGTTCTTCCATCCCGGCGTGGTTCCGCCGAAGGTCTATGAGCGTGTCGAAAGGCAGATGTCCGGCATCACGCGCGGCTTCCTGGCGCCGATCTTCTTCGTGTCTGTTGGCTTGCACCTCGATTTCAGCGCGGTTGCGGCAGTACCCGCTTTTCTCGGCCTGCTGATCCTCGTGGCGTTCCTCAGCAAGGTTGTCGGTGCCGGACTGCCGGCTTACTGGGTCGGCCTTTCGAAGCCCGAGGCGATCATGGTCGGTATCGGCATGAGCGGCCGTGGCGCAGTCGAGTTGATCGTTGCCGGCGTCGCCCTGGAGGCCGGGCTGTTCCTGCAACCGTCCCCGCCACCGCCGATCGTCGCCAGCCTGTACTCGTCGATCGTCATCATGGCGCTCGTGACGACCGTATTGACACCGCTGCTCCTGCGACGGCTAATCTCGAAGCGCGCGCCGTAGGATCTTGCCGACGTTCGTTTTCGGCAGCTCGTCACGGAACTCGACGATCTTTGGCCGTTTGTAGCCTGTCAGGTTCTCGCGGCAGTAGTCGAGGATGTCGCTCTCGGAGACCGACTCATCTTTGCGCACCGCAAAGACCTTCACAATTTCGCCCGAGCGCTCGTCGGGCACGCCAATCGCCGCGGCTTCGAGCACGCCATCGAGCTCTACCACGACGTTCTCGATTTCATTCGGGTACACGTTGAATCCCGACACGAGAATCATGTCTTTCTTGCGGTCCTCGATCCAGAAGTAGCCGTCCTCGTCCATTCGTCCGATGTCGCCGGTACGCAGCCAGCCTCCCGGGAGCATGGTGTCGGCCGTGTCCTTGGGGCGCTGCCAGTAGCCTTCCATGACCTGCGGACCCTTGATGCAGATCTCGCCGACCTCGCCGATACCCAGGTGGTTGCCATCGTCGCCGACGATACTGACGTCAGTGGATGGCACGGGCAGGCCGATGGTGCCGTTGAAGTCGCTGTCGATCTTGCAGCAAATGGCGACCGGAGACGTCTCGGTCAGGCCGTAACCCTGCAGAATCGTGCGGCCCGTCTTCTGTTTCCATTCCTTGGCGACGGCGGGCTGCACGGCCATGCCGCCACCGATACAGACGCGCATATGCGAGAAATCGATCTCGTCAAAGCTTGGTGTGTTCATCAGGGCAGCGAACATCGTATTGACACCCGTGAACAGGTTGAACTCGTGGCGGGCCATTTCCTTGGCGAAGCCTTCAAAGTCGCGCGGGTTCGTAATGAGTACGTTCTCGCCGCCCTGCGACATCACCGTCAGGCAGTTCCCTTCCAGCGAAAAGATGTGATACAGCGGCAAAGCCGTGATGGCGACGATCGGTTCGACGCCCTCGTAGGCATCGCCCTGCCAGGTGATGGTCTGCTGAACATTGAAAACCATGTTGCGATGGCTGAGCATCGCGCCCTTCGAAACGCCGGTGGTACCGCCCGTATACTGCAGGTAGGCGATGTCCGCATAGCCGAGGTCGACATTCTCGAGCTTGTGGCCGGCGCCAATTCTGAGTGCGCGGTTAAATCCCACGCTGTTGGCGAAGCGATACTTCGGTACGGCCCGTTTTACGCGGCGTAACACGAAGTTGGTAACGACGCTGCGCGGAAAGCCCAGCAGGTCGCCAACACCGGTTGTGACGACGTGATCGACGTCTGTGTCGGCGATGACCTCTGCGAGGATGTGCGCGAAATTTTCGAGTATGACTACGCAGCGCGCACCGGAATCGCGTAACTGGTGTTTGAGCTCGCGAGCCGTGTACAGCGGATTGACGTTCACCACGACCAGCCCGGCACGAAATATGCCGCACATGGCCACGGGGTACTGCAGGATATTCGGCAGCATGATGGCCACGCGCTCGCCGCGCGTGAGTCCCAGTTCCTGCTGCAGGTAGCACGCGAACTTCATCGACGCTTCGTTGAGGTCAGCGTAAGTCATGGTCGTGCCCATGTTGGAATAGGCAACGTTCTGCGGGTAGTTCGCGAAACTGTGTTCGAACAGGTCGCGTACCGATCGCCAGGGTGGCTCAGGAACTTCCCCCGGCATACCTTCCGGATAAGATTTCAGCCAGACTTTTTCCACGGTCTTCTCTCTTGTAATTCTACTGCGCGTCCAGTGTAGCGCGGATTATGGGCCAGGCGTTATCCAAAAGGACCGGCTGCGCCTCGGCGTTGGGGTGAATGCGATCGTCCAGCAGCAGCTCGTCGTTAAGCGCGATGCCCTCCATGAAAAATTCGATCCACTGGATGTCGAGCTCTGAGGCGACATCGGCATAGACGGCTTCGAACGCCTTCGAGTAGCGTGTCCCGTAGTTCGTGGGAATGCGAATGCCGAGAAGGACCACATCCGCACCGGAGGCGCGGGCGCGCTGTGCGATGGTCTCGAGGTTGTCCTTGATGCGGGCCGGCGGGAATCCCCGCAGGCCGTCGTTGCCGCCCAATGCGAGGATAACCAGCTCCGGGGAGAACGTCGCGATTGCCTGGTCGATGCGAGCGGCGCCGCCTTCAGTCGTTTCGCCGCTGATACTGGCGTTCACGACCCGATGTTCGTACCCTGTTTCCTCGAACCGCTTTTGCAACAAAGCGACCCAGGATTGGTCAACGTCAATACCGTACCCGGCGCTGAGGCTGTCGCCGAATACCAGGACCGTCGGCGCCTCGGAAGCCGCCGCGTTGGCCGTCATTAGCAATACAACAAGAGACAGAATTTTTCGCATGCCGGATAGACCAGTCAGTAACGTGCTCGAAGCACATGAGTTAAGTAAGGAGGTTAGCAGCCCGGAAGGGACTCTGACCATTCTCAGGGACGTGAGTTTCACGGTTGCGGCCGGCGAGACGGTCGCGGTCGTCGGCCCGTCCGGGGCGGGCAAGTCAACGCTTCTCGCGTTGCTCGCCGGTCTCGACCTGCCGACCCGCGGGCATGTGAATCTCAACGGTGCCAACCTCTCGGACCTCGACGAGGATGGGCGTGCGCTGGTGCGCGCCGAGAGCGTGGGCTTCGTATTCCAGTCCTTCCATCTCGTACCGTCGCTCAACGCGCTCGAAAACGTCATGTTACCGCTCGAACTGGCCGGCCACGACGATGCACGCAGGGCTGCCCGGGAGATCATCGACAAGGTTGGGCTGGCCGATCGCTGGAGCCACTACCCGGCGCAGCTGTCGGGCGGTGAAAAGCAGCGCGTTGCGATCGCGCGGGCGTTCGCCACGGAGCCGGCGGTCCTGTTTGCCGACGAGCCCACGGGCAACCTCGACAGCCGCACCGGCGAGAACATCATGGAGCTCATGTTTGAGCTCAATCGGAGCTCGTCGACCACCCTGGTCCTCGTCACACACGACACCGGGCTGGCCGCGCGTTGCGAGCGCGTCCTGGCGCTCGATACAGGTGGTCTGGTCAGTGACACGAGGGCCGCCGCGTGAAGGCAGTCCGCTTCGCGTTGCGGAGTTTCGGGCGCGAGCTGCGATCGGGCGAGGTGCTCGTGTTGCTTGCGGCCGTCGGGCTCGCCGTCGCGGCATTGACGGCTGTCGGTTTCCTGACGGACCGGATTGGCAAGGCCGTCGCGCGCCAGGCCAACGAAGTGCTGGCGGCGGATCTGCGCCTGCGCTCACAGGCACCCGTTCCCGACGAGTGGCGCGAGCTGGCGGCCGGGTATGACCTGCAGACTGCGGATACGCTGTCGTTCCCCTCGGTTGTTTTCCATGGCGATGACAATGCACTCTCGACCATCAAAGTCGTCAGCGAGCGCTACCCGCTGCGGGGGGCCGTCCGGGTGTCCGACGAGCTGTTCGGCGAACAGCGTGAGGTGGACGGCATTCCAGCCGCGGGCGAGGTGTGGGCCGACGGGGCACTGCTGGCGCGCGTAGGTGCCGATGTCGGGGACGTCCTCGAAATCGGTGAGCTGCAACTGACGGTGTCGGCCGTCCTGACGTATCGGCCGGACCAGTCGATCGGCTTTGCGTCGCTCGCTCCGACCGTCATCCTGAACATCTCGGACATCGACTCCAGCGGCCTCATCGGCGAGGGCAGCCGGGTTCGCTACGCATTGCTCGTTGCGGGCGATGAATCGAACGTTGCGGCGTTCAACGAGGAGATCCAGGGCATCCTGCCGGACGAGATTCGCGTACGCAGCCAGGAGGAGAGTAGCGAGCGGGCGTATAACGCCGCCGATCGCGCACAGCGCTTCCTGTCGTTGACGGCTGTCATCAGCCTGCTGCTCAGCGCCGTGGCCGTCGCGATGTCTGCGCGGCGATTTGCCCAGCGGCGCATGGATACGGTGGCGCTGATGAAGAGCCTTGGGGCGACCCAGGGTTTCGTTATCACTGTCTCCCTGGTGCAGCTCATGTTGCTCGGTGTCCTCGGCGTCGCGGCGGGCAGCATCACGGGGTACGTGGCCGAAGAGCTGCTGGCGAGCGTTTTGTCTGACTTGCTCGCCGGTACCTTGCCCGACACGGGCCTGCGCCCCGTCATCCTCGCGAGCGGCAGCGCGCTCGTGCTGATGCTCGGTTTCGCGCTGCCGGCAATGATCCAGTTGCGCAACACGCCGCCACTGCGTGTGCTACGGCATGACGTAATGCCGCCCGCGCCGTCGCGGCTGCTGGTCGCCGGCCTGTCACTCGCGGCAGTGGCGGCGCTGCTGTACCGTTCGGTCGGCGATGCACGCATGCTGCTCATCCTGGTCGGCGGCATCATCGTGATCGCCGGTGCGCTTTATCTCGTCGGTCGCGGCCTGGTTGCCGTTATTGGCCGGGCGCGCTCGGGTGTCGGCGTCGCCTGGCGCTACGGCCTCGCCAACGTGGCAAGACGCGGGCGCGACAGCGCCGTGCAGGTTGTCGCGTTCGGCCTGGGTATAACCGTGTTGTTGCTGCTGACCATCGTCCGGACCGACCTGCTCGAAGGCTGGCGTGCGTCGCTGGACGAGAATGCGCCGAACCATTTCCTGATCAATATCCAGCCGCACGAGGTCGATGCGGTTGGCGCGCTGTTCGCGCAGAACGACATTGAGGTGCCGACCTTCACACCGCTGGTGCGCGCGCGCATGACGACCATCAACGATGAGTCCGTCAAGGATCGCGAATACCCGAACCGGGACGGCGAGTGGCTCGCCAATCGGGAGGCGAATCTCTCCTGGTCGGCGGAGCTCAGTTCGAGCAACGACATCGTTGACGGCGAGTGGTGGCCCGTCGATTATGCCGGCCAGCCACTGGCCTCGATCGAGGAAGAAGCCGCTATGAACGCCGGTCTCACCATTGGCGACCGCCTGAACTTCACCGTGGCCGGGCGGGAGGTCGAGGCGAAAATTGCGAGCATTCGCAAAGTGAACTGGGATTCGTTCCAACCCAACTTCTTTATCGTACTGTCACCGGGCGCCTTGGACGACATGCCGACGACCTTCATCTCGAGCATGCGGATCCCCGATGAGAAACAGCCCATGCTGATCGGCCTGATGCGTGCGCATCCGAGTATTTCGGTGATCGACCTTGGCGCAATCCTTGAACAGGTGCGCGGCATCATCGAAAAGGCGAGCCTGGCGGTACAGGCCGTGTTCCTGTTCACGCTGGCCGCCGGCATCGCCGTGCTGTTCGCGGCCGTGCAATCGACGATCGATGAGCGTCGTTTCGAGAGTGCGATGTTGCGCGCGCTCGGCGCGCGTCGACGGACCGTTTTTGCCGGCGTCATGGCGGAGTTCGCAGCGCTCGGCGCAGCGGCCGGTGTGCTGGCGTCGGCCGGTGCATCGGTACTCGCGGCGCTGGTCGCCGTGCAGCTGTTCGATTTGCCCTACGAATTCAACCCTGTCATCTGGGTTGCAGGTGTGGGCGCCGGCATTCTGGTTGTCTGCATCAGCGGCTTCTTCGCGGCGCGCGGCGCCGTCAATGCCGCGCCGGTTGACGTCTTGCGCGGAGCACCTGCGTGAGCGAACAAAAACTCTCCTGCGGCGTGGTGGTCGCGCGGCGCACCGAGACCGGGTGGGTAACCCTGATGCTGCGTGCGTTTCATCACTGGGACTTTCCAAAAGGCATACGCGAACGCGGTGAAGAGCCGCTGGAAGCTGCGGTGCGTGAGGTTGGCGAAGAAACCAGCGTCACCGAGCTGTCGTTCGACTGGGGCGATCGCTTTTTCGAGACCGGCCCCTACAGCCGCGGCAAAGTGGCGCGCTACTTCATCGCGACTACGAACCAGGAGGAGGTCGTGATGGGCCTCTCGCCCGAGACCGGCGAGCCCGAGCACCACGAGTGGCGGTGGGTGAGTTTTGACGAGGCTTACGACCTTGGCTCGCCGCGCGTGCGCACGATCGTGCAATGGGCGCGGCAAATCATCGGTACCTGACAGGGAACCCCGCCCCATTGTTCTCGCACAACTAAATGTGCCGGATCGCCAGAACCGGACTGTGGAGAGAACCGGCTGATACTTGCCGCCGGACCAGCCGCTCGAACGGCCGCTTTCGGGCTATCATGGAGTACCGCTAATGACCCAAAGCGAACGGTCACGAAATCATTGAAGAGCCACCATCAAGCATGAAGAATCCTGGTCACTCTGAGTTTGGATAGCTAGCGATGAAGAGCCTCTTTACTACTGTAGCGGTGACCGCATTGATCGCTTTCTCTCTTGGCTACATTACACGCGGAGCCTTCGAACGTGACTCCAGCCCTTCGAAAGAGCGCGAGGAACTGTCTGTTCGAGAACACCCCGAGAGCGCCGAATCACGCGCACAATTAGATGAGAGTTCTAATCAAAACGACGTGGGTGCGTCTGGCGTCACAGGTTCAAATCAAGAGGTAATAATTGCGAGCCAACGGTCGAAGTCGCGAGAGCACTACAAGAGGACTCAGCTAGGAGACTTCTTTCTCATTAACGACATTGGCCCTGAAAGGGAACAACAGATAATTCAAGGTTTAATCGATGCTGACGTATATTTGGAGCTGAAGCGAAAAGAGATGATTGACCGCCATTTGGCGGCAGGTACAGAGCCGTTAACGCAGGAACGAATCGACACGATCCGGCTTACAGCAGAAGAAAACTCACAGCTTTATGCGGAAGAGGAATCGCTGTATCGGCAAGTTATAGATGAGTATTACGAAGCTTTCCTAGAATACGACCGCACCAGACTACAACGAGAGACCGTTCGATCGCTTTCATCAAGTCTACAAGAGCCATTGGAACCTGTAGCCAGGGAGCAATTGGTGCAGATCATGTATGCCGAGCGTACCAGGCTGGAATCCGAACTGGCCAGTGTCTCTGCTGGTTCTGACGCACACCTAGCGAACTCATCGCAGGGATGGGAGGCCGAAAAGGAGAAGTACCATGAGCGACTCCTTGGTATGCGGTCATACAACGCGAGAGTATTAGACCGAGCTCGGACTTATCTAACCCCCGCTCAGTTTGACCAACTCAAGAGACGCCTTGAAAATGAGGCTCGGCGCTTTGAGCTGTTGATCGAGTTGACGGATATTGACGAGGCTCATTGACCCCGCGGACCTGGTGAGAAGCAAGCTGACGAGGATTAACTTCCGCTTTTGGCCGTAAGCAGCCGCCCAGGTGACAGTCTGCAACTGACCCGAAGCAGACACTCACTGTCAGTCGTCCTAAGTACATCTCAGAATTGACGGTCATTCCGATCTTGCCGCAATGTTTCGCTATATGCGGTATTACTCGCACATGAGGAGCGTCCTGTGGAAGAGCCGTGCTTGAAGGACAAGACTGAATATCCGGACGACAAAACGCTGAGGCGGTACTTAGGCGATGCGAAGGATGCATGGGACGGTTTTGTTGCATTTCTGGAGCGCAACTATCCCAGCTACTCCGGCGAATGGCGGTATTACAACGACGGTAAGAGCTGGCTGTACAAGATCACCAAGAAGACCAAGACTATCTGCTGGGTGAGTGTATATCGCGGGAAATTCACAACAACGTTCTATTTTCCGGATCGGGCGGAGAGCCTGATAGCAAATAGCACGTTGAGAAAGAAATACATTGAGCAATTCGTCAATGGTAGGCACTTTGGCAAGACCCGCGGGTTGACGGTTGATATCCGGACGGTCGCAGATCTGAGCACCACGAAAAAGCTGATCGCGATCAAGGAGGATTTCAAGTAGCACCGATCATCTGCTTTTGGCCGGTAAGCCCCTGAAAGCAGCCTGTCGAGTGTTAGACTGCTGAGAGGCTGCTACTGACCCATTGCGGTTGTTTCGCCCAACCCCATTGTATCCGAGTCTGATGCCCTACAAAGTTCTCGTAGACGACAATTTTCACTATCAAGACGAATCCGAACGTTTCGAACTTGGAGAGTTTGATACCTACAAGTTGGCAGAGGATGCATGCCGGAAGATTGTGGATGATTTTCTAGTCTCACACTATGAGGAAGGCATGACGACCAATGAGTTGTATGACATTTATGTGAATTTTGGCGAGGACCCGTTCATTGTGCCTAAATCAGTCGATCCAAGTTTCTCCGCATGGAAATATGCCAAAGCGCGGTGTAAGAAAACATGTTCGGCCGACAATAGCTAGCCAGATGACGCTCGATCAGAATTTCCAGGAGGCCATGCAAGTCTAACTTCGTATATTTCAGCTACGCTGACATGGGCCAGGTGGGCCCTATCGGTGGAGCCGAAATCCACAGTACGTAGGCTGGTTCACACTGCATAGCAGCCGTTCGAGAAGTCTGAGGTAATATTGCGGCTTGTTACCCAAAGCAGACGTTCTGCGAGATGTCGAAAATAATCATCCTATTCACGAAATGTTTGACGGAAAGCTGCGTCTGGCACATAGGCAGCAAGTTGGCTGATGGAGAATAATAAAGAGAAGTCACTGTCTCGAGCGGCACGATACGCTCGAAACGCCGCCCTCGCGTCGTTGCCACTCGGGATACTTGTCGGGCTGATGTTGTCTTCTGGCCAGGACGCGGCCGGAGCAGGGCTCGGGTTCGGGATGGGGCTCGCCTTGGGATTGGTTGCGTTCGTCATTTTTGGACTTTGCTATTGGGTCCTAAAATCGGTCAGACGTACTCAACTGCTTTTTCGGTTCGGATGGATTCCGGTTCTGGTCTTTGCAATCTGGTTTGCGGTGCACTCCCTCCGGCCGGAAAAATACACGCTTAGTGTCAGGAACGTTTCAGGCGAAGATCTGACGGAGATTGAGTTGCAGCTTGCGGACTTCACGTTTTCGATACGCGACCTGAGAGATGGCGGTCTGTCAGAAACAGAAGGGCTGGAGGTGCCTCCTGAGTCGGAGCTGGCAGTAAGCTGGGTTGATGCTGATGGAGGCCGGCAATCGGTTTTGGTGGAATCGCGAGAACCGCCATATTACGGGCTTGACGGTGGTGTGTTGGTGGTCTTCCTGTACCCTCAGAATGAGGTTGTCGTCTTCTTCGCGTGGCACGAGAGGCCTCTTTTTTAAGCATCAGGTAGGTGACCGCTTGGCGCAGAGGGACCGTATGAATCGGCATTCGATAGTCCTAAGGGCCGCCAACCCCGCGTTCGATGAAGGTCTGGCATTTGCCCGCTACCTTGACGAAGCGGCCGAGGGGTTCTTTCGATTTTGGTTCGGTCGTCGCGCCGAGCACATAATCGCCACGGCGTACACTCAGCCCGACCACGACCTCTCCTACCAGAATGTGAATTTTGCAGAGCGTGACAACGTCATCGTGGGAATGGTGTTGGGCTACACCGCGGAGCAGCATCGCCGTTCCTCGCACGAACCGCTGGAGCGAGCTGCCGGACGGAGTAATCTACGAATGAGGACCGTGCGAATGTTGTTTGCTCCCATCATGCGGATTATCGATTCGATCGCCCCTGGCGATTTCTACGTTCAGGCCATCGCTGTTGATTCGGAACATCGCGGCGATGGCATCGGCTCGATCCTGATGGACTCGTCTGAAGATCGGGCTCACGCGAACGGATCGGCTCGACTATCCTTGGACGTGTCAGCTAAGAATAAGAAAGCTCGCCGATTCTACGAGCACCGGGGCATGATCGTCGAGTCGCAGTGGCCGAAGCGATTGGCCATACCGGCATTGAAGTTCCATCGAATGACAAAAGTGCTCTGAGCCTTCAACTGCTGTGGTGGGGAGCAATCACGCTGCGCGTCCGCTTGTGGCCGTTAGTAGCCCGCCAAGTGACAGACTACTGAACGACTGATGCTGACCCCTGGCGGACATTGCCAGCTCTACGGTGGATACGGATTGATAATGACTCCGTAACGGAGTCAAGATCGATTAATGAAATTGGTGTCAGAGCTCAAGCGCCGCAACGTTTTTCGCGCGGCGGCACTCTATGCTGTAGTTGGATGGCTAATCCTGCAAGTCGGCGAGGTGGTGTTTGAGCCGCTACATTTTCCCGACTGGGCCATGACGGCCCTCATCGTCCTGGTCATTGTTGGCTTCCCCATCGCCATGACATTGGCATGGTTTCTCGATTTCACTCTACGAGGAATCAAGAAAGACATCGGTCCTCCACCGGAATCCGCTGCGGTCGATGCTGCCAGTCAGGTCGGGCGTTTGAGTAGCGGACCGTCCGTCGCTGTGCTTTCCTTCGACGACATGAGTCCAGAGCAAGACCAGGAATACCTCTGCGACGGCATCGCGGATGAGATTCTCAATAGACTGGCACAGATTCAGAGCCTCCATGTCGCATCCCGCACCTCATCATTTGGATTCAAAGGTCAACCAACCGATGTCGGCAAGATTGGTCGACAGCTCAAGGTCGCTACGGTGCTAGAAGGCAGTGTGCGCAAGTCAGGCGACCAACTACGCATCTCGACGCAATTGACCAATGCGGAGGATGGTTACCACCTCTGGTCACGCAGCTATGACCGTAAACTGGAGCACATATTCGAGATTCAAGACGACATCGCGACGCGAGTGGCCGACGCTCTGGAAGTGACATTGCGAACTGGTCCCACTGAAGAATGTTGCACCACTAGCAATGTTCAGGCGTATGACTATTTCTTACAGGGCAAGCATTACTTTCACCGCTGGGGATTAAGAAACGTCCATTTCTCTGTGGATATGTTTAGAAAGGCAGTGGAGATCGACCCCCACTATGCCCGCGCTTGGGCAGCGCTCGCAGACAGCTTCGCAATGATTTTTTTGTACTGGAGCAACAGCGACGAATATCTTTCGGGTGCTGATTCTGCGAGCATAAGAGCGCTCGAGTTATTGCCGGGCTTGGCGGAATCGCACGTCTCTCGCGGGCTTTACTATTTTGCCAACGGCGAGAATCGCGAGGCTATCGCTGAATTCGAGACTGCGGTGCGTCTTAACCCAGATCTGTTTGACGCTTATTATTTTTATGCGCGGGTGCGCTTCCAGCGCGGCGAATTACAGCAGGCCGAAAAACTATTTAAAAAGGCGGAACAGATACAGCCGGATGATTTTCAAGCGCCAACCTTCCTGCGGCAGATCTATCGGAGTCTGGGGCGAGAAGAGGATGCTAAAGTGGCTGCGCGGCGCGCGCTTACACGCGCGAAGCGACATCTTGAACTGTACCCTGACGACACGCGCGCCTTGAATCTGGGTTGCGCTTCGCTGATTGAAGACGGCGACAAAGATGAGGCTATGCGTTGGGCCGAGCGGTCACTGGCGATCGATGGTGACAATCCGGATACTTTATACAATCTGGCGTGCAGCTACGCTTTAATGGGCGAGCCGGACCGCTCGATGGATTGTCTCGAAAGGGCAAACTTGAAAGGCATGTCCATTGCAGGGTGGGCGGAGAACGATTCGGATCTGGATTCGCTGCATGACAATCCTCGCTTCCAAAAACTAATGAAGAACCTCAAAGATCAATAGACGCGAGAAATGAAGCGGTTTCTGGTCAGCTTCTGGCCGCAAACCGCCCAGGAGATAAACTGACGAACGCCTGCTACCTGTTCCGTTCGCCGCCGCCTGTGTTATACGGGATCAGATCTCTACTCGTTCGTCATCGAATAAGACTGTGCCACTGAGTCCGCTCCGCTTGAATGACTTTACGAACATCTTTTGCACAAGCGCCCTCGTGGCTGACTCGGCAATCAGGTTGGCATCCAGGCTTCCCGTGATTTCGGCAACTGTGAAGAGCCGCTTCATTTTAAGATCAACAGTGATTTTCATAACGCGCCATTCCCAGACGTACACGAGCATCAATGGCCCAAAGAGTAGTCGCCGCAAAGGCCCAGTTAAACCCTATCGGCGCATTGTCTGCAACAAACACATCCTTGCCCGAAGTTGCCGCGTGCGCACACCATAGTGCAGTGGGCGCGGCGTATCGTGGCTCGATCTACACAAACCAGTTTCCGACGGGATCCTGGCTCGAGGTCAGGGGACTCGCTCTGCCTGACTTCATGATCGAGATCGAACTGGAAGCACATAGTCCCCAATAGGGTTCCGTCCGGGCCGTTACCTGTCCTGAATCGCCGAGCTTGACATGTCTGGAGAAATAGGTAACCTATTGGTTACATATGAAGCCCGAATCAATGGACAAGGTATTTCAGGCGCTGTCGTCAGCGCCACGGCGAGCGATCCTCGACATCGTCAGGGATCGGCCCGGGAGCAGCGTCGGGCAGGTCTGCAAATTCTTCGACGTGAGCCGTATTGCCGTGATGAAACACCTGAATGTCCTCGAGGAGGCCGGGCTGCTGATTTCGCAAAAGGAAGGCAGGACACGCCGGCTGTATTTCAATTCAGCGCCGATCCAGATGATTCACGAGCGCTGGACCAGCGAGTACAGCGCGCTGTGGGCGGGCCACCTGACGGAATTCAAGCGGCAAGTCGAAGCAAAACAGGGGGTATGAGATGAACGAAGCAGTGAACCCAATCGCGGAAGAGACCGCTGAGAAAATCTACAATCGCGTCGTCATTCGCGCGCCCATCCAGAAGGTCTGGGCGGCCCTGACGCGCGAAGACACGGTCTTGCCGTTTTTCTTCAACAGCACCTGCAGGACGCCCGATGGCCTCAAGGTCGGCTCGCCGGTTCGCATGGTCTCGAAGAACGGCAAGCACGCCGCAGTGGTCGGCGACGTCCTGGAGTTCGATCCGCCATACCGCTACGCGCACACGTTCAAGTTCACGAGCCTCGACGACCCACCCTGCATCATTCGCTACGAACTCAAGGAGGTCGACGGCGGTACCGAGTTCACGCTGATCTCGGAACGCGTCCCGGCCGGCACCAAGTCCGAGAAGTACATGACCTCTGGCGGCGAGTTCATCGCCAACAACTTCAAGGCCTTCGTGGAAACCGGCAAGGCCACGGCCGGAGGGCGCTTCGCGCTGTTCATGATGGGCCTGACGGCATTCATGACACCCTCGGCATGCAAGATCGAGAACTGGCCGTTCGACCGCAAGATCGACGTCGACTGAACGTAAGGAGAAGGACATGAAGCACGCATTGATAGCAACCCTGATCGTTGCGCTACTGTGTATGGCCCAGGCGCCGACCGCGCGTGCCGGCGAGGTGCCGCTGGATGGCGCGCCGTTATCGGCCCTTGCCGGATACATCGGCAATTGGGAGATCGACACCGAGTGGTCGGATGGCAGCCGCTTGTGGGGCAGGAACGAATTTACCGTTGGGCTGGCTGGTCAGTTCATCAACATCGACACGTATGCTCGCGACGGCGATGGTGACAAGTACCAACGCTACTTTTCCGTCTACTCGGCTGATGCCGAGACAGGGGAGCTGACCGCCTATGGTTTCAATTTCGACGGCACCGTCACCATTGTCGATGACATTGAGCTCTCGGGCGATGTAGCCAATGCAACCCTGACGACGCGCTGGAATGCGGGGGACTCGGGTATCAGGCAGACCATTCAGCTTATCTCGAAGGACGAATACACATGGAAAGTCTGGTCAGGCAGCGGCGACGAGTGGGAGCTCATCATGGACGGCACCTGGAAACGCGTGGACTAATCGACGCGGTTGCGTGACTCACCCTTGAGGAACGCGGCAATGTTGGCCGTAAGCTCGTCAATCGCGTTCTGCCGGGCGGTCAGAGTGCCCCAGGCGATGTGCGGCGTAAGCAGCAGGTTGTCACCTTCGTAGTCGAGCAACGGGTCGCCGTCGACGGGCGGCTCCTTCGGCAATACGTCCACCGCGGCGCCGCCAATCTCACCGTCGCGCAGTGCGCCGGCCAGCGCCGCCGAATCGACCAAAGCACCCCGTGCCGTATTAATCAGGATGGCCGACGCCTTCATCGCTCTGAATTCCGCTTCACCGAACAAGCCTCGCGTCGCGTCAGTGAGAGGGCAGTGCAGCGAGATCACATCTGAGCGCGCAAGTAGCTCGTGCATCGAGACGCGACCGTCGGGCACGTCATCCGCACCAGGACGTGCCGCCACGATGACTTCCATGTTGAATGCCTCGGCAATCCGAGCCACTGTCTTGCCGAGCTCGCCGTATCCAACGATGCCCAGCGTCATGGCCGACAGCTCGACAATGGGGTGCGTGAGCAGACAGAACAACTCTGCTCGTTGCCAAGCGCCGGCCTGCACGTCCTTGGTATACGGACCCATGCTGTGCGCAAAGTGCAGCACGCAGGCAAACACGTACTCTGCCACCGACTGTGAACAGTAGGCCCGAATGTTGGCGACAGCAACGCCATGCCGCCTCGCGGCCTCGAGATCGACGTTGTCGGTGCCCGTGGCCGTCAGACCGATAAAGCGCATCTCAGGTGCGCCGGCAAACAGCGATTCAGAAATAAGAACCTTGTTGCCGAGCACAATTTCGGCGCCGGCGATGCGCTCGGCAATCTGCGCGTTTTCAGTCTCGTCGTAGAGCACCAGTTCGGGCAGCAGCGCCCGCAGCTCGCTGATATCGAGGTCGGGACCCATCGTCGCCCAGTCGAGAAGTACGGCTTTCATGTGGATATTCAG
This sequence comes from uncultured Woeseiaceae bacterium, assembly GCA_945787845.1. Taxonomy (GTDB): domain Bacteria; phylum Pseudomonadota; class Gammaproteobacteria; order Steroidobacterales; family Woeseiaceae; genus UBA1847. Next base: position 37,253 of record CALZJH010000010.1, on the reverse strand, counting down.
TCCGCGCTGTCGCACAGTACGGGACGATGACCGAAGCCTTCTGGAAACGCAAATCACTCACCGAGATGAACGCCAGTGAGTGGGAGTCACTCTGCGATGGCTGTGCGCTGTGCTGTTTGCACAAGGTCCAGGACGAGGACACGGAGGAGGTCTTCTATACGGACGTTGCCTGCCGCTTGCTGGATCTGGGCACATGCCGCTGTACCGACTACAAGAATCGGGCAAAAGAGGTCAGTGAATGCCTGGTGTTGGTGGCAGACAAGCCTGAGGCCTTCGAGTGGCTGCCGGCAAGCTGTGCGTATCGACGACTATCGAAGGGCAAGGATCTCCCCGACTGGCATCCGCTTATCACGGGTGATCCGGAAAGCGTGCACGAGGCCGGCATCTCGATACGCGATTTCGCCGTGTCCGAAAACGAGACGACCGAGTGGAGCATCGTCCAGGATCTTGGTGCGAATGAAGAGTAAAAAATACCCGCAACGAGTGCGGGTATTTTCGGGTCTTGCCTGGTAGGGCTTAGCCGCCCCTTCTTACACGGTTCGCGCGACGGTCGTGACGCCGCTCGACCTTGTTACCTTTGCGATCCAGGCGATTGTTAATCCGGTCGCCTTTACGATCCAGGCGACGATCGATGCGATCGCCCTTGTTGTCGAGACGCCGTTCCAGCCCGTCCCTGCCGGCGGCATCGGCGCGATCCGACGCGCGATCCAGGCGACGGTCAATGCGATCGCCTTTCTTGTCCAGCCGGTGATCGACGCGGTCGCCCTTGTTGTCGAGGCGATTCTCGATCCGGTCGCCACGATTCTCGATGCGGTCGGCCACGTTGTCCCTGACATCGTCGGCCGCGGCAACGCCGCTAGTTAACATAAGTGCTGTGGTAACGAGTACTGTTTGCCTGATATCCATGAAATTACTCCGTTGTGTCCATACAAATAGTGCTTTCAGTAGTACAACGCCGTATCTCACTTTCAGTTGACAACAAAACCCGCAAAGTCGTGCCTGGACTCGATATTTGCTATAAGCCCCTGACAAGCAACGCGAGCATTATGTCTTGAAACATTCAAACGACGACTACCCGACCCTGCCGCTCGAAAAGTACCGCGAGTACTCGATTGAAGAGATGCGCGACCGTCTCGATGAGTTCTACGCCGATATCGATCGCCGCCGCACGGTGCGGGAGTTTTCGGACCGCCCTGTACCGCGCGACATCATCGAAACCGCATTGAAAGCCGCGAACACGGCACCGAGCGGCGCCAACCTGCAGCCCTGGCACTTTGCCGTCGTCAGCGGACCCGAAACCAAGAAGAAAATCCGCGAAGCCGCCGAAGCCGAGGAGCGAGAGTTCTACGAGCATCGCGCCTCGGAAGAATGGCTGGCCGCACTCGCGCCACTTGGCACAGACGACAACAAGCCGTTTCTCGAGACCGCGCCCTACCTGATCGCCGTGTTCCTGCAAAAGTACGGCGAATTGCCGGACGGCCGCAAGGTCAAGCACTACTACCCGGCGGAGTCGACGGGCCTCGCAACGGGAGTCCTGATCACGGCCCTGCATCGCGCCGGTCTCGCCACGCTCACGCATACGCCCAGCCCGATGAAATTTCTTAACGAGATTCTCGATCGGCCGAAAAGCGAGCGACCGTTCCTGTTGCTGGTGGTCGGTTACCCGACCGACGATGCCACGGTGCCGGACATCCAGCGTAAGTCGCTGGACGAATTCACGTCGTGGATTGAGGACTAGGAGCCGACTAGCCCCACAGGTGAAAAATTGCTGTCCCGGTAAACGTGCCCAGCGCGTAGCCGAGGACGCCGACCAGGACGCCCGGTGTTACCAGGTCGTGCCAGCCGCGCGCGGCGGCGAGCGCAGGGGCCGTGGTCGCACCCAGTACCGCAGCGTTCGACGCCGTCACCAGTTCGGGCAAAGTTAATCGGAACAGGCGGCCCACCGTGAGCAGCACCACCAGGTGGATGCTCAGCAGAATCACGACCAGGACGATCAGGAGCGGGGCGATTTTCACCATCGCTACCAAATTGGCTCCGGCCGCGATCGCCGCAAAGAACACGAACGCAAGGCCGACGCCGAGTTCGAAGCCACCGTGGAGTCGCTCCATCCACTGTGGGAATACCGTCGCCGCAATCAACGCCAGCCCGGTGATGACCGCGTAGCGCAGACTGTCCATGCCGATCCAGGCCGTAATTGCATCGCCGATAGCCACAATGCTGATCGCGACAGCAAGGGATAGCGTGAGACTCGTGGCAGATATGCGTTCCTTGCCCGCTTCCTGCTGTACTTCCTCGCCGTGCTCATGTTGCGTAAAGCGTTTCGCGAGCCAGTTAAGGCCAGGGAGCAAAGCGAGCACGCTGAGAAACACGGCGCTGAAGAGATTGTCGGTGGCAGTAGCTGCCGAGAAGAAGGAGGCGTCGCTGCTGAGGCCGGTAATCTCGCCGAGCGCCGCATAATTCACCGACCCACCGATGTACGTCGAAGCGAACAGGCCGGCGATGCCCGCTTCGCGCAGTTCAGGGTCGATGTCTGCGGCGGGTGCAAGCGCACTGAGATCCAGCAGGCTGACCGCGATCAACACCCCTATGACCGTTCCGAGGCTCGCAATCAGGAACGCCCCCGTCATGCGCGTGGTCTCGAACAGCATGTGTCGCAGGTTTGCCTTGAATAAAAACAGCGGAATCAGCACCGGCACGAAATAGCCAAACACGAAATCAAACGCCGGCGCCGAATGTGGTATCAACCGCAGGTTGGCGGCGGCAATTGCTGCGAGGATTGCGATAACCGCGCCCGTGAGGTGCGAGCCGATGCGCGTCTTCTCGGCCAGGAACGATGCGCCGGCAATCACAAAAAGTACGGCCATCAGCGCGAAGTGATTGTCCGGGCTGATGAGTGTCATCAGCCGGTATTCTGCAGGCCGTGCGCGATACCGTTGACCGTGGCGAGCAGGGCATCAAACACCTCGTCGTCCTCGTGATTCGATGCACGCCAGCGAGATAACAGGTCAACCTGCATCAGGCTGATCGGATCCACGTACGGATTGCGCAGCATGATGGCACGCTGGAGGGTAACGTCTCCCTCGAGAATTGAGTCGTGATCCGAGTACTCGAGGATCACGTCACGCGTGCGTTCGAATTCGTCACGGATCTGGGGGAAGAACTGCTCGTGTAATTCGGCACCGGCGAGTTGCGAATAAAGCCTGGCAATGCCGAGATCCGATTTCGCGAGTACCATTTCGGCGTCGGCAGTCAGTGAACGCAGGAAGAACCACTCCCGGAACATGTCTCTGAATGCCTCTTTGCCGAACTGTTTGGCGGCCTTGGCGAGACCCGTTCCGAGCCCGTACCAGCCCGGCAGCGTGAACCTCGCCTGCGTCCACGCGAACACCCAGGGAATCGCACGCAGATCCTCGATACCCGATTGCGAGCGTCGCGCCGAGGGTCTTGAACCGATGCGCATGCGCTCGATCACGTCGATGGGCGTGGCTGTACGGAAATACTCGTAGAACCCTGGTGTCTTGTAGACAAGGCGGCGATACGCTTCACGGCTTTCGGTCGCGATGACATCCATTATCTCGTGCCATTCGGGCATGTCATTGCCGCGGTGGCGCGGCATGGCCGTCGCCAGGGCCACCGAGCCTGTGATCTGCTCAAGCGTGCGCAGCGCGATGCCTCGCAGACCGTACTTCTCATTAATGATCTCGCCCTGCTCGGTAACGCGCAGGCGTCCATTGACAGTTCCCGGGGGCGAACCGAGCACGCTGACGTGGGTCTTGCTGCCGCCTCGACTGACCGTGCCGCCGCGACCGTGAAACAGCGTGAGCTCGATATCCTCGGTCGTCATTGCGTTGACCAGCAGCTCCTGGGCGTTCTGGATGGCCCAGCGGGACGAGGCGAGGCCGCCGTCCTTGTTGCTGTCCGAGTAGCCGATCATGATCGTCTGGCGATTCTTGCGGCGCTTCAGGTGCGCGCGGTAGAGCTCGGATTTCAGCAATGACTCGAGAATGTCAGGCCCCGCATGCAGGTCGTCGACCGTCTCCAGCAGTGGCGCGACGTCAAGCGGCACTTCACCGCGCCGATTGTGCAGCTCACCCCACTGGGCGAGCAGCAGGACCGACAGAATATCGTCGGCGCCTTCGGTCATGCTGACAATGAAGGGTCCAATTGCACGAGAGCCATATTTACGGCGGCAGAATGCGATCGCCTGGAATACGGCCATCGTCTTGCGCGCCTGTGTGCTCAGCGTCATCGGCGCACTCTCGCGCGTGTTGATCGCGTCGATGATGCGCTCGCTGCGCTCATCGGCTGACATCTCCAGCCAGTCCTCCTCACCCAGGCATTCGCCGACGACCTTGCGGTGCACCATGGCGTCTTGCCGGACGTCGAGCGTGACCATGTGGAACCCGAACGTATGGATACGGCGCAGAAGGCGCTGCACGACGAAGAGCCCCGCATGCCGGCCCTTGTTGAGCGCCAGGCTTTCAGCGATCAGTTCTATATCCCGAATGAGTTGCTCGACCTTTTCGTAGGGGTAGATGTCGTCATCGTAAGTCGATTGCAGTCGTGCCTGAACGAGGCGCAGGAACACGCGGTACGGCATCTCGCGGTGACGCGCGGGGACCGCATGGTAGGCGTTTGGAAAGATGCCGCGGTATTCCTCGATCTTGTCGAGCATGCCCTGGCTAAACTCCGCGCAGTCCACTGACTGGCTGAGCTTTGAAGCGATCGTGGCGCATTCCTTGAAATACAGGTCGAGTATCAGCGAGCGTTGGCGTGCCAGCGTTGCCCGGATGGTCTTGGCGTTGACGTTCGGGTTGCCGTCCATGTCGCCGCCAACCCACGACCCGAAGTGCACAATGTTCGGGATCTCCAGCCGTTGCGCCTCGTCACCGTAGATCCGATCGACGGCCGCCCGGATGTCTTCGTAGAACGGCGGCATGGCGCGATACAGCACGTCGGTAATGAAGAACAACACGTGCTCGAGCTCGTCCGCCACGGTCATTTGCTCGGTCGGATGCTCGGCAGTCTGCCAGCCCGTCGTTGCAAGCAGGCGAATATTCAGCAGCGCCGCACTGGTTTCCTGCGGCGTCATCGTTGGGTTCAGAAGGTCGACCAGGTGTTTAACAATGTTCTGCTCTTTGCGGAGCATCGTACGTCGAGTCGACTCGGTCGGATGCGCCGTAAAGACCGGCTCGATGGACATCGAATTAAGCAGTTCCTGCACGTCGTCTATGCTTTTGCCCGCCGCCTTAAGCTTGATCAGCGAGTCCTCGAGGCCGCCGGGCTGGTAAATCCTGACGTCTCGCAGGTAATCGCGACGCCGGCGAATGCGATGCACCTTTTCGGCGGTATTCACCATCTGGAAATACGTTGAGAAGCCGCGGATCAGCTGTGCTGCGGTGGCCGGGTCGAGCTCTTTTACGAGCGCGCTGAGTTCTTCGCCGGGCTTTTCGTTGCCCTCGCGGCGCCGGATCGCGCGCAGCCTTGCGTTTTCGACGAGTTCGAATAATTCCTCGCCATTCTGTTCGCGAATGAGATCGCCGACCATCGCGCCGAGCGTGCGCACATCATCGCGCAGTGACTGGTCCTTTTCCTCGAACGTAATGTCCTGGCGGCGCAGTCGCTTGTGAGTACCGGTACCCATGATTGCTGCCTGAATTCGTGCCTTGTCCTAGTCGCGGAAGTTTTCGTACTGCAGGGGCAGGCCGATGTCGCTTTCCTTGAGCATGGCGATCACGTTCTGCAGGTCATCGCGCTTCTTGCCACTGACGCGTAGCTTGTCGCCCTGGATCGCGGCCTGCACCTTGAGCTTCCTGGTTTTTATCTGCTTGACGAGTTTACGCGCGCGATCCGTGTCGATGCCGCGGCGCATGATCACTTTCTGGCGGGCTTCGCTGCCCGAGAACTCCGGCTCCTGTTCGTCCAGGCAACCGATATCGATGCCGCGTTTCGAGAGCTTCTGATGAAGAATATCCATCATCTGCTTGAGCTGGAAGTCTGATTGCGTCGTCAATGAAATGACGTTCTCGTCGAGCTCGAATTTTGAGCCCGTTCCCTTGAAGTCGAAACGCGTTGTCACTTCGCGATTTGCCTGGTCAACGCCGTTACGAGCTTCATGCGCATCGAAGTCGCTGACTACATCAAAAGACGGCATGTGCGGGTCCCCGGGTGGTACGAACGTGCAAAGGTACACCTGCGCAGCGGCCGGTACCAGCCCACAGGTGTACAGAAAGTCGACAAGCCGTCGACTATTGAATAAGGCCGCATGGCGGGTGGTTGGGGAAAATGCGAGGCATGTTCTTTGTTGTGGACCCGGACAAGGAGGTCTCGCCGCAGCACTCGGCACGGGTGTGGGAGCATCTGTGGGCGATGCGCGACCTCGCGCCCGTGAGGGCGATGCTGCCTGTCGCGGTATCGTCGCCATGCCCCCTGCTGCCGGCCGAGGCCGCGAGTGCCGTACTCGTGGCCGAGCTGATGCCCGTGCCAATGGAGTCGGCGTGGGCCCACGTTGAAGTGGATCTTTCCCGATTCCTGGACGTGGAGGGACGCCTGCGCCTGGCGTTGCTGGACGCCGCCCTTCGAGCCGCGGTCGACAAGGGCGAACAGTGGCACGATGTCGCGACATGGGGCAGCACGGCTCAGCGCATTGATAGCCGGATCAACCGCCGTCTCTCCATATTCGTCCGCGGCTGGGGCGATGCCGTTGCGGCCGGCCATGGAGACCCCTCGGCGCTCGCCACACTGCGCAAGCTGCAGCAAATCGCTCGCCATATCGTCATGGTCCTCACCGACAGTTCGCGCGCGCTTGCCGGACAGAGCGGCTACTGCCCAGCGTACGACGTTGCCGGCGCACAGGTTCGTGAGCACGGCAGTGAAATGAACGATCGCTGGCAGCGCGCTGTCGGCAGTAGTGCGCTACGTCACCGCAATCTCCTGACGCTCTCGCCCTGGGACGTGTTTCCGCGCGAGCAGCCGGCCGACTACCGGTATATCAACCTGCTGCCGCTGCTCGCTTGCGCAAATTCAGTTTCGTTTCGCCGGGACGTCGACATTTGTCACTGGAATGTTAAAGAATTCAAAGGCTTCTTTGAGCGGGTAAGCGCGATTCTACGGTCTTCCGTTGATTCGCGTCTGATTGCGAAACAGGTGTGATCTAGGATACGGTCTACCGTCATTTGGCGGAGCAGCAAGGGGATGCTTTGCAGCCCATAACACCCGACGCGCACGGCATAGCGGTACTGGTTCTGACGGTTGTTGCGTTGTTCCTGTTCACGCGCGACCGCATTCCGCTGGAGTCGTCGTCACTGACAATACTGATAATCCTGACCGCAGGATTCACGCTGTTCCCGTATACAAAGGACGGCGAAGTTGCCGTCGGCCCCATGGATTTCTTCGCGGGATTCGGCAACGAAGCACTCATTGCCATTTGTGCGCTCATGATGGTGGGCAAGGCCCTCGAAACGACAGGCGCACTGCAACCACTTGCTAACGTGGTCGGCAGAGCCTGGTCGTCGCGACCCGTGCTCGCGATGGTTTCGACGCTTGTTGCGGGCGCGATACTCAGTGCCTTCATGAACAACACGCCGATTGTCGTGCTGCTCATGCCCATCATTGTCGGTGCGTCGCTGCGTTCCAAGTTCCCGGTCTCGGGCGTCATGATGCCCATGGGGCTGGCGACGATCATCGGGGGTATGTCGACGTCGATCGGCACATCCACCAACCTGCTCGTTGTCGGCATCGCACACGATATGGGTGGTTTCGATTTCTCGATGTTCGACTGGGTGCTGCCGGTTGCCGTCGTCGGCGGATTCGGCATTCTGTTCCTGTGGCTGGTCGCGCCGCGATTACTGCCCGATCGAACCCCGCCGATGGCCGACACGACACCGCGAATATTCAGTGCACAGCTGCACGTCAAGGAGGGCGGGTTCGCCGACGGCAAGTCCCTCTCCGAAGTGCTCGCGAAAGCGGACGGCAACCTGCGCATCGACAAGATCCAGCGCAGCGAATCGCTGTTCCTCGCCAAGCTGCCGTCGGTCATTATTCAGCCTGGTGATCGCCTGTTTGTGAAGGACTCGCCCGAAAACCTGAAACACTATGAAAGCCTGCTCGGAGCGACGTTGTTCAACCTCTCGGACAGCGAGCACCCGGTCGACGAGGAAACGCCTCTGAAGGCCGAGGGCCAGCAGCTTGCTGAGGTCGTCATCACGCGTGGCTCTCCGCTGCATTTGCGCAGCCTCGCCGCTGCGCGCTTCACGAGCAGTTACGGCCTGCTGCCGCTTGCGCTGCATCGGGCGAGGGCGCCGAGCTCGCAGGTGACGGGCGACCTCAACTTGATTCGGCTGCGTGCGGGTGACGTTCTGCTCGTGCAAGGAACGCGCGAGGCCATTTCCCAGCTTAAGGACAGTGGTTCGATGCTCGTCCTCGACGGCACGACCGACCTGCCGCATACGCATCGTGCGAAGCGAGCGCTCGCCGTCATGGGCTTTGTCGTTCTCGCGGCCGCGCTCGGCATCATGCCGATCTCGGTAAGCGCGCTGGTCGGACTGGGCCTGATGATCGCCACGGGCTGCCTGACGTGGCGAGACGCCGCGGGTTCGCTGTCCATTCCCGTCGTGATGATCATTGTCACCGCGCTGGCGCTGGGTAAGGCGCTGCTTGGTACCGGTATGGCGGATTACATCGCCGTGTCGTTTGTCGGCCTGACGTCGGCGTTACCCGTGCCCCTCATTCTGAGCGCCTTCCTTTTGCTGATGACGATCATGACCAACATTGTCTCGAACAATGCGGCCGCCGCTATCGGTACGCCGATCGCGATCAGTATTGCAGGGCAGCTCGGCGTGAGTCCGGAACCGTTCATCCTCGCCGTATTGTTCGGCGCGAACATGAGTTTTGCCACACCTTACGGCTACCAGACAAACCTGCTCGTCATGACGGCTGGCGGTTACAAGTTCGGCGATTTCCTGCGTGTCGGCATTCCGCTGACAGTGATCATGTGGATAGGCTTTTCGCTCGTGCTGCCCATGATGTTGTAGCGCCGGGAATTCGCGCGCGGTTGCGGCCGCAACCATTGACTCCGGGGAAGCGGACAGGAATACTCGGCCACATGAATGCTCAGACGATCAACAACTGGTGGTGGCTGTCCTTGAACGAGGGGGCGGCTGGCTGACGTTTAGCTGAGCAAAGCGAATACCAAAAGCCCATCTCTGCCGAAATCAGGGGTGGGTTTTTTTATATGGGGACCTCATGCAAGCACCGTTCGATATTGCCGCCGACCTGGACACGCCCGTGTCGGCGTACCTCAAGCTCAAGGCGCTGAAGCCTCGCTTCCTGCTGGAGAGCGTGGAGGGTGGTGAGCGCCTGGCCCGCTATTCGTTCCTGGGCTTCGGGGATGCTCTCGAAGTGCGCATGGACGAGGGGTCGCTGCAGGTCAATGGTGAAGCGCAGGCCCGGCCCCGCGACCAGCAGGAATACCTCGATGCGCTGCGCGAGGCGCTCGTTCAGGCACCGCAGCCGCAGCCGGCCGAGGACCTGCCGTTCGCGGGTGGACTCGTTGGTGTGTCCGGTTACGACGTGGTGCGGCTCTTCGAGAAGCTGCCGCGAGATACGGAGAAGCAGACGTCGGTCCCCGACGCAGCATTCGTGGCGCCGATGTCCCTGCTTGTGTTCGATCACGTGACGCGTCGTATCGCGCTGCTGCATGCCGGTCCTGAAGGCGAGCGGCAGGCGCTGCGGGCCGAGGTTATACAGCAGCTGCGCGGACCGATCCCGAGCAACGGTCACGAGGTGAGCATTTCTGCGGCCGAGGCCAGTTTCACGGAAGCGGAGTTTGCCGAGCGCGTGGAGGCCTGCAAGGAATACATCGCGTCAGGCGACATTTACCAGATCGTCCTGTCGGTCCTGTTTCGCGGCAAGACCAACGTCGCGCCCTTCGAGGTGTACCGTGCGCTGCGCCTGCTGAACCCTTCGCCCTACATGTTCTTCTTTGATTTCGACGACCTGCAGGTCGTTGGTTCGTCCCCCGAGGCGCTCGTGAAGCTGAATCACAACACGGCGTCATTGCGGCCGATTGCGGGCACGTTGCCGCGTGGCGAGACGCAGGATCAGGACATCGCCAATGAAAAAGCGTTGTTAGCGGATCCGAAGGAAGCGGCCGAACATGTCATGCTGGTGGATCTTGCGCGCAACGATCTCGGGCGCGTGGCGAAAGCCGGCAGTGTACAGGTCGACCCGTACCGCGCGATTGAGCGTTACAGCCACGTCATGCACATCGTCAGCGGTGTGCAGGGTGAGCTCGATCCGGCGTATGACCAGTTCGACCTGTTCGCCGCGAGTTTCCCGGCCGGCACGCTTGTCGGTGCGCCGAAGGTGCGGGCCATGCAGATCATCGAAGAGATGGAAGGCGTGGGCCGCGGGCTGTACGCCGGCACGGCCGGGTATTTCGGGCTGAGCGGCGACATGGACCAGGCGATCACCATTCGCACGCTGGTTTTCTCCGGCGATGAGTACAGTTTTCAGGCCGGTGCCGGTATCGTTGCCGACTCGGTGCCCGAACGGGAGTACCAGGAAGTCATGGCCAAGAGTGCGATCCTGCGGCGTGCGCTCGAAATTGCCGGAGAGGGTCTGTAATGCACAGGAATTTCGAGCATGTGCGCATGCTGCTCATCGATAACTACGATTCGTTCACCTATAACCTGGTGCAGGCCTTCGCCGCCATGGGCGCCAGCGTCATGGTGTATCGCAACGACGCGATCACGGTGCCCGAGGCACTTGCGCTCGGGCCGACGCACCTGGTCATCTCTCCCGGCCCTGGCCGACCGGAAAACGCGGGCGTCTCGCTCGAGATGATCGAGGCTTTCGCCGGCAAAGTGCCGATTCTCGGCGTTTGCCTGGGCCACCAGAGCATCGTGCAGCAGCACGGCGGTGAGATCGTTCGCGCCGATCGCCTCATGCACGGCAAGACATCGATGGTGAAGCACGACGGCAGGTCCATCTTCGAAGGCCTGTCCAACCCGTTCGAAGTGGGGCGCTACCATTCGCTCTGCGCCGAGGAAGCGTCGCTTCCCGCGGATCTCGAGATCACGGCCCAGACTGAGCGCGGCGAAATCATGGGCGTGCGCCATAAGACGCTGCAGATTGAAGGTGTCCAGTTTCATCCCGAAAGTGTGCTGACACCCGAGGGCGATGCCCTGATGGCGAATTTCATGCGGCAGGAAGCATCATGAACAACAGTCAGCTACTCGATCGCCTGCTGGACGGAAACGATCTCGAAGAGCAGCAGGCGTATGACCTGATGCAACAGTTTGCCGCTGGCGATCTCGACCCGGCTTTCTCCGGGGCGCTGCTCGCCGGCCTGCGTGCCAAGGGCGAGACCGCGGAGGAGATTCGTGGCTTTGCCCGGGCCATGCGAGAGCTGGCTGTCCACCCGGATATTCCCGAGGGCGCGCCGACGGTCGATACCGTGGGCACCGGTGGGGACGGTTCGGGCAGTCTCAACCTGTCGACCGGAACGGGCCTGCTTGCTGCGGCCTGCGGGTCGCGAGTCGTCAAGCACGGCAATCGATCGGTATCGAGCAAGTCGGGCAGTGCGGACATGCTTGAGTGTCTCGGCATGCCGCTGCCGCTGCACGAAAAGGAAGCGGTCGACTGCCTGCGAGCAACGAATTTCACCTTCCTGTTCGCGCCGGCCTACCATCCGGCAATGAAGGCCGTGGTGCCGGTCCGAGGTGCACTTGGTGTGCGCACGGTATTCAATATACTGGGCCCGCTGACGAACCCCGCCTCCACGCCCTACCAGCTGATCGGCGCATTCAGCCGCGACATGGCGAAGCTCATAGCCGAGGCGCTGGCCGGGCTGCCGATCGAGCGCGCATTCGTCGTGCACGGGGAGCCGGGTTGGGACGAAGCCACGCCGGCCGGTGACTTCTGGTTGTATGACGTCACGCCTGGCAGCGTGATCGAGACACGGCGATCGCCAGAAGACTATGGCCTGGGCCGATGTGCTCCCGAAGATCTTGCGGGAGGCGATGCCGCGCACAATGCCCGCGAACTCGAGCGTGTATTGTCGGGTGACGACAAGGGGGCGCACCGCGATGCGCTGCTCATGGGCACATCGCTGGTGCTCGAAGTACAGGGCGTCGCGTCAGATCCCAAAGAGGGTGTAGCGCTGGCGGCGGCCGCGATTGACGATGGTCGGGCCGGCCACTTCCTCGCCACGCTGCGAGGGCATTTCCAGAACTGATGAGCGATTTTCTGCAAGGCATGGCAAAGAGCAGCGCAGCGCGGGCCGCGCAGGCGCCGTCGTTTGCGGCATCAGACTTCGACAAGCCGGTCGTGCCGCTGGACCCGGGTCCGTTCGGTGTCATTGCAGAGATCAAACGGCGTTCACCCGCCGAGGGTCTGCTCGATGCCTCCGCTGAAAATGGTACCAGTGACCTTATTGCGCGCGCGCAGGCGTACGCAGCCGGAGGCGCCGCCGCGATATCGGTGCTGACCGAGCCGAGCCGGTTCGACGGCGAGCTCGCGCATCTCCAGGAGGTCGCTGCCGCGCTTCCCGGTACACCCGTCATGCGCAAGGACTTCCTCGTCGACCCGGTGCAGGTCCTCGAAGCCCGTAAGGCCGGTGCCAGCGGCGTGCTCCTGATTGCGGCAATGCTCGACGACGCGATGCTGAAGTTGATGCTCGACTGTGCCTGGGAACACGGCATGTTCGTGTTGCTCGAGGCCTTTGACGAGGACGACCTCAGGCGTTCGTCACGCTTTCTCGATGGCGCGGGGCAACTCCTTATTGGTGTGAACACCCGGAACCTGAGAACGCTGGAGGTAGATGGCGATCGCCTGCGTAACCTGGCGTCGAAACTGCCCGATGCCATCTGCGTCGCAGAGAGCGGCCTGCATGAGCCGGACGACGCGGCGCGTGTAGCGCGCTGGGGATATTCGATGGCCTTGGTCGGGAAAGCACTCATGCGGAGCGACAATCCCACGGAGCTGGTTTCCGCGATGACCTCGGCAGGGGCCGCAGCATGTTCGTGAAAATCTGCGGCCTTTCGAGCGAAGAACATGTGCGCGCCGCCGTTGCAGCCGGCGCGGATGCCGTTGGCTTCGTGTTCGCCGACTCGGTCCGCAAAGTGGATCCGGCTCACGCCGCGGCGATCAGCGCATGGGTACCCGCTACCGTGAAAAAAGTGGCCGTCATGCTGCACCCGTCGAATGAACAATGGCACGACGTCCTGTCAGTCTTCGTGCCCGATGTCCTGCAAACCGACAATGAAGACTTCGCACGCCTCGAGGTGCCGGCCTCTGTTGAGCGGTGGCCGGTGTTTCGCGAGGGACACAAGGCGCCCGGCGCCGAGGCGGAAACTTATTTATTCGAAGGAGCGCGCAGCGGTAGCGGCGAGACCGTCGACTGGACTGCCGCAGCAAAGGTGGCCGAGCAGGGCAACATGATTCTGGCAGGCGGACTCAGCATCTCGAACGTCGGCGAGGCTATCGCGACCGTGAAACCGTTCGGCGTTGATGTGTCAAGCGCGGTCGAAGCGGCACCCGGGAAAAAGGACAGCGGACTTATCAGGAAATTTATCAGTGCGGCGAAAGCCGCGGGGAACCACTTATGAGCACAATGTTTGCTGCCGATGAAGCGAAGCGGCTTCTCGATGCGGCTATCCGGGGCGAGATGCCCGACGAGCGCGGACGCTTTGGCCCGTTCGGTGGGCGCTACGTGCCGGAGACCCTCATGCCGGCGTTCGAACGTCTTGAGGCAGGCGTGAAAGAACACCTGCACGAGGCGGGCTTCCAGGCAGAATACCGCAGGGAACTGCGGGAATGGGTCGGCCGCCCGACTGCACTGACCTATGCCCCGCGGCTGTCGGAGAATTGGGGTGCCGAGGTCTGGCTCAAGCGCGAAGATCTCGCGCACACGGGCGCGCACAAAATCAACAACGCGATCGGCCAGGCGCTGCTCGCGAAACGCCTCGGCGCAAAACGCGTCATCGCCGAGACCGGCGCGGGCCAGCACGGCGTCGCATCGGCCGCCGCCTGTGCGCGCGTCGGCCTGCCATGTACCGTGTACATGGGGGCGGTCGATATGGAGCGTCAGTCACCTAACGTCGATCGCATGCATCGACTCGGTGCCGAATGCGTAGCCGTCGAATCCGGTGACAAGACCTTGCGCGCGGCCATCGATGAAGCGCTGCGCAACTGGGTTACTGACCCGCATGGCACGTACTATCTCATCGGGTCGGTTGTCGGCCCTCACCCGTATCCGTACCTCGTGCGTGAACTCCAGGCTGTAATCGGCGAAGAGGCGCGCCAGCAAATGCTCGACCAGGCCGGCGCGCTGCCCGACGCCGCGTTCGCTTGTGTGGGCGGCGGGTCCAATGCCATCGGCCTGTTCTACCCGCTGCTCGGCGATGACGTCGAGCTGATCGGCGTGGAAGCCGGCGGCACGGGGACAGGCCTCGGCCAGAACGCGGCAACGCTGGCGACCGGCACGCCCGGTGTGCTGCAGGGTGCGTACACCATCATCCTGCAGGACGACGACGGCCAGGTGCAGGAAACACATTCAATTTCGGCAGGGCTCGACTACTCGGGCGTTGGCCCGGAGCATGCGCTGCTGCAGGCTACCGGTCGCGTGAAGTACATGTCGGCCGAAGACGACGCTGCACTCGAAGCGCTTGAAGAACTGTGTGCGGCCGAAGGCATACTGACGGCGCTCGAAACGTCGCACGCTTTCGCCGCCGCAAAAGAGTATGCGAAGGAGAACCCCGGCAAGAAGATCCTGATCGGAAATTCCGGCCGCGGCGACAAGGACATGCCAACACTGACCAAGTACCCCGCAAGGATTCGTAGCCATGCAGGCGCATGAACGTATCGGGGCGGCGCTGACAGCCGCAAACGACGCCGGCCGACCGGGGCTCCTGCCATTCATCACGGCGGGTTACCCGGAGCCTTCTGAATTCATCACCACGCTGAAAGCCGTCGCTGAAGCCGGCGACGTCGTCGAGCTGGGTATCCCGTTTTCGGACCCGATGGCGGACGGCATGACGATTCAGCGGTCGAGTTTTGAAGCGCTCCGCAAGGGTGTGAGTCTCAAGTGGATTTTCGACCAGCTCGATTCGGTGCAGGGTGAGATCGATGCACCGCTTGTCATGATGTCTTACCTGAATCCGCTGCTGGCCTTCGGCTACGACGAACTGGCGGAGCGTGCGCTTGCTGCGGGCGTTTGTGGTTTCATCGTGCCGGATCTGCCATTCGAGGAGTCCGCGGAGCTTCGCGAAGCGCTCGATGCCAGGGGCCTCGGCCTGATTCAGCTCGTGACGCCGGCCACGCCGGATGAGCGCCTGCGGACGCTCTGCGAGGCGTCCCGTGGCTTCGTCTACGCTGTGACGATAACGGGCATCACGGGGGGTGGGGCCAGCCTGCCGGCGGACCTGGCAGACTACCTCGACAAGGTGTCGGGCATGTCGAGCATCCCCGTGTGCGCCGGCTTCGGTATTCGTGAGGCGAAAGACGTCGCGGCCGTAGGCGAGCATGCCAACGGTGCGATCGTCGGCTCGGCGCTCGTGGAGATACTGGAAAAGAGCGAGGACCCCAGGCGCTTCCTGGAGTCCCTGCTCGGCTGATTGATCGGTCGACTAATCGGCAGCTTTGGTCGGCTCGATGTTATAGAGACGATTGCTGCCGCATTCCTGGAGCGCATCGAAGGCGTCGGCAAGTTCCGGGTTGTCGTCTCTCAGAGATGCTGCGTTGACTTTGGCCCAGGCAGCGAGGTCCTTATAGGTGTCCACCCACATGTACCCTTCGAGATCGCCAACAATCGACGTCACGTACGAGCTCGAAATTTCATCGGTGCCCGCTTTGGCCCTGGCCCATTTTAGCCACTCGGCATTTACGGCGTGTGCGTCCTCTGACGTTTTGCCGTCTTTCAGCGTGCAAGAGTAAACGGCCGAGACCGCGTCGGCGCTGGCCCCGGCTGACAGCAGCAGGAACATCGAGGTGGCGGTCGCGAGTAATATCTTTTTGAGCATGTTTTTCCCCTTTTATAATTATTGTTGTAACGACCCCAGTATAGACTCCGGCGCAGAATACTGCTGGTCAGGCGCGACCTTGCGCGAGATGATGCACGCCTAATGAAGAAACTGACGTCAGCCGAAACGATCGTTACGATCACGCACTACAAAAACATTCTCGCGGCGGAAGGTATTCGCTCGGAGATCCGGAACCAGCACCTGAGCGGCATCATGGGCGAAATGCCGGTCTTCGAGACCTGGCCGCAACTGTGGGTGATCAACGATCTCGACTTCGATCGTGCGACGCAACTCATCGCATCGGTCGAGTCCGAAAGCCCGGGCGAGCCGTGGGAGTGTTGTCGCTGCGGTGAAGAGAACGAAGGGCAGTTCGCTGCGTGCTGGAACTGCGGGGCCAATGCCGACTAGGGCATGCCCCTCGCAAGGAGTGAGGTACCGGCTATCTCGCTGCGAAGAATGGCCGAGACTTTCTCGGGCTGCATCGGGCGGCTGATCAGAAAGCCCTGCGCAAGATCGCAATTGCAGCTTCTTAGAAATTCGAGCTGCGTCAGTGTCTCCACGCCTTCGGCCGCAACCTCGATATCGAGCCCCTGTGCCATCGCAATGGCGGCGCGCACGATGCGCTGGTGACTGTCGTTCTCAACAATATCCGCGACCAGTTCGCGATCGAGGACGCAGCTGTCGATAAAGCCGTTGTCGAGCGACTCGAACGACACATCGCCGGTTCCAAAATGGTCGAGCGACAGGCGCACACCCAGGCGACGCAGGGCCTTGAGGGTGTCGACCTCGGTGCTGCGTCTGCCGACGACGTCACCGTCGCCGATCTCGAGTTCAATACAGCCCGGATCGAGCATAGTGTCCGCCAGCGTCTTCTTGAGAACATCGACGAGTCGTTTGTGAACGAGCTGCTGCGGCGAGAGATTGATCGCGATCGACAGGTCGGGCAGTTCGAAGCGACGCTGCCAGCCGGCGAGCGCACGGCACGCGGTACCGATGACCCATTCCCCGGCTGAGTGAATCAGGCCGCTGCTTTCCAGGATCGGCAGGAAGCGCGCGGGCGGTAACAGGCCGAAGCGCGGATGCTGCCAGCGCAACAATGCCTCGAGGCCGATCAGGCGCCCCGACGCCAGGTCAATACGCGGCTGGTAATGCAGCACGAACTCGTCGCGTACAAGCGCATGTCGCAAGCCGACCTCGAGCTCCTCACGCTGCGCGAGTTTTGTATTCAGAGCACTCGAGTAATACTGGAAGCGCCCGCCGCCACGCTTCTTGGCTTCGAACATGGCGACATCGGCGGCCTTGATCAGGCGTTCGGCCGAATCGCCCGAATCGGGAAATAGTGAAATACCGATACTTGGCGTTGCATAGACCTCGCTGTTGCCGATTTCGTATTTCTCGGACAGCACCAGCAACAACTTCTGTGCTGCGGCCGCGGCATTGGCAGCCTCGCCAAAGTCTTCGAGGCAAACGACGAACTCGTCGCCACCCCACCGTCCTGTGAAGTCGCCGACACGCAGGTTTTCTTTGAGGCGGTCCGCGACGTTACGGAGCAGGGCGTCACCGATATCATGGCCGAGCGTGTCGTTGACCGACTTGAAGCGATCCAGATCAATAAACAGTGTGGCGAGCGGTGCGCCCTTGCGCTGGCTGCGGCCAATCGCCCGGGACAACTGCTCGGTGAACAGGCTGCGATTCGCGAGTCCGGTGAGCTCGTCATACTGCGCACGCTTCTCGAGCTCGGTCGTGCGGTGCGTGATCTCGGTAATGTCCCGGAACGTGATGACACCGCCCACGAGTTCGCGATTTCCGTCAAACAGGCCCTGGCCGTTAATGCTGAGCACAGTATCGGGTTGTTCCGGACTGCGGTGGATCGCTACCTGGTTCGTATATTTCTCGCCTTTGCGGGCGCGCATCAGCGGCAACTCCTGGGCGTTTCGGTAACAGTCGCCGTTGCCGTCGATACAGCAAAACGTCTGTTCCCAGGTCGGATCCGGCTGGGCGCGTGCGCCGAGGCCAAGGATGCTCCTCGCGGCCGGGTTGATGTCCATGACGTGCCCCGCGTCGTCAACGATGATCACGCCGTCGTTGATATTGCGCAGCATCGACAGCACGGTCACGTCGGTATCCGATAAGCGATGCTGCAGTCGGTTGCGCTGCACAGCATGGTCGAATACTGCGTCCTGGCCTTCGACCGTAATGTCGTCAACGCAAATGTACCCCTGGGCGCCGGCGCGTACTGCGGCAATGCCGCGGTGCTCATGTGCGCGCTGGGTGAGCGCTACAACCGGGTACGGGTCAAGCGACTGGATCAGTTCGCCCAGTGACTGTCCGGACTGTGCGATCAACGGTCCCGCCTCGAGCAGGACAAGGTCGATGACATGGGAACGGTCTTCCGGCAGCTCGAATGAATTGCAGCGTGTCAGCATCGTGCAACACGACAGGGTCTCGAGTTCAGAAAGGTAATCGGCGGCGAATTCACCGCGGCCCAGATAAAGAATGGAATGACCTGTCATCGCTAAAAGGCCGCTGGCGTCGGGGGACAAACATCCGCGGATGAATCGAATCGACAATCGGACGGACAAGTTTGGAAAGGCGCCATATGTTCTTATCTAGGTTCGCTCAGGCCACTCGCATGATAACAGAATAGTAAGAAAAGACAGTCGCTTAAGCCGTTTTTTTACCATTTGTACCGGGTCGGTTCAAACCCTTGCGCGAGCACAGGCATCCAAAGGTCAAGATAAAGGGAGAAAAGCCATTTGGAAGCGCTTTTGACCGCCGAAGGTAGCGACTATAGTCAGGGGATGGCAGACGCCGGAACCGACATCGCCGCGAACGAGAAGGCCTGGATACGCGAGGCACAGCGATCGGATGCGCGGGCATTTGAGGCCCTTTATCGGCTGCATGTGGACAAAGTCTATGGACTTTGCCTGCGCATGACGGGAAACGTCAGCGAGGCCGAGGACTGCACGCAGGAGGCATTTATCCAGGCGTGGAACAAGCTGGATAAGTTTCGCGGTGACAGCGCGTTTGCCACCTGGCTACACCGCATCGCGGTCAACGCGGTACTCGGCAGGATCCGCAAGTCGAAGCGGGAGCGGGACCGGATCCAGGCTGTCGCGGACGTGCAGCCGGCCCGCGTTAGCACCGGCGACGGTGGCGAACTGCGGGACCTGGCCGAGGCGGTCGACAGGCTGCCGGAAAGAGCGCGGCACGTTTTCGTCCTGAATGCAGTGTATGGCTACAGCCATGATGAAGCCGCCGGGATGCTCGGCATCGCGGCGGGAACCAGCAAGGCCCAGCTGCACCGGGCCAGAAGGCTCCTGATGCAACAGCTGGAGCAGGAAGGATTTACGGCATGACCGAAGAATTTGACGACAAACTGGACCGGGCCGCACGGCAACTCGCAACGGAAATTTCACCGGAGCGTGACCTGTGGCCGGAGATCGCTACCGCCATTAGCACCCCGAAGCGCTCGCGCTGGACTCCGATGCTGGCGCAGGCGGCGGCGGTCGTGCTGCTGGTCGGCGCGTCCTCATTTGTGACCTACGTTGCTGTGAAGAATGACGGACCAACGGTGACCATACAGCCGGAGCTGGTTTTCGAACGGGCCTCGTTCGGTGGCAATCACAATCTGGGTCCGGGATTTCAGGACGCACGCAACGGCCTGCGCGCCGAACTCGACGCTGAGCTGGCCGATCTGTCGCCCGAAGCGCGCGCCGACATCCGGGCGAATCTGGACCTGATCCACACGGCGATCGTGGACATCAATGCCGTGCTCGAGGAAGAGCCGGGCAACATTCACCTGCAGCAGCTTCTGCTGCAGGCGTATCGCGAAGAACTGACGTTGCTGCGCCGGGTCGGCGGTCTGACACGCAACGTAACGATGAGGAACGACATTTAGTCGGCGCATTGTCGGCCGGAGTTTGAAGAGAGAATGATGATGAAAAGATTGACTGCAATTCTGCTGGGCACCTTGCTTGCACTGCCGGCCGCGGCCGACGAAGTCGACAAGACGATCGATGCGTCTGCAGACGGGCATGTGCATGTGTCGAATATTGCCGGTGAAGTGACGATCGCCGGCTGGTCACGCAACCAGGTAGAGGTAACCGGCGAACTGGGGCGCAACGTCGAAGAGCTCATCGTCGAGCGCGACGGCAACAGAATTACGATCAAGGTCAAGGTGCCCAAGAGGGGCGGCCGTGGTATTGAAAGCGACCTCCACATCCAGGTTCCCGAAGGCAGCTCGATCGACGTCGGCACGGTCAGCGCCGATATCAGTGTTTCGGAGGTTCGCGGCGAACAGAGCCTGAACTCGGTCAGCGGCGATATCGACACCGAGGCTGATGAGAATGACGTGTCGGCCGAAGCCGTCAGCGGCGATATTGAAGTCAAGGGCCAGGGCAAGACCGCCGAAATACGTGCGAACACCGTTTCGGGTGACGTCACGCTATTCCGCGTGGCGGGAATTGTCGTCGGCGAGTCGGTCAGTGGTGACGCCATCGTGGACGAAGGGTCGTTTGACCGCGCCAGCCTGAACACGGTCAACGGCGAGATTATTTTTCATGCCGGGTTGCGCGACGGCGGCCGGCTGCAGGTCGAGACCGTGAATGGCGATGTCGACATCGAGTTTGACGACCGTGTGAGCGGCCGCTACGACATCGATACGTTCAATGGCGACATCCGCAACTGCTACGGTCCGAAAGCGGAGCGCACGAGCAAGTACACTCCAGGGTGGGAGCTCAGCTTCCAGGAAGGCAGTGGCAACGCCCGCGTGACCGTTTCCACGCTCAACGGCGACGTCTCGATCTGCGACTGACGATTCGCCGGATCTTTCGCCGAACGGGCCGCAAAAGCGGCCCGTTTTTTGTCGGATTTGGTACTCTACGGTTCCACAACCAACAGGTGCCGAAATGGGCCGTCCCGCCAAGATCTTTGCCTGGGTCATCGCCGCCGTTCTTGCTGTTTTTGCTCTGGCCGCGATCGCTCTTACCTTCTTCTTTGATCCCAACGATTTTCGTGAAGACATCGCGTCGGCCGTGGAGGATTCGACCGGCCGCGAGCTGCGCATAGACGGCGACATCTCGGTGCAGCTGTTTCCCTGGCTGGCCGTCCAGGTCGGGCATGCCGCGCTCGGCAACGCGGAGGGTTTCGGCGACGAGCCCTTCGCCGAATTCGACGAGGCGCGCCTGAGCGTGCGCCTGCTGCCGCTGCTGCTCAGGCAGGAAGCAGAAATCGGGACCGCTGAAATCGCCGGATTACGCCTGCGCCTCGCCGTGGATTCACGGGGTCGCGCGAACTGGGACGACCTGCTCGAGGCCGGGAATGGTGAGCAGGCGAGCGGCACGGGAGGCGGAGGGTCGCTGGACATTTCGGGCGTCGATATCCGAGACGCGTCCATCAGTTACGCCCACGCGCAAAAAGGCGACCGCTATGAGCTGACCGACGTCAATGTTTCGGTCGGCCGGGTGTCGGGCGAGGCCGAGCCGATTCCGCTGGAAGGCAGTCTGCGCTTCGACGTGCAGCCCAGCGACCTGTCGGGCAGCATCGAGGTCGACACCGTCGTGGCGTTTGACCAGGAGAGCGGCGTCTTCACGCTTGATGGCTTCCTGATGGAGGGCCTGGTCGAGGGTCTCGTTGAAGGGCCGACTCGCATGAGCTTCGAAACAGCAGCGATGGAAATCAACAGTACCGAGAACATGGTCAGCGTGGATCCGGTGACACTTTCGTTGCTCGACCTCGAGATCAGCGCCGATGTCGAACCGTTCTCCTACGAAAATGACATCAAGCCGACGGCACAGATTCGCGTCGAGCCGTTCTCGCCGCGCAGCCTGATGCACCTGTTCGACGTGGAACCGCCGGAGACCGCCGACCCGAATGTCCTTAGCAAGGTGAGCATTGTCGCGAAAGCCTATGTCCGGGAAAACAACATCAGCATGACGGGCCTGACGATCCAGCTTGACGACACAACCTTTAAAGGCTCCATGACCGTGCCGACCGACGGTGTGAGCCGGTTTCTCGTCAATCTTAGTGCCGACGCACTCGACCTGAACCGCTACATGGCCCCGCCATCGACTGACGGCGGCGGGGCGCCGGACGCGTCGGCGCCCGTCGAAATACCCGTCGACCTGATCAAGCCGCTCAAGGCCCGTGGCGACCTCAAGATCGGAACGGTACTGCTCGGCGGTTTGCAGCTCGACCAGGTAGCCTTGTCTCTCAACGCGGCCGACGGCCGGCTGCGCATTCACCCGATAGCGGCGGCACTGTACGGCGGTTCCTACAGTGGTGACGTGGGTATCGATGCGACGGCCGCGAGGCCCGTACTGTCGATGAACGAAACGGTGCAGGGCGTCGACCTGGCGAAACTCGCACGGGCGATGTTCGAGCAGGACAACATCACCGGCACAATCAACGGCAACTTCAAACTTTCGGGTCGCGGTAGCGACCTCGACGAAGTGCAGCGGTCGCTCGGCGGCACGATGAACTTCGTGCTCAAGGACGGCACTTTCGAAGGGACCGACGTCTGGTACGAACTGCGGCGCGCAAGGGCGGCGCTGAAGAAGGAGACACCTCCTGAGCCGGTGCTCCCGGCACGCACGAAGTTCAGCTCGGTGACGGCCACGGGTGTCGTGACCGATGGCATCATGCGCAACAATGACCTCGTTGCCGAGCTGCCGTTTATGCAGCTGACAGGAAACGGTGACGTGAACATCCTCGACGGCACGGTCAATTACAGCCTGAAAGCGCGGGTTTTTGAAAAACCCGAAGCGCTCGAGGCGGCGACGCCCGAGGAGATCGAGGACTTTACGAAGACAGTCGTGCCCCTGAAGATCACCGGACCACTGAGCGATCCGAAGGTCAGGCCGGATGTCGAGGCGTTGCTGCGCCAGCGTGTCGAGGAAGAGATCGAAGACGTCGTGAAGGACAAGCTCAAAGATCTCTTCAAACGATGACGGCGCTGCCGGCCTTCCCGGAGAGACTGCTCGCCTGGTTCGACGATCATGGTCGAAAAGACCTCCCGTGGCAGCGACTGAAAGATCCTTATCGCATCTGGGTCTCGGAGATCATGCTGCAGCAGACGCAGGTCCAGACCGTCATCCCCTATTTCGAGCGCTTCGTGCAGAGCTTTCCCGATGTCGTGACGCTGGCGAACGCCGCGCAGGATCGGGTCCTGCAGCATTGGTCCGGTCTTGGATACTACGCAAGAGCCAGAAACCTGCACCGCGCGGCGCAGGTCATACGCGACGAGCACGGCGGCGCTTTTCCCGACACGCTGGACGCGGTGACCGAACTGCCGGGCGTTGGCCGCTCAACCGCTGGCGCGATACTGTCGCTCGCATTCGATCAGCATCACGCGATCCTCGACGGAAACGTGAAGCGAGTTCTTGCCCGGCACCAGGCAGTCGACGGCTGGCCAGGGACGACAGCCGTTGCGAAACGCCTCTGGGACGTTGCCGAGAGGAATACGCCGGCCGAACGAACGGCGGCATACACGCAGGCGATCATGGATCTCGGCGCGACCCTGTGCACACGCAGCAGGCCCGCCTGCGAACGCTGTCCCGTTGCCGCCGACTGCGTTGCGCGAAACACGGCGTCGGTCACCCGATATCCGGGCCGCAAGCCAAAGAAAAACAAACCCCTGCGCGCCACGACGATGGTGATCGCCAGGCACGACGGACACGTCTACATGGAACGTCGTCCGGAGGCGGGTATCTGGGGTGGCTTGTGGAGTCTGCCCGAGGTCACGAGCGGAAGTGTCCAGGACTGGTGCAGCGAGCGCCTCAGGACCGAGGTGGCTGAGAGCGACTCCTGGGAACTCCTGCGCCACAGCTTCAGTCACTATGATCTCGATATCCAGCCGATAGTCGTGCGTGTTGCCGCGCCTTTGAGTAAAGTAGCCGACTCTTGCGATGCCACGTGGCATCGGCTGGGTGATGAACTTCCGGGCGGCGTAGCCGCTCCCGTCAACAAACTGCTAGAGAAACTAGAGAATGTCTCGCACGATTAAATGCGTCATGTTGGGCGAAGAGGCCGAGGGCCTCGACTATGCACCGTACCCGGGCGAACTGGGCCAGCGGATTTACGACAATGTGTCGAAAGAAGCCTGGCAGCGCTGGCTTGCCCACCAGACCATGCTCATTAACGAGTATCGCCTGACGCCGATCGAGCCGGACGCACGCAAGTTCCTCGAAACGGAGATGGAAAAGTTCTTTTTTGAGGGCGGCTCGGCAGCGCCCAAAGAATTCGTCCCGCCCTCAGACTAGTCACGCACGCAGTACTGCACGCTGAACCACTGTTTCTGATCGGTCCACACGCGCCCCACGCGGAACCCGGCCGCCGAGATCATGTCGGCAAAGCCGTCGAGCGTGTGTTTGTGCGAGTACTCGGTGATGATCGATTCGCCCTTGGCGAACGCGATGTCTGCATCGCCAAGGCGAACGGTCTGTCTCTTGCTACTGACCAGTTCTACGACGACGCGGCCCTCGTCGACGTCATAGGCGGCACGATGTTCGAACGCGTCGAGCTCGAAGTTGCTGCCGAATTCCCGGTTCAGATGACGAAGCATGTTGATATTGAACGCCGCGGTCACACCGGCGCTGTCGTTGTAGGCGGCATCGATGACGCTGGCGTCCTTCTGCAAGTCGACGCCTATTAATAGCGCACCGCCTTCGCCGGCCTCGGTGTGCATTACACGCAGCAACTCCAGCGCATCGTCGCGCTCGAAGTTGCCAATCGTCGAGCCCGGAAAGTACACGACGTTTCGACGCGGCATCGTGCGGGGGTTGGGCAGGTCGAACGGGTGCAGAAAATCCGCGGCGACGGGTATAACCTCGATGTTCGGAAAGTCCGCCTGAATACTCTGCTGACTCTCGAGGAGGTGCTCCTCGGATATGTCGACGGGCACATAGGCAGCGGGTGCATGCATGTGTTCGAGCAGCAGGCGCGTCTTCATGCCGGAGCCCGCACCGAACTCGATCAGGCTGGCCTGCTCGCCGATCAGCTCCGTCATCTCGTCGACATGCGTATTCATGATCGCGAGCTCGGTATCCGTCAGGTAGTACTCGGGCAGTGTGGTGATGTCATCGAACAGCCCGGACCCTGTTTCATCGTAGAAGTACTTCGGTGAAACGGTTTTCTGCGGCTGCGTCAGCCCGGCAATCAGTGCGTCAAGTTCTTCAGACATGCCCGTACTTCGTAAGGCGCAAGCCGAGAAACTGCCAGCGCGCGTCGGGGTAAAAGAAGCTGCGATAGCTGGCACGAATGTGGTCGTCCACAGTTACACAGGAACCGCCACGCACAGTCATCTGGTTGCACATGAACTTGCCGTTGTACTCACCGAGCGAACCGTCGAGCGGCCGGAACCCGGGATACGGCGCGTAGGCCGACGCGGTCCACTCCCAGACGTCGCCGAAGTACTGACTCGCTCCATTGGCCGCTGCCGGGTGCCAGGCATTGCTGCCAAGGAGATTGCCTTCGACCGCAAGCGCGGCAGCGGCGTGCTCCCATTCGAACTCGGTCGGCAGGCGGCACCCTGACCAGCGCGCAAACGCATCGGCTTCGTAATAGCTGATGTGGCAAACGGGCGCGTGCTCGTCGATCTCAGCCCGGCCGGCCAGCGTGAACTCGGTTTCGAGGGCCTCGTCCCAGTAGAGCGGCCTGTTCCAGCCGCGTTCGTTGATCGTCGCCCAGCCGTCGGACAACCAGAGCTGCGGGTCCTTGTAGGCGCCGGAGTTAATGAACTCACGGTATTCGCCGTTGGTGACGAGGCGGTTTCCCATCGCATGCGGATGGAGCAGCGCATCGTGTCTCGGCGTCTCGTTGTCAAAACAAAAGCCGCTATCGTCCGCACCAACAGCCACTATGCCCGTGGCGCCAGGAGAAAAAGTGTAAGCGCCGGGTGACGCACCGGCCGGCTGCTCGAGATCTCTGCGTGCGCTGGGCTGCAGCGGACTGCGGGACAGGACGTGCTTGATGTCCGTCAGAAGCAACTCCTGGTGCTGTTGTTCATGGTGGAGTCCCAGGCGTACGAGCTCGTTGATTTCGTCGCTGGCAAGATCGGACGCAAGAAGCTCCTGCATCGCGTTGTCGACATGCTGCCGATAGTCGAGAATCGCAAGCAGCGTCGGCCGCGACAATTCGCCGCGCCGCGCACGGGGATGCATCGTGCCGGCGGTGTTGTAGTAAGAGTTGAAAAGGTAATGGAATGCATCGTCAAACACGCGGTAGCCCGGCTGATGGGTCTTGAGGACAAAACACTCGAAGAACCAGGTGACGTGCGCGAGGTGCCACTTCGTCGGACTGACGTCGGGCATGGTCTGAACAACCGTGTCCTCAGGTTGCAGGTCCCGAATGAGGTCCACCGTGGTGGCGCGCACGTGTCGATAGTGCTCGCCGAGCGTCCCGGGACGCCGGGCAATGGCTTCTGCAGGGTTGGTCATGCGACACAGTTTAACGCAATGGCAGCTGTGTCTTCCGCTGCACGGTCCGAATGCCGAAACTCGAATTGACGCGCGCCACGCCCGGGAGGCGTGTCAGTTCTGTCTTGTGGATACGTTCGAAGTCGGCCATATCGGCAACGACTACGCGCAGCAGGTAGTCGAATTCTCCCGACATCAGGTAGCACTCCATAACTTCCGGAATGTTCCGGACCGCATCTTCGAACGCGGACAGTTCACTCTCCACTTCCCGATGCAGGCCGATCTGCACGAACACGTTGCCCGGCAGCCCCGCCTCGTTCTGATTGAGGAGAGCGGCGTAGCGGCTGATCATGCCCGACTCCTCGAGCGCCCGAACACGCCGCAGGCAGGCGGACTCAGACAGGCTCACGCGACCAGCCAGCTGCACGTTGCTCATGCGGCCATCCTCCTGCAGAGCTTCGAGAATCAACCTATCGAATTTGTCGATCGTCATGACAGAATCCTTCGTTATTCTTAATATTATCCGCAGAATATGCTGATATTTAGGAACTTTATCACTAAATAAGCAAGCGAGCACCGCGTTCCGGGCAGTAATATAGCAGCTCAACAATAACGATTTCAGGTCTGGAGAGAGCCATGAAGATCGGTGTACCCAAAGAGATTAAAACCCTCGAGTTCCGCGTCGGTATGACGCCGGCGGGCGTTCACGAGGTTGTTCACGACGGTCACGAAGTGATCGTAGAGACCAACGCCGGCGCAGGCATTGGCATGACCGATGCCGACTACGAGGCCGTGGGTGCCAAGGTTGTTGGGACCGCTGAAGAGGTCTTTGAGCAGGCCGAGATGATCGTCAAGGTCAAGGAGCCACAGCTCAATGAATGCGCCATGCTGCGCCCCGACCAGGTGCTGTTTACCTACCTGCACCTTGCACCGGATCCCAAGCAGACCGAAGCGCTCGTCAAGTCGGGTACCACGGCAATCGCTTACGAAACCGTGACAGCCGATGACGGGACCCTGCCATTGCTGACGCCGATGTCGGAAGTCGCGGGCCGCCTGTCGATCCAGGCCGGCGCCTATGCATTGCAAAAGGCTAACGGCGGCATCGGCAAACTGCTCGGCGGTGTTCCGGGTGTGGGCCCTGCAAAAGTGCTCGTCATTGGAGGCGGCGTCTCGGGCGCCAATGCCGCGGACATGGCCATTGGTCTCGGCGCTGACGTTACGATCCTGGATCGTTCGTTGCCGCGCTTGCGCCACCTTGATGATATTTGGGGCGGCCGCGTTACGACGCGCTTCTCGACCAAGCATGCGATCGAGGAACTTGCATTGCAGTCCGACCTGATCATTGGCGCGGTCCTGGTCGCCGGCGCTGCAGCGCCGAAGCTCGTATCCGCCCAGACCGTCAAGGACATGACGGCCGGCAGCGTCATGGTCGATATTTCTATCGACCAGGGTGGCTGCTTCGAGACGAGCCACGCCACAACGCATGCCGATCCTACTTACCTGGTGGACGACGTCGTTCACTACTGTGTCGCAAACATGCCTGGAGCCGTTCCCCGCACCAGCACGTTTGCACTGACGAATGCGACTCTGCCGTTCGTCAAATCATTGGCCAATCTTGGCTGGGTTGAGGCTCTCAAGGCCGACCCGCATCTTGCCAACGGCCTCAATGTTAGTGCAGGGCACGTGACTTACGAAGCCGTCGCCCGTGACCTCGGTTATGAATATCTCTCCGCTGAGGAAGCACTGAAAGTAGCCTGATCCCTTTAGACCCCCTTTAGGTTCAGGCGACATTTTAGGCCGGGCATTGCCCGGCCTTTTTTATGGACGATTCCCGGGCTCGTTCTGCTTGGGTCGATCGGCATGCTCAACCGGTAGCGAGTCGGCGCGGTAGGCCGGCCCTTTCATGATGTGCACGACAACACAGCCGATGGCCACTGTGAATACGGCTGCGATGAACGTGATCTCCGTGGCTATGGCGAAGATATCGACCGACCGGATGTGCTTGGCGCGGTCGGCGCCGGGAGCGCTCGGCAGGATTCTGACGAGCACGGGCAGAACGGCGACCGCGAGCGTGCCCGCGAGGGTCATCAGCGGCAGCTTCTTCCAGATCCTCATCTCGAGTCCGGGTGGGGTTTTACGGCCGTGGCGCTTGGTCAACCAGTTCATTACGCCAATATTACCTTCCACGTGAACCGGGAGTAAGTACTTGTCCGGCTACCGAGCCAGGTCGCGCGGGCGTATAAAGAAATAGAATGGCTGCTAGTGCGGCCATGAGGCAGGTGGTAGCGATGAAAGCATTAATGCTGATCACCGGCAGTGGTCCGATGGTG
Source organism: uncultured Woeseiaceae bacterium (assembly GCA_945787845.1). Taxonomy (GTDB): domain Bacteria; phylum Pseudomonadota; class Gammaproteobacteria; order Steroidobacterales; family Woeseiaceae; genus UBA1847. Next base: position 8,486 of record CALZJH010000010.1, on the reverse strand, counting down.
ATTCTCACGTCGTTCGACTCGGTAACCCATCCTGAATTGCTGAGAAAGCTGCAGGCCAAGGGGATCGAGCGCTTCTTCGCACATGAGATTCCAGTGGATCTTGCCCGACAACGATACGGCGGCCACTTCAAGGTCGTACTGCACGACCTGCATGAGAGCGATGATCTTCGGGTCCTTGACTACAACGGCGAGCGGGCGTTCGGCCTGTTCCGTCTGCACGAGCTCGGACCCGCGATCACTTACGATCCGGAGCTGAGAGCAGCCTGATCGGCGGGTGGCCGGCTGGTTCACCGACGCAAGGTGACTTGCGCAGGAGGCGTGCGAGCTTGAAATCTGCCGGCGCGGGCTTACATCCCCTCGCATGAACAACGCAAAACACGTCGTCTGCCCAAGCTGCAACGCAACCAACCGCATCCCCGAAGATCGTCTTGGCGAGGCGCCGAAGTGCGGTCAATGCGGCGAGCCCGTCTTTGCAGGTAAACCGGTCGAGCTGACCGACGCCAGCTTCCAGAAACATATCAGCCGCAATGATGTACCGGTCGTTGTCGACTTCTGGGCACCCTGGTGCGGTCCCTGCAAAATGATGGCGCCCGCATTCGAGCAGGCAGCTGCGAAACTCGAACCTGCCGCCAGGCTCGCGAAGCTCAATACGGACGAGGCTCAGGGCACAGCAGCGCAGTACAATATTCGTAGCATTCCGACGCTGGCGCTCTTCAGAAACGGTCAGGAGGTCGCACGCCAGGCGGGTGCGATGAGCGCGACCGACATCGTGCAGTGGGTGCAGGCGAACAGCGCCTAGGAAGCGGTAAGGCGATCCCGGAATTTGGCCAGGAGACGCTTCAGGGTTGCCGAGTTATCGGGCCCCATACGTAACATCAGCTTCTGCCCGCTCGAGAGCGCTTCGAGTTCCGGGTCCGCGAACTCGTACAGGACATTCGGCCGCACGAGGACTATCGGTGCGTCCGGCAGCGGCGCTTCGACCAGGTGATCGATGACTTCGACGAGGCGATCGTTGAAATAGCCGTCCGGGTAACCCAGTCGTTCGTAGGACTTCTGGAATAACGGGTAGAAACGCCGGTAAGTGTCGTACACGGCGTCAAGGTCCGCGTAATAGATCTGCGCGATGAGCGCATCGTAACGCGCGTAGCTGGTGATGCCGAGGACGACCTGACCTTCCTTCGTGTCGGTCGCGAATGGCTCCTTGAGTTCCCCGACCGGTCGCACCTTCTCGGGCAGCTCCTGGCGCGGCAGGTTATCGATCGTGGTGACGAGCCGGTCGATGACGGTATCGCGGACCAGCAGCGACTCGATCGCCGGACCGAAGGTCCCTGCAATCTCGAGCAGGAAATACGCATCACTGTCGTCGAGCGGCGGCAGGTCCACGAGTTCGCCCGTGACCATGTGACCGGACATTTCGGGCATCGGGTGCTGCGGACCCGCGGGCTCGTCTGATGACGCCGGTTCCGCCGGCTCCGCCACGGCGGCCGGTTCCGGTTCGGCCCCGCCGAAGAGCTGGTCCCGGTAGGTCCAGCCGACCACGCCGAAGACGATCAGGATGATGACCGCGAACAGCAATTTGAGGTTGGGATCGTCCATAGTCTGACCGCGTTTTAGTCGCTCCTGAAGTCGATTTTCTTGTGCTCGCCGTCGCAGAACGGTTTGTTCTTCGAAGCACCGCAACGACACAGTGCCGCCTTTGTTCCGTGCCAGGCACTGCGGCCGCTCGAGGCGACGATCTTCAGGTTACCCTTGACAAGAACTGGACCGTTATCGGCAAAGTTCACTTCAAGCTTGCCGCCTGATTCAGTCGCGCCGTTACCTTGCTCGCCGACGGCGCCGTAATCCTGGAAGCCGGCTTCCTCATGACTGTTGTCGCAGAAAGGTTTGTTTTTCGACTGCCCGCAGCGGCAGAGTGCGGCGCGGAACCTCAATCCGGGAACGTCATCGGGCGCGCCGTCGATGTCGAGATCGCCGCGAATGAACAACGGGCCGTTGTAGGCTACCTGCACGGAATTTTCGTCCGCCGCGACTTCGGGCACGGAACCGTCCGCCAACTCGACGGTGAGTGCGCCGGTTGGGCAGCGCTCGATGACTTCGCGAATTTCGTCGGACCCGGAGACGTCCGGCTGGCACCACGGCTGCCGTCCGCCGACAAAAAGCTCGCCCTTGGCGCGGCCGCATTCGCCAATGTGAATGCACAGGCTCCCTTCCCAGGCCACAGTGGCGTGCTCGCCTTTGTAATGAACGGTTTTCCGGTCGGACATGGGAACCTCCTGGAAAGAGCTTGGAGCGTGTCCCCCAAATATACATCAGGTGGAGAGCGTAGGTCCCGTACACTCAGAAACCAGCAGCATCTCGGTCAGCGCGTGGTAGTTGAGGGGATCAAGCCCCGTGGCCTCGCGAATTCGTCGCATCCGGGCATAAATAGTGTTCGGGTGGACCCCGAGCGCCTGCGCCGTGCGCAGCACGTTCATGTCCGCGTCCGCATAGGCATGCAGGGTGGCCGAGAACGAGCCTCGCGCCTTGCGGTCTATTGTGGCGAAGGCATCGAGCCAGCCGGGCAGGGCCGAGCGCACCGACTCCCGTGCGTGCGTGACGAGCATCTTTCGAAAGGGGATATCCGAGTAACGCAGGACACGGTTAGCCACGTCGGCAAAGCCAAGGGCGAGCCTCGCTTCGCTGGCCGCGCGGGGGATATGTGACGTTGATGGCACGTCGTTGCTGAGGCCGATGACCGCGGCTGGCCCCACCTGCCGTAGCAGGGCGTAGACACGATCCGCGACAAGGGACTGCGTTGCGGTCCATCCCGACTGTCGGCGCGTGCCCGAGAGGATGGCGACGACATGGTGTTCGCGCACGGCCACCAGGTAACGCAATGGCGACCCCGCGAATACCTCGATGATGGCATCGGCCATACGCTGTGCGCGTGCCGGGCTTTCCATCTCGCGAGGATTGACCGACCGGGCAACCGCCACGCAGTACGACTGGCGTTGCTCGAGATAGCCGGCGCCGCGCAGGAGATTCGCGGCGACACGGTCGGATTCGTCGTAGCCGCTCAGCAAGGTATCCAGGAGCCGGGTGCGGCGATCGCCCTCTGCCTCGGCGAGAATGCGTGTATGGGCGACGTATTCGGACGTCAGAATCGTGCCCAGTGCCCCCGTGTACTCCACGGTGAAGTCCGTGACGGCGGCCACGACCCGGCGCACCTGGGCGGACTCATCGGCCGCCTCCAGAGCCGCGTCCCGGACCCGGCGTGAGAGATTGCGATGGACGCACCGGTAGGCGTGCAGGATGGCGTCGAGCGGAAATTTCTGCGACGCCCGCAGTCGGGCGTGCTCGGCCACGAAGTCGAATGAGCCCGGGCGCTCGCCCGCAAGGAGCCCGGATGCTGTGTCGATGACCTCGGTAAGGTGCGCTTCGAGCTCCGGAATCACATCCGGATTGCCCGATTCCCGGTATGCCTCAACCTCGACCGTGACCGCCTCGATGAGCTCGTGCGTGAGCGGGGCAAGACGCTTCTGTAAGGCTGTAGCTACGTTCGGTACTACGCCGTGGGCTGCGAGGGCATTGAGTGTTGCGCGGAGGTTTCCCAGATTGGTCGTCGGCACCATAGATTGTGTAGTCTACACAATAATATTCGTGTTGGAGCAGTATTATGGCCGATGTATGGATATCGAATTGTGTGTAATGTGCAGTTCTTAGGGCAACTACGAAGAAAAGGAGAACATCATGGCCAAGTATTTGTTCGTTTATCACGGTGGCGGCGACAACCCGGAGTCCGAAGAAGAGGTCGCTGCCATTCTGGATGCCTGGGGCAACTGGTTTGGGACGATGGGCGCGGCCGTCATCGACGGCGGGAACCCGGTCGGTCCCTCGAGTACGGTGAACCCGGACGGCTCGGTCACCAGCGATGGCGGTGCCAACCCGGCGACGGGCTATAGCCTCATCGAGGCCAGCAGCCTGGACGATGCGTTGGCCAAGGCGAAAGGCTGCCCGATCCTCGAGGCCGACGGCTCGGTCGAGGTGGCCGAAGCCATCGATATGTAAGTTACCGGCCCGCGGTCGGGAGGCGTAGCAGCCCGGTCGCGAGGGCCGTGCCGAGCAGGATGACGGCACAGCCGATGATCATTGCGCCCGTAACGGGCTCGTCGATGACCACGGCTCCGAGCAGCATGGCGAACAGCGGGATCAGGTAGGTCACGGTGATAGCTTTCGTCGGGCCGACATTGGCAATCAGCCGGAAATACAGGATGTAGGCCAGCGCGGTGCTGAAGAGACCCATGAGCACGGCCGCGATCCATGCCTTTGGCGAAATCGCCGTGTCGGGCCAGGTCACAATGGCGATCGGCAGGAGCACCAGCGCCGCACCGACCTGGCTGCCCGTTGCCACGGCAAGCGGCTTGACGTGGCTGGCATAGCGCCGCGTGAAGTTGCCACCGACCCCGTACAAAAAAGAAGCGCCCAGCGCCGCGACCACGGCGAGCGTCGTATCCCCCATCGATGCGCCAATCTTGTCGTGCACCAGCAACCACACACCGATCGTGCCGACGAGCAGGCCGGCGATCCGGCTGATATTGAGCTTTTCACCGAGCCATGCCCAGGCGACGACGGCCGCGAAGATGGGTGCGGTCGCGTTGAGGATGCCGCCGATGCCGGCGCTCAGGAAAAGCGTGGCCCAGGTCAGCAAGAAAAACGGCATCGCCGTGTTGTGGACACCGAGGATGCCGAGTGTGGCCCAGTTGCCGGTGAGTTCGCTGTACTGGCCCTTTATGGCAAGTAGCGGCAGGAGGACCAGCGCGGCAATCGCCACTCGGACCTCGACCAGTGCGAATGCTCCGAATTCCGGTCCCGCGATGCGCATGAACAGGAACGAGGCGCCCCAGAGAATGGCGAGAGCCACCAGGTCGAAGACGTCGCGGGGTCTCATGATTCGATTCGGCTGTGCATGGCTCAGGATAACGGCTGCTTGGTGTTAAACCCAGCCTTGACTGACCCGGCCGATCTAGGTCTAATACCCCGCCCACAAGAAGGCCAGGTAGCTCAGTTGGTAGAGCAGCGGATTGAAAATCCGCGTGTCGGTGGTTCGATTCCGCCCCTGGCCACCATACTTCGTCGGTGTATTCCAGTCACATTGCCAACTGCTGCCGCAGCAAAGGCAAAATCTGATCGAGTCGATGTCGACTAACAGGCACTTCGAAGTCGCCGGCAAGAAACAGTCGAATACTTCGGTTCTTGCGCCTGATGGATCGTACCTGCCTTAGATTCACTATATGTGACCGATGTACCTGCACGAAATCGGATGGCAGTAATGCCGAGATGTCACGTAATGGCATCGCCAGATCACGTTTCGCGTATCCATCTCTGTGTCGATAGTGCACATAGCAGTAGTGGTCGTCCACGAAGACATTGCGAATGGAACTGGCATCCAGCACGAAGTCCATCTTGCCCGACTGAAAGCGAATCGGGTCAGCGGCACCGCTGACACGCCGATTCCCCTCCTCTAGAAGGGCATTGACATCGCGCAGCTTGGTCAGCTCTGACCTGAGGCTCTCCGTCAAATAGGGCTGAACGAAAAGATAGGTTGCGAGGATCCATATTGGGAGAAGCTGCAAGAAGCTGATTGTGTCGGTATGCGTGCTGGCCGAGTCGTCTTGAATCCAGACAGCCAAACTATCGAGTGGCAAAAGAAAGTAGCCTGCAACGAAAGCAAAAAATGACGCTGTCCAGATGTGCCAGACGAGTAAGCGGTGGACCGCGTTGCGCAGCGCATACACAGCTGCACAGGCAAGACCGACGGCGACGGTGTAGGCCAAACCAACCCCTGCGGCGTGGAACAGCATTTGAACCGGATGTGTCGCATCCTGAAGCAGTACGTGAACAAAGACAGAAGCAGCGAAAATCAGCACGAAAATATTGCCGAATAATCGAAAGTACTGCGACGCACCAACGTCCCATGGCAACGTGGCGCCCAGGTAATTGCGTAGGCTTTCTAACATCAGAGTTCAATGATACCTGCCACTGACCGGTGCATGCCGCACCAATCACGCGGCGATCGCGCCCAGTTACGTGGGCGACTGTACCATTCGCGAAAAAAGTGAGCCATTCACGAAGTTCTCCTTGATAACCAACTGCTTAGGGAGTTCGATAGTAGCTGACAGAGGAGGACAGGCAATGAACGTAGTAACGGGAGAACGAGCGGTAAAGACCTCCGCGTGGCTGCTTTACACGCTGATTGTTCTCGAAATCCTGTTCATGGTGTCGCCGTTTGCCGCGTACTACTACTCCATCTACGCGACGCCGCTCAACCTGCTGCAGGAATCTTCGCATACAGCCTGGTTGACGATGTACCTGCTGCCGCATTTCACCTATAGCGACAGCTGGCTCGCCAACGGCCTGGTACTTGTCAGCTGGCCCTTGATCTTTCTGGGCATTGTGGTTTTCGTGGTTGGCTTTGGCCAGATTTACTGGTCGAAGTTCACGGGCAAGGGGGCCGTTGAATCCGGCTTGTACCGATTCATACGCCACCCGCAATACGTCGCATTGGCGATTATCGGCCTCGGTACGTCGCTCTACTGGTCCAGGTTCATTGTCGTCATCGCCTTTGTGAGTATGCTGTGTATCTACATGTTTCTTGCCCGAGTCGAGGAACGAATCTGTTTGGAAAAGTTTGGCGAGGCTTACCGTGACTATACAAATCGAACGGGGATGTTCCTGCCGCGCCGCTGGGAGAAACGCTTTTGCAGGTTGGCCATTCCGCTGCCCCGGGCCGTGTGGTTGAGAGGTGCTGTTCTGGTCGGAATCTACGCGCTGGTGCTGGTGCTTACGATCGGTGCAGGACAGTGGCTGCGCGGTCACGTTATCGACAGCCTGCAGATTGACGATGGTCCGACGCGGGTCACCGTATTCCTCGCACCGGTCAGCCCGCAGACAAAAGAGGTGGTTGCAGACCTGATGAACCGCAGCGAACTACCGGGCTTGATTGCCTATGTTGCGCCGTCATCGTGGCGGATACCGGAGCTGGGGTTCACCGGAACGAACGGCCAACCCGAACACGGAGGCATCAGCGAGTTGCTGCATCCAACGACACACGGTAACTCGCTCAGTTTCGACGAAGACAAGCTTACGGTGCTTCTGGCCGATGCGTCTGGGGCCGGTGCCGACGTTCAGGGCATCGACCGATTCACGCGGGCGCTCAACATTCAACCCATTGAATTCGTCGAACTCGACATCGTTGCGCGTGAGGTCGTCGATCTTAGGCTGCCTGCAGAAGGCTACTGGGCCGGTATTCCAGTGCCGACATTCTAGCGGTATGGATTGTCACCGAGCAGACAACCATGGATGACAGACTAGGGTCCGAATCGACTTTCCAGCTTTCACTGTGCCCACTTTAGTGCCCAAACCAAGGTCACCTACCGTCACTCAAGAGCATCTACCGGGTCACAAATCTGACGCATTACGTGCTCTTGGGTTATCTTGGGTCATGTAGGGCCGCGAAATCTGTTCACTGAAAATCCGCGTGTCGGTGGTTCGATTCCGCCCCTGGGCACCAGATTCAAAAAGACCCCGTGAAGGGGTCTTTTCGTATCCGGCGCCAGTCGCTGAGAACGACGTTCCATAGACTCGAATCGTTCATGCAGTACACTACCGACCATGACATCGGCGGTCCAGATTCGTTTCCTACGGCTGTTAGTCCGCCTTGCTATCAGCGGTGCGGCGTTCCTGTTCTTTGCGCTTCACATCACGAGCGCTACACGATTCGAAATTCTCGATCGCATCGAGAATTATCTCTACGACGCGCGAATTCGAATGACGATGCCCGGCACAGTCGACGAGCGCGTCGTGATCATAGATATCGACGAGCGTAGTCAACTGGAGCTTGGGCAGTGGCCCTGGCCGCGGGCGACGCTTGCCGAGCTCGTCGACAGTCTGTTCGACGACTACCATGTCCGCGTGCTCGGCATGGACGTGCTGTTTGCCGAGGAAGGCCGTGGTGACGGCAACGAAGCGTTTGCCGAGTCCCTGATTGCCCGCGATGTTGTGACGGGTTTTGTTTTCAAGGACTCCGTCGGTGACAACGAGCCGCGTACGACCGGGACACTGCCAGCCCCCATCATCAGACGTGCTGACATCGAAGACGTAACGGTTCCTTTCGTGCGCGCCGCGGGCTACACGGGAAGCCTCGCCGCATTGCAGGAAAACGCGATCGACGGGGGCTTCTTTGATGCGCCGCTTATCGACTCGGATGGCGTGTTCCGGCGTGCGGCGCTCGTGCAGGAGTTCGACGGCGATCTTTACCCGTCACTTGCGCTGGCCGTTACTCGAGTCGCGCTCGATACGCCCGGTGTCGGGCTCGACTTCGCGGTCAGCTCCGACGGATCGATGCGAGGTGTCGATCTCGAGTCCTTTCTGCTCGGTGATTTGCGAATCCCCGTCAATGAGCAGGTGGCCGTATTCATTCCGTACCGTGGGCCGCAGGAAAGCTTCCC
>CALZJH010000009.1 GCA_945787845.1 uncultured Woeseiaceae bacterium | reverse complement strand
CATCGTCGATCGCCCGCTTGTGACCTGACGACATCACCAGCACCAGGTCCGAGTCGTGCACCATATCCGGGTGAATCTGCCGCGCCCGGTGCTCGCTGATGTCCTCACCGAGTTCCGCCATTAGTTCCTGCGAATACTCGGCCGCCGGGTGCCCAACAAGGGCCCCGAGCCCGGCCGATTCGACGGTAATTCCTTCTTGTCCTCTCAGTTCGCGCTGCAGCATCGCCTCTGCCATCGGACTTCGGCAGATATTGCCTACGCAAACTACGAGTATGTGCCTGATCTTCATCGTTTTTTCAGGCACTCAGTTCGTTTATCTGATGTAGATTAAACATAATGATGCCTAAGTCCTTGATTCTTGTCTATCGACCCTTTCTCTTGCTCGTCCAACGGAGGTAAGCCCGGGTATCGCTCGACGATGCCGCGGTCGCCATGTCCTCGCGTCGCTCGAAGCCAGCACCGAGGTCGAACGTCCCAATTTTCGAAAGAAACGAGTACTGAATATCGAGGCTAACCAGTTCCTGCGGCGTCACGGCAACGCTGTGATCCGGGTCGTCGCCGACGCGATTCAGGTCACCCATGCGACCCAGCACGTGCCATGAATTGCCCTCGCTGCTGACGATGACTACGCCCGCACTGACCACGCGGGCATCGTTGTCGAGCCCGTGGCCGATGATCCGCCCTTCGTAGGTGTAGCCGGACTGGTAGATACCCTGGCGATAAGCGCAGTCGAAACGATCGTCTTTCAGCACGTCACAACTCGTGCCCGCGATCTCCGCATACCAGCGATACGACGTCTGGCCGCGCGTGATGCCACTGCCCTCGATGCCGAACTGCGCGAGGTAGCGGCTCGGAAAACCGCCCGCCTCGTCTTCGCCGATCATCTGCCCGTAGAGCGAGACCGGCGTGCCGAACCACAGGTTGGTCCAGCGCGCGTCGAAGCCGGCCATCTGGTTGCCGGGTTCATTCTCCAGGCTCGTTCCATCGTCCCCGAGATTATCCTTACCGAGAAGCAGGTCCCAGAACGTGTCGGCGCCGCAAGGTCGACCATCGCCGCACCATTGCGCAGTCCTGGAGATGCCGATCTCGAGTCCCCGGAGCGGCCGCGCGTTGATGCGCATGCCGAAGAATCGCGCATTCGGCACGGCGCGGTCGCTCTCGAGCTGTCCCCAGATGATATTCATGTCCCACGGGCCAACCCAGCTGAGCCACTTCGATGTTGGGGCCGCCGTGCGATTGCGGCCGATCGTGAGTGCCGGCACCGGGCGTGCATTGTTCGACAGGATCAGGCTGCCATCCCACCCCGGTCCCCACCAGCGCTCCATCGTACTCGCCGCGATCGACCAGTTGCCAAGATCCACGCCGAGCTGACTGCCGTCGAGGCGCGCGTCCTCGTCATCTGACGGGTCGTCCACAGCCGACACGTTGAGGTCGAGGCTGACGTGTCTGCTGAACCAGGACACGCCTGCCTGCAGCTCCCCGCGCTCGCGCGGTGTCCTGGAAAATCCACGGATATTTGCCGGCTCTTCAGCGCCGGCGAGGCTACCCCCGAAGGACGCCTGGCCACGCGCCGCTTCATGCTGCGCTCGCGCGAGGACCCGGTCGAAGGTCGGCAATACCCTGTTGGGCAGGACAACGTCGTTGGCCTGGATCTGCTCCAGGTCCGCCACGACCGCGTCCCAGCTAATCGGCCAGGTCGTGACCGGCCCCGAGATCGCGCCGTAGTCGGCCAGCACCTGGATATCGTGGCGCAAGCCGACATCGCCCGGCTGGGCAGCAGGAGCGGCGAAGACCGACTGTGCAAGCAGAAACGGGACAGCGAGGACACACCATTGGTGGGCAGGAATTCTCATGGCGCGATTGTCGCGCGGTGTGGGTCAGGCTACAAGGCCAAGTCTGTCGTCAAATGGGGTCAACCGCGATCTGGGCGGCCTTGCGGATTCGTTTCTCATCCAGGAAGAACCTGTCGGCCGTGAGCGGCTCGAGCTGCTCCTGTTTGCGATACATCAGCGGCTCCAGGCCACCGTAGTAGAGGTACAGCGGCTTGTTGGCCGAATCGTAGATCGCGACGGATACCGAGCTGACCGCCACCTTGGCGCTGTATTTCTTGCCGCGGCCCTCGTAGGTCAGCTTTTGTTTGGTGCCGTCCCATTCCACGCGATCACTTTCCATGGGCACCGCGTGCACGGTGACGCTGATTGTCGCGAGCGCATCAAACTGCTGCTGGAACCAGAGCTCGCGAAACGCGTGCTCTCGCACTGCCTGCTGCTTTGCCAGGTCAACCTCCCCGGTCTCGGGATGTTCCAGTCCGCCGACCTGGCCCTCCATGGTCTTGCGGATACCCGCCAGCACGCTGCTGGGAATCACCGTGTAGCCGCGTTTTTGCAGTCGCGCCGTGACTTCCTGTTCGAGCATCGTCGCCACCGAGTCCGGCATTTTCAGATAGGGATCGGCGTCCACCGGCGCCAGCGCAATCACCTTGTAGGTCTTCTTGAAGTCCCGCTTATTGACGAAAAACGCATCGTCCTTGCTGGCCGCCGCCACGTTCCCGGCAACGACCAGGCAGAGCAGAATGGCGGCGGACCCGAACGCCTTCATTACAACGCCTCCAGGTAGGCGCGGATGATGCCCGCGTCGGGAACGCTCCCGGCATGCGCGAGGTACTGCTCGAACGCGTCACGCGCTGCGGCATTTTGTCGCTGCAGGCGATACGTCATGCCCAGCTCCTTGAGGGCCGGTGCAAACGCGCTGTCATGCTCGAGCGCCGCCTGGTATGCCGACTGGCTGCTCGCGAATTCAGGTCCCAGCGGATTGGCCCGACGGTACGTCTCGCCCACCAGGTAATGCGCTTCCGGATCGTCCGGAACGACCGCCAGGTATTTCTCAAGCGCCTCGCGCGCCCGCTGGAACTTGCGCTCACCGATATCCAGCCTTGCGTTCATCAACAAGGCCGGCGCGATGCCACGAAAGTAGTCCTTCGCATCGGGCAACGCCGCATCAACAAAGGTCTTCTTGCGCTTGGCCCGCTTGATTTCCTTGCGCAGGTTCTTGATCCGGTCTTCAAGCCGCGGATGGCTGCTCCACATCTTCCTCGGATCGCCCGCGCCGTAGACTTCGTTCTCGCCCAGCGCCTGGAACGCCGGGATGGCCTCGTCGATGGGCAGGCCTGCCCGCATCATGAGTTCCAGCCCCTCCTCGTCGGCCACGTACTCGTTCTTCTTCGAATAGCCGCTGGTCGCGAGGTTCTCCCAAAGGTTGCCCGCGATATCCATGACGCCCTTGTCGAAGGTGCCGGTCTCCTTGGCCATGGCGAGGCTCGCGAGAAAACCGAGACCCTTGCCCACCTTCGACTGCCGATCCCCGTCGAGCATTTCGCGGTAGGTATGGCGTTGCAGAAAATGCGAAATCTCGTGTGCCAGGATCGCGCCGAACTGTGCCTCGTTGTCCATGCGCACGAGCAGGCCCGTATGCAGTCCAATGGTGCCGTAGGGATAGGCCCAGGCACTCAGGGTCGGCTCGCGCACCAGGACGAAGTCAATCTCGATGCCGAGGTGGTCGATCGAATCGCCCAGCATGCGCGCTGCCAGGCCCTCGATGTAGGCCTCCATGTGCCGGTCGTGAAAGACCGTGCCCGCGTTACGCAATCGATTCTCATGGCTGCTGGCGCGCTCCCACAGGTCGATCTCATCGGCTTCCACCGGCAGGGACGACGCCTCGTAGGCCGGCACGACCTTGGCAGCGTAAGCCGCTGTTGCCGCAAGGAGCAGGCTCAGACCCAACAAAGGCATGCGTTTTCTCACCAGCGCCTCCTCTAGTCCACGGTGATCGGAAACGCCGCGCGCTTCACGACACCGTTCTTGTGCTCGACGTTGACGACAACCTGCCAGAGTCCGCTGCTGTTGAAATTGCGCAGCGGTATCGTTCCGATTTCGCCGTTAACGATCGGGTACTTGCGTTTCTGGCCGACGAAACGCCATCCGCCCGGATTCTCGCCAGGCCCAATTTGCATCCAGGCGCGTTTGAAGTCGGAGGCATCGATGGTGCCGCGCACGCGAACGTACTGGGGCGCATCGGACGGAAACAACTCGAGCCCCGTAATCTCGGCCGTGACCGCAAAATCCGTGTCTACGCTCAGGGCTGCCCGGGCATCGACCATACCGTGGCCTGTGTATCGGTCTTTACCCGGTTTCTCAACGTCCGTCGCCGTCTGCAGCAGGATCTGTTCAACCTGCTCTGCCGTCAGTTCCGGATTCTTACTCAGCAGCAGCGACGCGACACCGGACACGATCGGCGCCGAAAACGATGTACCGCTCGCGCGCAGGTAGCGCTTATCCTTACCCACGTAGTTGTCACCGACCGTGTATACCTCGTTGCCCTCAGCGCCGGGCCGGTAGTTCGCATCGGTGTAGCGCGCGCGCAGGCTCAGGACGTCGACGCCGGGCGCCGCTATGTCCACCCTGTCACCAAAGTTCGCGAAACCGGTTCCCCGATCGTCGTCATGTGTGGCGCCGACGGTCAGCACATGCTCGCCTCCGGCGGGACCGTAGTCGTCGAGTTCAACACCTTCATTGCCGGCCGCAGCAACGACCAGCACGCCCTGCTGGTGTGCAAAATCAACAGCCGCTTGCACCATGCGGTTCGCGTGCTCGCCACCGACGCTGATATTGATGACCTTCGCGCCGTTGTCCACGGCGTACACAATCGCCTCGGCGATGAACGACGGGCGGGTCGTGCCGAAGTTGCCAACGGCCTTGAGGACCATGATGCGCGCGTTCGGATTGATGCCGGCGATGCCGGCATCGTTGTGCGCTGCCGCAATAATACCGGTCACGAGCGTGCCGTGGCCGTCGAAATCCCACGGTCGGTTATTCTTGCCGATGAAGTCCCAGCCGATAACATCGTCTACGTAGCCGTTCTGGTCGTCGTCGACACCGTTGTCCGGGTTTTCGCCTCCATTGCGCCAGATGCTAGCGGGATCAATGTCGAGATGGTGCCAGTCGAGGCCCGTGTCGATCACCGCCACGACGACGGGCGCTGCGTTCGCCGGAACGCTGTTCCACGCGGAGTCGATATCACCGGTCAGGCCGACGCGCTTGATCGCCCACTGGTCGTCGAGAGCAGCGCCCCAGGAGTTGCCGCCGTGGCGTCCGGTGCGCGCGAAGTTCGGATCGGTTGGTAACTGCACATTCCAACACCCGTTTGCGTAGAAGTTGCTTATTCCCGCGTCGTTAAGTGCCACGACTGCATCACCGAGGTACTGCTGCGGGAAAAGCAGGCTCGTATAGGTCGTGCCACCGAGGTCATATTGCTGGTTAACGTAACTGCCGAGACTGTCAGGAAGAGAGCCGATCGGCGTCTCGACGTTGAGGCTGCCTGAGCCAAATGTCTCGCGCATCAGTTGGCGTAACCTGATCTCTGACGATTCTCGTAATCTTCCGTCGAGACCAGGGAAGAGGTCCTCGCTGGTACGGCCTTTGATTGGACCCTTGTCCGAGTCAGCATCTTTGTATTCGTCTTGCGCACTGGCCGACGGCAATACAGAGGCGCCTGTGTCGTGAATTGGATAGACCATGTGAACACGGCCGCCTTCGTACCGGTATTCAGGGTAAACCTCCGTCGCCCGCCAGACGCTATCCCACTCTTCTGAACTCAAACCGGAAGCCGGGCCTCGATCTTCAAAGCCCCAGGCCTGGCCCAGTGACAACGTCGGTCGTCCCAGAGGGGCTGGCGTTGCTGTGCCCGCCTTATCGCAATCGAGGCTCTGGCCCGAATACCAGAGATTCGGATTCGGGCGGAGTGAGTTACCGAAACCGAACGACCCGCGAAGGTATGGCTGGATATCCGCGCCGAAGTAGGACGCGTCGGGATTGACTTCGGCTTGCGCAGTCATCGACCCCGCAATGGCGATCGCCATGCAGACAAACAGACTGTTCCTTGGGAACCTGCGCATCCAAACCCCCTTGAATTCCTTGACAAAACTTGTTGAAAAAGCCCCGCCCGAAATTCTTTTGATTATTCTGCCTATAATTATAGCTCAGACTCGCGGCCCCATCGAATGGCTCAGGGAGTTTCAAAATGAATAACAAGAACGCGCGGGCAAGCGCGCTGGCCCTGTCACTGCTGATCATTGCACCGTCCGTTGGCGCGGAAGTTATCGTTACGGGGTCCAGAGCATCGGTGAACACCATCAGCCCGGTCTCGGTTGTAACGTCGGAGGAGATCCAGAACTCACCACTCACAGATATCAACGACATAATTCGGCAGACCCCCGGCATACGTCCTCCCCAATTCACCCCGGGCGGCACCGCAACCATCAGGATCAGAGGCCTCGACACGAGTGCTTCCCCGTATTACGTCGATGGCGTTCTTATCCATAACCCGGGTTTTGACCTGAATACGATTCCCACCGATATAATCGATCGCGTCGAGGTTCTCAGAGGGCCGCAGGGTACGCTCTACGGTACCAACTCCATGGCTGGTGCGGTCAATGTCGTCACCCGCCCCGACTACCAGGCCTACAACCCGCTCGACTCATACGTCTTCAAAGATCTCAACTCTGACCTGAGTCAATATTGGCTCGCCTATGACAGCAAGGAGGAATGCGACGCCACGCATGGCTCGCCGGTTCCGTTCTGGACCTTCTTCCCGGACCTGGATGTCGGCGGACCCTACGTCTCGAAAGACGCCGATTTCTGGGCGTGGGGTGGCCAGGATGAAGGCTACGCGCCACCCTCAGTGTATTTACCTCAACCCGGTGCCGGGATTGAACTCGACAGCGATCGCGACAATGCCCCGACCGACTCTGGACACACGTACAACGTGTTCAATGAGCTCCGGGCACGCATTCGGGACTATCCTGGTGCCACCGAAGAGTTGAAGTCGCGTTTCATCTTCGGTCTGTTTCTCGGGGCCGGATACCAGAGCTACGACAGCTTGTCGGACGACGCCGCTGCGACAGGTGATCTTGATGCGGACGCGATCTTCCAGGAGTTTGTGGATTGGTCGAAGGCGCAAACCGACGCAGGTCACGCAGGCGCAGGTAGCGGCGCCGGCTCGACGGGGTTTTATCCCTATGCCGGCGTCGAAGGAATACCCGCTGTACCGGCTGCGGGGGCCGGCACTAATGCGCCGGAACAACCGGCCGCGCCGGCTCAGGCCGCGACATCGGATCCGTTCGGCGGCGTGGTCTATCCGCCCGATTCTTTCTTTGATCTCAACAAGTGCGATGACACGGTTAATGACGAGAATGGCAACACGCAGCTGGATCGAATGAGAACGTTCCTCGGCGGACGGCTCCAGGCGCGCAGCGACTGGGCAGCCCGCGTCGATTTCTTGCGGCCCAACTGGATGCGCGAACTCGACAAGGAGAAGGGAGAGACTCCCGCCGAGGCGGAAGGGAGGCGTGACTTTTTCAACGATAAGCTACGCGCGGAATGGCTGAACTGCGTCGAAGGTATTGCTACCGCGCCGCAGGCAGCCAGTGAAGATTCCAGCCGGGATTTTAGTTTGGGCATCGATACTGATTTCGGCAACAAGTTCAACCTGAAGGTCCATTTCGAGTATGAGGATCTCGGCGATGGCGCCCCAACGGGGCCGGTGGCTGACATCGCCGGCCGCCTGAGTCAATTCGATTTCAGCAGCAAGCTAGGCTTGCCGTTCACCAGTGGTGCATACCAGAATTTTGAGTATGGCGCCGATAGCAGCTCCTCGACCGAATACAGCGACGCATTGGGCACGATGACGTTTGCCGACGCTATTGCCGGCCGACGCCTGTTCGCCAAGAGGCCGAACGTTGGCGATGACTACAATAACGACGCTTCATTCGGCCTTGGAGCCGCATACGACTACCGATCTATACGGGCCAGGATCGGCAGGGACTGGAACTTCTACGTCGACTACGACTCCCTTAACCAGCGTGGTGGCGCCAGCGTAGGCGTTCGTGTCCCCTACGTGAAAACCGACAGCGTGTATCTCGAGACCGTACCGGGATTCAACCTGAACGGGATCAAGGGGAACGAGGATAACAACGACGAAAGTGAGTTGTTTAACGCTTACGGCACTGACTATTTCTCCTTTGGCGGCAAGAACTTCTACGCGTACACCTACCCCGAATTCGGCGGTTTCGACTTCAGCCAGCTGGACAAGGAACTGGGCGCGACGTACTGGACCAACAACGAGTGTGGCGAATCCGCCCTGCCGCCCGAAGGCAGCGGTTACCTGACGGCCGCTGAGTCGCCGGTCAAGAAAGTCAGCGACCAGTGGGCGTTCAGGCACGTCGGTCTTGCCGGAGACGAACCTACGCTCGACGAGTTCGCCAAACCCGTGGTCGTCGCCGTCATCGACACGGGCCTCGACTGGCACCATCTCGACTTCTCCTGGGACAACCTCTGGCGGAACGAGAACGAGATTCCCGGTAACGGTCTGGACGACGACAATAACGGTTATGTCGACGACATCATCGGCTGGAGCTTCACGGACAATCGCAACCAGCCGTGGGATACCGATGGTCACGGTACGGCTGTTGCCGGGATCATCGCCGCAACGCAGGGCAATGCTGCGGGCATCGACGGTATCAGCGGCAACGCGAAGATCATGGTGCTCAAGGCGCTCAACAATTTCGGGCGCACGCGTGCGACACATGTCGCCAAGGCCATCATCTACGCCGCCGACAACGGCGCGCAGCTTATCAACCTGAGCGTGACCGGCCCAGGCTTTCCCAAGATCGTGCAGGATGCGGTCGACTATGCCGCGGACAAAGGGGCGCTGGTCATCAACGCCGCCGGTAACAAGGCAGAGAACATTGATGCCACGCCGGGCTTATTGCGCAACGTCGTCACGGTTGCCGCAACGGGGTCTGACAACAAGCGCGCGGTATTCTCTAATTATGGCAATGCGGTAGACGTTGCGGCGCCGGGTGTTGATGTCGTCAGCCTGCGCGCGCGCGCCACCGACTTCATGTACAACAGCGCCGAAACGAGCTATGTGAAGGAGGATGCATTCCTCGGCGAAGACCGGCGTTACTATCGATCAACCGGCACCTCGTTCGCGGCGCCAATCGTCACCGGCATCGCGTCGTTGGTGCTGGCGAATAATCCCGAATTGAAGCCGACCGAGCTCAAGCGGGTGCTGGAACAGTCGGCGCGAGATATCGAGGCACCAGGCTTCGACCGGCTCACCGGATTCGGGATTGTGGATGCCAAAGCGGCGCTGGCGGCGGATCCGTCGTTCTACATCTATGCGGGTATCGGTGCTGTACAGCCCGCCACGGAGGATGGACAGACGTTCTTCGAAGCATTTGGCACCGCGGCTGCGGACCAGCTGGCGTCGGCCAGGCTGGAAATCGGACAAGGCGATTCACCCACAAGTTGGACGACTGTCGGCAGTGTACTCGCCGAAGGTGTCCACAACGGCTCGCTGGGTCAGATCCCCGCCGACAGCCTCGCGGGCGCCGAGACCTGGACAATCCGGCTCACAGTGGAACATGCGAACGGCCGCACGCGCGAGGGGCGTCACCTTATCGGTCGGGAATAGGTATCGATCTAAGGATCAGGGACGGCCGCAAAGGTGATGCGATCCCGGCCGGTATCCTTGCTCTTGTAGAGTGCCTGGTCCGCGGCCTGAACGAGTTGCTCCAGGGTACGATCGTCGCCCTTCTCGCGTATAGCAATGCCCATGCTTATCGTCGTCGGCACCGTCGCCTCTCGAGTCCGAATAGGCGATTGACTGATAGACGCACGAATGCGCTCGGCGACTCTAAAACAAGCCCGTGCATCGACGTCGCGGATCAACACTATGAACTCCTCACCGCCGTAGCGACAGACGATATCGTCGGGTCGGACGGCTCTGACTATCGCGGCTGCCGACTTTAACAGCACTTCATCGCCAACACCGTGACCGAAACGATCATTCACACTCTTGAAATCATCGAGGTCCGCCATGCAAAGTCCAAACGAGTGGTCGAACTGCTGTGCGTCCCTGAGTACCTCGTTGATAAGGGCCATCCCTCCTCTTCGGTTCCAGAGGTGCGTCAGCGGATCAAACATTGCCGCTCGGCGGGATTCACCGAGCTTGGCGACAAGTTCGGCCTGAGCGCTATACAGTTCGGTTGAGAACAGCTCGCGTTGCGCCATGTGACCGAGATCTTTAAACGCCGTCTCAAACTGCGAGTCCACCTTTCGTGGTTTCGAATCCAGAACACAGAAGGTGCCTGCTGTTTCACCTTCGCTGTTTCTCAATGGAAAGCCTGCGTAGAAACGGAACTTCGGCGCATGACACACAAACGGATTGCTCATCAGGTGAAGATCGTCCAGCGTATCCTCGACGAAAATCTCCTTGCCGGTTTTGAAGACCTCGCTACACAAACTCTCCGACAAAGGCAGTTCCGTGACTGACCAGTTGCGCACCGACTTGAACCACTGGCGGTCATCCTTGATGACCGTAAGCGCGGCAACCTCGGAATCGAGCGCGCGGCATGCGAGACGCGTGATGCGTTCGAAGCGCTCTTCGATTGGGGTGTAAAACGGATCTGAAGTATGCAGTTTAGCGAGTGTCAGGGTGGCTTCACTTGCTAATTCCTCGTCCAGCAGGCGATCGTCATCCTTCATATCTTTTTGTTTCATATGTAATCGTTGGATAGTACGCCTAACATTTGATGCCAGCAAATGGCGCCAGCCCTTATATGGGCAGCGCTCACCACCTCTGATTCAGAGCAAGACTTTTTTTTCGCCTGGTCCGGATTAACCGGTGGGAATTGCTCCGTCGACAACGATGGAACCGTCATCGGCCCAGTCAACCTCGACCAGTTGCGGGTGTTGTTCCGCGAGTCTCTCAAGCGCAGTCTTTCTCTTGTCCAGCTCTTCCTGTTGCTGCCGAACCTGGTCGGCCAGCCTCCGGTTTTCCACCAGGACCTCACGATGCTGCAGTGCTTGTGCAATCGTCCCGATCAGATCATGGTCATCCCATGGCTTGCAGATGTACCGGAATATCTCGGCCTCGTTAATCGCACCAAGTAAAGCACGCAGCTCGGTAAAGCCGCTCAGGATGATGCGCATCGCGTCGGGCTGAAATTCCTTCACTTCGTTCAGAAATTTGACGCCATCCATTTCCGGCATCATGTAGTCTGAAATGACAAGTTCAAACGTCATTGTCTGCACTCGCTTGAGCGCTTTGTCGACGCTATCGTACGTTTCGATTTCCCAATCGTCTTTTTTCTTGAGCACACGATTTATCGAGCTCAGGATATTCGGCTCGTCGTCAACGATCATTATTCGATACACGATAATTACCTCTCCGGGTGCTGAACTGTTTCCGTTACATCCGCGCAACGATTCACCGGCAGCCACACAGTGAACGTAGTCCCTTCTCCCGAACTGCTCGCCACGCTGATATGTCCGTTATGGGTCTGCACAATGCCGTGGGACACGGATAAACCAAGACCTGTCCCCTTGCCGGTTTCCTTGGTGGTGAAGAACGGTTCAAAAATGCGCGCTTTGGTCTCGTCATCCATACCTGAGCCGGTATCGGCCACCGCAATACGCACCCATTCGCTCTCATCTTGCTCCCGGCACCCGGCGACATCCGGTGCTCGTGACAGACAGGTCGTCAGCGTTATGCGGCCTCGATTCTCGATCGCATGCGCCGCATTAACGAGCAGGTTCAGGAACACCTGGTTAAGTTGTGTCGGTATGCAATAAACCTGGGGCAGGTCGGCGTACTCCTTGACGATTTCCGCCTTGTACTTGAGCTCGTTGCCGGCAAGATTGAGGGCACGATCCAGTTCCTCATGCATGTCGGCACAGAGCCATTCCGACTCGTCCATGCGCGAAAAGCTCTTAAGATTGTCCACGATCTTGCGAACTCGCGACATGCCGTCTCTGCACTCATCCAGAATCTGGGAGATATCTTCACGAACATCACCAAGCTTCAGATCGTGCTTCAGCGCATTGATCGCGGTAATTCCAGTGTCGGTAACACGCTTCTCGACCGTGCTGTATGCATCGAGCATTCTGAATAAATCGCGGCAATAGCCGTCAAGGCTATTTAGATTTGATGTGACGAAAGCAATCGGGTTGTTGATTTCGTGAGCCACACCCGCAGCGAGCATCCCCATCGAGGCCATCTTTTCCGATTGAAGCAGTTGATCGTGCGCTTTCTCGAGCTTGTTCGCCGTCGATCGAAGATCGCGTCGCGTGCAGTAGGAGTTTGAGTGATAGTGTAATCGTGATATCACTTCCAGTTCATCGGATGGCTCAACGATAAAATCGTTCGCGCCCGCGAGGAATGCCGCATTCTTTACGACCGCTTCGCCGCTCGAGGACAAGACGACGATCGGGACATCCCTGCACGTGGCAGCGGCACGAATTGAACTTATGAGCTCCAGTCCCGCGTCGGCCGGTGTCGCCAATCCTTGCAAGATAACGGTCGGCTGTACCCTCAAAGCAGTCTGCAGTGCATTATTTTGTTGCGCACACCAGACCGCGCCCTTATCGGCATACCGCGCGAAATGCTTCTTGAGCTCTTCGGCGCTCTGTCCATGCTCATCGATGAGCAGCAGGCGTACCTGGTGAGTGTCGCTCTCGACGTCGTTCCAGACTGGCAGTGAAGGCATCATTTCGTGCCCCTCTGACCAGGAGGCCTGATTTGCGACAAGACGGCACTCTTGCGGCCGCGAGCGATTTTCAGCAGTTCCGTGCGCGCCGACTCCGGATCGAGTCCGGCCTTAGTAAGGAATGTGAGCAGCTCATCGAATTTCTCACGCCGAACCTGCCCTGCTGGCGACGTGTCGCGCCGATTGCTGAAGACATCCATCAGGGTCGACCCACACGAGCAGTTCCGGTACGCCTCGACGCATGTCCCGGCATCATCATCCGCGAATTCCTTTAGCCCCGTCCGGTCGTCGTGAGTCCCGCCCGTCTCCCTGAAAAACTCGTCCGGTGTTTCATAGACGCGGCCACAGTTACGACACTTCTTCGGGAACGCTTCGCCGGCATTAGGCCGCAGCCCCAGGTACCATGCGTCACCCCATGGGCCGGGTTCATCAGCGAACAAATCCGTAAACTCCACGCCCAGGTTTTCCTCCAGCGCGCTATCCAAATGTGAGCTGCCGGTTGACGGGGCGGGTGCGGATGGCTTGTTGTCGCAAGCAATATTGGCGTTCGACTCTTCCCGGTGGTCGTCAAAGGTTTCCATTAGCGTTGAGCCACACGGACAGTTCCGGAACGCCTCCACAATCGTTGCCGTGCCGTCGTCAACGTAAGGCTTGATTCCCCTGTCCCGGTCATTGATATCTTCGGTTTCCGTGAAGTACTGCTCCGAATTCTCGAAAACGCGCCCACAGTTCATGCACTTCTTCGGAAACGAAGAATCGAGGCGGGCAAACAAACCTGTATGCCAGAGGATTCCGTTGTCGTCATCATCACTCATCGACCCGTAGTCCGTGAGAGCTACTGATGAGGCGACCATACGTCATACACAAGTCACGATGACTTGTCGGAATTCACATTATGTGCAGTTCGCGGCGGCTGATTGGCAACTGCGCAGAACTGTGACCGGCCTCACGCCATCAACACCAGTCAGCTCCTAGACTTATGCATTCTGTTAAATGACTGTTGGAGCCATTTCAATGTGGCGGAGATTTAACAAAACAGCGGCTGGAAGCAGTAGCGCTGGGTTTTCGGCCGACGACTCGTGCGTCGCCTATGCCCGTGTGCGACACCCCAAGACAGGCAGGTTGCAGGTTCTTGCCGCATCGGTCGACAAGTACGCCGATAATGACGAATGGGCGCTTCGCCTGGCGAAACAGGTCGGCGCCGCCTACTCCGCCGGACCGCCTGTCACCTCATCTCTGCCAAATCGCGCTTATCAGCTATTGCAGATCGAGCAGCCGAACGTGCCTCCCGCCGAAGCGAGAGACGCTGTTCGGTGGCAAATAAAAGACCTGCTGGATTATCCGGTGGAAGAAACCGTCGTCGAGATCTGCGACATGCCGGCACGCTCGTCGGGTAGCAACGAGCGTCCCATAGCCTACGCCGTGGCTTCACGACGAAGCAATATCGAAGATCATATCGGGCTACTCAAACGCGCCGGCCTGTCGCCGGACGTCATCAGTATTCCGGAACTTTGTGCCCGCAACATCGCCACCATGCTTCCGCAGGATGCCAACGGCGTCGCCTTTCTGCACTTGACTGAGAATCACGGAATCCTGACGGTATCCAGACAGGGGTTGTTGTACGTCGTTCGCCACATCGAAAGGGGTCGGCGCGCCCTGCGCGAGGCGACTGAGGGTTTCGAACGCGATGAACTGATCACCACTTTCGTGCTGGAAGTCCAACGTTCACTGGATTACTACGAAAGCCACTTTGACCGCCGACCGTTAATGGAGCTCGTCATCGCCCCGGGCTCTGATGTCGGTGGCCTGTCCGATGCCTTCAGCGAGCAACTCGACCTGACCGTTAGCCGCCTCGACTTAGGCGAATTGTTCGATTTCGAGAATGCAGCCTCGCCCGAAGATCAGGGAGCCTGCCTGCTGGCAATCGGTGCTGCACTGCGTCAGCACCAGCGCGCGGCTTAGGTAAGTACAGAATGCAACAGCAAATCAATTTCTACCGGGCCGATTTCCAAGGCGAGCAACGCGTATTTGGCGCCAATACGCTGATTATCTCCTGCAGCGCGATCCTGCTCGGGCTGCTGGTTGCTTATGTGTTTGCCTCGCAGAAGGTCAACGACCTTCAAAACGAACTCAACATCATCAGCCGCCAGGAAGTGGTTGCGATGCAGCGCCTGGAACAGATTCAACCGGTCATTAACGCCGTTAACAACCAGCAATCGTGGTCGCAGAGACTCGAGGTCGCTACGCGCGCATTGCAGGAGAAGCAACTCATGCTGAGTCTCCTGCAGGGTTCCACGCTAGGTGACACCAGGGGCTTCGCCCGCCATTTACGATCCCTGGCGCGCGAGGATACCGACGTTCTATGGCTGACCCGGATCAGCCTGTCGGCTCTCGGCGACCAGAATCAGCTGCAGGGCAAGGCCCTCCGTGCCGACTATGTCGCAAGTTACCTGCAAGGCCTGGCGCAGCAACCACCGTTCGCAAAACAGCGCTTCAACCAGTTCGAGATCACCGGACTGGACGACGGTAGCGGCATGGTTGCCTTTTCGATGAACAGCGATGCCGGGCTACTCACAAACGTGGTGGAAGCTCGATGAGCATGACGACTCACGTGATTGACGCCCTGACGTCGCTCCATCAGGCCGTTGACAAGTTGAGCCTGCGCGAGCGCGTGCTTGTTTTGGGCACGGCAATACTGGCACTGGTATCGATCTGGTACCTGTTCCTGATCCAGCCGCTCGTCCAGCATGCGACCAGGACCGGGAGTGAAATCGAGTCGCTGCAAGTACGAATTGAGGTGAGCAACAACAGCTTCGAAGACAAGGTATTGCAGGTTGTCGGCACCGGCTCTGAATACCAGCAGAAACACACGCAGGCCCAGCAACGGATCGATCAGATCAATGAAAGCCTGGGCGACTACGCTGCCGAGTTGATCGACCCCGCCGAGATGGCGACGGTTCTTGAAGACGTGCTCAAGGAGCAATCCCAGCTACGGCTGTTGCATATTCGAAATCTCGCCCCGGAGGCGTTATCGGCGTCGACCGATGCGCAGACGGCAACGTTTTACAAACATGGACTGGAAATCGAATTCGAGGGCAGCTACTTCGCATGCCTTGCCTATCTGCAGGATATCGAAGCCCTGCCGTGGCGTTTCTACTGGCAGATTCTCGACCTCGAGGTTCTCGACTATCCGACGAACCGCGTACGGCTCGAGATCAGCACCTTGAGTCTGGACAAGGAGTGGATCGGTGCTTAGGGCAATAACGATCTTTGTCATCTCCGCAACACTCCTGTGCGCGACGTTCCAGGACGCGCGAGCCGAGCTGCTGCGCGACCCGACGCGACCCTATACGCCGCGGCCGCCGGTCATCAAATCGGTAGCGAGCTTCAGCGTATCGGCCGTCTTTATTTCGAAAGATCGGCGCATTGCCATCGTCAATGGTCAGCGAGTGACCGAAGGCGACCAGATCAATGGTGCAACTGTAACTGAGATCCTGCCAGACCAGGTTCTACTGAATGTTCACGGCAAGAAGGTCACCGCCCTGCTCCAGACTGCCGCGTCACAAGAACGAATTCCGGAGCGATAAGCAGATGTGGAAAACAACACTGAGTTATACGATTTTGCTGGCGATACTTGCCGGTTGCACGACCCCGATGCCGCACGGCGGGTCCACACACGAACAAATTGCCACCGCGCTCGAGGACGCTCAGACGGCTCCCGAACCGCCCGCCGATGTCGCCATCGTGCCGCAACCCGAACTCGTCACCACGTTGCCGGAGCCTGTGGAAGAAGAAGACCGCTTTGACGTGAATACGGAAAACGTGCCTGCAAGAGCTTTCTTCATGGGCCTGGTCGAAGGCACACCCCATAACATCGTTGTGCATCCCGACGTCTCCGGGACGATATCCCTTTCCCTGAAAAACGTCACTGTGCCCGAGGTTCTCGAGGTCATTAGTGAGGTCTACGGCTATGGCTACCGCAAGACGAGCACGAGCTTTATCGTGCTGCCAGCCACAGTGCAGAGCCGTATTTTCCAGATCAACTACCTTAACCTGCAGCGGTCGGGAACATCCCGTACGCGTGTTAGTTCCGGGCAGGTCAGCGAATCGCCGTCCAATTCAGATTCGGGCGGCGCGGCGCTGAGCGGATCGGACCCGTTCTCGTCGCCCATGGCAATTGCGGGAGGAAGACAGGCACAGAATTTGAGTGGCTCACGTATCGAGACGGAGTACAAGGCTGACTTCTGGACAGAACTTCGAACGACGCTCGAAGCGATTGTGGGCAGTGAGCCGGAGCACCAGGTCGTCGTGAACGCCCAGACCGGTGTCGTGGTCGTGCGCGCCCTGCCCGAGCAGTTACGCAACGTGGGCGACTACCTGAAGACCGTGCAGTCGATCGCCCAGCGACAGGTCATCATCGAAGCAAAGATTATCGAAGTGCAGCTTAGCGACAGTTTCCAGGCGGGTGTCAACTGGGTCGCTGTAGCCCAGAACAGCCGCGGCCATACCTACACGTTTGGCCAGCAAACGCCGCCGAGTGATTTCTCCGGCGACCTGGGGTCACTGGGCGGCTCACCGATTACGGTGGGACCCGGCCAGGTGACAACGGACTTTGTGAATTCAACCCTGGGTGGGGCATTCACGATGGCTTTCGATATCGGCGACTTCAATTCCTTCATCGAACTGCTGGAGTCGCAGGGCGAAACACGCGTACTGTCCAGCCCGCGAGTTGCGACGCTTAACAACCAAAAGGCCGTAATCAAGGCCGGTACGGATGAGTTCTTCGTCACCGACGTCGCCAGTAACGTGGTCACAGGCACGTCGTCGGCAACCAGTCGTAATGTGCAGTTGACGCCGTTCTTCTCGGGTATCGCACTGGATGTAACGCCACAGATCAGCGCCGATGGCGAGATCATCCTGCACATTCATCCGACGGTCAGTGACGTCACGGACCAGCAAAAGGTCGTCACGGTTTCCGGCGAGTCGGACACGCTGCCGTTGGCCTTCAGTGAAATCAGGGAGTCCGACAGCATTGTAAAGGCGCGCAGCGGCCAGATCATCGTGATCGGCGGCCTGATGCGAAATTCCAGCCGCACGGACGAGTTTGGTACGCCCGGACTGAGCCGCATTCCCGGCATCGGCAAGCTCTTCCAGACCCGGCGTGAAGTTGAAACCAAGACCGAACTCGTCATCCTGCTCAAGCCCATCGTTGCCGACAGCGACGAGGTATGGGCGACCATGGCAGGCGATTCCCTGAGTCGTATCCAGGGACGCACCGAACAGTGAACAGGATTGCATACCTGCGGCGACACCCGAGTATGGAGCTAGAAGGGCATGGCTGAAGCCGAAGCACAATTCCACAAGACGACACAGAGGCGTAAGAAATTGCGTCTTGGCGACCTGTTGCTGGGTGCCGATGTCATCACGCAACAGCAGCTCGATGATGCGCTGGCTCTGCAAAAATCCACGGGGCACAAGCTTGGGCGTGCGCTGACCGAAATCGGCGCCATCACCGAGCAGAAACTGCTCGAGTTCCTTGCTGTCCACCTGAACACCGAACTCGTCGACCTTGGCAGCCTGCATCTGGACGCCGAGACCGTGACGATACTTCCCGAGGTCCATGCGCGCCGCCACAGGGCGCTGGTCCTGAAGGCGGATAACGAGGGCCTGACGGTCGGCATGGCCGACCCGACCGACATCGTCGCCTACGATGCTGTATGCCGCCTGTTGAAGAAACCCGTGCGCCTGGTCCTGGTCAAGGAATCCATGCTGCTACGGACGATAGACACCGTTTATCGACGCACCGACGAAATCAGCGCATTGGCCGATGAGGTCAAACGCGAACTCGGCGACGGCCAGATCGATATCGACAAGCTGACGTCCGATGAGAGCTCAGCCGACGCACCTGTCATCAGACTTTTGCAGTCGATGTTCAAAGATGCTGTTCAGGTCAAGGCATCGGATATTCACATCGAACCGGAAGAGCATCAGCTCCGCATTCGCCAGCGCGTGGATGGTATCTTGCAGGAGCACATTATCGATGGCCACGGCGTATCCGCGGCACTCGTCACCCGCCTCAAGCTCATGAGCGGCCTGGACATTTCGGAAAAACGGATGCCGCAAGACGGGCGCTTTTCGATTCGCGTCAACGACCTGAATCTTGACGTTCGTGTTTCCACACTGCCGGTACAGCATGGCGAGTCTGTCGTGCTTCGTCTTCTCGATCACTCGGCGAACCTGATGACGCTCGACAAACTCGGCATGCCCGAGGACATTTGCCGGCGATTCGAGGCGATGATCGAGAAACCCGGCGGCATGGTGCTCGTTACGGGACCTACCGGCAGCGGTAAGACCACGACGCTTTATTCGGCGCTCAACCACGTCAATAACGCCAAGACCAAGATTATTACCGTCGAGGATCCGGTGGAGTACCGCCTCGAACGGATCAACCAGGTCCAGGTCAATTCCGTTATCGGTCTGGACTTCGGCCGTGTGCTCCGTACGGCGCTGCGCCAGGACCCCGATATCATTCTCGTCGGCGAAATGCGCGACAGGGAAACCGTTGATATCGGTCTGCGCGCAGCCATGACCGGACACCTGGTGTTCTCCACCCTGCATACCGTCAGCGCGCCCGCAGCCGTTAGCCGCCTCCATGACATGGGCGCACCCGGCTACCTGCTCGCCGCGGCGCTGACCTGCATCGTCGCCCAGCGCCTGGTACGGCGGGTCTGCGACGAATGCAAAGAGACGTCGCAATTGAATGCCCGGCAAAAAGCGTGGCTAAGCAAACAGATCGGCGCCAAGCGAGCAGGGACTGTCGAATTCGTCCAGGGACGCGGCTGCCACTACTGTTACCTGACCGGTTATCGGGGCCGCATTGGTGTTTTCGAACTGCTCGAGATCGACAGTAAGCTGACCAGCGCCATCCGGCATGGCAACCTCGACGAGTTCCTCGAGATTGTCGACAACAAGAAGAGTTTCGTGCCATTGCGCCGTCGCGCACTGGAGTATGCGATTGAAGGCATTACGTCCTTCGAGGAAGCCCTTCGCATTGCCGGCGGCGTCGACGATGAAGACCTGATGGCCGAATCTGAGCAGCCGGCGGGCAGCCACGGCATGGTCGAGATCGGCCATGGCTGAGTTCTCTTACAAAGGCCGATCCTCCACCGGAACCCTGGTTAGTGGACGCATCAACGGCTCGTCATCAGAAGCGGTCGCGGAGCGACTCATCAGGGTCGGCGTCACGCCGACAGAAATCATTGCCGCAATTGATCACGGCGGCAAGACGGTTACCGACCTGTGGAGACAACTGGGTGGCGGCAAGCCCACGACCAAGGATCTATGTCTTTTTTGCCGTCAAATGCACGTCATTACGCGAACCGGCCTGCCCCTTCTGCAGGGATTGAGCGGGCTCGCCGAAACGACGCACAACGTCGTCCTTAAGGAAGCGTTGCAGGACGTGATCGTCTACCTCGAATCGGGCCGCAGCCTGTCGCAGTCGTTGCAGCGTCACCCGCAAATCTTCTCGCAGTTATTCATCAGCATCATCGAGGTCGGTGAGGCGACGGGAACCGTCGATGTTGCGTTTCAACGGATGTACGACTACCTGACCATGGACCAGCAGGTCCGCGACCGGGTCCGATCGGCGGTCCGTTATCCGATCATCGTCCTGATCAGCATCGCCATTGCGCTGTCGATCATCACCATTTTCGTGATTCCGAATTTCGCGCCTATATTCAGGGTACTGGGCGACAACATACCGCTACCGACCCGCATCATCATGGGCGCGTCCGACTTCGCCGTGAATCACTGGTGGAAGGTGCTGCTGATGGGTGGCGTGATGGCGGCATCGGTATCCTCTTATATACGAACCGACCAGGGACGTTTTCGCTGGGACCGACTTAAGCTCAGGATTCCTGTGACCGGTGTGATCATGCGCAACGCTGCGCTGTCGCGCATCACCCGATCACTCGCGATTTCACTCGAATCCGGATTGCCGATGAATGTGACACTCGACACGGTGTCCGGAGCCATAGGCAACGCCTACCTTAGCGACAAGCTGTCGCATGTCAGCAATGGTATTGAGCACGGGGAATCGCTGTCGCGCACTGCCCATCCGACCGGTTTGTTTACGCCGCTGGTGCTACAGATGATCGCACTTGGTGAGGAGACCGGCGCCTTGCCCGAGCTGCTGCACGAATCCGCGGATCACTACAAGCGCGAAGTGGATTACGACCTGGAAAACCTGAGCGCGGCCCTGGAGCCAATTCTCATTGTCCTCGTTGGAGTCGTTGTCCTGGTACTCGCTCTCGGTGTCTTCCTGCCGATGTGGGATATGGTCGCCGCGGCAAGAGCATGATAATCGACTCACGAATACGTGGGTTCTCCATGCTGGAGCTGGTGCTTGTAATCAGCATCATCGGCATCCTGCTGGCCGTCGCGCTGGGCCGCTTGTTGCCGTATATCGACGAGGCGGAGCGGGTCGGCGTGCTAACCACCGAAAGCCAGATTCGCAGTGCTCTCACGATGTCCGCAGCAAAGCGCATCGCTGGCGGTCGCTCAGCGACGATTGGGGAGCTTGACGGTACGAATCCAATGGAACTCATGCTCGAACCACCCGGCAATTATGCCGGGGAATTTCACAGTAGTGAGGCGGCTGCGGTCCCAAGGCGCAACTGGTACTTCGACCTGAGCACGCGGCGCCTTGTATACCGCAAAGGCCGGCCGTTCGGAAATACAAGCGATAACGAGACAGATGCCGATACGGAATTCGAAGTTCGCGTTGCCTTTGAGGATCGTAACGGCAGCGGCAGTTTCGAGCCCGGTGCCGACGAACTGTGGGGCATACGCCTGCACCGCGTGGCGGGTACGGAATGGCTGGCAGGCCGCAAACAGGCGGGTCCGTAAATACCTGCCTGACACGTGGCCGAAGACAGTTTACATAACTGTGAATAGAGTCACAGACAAAAAACCCGCTTTTCGGAAGAATGCTCGAAAGCTATGAGGAGGCGGGTCTACAGCTCGCAAACTCTTGGAAAATTTGAATATTTTGGGCAAACCCTGGCTGCCGGCAAAGGTCGCCAGCAAACTGGAGAGAAAGACATGAAGAAGGCAGTTGGAGGTTTCACACTCATCGAGTTGGTGGTGGTTATCACCGTCCTCGGCATTCTGGCCGCATTTGCGATTCCGCGCTTTGCCAACCTCGAAACTGAGGCTCGTGAAGCCGCCGTGCAGGGTCTTGGCGGTAGCGTACGCAGTGCTGCGACGCTGGCACACAGCCTGTCACTGGCAACGGGAGCAGCACCTGCTGCAGCAGTATCGATGGAAGGTACTTCTGTCGCCATGGCGAACCGCTATCCGACGCTTGCATCTATTGACGATGCGCTGCTGGATATCACCGGTTTCAGCTACGACGCCACAACAGGCGTGTTCTCAAAAGATGGCGCCACGACGCCGGCCAACTGCAGCGTGACTTACGCGCAGGCAGCCGCTAACTCGTCGCCCACCATCACAGTCGACGTTACCGACTGCTAGTAACCGGAGAATACCGTGATGGCCACCATCAACAGGGCCAGGAAGGCTGGCTTTGTGCGCACTGAGCAGATGGTAGTCATCACGGTTCCTCTCGGTACGACCCTCCTCGCACACAGTTCGCGACTGACGCAAGCAGCGCCAGGTATGGCTGTCGATATATGGAGGTGCTGAATGCCATGCCGCATGAGCAGGCGCATACTACGAGGCCGAGGATGGATTCCGCAGGCCCGCTTTGCCGCTCCCGCCACTAGTGCGGGATTTACCGCGGTCGAACTCGTCCTTGTCATCGTCATCGTTGGCATCCTGGGTGCGGTAGCCGGACCGCGCTTCTTCAGCAATTCTGTTTTCCAGGAACGCGGCTATTTCAATGAATTGACCAGCGCCGTGCGCTATGCGCAGAAGGTCGCGGTAGCCAGTGGCTGTCGCGTACGCGTCAATCTTACTGCCCAAACCTACGAGCTACATCAGCAGGCCATTGCCGGTGGTGGCCATTGCGACACAGCGGATTCGAGCTTTCCGTTACCGGTCTTGCTTGCCGACGGCCAGGCAGTTAGTGGAACGGCACCGTCCGACACCACACTGACGCCGCCGCTGAGCTTTACCTACGATGCGCTTGGCCGCACTAACCTGGCCGCCGATCAGGCCATCAGCGTCGGCTCCTGGTCCCTGGTGATCGAGGCAGAAAGCGGCCTCGTAGTAACACCCTGACGGCGCAGCCATGTTCGCTCACAAGAACCAAAACGGCGTCACTCTCGTGGAGTTGCTGATATCGATCGTGATCGTCGCGGTAGCCGCGAGCGCGGTTCTTGCAACCCTTGCGATGACCACGGGCAGCAGCGCCGACCCTATGGTTCGCCGGCAGGCAACATCGATTGCCGAGGCCTACCTCGAGGAGATCCTGCTCAAGTCTTTTGCCGATCCTGACGGTGTGGACGGTGAAGCCACCCGCGCTGCTTTCGACGATGTGGACGACTACGACGGCTTGTCCGATGCCGGCGCGCGCGATCAATTCGGCAATGCAATACCGGCTCTGGCCGACTACACGATTGCAGTCGCGGTCAATACATCGGCGGCCCTGCCCGGCGTACCCTCAACGGACGCGCTGCGCATCGACGTCAACGTTAGCTGGGCTGCTGACATTAATTTCACAGTCAGCGCCTACCGCATCCGGTTCTGAGGCTGTCATGCGTAACGCCAGCGGCTTCACATTAATCGAACTCGTCGTCGTCATCGTTCTGAGCACGATCGTCGTGTCCTTCATGGCGATGTTCATCGCGGGTCCGATTCGTGGCTATACCGACCAGGTGCGGCGCGCCGAACTTGTCGATCTCGCCGAGACCTCGTTGCACCGTATGTCTCGCGACGTGCATCGTGCGTTGCCGAACAGTATCCGGGTCACCGGGTCGGGATCCGTAGTTGCCCTCGAAATGATCAACACGATCGACGGTGTCCGCTATCGTGAAAAACCGCCGCCCGACGATGCGACCAAACAACTCGACTTCACGACGAGCGACGATGCCTTCAACAGCATAGGCGCGTTCACGGGCATCAGTAAGCCGTTTACCTCGACCAGCCATTACCTGTCCATTTACAACGTCGGTGTTCCTGGCGCCAATGCCTACGAGCTGGCCAATGTGATCACGCCACCGGGTACGCAGATTAACATCGACGCAGACGCGGTCGCCGGCGAGGACAACGTGACGCTCTCCCCGGCCTTTCGCTTTGCCTACGGTTCGCCGGCACAAAGAGTCTTTCTGGTCGATGGACCCTTGAGTTACCTCTGCGACCTCGGCGCAGGTACGCTGACGCGCTATGCGGGCTACAGCATCGCGGCCAGCCAGTCGAATCGCGACAGTGCGGCTGAGCTTAGCGCAGCGGGAGCCACGAATACGCTTATCGCGAGCCACATCAGCGCCTGCAGTATCACTTACGCACCGGGAACGTCGCAGCGCGCCGGCCTGGTGACACTACAGATCAGCATTGCCGACAGCGGCGAGACAATTTCACTGTTGCACCAGGTTCATGTGCAGAATGTGCCTTAGGAGCTCACGACGGATGCATGACAAAACCGGACAACGCGGCTTCTCTCTCATCCCGGCCTTGTTCCTGCTCGTGGTGCTGGCGGTGCTGGGCGCTGTCGCCGTGCGCCTGACTGCGGTCGAGCACCAGGGTGTGGTCCTGAGCATGCAGAGCGTGCGCGCCTACTCCGCTGCCCAGGCTGGCATCGAGTGGTCGGCCTACCAGGCAATCGCCAACGGCAGCTGTGGCAACTCGACCGTGTCGCTGACCGAAGCCGGACTCGCCGGGTTCACGGTGAGTACGACCTGTGCGAGTTCCAGCCATGCCGAGGGCACGACAACGACCAGCATCTACGTACTTGAGGCATTCGCTTATTCCGGCAGCTATGGCAGCCCGGACTACGTTTCCCGACGCATTCGCGCGACGGTCACGGACATATCATGACGAGCTGGCCGAGGAAACTCCGATGAGACGCACTTCAGCAAGATCGATTTCAGCCATGCAGACTGCCGTGTTGATGGCCGTGCTGCTTGCCCTCGTTCCGGTCGACACGCCCGCTGCACAGGTGTGCACCACCCAGACGGTCGGCAACAGGGAATTCCTCGGCATATCGGGCAGTTCGGACACCAATATCATCGGTGTCGGCAAGAAAGGCATCATTTACCGCTATGACGGTGCCGCCTGGAATCTCATGGCCAGTCCGGACGACGAGGATCTCAACGACGTCGAAGTCGTCGACAACTCGACAGCGTTTGCGGTCGGCAAGAAAGGCGAAACCCTGCAACTGGTTGCAGGCAACTGGATATCCCATACCGGCTTCACCAAAGACGATTTGTTCGGCGTCTGGGCAGACTCCGCCACCGCGGCCTGGGTTGTCGGTGAAAAAGGCGCACTGTTCTATTTTGACGGTTCGACCTGGACCGATCAGGGCACAGCCGCGGGCACTGGCAAGGAAAGGCTTGTGGACGCCTGGGGCGATAGTAACTTTTTCTTTGCGCTGGACACCGACGGTACGCTGTACCGCTACGATCGCAATACCGGTACCTGGGCGACACCGGATGCCTCCTGCGATTTCGGCAAAGGATTCGAGGATCTCTGGGGTGACGGTAGCGGCGACATCTATCTCGTGAAGAAAAAGGACATATACCAGTACGATGGCGCGAGTTGCACCCTCGTGGCGAGCGCGAGTAAGGATCTCAGGGGTGTGTCGGGCTTTGGCAGCCAGGTTGTCGCCGCGGGCAAGGACGGCATCGTCGTGCAGTTCGACGGCGTCACGTGGCAGGAGGACACCCGGTCCGATGAGGAAATCAAGGATGTCTGGGTGTCGGCCAGCGGCAACGCCTATTTCGCGGGGAAAAATGCCCAAATCACTTCCTGCGTGGATGACTCGGTCGTGTTCACCATCAATCACGACAACTATGGCATCCATTGCCTCGCAGAAACTATGACCGTGACGATCGAAGACGCACAGGCCAATCCCGTCAACAACTACGACGAGCCGGTGACGCTGGATACCCAGACCGGTAACGGAACCTGGGTGCTCATCAGCGGTGGGGGGACCTTTACCGACCCGATCCCTGACGACGGCCTGGCGAGCTACGACTGGCCACTCGGCGAGTCCTCCGCCGTATTCGCCCTCAGCTATGCCTCGGGCACGCCTATCCTGGACATCGATGTCTACCAGACCAGCGACCCGGCCGTTCGCGACAATGACGCGGAAGGCAACATCGAGTTCTCCGCCAGCGGCTTTACCTTGACGGCCACAGCGCTCAGCAACCCGCCACCGGGCGTCATCGCGCCATTTGGCACCACGCAAATTGCAGGGACGGATTTCAACATCTTCCTCGCGGCCTACGGCCAGACCGCAAACGACCCGGCCTGCGGCATCATCGAGTCCTACAACGGCGCGCAAAACCTGAAATTCTGGTTTGACCGGGCGGACCCCGCCACCGGCACGATCGTACCCACGATTGACGGCAGCGCGATAGGCACCGTGGAAGGGTCCGCAAGCAATCAGGCCGTAGTGTTTGCGAACGGTCAGGCCGCCGTCACCGCGAAATACAAGGATGCCGGGAGTATCCAGGTGCTGGTCAAGGACGACAGCGGTAATCATCCCGACTTGCCGACAGGCATTCGCGGCGCCACCGCCAACTTCGTCGTCAAACCGGCTTACTTCGGACTGAGCGGCATCGAGGATGCATTGGGCAACCCCAATCCGGCCGCAGCGGACGCGTCCGGCCCGGTCTTTGTCGCCGCCGGAGCACCGTTTTCTGTCACGGTAACCGCCTACGACGCCGAAGCTGACGTGACGCCAAATTTCGGCCGGGAAAGTGCGCCGGAGACCGTACTTCTGAC
Source organism: uncultured Woeseiaceae bacterium (assembly GCA_945787845.1). Classification (GTDB taxonomy): domain Bacteria; phylum Pseudomonadota; class Gammaproteobacteria; order Steroidobacterales; family Woeseiaceae; genus UBA1847. The sequence goes on along the minus strand of CALZJH010000009.1, from coordinate 147,695 downwards.
CAGCAGCCTGGCGGCACCGGTGGGCGGCAACGATCCGGGAATCAGCCCGGCTCTCGGCTTTGGCAGCTTCAGCGGCGGCTCGGCAACCGGCACGGGTTTTACCTGGCCGGAGGTCGGCATCATCACGCTCCAGCCCTCAATCGGTGACGGAGACTACCTCGGTGGCGGCAACGTCACGGGTCTTGCATCCGGTAACGTCGGACGCTTCATACCAGATCATTTTACAACCGCGCTCAATGCCCCGGCATTCGATACCCAGTGCGCGGCCGGCGCATTCAGCTACATCGGGCAGCCATTCGGCTATGACGTCAGCCCTTTGATCACCGTGACCGCACGCGCCGCAAACGGCGGCATCACGCAGAACTACACGAGCTCGTTTTTCAAAATAACCAATCTCAGTCTGCTGAACCGCCAGTACACATCCGCGGTCGGCACCCTGGATTTGACCGGATTACCGCCCGCAAGTAGTGACCCGGTAGTCACCGATAGCGGTGGCGGCAGCAGTACATTGCTGTTCGACTCGGGCACCGGCATCGCGTTTCTGCGATCTGCGCCCGAAGCGGCGTTCGATGCAGATATCAGCCTGAGCATCGAGATATTCGACACCGATGGCGTGACGACGCCAGGCTCCCCCGTGGAATTTTCGAGCATCAATTTCGACACCGGCGCCAGCATGCGCTACGGCCGTGTTCGCATTAACAATGCAATTGGTTCTGAACTCGTCGATCTCGCCGTGCCGATGCGCTCCGAATACTTCGTCGATGCAGCGACCGGATTTATAGTCAATACGGACGATAGTTGTACGACGAATGTCACCCAGACCCTTTCGAACTTCACCGATAGCCTGACCGCGGGTGACACCTGTGTGCTCGACAACGGCAATCCCGGAGACAGTGGTGCGGGTTGCGCAGCAGCGGGACCGGCAGGAAAACGCTATCGCGAACCGCCGTTGGGCGGGGATTTCAACCTTTACCTGCTCGCCCCAGGCAACGGCAACCAGGGCAGCGTCGATGTGAACGCCGACGTGCCGGCGTGGCTGGAATTCGACTGGAATACGTCAATACCCGGACTGGAAGACCCAACAGGCACCGCCACATTCGGCATCTATGACGGCAACTCCAAGCGGATCTACACGCGCGAGATTTATTGAGCGAGCTTCTTGCCGAGCTCGACGCCCCACTGGTCGAAAGAGTCGATGCCCCAGACGACACCTTCGACGAACACCTTGTGTTCGTAAAGCGCGATGAGCTGGCCGAGCGTTTCTGGCGTCAGTGACTTGAAATGAATCGTGTTGCTCGGCCGGTTTCCCGCGTGCACGCGATACGCCTCGATCGAGTCGTTTGTCGTGCCTTCCATGAGCGCCCGGGCCTGCGCCCTGCAGTTCGCCGTCGCGAGTTTTGACGTCCTGGGCAACAGAAAATCAACAGGCACAAAACGTGTCCCCTGGTGCATAAGCTGCATGAAGGAATGCTGGGCATTGCTGCCCGCCTCGCCCCAAATAATCATGCCGGTATCGCAGCGCACGGGCTTGCCATCCATGCGGACGCTCTTGCCGCTCGACTCCATCTGGAGCTGCTGAAGGTATGCCGGGAAACGATCAAGGCGATTGGTGTACGGCAAGATTGCCTGTGACTGGGCTCCGAAGAAATTGTTGTACCAGATGCCCAGCATTGCCAGCAGCACCGGCATGTTCTCATCCATCGGAGCCTGCCGGAAATGCAGGTCCATGCGCCGCCCGCCCGACAGGATGCGCCTGAAATTCTCCATGCCGATGACAAGTGCCAGCGACAGACCGACGGCGGACCACATCGAGTAGCGGCCGCCAACCCAGTCCCAGAAGCCAAAGCGATAGTCAGAACGAATGCCGAACTCATCGAGTGCTTCGTGGTTCGTCGATGCGGCAACAAAATGGTATTGCACGGCCACCGCATCGAGCTTGTCGACAACCCAGTCGCGCGCTGCACGCGCATTGACCATCGTTTCCTGGGTCGTGAAGGTCTTCGAGCACACCACGAATAACGTGCGCTCCGGGTCGAGTTCCTCGACGAGATCGTCGAGCTGCGTCCCGTCGATATTGGAGACGCTGTGGAAACGAAGCTCCTTCTTCCAATAGGGGCGAAGCGCCCGGCTCGCCATGACCGGGCCGAGATCCGAACCGCCAATGCCGATATTGACGATGTCGGTGATCTTCTTGCGCGTGCTGCCTCGAATCTTGCCGCTTTGCACGCCGTCGACGAAGGCTTCCATCCTGGTCAGTACTTCCCAGACCTCGCGCACCCCGGGTGTGTCCAGCGCTACCATGTCGGAGATCTTCGAGCGCAATGCAACGTGAAGCACTGCGCGCCCTTCCGTCTGGTTGATCTGCTCGCCTGTAAACATCGCCTCGATTGCCGCCGGCACGTCCGACTGCTTCGCGAGCTGCGCCAGGCTCTTCATCGTCGTGGCGTTGACATGATTCTTCGAGTAGTCGAGCGTCAGGTCGCCGGCATTGAGGCTGAATCGCTCCGCGCGTTTCTTGTCGCGCGCGAACAGCTCACGCAACGCCTTGTTACGCATGTCGTCTTTGTGGTGCGCCGCCAGCTTCTTCCAGGCCGGAAGGTCCGTGGGATAGCGCGCGGAGAGTTTTCTGTTCGTGTAGGCGTTGGCCACGTGTCGTCCGTCGTCAGGAATAGAACTCAAGATACCAGTCTACAAAGTTCTTGACGCCGGTTTCCATGGGTGTGGAAGGCTGATAGCCGACATCGTCGGCAAGGTCCTGCGTGTCCGCCCAGGTATCCGGCACGTCGCCGGGCTGCATCGGCAGGAGGTTTTTCTCCGCCGTCTTGCCAACGCATTTCTCGATCGCGGCGATGTAATCCATGAGTTCGACGGGCTGCTGGTTACCAATATTGTAAATCCGGTACGGCGCCATGCTTGTGCCCGGGTCCGGTGATGCCGGGTCCCAGTCTTCATTGGGCGTCGCCGTATTGTCGCTTGTCCGCACTACGCCCTCGACGATATCGTCAATGTACGTGAAGTCGCGCTTGTGCTTGCCGTAATTGAAGACATCGATGGGTTTGTCTTCGATGATATTGCGCGTGAACATGAACAGCGCCATGTCCGGACGCCCCCACGGGCCGTAAACGGTGAAGAAGCGCAAACCCGTTGTGGGCAGGTTGTAGAGATTCGAGTACGTGTGCGCCATTAACTCATTGGCTTTCTTCGTCGCCCCGTACAAGGCCAGGGGATGATCCACGTTCTGGTGGATTGAAAACGGCATCGTTGTGTTCGCGCCATACACGGAGCTCGACGACGCGTAGGTCAGGTGCTGCACCTTGTGATGACGACAGCCCTCGAGAATGTGCAGTGTCCCGACGATATTGCTCTCGATGTAGGAATGCGGGTTTTCAATCGAGTAGCGCACACCGGCCTGCGCCGCAAGATGGATGACCTTGTCGAACTTCTCTTTCTCGAACAGCGCTTCCATCGCAGCACGATCGGCAAGGTCGATTCGCGCCATCGCGAAGTCGTCGTAGTCATCGAGTATCGCGGCGCGCGCATCCTTCAGGCTGACGTCGTAGTAGTCGTTAAAGTTGTCGAGGCCGACGACCGTATCGCCACGGTCGAGCAGCTTCTTCGACGTATGAAAGCCGATAAACCCGGCCGCGCCCGTTACGAGAATTTTCAAAGCAAGCTCCTAGAGGCGATCGTCAACGGCATCAGGCGGCAGGACGTACTTGATGTCGTAGAGCACAGACGTGTCCCTGCAAAATGCATGGATGCCGTCGACACCGAGCGCCCTGAACTGGTCGTGGGCAACCGCAATGATGACTGCATCATACGCCCCTTGATCCGGAGTCTCGACGAGATCGAGTTCGTATTCTTCCCTGGCTTCGTCCGCGTCGACCCATGGGTCGTGCACATCGATGCGCATGCCATATGAAGCCAGTTCGTTGACAATGTCGACGACTTTCGTGTTGCGCAGATCCGGGCAATTCTCTTTGAACGCAAGCCCGAGCATCAGAACGCGTGCACCGCTTGGCTGAATCTCCTTGGTGAGCATTTTCTTGACGACCTGCGACGCGACGTAAAGCGACATGTTGTCGTTAATGCGGCGGCCCGCCAGGATCATTTGCGGGTGGTAGCCGAGCTGCTCCGCCTTGTAAGTCAGGTAGTACGGATCAACGCCGATGCAGTGGCCGCCCACGAGGCCTGGCCGGAACGGCAGGAAATTCCACTTCGTGCCTGCGGCGATGAGGACCTCTTCGGTATCGATCCCGACGCGCTGAAAGATCATCGCAAGCTCGTTGATGAGCGCAATATTGACATCACGCTGTGTGTTCTCGATCACCTTGGCTGCCTCGGCCACCTTGATGCTGGAGGCCTTGTGCGTGCCGGCGGTGATAATCGACGCGTACACCTCGTCAACGTAGTCTGCCGCCTCTGGCGTGGAGGCTGCCGTTACCTTGAGGATCGAGGGCAGGCGGTGTTCCTTGTCGCCTGGATTAATACGTTCGGGGCTATAACCGACGAAAAATCCTTGGTTCATTTTCAGGCCCGACCCTGCTTCGAGCAACGGCACACAGAATTCCTCGGTCGCGCCCGGGTAGACCGTCGACTCATAGACCACGATGTCGCCCTGCTTGAGGATCTTGCCCAGCGTGTCGCTCGCCGCACGTAGTGGTGTGAGTAACGGACGATTGCTGTCGCCGATCGGCGTCGGCACGGTCACAACGAAGAAATTGCAGTCCGCGATGTCCTCGACATTCGACGTGTAAGCCAGGTGCTCCACCTCGGCGAGTTCCTCGCTCGAGCATTCCAACGTCGAGTCCGTCCCGTCCTTTAGTTCTGCAACGCGGCCCTCGTGAATATCAAATCCAACCGTCGGATACTTCTTGCCGAACTCAACCGCCAGCGGCAGGCCTACGTAGCCGAGGCCAACGATGCCAATGCGTAGTTTATCGATGTCAAAGGACATTAGGAGTCTCCGGAAATCAGGTGCTCACCTTATACCCGGTATAAGGTGACTAGCACCGGTGGATTTGATCTAGCCGAAATACCAGAGTGCCAGCAGGCCCGTAATGCTCATCGTAATGGTGTACGGCACGGCCATTATGACCATGCGGCCATAAGACAAACGAATCAGCGGCGCCAGCGCCGATGTCAGCAGGAACAGGAACGCCGCCTGTCCGTTCGGCGTCGCAACCGACGGAATATTCGTGCCCGTGTTGATCGCAATTGCGAGCCCATCGAACTGATCACGCGTGATGGTGCCAGCTTCGTACATTTGCTGTACTTCGCCAATATATACGGTCGCTACAAAGACGTTGTCGCTGATCATCGAGAGCCCACCGTTAGCCAGGTAGAACAGCGCTTCCTGTGTTTTGCCCTCATACGTCATCACCCAATCAATCACCGGCGTAAAAAGATGCTGTTCATGGATGACGGCAACGATGGCAAAGAACACGACGAGGAGCGCTGTGAAAGGCAGAGCCTCCTCGAACGCATGTCCAATCCGGTGTTCTTCGGTGATGCCGTTCAGAGCCGTCGCCAGGACGATGACGAGCAAACCGACCACACCCGGCTCGGCAAGGTGAAACCCCAGTGCCAGGATCAGGATGACTGCAACAATACCCTGCACGATAATCGCTACTTTCTCTTCGCGCGTCCGCTTGGCCGCCATATCGTTGTCGAAATCCTCGAGCACCTCGCGCACCTTCGGTGACAGCTGTGCGCCGTAGCCGAACGTCTTCGTGAGCTCAAGCCCGATACAGGTCAGGAGCCCGACGACCAGCACCGGCATCGAAATGTGCGCCATCTTCAGGAAGAACTCGACGAACTCCCAGTCCATCACCTCGGCGATCAGCAGGTTCTGCGGCTCGCCGACAAGGGTGGTAACACCACCGAGTGCCGTACCGACGGCACCGTGCATCATGAGACTCCGGAGGAAAGCCCGGAAGTTCTCAAGGTCGCCTCGATGTAACTCGACCACCTGGTCATCAGTTGTTGGATCATGGTCGTGGTCGAATTTCTTGCCCGACGCGACCTTGTGGTAAACGCCAAAGAAGCCAACCGCAACCGTGATGATGACGGCTGTAACGGTCAGCGCATCGAGAAAAGCAGACAGGAATGCTGCCGTAAACGAAAACAGGAGCGACAGGAGAACTTTGGAGCGCACACCAAGAAGAATCTTGGTGAAAACGAACAGCAACATCTCTCGCAGGAAGTAGATACCGGCAACCATGAACATCAGGAGCATGATGACGGGGAAGTTCACTTCGGCCTCGTGGAACACCATCTCCGGCGTCGCGAGGTTCAGGACAATCGCCTCCACCGCGAGCAAGCCGCCCGGCTGCAGCGGGTAGCACTTCAAGGCCATGGCCAACGTGAAGATGAACTGGAGGACCAGTACCCAGCCCGCAACAAACGGATCGTACAGTGCGATGATCGGGTTCAGCATCAGGAAACCGATGATCGTGAGCTTGTACCACTGCGGCGAGTTGCCCAGGAAATTATTGCGGAACGCGTCCGTCATCGTATAGGCCATTTAGTTCTTGTCCTTCTTATTGCACGCCCAGAGTCGGGGCGGACTGCGCATTCTAGTCAAAATCCCAGACGCACGCACCGGATTTGCGGATTTTCTCGAGCATGGCCTCGTGGGCAGCGGCCTCGTCAGGCGTGGCCCTGATGACCGAGAGTTTATACACCCCAGCCGGGCGCGCTTCGCGCGCACCGGCCTCTCCTGCAGTCATGCCCGCGTCACCCGGCGCCGCGCCCGCAGCCATGCCGTTCTCAGTCTCTTCGTCCAGCAGCAGGCTCGACTGCCCACCGGTCATCGCAAGGTACACGCGTGCCAGCAACTCCGAGTCGATCAGGGCCCCGTGAACGTCGCGCTTGGATGCATCCACCGCGTAGCGTTTGCAGAGTGCATCGAGACTGTTGCGTTGTCCGGGATGAATCTCGCGCGCCAGCGTCAGCGTATCGAGTACCGTGCAATGTTTGTCGACTTTGGGCCGCGGATGCTTCATGAGCCGCAGTTCGTGCTCGATAAAGCCGACATCAAACTCGGCGTTATGAATAACAAGTTCGGCACCACTGACGAACTCAAGGAAGTCTTCAACGATCTCAGCAAAGCGCGGCTCGGTCTCGAGCTGCTCGCGGCTGATGCCGTGCACAGCCTCCGCACCTTCGTCGATATCGCGATCCGGATTCAGGAAGCGATGAAACTCGCGGCCGGTCAGACGCCGATTGACCATCTCGATGCAGCCAATCTCGATAATTCGGTGGCCCTGGGTGACGGACAGGCCGGTAGTTTCGGTATCCAGAACAACTTGTCTCATAACTCGTCGATCCCCTGGTTCGCCAGCGCGTCGGCTTCTTCATTGCCCGGGTTGCCCGTGTGCCCCCGGACCCATTTCCACTGAATGTCGTGGCGTTCGGTCGCATCATCAAGCGCCATCCACAGTTCCTTGTTCTTCACCGGCTTTTTACCCGCGGTTTTCCACCCGCGCTTCTTCCAGTTCGCCATCCACTCGTTGATCCCGTCCATGACGTATTTTGAGTCGGTGTAGAGCGTCACCTTGCTCGGGCCCTTCAGCGCGTTCAGCGCCTCGATGGCAGCTGTGAGCTCCATCCTGTTATTGGTGGTTTCCGGATCGCCGCCATGCATCGTTTTGCGATGATGCCCCGCGATAAGCACAGCGCCCCAGCCGCCCGGCCCTGGGTTGCCCCTGCAGGCCCCGTCGGTATAGATCTCAATCGTTCGTGTCAAAACGGATTCGTGATACTCGTGTGGATGGTTCGGCCAGCCCCGTGACGACCTTCGGCTTGCGGCGCCAGAGCGGTCTCACCGGCGTCAGAGTACTGACCCGCTTTTGCGCAGTGAGCATATAGCATGCCGCCAATTCGGGCCACAGGGTCTGGCCCCGCCGCTCCCATTTTTGCGAGGGACGCACCGATTTTCGCGGCAGCGGCCAGCGGAAGAAATAGCGCCTCTCGCTCTGGATGCGCATGTCGAGTAACTGTAGCCAGTCACGGATGCGACGCTGCGCGATCAGGTGATCCGCCCCAGGCGGCATACCGGCACCGGGAATCAGTCGGCGCAGGCCCCACAATCCAACGGGTTTAAAACCAAGAATGACGATATGGCCGTTCGCCCGTAAGACGCGGTCCACCTCGCGCAGAATCTCGTGCGGGCGGTCGTTAAAGTCGAGCGTATGCGGCAACAGGATGGCGTCGATGGAGTCGCTTTCGACCGGCAGCCGGTGGAATTCGCCCACAGCGCCTGGTTCACCCACGGTCGTTTCCGCGATCAGTACGCAGCGCTGGGTGCGCGCGAACCGCAGGAAAGTCCGGTTATCGCCCCATAATCCGAGCTGCAGGCAGTGTTCACCGAAGATCCCGTCGAACGCTTCTTCCACGACTCGCGCTTCCTGCTGCACCAGCGCCTCGCCAAGTGGCGACTGCAACCAGTCCTGCGTTTTGTGTGAACTTACCCCTTGCACAACTTTTTTGCCCCAGTAGGATAACCCGATGTCTTATCGATTCCGGGCACTGACCCGCCAATTATTGCAGAGATTCCGGGCCATTGGCGCAATCTCCGTCACCTTTTTCGCGCTTCTGGCGACACCCGCGGCTGCGGAACCGGTACTGACGCTGATCTCGCCGGTCGCCGGCATCCACATGCCCTCCTCGCCCGCCCGGGCCGAGGATGTGCTTTCAAGGCTGCGCGCGGGCTTCGAACTGACGTACGAGGACAACCAGCGCACGGCGGCGGAACGCAAGTGGTTCGCCAGGCACCCCGACTACCTCAACCGTGTCTTCACGCGGGCACAACGCTATCTGCCGTACATCGTCGCCGAACTCGAGCGCCGCGACATGCCGCTCGAACTCGCCCTTCTGCCGATCGTCGAAAGCGCCTACGACCCGTTCGCCTACTCGCATGGTCGTGCTGCCGGCCTCTGGCAAATGATCCCGGGAACGGCCAGACGCTTTGGCGTCAAACAGAACTGGTGGTACGACGGTCGCCGTGACGTCGTTGACTCGACTCGGGCCGCTCTCGACTACCTCGAATACCTGGAGGAGCTTAACGACGGCAACTGGCTCAATGCCATCGCCTCTTACAATTCCGGCGAAGGCAACGTGCTTCGAGCTGCGCGCAAGAACCGCAAGTCCGGCAAGCCCATCGACTTCTGGTACCTGAAGCTGCCCAAAGAAACGAGCATGTACGTACCCAAACTGCTTGCGCTCGTCGAGATCGTGGCGGATCCCGGCAAATACAACCTGACTCTGCCCGAAGTCCCCAACGAGCAGCAGTTTGTCGTTGCCGATATCGATACGCAGCTCGACCTCGCACTGGCCGCGGAGCTCGCGGGCGTTAACGTTGACACGATTTACCAGTACAACCCTGGCTACAACCGCTGGTCCACGGATCCGGCCGGCCCGCACCGCCTGGTCATGCCGATCGATGTCGCGGACAAGTTCACCGCCGCGCTGGCACAGGTTCCGGCGCGCGAGCGAGTACGCTGGCAGCGCCATAAAGTCAAAAGTGGCGAGGCCATCTCGCAGATCGCAGAGCAATACAACACGACCGTGCCGGCGCTGCGTGCCGCGAACAACCTGCGCGGCAACACGATCCGCGCCGGCCACCACCTGATGATCCCGGTCGCGACCAAACCGCTCAATGCCTACAGCCAGAGCGCGGACGCGCGGCTCGAAAAGACGCAGAACCGCAAACGTGCGGGCAACAAGGTCGAGCACATCGTTCGTAGCGGCGAGAGCTTCTGGACGATTTCGCGCCACTATGGCGTGACGCATCGGTCGCTGGCCAAGTGGAACGGTATGGCGCCCGGCGACACGCTGTCGGTTGGCAAGAAACTCGTGGTCTGGACGAACGGTCCCGTCGCCCGGGTGGAACAGCCGCGCACCTCGCCGACCGACGCGCTGGGCAATACCACGCGCAAGCTGCGCTACACGGTTCGCAATGGCGATTCGCTGTACCTGATCGCCCGCAAGTTTCGCGTGGGCATCGACCAGATCGCGCGCTGGAACGGCATTGACAGGAACAAGATCCTGCGGCCGGGCCAGAAACTCAGCTTGTATGTCGATGTGACGGCCCAGTCTTCGTAGGAGCCCGCCTTGCACCCCGAGGGCACGTAGCGGGAGATTCATCGATAACATCGCCCGCAAGGCGGGCTCCTACAGGTTAGAATACCCGGCAATCTAAACCTCCCGGGGGAAACACTATGGGCTTTATGGCCGGCAAGAAGGCGCTGATCGTCGGCGTCGCAAGTGATCGTTCGATCGCGTCTGGGATCGCAGAGGCATTTGCCCGCGAAGGCGCCGACATCGCATTTACCTACCAGAACGAGAAACTGCGCGGCCGTGTCGAGAAGCTCGCGGAGCGTCTCGGGCAGAACACCGACCTGCTCTTTCCCTGCGACGTCACCTCGGACGAGGAAATCGACGCCGTGTTCGCGGAGCTCGGCAAGCACTGGGATGGCCTGGACATCATCATCCATTCCGTCGGCTTCGCCCCGCGCGAACAGCTCGCCGGTGGCTTCACCGAGTCAATCACACGAGAAGGCTTCGCGATCTCGCACGACATCTCCGCCTACAGCCTCGCGGCGCTCGCCAAGGCGGGGCTGCCGATGATGGAAGGACGCGACGGCGCGATCCTGACGCTGACCTACGACGCGGCAACCAAGGTCGTCCCGAACTACAACGTAATGGGCCTTGCCAAGGCCAGCCTGGAGTCCTGTGTGCGCTTCCTGGCCGCCGACCTGGGCCCCAAGGGGATTCGCGTCAACGCGATCTCTGCGGGCGCTGTGAAGACGCTGGCAGCCGCGGGCATCGGCGGCTTCCGCAAGATGCAGCACTACGCCGTGAAAGCGTCTCCGCTGCGCCGCACGGTCACGATCGAGGAAGTCGGCAATACGGCCGCGTTTCTCTGCTCCGACCTCGCGTCCGGCATCACAGGCGAGACGACGTTCGTCGACGCCGGAGTCAACATCATGGGTATGGTGTTTGACGAAGACTAGGAGCCTGTTATGACGACGACGACCAAAATACTTATCTGGATGGCTGCGGGGTTGTTAGTGGGCAGCCTGATCAACGCGTTCGCCTCCGACGTCGGGTTTATCCAGGACTACTTCGTCAATGGCCTGTTTCATGTGGTCGGCGCGATGTTCATCACGGGCCTCAAGATGCTAGTCGTACCCCTGGTGACGTTTTCACTGATCTGCGGTGTCTACGGCATCGGCGACATTGCCAAGCTGGGTCGCGTAGGCGTCAAGGCGTTTGGCCTGTTTATTCTGACGACCGCGCTTGCGATAACACTGGCGATCATAGTCGCCGGCATCGTCGGCCCAGGAGAAGGGTTCGAGCTTACGGGCGACCAGGGCGATTTCATCGCGCCCGTAGCGCCACCGCTGACCGAGGTCATTATCAACCTTGTTCCGGGTAATCCGGTTGCCGCGTATGCCGAAGGCAACATGCTGCAGATCATCTTTTTTACGATCCTGTTTGCGGTGTGCATGCTCATGGTCGGCGAGCCCGGCCGCAAGGTTGCCGAAGGCGCGGAGCGGCTCAATCAGATCATGATGCAAGTCGTGACCGTCGTTATGCACGTCGCACCCTACGGTGTATTCGCCCTGATGGCGAAGACGTTTGCATTGCAGGGCCTCGGACTGATTTTGCCGATGATCGCCTATTTTGGAACGGTGGTCGCAGTCTTGCTGTTGCACGCCACCGGCACGTTGATGCTGTTGTTAAAGCTATTGGCGAAAATCAGTCCGGTGATGTTTCTCCGCAAGATGCGCACCGTGCAGATATTTGCCTTCAGCACATCGAGTTCGAACGCGACAATTCCGGTGAACTTGCGCACCACGGAGAAACGCCTCGGCGTGGACAATCCGACCGCGTCTTTCATTGTGCCTTTCGGCGCGACAATCAATATGGACGGCACCGCGATCATGCAGGGCGTGGCGACCATTTTCATCGCCAACGTCTACGGCATCGACCTCGGCATAAGCGGGTACCTGACGGTGATCGGCATGGCCGTGCTGGCCTCGATCGGCACGGCGGGTGTGCCCGGGGTGGGACTGATCATGCTGGCGATGGTGTTCAACCAGGTTGGTTTGCCTGTGGAGGGCATCGCGCTGATCATGGGTGTCGACCGACTGCTGGACATGATGCGCACCGCCGTCAACGTTACCGGGGATGCGGCGATTACGAGCATCGTCGCCAAGAGCGAGGGCAGCCTGGACGAGGAGATTTTCTACGATCCCGATGCCGGCATCGTCGAGGAAATCCACCTGCCGCACGCCACGGCGGATGCCACGGCGGATGCCGATTGAGGGAGCCTGTCAGTACTCCGTCAATATTAGGTTGACGGAGTACTAGAGCAGGTCTTCCTGAGCCAGCACGTCCTCGTTGATGACGACCTCTGCATCCTCGCGCAAGGCCATGATGAACGCGACGAATTCGCCGATACCCACCTGGTCGGTCAGCTGCAGCTTGCCCGCATCACGCTGGTCCTGGGGCAGAATCTCCGGCCGTCCCGGAATCACGGCATCCAGGCTGTAGACGGTGTATCCACCCGCCGCATTGCGCGTGCTGCCGGTCGTCGGGTCGTCCTGCGTCGGCTTCACCGCGGTGAAGACAGCGACGGCAACAAATTCGTCGGCACCTTCCGCGTTGCGCGACATCAACCTCGGCTCGGCGGCCGTCGCACCGACAGACGCTGCGGCGTCGGCAAAGTCCGTACCGGCCGACATCGCTGCAAGCATCTCGTCAGCCTTTGCTGCCATGAGCGCTTCCGCCTCCCGCAGCCTGAGGGCCTCGACAACCTGGTCGCGCACCTCCTCGAGCGGCTGACGCGATGCAGGCCGATGATTCGTAACCGAAACTACCACCGAGCGATCCGCATCAACCTCCACGATGTCCGAAATCTGTGCGCCCGAGACGACGGTCTCATCAAACACTGCGCCAATGATCGCCGCTGCCGTTCCCAGCGTGTCATTGCCGAGACGCGTGAAACCCGGAGCCGATTTGATCTCCAGCCCCACCGCGTCAGCCAGTGTGCGCAGGTCCGGCGCGTCGAAGAGTTCGCTCGACACGCGCGATTCCAGCTCACGGAACTGGCTTTCCGCCTTCTGCTGCTGCAGCTCAATCGTCAGCTCTGATCGAACCTGCTCCAGCGGCAATGGACCGGGCTGGCTGATCTGATCCAGGCGCACGATGTGGAAACCAAACTGGCTCTTCACAGGGCCCTCGATGTCACCCTCATTCATCGTGAAGATTGCCGCGCCCAGGTCAATGTCCAGCGCGGACTGCGTCTGGAAACCCAGATCGCCGCCCTGGTCTGCCGTCGACGTGTCATCAGAGTGCTCGCGCGCGACGTCATCGAATGATGTGCCGGCCTGAATCTGGGCCAACAGTTCGTTGGCTTTCGCTTCGGCGGCATTTTCGTCGTCATTGAACAGAATCAAAACGTGGCGCGCCTGGCGCTGCTCATCCTGAAGATACCGGTCCTCGTTGATGGCGTAGTAATCGTTCAGCTCTTCTTCAGTGACGCTGATACCCTGCGCGATGTCGCTACGCAGCACTTCGACGTACTCGACGTCGGCTGACTCGGGCACCTGGAACATCGTCGTGTTCTCGTCGTAGAAGGCCACGACCTTCTCGTCGGTTATCAGAATCTCATCCGTAACGGATGCCGGGTCGATCGTCGCCAGCGTCACAATGCGTTGCTCTGTCGCGAGGTTCAGATAGCGACGATAGGCTGCCGGGGTCATCAGGGCCGAACCACGCAGCGCGCGTTGCAGCTGGTTACGACGCAAAGTGACGCGCTGTGCATTCTCGAAGGTCGTCGGGTCATAGCCGTTCACCAGCAGCAGTTCACGGTACTTCTCGATACTGAACTTGCCATCGACGTGGAAGTCCGGCGTCTGCTGGATAATCCGCGTGATCTGCTCGTCGCTGATCTGGTAACCCGCGTCTTCAATGTAGTTATCGATCACCCGCTGCTCGATCAACTGCTCGAGTACGTTGGTTCGCAGCTGCATGCGAATGCTATCGGATGCCTGCGCCAGCTGCGGGTTCTGCATGATCTGGTCGTTGTACGCCGCATTGAACTGATTGATGCCGATCTCGGAATCGCCAACCTTGGCGGCATAGTTGCTACCGGTGAAGACAAAGTTGGCGCCGCCTACGAAGACGAACGTGACACCAATGAGAGCCAGGATCGAGATGGCGATCCAGCCTGTGAATTTCTCGCGAAGTTTTTGCAGCATGATTTGTCTTTATCCGAAGAGGCCCAAGGCCCGAAACTGAACTACCGCTCCGAATCTGGTGGGTGCTGACGGGATCGAACCGCCGACCCTCGCCTTGTAAGGGCGATGCTCTACCAGCTGAGCTAAGCACCCATTTTTCCAGGGACATGAAAAAGCCCGTAAAACGGGCTCTTTCGTACCCTGTGCCCCCGAAGGGCGCGCTAGTTTACGGCATCCTTCAGGCCTTTACCAGCCTTAAACCCGGGAACATTCGAAGCCGGGATCTGGATCGTTTCACCCGTACGCGGATTGCGTCCGGCGCGGGCTGCGCGAGCCTTCACAGAGAAGGTCCCGAAGCCAACAAGCGACACCGAACCACCGTTCGCGAGCGTTCCCTGGATGCTGTCGAGAACTGCGTCGACGGCTTTCGTTGCGTCAGCGCGTGACAGTCCCGCCGCGCCAGCTACCGCATCAATAAGTTCACCTTTGTTCATGCTTTCACCCTTGCAGATTGATTAAAGAAGTTTTGATCAATCCAGCGAGCTCCCCACAATGGCGCAATCCGCTAGATCGCCACGCGCGTCTCCGTGCTTTTACTTAATCACGCGCAGCTGCGACGTTTATACCTACTGCCATATAATCGGTCAAATATCCTTTAACCATGCGGGTTTCAGGCCTTTAGTGGGGGCGGACAACGTCCTCGGATTTTGCCTCTTCCGACGGCTTTTTCGACTCGCTTTCGGCGTCCTTATTATGGCCTTCAGGGACGGGTTGACGGAGCAGTGCATGGGCCATCACCTCGTCTATCCATTTCACTGGAACAATCGTCAGCTTGTCCTTGATGTTCTTCGGAATTTCAGCAAGGTCCTTCTCGTTTTCCTCGGGTATTAACACCTTCGAAATGCCGCCGCGATGAGCCGCCAGCAGCTTCTCTTTGAGCCCGCCGATAGGCAGCACTTCACCACGCAGCGTGATCTCGCCAGTCATGGCCACATCGCCCTTTACAGGGATGTCGGTTAATGCCGACACCAGCGCCGTACACATGCCAACTCCCGCAGACGGACCGTCCTTTGGTGTGGCGCCTTCGGGCACATGAATGTGCACATCCAGCTTCTGGTGGAAGTCCTCAGCCAGCCCCAGGACGCTCGCACGACTGCGAACAACGGTCATGGCTGCCTCGATGGATTCCTTCATGACATCGCCCAATTGCCCCGTCGGGGTGAGCTTGCCCTTGCCCGGGACGACAGCTGCTTCGATCGTCAGAAGCTCGCCACCGACCTCGGTCCAGGCCAGGCCCGTAACCTGCCCTACCTGGTCGTTATCTTCGGCCTTGCCGTAGCGGAAACGGCGCACCCCGAGGTATTTCTCCATGCTCTTGGGCGTGACCAGGACACGGCTCTTGCGCGGCTTTAAGAGCAGTGACTTGACGACCTTGCGGCAGATCTTGGAAATCTCCCGCTCGAGGTTGCGGACACCCGATTCGCGGGTGTAATGCTGGATGATGTCGCGAATCGCGCCCTCGGTGATCTTGAGTTCTTTTTCCTTGAGGCCGTTTTCCTTGAGCTGCTTCGGCACGAGGTAGCGCAAGGCGATATTGGTCTTCTCATCCTCGGTGTAGCCCGGGATGCGAATGACCTCCATGCGATCGAGCAACGGCGCCGGAATATTCAGGCTGTTGGCCGTGCACACGAACATCGTGTCCGAGAGGTCGAAATCGACTTCGAGGTAGTGATCGGCAAACGTCGAGTTCTGTTCGGGGTCGAGAACCTCGAGCAGCGCCGATGACGGATCGCCGCGGAAGTCCATCGCCATCTTGTCGATCTCGTCGAGCAGGAACAGCGGATTGCGTACGCCCGTTTTCGAGAGATTCTGGATGATCTTGCCCGGCATTGAACCGATATACGTACGGCGGTGACCACGAATCTCGGCCTCGTCGCGCACACCGCCGAGGCTCATGCGGACGAACTTGCGGTTGGTCGCCCGGGCAATACTCTGGCCCAGCGAGGTCTTGCCGACACCCGGAGGACCGACCAGGCACAGGATCGGGCCCTTGAGCTTCTTGACGCGCTGCTGGACCGCGAGATACTCGAGGATGCGTTCCTTGACCTTCTCGAGGCCGTAGTGATCGGCCTCCAGGACGTCCTCGGCCTTTTTCAGGTCCTTGAAGACCTTGCTGCGTTTCTTCCAGGGCGCCTTGACGAGCCAGTCGACGTAGTTGCGCACGACGGTCGCTTCGGCCGACATCGGCGACATCAGTTTCAGTTTGTTGAGCTCCGAGACCGCCTTTTCCTTGGCTTCTTTCGGCATGCCCGCTTCCTCGATCTTCTTCTCGAGGTCGGCCAGTTCGTCATCTCGCCGAGTTCCTTCTGAATGGCCTTCATCTGCTCATTCAGGTAGTACTCGCGCTGGCTCTTTTCCATCTGCTGCTTGACGCGGCCGCGGATGCGTTTCTCGATCTGCAGGACGTCGATCTCGCCTTCGATGATGCCGAGCACCTGCTCGAGGCGGCTCTTGATGTCCTGGATCTCGAGGATGCGCTGTTTCTCGGAAAGCTTGAGCGCCATGTGCGCAGCGACCGTGTCAGCGAGCCGGCCCGGCTCGTCGATACCCGACAACGACGTCAGCACTTCGGGCGGTACTTTCTTGTTGAGTTTCACGTACTGCTCGAACTGCGTGATGATCGAGCGCACCAGGACGTCGATTTCGCGTTCATCGTGACGATCGTCGTCAACAAGCGGCGTAATCTCAGCCGAGAAATGATCCTCAACGTTGAAACGATCGATCAGCGCACGCTCGCCGCCTTCGACCAGCACCTTGACCGTGCCGTCAGGCAGCTTCAGCAGCTGCAGAATCGTCGCGAGCGTCCCGACTTCGTACAGATCACCCGGTTGCGGATCATCGAGATCGGCCGTTTTCTGTGCGACAAGCAGGATGCGCTTGCCGGCGTCCATCGACCTGTTCAACGCAACAATGGATTTCTCGCGCCCGACGAAGAGCGGAATCACCATGTGGGGATAAACGACCACGTCGCGCAGCGGTAATACGGGAACGCCAGACGAGTCGTCGACGATCGAGTCGTCGTCGATCGAAGAAATCAGATCTTTTTCAGACATTCTGCCTCTCTAGGCGCCGTCAGACCCTGTGGGGCGCGGCGGCTGCTCGATGTTAACAGTCGGCGTTTCGTCCGACTCATAGATAACGTAGGGCATGGTTTCGCCGGTTACGACGGCCTCATCCACAACGACCTTCTTCGCTGTCGTCGAGGAAGGAAGGTCATACATGGTATCGAGCAATACATTTTCAAGTATGGTGCGCAAACCGCGGGCCCCGGTCTTGCGTTCCATAGCCTTCTTGGCCACGGCGCGCAGAGCATCATCCCGGAACTCCAGTTCGACGCCCTCCATTTCGAAGAGCTTGCGGTATTGCTTGGTCAGCGCATTCTTGGGCTCGAGCAGAATCTGCACGAGCGCATCCTCGTCCAGCTCCTCGAGCGTCGCAACCACCGGGAGGCGGCCGACGAACTCGGGGATCAGGCCGAATCGAATCAGGTCTTCGGGCTCGACGTCATGGAGAAGCTCGCCGACGCTCTTCTGCTCCTCTTCGGTCTTGACCTCGGCAACGAAGCCGATGCCACTCTTGGTCGAGCGGTCCATGATGATCTTCTCGAGGCCCGCGAACGCACCGCCGCAGACGAACAGGATGTTACCCGTGTCCACCTGCAGGAACTCCTGCTGCGGGTGCTTGCGGCCGCCCTGTGGCGGCACCGACGCAATGGTGCCTTCGATGAGCTTCAGCAGTGCCTGCTGGACGCCTTCACCCGACACGTCGCGAGTAATGGACGGGTTGTCCGACTTGCGTGAAATCTTGTCGATCTCGTCGATGTACACGATGCCCGTCTGCGCCTTGTCGACGTCGTAGTCGCACTTTTGCAGCAGCTTCTGGATGATGTTCTCGACGTCCTCGCCGACGTAGCCGGCCTCTGTCAGGGTCGTCGCATCGGCGATCGTGAACGGCACGTTGAGCAGGCGCGCGAGCGTCTCGGCGAGCAGCGTTTTGCCGCAGCCGGTCGGGCCGATCAGGAGAATATTGGATTTGGCGAGCTCGATGTCATCCTTGGAACGTTCGTCCATGCGATCGTTGAGCCGCTTGTAATGGTTGTAAACCGCAACCGAGAGGACCTTCTTGGCACGTGACTGCCCGATGACGTACTCGTCGAGTACATCGTTGATTTCAACGGGTTTAGGCAGTTTATCGTGGCCAGTCTCACCCGTATCCTCGAGCTCCTCGCGGATAATGTCGTTGCAGAGCTCGACGCATTCATCGCATATGAATACGGACGGACCCGCAATCAGCTTGCGAACTTCGTGCTGGGACTTGCCGCAAAAAGAACAGTAAAGGAGCTTGCCGTCCTCGTTCTTACCGCGGGTTTCGTCGCTCATACTTGCGTGCCTTTGTTGCCCAAAAAAATCAGTCGTTTACGACTATGGGCCGTAGTTTACATGGGCGTTAACAAGGTGCAAAGGACTGCGTCACGGCCAGGGTCATATCCAATATAACTTATTGATATTTGGGTACTTGTGCGATTCGCCGTTAGCGGCACCCGGAATATGGCGAATAGACATAGGCAGTTGCTCGTATAGTCCCTTTGCCGGCAGCTGGCAGAATACCCGCCTACACACCACGATATGCGGAGAAAATTTTGTGAAATCAACTATTTCTGCACTTGCCATCCTGCTCTCGGCCAGCCTGTTTGTGAACCTGGCCGGCTGCACGGAGTCGACGCAAGGGCCTGCTGCCGAAGACCCGGGCCTGAACACGCCGATACCGGCCGGTATGCTCCGCGGCGTGGTGCTTGAGACGATGGATTCGGGCGGATACACCTATGTGGCGATTGAAACCGATCAGGATCCTGTCTGGGCCGCCGGACCGAAAACCACTGTGAAGACCGGTGACGTGATCCAGATCTCCCAGGGCATGCCGATGCAGCAATTCACGAGCAAGACCCTGAATCGAACGTTCGACGTGTTGTATTTCGTGAATGCCATAGAGAACCTGACGACGCCCGCGGCAGCCGCGCCCATAGCCGGTGAGCCCGATGTCGGCAAATCCGCCCCTCTGGGCGTTGCCGATGTCAGCGTGGCGGAACTCGAAGCAGGTCAGAATATCGCGTGGCTTTACGCCAACAAGGATTCACTGGCCGACCAGCCAGTCAGGCTGCGCGGCAAGGTCGTGAAGTACAACGGCAACATCCTGGGCTGGAACTTCTTCCACATTCAGGATGGTTCCGGCGACGTCGCCAATGGTAACAATGACCTGACGGTGACCAGCAAGGCCACTACAACCGTAGGCGCAACGGTAGTCGTTAGCGGGACGGTCGTCCTCGGTAAGGATCTCGGCGCCGGATATGCGTTCCCGGTGCTCCTCGAAGACGCGAACATTACCAGCGAGTAGCCGGGCTCAGTCGTCCGACGCGCCGGTCATCTCGTTGCGCTGTGCCAGCACGGTGTCTATCAATCCGTATTCGACCGCCGCTTCGGCGCTCATGAAGTTGTCGCGCTCGAGGTCACGCTCGATGTCCTCAATGGACTGGCCGGTATGCTTGGACATGATGGCGTTGAGTCGGCGCTTGAGTTCGAGGACTTCCTCGGCATGGATGCTGATGTCTGTGGCCTGCCCCTGGTAGCCCGCGCTGGGCTGATGCACCATCACGCGCGAATGCGGCAAGGCAAAGCGCTTGCCCTTGGTTCCACCGGCGAGCAACAAGGCGCCCATGCTGGCGGCCTGACCGACGCAGATCGTCGAGACATCACAGTTTATGAATTGCATCGTGTCGTAGATCGACAGCCCCGCCGACACGACCCCGCCCGGCGAATTGATATAGAGGTGGATATCCTTGTTGGGGTTCTCGGACTCGAGGTACAGGAGCTGCGCGACGACAAGGTTCGCCATGTGGTCCTCAACCGGGCCGACAATGAACACCAGACGGTCCTTCAGCAACCTTGAGTAAATATCGTAGGCACGCTCGCCGCGAGCCGTCTGCTCGACGACCATCGGCACGAGGTTCAGTGAAGTTGCGCTCATAGTATTGTTCGTCTCCAGTCAGGATGGCTTGTCTGTGTAAGGTCCGTATTGTCTCACGAAGCCGGTGGGTTCATGTAGTCTTTGAACGACACCTTCTTTTTCTTCGCTTTGCCGTTCTCAAGCAGCCACTCGACGGCCTTTTGCTCGACCACCATCGGCTCGATTTGCTGCATCACCTGCGGATTGCCCAGGTACATGTTGACCATGTCGTCGGCATTTTCGTAACCCGCACACATTTCCTCGACGCGAGCGCGTACCGCGGCCTCGTCGGCAGTAATGTTGTTGTCCGCGATAACCTGGCGCAACAGGAGACCAAGGCGGACACGCTTGCCGGCCGCTTCCTTGAAGTTCTCCATGGGCGGCGCCTTGTCGTGGTCCTCGATCCCGAGGCGCTGCATGGCCTCGTGCTGCATCGAGTGCATTTCCTCATGCACAAGCGCTTGCGGCACATCGATCGGGTTCTTCTCGATCAAACTGTTCATTACCTGCTCGCGAATATCGCCGTCGATCTTCTGCTTCGCCTCGCGCTCCATATTCTCGCGCACGTCAACTTTCAATTGTTCGAGGCCGCCTTCGGACACATTGAATGCCTCGGCGAACTCGTCGGTCAGTTCGGGCAGTATTTCAGCCTCGACGCGATGGGTGTTGATCGCGAACTCGGCCGTCTTCCCGGCGAGATCTTCGGCGTGATAGTCCTTGGGAAACTTGACCTTGATCGTCTTCTCGTCACCAGCCTTGATGCCTTTCAGACCCTTCTCGAAGTCCGGCAGCATCTGGCCCTGCCCAAGCACCACCGGAATCTCGGTGCCCGACCCGCCCTGGAACTCTTCGCCGTCGACCGTGCCGGTGAAGTCGACAATGACGCGATCGCCTTCCTTCGACTTGCGCTGTGCTTCTTCCCAGGTCGCACGCTGCTTGCGCAGGCTCAGGAGCATGTCGTCGATATCAGACTCGCCGATTTCCACCACGGGAGTCTCAACCTTGATCTTGTCCAGATCCTTGAGCTTAACCTCCGGCAGCACCTCGAACGTCGCGACGAACGCGAAGGTCTTGCCGTCTTCGTCCTCGGTCTGGATCTGCGGCCCGCCCGCAGGCCTCAGGTTCTCCTGCATGACCGCATCGGAATAGCTCTTTTGCATGATCTCGCCCAGCACTTCCTGGCGGACCTGCTTGCCATAGCGCTGGCGCACCACCCTGGCCGGCACCTTGCCCGGCCGAAAACCCTTGATCTTGGCCGTGCGGCCAACCGACTTCAGGCGTGAATCCACTTCGCTTTCTATGCGCTCGATGGGCACTTCGACGCGCATGCGGCGTTCCAGAGCACCTGTCGACTCGACAGTGACGTTCATTCTATATTTCTCTTAATAATTAGTAATTTAGACCAGGTTAGGACTGGTGCGAAAGGGGAGACTCGAACTCCCACGGGTTACCCCACTGGAACCTAAATCCAGCGCGTCTACCAATTCCGCCACTTTCGCAATCCTGCGCGCGACGCGATCTTGAGACCCGCACAGCCTGTCCAGCCGGGCATTATACCCGCAGGCTATTTGGGATTGAAACAGTGATCTCCCGACGATTCCCCCCTCTTTGGTGGCGACCTTGATATATTTGCGCCATGTCAGACGAATCAGGCAATCCCACCGCCCACCACGGCATGGATGTCGCCGCCCTGCGGCGCTCCGCCACGGGCTTTGCGCTCGACCGCGACGACCTCAATGACGATCCTATCGTGCAGTTCGAGGACTGGTTTCGGTATGCCTGCGAGACGGTGCCGCTCGATCCCAATGCCCTCAGCTTGTCGACGGTCGACGGTGACAACCGGCCCTCGAGCCGCACCGTGTTGCTGAAGTCCTTCGATGAGCGCGGCTTTGTGTTTTACACGAACTACGAGAGCCGCAAGGCAGCGGACATGGAAAAGAACCCGAATGTGTCGCTGCTGTTCTTCTGGTCGGCCGCGGCACGGCAGGTCAAGATCCGCGGGACGGCAGAGAAGATTTCTACCCGGGAATCGCTGGCCTACTTCCTGTCGCGCCCGCGCGGCAGCCAGATCGGCGCCTGGGTCTCGGCGCAGAGCAGCGTCGTCTCGTCGCGCTCCCTGCTCGAGAACAAGTTCCAGGAGATCAAGCAGAAATTCAGGGACAAGGAAGTGCCGCTACCCTCCTTCTGGGGCGGGTACCGCGTGGTCCCGCAGGAGATCGAATTCTGGCAGGGCCGGCGCAACCGCCTGCACGACCGCTTCGAGTACACGAGGCAGGAAGACGATAGCTGGCGAATCGAGAGATTGGCGCCCTAACTTGTGCGGCGACGGCGGCCTCGTCGGCCGCGGCGCCCCTGAGCGGCAGCGGGTGCCGGTTTGTCCGGCAGTGGCGGCAGATCCGGTAGCGAATCCTGGTCGACCAGGCCGTCCTTCACACAATCGCGCATTGCGGCGTCTATGGCCGCATCGGTTTCGACAGGCTCGTACTTGGCAAGCCGGGTCTCGACCTCGGCGCAGGCACGATCCCACAATTGCATCTCACCGCCCTCTTCCCAGGTCTCACGGTTCAGGCGGTCGATCACAGGGTCGGTCAGGTACAGTTCCCTGGGCCAGTGCTCGAGGGTGTGAGGCGAGGTAATCAGGTGATCCTCGGCCATGAGTTGATCGACGAGATGCTGCGTCGGCAGATCGTCGAGCACCTTGACCTCTCGCACGAAGTGCAAGGCCTGGCCGCAGACCTCATTGTCGTGCACGAGCTTCGGCAGGCTGAACGTCAGGACGAAATCGAGCATGCCGGGGCCGGACACCGAATTGACGCCGGCAATGGCTGCGAGCAGCGCGCTGCTGAAGGTCTCCCCGCCGCCCTGGGCGTCCAGGAACTTGCCGTCGCTCAATGCCATGTAGGCCTGCGTCGGCAGGCTCAGCGACTTCGCGATCTGCACGTACGCGACATTCAGATGCTGCGCCTCGATGGCGGCCATCGGCGAGCTCGCTGCCTTCATGTGGAAGGTCGCCGGCGCACCGCCGAAAAGCACGGGCGCTCCAGGCCGAACGATTTGCGCCATTGTGATGCCGGTCAGGACATCGACGCAGTGAAACACGAGCGCGCCGACCAGCGTCACCGGCGCAATCAGACCCATGAGCGTCACGGGCACGATTTCGACCGGGATACCGGCCTCGACGCAGTCGAGCAGGTTCTGGCAGGAATCCTCGCCGTAGCGGAAATTGCCCGTCGCCGTGATCGTGAAGATCGACATGGGCCTGGCAACCAGGTCGGCACGATCTGCGCGAAACATCTGCATCATGTCCGCCATGCGCGGCACGCCCTCCTCGCTAAAGGCACCCGAGACGATGGGTTTTTTCGATGTCGTGAGGCACATGTACAGGCGCCATGCATCGGACACCTGCGACTCGATATCCTTGTTCGTAGAAAACGCTGTGGCAAGGTAAGCAATGTGCTCGAGGCCGTCGCACAGGCGCGCGTACTCGACAAAATCCGTCGAGTTCGACAGCCGCGTCTCTCCGGTCCTGTGATCCTGTATTTTCAGGCCACTCGAGCCCGGCACGTAGTGCACGTTGTTGCCGCCGATTTCGGTAAACGGATTGCCGTCGCGATCATGGAGCGTGAACGACCTGGGCGCACTCGCGATAGCCGCATCGACCACGTCCGGCGTAAACAGGATGCGCTTGCCGGAGGCGTCGGTCTTGAGACCATGATCCAGGAGTCGTTGCCTGAGCTTCGCGCCCCGGATCTCCATTCCCGTTTCCGCCATGATCCGCTTTGCCTCGTCGAGAATATCCCCGATCATGGCGCTTGAAAGAACACTGAGTGTCGGTCGCATTATCTTAATTCCTGTTTGCGTCGCTCGACGTAATCGACGAGCGCTTCATCAATAGCCGCATCAAGCGGCGGTTGTTCGTAGTCCCTGAGCATCCGCTTCCAGGTCGCGTTCGCACGGGTCGCCGCATCCGTGCTGCCGGCTTCCTGCCAGCTTTCGAAATTCTCGCGGCTGGAGATCAGCGGCTCATAAAAGGCGGTCTCATAACGCTGCAGCGTGTGAGCCGTACCGAAATGGTGGCCGCCGGGACCCACCTCGGCGATGGCGTCGAGCGCAAGTTCGTCGTCCGAGAGTTCGATCGGGCGCAGGTACTCGGCCATCATCTGGAGCATCTCGGCATCAATGATGAGTTTTTCGAAAGACGCTGTCAGTCCGCCTTCCAGCCAGCCCGCCGCGTGATTGACGAGATGGGCACCGCCCATGATCGAGCCCCACAAGGACATCTGGCTCTCGTAAGCGGCCTGCGCATCGTTGCAGTTCGACATCGTCGTGTTGCTGGACCGATACGGCAGCCCGAGTTTTCTCGCGAGCTGGCCGCTGGCCAGTGCGGCCTTGGTGTATTCCGGCGTCCCTAGCGCCGGTGAGCCGCTGCGCATGTCGACATTGGAGGCAAAACTGCCGTACATGACGCGGGCGCACGGCCGCACAATTTGCGCGTAAGTCACGACCGCCAATACCTCCGCCGTTTGCTGCACCAGCGTTCCGGCCAGCGTTACGGGACTCATCGAGCCGGCCAGCGTAAACGGCGTGATGCAGCACACCTGCCCGGCCGCCGCGAGCTCATCGACCGCTTCGGTCATCGGAACGTCGAGCTGCAGCGGCGAGTTCGTGTTGATAATGGCGAGCAATGCCGGCGTGTCGAGCAAGGCGGCGCGATCCAGCCCCATTGCAATACAGGCCATCTCTACTGAGTCGCGCGCACGCACGCCGCCCAGCGCATACGACTGGCAGTTCTTGTCCGTCAGGCGATACTGCGCGAGATACAGGTCGAGGTGCCGCGTCTCTGCGGGCAGGTCCATAGCCTCGAACGGGCCGCCACCTTCCTGGTGAATGATATTCAGGCTCTGCACGAGGCGCAGGTAGTCGCACATTTCCTCGTAGGTGCCCGGCCGTCGGCCCTTGTCCAGATCACTGACGAAAGCGGGTCCGCCTACTGAGGCAAAATTAATGGCGTTGCCACCAAACTGGAGACGCCGGTCAGGGTTGCGCGCACGTAGCTTGAAGGACGACGGCGCCAGTGCTACCTGCTCCATGACCAGCGACGAGTCGAAACGCACCATCAGGGTCTCTTCATCGATATCGGCCCCGGCCGCGGCCAGGCGCTTGCGGCTGCCGGGCTCGAGAAAACGCATGCCCTTCGACTGCAGTATTGCCAGCGCACCGTCGATGATGGTCTGCACCTGCTCCTCGTTGAGGACGTTGATCGGGCCGTAGCGGTTCACAATATCGCGCCACTTGAGCTGCCCTGTCGCATTGGCAGTCCGCCGTTTGCGTCGGCTGCGTCGCGCCATCAGCTCAATCCCTCCAGGAACTCGTGCCGCCATTGCTCGGTTTTTTCAACCTGGTTGAAGCAATAGACATGGTGCCCGTGGATATCATACGCCGGGTCCGCAAGGTACGGCGCCAGGCCGAACAACAGGTCGTCGGGGCGATACTCATTCGACAACATGAGTCGTGCCGCCGCCCGGGGATTGCGCTTCAGGTAGCGCAACGAGTCGCCGACGCCGATGCGCAGGGAGGTCTTTAGCAGCGATCCGCGATCGGCGACACCGGGTAAGCCCAGCCACGCCGGCAGAGTGACCCCCTGCTCCCGGATCGAGCGCAACCACGTGGCGATGATATCGGCGTCGAAGCACATCTGTGTCACGAGATAATTTGCGACCTCCTGTTTCCTGAGCAGGGCACGGACGAGCTCGTCGGCAGCGACGTGCGGGTGCCCCTCGGGATGTGCGGCCACGCCAATCTCGGTGAAGTTGTGATCGATCTCCGCGATGTCTCGTAGCAGCGCAAGCGCCGTGGAGTAATCGCCGAGCGGCGCATCGGCGTCGCCGCCCGGAACGAAAATACTGATGATCGGCAGGTCATTCAGCCTGGCGATAATCTCGTGAAGATGCCGTTTGTCCCGGACCATCCTGGCGGCCACGTGGGGCACCACCTTGAAGCCGCGGCTTGCGAGCCGTTCCGACATATCGAGCGTCACGTCGACGCCCCTGCTCGGTGAGCAGGTCACGGCGACGTAGGAGTTCGGCTCAAGCGCTCCAAGGCGCGACTCGATGGTCTCGGTCGGAAAGATCTCCATGTAGGCCTCGCGCACGTGATGTGCCAGCACCTGGATTTCCGCGGAACGCAGCGTGTTCATGAGCGCCCTCGCCGCCCGCGGCGACGCTTCGCACGCGAGGGTCTTGCCGTGTCGTCACCCGGAATCGCCATAGCGGCAACAAAGTGTTCCTGGAAGCGCGGTTCGACCGCGGTTTCGATCTTCACGACGTCCCGAACCTGTTGTTCGATCCGTGCCCGCGACGCCTTGTCGAGCAAAGCGATACGCGCGCCGGTCCCGGCAGCATTGCCCGCTGACGACACCTGGTCGAGGTCGCACTCGGGAATCAGGCCCAGCACCATGGCGTACCTGACGTCGATATGGGCGCCGAACGCGCCGGCCAGGCGAATGCGATCAACCCTGTCCACGCCATGATGCTCCATGAGCAACCTGGCGCCGGCATGCAGTGCCGCTTTGGCCAGCTGAATCGCCCGGACGTCGTTTTGCGTGATGTGAATAGTCGGGTCACCGTCATGCAGGACGTACGCCAGCGTGCGGCCGTCTTCCACGACCCGAGGCGATGGGGATGCGTTGATCTTCCCGTCGGCGTCGAGGATGCCGGCGAGAAACAACTCGGCAACGACTTCAATAATGCCCGAGCCACAAATACCCGTGACCTGTTTTACCTCGTTCGCAAACCCTGGATCGTCGGACCACAGGTCACACCCGATCACCTTGAAGCGCGGCTCGTGCGATTCCTTGTCGATGCGCACGCGTTCAATGGCGCCCGGCGCAGCCCGTTGTCCGCCGCTGATCTGCGCGCCTTCGAAGGCAGGCCCCGTGGGGCTGGATGCGGCCAACAGCCGCCCGGCGTCGCCGAGGAGAATTTCCGCATTCGTGCCGACGTCGACAATGAGCGACACGCCGTCGTGACGCTGCGGCGCCTCGGCCAGCAACACACCGGCCGCGTCCGCGCCCACGTGGCCGGCAATACACGGCAACGCGTACACGTGCCCGCCGGCATTGATCGAAAGCCCAATGTCCGACGCGCGCACATCGACGCTCGAGTCGGTCGCCAGCGCAAAGGGCGCCGTGCCCAGCTCGACCGGGCTGATACCCAGCACGAGGTGCTGCATGATGGGATTACCAACGACCGTGACCTCCACCACGTCCGTTACGTCGACCTCCGCGTCCGCCGCGACTTCCTCGACGAGCTCATTCATGGCGCTGCGCACCGCCGCGATCAATTTCGCTTCTCCGCCCGGGTTCATCATGATGTAGGACACACGGCTCATGAGGTCCTCGCCGTAGCGTATCTGCGGATTCATTTTGCCCGCGCTCGCAATGACTTCACCGCTTGCCAGGTCGCAAAGGTGGGCCGCGACCGTTGTCGAGCCGACGTCAAACGCGATGCCGTAGAGCTTTTCCTTGAGGCCAGGCCAGACGGCGATGACGCGGCTGCCGTTGCGAACCGCAACCGTCACCTGCCGTTTGCCGTCCGCCAGCGCCGACTGCAGTGCGCGCACGACCGCCGGCTCACAGCCAAGATCGTGCAGGTCCCATTCGCTTGCCAATGCGCCGTACAAGCGCTCGAGGTCACCGAGTGCCTCATCGAGCGTGGGTTGCGGCACTTCGACAAAGTGCGCATGGACCACCGGATTGATCGCAATGTCATGGTCTTCGTGCGGTTTTCGAACGACCTGGTGGTGCACCTGCGAGCTGGCCGGCACGTCAATCACCACGTCCGACTCGAGCTTCGCCTGGCAGCCCAGGCGCCGGGTCTCACCCAGCCCCCGTCGCTCACGATAACGGCCCTCGGCGTCACCCGGACCCGAAACATTGTCCGTGGTCGAATTGATTCCGTGCTTGGCAAACTCGCCCTCGGCGACTTCAACCTGGCAGCGCCCGCAAATCGCCCTGCCGCCACAAACCGAATCGATATCGACGCCGAGGCTGCGCGCCGCATCCAGTATCGCGGTCCCGCGCGGAAACTGACCGCGCTTGCCGGACGGCATGAAGACGATCATCGGGTCCTTGTCGGGAGCGCTGGTCATTCAGGGATCTGTCAGCCGCGGCGCCGACGCCGGCTGCCGCGACGGCCGCGACGCTGGTCGCCATCGGCAGACGGCTCGCGATTATGGGCAATCCAGTCCGCGCATTCGGGGTCATTGCCCATGACGACGTTCGCCCCGCGAATGGACTGCATGATCTCGGCGTGCAGCGGGTTGGTGATTGCGGACGTCATGCCGCTCGCAATCGCCATGCTGATAAACGCAGTATTCAGGCCGTTGCGATTGGGCAGGCCAAAACTCAGGTTTGAAGCACCGCAGGTGGTATTCACCTTGAGCTCGTTACGCAGCCGCTGAACCAGTTCCATGACCTGCACACCCGCGGAGTTGATGGCACCGATCGGCATGACCAGCGGATCGACAATGACATCGCTGGCCGGGATGCCGTGGTCCTGCGCGCGCTCGACGATCTTCTTCGCCACGTTAAAGCGCACGTTGATGTCTTCTGATATGCCGTCGTCGTCATTGGAGATGGCGATCACGGCACACCCGTATTTCTTCACCAGCGGCAGCACTGCTTCGAGCCGCTCTTCCTCGCCCGTCACCGAGTTCAGCAATGCCTTGCCTTCGTAGGCCTCGAGCCCGGACTCGAGGGCGGCGACGATCGAAGAGTCTATGCAAAGCGGCACGTCGGTGACCGACTGCACCAGCCGAATACACTCGGCGAGAATCGCCGGTTCGTCGGCCAGCGGTATGCCCGCATTGACGTCGAGGATGTGCGCGCCCGCCGCGACCTGGGCGACCGCATCGGCCTCGACGCGGCTGTAGTCGCCGTTCTTCATTTCCTCGGCCAGCAGCTTTCGACCAGTGGGATTTATGCGCTCGCCAATAACCGCGAATGGGCGCTCGAATCCAATCACGACGTCCTTCGATTTTGAACTGATGAGGGTGTCGGTCATTCCGTGTTTCCTTTTTGAACCAGGCCGCCGGCTTTGACGACTTTTTCGAGATACTCGGGATTGAATTCGTTTTCGAGCGCTGCCACGCGCTCGTTGACAGCCGCCTCGAGATCGCCGTCGACAACTTCTGTCACGCGGCACCAGTCCTCGAGGTAGGCGTCACTCGAGCCGCGGCCGGCGCGCATCGCAGCGCGATCGATCGCGGTCGCGAAGCGCGGCTCGAGCTCTTTCTTGAACGTCGATTTGCGCCCGGCCCGGCCCACGACTTGGGCCGGAATATCGCGCCAGTAGATGCAGATCAGTTTCGCCATTGAACGAGGTGTTCTCCAATTTCCTGTCCAACGGGGCCGAGTCCCGTATGCCAGTGTTCAAAGGCCAGGCCCAGGTAGTCCGCGTGTCCGCGGGCCGCTGTTTCGAGCTGTGCTGATTCGGCCTGCGACAGGTACACCAGCCGTTTGTAATTGCCGAAGTACTCGGGCATCAGCTCGGGATGTCGGTCGAGGCCCAGCCCTCTCTTCACCAGCCGGTCGAAATGCCTCGCCAGGAAGTCGGTCAGGTAGAACGAGGCCGGCTCATGCTCGGCAAGCGCAGCGAAGGCCTTTGAGCCTGCGTAAAATTCGTAACAGTGAGCGCCGGGCAGGCGCTCGATGCCATACCGCCGCAGCAGCTTGTCCAGGGCTCCGCCCGTGCCGCAGTCAGCGTAGGCAACAAACAGCTGGTCGTACACGTCCCGGTATTTTTCAATTGCCGCCTCGACAGCGGCCGGTATTCTCTCCGGCCGGTTATGCAACTCGGCAGGCAGGCACTGAATCCTGATAGGCGACCAGCCGTTCAGGCGCTGCAGTTCAACGATCTCTTTCGCCAGTGCGCCGCACGCAATGATCAGGACCGTTGGCTCTGCCACGTCAGGAGGCGCGCTGTTCCAGGACGAGCTGTTTGGCCACTTCGACCGCCGTCGCCGCATCGCGGCAATAGGCGTCGGCACCGACCGCCTCGCCGAATTCTTCGTTCAGAGGCGCACCTCCGACCAGGACGATGAAATCATCGCGCAGGCCTTCCTCTTTCATCGTGTCGATAACGACCTTCATGTACGGCATCGTTGTCGTGAGCAGCGCGGACATGCCGAGGATGTTCGGCCGGTGTTCCCTGAGCGCCGCGATATAGGTCTCGGCGTCAGTGTTGATGCCGAGGTCCACGACCTCGAAACCGGCGCCTTCCATCATCATGCCGACGAGGTTCTTGCCGATATCGTGGATATCGCCCTTGACCGTGCCGATTACCATTTTGCCCACAGGCTCGGCGCCGCTCGCCGTCAGGATCGGTTGCAGGATTGCCATGCCGGCCTTCATCGCATTGGCCGCGAGCAGGACTTCAGGCACGAACAGGATGCCGTCACGAAAATCGATACCGACGATGTTCATACCGCCGACGAGGGCCTCATCGAGCACCTTCTTCGCTTCCCAGCCGCGGTCGAGCAGAATCTGCGTGCCCTCCGCGATTTCATCGGCGAGCCCGTCGTACAGGTCGTCGAACATCTGCTCGACGAGTTCGTCGTCGGGCAGATCGGCCAATATGATGTCTTCTTCATCCTGCGACATAGGGGCTTCCGCGAGTTATTGAATCAATAGGGAATTCTAGCGGATCGCTCGAACCTGCCAACAAATCGGGTTCACTATATGGAACGGTATTTCAAACTACAAAAAAAAGGGGCGGCAGAGCCGCCCCTGAATCAAGGTTAGAAGAATCTACCGAACTAGTCACCGCCCGGCGGAATTGACGACGTGCGGAACGATGCGTGGCAGCTGCCACAGGCGTTCGGCTGGTCTGTTCCAGCCTCAAGCGCGACAACCTGGAAGCTGTGATCCGTGTTGTCGCCTGCGATCGTCTTGCCGTCAGCATCGACGAACCAGGTACCGCTCTTGGCCGTCTTGGTCATATGACAGGACGTGCAGCGTCCCACCGGACCGTCACCAAGCTCGTAGTTCACAGGAATGTGAGACTCGGTGGGCTGGTACGGTGCGAACGGCATGCCCGCGGCCTCGCCGCTGTGAGCCCTCACGGCGTTTTCGATCAACGTGAACGCCGAATCCTGCTCAGTAGCCGTCGGTGCCAACGGAACGCCATTCTTGTCGGCCGTGCCGCCATTCGCCGTATGGTTGATAGCGACGTCTTCAAGCGTCAGCGTAGCGAACGGTCCGTGAGTCGCGTGGCAACTCAGGCACCGGGCATTGGACATCAACGCCTGGCTGTTACCGCCAAAGTCGAATTCGTCGCCCGTGACGAAGTCCGTATTGGCGAAGTGGAACGGGCCGCCCTTGCCGCTGTGCGGCGAGTGGCAGTCGTAGCACGTGACCTTCTCGAACGGGTTGTCCATATGCGCTGAACCGAAGAAGCTGTTGTATTGCTGGCGATGCTTCGACGGGAAGCCCGTCGGCCAGTTACCCGGTTTCTCCAGGAAGTAGCCTTCCGGCGCATCGACCGCATCCCACGTCAGGGTATGCAGACCGGCAATGAAGTTGCCGTCAAAGTCCGCAACGTCGCTGCGCCACGGGAATCCAAACGCGCCATCAATCGGATCCGAACCGCGGTTGTGGCAGGCACCGCAAATCTCGGTGGCCGCCTGGGCCGTCATGTGGTTCGGGTTCATGATGAAGTTCGGGTCCGCGCCGTTGCCAACGTGGCTGCTGCCGGGTCCGTGGCATTTCTCACAACCGATGCGATAGTCAACAGCCGAGTACTCTGTGACCAATCCGCCAACCGCCGTGATCTGTAGACCGGCCTCATGGCAACCTGAGCACTTCTTCGAGTAAGCGCGTCTCTGCTCGTACCACTCCCAAGGATGGTAGGACACCCACTCTTTGGTCCGCTGGTTGAATTGGATTGGAAGCGTCAGCATGTCTTCGCAGGTCTGGGACGTATCCCAGTTGATGAAATCCGGTTTTGCGTTCTTGTCAAACGTGCCCTCCGGGTTCGTCGTCGAGCAGTTACCCAGATCGGCAATGCTGAACATGTAACGTTGTTTCCACGCGCCGTGGATGTCGTTAGCTTCACCGCGTGCCTGCAGGGCGGCGATTTCACCGGCCTGCGTGCCAGGTCCGCCATACGTCGCATAAACCGGAACCACAAGATCACTCAAGTCGCTCGGGCCGTTACCCGTTTCATCAAACAGCACTTCGTAACGCAGATCAGGATCGTCGTTGCAGGTGCGGATGTAAGTGGCGTGAGTCTCCTGCCCCTTGACAGAAGGTTCGCCCGGGATGTTGGCGACGACACCGGTATCGAACCAGCCGCTGCAGTTGCCTGCACCCGGATCAGCCGGGAAGCTGAATGGGTCCATTTCGACGAGCGATCGTTCGACGACACGATAGTGACCAGAGGCCATCCAGGCATCGGCGAGACCGCCGCTGTGGCAGATCAGGCAAACATCGCTGCCCATGAAGACCGCGTCGCTTTCCGGGCCGCCCGAGAGCGTTACGGAAACGACTTCGCCCGGGCGTACTGAATGACGCGTATCGCCTGGAAGCAGGTTGGAGCCAGCCGGCGGCGTAATCGACAGGAATTCGCTGACAACGGAGTCAATTGCGAACGCGCCTGTTGCGTCAGTCACTGCATCTGCGCTGCCCGGTGCCGAAACGACTGCGCCCTCAACGGCTGTGCCGTCAGGCGCCAGTACGGTACCGGAGACGGTGCCCGGAATACCGCTGACGGTAAACGACACGTCAGTGGTCAGCCCTGCGGCAACGTTTACCAACGACTCGGTCACGCTAATGCCTGAAATGGTGGCCGTGACGTCATAGACGCCAATGGGCACGTTAAGCATTGCGTTACCGGCGGCGTCCGTATCGACGCTGACGGTTGCCGGGTCTGTCGTGACCGTTGCGCCGGCAACCGGTCCACCGCTGAAATCAACAGTCACGCTGATGGTGCCGGTGTCAACCGCGTCCTGGCCGTCAGAACCCGATGCGCCTGGCGCGCCCGGTGCCCCGTCGCTGCCTTCGCAGCCGGCAAAAAGAAAAGCACTCGCTGCTAACAGCAGAAAGTGTCTGAGTCTGGTGGACATGGTATGCCTCCTGGTTGTTGTGATGTCCCCTTGCGAAACAACCGCCTGAGAAAGGACAGCATTGCGCCCACACAAGATAGGAAATCGTTGCAGAAGCAACACTGACAATTATCAGTTCCAAACGCGTGAAAACCGCAGGCTCATAAGGAGTTACCGCAAGACGAAAAAAAGGCCGGGAGATTGCTCTCCCGGCCAGTCTTTTCCTGCTGTTTGTATTGTTGTTTAGAACATACCCATGATCTTGTCGATGATGCCGAACAGGATCATGTCGTCGTCGTCGTTTGCTTCAAGCGTACCGAAGGCTTCAGTGTGCGCGTTGAAGCTAGCGAGATCGCCAGCGAGGTCCGGGTTGATCAGGTCAGCCCGGTGGCAGCCGCCGCACGCCCGTGATGCCGGACCCGTTACGTACTCGGGAATCGTCCCGATGGCGCGATCCGGGATATCCCAGGATTTCGACAGGACACCAGGCATCGACTTGGACTGATCAGGCACATTGTAGGTACCCGGGTTGTGGCACGCCTCACAGTTCCGGATCGTGAAGTTCGGGAACGTGTGTTTGATGTGCTGTTCATTCCGTGCATCAAAGACCGGATCGTCTGCCGCGGCCACGTCATCCAGGTCAAACGGCTGGAAGGAGTGGATCGCATGGACGTAGCTGTCGATCGCACGAGACGCCATCTCGAGGTGACTGCCCGGGAATGTCGTCGTATGACATGCCTTACAGACCTGGATGCCATCACCACCACGGCCGCTGCCGTCATGGAACGTGCTGGCCAGCGAGTCGTGGCAGACGTTGCACTTGTTGATGTCAACCGTTGCATTTACTCCGGAGAAGTAGTCAGCGACAAAGGCATTGGTGCCGATATCGAAGGTCTCGCTGACTGCCGCGAGAACCACATCTTCACCACCGAGTTCCAGCTCAGGCGTGATCGATACTTCGATCTTCGAAACGACGCCGTTCGCGATCAGATCCGGCATCAGGTCCGTCTTCGTCAACTGCCATGCGGACAAGTCGGCGGTGACTATCCAGGCACCCGGCACACTGAGGGGATCCTCTGTGAACAGCGGGTTCGGCCCGCCGCCCGAGCTTTCAGGCACGTATTCCATCTTACAACCAGGACGACGGCCACCGCACCCCGTGACATTGGTGTCACGCTCGTGCGCGCCGACGATGAAGTTGCGCGTATCCCAGCCGTAGAAGGACAGAAGGACTTCTGGAACGACGGCAGGATCGCTCGAGCTGAACTCGACCGTAACCAGGTCGCCGGCGATCGAGACGCTGTCTACTGATACCGTGTAGATATCAGCAAACTTCGTGCCGGTGTCGTCATAGATGTGATCGTCGTAGCCCGAGTGATAGTCGGTCAAAGTGCTGAAGCCAGCCGTGCCGTGGCAGGCCTGGCAGTTCAGATCGATGTTATGGAATGAATCGACGCCGGCTTTCGTCCACAGGAACTGCAAGGGCGGCGGACGTAGTGGCTGCGCATACAGGCCTTCCAGTGTCGCGCCTGCATCCTCTGGCCATGCGTCAATACCCTGAACCGCGTGGCAGCTCTTGCAGGTTTCTGCGGTGAAGACCTCATCATCGAGAACCCGGTCAAGTTTGCCTTCATGGCAGGTGTTGCAGTTCGACATCGACATCGGGTACGGGAATTCCATGGCATGCGACATGTGCACGTCATTCATGATATTCCGGAAGTAGGAATAATCTGCCGTTGCCGCAACGCCGGTGGCCCAGTTGAAGGGCTCGTCGACCATGTATTGCCACTCGGTGTGACCGCCGTTGCCGTCGTCGTTATGGCACACCTTGCACGCCGCAAAGTCAGGCAAACCAGGAACTTGCACGGCGCGGTAGCCATGCTTCAGGTACGGGGCGCCGTGACAGTTCTCACAACCTTCGGCATTCGCTGCCGAGACGTAGGAGTCAGGATCTGCCGGATCGGCATCGCCGAAAGCCAGCCCGGCATTGGCGACGTCGTCATACAGATGAACGTGCGAGCCAGACGGGATTTCACCACCAGTGCCTGATTCGTGCTCGAGCAATACGCCCTGAGCGATGTAGCCATAGACCTGGCCGCTGACTGTCGGGTCATACGTCAGGCCTGTCCGTGTAGCGGTGTATTCGCCCGGAGCTCCCATCACGACGCTGCCCAGGCTCTGGAATGCTTCGTAGAACTTGCCGTCTGTCGCATCGTAGCGATCGACGAAGAAGCGCTTTTGATCCAGGGAGTCGAAATCTGTGAACGGCATGCCGTCTTTCAGAATCGTAAAGTCAAGCGTGACGTCAAAGAGACCACCGTTATTGACGCTGGTGAAGGCGTCAAAAATCAGCTCAAGCGTACTTGCATCTTCGTAGGCTGCGTAGATCGCCTGGTGACCGCCGCCAACACCGTCGTGACACGTAGCGCAGGACTCGGCCTTAGCCGCTTCTACTGCTGCCGTTACGTTGTCCGGTACACCCGGGGGTCCTGCCGGCCCCGGAGGTCCTGCCGGCCCCGGTGGGCCTGCAACGCCCGCTGCGCCGTCTGAGCCATCGCTACCCTCGCAGCCACTCAGCGCAAACGCGAATATCGTCACTACGAGGAAAGACCAGGCCGAAGCTTTAAATCTGCCGAACCTGTCCATATTTGTACTCCCCTATTGGATAAATCATTGTTGGCCTGATGACAACTGTCGCCGAATACGGACAGTCATCCAGAGCAAGCAGACGATAGATTCTTAGGAGGTTCGAAACACTGACAAAAGTCAGTTTCAGCCGGTGGATTACACTTATGGGTAATCGCTGAATTTTCGGCTTCTCCTTACGCCGGCCTGTGCGTGCTTCTTTACTGACAAATGTCAGTTTCGGCTAGGTAAAAACCGAGAATCGGGATGGGAAATCCGTATCGACGAAGCTCGTCAATTCTGGTCTCATCACGAGCGAGCCTGGGAGAGTATCAACGCATGAGTTGCAACAACTTCGTCTGTCCGTTTCATGAACTGCAGGCCAGTGACTACCTGACATCGGACTCGGAATTAAAGTGCCTGATCACCGACGCCGTCAAACAGGTGCGGTTCAAGAAAGGCGAAATCCTGTTCGCCCAGGGGCAGCGCAGCGATTCCCTGTTCTCGCTCTCCAGCGGAATCGTCAAGATCGCCCATCACTCGCAGGATGGACGCGAGCAGATCGTGGGCCTCAGTACTCCCGGCAAACTGCTGGTTGGGCTGCAGTCCATTAACGATGATATCTATGAGTACTCGGCCGTCGCCGAAACTGAGACCTACGCCTGCAAGATCCGGCATCGGGCCCTGTTGCGCACAGCCCAGAAGAAAGGCGAAGTTGCCATGCGCCTGATCGGCTCACTCAACGCCCAGCTCGCCCACAGCCGATCCCTGATGAAGGTCATGGGCCACAAAAGTGCCGCGGCCAAGATCGCCTCGTTTATACAGCTCGTTATTCCGAGCTCAGAACATGGCAACAAGCGCTTCACCTTGCCGTTTTCGCGCCGCGAGATCGCCAACCTGCTCGGCCTGAGCGAGGAAACCGTCTGCCGGCAGATGGCCAAGATGAAACGCCGCGGTATCCTGTATGCACCGCGCGGCAAGATTGAGATTCTCGACTGGGACCAGCTACAGCTCATGGCTGCCGAGCCCTGCCCCAGCTGAAGGAACGAAGGAGTGGTGCCCGCAGGGGCCGAACCCCGGACCTGCGATTCAAGAGTCGAATCGACTTCAAAAAATGGCTGTAAAATGCTCATTTTTTGACCAAAACACTTCAAAAGTGTCGATCAGGTCGGCGCTTCCTCGGCCATTCGTGTGACATCCTCTCTCCTCATGCACTTGGAATGAGGTTTTCGGCTAATGATGCAGCCTGACTCCGCGAACGCGAACGAGGGTATCCGCGAGTACCGCGCTGATCCTCAGGGCGCGCCCCGGCGCCGGAATTCCGTGCCGGATTCGCAGCAGACGCGTGGATACCGTCAACGCCTTCCCGTGCGACTGACTCGAAGTGTCTTCGACGATCTCTCGATCTGGATGATCGGCGTCGGCGTCCTCATTGGTGTGGCATTCCCGCCGATGTTGGTTGCCTTCGGCGTGCCTCGAGAAATTGTTCTTACGCCGTTCTTTTTTGCCGTATGCCTGGTTGCGGGAATAGCCGTTGGTGGCATCAATATTCGGTTGATGCGAGTGGTCGTCATGCCCAGATTGCGCGCGCTCGTCGATGGCATGCGACTGATCCAAACGGTTGTTGAGAACGCGACATACACAGGTGATTGGACAGACTGCGATTCGGAGACCTGTCAGCTGCCGGTCGACAGCGACGACATTATTGGCGAGTCCGCTTCCGCGTTCAATCACCTGATAGGCGTTCTCCAGCACAGCCATGAAGTTGAGGATAGAGTTGCCGACTTCAGCAAGACAATGACGAGTCAGCTGGAACTCGGCCCCTTGTGCAATGGCGCGCTCAGTGGATTTATCGCAGCGACAAGTGCTACGGCCGGAGCCATCATTGCCGATGTCGGTGGAGAACTCTCCGTCCTCGCAAGTTTTGGCATCGTGGAGGCCGAAGGCTTGTGTGAGAACGACCAGGTGCGGTTGGCGCTGCGAACCCAGGAACCTGTCTACGTCGAGTTGCCCGATGGGCTGTCGGTGAATGCCGGACTGGTCCAGTTTCAGCCCCGGGAGGTCGCGTTCATGCCTCTCATCATACATTCCGCAGCGATCGGCGTTGTCGTCCTGGCCAAATCGACAGCGTTCGAAAGAGACTCGCGCTCGCTGTCGCAGATTTTTGGCAGGACTTTCGTTATGGCCCTTTCCAATGCGATGAAGCACGGTGATTTGCAGCGGATCGCGGCGCTCGATCCGCTGACCAATTGTTACAATCGACGCTTTGGGCTTACACGCCTGCGCGAGGAGTACACGCGCGCGCAGCGCAGCGACTCGCCTTTGGGCGTTGTCATTTTCGATATCGATCACTTCAAGGCGGTCAATGACACACACGGGCATCTCATCGGCGACCGGGTTCTGACGAGCGTTGCGCGAGAGGCCAAGAACCTCCTGCGCGAAGGTGACGTACTGGTGCGCTATGGCGGAGAAGAATTCCTGTGCATCTTGCCTAGTGCGACGGTCGAAGGTGCAGCTGAAATCTGCGAGCGCTTGCGCGGTGCCATTGAGGCGCTGGAGGTGCGCGATCGTGATCAGGTGATTAGTTGTACGATTAGCCTGGGATACGGGAGCTTCCCGACGACGCCTGCCGATGACGAAACTGCCTTGATCCGGGCAGCGGACGAGGCCCTGTATAGAGCCAAGAACGACGGCCGCAATCGATCGGCCGAAGCGCGCTAGGGCTGTCGGTCTGGACGGCAGGAATACTGAAGGCGCTTGGAAGCCTTCGAGGCATCCTGTGAGTCACTGACACCAAAGGGAAAGAGTGGTGGGCCCCCGGGGGCTCGAACCCCGGACCAGCGGATTAAGAGTCCGATGCTCTACCAACTGAGCTAGAGGCCCACCTGTCGTGCCTTTGGGCACGGTCCTTCAAAAGTGGGGTGGCTGAGGGGACTCGAACCCCCGACGACCGGGATCACAACCCGGGGCTCTACCAACTGAGCTACAACCACCACGGTATAACTAGTGTAACGCCAAATGGCGCGCCCGGCAGGACTCGAACCTGCAACCCTCGGCTTAGAAGGCCGATGCTCTATCCGGTTGAGCTACGGGCGCACATTTCAAGTCTAACCGGAAATCTGGCTGGTCGGGGCAGAGGGATTCGAACCCCCGACCCTCTGCTCCCAAAGCAGATGCGCTACCAGACTGCGCCATGCCCCGACACCAGTTTTTCCGCCACGCGTTGCTTGGCCGGGGCCGAGCTTCGCGGGGGTGCGATGATACGGGCGTGATGGTTGGCAATCAAGGGTTTGGCTCGGTTATATTGCCTCTCTCCAGCCTTTCCCAGACGTGGAATTCCCCGATGACCAAACGCCTCATTTCCCTGATTTTCGTGATGATTCTGGCTGCCTGTACGGCCGACCAGGCACCCCCGCCGGCTGCCGAACAGGCCGAGACACCACCGGCACTCGTCACGACCGGGAGAGCACCCGCGGTCGCGTTCGTGGAAGTGACCACGTCGGCCGGCAACTTCACGCTTCGCCTCGATGGCCGAGCGGCCCCCCTGACCGTTGCGCACTTTCTCAAGAACGTGGACTCAGGGTTCTATGCCGGGACCGTTTTTCACCGCATCATCCCCGGCTTCATGATCCAGGGCGGCGGCTACACCGAGGACTTCGCGTTGCGCGAGACCGCCGAGACAGTGCCGAATGAATCGGGGAACGGCCTGGCGAACCTGCGCTCCACGATCGCGATGGCGCGTACCGGCGACCCGCACTCCGCCGGCACACAGTTCTATATCAACGTGGTCAACAATGTGGCCGAGGACCCGAACACAGCCATGCTCGACCCCGTCAAACATCCTGCCCAGGGCCGTTGGGGTTACACGGTGTTCGGGTACGTCACAGAGGGCATGGACGTTGTCGACCTGATCGCCGCCTACGAGACCGAGCCGAACGGACCCGGCGGCGCCCCGGCCCCGATCATCCCCGTTATTATCGAAAACATGACGCGCGTCCAGGCTGAATAGCATGGCAACACTGTTTATTTCCGATCTGCACCTCGAGCCTGCCCGACCCGAGATCGGCGAGCAGTTTCTCGCGTTCCTCGCCGGACCGGCCCGCACGGCAGATGCGCTCTACATCCTCGGCGACCTGTTCGAAGCCTGGATCGGAGACGACGACCCCAACCCCTACTACGCGCAAATGAGGTCGGCTATTCGTGAGCTTTCTGACAGCGGCGTGCCCGTGTTCTTCATGCACGGCAATCGCGACTTCATGATCGGCCAACAGTTTGCCGCAGAGGCTGGCGTCACCCTGCTTGACGACCCACACCCGCTCGAGTTGCATGGCGAAAACTTATTGCTGAGCCATGGCGATGCGC
The DNA here is from genome assembly GCA_945787845.1 of uncultured Woeseiaceae bacterium. Taxonomy (GTDB): domain Bacteria; phylum Pseudomonadota; class Gammaproteobacteria; order Steroidobacterales; family Woeseiaceae; genus UBA1847. The sequence continues at coordinate 107,295 of CALZJH010000009.1, read as the reverse complement.
TGTGTACCGATGACGTCGAGTATCAGCAGGTGCGCGCGATGACGCGCAACCCGGACTGGCAGGCGATGATGTTGTCCAAGACCTTTGAAGAGCGCATCGCCTTCGCTGTGCAGGCACGCGAGCAGAGCCTCGCGCGCGGCGAGTCGATGACCGACGACATTGCGGACGTCAACCAGGGTGCTGTCGAACAGGTCCTGCGAGACTCCGGTGCCGATATCCTTCTGCACGGACATACTCACCGGCCGGCCGTGCATCCATTTCACGTGGACGACCGCCCCGTGCACCGTATCGTCCTCGGTGACTGGTACGAGCAAGGCAGCATGGTCGAGTGGGACGAGGACGGCCCCCGGCTGGAAGAGTTACCGCGGTAAACCCGAGTGAAAGCGAAACTCGTCGTCGGGTTCGGTGATCAGTGACGCTTCTATCGCCTTGAGTTCATCAAGCCGCGCTTCGAGCTCCGCCTCGTCTACCCCGCACTCGGACTTCGCGAACGCGATGTAGTGTTCGAAATGCCTTGCCTCCGAAGCGAGCAGCCCTCCATAAAAGCGGGCAAGCCTCTCGGGCAGTCGCGGTCCAATCTTCGCGAATCGCTCGCAGGAACGTGCTTCGATCAGCGCCCCGATCAATAACAGGTCGAGCAGCTTGTGCGGCTCATCGTGACGCACGACCTCGCGCAGCCCACCCGCATAGCGTGACGCCGACAGGCGTTCAAAGGGAATGTTCATATCGTCCATGATCGACCGGACCTGCTCGAAATGACGCAGTTCTTCACGGGCCAGCCGCGACATACGCTGGGCCAGCGCGGTGCGCTCCGGGTAGCGGTAGAGAAACCCAAGCGCCGTCGATGCTGCTTTGAGTTCGCAGTTGGCGTGGTCGAGCAGCATCGCAGGTATTTGCTCGCACGCCTCGTCGAGCCAGGCATCCGGCGTCGCCGTGTCGAGAAAAGCGGCGATGTTCGCCGGTACCAAGCTGTCTACAGCCATTCTTCGACCTCTGCCGCACTCTGCAGGCGATCGTCGGGCGCCTTGGCCAGCATCATGTTCAACAGGGCCTGGTAGGCGGCAAATCGAGGGGGCAACAAGGGAATTGGCGCGTTGCCGTGCAGGTAGATGATGCCCATCGCCGTGTCTGCCTTGAACGGCTTCTGACCCGTAAGCATCTCGTAAAAGATGACACCCAGACTGTAGATGTCGCTACGCTCATCCACGGAGTTGCCATGACCCTGTTCCGGACTCATGTAGTACGGCGTGCCGAATATTTCGCCCTTGTCCGTAATCTCGCTCTCGAGTTTCGCCGTCTTGGCAAGGCCGAAGTCGATCAGCGCAACAGAGCCATCCTTGCGCAACATGATATTGCCCGGCTTCAGGTCACGGTGGAGAACGCCCTTGGCGTGCACGGCAGACAGCGCGCTGGCAATCTGCCGCAGGTACTGCACGGCCGCTCGCTCAGGAATACCGTTCTCTATCTTCACACGCAGGGCGCCGCCGTCCAGGTATTCCATGGCGATGTGTGCGTGATCGTCGCCGACACCCAGATCGTAAATGCGAACGATATTCGGGTGGTCCATGGCCGCGATCGTCTCGTACTCCTGCAGGAAGCGATCGAACGCGCCGATACTGTTAGAGCCGCCCGGCATCTGCCTCAGGACCTTGAGCACGACCTGCAAATGCGTCGACTCGCGTTCGGCGAGATACACGCCGGAATGCTCGGTCGAACCGAGCTTGCGCATGAAGCGATAGCCCTTGATCAAGGGATGAATACCGGTCCGCATGTCACCCGTGAACAGTGACTTCGTCGATGCCACGCGCTGCCGCGCGAGGAGCACATCGCTGAGACCCACAACCAGGGAATCATGGTTGATGTAGTCGCGTATGAAATGCGCGTCGGGGCGCAGCGCGTGCGCCTCTTTCTCATCGTCTTCGGTTCCGAAGTAGACGATCGGCGGAAAATTCTCCCGGCTCTGGAAGCGCCGCAGAACATCGACGCCGTCCCGGTCACCGTGGCGACTGCCCAGGAGAATCAGATCGTTTCCGGCACCCGAGAACTCGTCGGGGAGATGGCCGGCTGCCACCGGGTCATACGCGGAAATGATCGCGTCGGGCCAGTTCGTGGTGACGTGGTGCATGAGCAGGCTGCGGAAGTCCGCCTGCTCATCAATGATCATGACCTTGATACTCATAGGAGTGAGATTGTCTCGCGCCGGAGCGGACTCCTACAAGGGCACGCTACAAGGAAACCACCTTGGCGTTCGACGAAGATTTCTTCGAGCGCTTTCGCTTGGCGGCGTCATTGCGGCGCAACTCGAGATCATCGAGGTACTCCGGCGTGACTTCGCCCGTAACGTACTCGCCCGAAAAACACGATGTATCAAACTCCGTAATCGCGGAGTTGCCGTGACGGACCGCTCGAATCAGGCCGTTCAAATCCTGGTAAATCAGGCGATCTGCGCCAATCAGCTTCTCGATTTCCTCAACCTCACGCCCGTTCGCAACCAGCTCCGACGCCGCCGGCATGTCGATGCCGTAGACATTCGGGTAGCGCACGGGTGGCGCGGCCGACGCGAAGTACACTTTCCTGGCGCCCGCTTCCCGGGCGAGCTTGATGATCTGCTGTGAGGTAGTGCCGCGCACAATCGAATCGTCGACCAGCAAGACGTTCTTGCCACGGAACTCAAGGTCAATTGCGTTCAGCTTGCGACGCACGGACTGCATGCGCTCCGCCTGGCCGGGCATGATGAAGGTCCTGCCGATATAGCGGTTTTTTATGAAGCCTTCCCGATACTTGACGCCGAGATGGTAGGCCACCTGCAGCGCGGACGTGCTGCTCGTGTCGGGAATCGGAATCACAACGTCGATGTCGTGATCCGGGAAATCGCGCACGACTTTGCCTGCCAGCTGCTCGCCCATGCGCAGGCGCGTCTTGTAGACCGACAGATCATCGATTATCGAATCGGGTCGCGCGAAATAGACGTATTCGAAAATGCAGGGCGTGTGCTTCACGTCCCCGGGAAAGTCTCGCGAGTTGAGGACGCCGTCATTGCGGATATACAGGCATTCACCAGGCCGAAGATCGCGAACCCGCTTGAACTGCAGCGCATCGAGCGCAACGCTTTCCGATGCGACCATATAGTCCGAGGAGCCGTCGCCCTTGCGCTCACCGAGCACCAGCGGCCGAATCCCGTTCGGATCACGAAACGCGACGATGCCGAAGCCGATGATCATGGCGACGACCGCATAGCCGCCGCTGCAACGCCGGTGAACCGCTTCGACCGCATCGAAAACATTCTCGGCCGTGGGCCGGCCGTTGAGGCGTGTCTGCAGTTCGTGCGCGAATACGTTGAGCAGCACCTCGGAATCGGAGTTGGTCGCCAGGTGCCGGCGATCGTCTCGTATCAGCAATTCGGCGAGCTCGTCGTAGTTGGTTAGATTGCCGTTGTGCGCGAGGCAAATGCCGTACGGTGAGTTCACGTAGAACGGCTGTGCCTCGGACGACTTCGAGCCACCGGCAGTCGGGTAGCGAACGTGCCCGATACCCACGTTTCCTTTCAGGCGCATCATGTGGCGGCTGCGGAACACGTCGCGAACGAGGCCATTGCCCTTGCGCTGTTTCAGGCCATGTTCCTCGCCCCAGGTCACAATGCCAGCCGCGTCCTGGCCACGGTGCTGCAGGACGGTTAACGCGTTATAGAGTGCCTGGTTAACCGGTTGCGTACTAACAATGCCTACGACGCCACACATAAATCAGATTCTCTCTCAGAGCTCTAACGGTACATCGACGGGCAGGGACTTCGCTGCCTCGTCAGGAGTAATGAGGTCAAGGCCCTGCGGGGCCATGACCTTGATCCACTCCGCCACGACCTCGAAGTGCGAGATCAGGCGAGATTTTTCCCACCACTCGTCATTGTCGAAGCCCGCGAACTGGCCACCAATAATGAATACGGCCACGAGCAGGATACCGCGCAATGCGCCGAACAGGGAGCCAAGGAAGCGGTCCATGCCGCTCAAGACGGACAGGCGCACGAGTTTTGATATACCCCAGCCCAGCAGGCCGCCCAGCGCCAGGATCACGCCAAATACCAGGATCCGGCCGAACCACATCTGCAGTTCCTCTGAACTTAGCCAGCTCTCCGACACATTGCCGACCGACGGCCCGAAATACAGCGCCGCCCAGATCGCGAAGAACAAAGCGCCGATCGAGATTGCCTCCTTAACGAGGCCGCGGAAAATGCCCACGATGATGGATATCGCAACGGCTACAATGATGAGTATGTCGATGATCGGCATCGGAGATGTCGTCTCAGGTCGGCACGCTTGGGGTCAAAACGGATCGCGATAATATCATGGGTGCGGTACAACCTGCCCCTTGTGTCCAACCTTCGCCAGGCGACCGGCCATGGCCTCGGCACTCGCACGATCCTTTTGTGGTCCGATGCGCACACGATGCAACAGTCCCTTCTCGGTCGTCAGCTGGCTCAGGAACGCCGCGTATCCCTGTTTACGCAGGTCGGCGGCCAGTTTTTCGGCGTTTTCCTTGTTGGAAAAGCTGCCCAGCTGCACGGCCCACATGCCCGTTGTGGACGTGGCGGCCGGCGTGGTCGCGGGTTCGGACTCAGGCTCAGGCTCAGACCGGGCCGGCGCCTCTTTGGGCTCAACCTGCCGGGCGACCGCCGGCTGGGGCTCTGCGCGGACCGGCTCTTCGACGACCCGCTCCTGCTTCTCGGGGTTCGGAGCCGCCGCGGTCGGTACAGGGTCCTCACGATCGCGCTCCAGAACCACGGTCTGGGTCTTCTGATCCTCCTGGCCCGGCAGCAAGACGCGCTCTGTGACCACCTCCCCGTCCGCCGGGGGGCCGTCGAGAAATATAGGTACGACAAGTACTGCGAAGATAACTAGCACCGCAGCGCCGATAATTCGTTCTTTCAAAGCTCGTTCCATCATGGTCGGGGTCGCGAGTATAACCCAGTGTCAGCGCCTAGCCGCTCCAGCACGGGACCCACCAGGTAGAAGGATCCCGTGACGAGTATTCTGTCATTTATTTGGGCGTCGCGCCGCGCCGATTCGATGGCCGACTCCAGCGATTCGGCGATCAGGCAGGGCCTGTTGCAGGCGTTCGCGATGCGCCGGCCGAGCTCAGCCGGCGCAATTGCCCGGTGACTGTCCGCCGCCACGCATATCCAGCGGTCAACGTGAGCGTTCAGGGCCTGTGCGACCCCCTCGACATCCTTGTCATCCAGGAAGCCGACCAGGGCAGTCGTCGTGCCGTCGCATGTTTCGGCGTTGAGCAGATTCGCCAATGCCTGCGCTGCCGCCGGGTTATGTGCGACATCCAGCAGCCATTCAACGCCGTCGTGTTCCACGCGCTGGCTGCGGCCGGTCAGGCGCACCGCGGGCAACACGCGCCGGACCAGGACAGGATCCACGGCCGCGTCGATTCCGGATGCCTTCAGCAAGGCGAGAACAGCCGCCGCATTGCCGACCTGGAAGTCACCGGCAAGCCCCGGCTGTGGCACGCCGTCAAGCGCAAAATCCCGATCCGTCAACAACAGGGTCGCACCGATCTCGGCCGCCCGACTGACAATCGCCGCGGGGACCGGCTTGCCGCCGTAGACAATGGGGATGCCTGGACGCATCACCCCGGCTTTTTCCGCGGCAATGGTTTCGACGTCCTCACCCAACCAGTCGCAATGATCCAGCGCCACGTTAGTAATCAGCGCAGCAGTCGGCTCGATCGCGTTGGTCGCATCCAGGCGCCCGCCCATACCGACCTCGAGCACCCACACATCGAGCCCGGCCCTGTCGAACATGACAAGAGCAGCGAGGGTGCCGTATTCAAAGTAGGTCAGCGGCACGTCATTTCGAACCGCTTCAACGGCTTCAAATGCGGCGACAATGTCGTCGTCGCCTGCAAACCGGCCATCGACGGCAATGCGCTCGTTGTAATCGAAAACGTGGGGCGAGGTGTAGGCGCCGACCCGCAGTCCGGCTGCACGCAACAGCGCGTCTGTCATGGCAACGCTCGAGCCCTTGCCGTTGGTGCCGGCGATCAACAAGACGTGCGCAGGCTGCCGCAGAGACAGGCGTCCGAGCACGTCGTGTACACGGTCCAGCCCGAGGTCGATTTCGGTTGGCGAAAGTGTTTCGAGCCACGTCAGCCAGTCGGAGAGTGGCGCACCGGCGGGCAACACGCTAGGACCTCGCACCACTGATCTGATGATCAGGAAGCAGAAACGGGGCTTGGCTGGCCGCTAAATTTCGCCAGCAGGTCGGCTATTTCTTCGCGCATCTTGCGACGATCCAGAATCATGTCGATCGCCCCGTGGTCGAGCAGGAACTCACTGCGCTGGAAACCCTCGGGCAGACGTTCGCGAACGGTTTGCTCGATGACGCGCGGGCCGGCGAAACCGATAAGCGCACCGGGCTCGCCGATATTGACGTCGCCCAGCATGGCGAGGCTCGCAGAGACGCCACCCGTGGTCGGATCAGTCAGCACGGATACGTAAGGAATACCCCGGGAACCCAGGTTCGCGAGCGCAGCCGCGGTCTTCGCCATTTGCAGCAGGGAAAACAAGGCTTCCTGCATTCGTGCGCCGCCGCTCGCCGCGAAGCAGACAAGCGGCATGTTGTTATCCGCAGCGTAATTCGCCGCGCGGGCGAATCGCTCACCCACAACGGATCCCATGGAGCCGCCCATAAACCCGAATTCGAAGGCGCAAGCGACAATCGGCCGACTAAACAGCGTGCCTGCTACAGATACCAGGGCGTCTTTCTCACCCGTCTTCTTCTGCGCCTGGATGAGCCGATCGCGGTAGCGTTTGCTGTCCCGGAATTTGAGCGGGTCTTCAGGCTCAAGCTGGCCTGACAACTCCTGCTGCGAATCCGGGTCGAGGAAGAAACCGAGCCGTTTGCGGGCGCCGATGCGCATGTGGAAATTGCATTTCGGACACACATGCAGGTTACGCTCGAGTTCATTCCGGTACAGCTGCGCGTCGCACGCGGGGCATTTGATCCAGACGCCCTCCGGCACGGACTTGCCGCGTTTCTCGGTACTGATGCGCGAAGGCATCAATTTCTCTAACCAGCTCATTGGAGAATCATAGCCGTATCAACAGTTAACAGCCAGCCAAAGGCAGGCCAAATCCCGCGGGATACGCCACGCCGACCAGCGTCAGGCCATGGGACGGGGCCGCTATTCCGCCTGCCTTACGATCGCGGCTCTCCAGCACGTCGGTGACCCAGCTCTCATCCTGTTCGCCGAGCCCTACCGTGGCGAGCGTGCCCGTGATGTTGCGCACCATGTGCTGCAGAAATGCATTCGCCGTGACGTCGAGCGTCAGCCAGTCACCCGAGCGACTCACCGAGATTTCGCTGATCGTGCGAATCGCAGTCGACGCCTGGCAGCCGGCCGCTCGAAACGCGGAGAAATCATGTTCACCCAGCAAGCGCTGTGCCGCCGCATGCATGGACTCCGCGTTCAGCGGTTCATAGACCCACCAGGCGCGATGGCGATGCAGGGCCGAGCGTTGCAGTCGATTCAGGATCCGGTAGCGATAGCTGCGCGATACGGCCGAAAAACGTGCGTGAAAATCGTCACTGACTGGCTCAACCCAGGACACATTGACGTCGTTCGGCAGGTTGGTATTTGCACCGAGTAACCAGCCACGTTCGCTACGTTGGCTACTGGTATCGAAATGGACGACCTGGCCGGACGCGTGTACGCCCGTGTCTGTGCGACCAGCACAAACCACTTCGACAGGGTGATTGGCGACGACCTCAAGTGCTTCCTCGACGCGCTGTTGCACGCCGAGCCCGGTCTTCTGCCGCTGCCAGCCGTTGTACGACGTACCGTCGTATTCAATACCTAGCGCGACGCGCATGAGCCGTCCGTCCGGCGTGAATTAACTCGGCAGCGAATCGAGCAGCTGCTGCGCCTGCTGGCGCTGGCCTTCATCGCCCTCGTCCAGAACTTCCTCGAGGATGCTGCGCGCACCCGCCGGGTCGCCCATGTCGACATACGCACGCGCCAGGTCGAGCTTGGTGCCAACCTCGGTCATCGTGCGAGCGTCATGAAGATCGTCGCTCATTTCCTCGGGCGACATCGACATCGTCGGGATCTCGGCAGTTTCGTCGCTGACCGACGGGCGTGGCTGCTCTACCGTCGCGTCGTCGCCATGCTGCTCTACCGTGTCGCCGACATCGCTGACCGCCAGTGCCGCCGTCAGATCGTCGAGATCCAGGTCCACATCGGTTTGCGCCACCGCCGGCATCTCGCCGGTCTCGTCAAGGCTGGGACTACCTGTGAACGCTTCGGGCGGCAGTGCTTCCGTCTTCGCGAAGTCAAAGTCGTCATCGTCTTCGTCTATGGGCGCGAGCAAGGTCTCGGCGTCGCCGGATACCTCGGTATCCTCGTCACCATAGCCTGGCGCCAGCATGGTTGCATCGTCGTCGCCAATGTTCGCATCGAGATCCGACGCCGTTTCCACGGCCATGTCGTCACTCAGAATCTGTGTCCGACCCGTCGCCTCGAGCAGGTCCAGGTCGATCGACGTATCGGTCTCTTCCTCGACGTCTGCGAGCGGCATCCTGCCGGTCTCATCGGGCGCCAGCCGCATTCCCGTCTCTTCCAGATCACCGAAATCGAACGCGTCATCGTCGCCCGAGCCGACGGCAACATCGAGCTCAGGGTTATTGCCGGTTTCCTCGCCGAGATCGCCCAGCGCTTCATTGATGCCCGTATCCGAAAGTTCTTCATTGGTCCCCGTAATATCGAGGTCCAGTTCGTCGAGATTGATCTCGGCCGTGGCGTCCGAATCCAGGCCGCTGTCCGTACTGGCGCCGCCGAGCGCGCTACCCAAAGATGGCAATTCCGACGTCCCCTCAAGGCCCGCAAACTGCTCTTCGATGGTTGGCGTCTCAACGGTCGGTTCGGATGCCGCCGGCATTTCGGCGGTTGGTTCGAGTCCGGCCTCAATGGTCTCGGGCTCCTCGAAAGGCGGCTGCTCGACCGTCGATTCGCCGATCGCCACGCGCTCGCCGGTTTCCTCGTCGAAGACAAAATCGATGCCATCGTCGGCGGCGGGCGCGTCGGGCGCGCCGCCCAGATCGATGATGTCCGATTCGCCCGATCCGTCACCGCCGAAGTCCATGTCGAGCTCCGCAGCCTCATCCATTTCTGCTTCGAAGGACAGGTCGACAGCCTTGGTGGCCCCGGCCACGCCGGCTCCCGCGAACAGTACATGGTCCGCGGCGATTTGTTGCCCCATGATGACAATCTTGTCCCATTGAGCAGTTGCGTCGTCACCGACGGCGGCCTTCAGTTTGGCCGCGGAGTCAACAAACGCATCCTGGTTGCCCCAGACGAAGTAAATCTCGCAGAGCTTCGCCATGAGCGTCGTGTCGTTCGGGTCGGATTCGAGTGCCCCGTTGACCAGGTCGGCCGCCTGGTCGTACAGACCGTAAGCCATGTGGAAATCGGCTTCCGCCAGCGGATCCGTCTGGTCGAGATTAACGGCGGTCTCGCTGCTAAACGTGTCCTCGAGCGAGCCAAATTCCCCGGTGTCTCCGGTCGGGGCCTCGAGATCCGGCGACGGCGCCTCAATCGTCTCAATACTTTCGGTCGCCTCGGGCTCCATGGGCCGAATACCGGAGTCCTGCTCGACGACGACAATCGACTCATCATCATGCGTCGGCGCCCGCAAGGTTTCCGTAGCCGCCATTGCACCTGCAGCAATCTCGTCGGAGTCCAGTGTCTCCCAGGGCGAGGCATCATCGTCGTCGTCACTGCCGCGGCGCAGGAACCAAAGCAACAGACCGGCCGCAACTACGACCGCCGCGCCAACCTGGAGCCACCAGCTACCGAGGATTTCCATGACGCGATCCATAATGCTTGGCTCGCTGACACGCGGCGTGCGCACGTCATCGGTCGCTTCGGCGGCATCAGCCTCATCGCCCGCTGCAGCGTCAGCAGCGAATTCATCATCAGTTTCAACGAATACTTCGTCGTCGGCCGCTTCGTCAGCAATGGCGTCTTCAGCAGGCGGCTCATAAACTTCGCCGCGAATATCCGCGAGTTGCTGCCGCAGCGAAGCCAGTTCACTGTCCCGGATCTCGATCAGGGACTGCTGGTCCGGTACGTCCGCTGCTTCGAGTTCCGCGATCCGGTTCTGGATCTCCTCCTCACGAGAGGTCGGCTCAGACGTACTCAGGTCATCTTCATACTCGATGCCGGCCGGCTCTTCGTCGGGCGGCACGAGTGTCAGGCTCGGTCGGGTCTCAGCCGGTTCAGGTTCGCTTACATAGGTCGAATCGGCCGGCGTATCCGCCGCAGTCTCAGCCGGCGTATCGGCATAGGTCGTATCCGCCGTCGCAACGGCCGCCGGGCCGCCCCACTCCTCATTCTGCTGTTTGACAGCGGAGAAGGCGTCGTAGCGGCTGATCTGGAAAACTTCGTCAGCGCTCGGAATACGCAACGACGCGCCGGCGCTCAGGCGATTGATGTTGTTCGAGAATGCCTCGGGGTTGGCCTGGAAAATCGCCATCATGGTCTGGTTCATGGTCAGGCGATTGTCGGGTCGCATGCGGCTTGCGATGCCCCAGAGCGTGTCGCCGCGCTCGACGTAGTAATCACCGGCCGGGGTTGTCGAATACGACGATTCACCCGGGGCCGGAGGCGGAACGTAGCCGTCATCAGGCGCCTGCGACGCCGGCGGAGTCACTCGCGGCTGCGTCGCTGGAGGCGTTTCACGCTCTGGCTGTGCCGGCGGCGGCGGCGGCGGCGGCTCGCGATCGATGCGCCCACTGTCTGTCGGCGTGGCGCGGCGCGGCGCGGCCACGGCGGGCGCCTCCTGCACAGCCGGCGGCGCGTACGTCGGCGGGTCGAGCAGCACCGTGTACTCGCGCAACAGTCGGCCACTGGCCCAGGTTGCCTCCACGAGGAAGGTCAGAAAGGGCTCGGTGATGGGCGCTCGGGAACGAATCTGGATAACGGCGCTGTTGGGCCCGCTTTCCACAATATTGAATTCGATGCCCTGGAGATAGAAAGGCCGGTCAATACCATAGCGTGCGAAAGTCTCGGCCGAGGCCAGTGAGACGTTCAGGTTCGCCAATTCTTCGGGCGTTGGCGACAGCAATTCAATCTCGGCGCGCAGTGGCTCGTTCAGCGCCGAATCAAGATTGATATCACCGAGTCCAATAGCCCAGACCTCGCTTGACAGCAAAAGGACAAGTGCCAGCGAGACACGCGTAAGACTTCGCGACATAATGTATTTCTCCAAACCCTTCAAAGCCCCCTTTAGTGACATCCAGTCAGGGGCCGATGTGCCTGCGAACTATAGCTTATAGATAGTTTTTTGCCAATATTTCAGCAATTTGGACGCTATTTAGAGCAGCGCCCTTACGTATGTTGTCAGCGACCACCCAAAGGTCGATCCCACGCGGATGAGAGATGTCTTTGCGGATTCTGCCGACAAAAACAGGATCGGTTCCTGAGCTTTCCGTCACCGCGGTCGGATATTTCCCGGTTTCCACGCCATCGAGCACCTCAATACCGGGCGCTTTGGCCAGCAACGCTGCGACGTCAGATGCGGAAATGGGCTCGCGTGTTTCGAGATGCACGGCCTCGGAGTGGCCGAAAAACGCCGGAATTCGGACGGCCGTCGGATTCACGAGGATTTCCTCATCATCCAGTATCTTGCGCGTTTCCCACACCATCTTCATCTCTTCCCGGGTGTAGCGATTGTCTTCAAAGACGTCGATGTGCGGAATCGCGTTAAAGGCAATCTGCTTCGCGTCCCCATCGATGTCCAGCGGGCGGCCATTGAGCAGGGACGTCGTCTGCCGCACCAGTTCCTCGACGGCGCTGCGGCCTGCGCCCGACACGGCCTGGTAAGTGCATACGTTGATTCGCTCAATGCCGACTGCATCGTAGATCGGCTTCAACGCAACGACCATTTGTATGGTCGAGCAATTGGGGTTGGCAATGATGCCGCGCTGCGTGTACCCGGCAATCGCATCCGGATTGACCTCAGGCACCACAAGGGGAATGTCCTCGTCATAGCGAAAGTGGGACGTATTGTCGATAACCACACACCCCGCCTCCGCCGCACGGAGCGCAAACTCGGCTGAGACCGACCCGCCGGCAGAAAACAGTCCGATCTGCACCTTCGAGAAATCGAATTCGGCCAGATCTTCCACCGAGAGCTCGCGGTTACCAAATGCCACCGTCTTGCCGACGGAGCGCTCGCTCGCAAGCGCATAGACCGTGCCCACCGGAAAGTCGCGCTGGCTCAGTATCTCCAGCATGGACTCGCCGACGACGCCCGTGGCGCCGACGACGGCGATATCAAATTTTTTACTCATACGTGTAATTATTCGGGCCCGCTGGCCCTCCTGCTAGATGTGGGGAGTATCCGAACGTACGTCGGCATTCTGTGCGCGGTTGCGCAGGAAGTGATCCATGATAACCAGTGCGACCATGGCTTCGGCGATGGGCGTTGCGCGCAGACCGACACAGGGATCGTGGCGGCCCTTCGTTACAATCTCGGTTTCCCTGCCGCTCTTGTCGATGGTCTTGCCGGTCCTGGTAATACTCGAGGTTGGCTTGAGCGCAATACTCGTGAGGAGGTCCTGGCCCGATGAAATGCCGCCGAGCGTGCCGCCGGCATCGTTCTTGCTGAAGCCCTCCGCGGACATCTCGTCACGATGTTCACTGCCGCGCTGGGAGACCGCCGCGAAACCGGCACCCACCTCAACGCCCTTGACCGCATTGATGCTCATCAAGCCATGTGCGAGATCCGCTTCAAGTTTGTCGAAGACAGGCTCACCGAGACCCGGAGGCAGGCCACGCGCAAGGACGCTGATCTTGGCGCCGATCGAATCGCCCTGCTCTCGCAGGTCGTTCATGAAAGTCTCGAGTTCATCGATTTTGCCGGGGTCCGCACAGAAAAACGGGTTGTCGTTCACGATCGACAAATCCGTTGCCGCCAACTCGTGGGGACCGAGCTGCGCCACGTAACCATGGATCTCGATACCGGCGCGTTCCCTGAGGTATTTGCGGGCAACGGCGCCCGCCGCAACGCGCATGGCGGTTTCACGGGCCGACGAGCGGCCGCCGCCACGATAGTCGCGTATACCGTACTTCTGCTGGTACGTGTAATCAGCATGGCCGGGACGGAACTTGTCCTTGATGTCTCCGTAGTCTTTCGAGCGCTGGTCGGTGTTCTCAATGATCAGGCCAATGGGCGTACCCGTCGTTTTGCCCTCGAACACGCCCGACAGAATGCGGACCTGGTCGGGTTCATTACGTTGCGTCGTGTGCTTGTTGCGGCCCGGCCGACGCCTGTCCAGGTCGGCCTGGATGTCCGCCTCGGACAATTCCATTCCCGGGGGACAACCGTCCACGATACAGCCGAGCGCAACGCCATGGCTCTCGCCAAACGTCGTCACAACAAACGATTTTCCAAAACTGTTACCCGACACGTGTGTGTTACCTGGCCTGTTGCCTATCTATTAAACTGCAGATCGATGCGGGTCAGCAGGAACACACCAGCGCCGCCCTGCTCGAAATCGAGCCAGACGAATGGCAGTTCCGGGTAGGCAGCTTCCAGCGCTGCCTGGCTGTTGCCGACCTCACAGACGAGTATTCCATTGTCAGTAAGAAATCGCGAGGCATCTTGCAGAATCTTGTGCGCACAATCCAGACCGTCCTGCCCCGCAGCCAGCCCGAGTTCGGGTTCGTGCCGGAACTCGGACGCACGTGATGCCATGTCCGCCTGGTCGACATAGGGCGGATTGCTGATAATAAGGTCATAACGCTCGTCGACGAGTGCGTCAAAAAAATCGGACTTGATCGTACGCACACGCTCCTCAAGGCCATGCCGCTGGATGTTTATATCAGCGACGGCGAGCGCGTCCTCACAAATATCGGCGGCATCGACGACGGACTCCGGGAACGCCAGCGCTGTCGCGATTGCGATGCAACCGCTCCCCGTACCCAGATCGACGACTCGCCGGACCTCGGAAGGGGCAATCCAGGGTGAAAAGCGGTTATGAATGAGTTCGGCCAGCGGCGAGCGCGGCACCAGCACGCGTTCATCGACGTAAAACTCCAGCCCGGCGAACCAGGCCTGCTTAAGCAGGTAGGCCAGCGGGATACGCTCATGAATGCGTCGCGCCGCCAGCGCATTGATACTGGCCATCTCGTCCGCGGACACCGTGTTGGCATACACCGCAGGCGCATCATCGTGCGGCAGGCCAAGCTTGGCGAACACGAGCCAGGCCGCCTCGTCCGTCGCATTGTCAGTGCCATGCCCATACGTCAGCTCCGCTTCCTCGAAGCGGTTTGCGATTTCCCGGATGAGCTGCTCGACATTCATGCCGCGCGAATCTATCACGCTCATGGTCTTTCTGCCTGTAGAATTGTCGCCTGGTTGTCCGCAATAAACAGATCACTTTCATGAGCCCCAAGAACCTCGTTATCGCCGCCGCATTGGCCGTCGCGCTTGCTGCCGGCATCTTCCTCGCAATTCGCTCAACGACGCCGCCGGCGCCGGAGTCCGCGCTGATCCTGCCCGCACCCGAACCGGTACCCGCATTTTCCCTGCTTAACCAGGATGGCGACAGGGTCGATCAAAGCGTATTCGAGGGCCAGTGGGACCTCGTGTTCTTCGGTTTCACCCATTGCCCCGATGTTTGCCCGGCGACCCTGCAGGTCCTGGCCACCGCGAAGCAGACCCTTGCCGACATGGGACAACAGCCCCTGCCCCGCATCGTCCTGGTCAGCGTGGATCCCGAGAGGGACACACCCGAAATCCTCGGCCAGTACGTCGACCACTTTGGCGACGGCAACCTGGGGCTCACGGGACCGATGGAGGAGATTCGCAAGCTAACGACGGAGTTGGGCGTCTATTTCGAAAAGCGCGGCACCGACGGGGACAACTATGTTGTCGACCACTGGGCCGGGGTTTACGTTATCGATCCTGACGGCAATCGCCACTCGTTGATCGGCTCGCCGCACCTCGTTGACAACTATGTCCGCGATCTTCCAATCCTGATGAGTAGCCGCTAATGCGTGCCTTTCTTCTTTTGCTGGCTGTCATGCTCGCGGCCTGCGGGGCTCCCAAGCCGCCGCTGGTGGCTAGCGAGCTCGAAGTTACGAAGCCGATACCCGGCCGACCGATGAGCGCCGGATTCCTGATCCTGACGAATAACACCGACGAGCCGCTGCGCATAACGAGCGTAGAAAGTCCGCAGTTCGGCAGCGTCGAAGTCCATGAGACCACGATCACTGACGGTGTTTCACGCATGCGCGAGCTGGCTGAATTGATCGTACCGGCACACGGCAGTGTGACGCTCCAGCGCGGCGGTAAGCACCTGATGCTGATGCGACCCAAAGACCTGGAGGACACCGTCGCGCTGCAGTTCTTCAGCGGCGGTACGCCGGTTCTGTCAGTGAACTACAGCTTCCCGGAGGAAGAAGACCAATGAAGGCCGTCGCGTTTGTCGCTTTGCAGTACCTCCTGCCACGTCACTGGCTCACAGCGGCAATCTGGCGCATTGCGAGGATTCGGCATACCCGCATCAAGAATTTCCTGATTACGCGATTCGCCAGCGCCTTCGATGTCGATCTCGAGGAGGTCAAGCTCAGCGTACCTGGCGATTTCGCGACGTTTAATGATTTCTTTATCCGCGAGCTCGCCGACGGACGACGACCCATTGACGGCGACGAGAACACGATCGTGTCGCCGGTCGACGGTACCGTCAGCTTCGCGGGGGCCATTCGCGCCGATAGCGTCTTCCAGGCGAAGGGCATCGACTACTCTCTCGGCGACCTGCTGGTGACCGACCTGGCGGAAGCCGACCACTATCGGGACGGCAGCTTCGCGACAATCTACCTCGCGCCCTACAATTATCACCGGGTTCATGCACCGATGGCGGGTGAACTCGTTGCCGCGCGCTACGTGCCGGGCGACCTGTTCAGCGTCAACGAAGCGACGGTTTCCCGCCTCGACGGGCTGTTTCGCCGTAACGAGAGGCTCATCATGCACTTCCGCACGGACTTCGGTCCGGCGGTCCTTGTCTTTGTTGGCGCACTGAATGTCGGCAGCATCTCGACACCGTGGAGCGGGGAGATTCGTCCACGCAAATCCGGCGTCGTCGACATTCTTGACCTGTCAGGACACCCGACCACCGTGCACAAGGGCGACCTGCTCGGCTGGTTCAACATGGGGTCGACCGTCATCATGCTGCTGCCCGGGGGCGTGTGCGAGTGGGACGACGATCTGGAACCAGGCGCCACGCTGTGTATGGGGGTCGAGATCGGTGAACTGAAGAGACCCACGGAGTGAGTGACTGGCGGCCCGCGTCAGGCCCGGAGGCCGCACGCAGCCGGGCCGCCATGTTGCGGCGGGTACGCGACTACTTCGGCACCAGAAACGTTCTGGAGGTCGACACACCCGCCCTAAGCCGAACGGCAGTCAGCGACATTCAGGTAGAAAGCTTCGAGATCACAGACTGTGCCGTCGGTGGCGGACCGTTATTCCTGCACACCTCTCCTGAATTCTGTATGAAACGCTTGCTGGCGGCCGGCTACCCTGACATTTTCTCGATCGCCCGAGTGTTTCGCGACGGCGAGGCAGGTAGACAGCATCAGCCGGAATTCACGATGCTGGAGTGGTATCGCCTCGACATGGGGCTGTCTCAAATTATCCAGGACACGACATCACTCATCAGCCAGGTGCTGGCGGATAAGGCACCGGCGGAATTGCCGGTGCGCATCGATTACTACGACGCCTTCCTCAATACGGTCGGCATTGATGCCCGGACAGCCAGCCTCGACGCGCTGATCCGTGTCGCCGATGCTGATAATCAGCTGCAGGCGGCGCTGGGTCGCGAGCGAGACGACTGGCTCGACCTGCTGCTGGCAACCCGGGTAATTCCCTCGTTCGCGGCGAACCGACTGACGGTGCTGCAGCACTACCCGGCCAGCCAGGCAGCCCTGGCGCGCCTTTGTCCGGGCGATCCCGGAGTCGCGGATCGTTTCGAAGTCTTCCTTGGGCCGTTGGAGCTCGCCAACGGGTATGTCGAATTGACGGACGCCTCGGAGCAGGCCGCGCGGATTGCCAGGGACATCGAGAGCCGCAAACGTCGCGGACAAACTGTTCGACCGGTAGATCAGAACCTGCTTGCAGCTCTCGCTGCCGGCTTGCCGCAGTGTGCCGGGGTTGCGATGGGGCTCGAGCGCTTGCAAATGCTCCACGACAAGACCGACGATATACGCAACGTAATTACATTCACTTTTGAAGAAGGCGCATGATCGATACGAACTACAAGCTGCTCAACTCGCAGCTGCATGCACTCCTGGACGGTGAGCGCGACGCGCTTGCCGCGACCGCCAACTTCGTCTCGTTGTTGTACAACGCGCTAGAGGAAATCAACTGGCTCGGTGTCTACGTCTTGCGAGACGACGAACTCGTCCTCGGTCCATTCCAGGGCAAACCCGCCTGCGTACATATCGCGCTGGATGAAGGCGTCTGCGGCGCGGCCGCGTCGACGCGTGAAACACAGCGCGTGGCCGATGTTCACTCGTTCCCCGGGCACATCGTGTGCGACCCGGATTCGCGGTCCGAACTTGTCGTTCCGCTGATCGTGCACGACCGGCTTATCGGCGTGCTCGATATAGACAGCCCGATAACTCGTCGTTTCAACCCGGCCGACCAGACGGGTGTGGAAAAATTATGTGAGACGTTCTGCGCGCTGCAGGAAACGCGCAAGTACTTTATTTGATGCGCGACACGTACTCACGTGAGCGTGTATCGACCTTGATCACCTCGCCCTGATCAACGAACAAGGGAACGCGCACCACCGCTCCCGTCGACAGGGTTGCCGGTTTCACGCCACCGCTCGCTGTATCACCCTTGACCCCGGGGTCCGTCTCGGTGATTTCGAGTTCGACGAAGTTTGGCGCAGAAACGATCAACGGCGAGTTATTCCACAGCGTAATGCCGCACATGTCGCCGTCCGTGATCCAGTCCTTGGCATCGCCGACCGCTTTGCCGTCTGCGGCGTACTGCTCAAACGTATCCGGCACCATGAAATGCCAGAACTCTCCGTCCGAATAGAGGTACTGCATCTCCGTGTCCATGACGTCGGCAGCCTCGACCGAATCGCCCGATTTGAAGGTCTTGTCGACGGTCTTCCCGGTCTTGAGATTCTTGATCCTGGCGCGGTTGAAAGCCTGGCCTTTGCCGGGTTTTACGAATTCGTTGTCCACAATAATGCAGGGGTCGCCATCAATGATGATCCTCAAGCCGGACCGGAATTCGTTGGTGCTGTAATTTGCCATGGTTATCGCTCTCAAGAAGCAGGGCCGCAGGTAGGCGGCGAGGCGCTATGATACCGAAGTCAACGTTCGGCGCCAGCCGAAATTTCGGCCAGAAATGGCTTCAAAACTCGCCGAAACTTGATTCAGGTCACGGTTTTGGACTCCGGGCCGGGACTCCCCTCCCCACAGTGTCTAGACTCCATAATTATTAACAGAATATGGACATCGCGGGGAACCGACCGGTTTGCCAGGGATTAGGACTTGAACGGGCGCCAAAGCATATCAATTGCGGTCCTGAGCGAACATCAGGACGACGTAGAGCTGATCAACAGTGCACTTCGCGACGCGGGTCTTGCGGCGCATTGTCACTGGACGGCCAACCCAACCCGGCTGGCCGATACGCTGGCGGCCGAGATGGTCGAACTGCTGATCCTGAATTGTGACAGCTACCCCGACTCGATTCGGCAGGTAGTCAAGCAAAAGGACCGTTACAACCCCGAGGTCCCGGTCATCGTAATGCAGGAAAACGCGGAAGAAGCCGACATCGAGTCGGCAATGCGTTCCGGCGCGTGCGACCTGGTTTCGATGGGCCTGAAAAAGCGCCTGCAGTCAGTCGTCTCCCGTGAGTTACGCGCTTTACGGGTCGAGCGAGCACTGAACTCCACACTGCAGTCCGCGACCGAATACAAGAGGCATCTTAAAGACCATATGGCCACGTCGGCCAGCAGCTACGCACTGGTGCAGGAAGGTATCTTCACTGACGTCAACGATGCGTGGCTAAAGCAGTTCAAGATCAAGGAATGCGACGAGCTGATTGGTCTGCCTGTCATGGACTACTTCGAGCCCGAGAGCCAGGCTGCTCTGAAGGGTGCGCTGGTCGCCACGATTGCGGGCAAATGGCAGCGAGACGAGAAGCTCATCGTCAAGACTCACATCGACTCGGGGGACGCCGAAGAACTTCGCCTGGAGTTCCGGAAGATCGACCTCGATGACGGCCCGAACGTGCAGATTCGTATCGCCCCGCAACTCAAGGTTGCGGAGGAACCCACCAAACTCGTTCACGATGCCCTCAAGCGTGACCCGACGACGTTGTTTTTCCACCGCGCACAGTTTCTCGAACGCATCGCCAAGCGCCTGAAACGCAAACCCGCTTCCGGCACGCACTGCCTGGTCTACATCAAGCCCGACAAGTTCGGCGAGGTCCGAGACAAGGTTGGCATCATCCGGTCCGAGGAAATTCTTGCGCAGTTTGCTGAAGTCGTCCGCAAGCGGATGCAGCCGCGTGATGTTGCCGGGCGCTTCGAAGGCACCTCGCTCATGGTCCTGCTGGAGCGCGGCAGCGCCAGGGATGCACAGGTCTGGGGCAAACAACTGATCGATCATCTTGAAAGCGTCACCTTCGAAGTGGGTGACACGTCGACGCACATGACGTGTACGGTTGGCGCCTGCGGCGCTAATGAGATATTTGAGAGTCTCGAAGACTTCGTTGCAGCCGCCGTAAGTGCGTACCAGCTAGGGAAGGAAGAAGGCGGCAGCACGTCATGCCTCAGCGAAGCTGCTGACGAAGATACGAAGCAACGAGAGTTCGACGCTATCTGGGTCAAGCACCTGAAGGCCGCATTGATGGACAATCGGTTCCGTCTCGCACAGTTGCCAATTGCCGGTCTGCGCAGCGATTCCATCCAGATGTATGACCTTCTCGTGCGCATGATCGACGAGCAGAATAATTCCGTGCTTCCGTCCGAATTCATTCCCGCCGCGGAACGCAACAACATGATGAAGAACATTGACCGGTGGATGCTGACGGCGGCGATGGATTTCTGTGCGAAAAATGATGCAGATCGTGTGTTCGTGCGGCTGTCCGAGCAATCACTGACGGACTCATCGACCGCCGCATGGATACAGCAGAAACTCGACGAAAGCGATTTTGACTGTTCGCGCCTCGTCGTCCAGATTCCGGAAACTGGCGCTGCCAAGCATATCAAGCAGACCAGGACGCTGGTGAGGCACACGCGCAAACTCGGAATCGGATTTGCGCTCGAACACTATGGCGTGGATCGCGACCGCTTCCAGATTCTGGATATCCTCAAGCCCGACTACATCAAGATTGACGGCGAACTCATGCATACGCTGATGACGGACGAATCCATGCAGGCCGCGGTCAAGAAGATCGTGCTGGCAGCTCAGTCACGCGAGATCAAAACCATTGCAGAACGTGTGGAAAACGCCAACGCCATGGCCGTCCTGTTCCAGCTCGGTCTCGACTTCATGCAGGGACATTATGTTCACGAACCCGAAGTGGTCCTGCAAGACACCGATCGCGACGTCATCAATACGACCCTTGACGATTTGACCGCCGCACAGGCTACCTGACGCCCGGCAAAGTGTGACGCGTGTCACACGCTACTCTCTGAACCACCCGCTAACAGGTGGTTCCGCCAAAAAACTAGAATAGGTTCTTAGCCATGGATGCGCCTTAATCCTAGACTGAGTCCGGCAAGAATATTTCGAGGAACATGAAGTGAACAAAACACTTACTCCAATGCATGCGAAGGATCGCGCCTCGAAGCGCGCTTTCTTGCCTCTGGTCGCACTTGGCGGCGGCCTTGCAGTGACACCGGCTGCGGCGCTGGAACTGGGTGAACTTACCGTGCAATCGAATCTCGGGCAGCCGCTGCGAGCGAGCATCGCCTATGCGCTCGCACCCAACGAAATGCTCAGCGATACCTGTGTGTCGGTCGGCGGTGGCCGTTCGACCAGCGATCTGCCAGGTATTGGACGCAGCACGATCAGCGTGACTGACACCGCCATACTGATTACAGGCGAGACCATGATTCGCGAGCCCATGATGGCGACGCGCGTCACGATCAACTGCCGGTACACGCCTAACCTCAGCCGCGAGTACATGCTGTTCGTCGATCCGGCCGCCGTTGCGGAGGTCCGGGCTGCCGCTGCTGCCTCGCAAGCTGCGCCTGTTGCTGCCCCGGCGCCGCAGCCCGTCGCACGCACATCTACGCGGCCTGCGAGAACTACGGACACCACGCCTATTGGCCAGTCGACGCGCTACCAGGTGAAACCCGGTGAGACGCTGGGCGAGATTGTCAGCCGCATCGAAAACCGCTCGATAAGCCTGTGGCCCGCGGTCAATACGATTTTCGTGGCGAACCCCGACGCCTTTATCGACAACGACCCGAATAAACTCAAGGCTGGCGCCTGGTTGACAATCCCGAGCCTCGACGGTTCAGCCCCTGTCGTGAGCGTGGCTGCGCCTGCCGCAGCCCCGGCGGTGGCGACGGCGGCCGAGTTGCCGCCCGTGGAAACCGTCGATGGCGCTATTTACGAACCGCCCATTTTTGATGATGCGGCCCAGCCGGTTGTTAGTGACGCGGCCGCCAGCGAAACACTTGTGACTGAGGTGAGCCGGGAAGTCAGTGCCGACAACAATGTTGTCGAAAGTGGCAATCCTTACGTCGAACCGGAAGCGACGGTTACGATTCCCGATACCGAGCTCCAAGGCCCGACGACAGCGTCCGAGTCGCCCAACGTACCGACCGCGATTATCAGCACCGGATCGCGCAGCGAATCAACATCGATGCTCGCCTGGTTTATTGGCGGCGGCCTCGCCATCTTTGGCCTGCTGGTGCTCTTCGGCCGTCGTATTCGCGAACGCTTCGGCTCGACACCCGTCGGTGCCGCAGCCGCCAGCGCCACAGGCCATGAGCTGGCAGAGGACGTCTACGATATCGAAGACGACTCGCCGACCGAAGAGAACCTCGCTCTCGACGCCGACCTCGTTCTCGGCACCGGTCTGGCCGATGGTACGGACATGGAGGTCGCGCAGGACTTCTGCTTCGCCGCACCGACCGATGTCGATATCGAGCTGCCGTTTGAGCCGCAGCCGGTCGACGACTCCGCGGAGGGCCTGCCCCCGCCGCGCGTCAAAGCGGATTCGATTCTGGAGAGTGAAATCCTGCCTCAGGACGACGACTTCGAAATGTCAATTATTCTCGATGCAACCCAGGCGCCTCAGTTCGACACCGATGACTCGTTGACCGATGAGTACACGGTCGACCAGGACATATCGCCCACCGACGAGTACACGATCAACGAAGACGTTGCCGAGATTCTCGCACAGGACTACGAAGCCGAACTTACCGCAACGCAGGCCCTGAACACGGAGATCGAACGTGCCGCGGCAGACCTGAGTGCGACACTCGACGAGACTTCGCTCGACGACGAGACATCCGAGATGCCGCTTGCCGACGTATCGGAACTCGATGAGACCGCAGAGATGCCGGTAGCCGACGACGAAACGGTGGATACAGAAACTCAGCAACAGCTCGACGCAACCGCAGCCGTTACAGTTAACATGTCAAACGACGAAAAGACGGCGGAAATGCCGGTCGCGAACGACGACGAAACGGCGGAAATGGATATCTCCGGCGGCAAGGTCGACACCAAGCGCCGTTAGACGCACTGCCAGCCCGACTGTTTACGACCCTGGCTAAACGCCGGGGTCTTTTTTTTAGACGCCCGCCAGCCGTTCGACTTTGCGCCAGCCCTTGGGCAGCAGCGCTCCGCGCAACGCCCGGTCACCGTAGTAGTCATCGAGGTCGTTCCATTTGATCGTCATTTTACGTGTTCCGGTATAGACCTCGAGGTGGCCATCCTCAGGCACCACGGCAGCGGCGACCATCTTCTCTTCGCCACTCTTGTACTTGGGTCCAGGAATATTGATCAGCTTATTGCCCTTGCCTTTGGCCAGCTCGGGTAACTCCTCCATCTCGAACAACAACAGGCGCCCAATCGAACTCACGGCAGCGATCAGGCATTCCTTGTCCCCTGGCACCGGCGCCGGTACCACAGCCTTGCCGCCCGCCGGTACGCGCAGGACCGCTTTGCCGGCCTTGTTGCGCGACACGAGGTCACTTAGCGTAGCGATGAAGCCGTAGCCTGCGTCGCTTGCCAGCAAGTACTTCTGCTCATTGTCGCCAATCATTGCACCGCAGAATGCGGCGCCGTCGGGCGGCTTGAAGCGGCTCGACAGCGGCTCGCCCTGCCCTCGTGCCGACGGCAAGGTACCGGCTATCACGCTGTAAACACGGCCGGTACTGTCGACGAACATCGCCAGCTGGTTGCTCCGCCCCTGTGCCGACGCCAGGTACGTGTCTCCGGATCGGTAGTTCAGGGTCGCTGGATCGATCTCGTGACCTTTCGCCGCTCGTGCATAGCCCGCCTGCGACAGGACAACGGTCACCGGTTCGCTCGCAACCAGTTGCGTCTCATCCAACGCCTGGGCTGCTTCCCGCTCGATGATCTCGGTACGACGATCGTCGCCGTAAGCCTCGGCATCTACGAGAATCTCTTTCTTGATCAGCGTCTTCAGGCGCGCCGCGCTCTTGAGCGTTTTCTCGAGCAGGTCGCGCTCCTCCTGGAGCTCGTCCTGTTCGCCCTTGATCTTGAACTCCTCGAGCTTGGCCAGGTTGCGCAGACGGAGATTGAGGATTGCTTCGGCCTGGATATCGGACAGCTTGAAGCGTTTCATGAGAACCGGCTTGGGCTCATCCTCCTCCCTGATGATCGCGATGACCTCGTCGATGTTGAGGTAGGCGACGAGCAGGCCATCCAGGATGTGCAGGCGGTCGTTGACGATTTGCAGACGGTGGCCAAGACGATTCTTGACGGTCTCCTTGCGAAACGTCAGCCACTCCTTGAGCAGCCCGACCAGGTCGAACATGCGCGGCCGTCCGTCGAGGCCGATGATGTTCATATTCACGCGCAGCGTGCGCTCGAGCGAGGTCGTCGAAAACAGGTGCGACATGAGCTGGTCGACATCCACACCGCGCTTCTTGCTGATAACGATGCGCGTGGGCTCCTCGTGGTCCGACTCATCACGCAGGTCGTCAACCTGGGGCAATTTCTTCGCACGCATCTGCGCGGCAATTTGCTCCTGAATCTTGGCCCCCGAGATCTGGTGCGGCAGCGACGTGATCACGATGTCGGTGCCTTCCATCTTGTACGACGCACGCAGCCGCAACGTACCGTTACCGGTGGCGTAGATCTCGCGGATGTCGTCCTGGGACGATACCAGTTCGCCACCGGTCGGGAAGTCCGGCCCCTTGATGTGCTTCATGAGCTGAGCGACGGTTGCTTTCGGATTGTCGATCAGGTGCACAAGCGCACTCGTGACTTCATTGAGGTTGTGCGGCGGCACATCGGTCGACATTCCGACCGCGATACCCGTCGTGCCGTTGAGCAGCAGGTTCGGCAGGCGCGCCGGCAATACGACGGGCTCCTTGAGCGTCCCGTCGAAGTTGGGCGTCCAGTCGACCGTTCCATGTCCCAGTTCCTGCAGCAGGCTCTTGGCGTACGGCGCCAGGCGCGATTCGGTGTAGCGCATTGCAGCGAAAGACTTGGGATCGTCGGTCGAGCCCCAGTTGCCCTGGCCGATGACGATGGGATAGCGGTACGAGAAACTCTGTGCCATGAGTACCATGGCTTCGTAACAGGCCGAATCACCGTGTGGGTGAAACTTGCCGATGACATCGCCGACGGTACGCGCCGATTTCTTCGGCTTCGACGAGGCGGAGAGCCCGAGCTCGCTCATTGCGTAAATTATGCGGCGCTGCACGGGTTTCAGCCCGTCACCAATCTGCGGCAGAGCGCGGTCGAGGATGACGTACATCGAGTAATCGAGGTACGCGCGCTCGGTGTATTCTTTGAGCGGCTGTTGCTCGACGCCTTCGAGGTTCAGTGAATTCTGCATCGTTGTCATCTCATACCTCCGCCAGGTTGCCCTTGGTTTCGAGCCAGGTGCGGCGGTCCTTGGAACGTTTCTTGGCGAGCAGCATATCCATGAGCTGATCGGTCTTGTCTCGCCCGCTGATTGTGAGCTGCACGAGGCGGCGCGTATCGCGATTCATCGTCGTTTCGCGCAGCTGCTCGGGATCCATCTCGCCGAGGCCTTTGAAACGCGTGACCGTGACCTTGCCCTTTTTTTTCTCGGCCTCGATACGATCGAGAATGCCCTTGCGCTCGCCCTCATCAAGCGCGTAGGACACTTCCTTGCCGACATCGATGCGGTACAGCGGCGGCATCGCAACGTAGACGTGTCCAGCGAGAATCAGTTCGCGGAAGTGTCGCAGGAACAGCGCGCATAACAGGGTCGCGATGTGGAGGCCGTCCGAATCGGCATCCGCAAGGATGCAAACCTTGTGATAGCGCAGGCCACTGATGTCATCGGATCCGGGGTCG
Organism: uncultured Woeseiaceae bacterium; assembly: GCA_945787845.1. GTDB lineage: Bacteria > Pseudomonadota > Gammaproteobacteria > Steroidobacterales > Woeseiaceae > UBA1847. The sequence continues at coordinate 81,726 of CALZJH010000009.1, read as the reverse complement.
ACACCGAGCGCAACCGAGATGTCGTGAACCTCCGCCGACGCGAGGATCTCTGCCGTATCGACTTCCCAGGTATTCAGGATCTTGCCGCGCAGCGGCATGATCGCCTGCGTGTTGCGATCGCGCGCCTGTTTGGCCGAACCACCGGCCGAGTCACCCTCGACGAGAAACAGCTCGCAGAGCTCGGGCTCCTGTGAGGTGCAGTCCGCCAGCTTGCCCGGCAGCGCCGGACCCGAAACAATCTTCTTTCGAACGACTTTCTTGGCCGACTTCAGGCGCTTTTGCGCCTTCGTAATCGCCAGCTGCGCAATCAGATCGCCCGTTTCCGGATGCTGGTTCAGCCAGAGCGAGAAATTATCCTTGATCACGCCGGCGACAAAGGCGGCAGATTCTCGCGACGACAGCCGCTCTTTGGTCTGTCCGGAGAACTGCGGATCCTCAAGCTTGGTACTCAGCACAAAACTCAGCCCATCCCAGACATCCTCGGGCGCGATCGCCACGCCGCGAGGCAGCAGGTTCCTGAAGTCGCAGAACTCGCGTATTGAATTCGTCAATCCGGTACGCAGGCCGTTCACGTGGGTGCCACCCTGCGGCGTCGGAATCAGGTTGACGTAGCTCTCGGTCACCGAGGGGCCGCCATCGGTCGTCCAGACGAGCGCCCAGTCGACGGCTTCGTTATTGCCCTTCAGGCTGCCCGAAAACGGCTCGGCGGGCAGCGTTTCGCCGCCGCCAATTTCCTCCAGCAGGTATTGCTCAAGTCCGCCCTCGTACTGCCACTCGATCTTTTCCTTGGGCTGTTCGACTTTCAGGCTGACTTTCAGCCCGGGACAGAGGACGGCCTTGGCCTTGAGCGCGTGTTTCAGGCTCTTGACGGATATTTTCGTCGTATCGAAATACTGTTTGTCGGGCCAGAAGCGGATCGTAGTGCCGGTATTGGCTTTGCCGACCTTGCCAACAACTTCGAGCTTGCCGCGCTTTTTGCCGCCGGCGAAGGACATGTTGTATTCCTTCCCGCCGCGGCGAATCCACACCTCGAGGTTCTTTGACAACGCGTTGACGACCGAGACACCAACCCCGTGCAGGCCGCCCGAATACTGGTAGTTCTCGTTCGAGAACTTGCCGCCCGCATGCAGGCGCGTAAGGATCAGTTCGACACCCGGGATCTTTTCTTTCGGATGCTTGTCGACGGGCATGCCGCGGCCGTCGTCACTGACCTCCACCGAACCATCCTTGTAGATCGTGACGTCGATCTTCTTGCAATGTCCCGCAAGCGCTTCATCGACAGAGTTATCGACCACCTCATGCGCCAGGTGATTCGGCCGCGTGGTGTCGGTGTACATGCCCGGTCGGCGCCGGACAGGCTCGAGTCCGCTGAGGACTTCGATGTCCGCAGCATCGTAACGTTTAGTCATCGATTAGAGTGCAAGATTTGAGGTTGCCAGAGAGTGCCCGGCAGAATTCTAGCGTTAATCGAGATCGTTGACGAGAGATTCGCGAATATTGGCAGGAACCGAGCTGATTTCCACGCGATAGTTATCGTGATCGATGCCCGCGACAAGCGCCGCGCCGTTCTTTAGCGACGCAACCTGTTCGGGTGGCAACTCGAAGCGCAGGAAATGCACGGCAGACGTCTTGCCTTCGTCAGCGCGCTCGAGGTCTTCATCTGCAATGGCGTACACACGATCGAAGTCCGCCACGTGCACGAACACGCGATCCTCGATCCCAACGAGCCGGGCAAGCATTTGCTGACGCTCTTCCACATCAGGAAACTCGATCATGAAGGTCGCTTTCCAGTTGCTGCCGTCGGGGATCAGCGGGTTGTAAGCGTCAAGTTCCTCCCTGATACCGTCCGCCTCGAAGATCTTCTCGATCCGCAGCATCTCCTGAACCTGGTATTGCATGGTCAGGCGGTCCTCGAAATAGAGGGCTGCGTTGGTACCAAGGTCGAGGCGGCGATTCTTTTTATGCTCCAGCACTTTATCGCGAAACGCCGAACGTGCCTCGGCATAGTTCTCGAGGCTGAAAAGGTCTTCCCGGGATAGTTTTTGCATCAGATTCCGTATGCCTTGCGCAACAGGCCCATTGGGTTATTAGCGGCATGATCGTCAAGGTCCTGCACGATTTGCTCCGCCGCCATGGGACAGTCGCTTGTGAAGTGGTCCGCCTCGCCCTTCTTGAGCTTATTGACGACGGGGCGCGCGATTTTCTTCGATATGTCGTGAAACTCTTTCTTGACGGCATACGTGCCGTCATGCCCCGAACAGCGCTCGATCACGTCGACGCTCGTGTCAGGAACCAGCTGCAGCATATCGCGGGTCTTCAGGCCGATATTCTGCACACGCAGGTGGCAAGGCACCTGGTAAGTCACCTTGCCCAGCGAGGACGAGAATTCCGTTTTGAGTTTGCCATCCTTGTGTCGCAGCATCAGGTACTCGAACGGATCGTACATCGCGTCGCGGACCTTTGTTACAACCGCATCGTCGGGGAACATGAGCGGGAGTTCCTGCTTGAACATCAGCGTGCATGAGGGGATCGGCGTCACGATGTCCCAGCCTTCATCGACCAGCTTCGCAAGCACGGGAATATTGCTTTCCTTGGCCTTGGCAACAGCTTCGAGATCGCCCAGTTCGAGCTTGGGCATGCCGCAGCAAACTTCCTTGCTGGCAAGCCGCACGGCGATGTCATTGTGTTCAAATACCGCGACGAGGTCTTCGTTGACGCCCGGGTGGTTGCGATTGCAGTAACAGGTTGTGAACAGCGCGACCTTGCCACGCGTCGATGCTGTGGACTGTCCCGCCACAGCCCCGCTCTCGCCGAGTCCTTTCAGGCGTTTGCGCGCGGTCTTCGCATGGTATTCGGGAACCGGCGCATCCCTGTGCACGCCGAGTGTTTTCTCGAGGAGTTTACGTCCCGACTTGCTGCGATTGACCGCGTTGACGGCATTCACCACGACGGGAATGCCCGCCAGCTTGCCAACCTTGTCGGTAGCGCTAAGAATCTTGTCGCGTGTGGATGCGCCTTCTTTCCTGAAGCGCGCTGCCTTGGCACGCAGCATGAGGTGCGGAAAATCCACATTCCACTCGTGCGGAGGCACGTACGGGCACTTGGTCATGTAGCACATGTCACAGAGGTAACAGTGGTCAACGACCTGCCAGTAGTCGTCCTTGGCGACACCGTCCACTTCCATGGTGTCGGACTCATCGACGAGGTCGAACAAGGTCGGAAAGGAATGACAGAGATTGAAACAGCGGCGACAACCGTGACAGATGTCGAACACCCGTTCGAGTTCATCGAACAGGGCCTGGTCGTCGTAGAATTCGTCGGAACGCCAGTCCAGGGGATGGCGCGTCGGCGCCTCGAGGCTACCCTCGCGTCGTGATTCGCTCATGAGGCTGGAAGCCGGGCCTTGCGACCCGGCTCTCCGCAAGTTTTAGTCGTCGAGTGTATCCAGTGCTTTCTGGAAGCGATTGGCGTGCGAACGCTCGGCCTTGGCCAGCGTCTCGAACCAGTCCGCAATCTCGTCGAAGTCCTCATCGCGCGCGGTCTTGGCCATGCCCGGATACATGTCGGTGTACTCATGCGTCTCGCCGGCGATCGCTGCGGCCAGGTTCTCGGCAGTCGAGCCGATCGGCAGGCCCGTGGCCGGGTCGCCGGTCTCCTCAAGATACTCGAGATGCCCGTGCGCGTGTCCGGTCTCGCCTTCGGCGGTGGAACGGAAAACAGCGGCGACATCGTTGTAGCCTTCAACGTCGGCTTTGGCTGCGAAATACAGGTAGCGGCGGTTTGCCTGGGATTCACCGGCAAATGCGTCTTTCAGGTTTCCTTCGGTTTTGCTGCCTTTCAGGGACATTTTTCTTCCTCTCGAGTGAGCACCAGGGAGTCTGGGTTGCTAATTAGATTGATTCTAACCGAGGAGCTACTGTATGAATCCGGGCACAACATGTCAATTGTGGGTGTCCCTGACGCGTTGACCTCCGATGAGCCTCGCTGTAGCTTAGCCACGCAGCGTGAATCCAGGATCGATGATGAGCTCTTCCAAGAAATTCAACCTCGAAAAATCACTCGCCGACCTCGAAGAACTGGTCGACGAACTCGAGTCCGGCGACCTGCCGCTCGAGAAGGCCATGAAGAAATTCGAGGAAGGCATCAAGCTGACCCGTGGCTGCCAGACCGCGCTACGCGACGCCGAGCAAAAGGTCGAGATACTGCTCAAGAGTGCGGGCAGCGAAGACCTCGAGGAATTCGAAGTCGACGACGACTGACGCGCTCTACTCCTGCATCAGGGTTTTCAGGGCCAGCACCGTCGACTCGACCCCCGCCGTCACTGACGGCTCGGGCGAGATCTTGAACAACGGCGAATGATGACTCGGGACCGGCGGCCCGCCTGCGGCTTCCGTATCGAAGTCCTCCTGTGGCGTACCGCCAACAGCCCAGTACACGCTCGAAATCTCGGGGTCCTGCGTGAAGAACGGGAAGTCCTCGGCACCCATGCCCTTGGTCGGTATATCAACGACCGAAGCTTCGCCCATGCCGTCGATCCAGGCGGCGCGCAGGCGGCGTACCAGCGGCGCATCGTTGACAACGGGCGGCACGCTCTCGTTTGAGATGATGACTTCGGGAAGCCTGTCCTCAGGCAGGCCCGCGACGCGTCCCATGTTCTCAGCGATGCGTACGATGCCGTCCAGCAGTATCTGGCGTGTTGCTTCGCTGGTATTGCGCACGGTCAGCTGCAGATGCGCACGATCTGAAATGATGTTGTGCTTGGTTCCGGAGTGGAACGACCCGACCGTCACGACACCCGGGTCGCGCGGCGACAACTCGCGCGAGACAAGGGTCTGCAACGCGAGCACGATCTGGCTCCCCAGGACAATCGGATCCTTGCCGCGGTGCGGGCTCGCACCGTGGGCGCCAACGCCGTGAATGATGATGTCGACCGTATCGGCGCCCGCGTACGGGCTGCCTTCCTGGACATTGATCACACCGGCCGTGCCCGATGACGAGACGTGAAACGCGAGCGCATAGTCCGGCTTGCCGAAACGCTCCCAGATTTCGTCGTCGCGCATGGCGCGGGCGCCCAGAACGCGCTCTTCGGCAGGCTGGACCACCAGCATCAGCGTGCCGGTCCATGCATCCCGATGCGCCGCCATGTGCCGGGCAGTGCCGACAAGGCTCGTGATATGCACATCGTGCCCGCAGGCATGCATGACAAACACGTCGTTACCCGTGATCGGATCTTTTTGTTTGGCACGAGAGGCGTTCGCCAGGCCCGACTTTTCCTCGACCGGCAGGCCATCCATGTCGGCACGCATCATGACCAGGGGGCCATCACCGTTCTCCATCATCGCTACAACACCGGTACCGCCGACGCCCTCGGTGACATCGAAACCGGCCAGGCTAAGCTCCAGCGCCATGCGGCGTGCCGTTTCCGTCTCAACGGTCGACAATTCGGGATAGCGATGGAAGTGATCGAAGAGTGCCCCGAGATGCTCGTCATAATCCGTCTGGATACTTTCGCTGAGTTCGCTGGCAAGGGCCGGCAACGAAAACAGGACTGCCAGCAGGCAGATGGCGCGTTTGATCATGAGGAGCCCTCGAAATTGTCTGGGCCCGAGTGTAACCGGAAATCAGCCGCCGAAACTACGGAACGACAGGTGCAGGGCGAAATCAGGTGCGGCGGCGGCAGCGATGTCTTCGACAATTGCCAGTCGCAGGAACGAGCCTCGCAAACGAAAATCTGCGCCGAACGAGAGTTGAAAGGTGTTACCGCCGAGTTCGTCGAGCGCGGCGTCGAAATAAGGCCCCTGGACGTACAGCTGCGTTGCCAGTGCCATTCGTGTCGTCGCTTGCCACCTGAGCGCGGCGCCAGCATACGGCACGGCACTCCGCTGCAGGGCCGGCATAATATCGCCGTCGCCGAGCACCAGTACACCGAGAAATCCCGAGTACGCCAGTTCGCGCCTGAACAGGGATGCCGTGCTTCCGCCATGGAGTCCCAGGGAAACATCGGCCGCGCCGCTTCCGGTCAGCTCATCAGGGTCGCCGGTCGGCACCTTGATACCGGCGCGCAGCGTGGCCTTGCCGAGGTCCATGGCTGCGGTCACCTGTACGTCCCCGATGCCCGAGGTTGGCACGTCGGTATCAAAGAGCACGGTACCCTGCTGTTCAAAAAAGAGGCGGTACTGATCATCCGGGCCGTCACGATTGGAGTTCGGCAGCCCGACGAGATCGTGAAAATTAAAAATCACGCTGTCCAGGTACCCTCCCGAGTGGCGCACCCAGGGTACGTCAATGCCGAACTCGAATCGTTCGCCAAACCTGCGGCGGATCGAGAGATTCAGTACCTGGCTCTCGGCGTCGATGATCAGCCGCTCGCCGAGGCGATCCGCGTCATCCGCATCATTGGCAACGTCGTAGCTCAAACCGACGTCGATCTTTCCCTCGGCGACGAGTTCGTGTGTCTGGAACGTGGGTAATCCGTACACCTGCAGAAACGGATTGTGATTGCGGAGGGGAAACGCATCGGAGATCGGGGCCTCCGCTGCAGCCGGCAGCGGGCAGCCGAAAAGGAGCATCGCCGTGAGCAATATCCTGCGCATGCGCGCCAGAATACGCCTCACCGCGCGGAGGTTAATTGCTGTTTATACGTAAGTGCGTATCGCCCTTTGGCGAGTGATCAGGTGTTGGCGCCGCCGCTGCCCTGCAACCGGGTGATCAGGGAACGCAGGAAAACCTTGTTGAAGCGCAGCTGACAGGCTGATGAGACCTGTTCCATCAGCGTCGAACTCACGCGCAGGATCGTCACCTGGCCCTGGGCCCGAATCGACGCCTGGCGCTTTGCGCCGCGCACGTAGCTCGTCTCGCCAAAACAGTCGCCATTGCTCAAGGTGCCGATGCTGGTGCCGTTGGCCTGCACTTCAACCGCGCCCGACACGATAATGTAGAAACGGTCGTCGACCTCCCCTTCGCGCACGATATCTTCGCCAGCCTTGTATTCGTGCCAGTCGGAGGCGCGCAGGACCTCCCAGATTTCGGCGTGCGAAAACTCGTGGAAGAAGTGCAAGGTGCGCAGCAGGTCAAAATGCTCCTGGTTATCGAGGCTGTCGTACTTCTGGCGCAGGTCCTTGTAAACACGCGTCAGCTCTGCCGCCATCGCGTTGCCCGTCGTGAGACGCTTGTTCGGTTCTTTTTGCATCGTCGTCATGACGACGTGCTCGAGTTCTTCCGGAAGATCGTCGCGGTACGTGTGAATCGGTGGCGGTGTTGCATACACGATCTGGTGCAGCAGTTTTGACAGGTTGTCGGCACGGAACGGTCGGAACCCGGTCAGCAGTTCGTACATGACGGCGCCGAGTGAATACAGGTCAGAGCGTGGCGTCAGTTCCTCCGACTGGACCTGCTCCGGCGACATGTAGCTCGGTGAACCCGCGATGCCTTCGATTCGCGATACCTCGGAGTCGCTGACAATCGCTATACCGAAGTCGATGATGCGCACATCGTTGTCGATCGTGAGCATGACATTCGACGGCTTGATGTCGCGATGGATGACGCCACGACCGTGAGCGTAATGCAGTGCCTTGGCGCATTTGTAGATAATCTCGACGACGTCATCGACGCGCAACAGGTTATCGGGGCGACAATAGGCGGCCAGCGTGCGTGCGCCCTGGATGTGTTCGGTAACGACGTAGTAAGCGCCGTCTTCCTCGCCGGCGTCGTAGATCGGCATGATGTTAGGGTGCTGCAACATGCCGACCATGTGTGCTTCGTTGAAGAACATCTTGCGGGACACCTTGGCGCGCTCGGCGTCGGCGTCTTCTTCGAGGTTGTAGACCTTGATCGCTACGTCGCGACGGTAGTACGGGTCGTGAGACAGGTAAACGGTACCGGTGCTGCCCTTGCCGATCTTGTTGATGATGACGTATTTACCGATCTTCTCGGGCACGTCCGCCGGGCGCGTAAGTTCAGATACCTTGCTGGCCATGTTGTCTCACAGTTCAGGTCATTAGCCACCCATACAAAGCCAGTAACAATGCGGCATACAGGGCAGCTACGAGGTCGTCCAGCATAATTCCCAGACCCCCATGGATACTGTGATCCAGGTCCCGAATCGGCCACGGTTTGACAATATCCATCACGCGAAAAAGGACGAAGGCGAGTACGAATCCGACGACCGAAACGGGCGCGACCAGCAAGGTCAAGTACATGCCGACGATCTCGTCCCAGACGATGCCACCATGATCATGCACGCCAATGCGCCTGGCGCTTTCACCACACAGCCAGATTCCGGCCAGCGTCATTGCCGCGACCAATCCCAATTGAACATAAACTCCGAAATCCATGGTCAGCCAGAACAGGATGACACCAGGAATCGAGCCGAAAGTGCCCGGTGCGAAGGGCATCAGCCCGGTGCCGAAGCCGAACGCGAGGAAATGCACCGGGTCCCGGAGCACCGTGCGTGCGAGATTGTCCGGACCTGCGCTCATGTGAAATGACGGTAGCCGCTGACGTCGACGTCAACAATCTCACCGCCCCGTCGACACACCAGGCCCTCCGCGGCCGTCACTGTGCCTATCGCGGTGACGCCGTCGAGTTCGGCCACGGCATCCGCCGACGCCGTGAAGCACAGTTCGTAGTCGTCACCGCCGGAGAGGGCAAACTGCTGCGCCGTGTCGTCATCGAAGCGCGCCATCAAAGCAGGGGACATCGGTACGTCATCGACGTTTATTTGCGCACCCAGTGCGCTGGCGGCCAGCAGCTTGCTCAGGTCGGCGACCAGGCCGTCCGAGACGTCGATGGCCGCATGCGCTCTGCCGACGAGCATCCTGCCCAGCGTCAGCCTTGCCGTCGGTCGCAGGAATCGTCCGACAAGAAATTCATCATGTTCTCCCTGCTGGAGTAGCTCGAGGCCGGCGGCGGCATCGCCCACCGTGCCGGTGACGAACACGGTGTCACCCACTTTGGCGCCACTTCGCAAAAGGGCCGCGTCCTTTTCCACTTCACCTGTCATGTTGATCGAAACAACAACCGAGTCACCTTGCGTCGTATCGCCGCCTACCAGGACCACGTCGTGTTCATCGGCCGCCGCAAACATCCCGGCCGCGAAGTCTTCGACCCAGAGTTCGTCCTTGTCCCACAGGGTCAGCGCGAGTGTCATCCATCGGGGCCGGGCACCCATCGCAGCAATGTCCGAGAGGTTAACTTCAACTGCCCGATAGCCGACGTCGGCGGCTGTGATAGTCGCTGGAAAATGCACGCCCTCGACCAGCGTGTCGATAACCTGGACTTGCTGTGTCCCGGGTGTTGGTGTCATCACGGCGCCGTCATCGCCGACGCCAACATCGGTTGCCTTCGCGTCGCGTGAGAAGAAGCGACGAATCAGTTCAAACTCATCCACCGGCTTTGGCTTGCACCTCGACCTCGCGCAGGGATTGCGCAGCAGCGTCGAGGCAAGCGTTTATGTACTTGTGTCCGTCCGTCGATCCAAAGCGCTTGGCGAGGTTCACGCCCTCGTTAATGACGACTTTGTAAGGAATGTCGATGCGGGTTTCGAGTTCGTGTACGCCGATAAGCAGGATTGACAATTCGATGGGATCGAGCTGTGCCAGCGGCCGGTCGATCAGGCTCTCGATCTTTTTCTCGATGTGCTCCTGGCCGTTGCTGATCGCGGGAAACAGCTCGTCGAAAAATGCCTGGTCCACGCGCGCGTACGCGGTGTCTTCATGGTACTGCGCGACGAGTTCGGCCGTCGTATGGCCGGCGATCTGCTTCTGATAGAGCGCCTGCACCATCAACTCGCGGGCGCGCGTGCGGGCGCCTGCTCCGGCCTGGGAGGGTTTGCTCATTAGTCGATTTTTCTGAGCAGGTTGACCATCTCGACAACGGCGAGTGTGGCTTCCTCGCCCTTGTTGCCCGCTTTCGTGCCGGCGCGCTCTATCGCCTGCTCGATCGTGTCGACAGTCAGGACACCGTTACCCACAGGAATACCATGGCGCTGGCCTGCCGCCGTGATGCCCTTGACGCATTCTCCCGCGACATAGTCGAAATGCGGGGTGCCACCGCGAATCACTGCGCCCAGCGCAATGATGCCGTCAAAGCGGCGAGACCCGGCAACCTTGTCGACGGCCAGCGGCATCTCGAATGCACCCGGGACACGGATGATCTCGACATTGCCGTCATCGGCGCCGTGCTGGCGCAGGCAATGCACCGCAGCCTTGATCAGGGATTCAACGATAAACTCGTTAAACCGTGCCGCGACGATGGCAAACCGTCCGTCGCGAACGATCGGGTCGCCTTCTGTAATCTTGATTTTGTCCATGCTGAGCCGTATGTGTCAGACGTACTCGGTGATTTCGAGGTCGAAACCCGAGATCGCGTACATTTGTTTAGGCGCTGATAATACACGGATTTTGCTGAGACCGAGGTCACGCAGGATCTGGGCACCAATACCGTAGGTTCGCAATACCGAATCGCCGCTACGCTGCTTTTCGAGCTCATCGCGATGTGTGCCCAGGTTTTCCACGGCATCCATAAAGTCGCGTGACGTTTCCTGGTCACGCAGCAGCACAATGACGCCGGCTTCTTCGCCGCTGATTCGCTCGATGGCATTGTGTAACGGCCAGCCCAGTGACTCGCTCTGCACGCCGACGACGTCTCCCAGCGTGTCCTGGAGATGCACACGTACCAGCGGTGTATCGACCTTCTCGAGATCGCCCTTAACGAGCGCAACATGGACCGAACGATTCACAAGATCGTCGTAGCAGTACATCCTGAACTCGCCAAACTCGGTACTGATGGACCTCTCGGCAATGCGCTCCACATTGCGCTCTTTCTCGAGGCGATAGCGGATCAGGTCCGCGATCGTACCGATGCGAATACCGTGAGCGCGGGCGAACTTCTCGAGGTCGGGCCGGCGCGCCATGGTCCCATCGTCGTTCAGGATCTCGACAATCGCGGCCGCCGGCTCCAGGCCTGCGAGGCGTGCGAGGTCGCAACCGGCTTCCGTATGCCCGGCGCGAGTCAATACACCGCCAGGTTGGGCCATCACCGGGAAAATGTGTCCCGGCTGGCTCAGGTGTTCAGGCCTGGCGCCCTCAGCGACAGCCGCCTGGATCGTCCTTGCGCGGTCGTGCGCGGAGATACCTGTAGTGATGCCTTCGGCCGCTTCGATGGAGATCGTGAAGTTGGTCGCGTGATGCTCGTCCGTATCGCTGACCATCAGTGGCAGCCGCAGCTGTTTGCAGCGCCCGCGCGTCATGGTCAGGCAAATCAGTCCACGACCGTGCATGGCCATGTAATTGATGTCCTCGGGCCGCACTTTGGAGGCCGCCATGATCAGGTCGCCTTCATTCTCGCGATTTTCATCGTCGACCATCACGACCATCTTGCCGTCCGCAATGTCGGCAATGATGTCTTCGATAGCGCTGAACGGCGCAGTCGCCGCACTCGGGTGCATCGTTGGGTTGTCAGGCATAGCCATGAGCCTTTAGAAATTCCAGGGAAATACCGTCGCCGTCCTTGTCCAGCAGTCGCTCCAGATAGCGCGCCAGCAAGTCCACTTCGATATTGACGACGGTACCGGGTGCGTAGTCGTCAACGACTGTGACCTCGGCAGTGTGCGGGATGATATTCAATTCAAACAGGTTTCCCGATACCTCATTGACGGTAAGGCTGACGCCGTCGACGCAGACGGAACCCTTCCTGGCCACGTAGCGAGCGTATTCCTTCGGGATTTCTATCGACAGACGTATCGAGCGAGCATCGGTCGTGCGTGACATAACCTTGCCCGTGCAGTCCACGTGGCCGCTGACCAGGTGACCGCCAAGCCGCTCGCCCAGGCTGATTGCCGGTTCGAGATTGACCGAGGACCCGATATCGAGCCCGCCGAGTGCCGTGACGTCGAGGGTCTCGACGGAGACGTCCGTGTCGAAACCGTCCTCGTACAGCTCAACCGCGGTCAGGCAGACGCCATTGACGGCAATGCTCTCGCCGAGTTCGTAGTCCGACCAGGGCAGCCCGTCCGAGCGAACACAGAGGCGCACGTCGCCGCCGCGCTGCTCCATTGCTTTGATCGTGCCCTTGGCTTTGATAATTCCTGTAAACATCAGTTCTGAACGCTTGCCGTGATCCTGGTATCGATACCCACGCGACGGACATCGATGATATCGAGCGCCTTACGATCCGCCAGCGCTTCCAATGTCGGTGTGTCGAACATGCCGCGTGTATTGGAGCCCATTATGTGGGGTGACTGGTAAATCACAAGCTCATCAACGAGTTCTTTTTCAAGAAGATAGCCGGCAAGGCGAGGCCCTGCTTCCACGAGCACGTCATTGATCTCGCGCTCACTCAGCGCCGCCAGCACCTCGAAGACGTTGACGGCATCACCATGAGCGCCGAATTTGTGCACTTCCGCCCCCGCGTCCTCCAACGGTCCGGCGTCGTGTTCGCCCACACAGCAGACCAGCGTAGCGCCGGGCAACGTGAGCATCCTCGCCGTCAGGGGCATGCGCAGGCGGCTGTCGAGAACAACGCGCAGAGGCTGCAGCCCGCGCGTTTCGAGATCGCGCGCGCGCACATTGAGTGATGGATCATCAGACAGGACCGTGCCGATTCCGGTCATGACCGCCCCGGACTGTGCCCGCAGCCGCTGCACATCGTGACGGGCTTCGGCACCGGTAATCCACTGGCTTTCACCACTTGCCATCGCGATCGCCCCGTCAAGGCTTGCCGCAATCTTGAGCCGCACGCGCGGGCGCCCGCCCGAAACGCGACCCACAAATCCGGCATTCAGGGTCTCGGCCGACGACTGCATCAGACCTACATCCACCGTGACTCCGGCTTCGCGCAGCCTGTCGAGACCTGTTCCCGCCACTTCGACAAACGGATCCTGCATGGCGGCAACGACTCGCTTGATGCCGGCCTCGATCAGAGCAGCCGCACAGGGCGGCGTCTTGCCCGTATGGGCGCAGGGCTCAAGTGAAACAAAGGCTGTCGCGCCCTGCGCTTTATCTCCGGCCGCGCGCAGGGCGTTGATCTCTGCATGCGCTTCTCCGGCCTTCTCGTGCCAGCCTTCGCCAACGACCTCGCCGTCGCGCACGATCACGCAACCAACCATCGGATTGGGGTGTGCCGAGTAACGTCCGCGCGCCGCCAGCTGCAGCGCACGCGCCATATGCGTGCAATCTTCTGTGGAATACATGGCTGGTGGGCCGCTTGATACATTCATACGCTTTCAGCCTGTGCTGTAGGCCCGCAGGGAGCGTACAGACCGCGCCAGTACGGCGTTGCGAGCCGCGGCCATAGCGGTGCTATGCCCACAACTCGCGCCTTGCACTGACCCTGTCTGTGCACTCTGAAAGTGTATGAATGTATCAAGCGGCCCACTAGTCCTTCTTCTTGCCGAGCAGCTCGGGCAGCAGCGACATTTGTTCGCGACTCGCGGCAGTCTGGGAGATTTTTTGCAGGCGCCTGATCTCGTCTTCGAATTCGGTGATGTCCTGAAAGCGACGGTAGACGGATGCGAATCGCACGTAGGCGACCTCGTCGAGCGCGCGCAGCTCCTCCATGACAAATTCACCAACCAGCCGCGACGGCACCTCGCGCTCCCCCATTGTGCGGAGCTTGTGAATCAGGTGACCGACAGCTTCTTCAAGCTGGTCGCTGGGCACCGGGCGCTTCTCGAGCGCTCGCACCATGCTGTTGCGCAACTTGTTTTCGTCGAACGGCTGGCGGCTGTTGTCGTTCTTGATCAGCCTCGGCATGACGAGTTCGGCGGTCTCGAACGTCGTAAAGCGTTCGTTGCACGCCAGGCATTGCCTGCGCCGACGAATCTGCCGGCCCTCGCCCGCCAGGCGCGAGTCGATGACCTTGGTCTCATCGTGGGCACAAAACGGACAATGCATTCGGCAGTACGATCAGCCGTAGACAGGAAATCTCGCGCAGAGCTCGAGCACCTGCTGACGGACGCTTTCGATCGTCTCCTCGTTCTCAAGATCGTCCAGTATATCCGCTATCCAGCCTGTGAGCTGCCGGGTTTCGTCTACGCCAAAGCCGCGCGTCGTTATCGCCGGTGTGCCGAGGCGCAGGCCACTCGTGACGAAGGGCGACTGGGGATCATTCGGGACCGAATTCTTGTTCACGGTAATGTAGGCACGGCCCAGCGCCGCGTCGGCGGCCTTTCCGGTAATGCCCTGTTCGATCAGGCTCACGAGCATCAGGTGATTCTCGGTACCGCCCGACACAATCGGGTATCCGCGTTCGTTGAGAACGTCGGCCATGGCCTTGGCATTCTCGATCACCTTGGCCTGGTAATCCTTGAACCCGGGCTCGAGCGCTTCCTTGAGTGCGATCGCTTTGGCGGCAATCACATGCATCAGCGGGCCACCTTGCGTCCCCGGGAATACCAGCGAGTTGAACCGCTTCGTCAATTTGTCGTTCTTGCGCGCGAGAATCAGGCCACCGCGCGGTCCGCGCAGCGTCTTGTGCGTCGTCGTCGTGCACACGTCCGCATGGGGGATGGGGCTTGGATAGAGGCCTGCCGCCACGAGCCCCGCAACGTGCGCCATGTCTACAAACAGGAAGGCGCCCACGCTGTCGGCGATCTCACGAAAACGTGCCCAGTCGGCGATCTGCGAGTATGCCGAAAAACCCGCAATAATCATTTTCGGTTTGTGTTCGTTCGCCAGTGCCTGGACCTGGTCGTAGTCGATCAGGCTGGTTTCGGGATCGAGGCCATAGGGCACCACGTTGAACAGCTTGCCCGAGAAGTTGACGGGGGACCCGTGGGTCAGGTGGCCGCCTTCGTTGAGGCTCATGCCGAGAATCGTGTCGCCCGGCTCGACCAGCGCATGATAGACGGCACCGTTCGCCTGTGATCCCGAGTGCGGCTGTACGTTGGCGTAGTCAGCACCGAACAGCTCTTTGGCGCGCTCGATGGCCAGGGTTTCCACATTGTCCACGAACTCGCAACCGCCGTAGTAGCGTTTTCCCGGATACCCTTCCGCATACTTGTTGGTGAGCTTGCTGCCCTGGGCTGCCATGACCCGCGGACTCGCGTAGTTCTCCGAGGCGATCAACTCGATGTGCTCTTCCTGGCGCTGGTTCTCAAGTTCTATGGCTTTGGCTACTTCAGGATCGAAGGACTCGATCGTCATCGAGGTGTCGAACATCAGGGGGTTACTCCGCGGTCGGTTGGGGCTGGAAAAGCCGGCATATTACAGGGTTATACGGCCTCCACAAAGGACCGGACCACCCGTGTCCAGGCACGGGCAAGGTTTCTGCGGTTATACCCCCCTCCGCCGGTCCCGATGATGCGCCCCCGGCAGTGTTTGTCCGCCAGCCGACACAGCGCGGCTGCCGCGTACGCGTGCGCATCCTCGGTCCACGCCATATGAGTGATCGGATCGCCCTCAAGGCTGTCAGCCCCGCACTGCATCAGTATGAACTCGGGCCGCTGCGCGTCAATGTAGGCCTCGACCTGGTCCCACGCGCGGCGAAACTCCCTGTCGTCGGCACCCGGAGGGACGGGGATATTCAGCTTGGTGCCTTTCGCCCTGCCCTTACCCGTTTCATGGGCGTGCCCGGTGCCCGGGTAGAGGTAGCGGCCATCCTCGTGGATATCCGCAAAGATCAGGTCGGGGTCCTCTTCAAAGCCATAGAACACGCCATCCCCGTGATGTGCGTCGATATCGACATAGGCAACACGTTGAATAGCGAATTCCCGCCGCAGGTACTCGGCAGCAATGCCGCAATCATTGAACACACAGAAGCCGGCCGCGCGGTCGCGCGCCGCATGATGGAGACCGGCAATCGGAACAAATGCGCGCCTGTAGTTGTCGTGCATGAGCTCGTCGACCGCACACAGGACCGCGCCGACAACGGCCGACGCCGCATCGTAGATACCTTTTACAGCCGGTGTATCGCCATCGTCGAGCCAGCCTTTGCCCGTCGCCGACAGGCGGGAGACCTTGTCGATGTATTCGGCGGTGTGAAACAGCGCCAGCTCGTCAACGAGTGCGGGCCTGGGGTGACCAAAGTCGATGTCCGCATCCAGGCCGGCCCGCGCGAGTTCGGAATGGAACACGTCGTGGCGATCTGTGCCGAAGGGGTGCGGATCGCCAAAGCCATAAGCCGCAATCTCGGGTCCCTTGTAGACGAGCACAGTTTCGCTCATTGGCGCCTTATTCTGTTTGCTTGTGCGGCAGCATACCGGATAATGCGCGCTTCTCAACACACGGTCCCGATATGGCTCAGTACATTTATACAATGAACCGCGTTGCGAAAGTTGTTCCGCCGAAGCGGCACATCATTCGCGATATCTCCCTGTCGTTCTTCCCGGGCGCCAAGATTGGCGTGCTCGGCCTCAATGGATCCGGTAAATCCACGCTCATGCGCATCATGGCGGGACTCGATACCGAAATTGACGGCGAGGCGCGTCCGCAGCCGGGCATCAAGATCGGCTACCTGCCGCAGGAACCCGAGCTGGACCCCGACAAGGACGTTCGCGGCAACGTCGAGGAAGGCCTCGGCGACGTCATCGAGCACCTGCATCGCTTCAACGAGATCAGCGAGAAATTTGCGGAGCCCATGTCGGACGATGAAATGAACGCGCTGCTCGAGGAGCAAGGGAAGCTCCAGGACGCCATCGATTCGGGCGGCGGCTGGGAAATCGACCGCAAGCTGGAAGTTGCCGCGGATGCCTTGCGCCTGCCGCCCTGGGACGCCGACGTCAGCAAGCTGTCGGGTGGTGAACGGCGTCGCGTCGCCCTTTGCCGCCTGCTGCTGTCACAACCTGACATGCTGTTGCTCGATGAGCCCACCAACCACCTCGATGCCGAGTCGGTCGCCTGGCTCGAACGCTTCCTGGATGAGTATCCAAGCACCGTTATCGCGGTCACGCATGACCGCTACTTTCTCGACAATGTTGCGGGCTGGATTCTCGAACTCGACCGCGGGCACGGCATCCCCTGGGAAGGCAACTACTCGTCCTGGCTCGAACAGAAGGAGGCTCGCCTCAAGGTCGAAGAGGCCGGCGAAAAAGCACGCAAACGCGCCATGGAGCACGAGCTCGAGTGGGTTCGCAGCAATCCCAAAGGACGCCAGGCGAAATCCAAGGCGCGTCTGAAGCAGTTCGAGGAGCTATCGTCGCCGTCCTATCAGCAGCGGCACGAAACCAACGAAATCTACATTCCCCCGGGGCCCCGTCTCGGCGACGTCGTCCTTGAGGTCGAGAACCTCAAGAAAGGATTCGGCGACAAGCTGCTCATCGACGACCTGAGTTTCCAGTTGCCACCGGGCGGCATTGTTGGCGTGATCGGCCCCAACGGTGCCGGCAAGACCACGTTGACGCGCATGATCACGGGTCAGGAGCAACCGGACTCGGGAACGCTGCGACTCGGCGACACCGTGCAGATCGCGGCCGTCGATCAGTCACGCGACAGCCTCGACGACAACAAGACCGTGTGGGAAGAGATTTCGGACGGCCTCGACATGATTCGCGTCGGCAATTACGAAACCTCGTCGCGCGCTTATGTCGGTCGCTTTAATTTCCGCGGCCAGGATCAGCAAAAGAAAATCGGCCTGCTGTCGGGCGGAGAACGCAACCGTGTGCATCTTGCCAAGATGCTCAAGGCAGGCGGCAACTTCCTGCTGCTTGATGAACCGACCAATGATCTCGACGTCGAGACGCTGCGAGCGCTCGAGGAAGCGCTGCTGGAGTTCCCAGGCTCAGCCATGGTCATATCACATGATCGCTGGTTCCTGGATCGCATCTGCACGCACATGCTGGCGTTCGAGGGAGACTCCGAAGTCGTCTGGTTCGCCGGCAACTACGCCGATTACGAAGAGGATCGGAAACGTCGCCTGGGTGCCGATGCGGCAAACCCGCACCGAATCAAGTATAAGAGGTTGGAAGCTTAGGATATTGGGAGTACGACGATGAATCTGCTGCTCACGGCCAGTACGGTTTTCGCTCTGCTCACGCTGTATTTCGTTTTCTCCATGACCCGCCATGCAAAGCGGCGGCGCCCGGTACGGGCGACACGTTCGCTGGCCGGGGGAACCGTGTCCGCCTGCGCTGGCGGCGCCAGTATCATGCTGGCGTTCAGCTACTACGGCTACGATCGCCTGATTGACGAACAGTACGTCGGCAGGATTCAGTTCAGCCAGTCTGCACCCGAGCAATACGTCGCCCGCCTCATGGTGGAGAATGAGCAGGATCGGATGTATGAACTGGTCGGCAACGAATGGCAGATGGATGCACGCGTCGTTACCTGGAAACCGCCGGCGACGCTGCTTGGCCTCGATCCCATTTTTCGTCTCGACCGTCTGAGCGGACGCTACGCTGAAATCGACGACGAGCGTTCCAAAGTGCGCTCGGTGCATGCCTTGTCGGAGCCCGTGACGATGGATGTATGGCAGTTTGCGCGCAAGTACCCGAAGCTCATGCCCGGCGTCGACGCGCACTACGGAACAGCGACCTATTTGCCCATGGCGGACGAGGCAATCTTCGAGGTAACGATGACGCGAACCGGTTTGATCGCGCGACCGGCTAACGAAGCGGCGACCAATGCTGTCGGCCAATGGGGACAGTAATCATTTGTGGATTATGTAAAGCACATGAGGCGATGCGGCTTTGATCGGGCATACTGAAGTCGCTGATCTATAAATAATAATATAGAGCGATATGGCAATCGTAATTGACAGAGATCAGGGGATAAAAAGCGAACTCGACGACCAGATTGGACTCGAGTGCCCCTACTGCGGCGTGTTTGCACACATGCAGCCGCAGTCCGTTCCCGATGCGGCATCGCTGCTGCGCGACCGTCCCAAGCATGTTGGCCTCGTCTACAAATGCGATGCCTGTAATGCGCCGATTTTCCTGCGTTTCTCGGTGCGCCAGTACCAGGACAACAAGGTCGAGCTGTACCGCAACTTCGTCGAACTCGAACGGCCGAAAGAGCGCTTCGCTTTTTCCTACTTGCCAAAACATACCGAAGTACTGTTCCGTGAAGCCCTGAGCTGTTACTCGAACAACAACTTCAACGCGTTCGCGTCCATGTGCCGACGGGCAGCGGTCAGCGCATTCGATGCCCTGGGTGAAGGCGGCAAGTTGCGCGCCTTTGAAGAAGTTGTGGTAGCCCAGGATATTGCCGAAATCGACGACGAGACATTCGCGCCCATCAAGAGCGTCCTGTTTGGCACGGGCACGCATGAGGACTTGCCGCTATTGAATCGCGCGCAGGCCGGGATTTTGCTCGAGGTGCTGAAGGACATGTTCTACCAGTGCTTCGTCCGCCGCGGCAAGCTGACGCGCGCGATCAAAGTGCGGCGCTTCTTCGTGACCGAGGCCAACAACGACAACGTCGCCTCGGCCTAGCCCAGCGCCACCCGCGCATTGCGGAACATGCGCAGCCAGGGACCATCCTCACCCCAGTCATCAGGGTGCCAGGAATTCTGGCGCGTCAGCGCCACGCGCTCCGGATGAGGCATCATGATCGTGACACGGCCATCGTCACTGCTCAGTCCGCAAATTCCATCGACGGAGCCGTTCGGATTGGCCGGGTACGCGTCGGCCACCTCGCCGTAGTTGTCGACATAGCGCATGGCAACCGTGTAGGAGGAAGTGTAGCGCGCTGTGTCGTCAGCAAATTCCGCGCGGCCTTCGCCATGCGATGTGGCAATCGGCAACCGCGACCCGGCCATGCCCTCGAGGAACAGGGACGGGCTCTCTAGTATTTCGACCAGGCTGAGGCGCGCTTCGAACTGCTCGGACTTGTTGCGCAGAAAGCGCGGCCAATGGCCAGCACCCGGAATGATGTCCTTGAGATGGGACATCATCTGGCAGCCGTTACAGACGCCAAGTGCGAACGTGTCATTGCGTTCGAAGAACGCCGCAAACTGATCCCGGGTGCGGGAGTGGTAGAGGACCGACTTGGCCCAGCCTCCGCCGGCACCGAGGACGTCGCCAAAGGAAAAACCGCCACAGGCCACGAGCCCCTGGTAGGCATCGAGTGTGTCGCGACCTTCCAGGAGATCACTCATGTGCACGTCGACCGTGGCAAATCCGGCGTTGATGAATGCCGCGGCCATCTCGTTCTGGCTGTTGACTCCCTGCTCGCGCAGAATCGCGACGCGCGGTTTCGCCGCGGCGCGCAACGGTCGCACGATGTCTTCCTGTGGATCGAACGACAGCACGACGTTAAGCCCCGGATCCTTGTCGTCAAGGATGCGGTCAAATTCTTCTTTGGCCGTGGTTGGGTTGTCACGCAGCGCCTGGATTTGATGGCTCATTCCGGACCACGCACGCTGCATGGTGGGGCGATCCAGGTTGAGTACGGGTCCTTTGTCACCGCGCACGACGAGCCTGCCGCTGTCGTCCACGAGCCCGATCGCATCGGCCTTGACGCCGTTGCGGTCCAGCACCATTTGCACCTGCGGCAGCTTGCTTTTCGCAACCTGGACCACGACGCCAACCTCTTCACTGAACAGGCGCTTGAGCAGTTCGACGCGCGACCCGTCCAGGGTCAGCGTCGCGCCGAGCCGGCTCGCGAAAATCATCTCCGCAACAGTCGCCAGCAAGCCACCGTCACTGCGATCGTGATAGGCAAGCAACATGTCCCGCGCATTGAGTTCCTGGACAGCCGCGAACAGCCCTTTTAACAAGCCGGGATCGTCCAGGTCCGGCGTCTTGCCGCCGGTCCGTCCGTAGGCCTGCGCCAGGCACGACCCGCCGAGTCGATTCTTGCCCTGGCCGAGGTCAAACAGGAGCAGGTAGCTCGCCTCTTCTGTCTGGCGCAACTGCGGCGTCAAATGGCGGGTCACGTCGGAAACCGGCGCAAACGCCGAGATAATCAGAGATACGGGCGCCACCACGTTGTGCTCGCCATTCTCATCTTCCCAGCGGGTGCGCATCGACATCGAGTCCTTGCCCACCGGAATCGCGACACCTAGCGCGCGACACAACTCGTCGCCCACGGCCTTGACCGTGTCGAACAGATTGGCATCTTCCCCGGGGTGCCCAGCAGCCGCCATCCAGTTGGCGGACAGGCGCACCTTGTCGAGAGAATTGATGGGCGCGGCCGCGATGTTCGTAATGGATTCGGCGACGGCCATGCGTCCCGAAGCCGGCGCGTTGGTTGCCGCCAGCGGCGTGCGTTCACCCATCGCCATGGCCTCACCGGTAAGGCCGGTGAACCCCGTTGACGTGATCGCGACGTCACTGACCGGGACCTGCCACGGACCCACGAGCTGGTCGCGGGCACTCAGGCCGCCGACGGTGCGGTCGCCAATGTGAATCAGGAAGGACTTGTCTGCAACGGCCGGGAACCGCAGGACTCGCAACGCCGCTTTTTCGATTTCGATTCCGTCGAGATTCAGTAGCTCCTCGCCGAGATGCTGATGCGTGACCTCGCGTTCCATTTTCGGCGGATTGCCCAGCAACATCTGCATCGGCATATCGACGACGCGATTTTCGAAGTGACGATCGGTCACCGTGAGATTACCGTCGTCGGTCAGCGTGCCGATGACCGAAACCGGACAGCGCTCGCGTTCGCAAAGCGCCTTGAACTCGTCGATCCGGGCGTCGGCGACGATCAGCACGTAGCGTTCCTGGGCCTCGTTGCACCAGATACCCATCGGGGACATACCAGGTTCGGCATTGTCGACTTCTCGCAACTCGATCATCGCGCCGTGGCCGCTGTGATCGACCGCTTCAGGTACCGCATTCGACAGGCCGCCGGCACCTACGTCGTGGATCAGCAATATCGGGTTGCTTTTGCCCATCTGCCAGCAACGGTCGATGACTTCCTGGGCGCGGCGTTCCATTTCCGGATTGCCTCGCTGTACCGAGGCAAAATCCAGCTCCGCGCTCGAGGTGCCGCTCGCAAGCGAGGACGCCGCACCTCCGCCGAGGCCGATGAGCATGGCCGGACCGCCGAGGACAACGACCCGCGCTCCGACCGGCACGTCGATCTTGTTCGCATGCTCCTCACGGACATTGCCGAGACCGCCCGCGATCATGATCGGCTTGTGATAGCCGCGAATCTCGGTATCCGGGAGGCCCGCAAGGTGACTTTCGAAAGTCCGGAAATAGCCGGCCAGGTTCGGCCGGCCGAATTCATTGTTGAACGCAGCACCGCCGATCGGCCCGTCGATCATGATCTCGAGCGGCGTCGCCAGGTGCTCGGGATGCGGGAAATCGTCCTCCCAGGGCTGTTCGTACCCGGGAATACGCAGGTGCGACACGGTGAAGCCGGTCAGGCCTGCCTTTGGCTTCGCGCCGAGACCGGTCGCACCTTCATCACGAATCTCGCCACCGGACCCGGTTGCCGCACCCGGATAGGGAGAAATTGCGGTTGGATGGTTGTGCGTTTCGACCTTGATGAGGACGTGTACGGGCTCTTCGACGAATTCGTACTCGCGATCGGATGTTCGGGGCAGCAGGCGCTGCCCGGTCCAGCCTTCGAACACCGCTGCATTATCGCTGTAGGCCGAGATCACGCCGTCGGGCGTCTTCTCGGTCGTCGACTTGATCATGCCGAACAGGCGCTGCTCGCGCGCCTCGCCGTCGATGACCCAGCTCGCATTGAAGATTTTGTGGCGGCAGTGCTCCGAGTTCGCCTGCGCGAACATCATCAGCTCCGCGTCGGTCGGGTCGCGGGCCAGATCGCCGTAGCACTCGACGAGGTAGTCGATCTCCTGGTCGGACAATGCAAGGCCGAGGTCGGTATTGGCGGCGACCAGCGCGTCTTTTCCGTTTTCGGACAAGGGCACGACGCCAACCGGTGCCGGATCATGCTCGGCAAACAGGGCCGCAACGCCACCCGGGTCCTCGAAAACGGCCTCGGTCATGCGATCGAAGAGGAGGTGGCTCAGCGCCAGCACCTCCTCGTCACTCACCTTGCCCTTGAACTGGAGTCCGTAGCAGATGCCACGCTCGATGCGATCGATCGCGTCGATATCGCAAGCCCTGGCGATGTCCGTCGCCTTGGACGACCACGGTGAGATGGTGCCGGGCCGCGGCACGACATAGAGCGTCCTGGCGCCACGTGGCAGGCGCGCGGGCTTGTCTCCTGAGAGCAGCAGGCCATCCAGGCGGCTGCGGTCCTCCCTGGACAACTCGGCATGGGTCGCAACGAAATAGGTGAATCGGGCCTCGACAGCGACTACGCGGTCATCGGCGCGCTTCAGAGAGTGTGTCAGTTTGGCCAGGCGAAAGTCAGAAAGTGCCGCCTGTCCTGGCAGTTCGAGCATCGGGTTCGAGGGCCTTGTGCGACGTACGTGGAAAGCGAGTCGCGATAATACTGGAACCCGTACCCGGCGACTACTTAGTTATTGCTGTCCCCGGGCGTGTACACCGGCAATGGGAACTGCGCGACATTGCCGCCCTCGAGCTTTGAAATCTTGCTGACACCCTGCTTGTCCACCTCATCGATCCGGATGATCGAGTGCATCGGCAGGTACGTCCGTCGAACGTTTTCGAACTCCGACTTGATCTTCTCTTCCGACGGATCGACAACGACCGTGGTGCGCTCGCCGAAGACCAGTTTCTCGACCTCGACAAAACCGAACAACTCGCCGTGCCCTACCGAGCGAGCATAGATCTCGTAGACCTGTCCCTGGCTCATGAAAACGACTTTGAAGAGTGGCTGCTTGCTCATGCTTGGCACTCAGTCTAACCAAAACCTGCAATGTTGGCTGCATTTACTGAAAATCAAGGCCTTAGGCGCCGCCGCCATGCTTGATTATGTGAACTGCGTAGCAGTCTAAGGTCTTGATTCAGCGCACAATTAGCCGATCTACGAGAGGAATGTCATGCCGTTAATCATAAAACTTGTCTCGGAACATCGCGATCTTGTCGGCGACGACTCCGTCCGTGAGTATTACGAAGACGGCGGCACCATCGGTCGCTCGCTGCAGAACGACTGGATTCTTCCCGATCCGGACCGCTACATCTCGGGCCGTCATGCGACGATCGACTACCGGGGTGGCATGTACTACCTCGCGGACACGAGCAGCAACGGCGTCTACATGAACGGCGAAATGGAGCCGATCGGTAAAGGCAACCCGCGTCGCCTGTTTGACGGCGATCGCATGCGCATGGGCGACTTCGAATTCGAGATCTCGATCGACAAGGGCGAGAGCCTCGTAATGCCCCTCGAACCCGAACCCTCGGTTGCGCCGGACCATATCGAACAATTCGTCGACGAAGACGTTATCGAGACCGGCATGCAGCTGCTGGACGAATCAGAGATTACCGGCGACGACGAGTTTCAGTCGGTCTTGTTTGGCAAGAAAGCGCCGAATGTCGAGCCCGAACCGGCACCGGAGCCCGAGCCCCCACCGGCTTTCACAAACAAGGCGGCGGCCAAGGAACCGGTCAACGTTACCGCTGAAGACCTGTTCGACTCATTCCTCGATGGCCTGGGCATTAGTCGCGTCGAACTTCATCCGGCTATCGACCGTCCTGAACTGATGATGACGGCAGGCATCGTCCTGCGCGAGTTTGTCGAGGGCACTATCAACCTGTTGTCGTCTCGAGCAAACCTCAAGAACACGTTCCGCCTGGACCAGACGACCGTCCTGCCCCGCCAAAACAACCCGATGAAGTTTTCGGAGAACACGAACGATCTCATCAAGCAGCTGCTGATCGGCGCCGAAGGTGAATACCTCGGCGCACGCGATGCCGTACGCGAGGCCAATCGCGATCTGCTGAATCACCAGAATGCGTTCCTCGATGCGATGAACAGCGCGTTTATCGAATTCGCGGATCGATTCGACCCGGACGAATTGCAGGAAGGCTTTGATCGAACCGCTGGCAGCAAGTTGTTCGCGTTCATGAACAAGTCGAAGTACTGGGATTTGTACAAGGACCTTTACCCGATCATGACCGAGAAGGGTGGCGGACGATTCCCGCAGATGTTCGGCGAAGAGTTTGTAAGGGCTTACGAACGCCAGGTAGCCGAATACCAGCGCATCGAGCGCGAAGGCATGGCGCGCCCGGCCAAGGCCGACAACGACGCGGACATCGACCCGACGCTTATGGAAACGCAGAAGCTGGACGGCCCCGTGGTCGCCGAGTCAGCGAATGCCGACTCGGCATTTGAGGGAGACGCTGTCCTCGAAGTCATCGACGCCGATGACCTCGATCAAAGTTTCATCGACGAACTCGAGAACAGCATGTCCGAGGAGATCCGTCAGGACCAGCTGGGCAGCTAGCCCGAACGGTTCTCCCGGTTCTCG
The DNA here is from genome assembly GCA_945787845.1 of uncultured Woeseiaceae bacterium. Lineage (GTDB taxonomy): Bacteria > Pseudomonadota > Gammaproteobacteria > Steroidobacterales > Woeseiaceae > UBA1847. The sequence goes on along the minus strand of CALZJH010000009.1, from coordinate 56,496 downwards.
ATCAGTTCATCCACGACCGAGGGATCGGCAAGCGTCGAGGTGTCGCCCAGGTTGCCAAAGTCATCGGCCGCCACCTTGCGCAGGATGCGCCGCATGATTTTGCCGGAGCGCGTCTTTGGCAGCCCCGGCGCCCATTGCAGCAGATCCGGTTTCGCGATCGGTCCGATCTCCTTGCGTACCCATTTTTGCAGCTCGGCACGCAGTTCATCACTCGGCTCGACGCCTTCCATCAGCGTCACGTATGCGTAGATGCCCTGGCCCTTGATCTCATGCGGGTAACCGACGACCGCTGCCTCTGCAACGTTGTCGTGGGAAACCAGTGCACTTTCAACCTCGGCCGTACCCATGCGGTGACCCGACACGTTGATGACGTCATCGGTGCGGCCGGTAATCCAGTAGTAGCCGTCCTCGTCGCGCCGCGCGCCGTCTCCGGTCGTGTAATAACCATCGTAGGTCGAGAAATAGGTCTCAACAAAGCGCTCGTGATCGCCGTAGACAGTCCGCATCTGTCCCGGCCAGCTATCGGCAATGACGAGGTTGCCGGCGACAGCGCCTTCGAGCGTCTTGCCGTCGGCGTCGAGCAGCTCCGGCCTGATACCGAAAAACGGATTTGTCGCCGAACCCGGTTTAAGTGCCGTCACGCCCGGCAATGGTGTGATCAGGATGCCGCCGGTTTCAGTCTGCCACCAGGTATCGACGATCGGGCAACGACCGTCGCCGACGACGTTGTAATACCATTCCCAGGCTTCCGGGTTGATCGGCTCGCCGACCGACCCAAGCAAACGAAGGTCTTTGCGTGACGTCTTCTTCACGGGATCGTCGCCCTCGCGCATCAGTGCACGAATCGCGGTTGGGGCCGTGTACACGATATTGACGTTGTGCTTGTCGCAGACCTCCCAGAAACGTGACGACGTTGGGTAGTTGGGCACACCCTCGAACATCAGCGAGATGGCGCCATTGGCCAGCGGGCCATAAACGATGTAGCTGTGTCCCGTGACCCAGCCGACGTCCGCCGTGCACCAGTAGATGTCGCCGGGGTGATAGTCAAACACATACTCATGCGTCATGGCTGCGTACACGAGGTAACCACCGGTTGTGTGCAGCACACCCTTTGGCTGGCCGGTCGAACCCGAGGTGTACAGGATAAACAGCGGATCTTCGGCGTTCATCTCCTCGCAGGGGCAATCCGCGTCCACGCCGGCCTCGACTTCATGCAGCCACTCGTCGCGGCCATCGACCCAGTCGATGTCCGCGCCGGTATGGCGCACGACCAGGACTTTTTCCAGGGTCGTCACGTCGGGGTTGGCCGCGGCAGCATCGACATTGCCCTTGAGCGGCACTTTCTTGCCGCCGCGCAGGCCCTCGTCGGCCGTGACGACGATATTCGATTCACAGTCAACGATGCGGCCAGCCAGGGCGTCCGGCGAAAACCCGCCGAATACGACAGAATGGACCGCGCCGATGCGCGCACAGGCCAGCATCGAGATGGCTGCTTCCGGAATCATGGGCATGTAAATGGTTACGCGGTCGCCGCGTTTCGCGCCGATAGCCTTAAGGGCATTGGCAAACTTGCTCACGCGCTCGTGCAATTCGCGATAGGTGATCTTCAGGTCGTTGGCGGGATCGTCACCCTCCCAGATGATCGCCACGTCGTCGCCTTTCTTCTCGAGATGCCGGTCGACGCAGTTGTAACAAACGTTGAGCGTGCCATCTTCATACCAGCGAATGTGCAGATCGTCCTTCGCGAAGGAAACGTCCTTGACCTTGGTGAATGGCTTGATCCAGTCAATGCGTTGCGCCTGCTCCGCCCAAAAGGCCTCGTTGTCTTCCACGGACCTCGCATACATTTCCTCGTAACGGGCCTTGTCGATCAGTGCGCGCTTTTTCGTTGCCTCTTGGACCGGGTAGATTTGCGTTTCCATATTGCTTTGCCTTTTGTCTGTTACTTGCCTTTTGTTTGCAGCAATCGCCTTGCCTGGACTAGGTGCGGTCGGTCTATCATTTTACCATCCAGCCCGACCGTTCCAGCGCCCGGGTTCTCATCAAATAGTCTAATGATGCGAGCCGCCCGCTCGAGTTCTTCGGCCGTTGGTTCAAACGCTGCGTTGATCACTTCGACCTGGGCCGGATGGATCGCGAGCATACCGCTGAACCCGTCGCGTCTTGCTTGCGAGGCGTAGCGTAGCAAGCCGTCGAGATCGCGGAAGTCCGTATAGACCGTATCGACAGCCGCAACTTCCGCAGCCGCGGCGGCGAACAGGCACAGCGAGCGCGCCATCTCGAAGCGGGGTAACCAGTTACCGTCGTCGTCACGGTTGGCGACGCCGCCAGTGGCCGCCGCGAGATCCTCGGCGCCCCAGGACAGGGCATCGAGGCGCGGGGTCGCGCCGATGTAGCTATCCAGCGTGAACAGGGCCTCGGGGTGCTCGGTGCACAGGGCCATGATGTGGGTGCTGCCTGGTTCGAGGCCGTGTTTTTTCTCCAGGTCGCCAAGCCGCTCCGCGAGCACGACCGCGTCGGCCGCACTGCGCGGCTTTGGCAGCACGATGCCGGCCGGCGCCCCCGACATCACTGCATCGAGATCGGCAATCGAATCATCCGTATCGATGGGGTTGATACGCACCCAGGCATTGTCCGCGTCCTGCAGATAATCGACCGCCAGCCTCCTCGCCTGCGGCCGGGCCGCAGGAGCAACGGCGTCCTCCAGGTCCAGGATCAGCGCGTCTGCACCCACGCTGCCCGCCTTTACCAGTTTGCGTTCCGAGTCGGCCGGGACAAACAGGAAGCTGCGATTCATGCGGGCTTTCTCATCATGAGCGCCGAGCGTTTGCATTCACCAACAAGTTCGTTGTCCTGGTTGTACGCGCGATGGGCAAAGATCACGATGCCGTTGTCCGGCCGCGAGCGACTCTCGCGTGTCTCGAGAACCTCGGACTCCACTCGAATGGTGTCGCCGCAAAACAGTGGCTTCGGGAACCGCACTTCATCCCAGCCGAGATTCGCCACCGTCGTGCCATGCGTCGTATCGTTGACCGAGATCCCCACCATGAAACCCAGTGTCAGGCAGCTGTTGACGAGCGGCTTGCCAAATTCGGTGGTCTTCATGTACTCGGCATCGAGATGCAATGACGCCGGGTTGTGCGTCATGGTCGTGATCAGCACGTTGTCGGTTTCGGTGATCGTACGCCGAATCGGATGATCGAAGGTCTGGCCGACCTTGAATTCCTCAAAATAGAGTCCTGGCATCGGGGCCTCGCCGTCCGTATTGCAGAACCGCCAATTGTGCCAGCGTCGTGCACATCTTGACAGTGGCATGCATAATCCATGCACAACAACAACAAGGGGATGGCGGTGGCCGACGCAGCAGGCACCTCACAACATACGATGTACATCGTGCTTATCAGTTGCATCGCAACGATAGGCGGCTTCCTGTTCGGCTTCGACAGCGGCGTGATAAACGGCACGGTCGATGGCCTGCAGACAGCATTCGATTCCGACAGCGTCGGCACGGGTTTTAACGTGGCGTCGATGCTGCTGGGTTGTGCGATCGGTGCATTCTTCGCGGGACGCCTCGCAGACCGCTTCGGGCGGCGATCAATCATGCGCGTGGCGGCGGTGTTTTTCATTGTCAGCGCCTGGGGGTCCGGCATCGCCGGCGGCTCGATGGAATTCGTCGTTTTTCGCGTCCTGGGCGGCCTCGCGGTCGGCGCCGCCAGCGTGCTGGCGCCGGCGTACATCAGTGAAGTCAGCCCGGCACACTACCGCGGCACGCTCGCCACGGTGCAGCAGATCGCGATCATCTTCGGACTCTTCATGGCGTTCTTCAGCAACTACCTGATCGCCGCCGCCGCAGGCTCGTCGATGAGCGAACTGTGGCTGGGCTTTGAGGCCTGGCGGTGGATGTTCTGGATCGAACTGATCCCTGCAACGATCTTCCTCCTCGCCTTGTTCATTATCCCGGAAAGCCCGCGGTTTCTCGTGTTGCACCGGCAGCGCGACAAAGCGATCGAGGTCCTGACGAAGCTCGGCGGCGCCGACGCCGCGGTACGCAAGGCGGACGAAATCGATGCCTCGCTTGCGGCCGATCACCACAACCCCAGGTTCGCCGACCTGGTCGATCCCGCTACCGGGCGGATTCGCCGACTCGTCTGGGTCGGCATCGGGCTCGCGACGTTCCAGCAGCTTGTAGGTATCAACGTCGTGTTCTACTACGGGGCCGTGCTGTGGCAGTCGGTCGGCTTCACCGAAAGCGACGCGTTGCTGATCAATATCGTCAGTGGCGGGCTCAGCATCGCCGCGGTCACCGCCGCGCTGTTGCTCATCGACCGTATCGGGCGCAAACCGATCCTGCTCATTGGTTCGATCGGCATGTCGGCGACGCTGGCCGTGGTGGCCTATGCCTTTTTGAATGCGTCCACTTCGACAACTGGCGGCCTTACGCTCGAGGGAATCTACGGGCCCATGGCGCTGATCGCGGCGAATGCCTACGTCATGTTCTTCAATTTCTCGTGGGGACCGGTCATGTGGGTCATGCTTGGCGAGATGTTCCCCAACCAGATCAGGGGAACTGGCCTGGCTGTTTCCGGTCTCGCACAGTGGGGCTCGAATTTCGCCATCACGATGACCTTCCCCATGATGCTGGCGGGCATCGGGTTGGCCGGGGCGTACGGCTTTTACACGGTCTGCGCCGTTATCTCGATCGTGTTCGTCATCAAGATGGTGCACGAGACCAAGGGAATCGAACTGGAGGATATGCAGGGTTAGGAGTGCTTTCATGACTGTTACGCGACGTGAATTCAACAAAGCCGGGCTAGGGGCCCTGTCACTGGCCGCACTGGGCGGCCACGCGTGGGCCGGCCCGGAACACATGATCCGTAAGGCGATACCATCCAGCGGGGAAAAGGTCCCGATCGTCGGACTCGGCACCAATCGCTACGGCGTCGGGGACGACACCGAGAAACGTGCCTTGCTGCGGGCTGCCCTCGGCCGGTTCCACGAGCTTGGCGGCACCGTCATCGATACCGCGCCCATGTACCGCTCCTCGGAAGCCGTCCTCGGTGACCTGATCGCCGACCTCGATATTCGGGATGACCTGTTCATTGCGACCAAAGTCGACAAAGAAGGCGGCGGCGGGGCTACCCATGCACAGATCGAGGAGTCGATGCGCCGCCTGCGGACGGACAAGTTCGAACTCCTGCAAGTGCACAACCTGATCGCGTGGCAGGATGCCCTGCCCGTCCTGCGTGAGTGGCGGCAGGAAGGCAAGGTTCGATACGTCGGCATCACGACCTCGCGTGCGCGCCAGTACGAGGAGTTCGAGAAAGTCCTCGCCAAAGAAACGCTCGACTTCATCCAGATCAACTATTCTCTCGAACAACGTGAGGCGGCCGAGCGCATCCTGCCACTCGCGGCGGATCGCGGCGTTGCCGTGATTATTAACCGTGCTTTTGGCGGCGGCCGTATCTTCGAGAAGGTCGGTAAGCAGCCGCTGCCCGACTGGGCACGCGAGTTCGGCTGTGAAAGCTGGGCACAGTTCCTGTTGAAGTACGCGATCGGCCACCCGGCGGCGACCCTGAGCATACCGGGCATGACCAAGCTGCATCATGTCGACGACAACTTTGGCGCGGCACACGGGCGCTTGCCAGACGCCGACGAACGTCAGCGTCAGGAGGCCTTTTTCGACGCGCTGTAGGCGTTCGCTACAGCGCCTTCGCGCGCTCGATCGCTTCCACGATCAACTGCTTCGCATCGTCAACGCCGTGCCAGTCGCCGATCTTGACCCACTTGCCGGGCTCGAGATCCTTGTAGTGCTCAAAGAAATGCTCGATCTGCGCCATCGTGATCTCGGGCAGGTCGGTGTAGTTCGTGACGTCGTCGTAGCGTTTGGTCAACGCATGTGAGGGCACCGCGATGACTTTCTCATCCTGCCCGGCATTGTCTTCCATGATCAGCACGCCTACGGGCCGTACGTTGATCACGCAGGCCGGGACCAGCTCACGCGTATTGATCACCAAGACGTCAATCGGATCGCCGTCCTCTGATAGCGTGTGCGGCACGAATCCGTAGTTCCCCGGATACGACATCGGTGTGTAAAGAAAGCGATCGACGACGAGCGTTCCGGCTTCCTTGTCGAGTTCGTACTTGATCGGCTGTCCGCCGAGCGGCACCTCAATAATGACGTTAACGTCGTCGGGCGGGTTCTCGCCAATAGAAATTGCGTCGATACGCATGGTCCGGAGCTCCTCAGGCTAGTCCATTAGTCGGGCGCTATTCTAACCGGGTTTCAGGTGTTTAACAGGACCGCTGCCGCAAGCAGGAGAACTACCACCAGGCCCTGGAGAACGACACGCTCCCACATGAATTTTTCGGCATGCTCCTGATCATAGGATCCGCCACGGGCCATGGAACGCAGACCCAGCGCCAGCACGACAACCGTTGCGATAAGTGCAGCAATTACAAGGACGTTCACGATGGACATAAGATCCTCCCCGGTTTTTTAGACGGACTCGGTGTCATTGACCTCACTGTACCGGGGAGGAGCCTCGAGACAATCGAGGCTTATACGGACTCCCGGGACAAGCTGGTCTCAGAGCGACTTCAGGTACGCGGCGATTGCCTGCCGGTCCTCTGCCGTCAGCCTTGCCATGTTCTCCTGCACGGCGACCATGTTGCCCCCAACCGCGTCGAATTCCGGCGTGAAGCCTGTCTCAAGGTAATAGGCAATGTCATCGTCCGACCATGAGCCGACGTTCTTGCCGGCCGACGTGATACCGGGGACGCGACCCTCCCCCTCGAGGCTCGGCGCACCGGCAAGCCAGCGGTCGGCTCGCAGGCCGCCGAGAAGATCGCGCTCGGTATGACATTCGCCACAATGGCCAAGGCCTTCAACCAGTTGCCGGCCCTGCTCGACCAGCGCGTTCGACGTCCCGGCAGGGATGACGGGTGTCGCATCGAGGTAGAGCCGTTTCCAGGCGCCAAGGCCGCGCCGCAGCGACCACGGAAACGCCAGCGAGTGATCCGCCACGCGGCCGGCGATAGCCGGAAGCGTATCGAGGTAGGCTTTGAGATGCAGGATGTCGGCAGGGTCCGCTTTGGCGTATGACGTATACGGAAACGAGGGATAGTAGTGCCTGCCGTCCGGCGATACGCCGCGCTGCATGGCATTGGCAAAGTCTAGCATTGACCAGCCGCCGATCCCGTCCGCATGCGGAGAGATATTAGGCGCCCGAAAGACGCCATACGGTGAGTCGAGCTCCATGCCACCACCAAGCCTGAGCTTGCCGTCACCCCTGGCGCGCTCCCCGTCAACCGGCGTCGCGTGGCAGGACGCACAGCCTCCGGCCCAGAAGATTCGTTCACCGGCGACGGGATCGGGGGTAATGTCCGGCAGCTCCTTCGCGGTCAGGGTTGTGGGCGCAGTAACCCACCACGCTGCTGCAATTGCAGCAATCAGGATTGCGACGATAATGCGGCGCATAAGAATATCCTCGGACGGGTTTGGCTGCAGCGCAAGACAGCGAAATTTACTACAGGTTTTCGGATATTTCGATTGCCGACGGGCGGCGGGCCCGCTCCGCGATCCGGCGCGCCGTACCCTTGAACAGAATCGCATGCAGCGGCAGCGTCGCGTACCAGTACAGCAAGCCCCATACGCCGGCCGGATGCCAGTAAGCCTGGACGGTGACCCGGCGCTCGGAAGACAGGTCGTCTATGCGGAACTCGAGAACTCCGGCACCGGGCGCTTTCATCTCCATGAGCAGTGTGAGTTTCTCGAACGGCTCGTACTCAATGACACGCCATGCGTCGATGACGTCCCCCACCCTCAGTTCCTCGGGATGGCGTCGCTGCCGCCGAAAACTCGGCCCGCCCGCGAGCCAGTCAATGGCTCGACGGATCCACCAGAGTCCTCCCAGGTAGAAGAAGTCACCAGCCGCGCCGAAGCGGCAGGCGATGCTCCAGAGGTCGGCCGCCGATGCCGAGGTAGCGGCGCTGCCCTCGGCCTGTTTCGCATAATAGCTGTAGGCCGGGTGGAACTCCTTACAGGCAATCGCGGCTTCGACCCAGTGTGCCGGCAACTCATGCTGCCGGTCTGCGTCGAGCGCTGTCGCGGCGGCTTCATCGAAGCCCAGCAATTCCTGCGGGATGAGTTCAGCCAGTCGATGGTCGCGAGCGATAACGTCCTGTGTAAGCCCGCCGATCAATGCGCGGGCGACGTTTGTCGGTACCGACGTCACCAGGCGTAGCCAGTAGGACGAGAGCCGCGGCGTAAGCACGGGCACAGGAATAATGATCCGCCGTTTGCCGATAAGGCCGGCATAGCGAAGCATGATTTCCTTGTAGGTCAATACATCCGGGCCGGCAACATCGTAGGTCTGGCCTGCGGTCGCATCGAGTTGCGGGACATCGGCCAGGTAGCGCAGCAAGTTCCGCAGCGCGATTGGCGTCGAACGCGAAAAGACCCAGCGCGGCGTAATCATGACGGGAAGATGATTGACGAGATCGCGTATGACTTCCCACGCGGCCGAACCCGGACCGATGATCATGCCGGCACGTAATTCAGTGACAGGTACTGAGCCGGCACGCAGTATATCGCCGGTCTCCTCGCGAGAGCGGAGATGCACAGAGCGCGGATTGTCAGGTGTCAGCCCGCCGAGGTAGACGATGCGCCTCAGGCCCTGCCGTTCGGCCGCCGCCGCAAAATTCTTCGCGGCTCGCGCATCTATTTCCGGAAACGCGTCCCCGGCAGCCATCGAGTGGACCAGGTAGTAGGCCGTGTCGACGCCGTGCAGCACGTCGTCGAGTTGCTCAGGATTCAGAGCATCCGCGCTGCGCAGCTCGACACCGGGCCAATTCCTGCCGCGGATGACCTCGATATTTCTTGATGATGCGCGAACATGGCGGCCTTCCGCGAGCAGGAACTCGACAAGATTGGTTCCGATGTACCCGCTGGCGCCAAATACCAGGTCGACCTTCGACAGCTCATTCGTCATGCCACTCAATTTCGACCAGAACCTCGTTACGTCGCAAGAACCAGGGTGTAAGCGGGCTATTGTAGCGCGCCAGCAAGGGCTGACCGGACAACACGACGCCGTCGTCCTGCAGCGCCGTGAGCAGTGTGTCCTGGTTCTTCAGAAAATTCTTGTTGCTCCAGCTGCCCGAGTAACGGCGTACGGCGACATCCCTGGCCGGTATCTCGACGAGCCGAATCCGGGAGTCGAGAGGTTTTGGCAAGCTCTCCATCGAAAAGCGCGACTCCATGACGAATGCGTAGGTATACGCCTCGGTCGAGTCGCCTGCCGGACTGGACAAGACGGGCGCTGTCATGTTCATGCGCTGACCCTGACCGGCGGGCTTCGTAATGACGGGCGCAGTCATCGCCATTTTCTGGCCTGGCTCGTTCTTTCCAAAAATATAGCCGGCGAGAATTCTGAACGCGTCATTGCCCGCCTTCTTCATGTCGCCGTCCACGTCGACCTCGGCCACAATATACGGCGCATAGCGGCGAATCTCATAGTCATCGGCGGTCGCAAGAACTTCAAAGGCAGGTTCTTCAGTCGCCATTGCCGGATGCACCGCGAGTAAGAAAACGAGGATTGCTGAAAATCGATGTGCCTTTTTCATAATACTCCAAACCGCTTGGGTTAATAGTCAACTGCGTTGCCGTCCCATGCAAAGCAGCGTCCGCTGTCGGTCGGTGACAGGCCGTCAATCACGCGGCAAAGATGAGTAACCGACTTTTCCGGTGTAAACAACTGACCCTCGGGAACCCGGCGTTGAAACGGCTTCGACAAGCAGGTGTTGACAGTGCCTGGATGCAGGCCAACGATGATGCACTCCGGGAAGCGCCGAGCCTGTTCGATGGCTGCGGTCTTCAGCAGCATGTTCAGTGCCGCCTTCGACGCCCGGTAGGATGCCCAACCCCCCAGGCGATTGTCGGCAATGCTGCCCACGCGGGCCGACAATGCCGCAAAAACTGTTCTGGCATCGCGCCGCATCCTGGGCAGGAAGTGTTTGGCGACGAGCGCAGGACCGACGGCGTTGACCTGCATGACTTCAAGCATCGCCTGCGGGTCAATTTGAGCGAGACTCTTCTCGGGCTGAATACTGCCGGCGTGAAGCATGCCTGCCGCGACGATCACGGCATCCAGCGGCGCTTCGGCACTGGCCGCGAGCGCCGCGTGGCGAATGCTGTCTTCGTCAGTGATGTCGATCGTGTGAGAGAGAACCTTGTCATCGGCAAAGTCCGTCCCGGCCCGCGAAAAGGCGTGGACCTGCGCAATGTGCTCAGCGGCACTGAGCTGGCGCACAAATTCTCCACCAATGCCGCCGCTTGCGCCGATGACAGCGACGTTGGCAGCGATGGAGAGTTTTGAGAGGACAGGCATGGAAAAACGGGTGGCACGTCGCCGTGCCACCCGCACCGGGTCTTAGGACTTCGGCAGAATGACGGTATCGATGACGTGGATCACGCCATTGCTTGCAGCGATATCCGTAGCGACAACATTGGCATTGTCAACGCGTACACCGTTGTCGCTCACTTCAATCGAAACACTCTGGCCGTTAACGGTCGTTGCCTCGCTAAGCTTGACGACGTCGGCTGCTTTGGCCTCACCAGCAACAACATGGTAGGTCAGGATGGCAACCAGCTGGTCGCGATTCTCAGGCTTCAGCAGTGACTCAACCGTACCCTCAGGCAGCTTGGCAAACGCTGCGTCGGTCGGAGCGAATACCGTAAAAGGTCCGTCGCCTTTGAGCGTATCAACCAGGTCAGCAGCGCCGAGTGCGGCCGCCAGTGTCTCAAACTGGCCGGCTGCGACGGCCGTGTCAACGATGTCCTTGCTCGGTGCTTTGTTGTAGTCACCGGCATGGACCGTGGACGCCATAAAGACCAGTACGAACTTGGCCATCAGTGCAAGGCCGAGGAAATTTGAAATGCGTTTGTTCATGGATGTTTCTCCTGGGGGTTCAAGGGGGTAAAAATCAGTGTGTGAACGGTATCAGGGTGCCGTCCCAAGGAGGTTTCAATACTGTGTGGGGATGTTTCAGGTTGTATCCGCATTGACGCGGCGCAGCGGGCTCGGTATCACTGTCCCATGCCGCTATGCAAAAACTGCCAGGCCGGGCTCAACGGCGCCTACTGTTCGACTTGCGGTCAAAAAGATGTTGACCTGAAACGTCCTATCCTGGGATTGCTGGGCGACGTCATTAAAGAGACGTTCGAACTCGATGGCCGTTCCGCTCTGACGGTCAAGACACTGTTCCGCCATCCCGGCTTGCTGACCAGCGAGTTCCTTGACGGCCGGCGTCGCCGCTATTCGTCGCCGTTGCGCCTGTATCTCGTGATCAGCATTGCGTTTTTTGTGGTCGTGGCGTGGCTGGCACAGAGCGGCATCCTGCTGGAGCCCGGCCAGGACCCGGGTTTCGACGCGGCCGTGCAGGCGCGTTTTCTCTCCGACGACCTGCCACGCCTGATGTTCCTGTTACTGCCTGTCTTCGCCGTGCTGCTGAAGATTGTCTTTGCGAGGCGGCTGTACTTCGACCACCTGATTTTCTCGCTACACCTCCACAGCGCAGGCTACGTCGTGCTGGCACTGGCCATGCCACTTGAAAACGTGGCGGGCAATAACATGCTGGCGCTGATCCTACGGGGCCTGCTTCTTGCCTACTTCATCGCCTATTTCGTTTTGGCAACGCGCCGTGTTTATCAGCCAGGCTGGTTCGCGCTGGCGCTGAAGTCTGCCGCCGTCCTGTTCGGCTACATGATTGTCGTGTCGCTGGTTGTCGAGAACACCAGCAGCTTCATGATCATTGCGGACTAGTCGGTCCGACGTCTATCTGCCGCTGACGCGACGGCACACCGACTTCGTCCTGCTGCGCAAAGTACGCGGCGACGACATCCGATACCTTGCCGGCATTGCCGATCGCGTCCAATTCGGCGAACATCGTGTACAGGTCCCCACCCTCGGCAAGAAAACCCGGTGCCGCGACCCGCAACCGATCGGTATCCAGAACCGGCGCAGCATTTCGCTGCAGCGAAACCAGGCGCTGTCCCACCGGCCGGCTCAGGTCGTACGTCACGTTGAGGCCAGCCACCTGTAACAGGCCGCGCTCGAGGGTAAACGACTGTTCCAGCGCTCGCCGAATTTGCGCGCCGGTCATTTCCTTCACGATCACGTCGTCAACGAACGGATACGTATCGAGGAGATCGACGACGCGTACGTCGCCGCCGGGAAGGTCTTTTCTAAGGCTCCCACTGTGGACAAAGGCCACGTCGGCACCGGCCGAGGCGACAAAGGCATCCGCGAACAGGTGACCGACGTCGGATTCCTCAATGTAACGACGATTCATCCGGGCCGCTGTTCTGCCAACCACGGCCTGAATCTCCGGGTACGCGCTGCGGTAGGCTGACAACTTGGCATGGACGTCCGGGTCGGGCGCGTGCAGCGCCGGGTCCACGGGGATCAAGCGGCCGTCGTGGCCTTCAACTCGCCGTGAATCCGGGTCCAGTGTGAGCTGCAGATACCCCAGGTGAGTTGCCTGGCCGTAGGTCTGCATGATGATTGTGCCGGTCTTCTCATGCACGATCGGCTCAGGCGTGCCCGCGTCGGCATGGCCCGCGAACAGCACGTCAACACCGGTCACCGCCCCTGCGAGATGAATATCAGCATCGATGTCGCGCTGCAGGCGCGGGTCGCTCTCTGCGTCGGTCTGCATGGGTGCGGTTTTGCCCTGGTGCGTCAGCAACACGATGAGGTCCACCTGGTCACGCAGCTCATCGACCGAGCGCTGCACGGCGTCTGCCGGGACCGTGACGTCCAGTGGCTCGATGAACGAGGGAATAATCGCACTGACCGCATCCTGTCCCATGATGCCGATAACGCCAATTCGGATACCGTCACGCTCGATGACCGCATGTGCCTGCGCGTAAGGATGCGTGGTGTCCTTGTAGAAGAAGTTCGCCCCGAGCACCGGGAAAGGCGCGCGGTTCTTTTGCCAGGCGAACACTTCATGACCGTATTCGAATTCGTGGTTGCCGATCGCCATGGCGTCGTAGCCCATCGTGATCATGAGTTCGAAGGCCAGCCGACCTTCCGTGAGCTTCGCAAGTGCCCCCGTGAAAATATCGCCGGAATCGAACAGGAACACGTTGGGTTCCTCCGCTCGTATTTCCTTGATGAGCGTCGTCATCTCGGCAATGCCGCCAATCATCTCCTGGCCCTCAAGCCAGAACGCCGGGATCGGGTCGTACGCGCTTTCGACATCGTTGGTAAAGAGCAGCGTGACGGTCGTGCTCTGCGCATCGCTGCTCGCGTCGACCCCGTCGCACGCACAGAGCGTTGCCAGAGCGAGTGTCAGCAGTGTCAGGAGTGATTGTCGAAACATGGGATAGGGATTCCCCCGGATTGTCTGGATGCGGGCCGCGCAGTACCGTGTTCGAGGCCACTGAATGTTGGCACATCATACGCGGTAGAGAGGCCTGCGCCATGACCGAAGAAAAACGCTCACCCACCATGCCGGCACACGTTGCCAGCATTCTCGACTGCGGCTTCGCCATCTGGGCCAGCGACGATGTCGATCCGGCGCTAAGCGCGCGCTTCAATGCAACACGCATTCCTGTCGCCGGCGTGCGCAACGTTCGAGTCTGGGGATTACAGGTCGACGACGAACGCGAACTGCCTGGGCACGAGCGCACCAGCATTCCCGACGATGAGATCTGGGAAGTCAATCTGGAAGCACTGAACGGCTCACATTATGAATTTGACTCGCGGATGCTGAAGCCAGCCGACTGACAGCCCGCTGCGCCACTGCGGGCCCCATTTTCGATGGTAGGATAGCCGCCTCGCCGATATGGAGACCGTTAATGCTGGCTTTCAGGATTATTCCGTTCGTTTTGTTGCTTGCGATCGCGCAAGCAGGATTCGCCGACGACACGCGCTTACTGCGCTTCCCCGACATTCATGAAGATCGCGTGGTCTTCGTCTATGCCGGTGATCTCTACGTTGCGCCGTCAAGCGGCGGTACCGCTGTCCGGCTCACGTCCCACGAAGGCCTGGAGCAGTTCCCGAAGTTCTCACCGGACGGGTCGCAGGTGGCCTATTCCGCCGAGTACAACGGTACCCGGCAGGTTTACGTGATCCCATCGAGTGGCGGCACGCCACGGCAATTGACCTGGTACAACGATGTCGGCGCCATGCCGCCACGTGGCGGCTCGGATTACCGCGTTCTCGACTGGACGCGAGACGGGCAGCACGTGCTGGTGCGAGCCAATCGCCTGCCCTGGGGCGTGCGTATGGGCCGCTACCACCTGGTTCCGGCCAGCGGTGGCGATGAAATGCCAATGGCAATCCCGGAAGGCGGTGGCGGCATGTTCTCGCCTGACGGCAGCAAGGTTGTGTATACGCCGATCGATCGCGAGTTCCGGACCTGGAAGCGCTATCGCGGCGGTCGCGCTCAGGAGGTCTGGATTTACGATCTCGACAACAACACGTCGGAACAACTGACCGACAACCCCGCAACCGATCACCAGCCAGTCTGGGTCGGTGACAACATCTACTTCACGTCCGACCGCGACTACACGCTCAACCTCTATCGCTACTCGCCGGACGGTTCCGAAGCCGTGACCTCGCATACGGAGTTCGACGTTCTGTGGGCGAGCGCCGGCCCCTCGGCCGTCGTATACGAGAACGGCGGCTGGCTCTACCGTTACGATCCGCGCAGCGGCGAGTCACGACGGCTCGAGATTTCGGTCGGCGGCGATCGCCCGGCAACGCTGCCAAGGGTCGTCGAAGCCTCGGAGTTCATCGAATCTGCCGACCTCTCGCCGAGTGCCAATCGTGTTCTTATCACGGCTCGCGGCGATGTCTTCAGCGTCCCGGCCAAAGACGGGCCGGTGAGAAACCTCACGCGCACCCCCGAGACGCGCGAGATCAATGCAAGCTGGTCCCCGGACGGCAAACTTCTCGCCTACCTGTCGGACGCGTCCGGCGAATACGAAATCTGGGTGCGGCCAGTGGGTGGCGGCGATGCCCGGCAAGTCACGAAGGACGGTGCGATCTGGCGATTTGCACCGGTTTGGTCTCCCGACTCGAACATGCTCATTTTCGGCGACAAAAAGCAGCGGCTGAATGTCGTGC
This sequence comes from uncultured Woeseiaceae bacterium, assembly GCA_945787845.1. GTDB lineage: Bacteria > Pseudomonadota > Gammaproteobacteria > Steroidobacterales > Woeseiaceae > UBA1847. The sequence goes on along the minus strand of CALZJH010000009.1, from coordinate 41,362 downwards.
AGGTCGATAGCGGGCGGGTACGCGTCATCGATTCGTCTGTCTACAACGACATCACCGACTACAGCTGGGCGCCTGACAGTCGCTTCGTGACCTACGTAAAGAACAATGAGATGGGGATTGGTGATGTCTGGGTCCATTCATTAGCGGACAGGCGCAATTACGCGGTCACGTCGAGCATGACGAATGAGAGCGAACCTGTGTTCGATCCGCAGGGCCGCTACCTGTATTTCCTGTCGTCGCGCGACCAGGACCTGCAGTTCAGCTCGATCGAGTTCAACTACATGGTGACCAATTCGACGCGCGTCTACGCCGCGCAGCTGAATGCCGACCAACCTGCGTTGTTCCTGCCAAAGAGTGACGAAGTGGCGGTGGCCAGTGACGCCAATGACGATGAAGACAATGGCGAGTCGGAAGACGAAGCGGTCATGGTCAATATCGATTTCGACGGGCTCGAGGATCGAGTAGTCGCTTTGCAGTCTGGCGGCGGCAACTACAACAACCTCGCCGCATCGCCCAAGGGGCCCGTGTATGTGTCCGGCCAGAACGGCGATAACAAGGTCATGCTTTTCAATCTCGAAGACGAGGAAGAGGTGACTGTCCTCGAGGGTGTTGAGAGCTTCTCGCTTTCCGGCAACGGGGAGAAGGTTCTGTACTCGGCCAGCAGCGCACTGGGCATCGCCGATCTCGCTGCCGAGCAGGACGCGTCCGAAGGCCGACTGGAACTCGACGACATGGAGTTACTCGTCGATCCGACGATCGAATGGCAGCAGATGTATGTCGACGGCTGGCGCATCCTGCGCGACTGGTTCTACGACCCGAACATGCATGGCATGGACTGGGACGCGATTCGAAGCAAGTACGAGCCGCTCGTGAAGCACGTCGCTCACCGCGCCGATCTCGACTATATATTTGGCGAGATCGCGGGGGAGATGAACGCAGGGCATATCTATGTTCAGTCAGGCGACCAGCCCGCGGTCGAGCGTCGCAACGGCGGTCTGCTCGGTGCCGAATTCAAACGCGAGGGTGATGCCTACCAAATCAGCAAGATCTTCAAGGGCGAAACCTGGCAAGCGGCCTTCTACTCGCCCTTGGCCGCACCCGGCGTCGATGTTTCGGTCGGCGACTACGTTGTCGCCGTCAACGGCGTATCGACGAAAGATACACAGAACTTCTATCAGCTACTCGAGAATACGGGGGGCGACGTCGTGACGCTGACCGTGAACGACAGGCCGAGCAAGCGCGGCAGTCGCGATGTCATGGTCCGGACCGTCACCTCCGAAACGCAGCTGCGTTATCTCGACTGGGTCGAGGATCGTGCGCGCCGCGTCGACGAGCTGTCAGGCGGGCGCATCGGCTACGTGCACTTGCCGAATACGGCCGGCGACGGCAACCGCGAGTTGTTCAAACGGTTCTTGCCGCAGATGAACAAGGACGCCTTGATCATCGATGCGCGCTACAACGGCGGCGGCTTCATTCCGGACCGTATGATCGAACTCGTCTCCCGAAGGCCGCTGAACTACTGGAAGCGCCGCGGCCTCGAGCCGCTCGCCACACCGACCTTCTCACACACCGGTCCCAAGGCAACGTTGATCAATGGCTATTCGTCGTCGGGCGGCGACGCATTCCCGTACTACTTCAAGAAGCTCGGACTGGGGCCGTTGATTGGCACGCGCACCTGGGGCGGGCTGATCGGCATTTCGGGCAATCCGTCACTGGCCGATGGCGGCAGCATCCTGGCGTCGACGTTCCGCTTCATGGACACGGACAATGAGTGGGCCGTCGAGAACGAAGGTGTGTCCCCGGATATCGAAGTCGTGGATCGGCCTGAACTCGTGGCCGCGGGCAAGGACCCGACTCTCGAGGAAGCCGTGAAGGTCTTGCTCGAGGAACTGGAGAAGACGCCGCCGGGAGCGGTCAAAGCACCGCCGGCGCCCACAGAGTTCTAGGCCACACGCCTGATCGAGAGCGCCTCAATCTTGCGGGATTAGTTCGCTCTCTGTCAGGTCGCGAATGATCGCTTTGGCGGTGCTCTTCGCGGTTTTTTGGTGCTTGCTGTGGTTGCCCGTCACCCGCGTCTCAATGCTCGAGCGCCAGACCTCGCGCCCCTGAGTCGGCTCCATGAGTGCAACCTGGTACCGGGCCGTCTGCGCATGCGGTCCCGTGGCGTAGCCGCTGGCCGACTCGGTATAGCCAACCGCGCCAGCGGGTCCTCCGCCATAACGACCGGACGGCTGGTCACTTCTCGTTGGCATCGACGTTTCGCTGTAGCGAACGCGCTGCGTCTGGGACAATGGGTCGTGAGACGCTACATCGCCAACATGCTGAACGTGCATGATGCCTTCGATAGACAGCGCTTCATGAACCTCGCGCATGCTCTCGTCGGTCCAGGCCTGCGTCGCCGGAAAAACGTCATCGTACAGGTGGACGGTAACACCTTCCTTCGCCAGTTCCTTCTTCAGGAAATGCTCCAATACGACTTTTCGATCAGGATCCTCAGAATCTATCCGAAGCACCACGGTAGAGAGCTGAAACCCTGCGTAGTCAGGACTAGTGACGCTGTCTTGCTTGGTAGATACACCGGCAGCCGCGGTGTGAGACAGCATAAGGCCGGAGAGAAACAGGCCCATGAGCGCGTTTCCGGCATGTCGAGGTTTCATGAACATCTCGAACTCCTTCACTAGCTGGGTTTTCAGGGCTTTACTGACCAATCACCGTCTCATCAACGGCCTGTTTTGTCAAAGGTCCGACGACGCATCGCTACCACTCAAAAGCCAATAAATAACCAGCCCGGACACGATCACGCCCAGCCCGAACAGTCCCTCGACCGGCCGGTTCACCAGGACGAACCCCAGGGTCCAGCCCATCAGCGCCAGGTAGATGAGCGGTGGCAGCGGATACAGAAACGTCCGGTACGGTCGCTCCAGCCCGGGTTGCCGCCACCGCAGCACAAACACGCCGAGCACGGTAACAAAACTGTTCAGTGCCAGCGTGAATCCTGCAAACAGCAGCACGGACTCAAAGCTCGCTGTCAGGATGAACAGAATCGCAAGGGCAGACTGGATGACGATCGCGGTCGTCGGGATGCCGTCCTCATTGACCCGGGAAATGCTACGCAGGATGTGAAAATCCTGTCCCATGACCTGCAGTACCCGCGGGCCGGCCATCAGCATGGCGCTGACCGTCGAGATCAACAGCAGCGCGAGCACGAGGCCCGTGAATCGCCCACCCACCTCACCAAACGCAGCCTTCGCCGCGATCAGCCCCACTTCGACCTGTCCCTGGAGGTCAGCAACCGGTGCGGCATACAGAAAGATGAAATTCAACGCGACGTACAACAGCGTCACGACGAGCGTCCCCGTGAGCAAGATGGTGGGCAGCGTGCGCTGAGGGTTCTCGAGTTCACTCGAGAGATAGGTTGCGGCATTCCAGCCCGTGTAGGCATAACTGACGTAGATCAGGGAGATGGCAAATGCGCTGTCGGTAAAGAGCGTGCTGTCTTCCGCAGACGGCAGAAATCGTACCGGCTGGGGCTCGTCAATGAATAGATAAGCCACCAGGCAAAAACCAACAATGACAGCGACCTTGAGGATCGTGAAGATCACCTGGATACCCCCGCTGTTGCGGCGTCGGCCAGCGTGCACGAGGGTCAATATGACCACCAGCCCCACGGCCAGGGCGCGCTCCAGCCAGGCCGATGGTGCTACTTCGAGGATCGATGTGGCATAGGCAGCAAACGTCATCGCCGCAAGTGCGGAAGGTCCCGCGAAGCCAATCGTCAGGGACGTCCAGCCGCCCACGAATCCCACGGCCGGATGATAAATCTCGGAGAGAAAATTGTACTCACCGCCCGAACGGGGGAATGCCGCCCCCAGCTCGGCATAGGTCATGGCGCCGGACACGGCGATCAGTCCACCCAGTGCCCACAACACCAGGATGACAAAGCCGGACTGGATATCGAGAAGTTGAAAGCCGAGGCTCGTGAACACGCCGGTGCCAACCATGTTGGCGATTACGATGGCGGTTATCGTGGGAAAACGGAATTTATCTCTGGACAATTATCTGGCGTTCCTTCGGAGCCCGGTCACCGGCATTCGTCAGCCGATAACAGTATTCAGAACCATCATAATGACAAACCCGCCGAGCAGGCTGAAGGTCGCGAGATTCTTGTTATCGGCACTGTGCGTTTCGGGAATGATCTCGTCGCTGATGATAAACAGCATCGCGCCGGCAGCAAACGCCAGGGCCCAGGGCATCAGCGCCGCCGCGCTCGACACCGCTATGGCGCCGACAAGTCCGCCAAGTGGCTCGACAAGGCCTGACAGCGCTCCGACGAGCATGCACTGCATCTTTTTGTAGCCGACGGACAGCAGCGCAACGGATACGGCGAGACCCTCCGGGATATTCTGCAAACCGATGCCGAGAGCGAGCGGCAGCCCGTTTGAAAGCTCTCCGCCTGCGAATCCGACGCCGACGGCCATACCCTCGGGAAAATTGTGCAACGTGATCGCGATGACGAATAGCCAGATTCGACTAAGCTCGGTCCTCTCGGCGCCCTCGCGACCAAGCTGAAAATGTTCGTGAGGCACATGCTGATGAATCGCGAACAGCGATACTGCGCCAAGCAGCAGGCCCGAGGAGACGATTCCAACGGACAGAACCTCGCTATGCTGCATCCCGGCGTATTCGAGCCCTGGCAGCAGCAGCGAAAAGAAAGTTGCGGCCAGCATGATGCCTGCCGCGACGCTGAGCAGACCGTCCTCTAGCCTGCGTGACAGGCTCGAAATGAAAAGCACGCCAAGGCTGCCGACAGCCGTACCGGCACTGGCGCAAAGACTCGCGACAAACCCCAGAACGATGACGTTCGTCGTCTCTACCACCTCGAATATCCCCGGCTACTTTCGTCGAGATGATCATCGGCTATGCCGAAGCATTGTGCAATCGCGCGGTGCCGGCTGTCGACAGTGTCGGCCCGCACCTCTGCGAGTGTATTCGTTAAGAATTCAATCGACAGCTGGAATCTTGCTGACAAGTACTTTCAGGCATTCGCTGCGCATCGCTATGTCTTCTTCGAGCAACGCGATTTCGCTTAGGATCTCAGCGGCAATGCTCTCCTTGCTGGATCTTGCTGCAAAGATCTTCTGCAACTCCTCCAGGGCTGAGCGCAGCATTGGGTGAGTCTTCAATACGCCTGCTTCCTTGTTCTTCTGACCATTGGACTCGTCACTACTCGGAACCCGGGGAAACTTGTAGGTTCTACTGGACGGCAGGTAAGAGTCCTTGGGTCGCTCATAGACGATCCTCAGAACATCAACGAAATTGATGCTGGAGATGTAGTAGTTGTCGATTTGCTTCGGACTCTCTACGCCCATTTTGCTGAGAGTAGGATAGGGATTCGTTTTTGACTTGTTCATCTCTCTTGCGCTCCTGCAATACCTGAATCATCTGCCGCGTCGGCGAGCGAAATCGCGAACTCGATGCTGCTCTGTGGATCTTTCAAACCTCGTGCCGTTTCCGAGGCAAAAAGACACGTACTGCTATTTTGGCATGAAATGACAGCGCTGTCAGCTGATGCGCGGGATCCCATGGCGAAACTTTGAAGCTCTTCTATACTCAAAACACAGGGTGTTTACTCAAAACACTAACAGGGGGAAACAATGAAAAACTCGCATATTCTGGCCCTTTTTGCGGCCTCAACTCTTGCATTCGGGGCGTTTGTATCTTCGGATGCCAACGCGCAACAGGACACGTCGGCCGATGACACGCTCGAAGAAGTTATCGTCACGGGATCGCGCATACGTCGTAATCCGCTTGATGAGGCGTCACCGGTCCTGCAAATCAGCAAAGAAGACATCAATCGGTCGGGTCTGACCTCGATCGGGGATTACTTGCAACGCTTGTCGTCATCGGGCGGCGCGCTCAACACGCGGTTCAACAGCAGTGGCAACTTCGGCTTCCCGCCGGACGGTGGCGGCATCGGTGCCGGCGCGGCGCAGATGGACCTTCGTTTCCTCGGCGCCAAGCGTACCTTGATCCTTGTCGACGGGGTTCGCTGGGTCAACGGCTCATCGGCGAGCGGCGTGTCGTCGGCGACCGACCTGAACACGATTCCGGTCGGCATCATCGACCGCATCGAGGTTCTTGAGGACGGCGCATCGTCAATCTATGGCAGTGACGCGATCTCGGGTGTCGTCAATATCATCACCAAGAAAGACTTCGATGGTTTCGAGATTTCCGCCTACACGGGTGGCTACGATGAGGGTGACGGCCAGACGCAGGAGTACAATATTTCGCTCGGTTCTGCGGGTGAGCGCACAAGCGTATTCCTCAACGTAGGGTTCTCGGACCAGGATGAAGTGCTGGCGCGTGATCGTGCGCAGTCGTCAACACCAATTCCGTTCGTTACGACCGGCCAGGGCGGAAGTTCCGGTACACCGCAGGGCCGATTCTTCCTGACGGATCCAAACACGGGCATGGGTGTCGACTGCACCATCAACGATGGCGTGACGGGAATTCCGTTTTACAACCCGGCCGATCCCTGCGGCGCAGGCGACGATTTTCATCCGTTCACGACGGCTGATCGCTTCAATTTTTCCCAGTTCAACCTCGTGTTGACGCCAAGCCAGCGTACCAACGTTTACGCACAGGCGACGCACAAGCTCACGGAAAATGTGAACGTGTACGTGAAGGCGCTGTTCAACAATCGTCAGTCGAAGAACCAGGCCGCGCCCGAACCGCTGTTCATCGGGCCGGAAGCCGGCAATGGTAACCTCCTGGATACGATCTCGGTGGACGTGACCAACCCGTATAACCCGTTCGGCTTCACGGTCGATTCAAGCACGAACGCCTATTTCTTCGGGCGTCGGCCGCTCGAAGGCGGGCCGCGCATTTTCGAGCAGAACGTCGACACGTACTACGTCGGCGCCGGGTTCACCGGTGATTTCGAAATGGGTCCCGGCCGTTATTACTGGGACATCAACCTAATCACCTCCCAGAACCGTGCGGACCAGATCAAGCGCGGCGGTTACAACTCCCGCAGACTGCAGCAGGCGCTGGGGCCGCTTGCGGACTGCCAGGCACCTTGCGTTCCGTTCAACTTCTTCGGCGGACAGGGCAGCGGCAGCGGCACAATCACGCAGGAAATGCTCGATTGGGTAGGCTTCGTGCAAAAGGACGTCAGCGAGCAGGAGCTGAGCCTCGTCTCGGCCAATATCACGGGCGACCTGTTCGAGATGCCTGCCGGCATGTTCCAGTTTGCGGCCGGCTTCGAGCACCGTGAACAGGACGGGTTCTTCCAGCCGGATGCCGTGGTCGTCGCCGGCGAGACCGCGGGCGTGCCGTCGTCACCGACTGCTGGCCAGTTCGACGTCGATGAGTTCTTCGTGGAACTCAACATCCCGCTGCTCTCGGATGTTGCCTTCGCGGATACGCTTGACCTTTCGATAGCGGCGCGTACCTCTGATTACAGCACTTTCGGTAATGAGACCACGACCAAGTACGGCATCAAGTGGCGGCCTGCCGACAACTTCCTCGTACGTGCGTCGGTCGCCGAAGGCTTGAGAGCACCGGGTATTGGTGAACTGTTCGGTTCGGCAGCACGATTTGACCAGACGCTGAACGATCCATGCTCGGATTTCAACGGCACGATTCCCGGCAATACGGCGGCTGATCAGCAGACCATCAACAATTGCATCACGCTCGGCGTACCATCGGATGGCAGTTACGTGCAGTTCAATCCGCAGATCTCGGTAACCACGGGCGGCAATCCGGCCCTCCAGCCTGAAGAGGCGGACAGCGTGATGGTCGGGTTCGTCTACGACGCCAACTGGGCGGAGAATGTCGGCTGGATCGAAACGCTGCAGGCCGAGTTCACGTACTACAGCCATGAAGTGGACGGTGCGATCCAGGCGCTCGATGCCGAAGTGCAGCTCGCCGGTTGCGTGGCAACTCTCGACCCCGGCCTGTGCGGCGGCATCACGCGTACCGCGGGCGGCGTCATCAACAACTTCTCGAACCAGCTGACCAATATCGGTGGGATCGAGACCTCGGGCTACGACTTCACGTTACGCTACTCGAGCCCTGAAACCTCGATCGGCCAGTGGAAGATCGACTGGATGACGACCGTACTCGACGAGTACGTAGAGATCGTGCCGACATCGACAGGCTTTGTCGACGTAGCGCTGGAGGGAACCGAAACCGGCGATCCGGAACAGGCGTATCCCGAACTCAAGTCGTCAGTGAAAGCAGAGCTATTGAACGACCGTTGGTCGGTGGCAGGAACGCTGCGTTATATCGATGCCGTCACCGAAGACTGCACGGGCCTGGGTGGACTTGGCCTGTGTTCGGACGAGACGAACGAGACGAACAAGATCGACAGTACTTTCTATCTCGATCTGCAGGGCAACTGGCGTCCGGCCGCGTTGAGTGACCAGCTGTTACTGACTTTTGGTATCAACAACATCACCAACGAAGATCCTCCGCCGTGCTTCAGTTGCGCGCTCAACGGCTTCGATGCCACGACGTACGACATACCCGGCGTGTTCTGGTACGCGCGTGCAACCTGGTCGTCTGAATAATCGATCAAACATGCATGCAATAACGAAAGGGCCCTTCACGGGCCCTTTCTTTTGCGATGCGGTGGCACCGACATGCGGCCACACCGCTATTTCCGGTCTGACTACTCGTCGTCGTCCTCTGCCATGCGCCTGTTGGTCGCCAGGTAGGTGCGAGACGAATCACATTGAACTTTGCCAGCGAAGAGCTCGTTGGCCTTTTCCCAGCCACTCTTGCTGTACTGATCCCAATCGGCGCCCATGTCTTCGAGATTCTGGTGGGCGGTGACCCATTTGAAATCGAATTCCTCACCACCACCGCCGTAGGCCGCGAAGAACACCCACATACCTGCGGTCGAGCCGTGTTCACCCTTGTACTCGCCCCATTCCTTCAACGGCATGTACAGATCGTCGAACGTTACGCCCTCGGCCGTATTGCAGTCCGAAAACGAAATGACGATGTTGGACGGATTATCGCGCTTGGGCGGCTTCTTCATCCGTAATACAGCATAAGCGCCGTGCGAGTTGCAGGTAATTGCCTCGGCAAATCCTTCCGCTTCCTTCGAACCCGTCGCGATCCAGGTATCCTGTACGCGGCCCATCGTCTTGGCATTCTCGGAGCCACCGATCCATAGCACATCGAAATCCTGCTCGGGACCGGAATAGTAAGGCACCAGGGTCCACGCAGAATAATCGTCAACCCCGTTCTTATCGGCCCAGGCATTCCATTTCTTGGTTGCGGCATCCAGATCAGCCGGACCCTTGCCTTCATTATAGGTGCAGGCAAACATCTCCAGCGGTGTCGCCACATTGGCCTCGTCTGCCTCCCCCTCGTGCTCGTCGGCGATGCCAATCCCGGCCAACAGCAACAAAGAACAAGACGCAAGCGCCGTCAGAAGTTTCTTCATTTGTGATCCCCTTTTATTTTTTCTTGTTATCAGCGACGGCGGAATGCCGTGCCATACCCCAGTATAGGCGTACCACGCCCAACTTAGAAATCAGAAAATACTCGGGAGTCGAGACTGATATGCGCAATTTCCCATATATCCACACGCTCTGATTCAGGTGTATTCTCGAATTGCTGCCAAGGGTTTTGAATCGTGGCCCATACAACACTGAAAACTAGTTACTCCGCTCTGACCGACAGGCTGAATCGTTTTCCACAGGGCGCACCTCCTTCCGACCTCCTGTTCAAGATCTTGTCGATGCTGTTCAGTGAGGAAGAAGCTGGCCTGGTATCACTCATGCCGATCAAACCATTTACCGCAGAAAAAGCCAGCCGTATTTGGAAGAAACACCTCACCGAAACGCAGAACATACTGGATGAGTTGGCCGACAGGGCGATTCTGGTTGATTTCGAGCAGAACGGTGAAACGGTTTATGCACTGCCGCCACCGATGGCCGGTTTCTTTGAGTTCTCGCTCATGCGAGTCCGCGATGATATTGATCAGAAAGTACTAAGCGAGCTCTTCCATGAGTATATGAATGTAGAGGAGGACTTTATCCGGGAGCTGTTTACTCGTGGCGAGACGCAGCTGGGGCGAACCTTCGTTCATGAACCTGCTTTGTCCGATGACAATGCTCTGCATGTGCTGGATTATGAGCGGGCCAGCGAGGTGATTGAAACAGCAAGCCACATTGGTGTGGGACGCTGTTACTGCCGGCACAAAATGGAACATATGGGCAAGGCCTGTTCTGCACCACAGGATATTTGCATGACCTTCAACACCACCGCGTCCTCGCTTACAAGACATGGTGTTGCGCGTGAGATCGACAAGAAGGAATGTCACGACTTATTGCAGGAGGCCTACGACAACAACCTCGTGCAGTTCGGCGAGAATGTACGCGAGAGTGTCAATTTCATCTGTAATTGCTGTGGCTGCTGTTGCGAGGCCATGATCGCCGCGCGCCGTTTTGCAATTCTCAATCCTGTGCACACAACGAACTATATCCCGGTCATAGACGAAGAAACCTGCAATGGCTGCGGCAAGTGCGTCAATGTTTGCCCGGTCGAAGCGATGACCCTGGTTTCAGCCCATGATCCGGTCAAGCCCAGGATGAAAATTGCCCGCTTGAACGCTGAGCTTTGTCTGGGTTGCGGCGTATGTATACGCAGCTGTAATAAACACAAGAGTCTGTCTTTGGAATCGCGACCGAAGCGAGTTCTTACGCCATTGAACGGAACACACCGGGCGGTCGTCATGGCCATTGAACGCGGCAAATTACAGAACCTGATTTTCGATAACCAAGTCTTGTGGAGCCACCGTGCCATGGCTGGGGTGTTAGGTGTGATCTTGAAGCTGCCGCCGATTAAACAGGTTTTGGCCAGTGAACAGCTCAAATCCCGCTACCTGGAAACGCTAGTAAGATATACGACGCATTAGACAGGGGCCACGCTCACCCTACTCGGTGAGAAACAAAAATGGGGCCGCTAGGGCCCCATTTTCATTTCTGGCGGAGAGGGTGGGATTCAGCTCGCTCGCTGCGCGAGCTCCCTGCCAACATGCCGCTGCGCGGCTGTGTTGGTCGAACAGGGTTCTCATCCGCAACCGCACTCGGCAAGAAACAAAAATGGGGCCGCTAGGGCCCCATTTTCATTTCTGGCGGAGAGGGTGGGATTCGAACCCACGGTACGGTACAACCGTACACCTGATTTCGAATCAGGCCCGTTCGACCACTCCGGCACCTCTCCAGTGGTCTATTCCCCATTCTACAGGCGTCCTGCAGTCGGGGCGGGAATATTGGTGAGCTATCCGGGCAATGTCAAGGGTCCATTCCGCGTCCCCGGATGCGATAATGCCGTGTCCAGAGATATGGGAAGCCGCACTTGCGAGTATTGCTCATCATCATATTGGCGAGCCTCATCGGGACCTGCTCAACTCCCCCGCCGCTGCTCGACCAAATCCTGGAAACAGGTGAGCTTCGCGTTGTCACACGCAGCAGCCCGACCTCCTATTCGATCAGTCCGGACGGCCCGACGGGTCCTGAGTACGATCTCGTGCGCGCTTTCGCCGAGGATCTCGGTGTCGCGTTGCTCATGGAGTCCGTCGACAGCGTGTCGGAGATTATTCCCCTGATCCTGTCCGGCCAGGCCCACATGGCTGCCGCCGGTCTGACCGTTACCGACTCCCGGCGCGAGTACCTTCACTTCGGCCATCCTTATGAGTCTGTCGACGTGCACCTGATCTACAAGCTCGGCACGGGAAGACCGCGCTCAATTGAGGATATTCTCGACCGCTCGATTGAGATCGTGGCCTCGAGCAGCCACGTCGACATCCTCGAAGAGCTCAAGCTCGACTACCCCGAACTGACCTGGACGGAGAACGCCGACGTCGAATTCGCAGATTTGCTGACCAAGGTTGCAATGGGCGAAGTCGACCTGACGGTGGCTGACAGTCCCGACTTCAATATCCAGCGGCATTTCTATCCGGACCTGCGCGTCGCTCTCGACCTCTACGTCGACGACCAGATTGCGTGGGCGTTCCCCCGCCGCAACGCCGATTCGCTCCTCGCCCGGGCCGACGATTTCCTGATTTCTGCCGACCGGGCAGGCATGCTGGATCGCGTCCACGATCGCTACTACGGCCACACGAAAAAATACGACTACGTCGGCACGCGCAACTTCATTCGTCACTACGAGAGCCGCCTGCCCCGCTACCGCGCCATGTTCGAGCAAGCCGGCGAGGAATGGGGCGTCGACTGGCGCCTGCTGGCAGCCATCGGTTACCAGGAATCACACTGGCGCGCTGGCGCCGTGTCGCCGACCGGCGTTCGCGGCATCATGATGCTGACCGAGGCTACTGCCGACTACCTGGGCATCGACGACCGTGAAGACCCCGCAAACAGCATCACCGGTGGCGCCCAGTACTTCGCGCGGCAGACCGAGCGCGTCGCCGACACGGTCGGAGAACCCGATCGAACCTGGATGGCGCTTGCGTCCTATAACGTCGGCTTCAATCACGTCAAGGACGCCCGCATGATCGTCGAGTGGCAGGGCGGCGATCCGGACACCTGGATCGACCTGAGTGCGGCCCTGCCGCTGCTGGCGCAACGCAAGTGGTACTCGCAGGTTCCCTATGGCTACGCGCGCGGCTGGGAGCCGGTGCTGTACGTGAACAACATCCGCGCCTACTACAACATCCTGATCTGGTTGACCGAACAGGAAGAGGACGCAAACGCCGAAGAGCCGCCGGCCGACGAGCCCATGGAAGCCCCCTAGCCTGCTGACTCGGTCTTAGTCGATACCGCGCCGCGTGACCAGGTAGGTCGCAAAGCTCCCCAGCCAGTGACTTCCCGAGTAGTGGTCATCCGACACGGCGGCAATGCCGGTTTCCTGATGAACTGCTGCGGCCGCCGCGAGCGCTGCGCGCCGCGAATCATTTTCCGGTAACCCCGCCGCTATGCCCTGAAGCGCCCAGGCGCGCGAGAGATTGACTCCATCAAGATGCACGAGTTTGCCGTCCTCAGCGTCTTTAACGACGCCGGGCGCCAGCCAGTCACCCGATCCATCGAGCGGAATCGTTGGCATGAACAGCGCGAGCCATACCGCAAATTCATCGTCGGGTAACACGCGCCGCATCAAGTCCGCTTCCATGAGGCATGGCGAGAGGAAATCCTCCCCCGAAGGCTCGTAGGCCAGCGGGCAATTCGTGTCGCCCCGGTGGAACGCCAGCGTCTTCTCAACAAGGGCTGCTTCGAATTCCGCATCACCGACGATCCGCGCATAGTCGAGCATCAAGCCGAAAGCAAAGGCGGACTGGTTGTGGGTGCCCAGGCGGATCGGGTACACGAGATTGGGCAACCACGCCCGGGTGCGCGCAACGATTTCGGTTTCCAGGGGCCTCAGGGTCTCCCGCCAGCCCTGCAGGATCTCGTCATCGCTCTCATGCAACTCGGCAACGAGCTGCAGGAACCACGCGATGCCGTAAGGCCGCTCGAACGACTTCCGATCGGGGCCGAGATAGTAGGCGACTTCCGCCGCAATGTTTTCTTCGGTGAAAGACTGCGCCAGCGCGTCGACAATGCTGTCGCGAAACGGCGTGTCGGGGTCCATGCGCAGAAGCCGGGCCAGCAGCCAGTGACCGTGCACCGACGAGTGCCAGTCAAAGCATCCGTAGAACGCCGGCGTCAGCTCGCGCGGCATGCGCGCATCGGCATCGGAGGTCATGACGTGGCTGATCTTGTTGGGATACTCCTTGTGGACGCAAGACAGGGCTAAACGCGCGAATCGATCCTCGATCACATCAGGCCGAGCCTCGGGCAAGGTTGGCTCAGTGACAACGGCTGCCTCTTCGGGCGCATCGCCGCAGGCCGCGAGGCCAAGCAGCAGGACAAGCGGTAGGACATTCAGAATTTTCATCTTGATTCAGGCCTGTTTCTTCTTCCGGCGTGCCTCGAAGAATAGCTTGAGAAGGTCTCCGCATTCTTCGTCGAGGAGCCCGCCATTGACTTCAAAGCGGTGATTGAGCGCGCGCGAATCGGACAGGTCCTCCACGCTACCGAGCGCGCCGGCTTTCTTGTCGTACGCGCCAAAGACCACGCGACTGACGCGCGCCTGGGCGATCGCGCCGACACACATGACGCACGGTTCCAGCGTCACGTACAGCGTCGCATTGGTCAGACGGTGATTGCCGCATTCGTCGGCAGCAGCACGTAGCGCGATAATCTCCGCATGCCCGCTTGGGTCCGCGTCGTGGACCGAACGGTTGTACCCGGTTGCGACGATGTCATCGTCAATAACGACAACGGCTCCAACAGGCACTTCGCCTTCCACCGCGGCGACGGTTGCCTCCGCCAGCGCGGCACGCATATAGTCAGTATCTTGATTCGACCACGCTGCGCCCATTACTCCCACTCGATAGTGGCCGGCGGCTTGCCCGATATGTCGTAGGTCACGCGAGAGATACCGTCAACCTCGTTGATAATACGGAGCGAGACGTGCTCCAGGAACTCGTAGGGCAGGCGTGCCCAGCGAGCGGTCATAAAATCGATCGTCTCGACGGCACGCAATGCGATGACGTAGTCGTAGCGCCGGCCGTCGCCCATCACGCCGACGGACTTCACGGGCAGGAACACGGCGAACGCCTGGCTCGTTTCGTCGTAGAGCTTCTGTTTGTGCAACTCTTCGATGAAGATGTCATCGGCAAGCTGCAGTAGCGCGGCATATTCGGGCTTGACCTCGCCGAGAATGCGGACGCCGAGTCCCGGACCCGGGAACGGATGCCGGTAGACCATCTCGCGCGGCAGTCCGAGCTCGAGACCGATCTTGCGTACTTCGTCCTTGAAGAGTTCGCGCAGGGGCTCGACCAGCTTCATGCGCATTGTCTCGGGCAGGCCACCCACGTTGTGATGCGACTTGATGACGTGCGCCTTGCCCGTCTTGGCGCCAGCCGATTCGATGACGTCCGGGTAGATCGTGCCCTGCGCCAGCCACTCGATGCCCTCGAGTTTGTGGGCTTCCTCGTCGAACACCTCGATGAACTGGCCGCCGATGATCTTGCGTTTCTCTTCGGGGTCGCTGACGCCCTCGAGAGCGCCGAAGAAACGGTCCGCCGCGTTCACGCGGATCACATTGATGTGCATGTGCTCGGCAAAGGTCTCCATGACCTGGTCGCCTTCGTTGTGGCGCAGCAGGCCGTGGTCGACAAAGACACAGACCAGCTGTTCGCCAATCGCTTCGTGCAATAACGCCGCAACGACGGACGAGTCCACGCCCCCTGAAAGGCCGAGCAGCACCTTGCCGTCGCCGACCTGCTCGCGCACCTGCTCAATGGCATCGGCCGCGATGTTGTCGGGCGTCCAGTCACCCGAACAGGCGCAGATATCGCGGACGAAACGGTGCAGAATTTCCATGCCCTTGGGCGTGTGAGTGACCTCGGGATGAAACTGTACCCCGTAGAAATTGCGCTCCGCGTCTTCCATCGCAGCCAGCGGCGAGTTCGCGCTCGAAGCCGTGGCCACGAAACCCGGCGGGATTTCCTCGACGCGGTCGCCATGACTCATCCAGACCTGCAACATCGCGTGACTCGCCTCGTCGCTCAGGCTGTGTAGCAGACGACACTCAGTCGGTTCGATCTCGGCGTAGCCGAATTCGCGATGTGAAGACGCCTCGACCTTGCCGCCCAGCTGCGCGGCCATGGTCTGCATGCCGTAGCAAATACCCAGGACCGGCACGCCGAGTTCGAACACAAGCTGCGGCGCGCGCGGCGGTTCGTCGAGGTTGACCGACTCCGGGCCACCCGAGAGGATGATCCCGCTGGGGCCGAACTCGCGGATGTCGTCATCCGACATGTCCCACGGATGAATCTCGGAGAAGACCCCGACCTCGCGTACGCGTCGGGCAATGAGCTGTGTGTACTGGCTGCCGAAATCGAGAATCAGCAGCTTGTGAGCATGGATGTCGAGGCTCATGGGGACCTAGTTCTTGGAACGGTAGTTGGGTGCTTCTTTGGTAATCGAAACGTCGTGGACGTGACTCTCGACCACGCCCGCCCCGGTCATGCGGACAAACTGCGGCTTGACGCGCATCTCGTCGATACTTGCGCTGCCCGTGTAGCCCATCGCGGCGCGCACGCCACCGATGAGCTGGTGCACGATGGCAACCATGCCGCCCTTGTACGCCACACGACCCTCAATGCCCTCGGGAACCAGCTTTTCGAGTTCTGCGGTGGCGTCCTGGAAGTAGCGATCCGCCGACCCTTCCGACTGGCCCATGGCGCCCACCGAACCCATGCCGCGATAGGCCTTGTAGGATCGGCCCTGGTAGAGCTCGACCTCGCCCGGTGATTCCTCCGTGCCGGCAAAGAGACCGCCGATCATGACGCTGTGTGCGCCCGCGACGATGGCCTTGGCGATATCACCGGAATAGCGAATGCCGCCGTCGGCGATCAGGGGCACGCCCTTCTTTGCGAGGGTCTCCGCCACTTCGGCAACGGCCGAAACCTGCGGTACGCCGACGCCCGCAATGACTCGCGTCGTGCAGATCGAACCCGGACCAATACCCACCTTGACGCCGTCCGCGCCCGCTTCCGCCAGCGCTTCAGCTGCAGCCCCGGTGGCAATATTGCCGCCGATGACCTGAACGTCAGGAAAATCTGCCTTCACCTGGCGGACGCGATCGAGCACGCCTTTGCTGTGTCCGTGCGCCGTATCGACGACGACGACATCAACGCCCGCGCTGACCAGCGCCTCGACGCGTTCCCCGGTATCGCCGCCGGTGCCCACCGCAGCGCCGACGCGCAGCGCACCGCTGGTGTCCTTACACGCCAGCGGGAAGTCCTTGGCTTTCTGGAAATCCTTGGCCGTTATCATGCCCCGCAACCTGTAGTTGTCACCGACCACCAGCACTTTCTCGATGCGGTGCTTGTGCAGCAGGCCCAGCACCTCCTCGTCGTCCGCACCTTCGCGGACCGTCACGAGCCTGTCCTGCGGCGTCATGACCTGCGAGACCGGGGCGTCCAGGCGTGTTTCAAAGCGCAGGTCACGGTGCGTCACGATACCGACGGTTTCCTCGCCATCCATAACCGGCACACCAGAAATGCCCATCGCCCGCGTCAGCTCAATCACTTCGCGAATCGTCATGTCCGATGTCACGGTAATCGGGTTTCGCACCATGCCCGATTCGAACTTCTTGACCATCAGGACTTCGCGCGCCTGGCGCTCGATCGTCATATTCTTGTGGATGACGCCGAGTCCGCCTTCCTGTGCCAGCGCGATGGCCAGCTGCGATTCCGTGACCGTGTCCATTGCCGCTGACAGCAGCGGAATACTCAGGCGTATCTCCCGCGTCAGGCTGGTACTGAGATCGACCTCGCGGGGCAGAACTTCCGAGTAACCGGGCTGCAGCAGGACGTCGTCAAATGTCAGGGCTTCCTTGGCGATACGCATGGTGGGAACACTTGGTCGGTGACGGGGTAGCGGGCGATTGTACGCGTGCGCGAATTGCGGGTAAACGTCTATACTGCCCCGATGCCAACTGAAGCCGCGATCTCCGTTTCCGAACTCAACCGCAAAGCCCGGGCCCTGCTCGAACGCGGCATGGCCCGGCTCTGGGTAGAGGGCGAGATTTCGAACCTGGCCAGGCCGGCCTCGGGCCATGTCTATTTCAGCCTGAAAGACGAGATGGCGCAGGTCAGTGCCGCCTGGTTTCGCCAGCGACAGCGCGGCCCGGCGATCGGCTTCAAGAATGGCGACAAGGTGCTCGCGTACGGCCGGGTCAGCATCTACGAGGCGCGCGGCAACTACCAGCTCATCGTCGAGCAGATGGAGCCGGCGGGTGAAGGCGTCCTCAAACAGCGCTTCGAGGCGCTGAAGAAGAAATTACTGGCTGAAGGCCTGTTCGACGAGGACAGGAAGCAGGCGTTGCCACCGATGCCAGCGCGCATCGGTGTGATTACATCGCCCAGCGGGGCGGCCATTCGCGACGTCGTCAGCGTTCTCGGTCGTCGCTTTCCGGCGGTTCCCGTGGTCGTCTACCCGGCCGCGGTACAGGGAGATGCCGCGCCCGGCGAGCTGATCGAGGCGCTCGCAACAGCGGTCAGGCGAGACGAATGTGACGTTCTTATCATCGGCCGCGGGGGTGGCTCTCTCGAGGACCTGTGGGCCTTTAATGACGAGCGTCTCGCGCGCGCCATCGCCGACTGCCCGATTCCCGTGATCAGTGCCGTTGGGCACGAGGTCGACTTCACTATCGCCGACTTCGTTGCAGACGTCCGTGCACCGACGCCATCCGGCGCCGCCGAGATCGTCGTGCCCGACCAGCAGGACTGGCTGCGGCGCATCAATGCCCTCGCGGCCCGCATCGCGCGCGTGGGCGAGCGCACCGTGGAGGACCGGGCGCAGGAGCTTGACTGGTTCAGCGGCCGCATGGTCAAGGCGATTCGACAGCAGATTCTGTCCCAGCGCCACGACGTGCAGATACTGCGCGGCGAACTGGTGCAGCTATCGCCTGCCGTCTCCGTGCAACGCTCGATCGCCCGGCTCGCGAGCCTGAAACAACGCCTGGGTACGGGCGTCAACGAATCGCTGTCCGATCTCAGCCACCGGGTTGCGCTCCTGGGCCGGGCACTGCACTCGGTCAGCCCGCTGGCAACGCTCGACCGCGGTTACGCCATTGTCCTCGACCCCAATGGCAAGGCCATGACCGATGCGGCCACTGCCAATATCGGTGACGAAGTCCGGGCACGCTTGTCCAAGGGAGAACTGGTCGCCAACGTCACAAGGGTCATTAAGGAATGATTCGATATCTGCCCACTATCGCTCTCCTCGTCACCAGTCTTGCCTGGGCTGCGCCGGAAAACAGTCCACGTCCGGGAGGTATCACCTTTGTCGACGTGGGAGCGGCCGACCAGCCTGCCCCATCGGCGACCTTCGGCGGCAAACCCGTGCTTGTCATGCGCGATGGCGAACGCTGGCAGGCCGTCGTTGGCGTGCCGCTCGACACCGAACCCGGCCAGCTCACGATTCAACTCGGTGAATACCCGTTGTCCGTGTCTATCGGCGACCATGCGTATGCCGAGCAACGCCTGACCGTCAAAAACCAGAGCTACGTGACGCCCGGCCAGACGCAGCTCGACCGGATCGGTCGTGAACGCAAGATCATCGATGGCGCGCTGAATGACTTCCGCGACGTGCCGGTTGACGGCATCGACCTCGCCGCACCCGTTGATGGTCGCCGCAGCTCGAGTTTTGGCCTGCGCCGTTTCTTCAACGACCAGCCGCGCTCACCGCACAAGGGCATGGACATCGCGGCCAGCAGCGGCACGCCGATCAGGGCACCCCGCGACGGCGTGGTCACGGCGACCGGCAATTACTTCTTCAACGGCAACACGGTCATCCTCGATCACGGTCAGGGCTACGTGACGATGTATTGCCACCTGAGCGAGATCGCGGTCGAAGAAGGCCAGGTGGTGTCCACAGGTGAAACGCTGGGGGCGGTCGGGGCAACCGGTCGCGTAACCGGCCCACACCTGCACTTTGGCACCTACCTCAACGGTACGGCCGTCGATCCGGCCATCGTTCTGACACGCTAGCGCGGGCTACGCCAGGAAATCCCAGATAACCGGGCGGAAGGCGTCCATGTCCACGAGGAAGGAATCATGGCCGCGAATGCAATCCAGTTCCGCCAGCTGGGTGTCCGTGCACACGCCTGCAAACCCTTCGGCGAGCTCGCGCTGCTGCTCGGGTGGAAACAGGATGTCGGTGCGCACGCCGATCACAAGGGCGCGCTCAAGGTGCAGACGCTTGAAGCCGGCAGAGAGTGATCCACCATACTCCGCGAGATCGAACAGATCTGACGCGTGCGACAGGTACAGGTAGCAGTTCGGATCGAACGCACCCGTAAATTTTCGTCCATGGTTTTCGAGGTAGGACTCGACCGCAAACTCGGGAACAAACTGGTCCTCGATGCGCGCATGCGTCGTGGAGCGTTCGCGGCCGAAGCGCTGTGCCCATTCTTCAGCCGAGCGATAGGTGATCATCCCGAGCTTGCGTGCGAGTCGCTGACCCGTAATCGGCGGGTCGCCGACATCGTAATTGCCCTTCTTCCACTTGGGGTCGGAGCGGATCATTTCGCGTTGCAGCGACCGTACCGCGATCGAAAACGGCATGGCGCGCGTCCCCGACGAAATCGATACGAAGTTGCGTACCGCTTCCGGGTGGCGCAGGCAGAATGCCAGGCCACTCATCCCGCCCATCGAGCAACCGACAACGGTGTGCAGGACCTCGACGCCCAGCTGTTGCACGACGTAATGCGTCGAATCCGACACGTCTTCGAGCGTCAGAATCGGAAAAGACAGGCGATAACGCTTGCCGGTTTCAGGATTGATCGATGCGGGCCCGGTCGTACCAAAGCAGCTGCCCAGCGAGTTCACACAGATTACAAAATAGCGATCCGTGTCGATCGGCAACTGGCTGCCAATCATTTCCTCCCACCACCCCGGCGTCGGGTCCACGGCACACGAGGAGGCGTGGGCGGACGGTGACAGGCCCGTAAAGATCAACACGGCATTGTCGCGGGCTTCGTTCAGTTCGCCCCAGGTCTCGTACGCGAATGTCGGCGACTCGAGATAGCCGGCACGATGCATGCGAAATCGTCCGTCGTAAGTGATTGTTTTTCTTGCCGAACTCATAGTGCGATCACTTTATGACCTGTTTTGTCGCAAGGACACTAGCACAGCTGGTGCTATTTCTTCTTGACGCGCTTCATAAGTCGAGCACGTTTTCGTTCCTGCCGCGGAGTCAGCTTGTTGCGACGGCCTTCAAACGGGTTCTTACCCTTTTTGAACGCCAGCCGCACAGGCGTGCCCTTGAGCTTGAATACCTTGCGGAAGCGGTTGATCAGGTAGCGACGATACGCCTCCGGGAGCTTGTCCGTCTGGTTGCCGTGAATCACGATGACCGGCGGGTTGCGGCCACCCTGGTGTGCATAACGCAGCCGTATGCGGCGACCACGGACAAGCGGCGGCGCATGCTCCATGACGGCCGCCTCCAGCTCCCGCGTCAGCTCGGTCGTCGACAGGTCACGTGTGGCGGCCCGGTACGCGCGTTCCGCAGCGGGCAGCAGATCACCAACCGCAGTGCCGTGCAGGGCCGAAATCGTGATCCGCTCCGCGAAGTCGAGAAACGGCAGGCGCCGCTCCAGGTCGTCCCGCACCTTCTTTCGTTGTTCAGCCGAGAGCCCGTCCCACTTATTAGTGACGACGACGAGTGCCCTGCCCCGTTCGAGTACCAGGCCAAGCAGACTTACATCCTGCTCGGTCACGCCTTCCTGCGCATCGAGAACCGCTATGACCACGTGTGCTTTCTCGATCGCCTGCAGCGCCTTCACGATGCTGAATTTCTCGATCGCTTCCGAGACCCTCGCCTTGCGCCGAATACCAGCCGTGTCGATCAGCATGTACTTGCGATCGTTGCGCTCGAACGGCACTTCCACGGAATCGCGGGTCGTACCCGGCATATCGAAGACGACGAGACGGTCTTCGCCGAGCAGGCGATTTATGAGCGTGGATTTACCGACATTGGGTCGCCCGATAACGGCAATCCGCAATTCGTGCTCGTCGTCAGCTTCCGGCGGACTTTCATCTTCTTCGAACGGTTCCAGAACAGCATCCATCAAGGCACTGATGCGATCGCCGTGCGCGGAGGAGATAGCAATAGGGTCTCCCAGACCCAGGCCGTAGAAATCGGCATTGGCTGTCGTGGATTCGAGACCTTCGGCCTTGTTAACCGCCAGCCAGGTCTGTTTCGCATGGCGGCGTGCCAGGTCGGCCACGTGCTCGTCGGCCGCGGTTATGCCGCTGCGCCCATCGACCATGATGATCGCAGCGTCCGCTTCCTGCAGGGCCTTGATGGTCTGATCAACCATGGCCTCATCAATGCCCTCTTCACCACCGGCAACACCGCCCGTATCGATGACGAGATAGGGTATGGGTCCGAGTTTGCCGAAGCCGTAATTGCGATCCCGGGTCAGGCCGGGGTAGTCGGCAACCAGCGCGTCTCGCGAACGCGTGAGACGGTTGAACAGGGTGGACTTGCCTACGTTAGGCCGACCGATTAGCGCGATGACAGGGAGCATCAGGAAGCACCTTCACCACGATCGCTCAAGATTCGTCTTCGGCGATATCTGGCTGGGTGCGCTGCGGTCGATCATCGACCACAACGTAGGCAGCGAGATCGCCACCATCGCTCTGCACGTACAGGCGATTGGCAATGACCAGCGGCGCGTTCGAAATACCCTTGCTACCCAGCCGCACACGGGCAACCGGCTCGCCGTCAATATTGCTGAAGAAATGGACATAGCCCTCCAGGTCACCGACAACAACGGTCGTATTAAACGGCACCGGGAGCGTCGGTTCGCGCCGCAGCAGTGAGGCATTCCGCCAGGTTTCCGCACCGGCCCGCCGCGTCATCGCGATGATTTCTCCGTCATCACGCACCGTGTACACACTGTTCCAGTCGGCCGCGACGCCCTCGAATGAGGAGATCTCACGATTCCAGAGGACCTGTCCCGATTCACTAGCCAGTGACGCGAGACGTCCCTGGTAGCCCGCCACGTAAATGTCCTGCGCGACGACGGCGATCGCCCCGTCAATATCCGACAGGCGATCCAGGTCTGAGCGACCCTGCGGTGGCGAGATCAGTGATTCCCAGACGATCGTACCCGT
This sequence comes from uncultured Woeseiaceae bacterium, assembly GCA_945787845.1. Taxonomy (GTDB): domain Bacteria; phylum Pseudomonadota; class Gammaproteobacteria; order Steroidobacterales; family Woeseiaceae; genus UBA1847. Next base: position 18,651 of record CALZJH010000009.1, on the reverse strand, counting down.
GTCGAGTTCCAAGGCAACGACGCGGCCCGAGTCAAATCCCGCGATCACGGTCGTGCCGACGGCCACGGGACTGGCCGATCCACGCATCGTCAATACAGGTGCCGACTGCACCATGGTCCAGCGACTGCGTCCGTCAAACAGTGACAGCGCTTCGACGCGATTGTCGATGGTCTGCACGATAACGCTTTCACCCTTGATGAGCGGGCGAGCCAGCGACTCACCGGAGACGTCGGCACGCCACTTCTCTGCGCCGCTCGAGGCATCAAGCGCGACGACAAAACCGTCTTTCGCCGCAACCACGACATGGCCTTCGCCAACGCCTGGCCCGGCACTGAGTTCGATATCAAGCCGGGTTTCCCAGATCCGTTTGCCGCTTTCGGGATCGAACGCGGACAACTTGCCGTCGTGACTGGCGGCATAGATCCGGCTGCCGTCACCGGCAGGGCGCAAAGCCACGCGCAGGAATTCAGCGTCGCCGCCAAGTTTCGCACTCCAGATCTTCTTGATTTTCAGGGTCGAGTCAAAATCGACGAGCTCCATTGGCTCGAGTTCTTCTTCCTTGTCCCCGAATAACCCGCACGCTGTCAGCAGCGACGTGACGGCGATCAGACTGATAATGCGAAATGCGTTGCTCACTCGACTTCCTCTGCCTCGGATTCCTCGGCCTCGGTGGCCTCGGTGGCTTCGACTGCATCTATAGCTGCCGGTTCCTCGGCGGCGGGCGCGTCAACCGCAGCGGCCGGCTCTGAAGCTTCCGGCAGGTCGAGCGCTTTCCACTGCACGAGTCGCTGGTCTACCGTGTTTGGCGCCATCGGATCCAGCATGACGCTCTGGTAAGCCGCCTGCGCATCTTCAATGCGCCCGAGCGCATGGTACGCATCGCCGAGCAGTTCATTGTAGACCGCCGCAAATGCCGCGGTGTCGTGGCCCTCAAGAAGGTCGACGACTTCCTGCGGCTGGTTCTGGTATAGCAATACCCGGGCCAGGCGCGCTCGGGCCACCAGTCTGATGGCCTCGTCCGCCTCGCCATCGACGACGCTGCGGAGCGCGTCCGCTGCATCCTGATCGCGATTCTTGTCCATGTAGAGGCGCGCCATCGCGAGCTGGGACTGCGCGGCATAGCTGGTGTCGGCGTAGTCGGTGCTGAGCTTGTCGACCACCGCTTCCGCCGCGTCGAGGTCGCCCGACACGACGTGTTCCGTCAGGGACTCGTACAGTTCCGAGCCCTCGAGCTGGGCCTCCAGCCTGCTCGACTGGTAATAGTTGATGCCGGCGAGCAATGCGATTCCCAACCCGAGGCCGCCAATGACGTAGCCGCCGTAGGTCGACCACCATGTGCGAATCTGCTCAATTTGTTCTTTTTCCGAAAGTAAATCGTCCACGAGACTGCCTTTTTCCTGCTGCGGCGCTTAGCCGCTTAATCTGACCTGTAACACTGCTGCCAGTTCGTCCAGCGCAATGCTTTCCTGTTCATCCTTACTGCGCAACGGCTTGAGACCGATGCGCTCCTCGCTGAGCTCCTGTTCACCCAGGATCAGCGCGTATCCTGCCCCACTCTTGTCGGCGCGCTTCATCTGCGCCTTAAAACTGCCACCGCCGAGATTGCTTTCAAACCGCGCCTCGGGCAACGCATCGCGAAGTTCCTCGGCCAGCGCAAATGCCTTTTCTGCCGTGCCTTCACCGACCGCCACGAAGTACACGTCCGGCCCGGTCGCCGGGAATTCCCCGCCACAGGCCTCGTACAGCGCGACAAAGCGCTCGACACCCATTGCCCAGCCTATCGCCGGTGTCGGGCGACCGCCCAGCTTCTCGACCAGGCCGTCGTAACGCCCGCCGGCGCAGACCGCATTTTGCGAGCCGAGAGCATCCGTCACCCACTCGAACACGGTCCGCGAGTAGTAATCGAGGCCCCGCACGAGCCGCGGATTGACCTCGTACTGCACTCCCGCTACGTCCAGCAGCGACTTGAGGCCGGCGAAATGCTCGGCCGATGCCTCGTCCAGGTGATCGATCATGAGCGGCGCCGCGGCCACAATGTCCTGCATCTCGGGGTTCTTGGTGTCGAGAATACGCAGCGGGTTCTTTTCAAGCCGGCGAATACTATCCTCATCGAGCTGACTTTTCACGCCATTGAAGTACTCGACCAGTGCATCGCGATAGCTGGCGCGTGATTCCGCGGTCCCCAGCGAGTTGATTTCCAGACGAATCCGGTCAATACCCAGGCGCTGCCAGAGGCGCGCACACATAATTATCAGTTCGGCATCGATGTCAGGGCCCTCGTAGCCCATAGCCTCGACATCGTACTGGTGGAACTGCCGATAGCGGCCGGCCTGGGGCCGTTCGCGCCGAAACATGGGGCCGACCGTCCAGAGTTTCTGCCGTTGGTTGTGAAACAACCCGTGGGTGATACCGGCCCGCACCATACTCGCGGTCGCCTCGGGTCGCAGCGTCAGGCTGTCACCGTCATCGTCGAAGGTATACATCTCCTTCTCGACGATGTCGGTTACCTCGCCGATGGAGCGCCGAAATACCTCGGTGTGCTCAAGCAGGGGCAAGCGGACATGCCGGTACCCGTAGACCTCGATAATGCGCTCGACCTCGCTTTCGAGGTAGCGCCACCTGGCCGCCACCTCAGGCAGGATGTCGTTCATCCCGCGTACTGTCTGTGGTTTCTTGCTCATGATCCTGAAATGGTCAGCCGCATCGGACGGTCGGGACGGTTGGTCGGCGGTAACGCGTAGTTTTCACCGTTCACACGCAAGCTGACGTTACCCGGATTACCGAACAGCACGTTGAACGGCTCAGCGCCGCTGAGCTCCACGGTTCGTCCATCCTTGCCGAGGTCGAACAGCAGGCGGCGGCCACTGGCGTCGGTGATTTCTGTCCAGCAGTCGCCCGTGTAAGTGACCAGGAGGCGCAGCTGCCCTTCTTCAACCGCCGGTGCGGGTGCCGGCTCGGCCTCTTCTTCCATCACCGGCTCCGTGACGGGTGGCTCGCCGATCAGCTCACCAGCGGTTTCCGGCAAGGCAACACCTTCGCCGTCATCAGATTCCGGCGGCGGAATGACCGCGCTGTCCTCGGTTTCCTGCGGCTGCGGCACATCCAGGACAGCTTGCGGCGAACGGGAAAACCACCAGTAAGCCGACACGATGACGATAAGCACGACAATTGCCGCAATCCAGGGCCCGGGCGACAACTCACGCCGGGGTTTCCTCCTCGCCGTGATCACGGGCGGCGCACCTTCCGCACGATTCAAGTGGTAGTAGTCGGCCAGCAGATCGGCAGCATCGACGTTGACGAGCTGGGCATACGCCTTGAGATGCCCTTTCGCGAAGACGGGCGCGCCAAGTACGTCGAACTCATTGCGCTCGAGTGCCCGCACCTTGGGCTCGTCGAGGTGCAGCTCCTTGGCAATCTCGAGAACAGATATCTGCAGCTCGCGACGCGCCTCGGCAAGCCGTTCGCCGCCAACCGGGCCCGCTGGCTCGTCGGGTGCGGCGTTTTCTTGCTGGTTTTCTGTTTCGTCACTCATTGTGATTGCCGACTGCTTATCCGCTACTCAGGGCCCTGCGTGCCTCGGGCGACTCGGGGAATTGGCGCAGCAGCTGATTCACATAGTCGTCGCGTCCACGTTCGTTACCGAGCTTGCCTTCGATCTCTGCGGCAAGCAGCAATATGCCGGCCGTCGACGGGCTGGAGCTCATGAGTCGTTGCAGGAACGCGCGCGCGCTCATGAACTCTTCTGCCTGGTACTTGAGCAGGCACATTTGCAATAACGCCTCCCCGTAGGTTGCTCGGCGATCGAGCGCCGCGCGGAACAATCTCTCCGCCTCGGCAGCGTCAGGCTTCTGCGTCATGCACAGGCCGGCGTTGGTCAGCGTGCGCTCAGCGTTGTCGTTCTCCGGGTGGTCAGCCGCTTTTTCAAAATACTCGCGTGCGCCGTCAAAATCCCGCTGCCGGCACAGGAACACGGCATAGGCGTTCTGCACGTCGAAATCGCGCGGCGCGACGCGCACGGCGTTTTCATAGGATTCGGTTGCCAGGCGCAGGTTGTCGAGGGCTTCATAGGTCATGCCCAGTGTCGTATGTGCAACAGCCATCTTCGGCTGCAACTCGATGGCAAGAAGCAGACGGTCGCGCGCCAGGTCGTACTTGCCGTTCTGGTAGTAACGCGCCCCCAGCTGATAATTGAGTTCTGAGGCGTCCGCCGCATTGGCCTCGGGTGCGGGTGTTCCCGTCGTCGTCGAAACACAGGCAGACACCAGGAAGCCGGAAAAAATAACTACTGCAATCAGATCGCTCTTTCTCACGCTGACACCACCTTTATGTTCCTGTCACCGAAAGTCTTGTCGCCAAGTCGGTTACGTACACGGTTGCTCACCTCGCCCGCAAGTTGTCCGCAGGCAGCATCGATGTCGTCGCCACGCGTCTTCCTTGTCGTCGCGACCAGGCCACGCTTGCGAAGCCTGTTTTGGAACGCCTGAATCGTGTCCGCCGAAGATCGTTTGAACACTGTCCCCGGAAACGGATTGAACGGAATCAGGTTCACTTTTGCCGGCTTTCCGTCAAGCAGCGCGGCAAGCTGGTCGGCCTGTGCGAGCGAATCGTTGACGCCGCGCAGCATCACGTACTCAAACGTAATAAAGCGATTCGCGTGCTTGGCCGCATAGGTCCAGCAGGCGTCCAGCAAGGTCGAAATCGGGTGCAGCTTGTTGATCGGCACGATCTCGTCACGCAGCGCATCGTTGGGCGCATGCAGCGATACAGCCAGCGACACGTTGCATTCGTCGCCCAGCTTGTTGACGTGCGGGACGATGCCTGAGGTGCTGACGGTGACCCGCCGCCGCGACAGGCCGTACGACCAGTCTGACACGAGTAACTTCAAAGCGGGAATGACGTGGCGATAATTCGCCAGCGGCTCGCCCATACCCATGAACACAACATTGGTGACGGCGGGCTCGCCATTCTCGCGGCGCGGTAATTCGCTGTTTGCAACGAAAACCTGGCCTATGATTTCGGCGCTGGTCAGGTTGCGATTAAAACCCTGCGCCCCGGTCGCACAGAATGCGCAGTCGAGCGCACACCCGACCTGGGACGATATACAGAGCGTGCCGCGACCCGGTTCGGGGATAAACACGGTCTCGACGGCCTGGCCACAGTCGGTGGCGAACAGCCACTTGACCGTGCCGTCCTCGGAGTCGAAACGTGACTGCACAGTCGGCAGCACAATGTCTGCATCGGCGTGCAGGCGCTCGCGCAAAGTCTTCGCAAGGTCTGTCATTTCGTCGAAGTCGATAACGCCCCGCTGATGAATCCACTGCAGGATCTGCCGGGCGCGAAACGGCTTCTCGCCGCGCTCGACGAAAAACTGCTCGAGCATGTCGTGGGACATGCCAAGCAGGTTGATCTTGTCAGCCGCCGCCGTCATGCAGGCCTATCGAGTCCTGGGGCAGACGCCGTCGTCGCCGAAGAAGAACTCTATTTCGACCGCGGCCGTCTCGGCAGCGTCGGAACCGTGGCAGATATTCTCTTCGATGCTCTCGGCAAAGTCCGCGCGAATGGTGCCCGGGTCGGCTTCAGCCGGATTCGTTGCGCCCATGATTTCGCGGTGCTTGAGAATCGCCCCTTCGCCGCTGAGCACAGATACGACGGCAGGCCCGGAGGTCATGTAACTAACGAGGTCGTTGTAAAACGGGCGCTCCTTGTGGACTGCGTAGAACCCCTGCGCCTGCTCTTTGCTCAGGTGCAGCATGTGGGCGCCGACGATTTCCAGGCCAGCTTTCTCGAAACGGCTGTAGATCTCTCCGATCAGGTTCTTCTGTACGCCATCCGGCTTGATAATGGAGAGTGTCTGCTCAACGGCCATGTGTTAATCCTTTTGTTCCAGAATGATGATAAGCACCCGGCACTCCGCCGGGCGCAGAAAAGACATAAGTTATTAATTCTACTACGGCGTTTGCGGCGAAACTACACGTTGAAGCTCTCGCCACAGCCGCATTCGCCCTTGATATTCGGGTTCCGGAAGCTGAACGCCTCGTTGAGACCGTTCTTGACGAAGTCGACCTCGGTGCCGTCGATCAGGCTCAGGGCCTCGGGGTCGATGACAACCTTGACGCCCTTGTCCTCGAAGACGACGTCGTCCTCGCCAATCGCCTCGGCATAGTTGATGACGTACGAATAGCCCGAGCAGCCGGTCTTGGTGACCCCAAGGCGTAAACCGAGGTGCTTCTCACGTTTGTCGAGGTAGGTCCGAACGCGCTCTGCAGCGGCATCCGTCAGCGAAATAGCCATGATTCAAAAACCTGTAGTGTTAAGAGGCAAGACTGCGCCCAAGCGCCTGGACCGCGTCTTCGAGGACCAGTATACGACCGGTCTTCTCGGTAGGTACAGCCAGATACTCCATAATCCGGGCAGCTGGGAAGACTTCAAGGGCCGCCACCGGGCCGGCCTCGTAATGATCGCACACCCACTCGGTGGCCGCGATCAGGTGTGGGCAGCCCCAGACCCTGAAGCGCATGGCCGCCAACCGCCCCTGCTCGGCACGCGCGGAGAGTTCCACACGCATACCCTGGTCTTCCACGAGAACGGTCGTTCCGTCAGCGAGCGTGCCCGCGTGAGACGGCGCGGCGAACAGGTTCCGCACGGCAGGGCTGTAGGGGTCCAGGCTCACGCGACCGCCCCGGGCGCAAGTTTCCGCAGCCTGGCCACCGCATCCCGGTACCGGGCCGCGGCGAACTCGACCTCATCCATCGTCGTCGGACGGCCCACGCTGAAGCGAATGGCGCTCTGCGCCTGCAGGTCGGTTCGCCCGAGGGCCCGCAGCACATAGGATGGCTCCTGGCTTTTCGAATTGCAGGCGCTGCCCGTGGCCACACAAATCGGCTCCAGTGCGAGCAACAGGCTCTCGCCTTCGATATCCTCGACGCTGACGTTGAGGATCCCCGGAAAACCGTTCGGGTCGCCGTTAAGCGTAACGCCATCGACGCTGCGGATGCCGTCCCACAAGGCTTTGCGCAGGCCGCGCAAGTGTTCGAGGTCGGCCTTGATCCGGCCCGCGGCTACCGTGGCCGCCATACCCAGTCCTGCGACGAGGTCGGTGGGCAGCGTCCCCGGACGAATTCGCCGCTGCTGTCCACCGCCGAACAGGATGGGCTCGACGTGGCAGCCGGGGTGATCCGAGATGTAAAGCGCACCGATGCCCTTCGGGCCGTAGAACTTGTGGCCGGTCAGCGACAGCAGGTCAACGGGCAGCGCGCTGAGGTCGAGAGGCAGCTTGCCGACCGCCTGCGCGCCGTCAACATGAAACAGCACGTTGCGCTCGCGACAAATGGCGCCAAGCGCCTCGATGTCCTGGATCACGCCGGTTTCGTTATTGACGAACATGATGGACGCAAGCTGGGTGTCGTCGCGAAGCGCGGCAGCGAAGACCTCCGGGCTGACAAGGCCGTTGCCGTCCGGCTCGACCCAGGTCACCTCGAAGCCCTCTTTCACCAGCGTCTCGAACATATCAGTGACGGCCTTGTGCTCGGTTTTCATCGTCACGAGATGCTTGCCCCGGTGCGCGCGGTGGCGGGCGCCGCCGGCGATCGCGAGGTTGTCCGACTCGGTGGCTCCCGACGTCCAGACCAGCGTATCGGGGTCCACGTTCAACAGGCGACCGAGCTGCCCGGCCGCGGCGGCAATAATGTCCTGCGCCTCGCGGCCGGCGGCATGGGTCGAGGACGGGTTCGCGCAATTCGTTTGCGCAACCTCGCGCATGCGATCCAGAACACGTGCATCGACGGGCGTCGAGGCCGCGTAGTCGAGGTAGATCATGCGCTCAGTCATCGTCGGCCTGCCGCGTGCGATCGACGGCGGTGAGAATGCCGCGCAGGATATTGATTTCGTTCTTGTCCGGGCGCGCCCGGATGAACAGCCGGCGCAGTCGCCGCATCAGGTGCCGCGGGTTCTCCGGGTCGAGAAACTCGATATTGGTCAGCACGTCTTCAAGATGGGTGTAGAAGTGCTCCATCTCTTCGCCCGTTGCTGGCGGAGCCTCGGCCTCGAAGACCGGCCCCCGGTCCAGCATGCTCGCCACCCGCAATTCGTAAGTTATGACCTGCACGGCCATAGCCAGGTTGAGCGAACTGAAACCCGGGTCAGTCGGGATGGTCAGCAGCGTGTGGCACAGGTCCAGGTCGTCATTGTGCAGACCGGTTTTTTCCGGACCAAAGACCACCGCAACCTTACCGTGGCCGCTTTCCTGAATCATGCGTTCCGCACAATCGCGCGGACCCATGCTGGGCCAGTTGATCGTGCGCGATCGGGCGCTCGCACCTGCGACGTAAACACAATCGGTCAGCGCATCCTCAAGCGTGGCCACGACGCGGGCAGAGTCGAGCACATCAGATGCTCCGGACGCCCGGGCAGTCGCGTCCTCGTGTGGGAAATGTCTGGGATTGACGAGCGCGAGGTCGCTGAGTCCCATGTTCTTCATGGCACGCGCCACGGCCCCGATGTTTCCGGGGTGGGTGGTTCCGACAAGAACGATTCGTATGGACATTGCTAAGGGACAGGCTGCTGAAAGTCGGGTATTCTACCGCCCCCGCGGCCCGAACGGACAGGCCGGGCCGCTCTTTTACATTGACGGAATCGTTTCATGAACGCACTACAGAATGTGGCCGTGATGGCCGCGCGCCGTGGCGGCGCCATACTCATCAGGCATCACAACAAGCTCGATAAGCTCAAAGTCGAGAGAAAAGGACACAACGATTTCGTCAGTGACGCCGACCGCGCTGCAGAAGCGGCGGTCATCGAAGTCATTAAAAATCACTACCCCGACCATGCCATCCTCGCCGAAGAATCCGGCAAGCACGGTGAGTCCGACACGGTCTGGATCATCGATCCGCTCGACGGCACGACCAATTTCCTGCATGGCTTTCCCCAGTTTTGCGTGTCAGTGGGCGTCCAGGTAAAGGGCCGCATGGAAGCCGCAGCCGTCTATGACCCGATGACCCAGGAAATATTCGCCGCCGCGCGGGGCGACGGCGCGACGCTCAACGATCGCAAGATTCGAGTGAGTGGCCGCAAGGAAATGGAATACGCGCTGATCGGAACCGGGTTTCCGTTCCGCCAGGCCGACATGGACATGGGCCCCTACCTCGAGATGCTGGGCAAAGTCGTCAAGAACACGGCAGGCGTACGGCGCCCCGGCGCCGCGGCGCTCGACCTCTGTTATGTCGCTGCGGGTCGCCTCGACGGTTTCTGGGAGTATGGACTGCAGCCCTGGGACATGGCGGCGGGCGCGCTGATCATCCGCGAAGCCGGCGGCATCGTCAGCGGCCTCGACGGCAGCGAACGCTATCTCGATGCGGGTCACATTCTGTGTGGCACACCCAAAATTTACGCCGGTCTCGCCAAACTCTGCGCGCACGACATCAAGGCAATACTCAACCAGGCTTGACCTACGGCAGGTCGTCGATGAGCGACGGATCCTTGATCGGCTCGATCAGGTCCTGCGGGCTGACGTTCAGCACGAGCGCTGTTGCACTGGCCGTGTAGATCGACGAGTACGTACCGATGATGATGCCCACGATCAATGCGATCGAGAATGGCGCAATCGACTCGCCACCCAGTGTCAACAAGGCGATCAGCACCAGCAGGGTTGTGAGGCCCGTAATCAGGGTTCTCGCCAGCATTTCGTTGATCGAAATGTTCATCGCCTCTTCCGCCGACACCCCGCGCAATGCGAAGAAGTTCTCGCGAATACGGTCGAAGGCAACGACCGTATCATTGAGCGAGTAACCGATAACCGCGAGCACGGCTGCGACGACCGTCAGGTCGAACGGCAACTGGAAGATCGAGAAGAAGCCCACGGTAAAGATGGCGTCGTGCGCGAGTGCCGCAACAGCGCCCGCCGAGAACTTCCACTGGAAGCGAATCATGACGTAGACGAAGATCAGCAGCAGCGCGACAACCATCGCGAGCGCGCCTCGCTCCGCGAGCTCGCTACCTACCTGGGCACTCACCGTCTCCATGCGCCGCAAATCGATGTTTTGCCCGCCCGCTTCGAGAGTAGCCTGCAGCTGATCACGGACAGCGGTCGCGCTCTCCTCGGGCTGCGGCGGCAACCGCACGAGTACGTCGGTGTCACGGCCGAACAGCTGCACCTGGGCATCCACGAACCCCGCGCTCGCCAGGCTGTCGCGAATCTCTTCCAGGTTCGCCGGCTGCTCGTACCCGACCTCGAGCAGGATGCCGCCCGTGAAGTCGATACCGAAATCGAGACCGCGCGTTGCCAACGAGACGAGCGACACGATGACAAACACGGCTGATATCGCAAGGGCAATCTTGCGCCGTACCGGGCTCAGGAAGTCGATGCTGGTTTTCTTGCTAATAATTCGCATGGTGTATCCCTAAACCGGTAGCGACTGCAGCTTGCGCCCGCCGAATATCAGGTTGACGATCGCGCGCGTGCCGACGATCGCCGTAAACATTGAGGTGATGATGCCGAGTAACAGCGTGATCGCGAAGCCCTTGATCGGGCCTGTGCCGATCGCAAACAGCACGACCGCGGCGATGAGCGTCGTGACGTTGGCATCGGTGATTGATGACAAGGCCTTCTCATAACCGGAATTGATCGCCGACTGTGGCGACGCGTCTGCGGATAGCTCCTCACGTATTCGTTCGAAAATCAGCACGTTGGCGTCCACGGCCATACCGACGGTCAGAACGATGCCCGCGATGCCCGGCAGCGTCAGTGACGCGCCCAGCACAGAGAGCATCGCGACGATAAAGACGACGTTGGACAACAAAGCCACGTTGGCGATCAGGCCAAAGGCACGGTAGTAGATCGCCATGAAAATAATCACGGCGAGAAAACCGATTTTGATCGCGTTGAAGCCGCGGTCGATGTTGTCCTGGCCGAGCGTCGGACCGACCGTCCGCTCGTCAACGATGTACACCGGTGCCGCCAGGGCACCTGCGCGCAGGAGCAGCGCGAGATCGGACGCTTCGCCTGGCGTCAGGCCCGTGATCCTGAAGCGATCCTTGAATACACCCTGAATCGTCGCAGTGCTGATGATTTCTTCGCTCACGTCCCTGCGGAACTCACCAGGCTGCCCCGGGATCTCCACGCGCCGGGTTTCGATGAATACCGTCGACATGGGCTTGCCGACATTGTTCATCGTCGTGCGCAGCATGTTTTCGCCGCCCGCGGAATCGAGCGTGATGTTGACCTGCGGCTGGCCCTCGGCATAGCCCGCGCTCGCATCGATAATCTGGTCACCCGAGGCAATCACGCTGCGCTTGAGCAGCTGTGCAGGTTCGCCATCCCGGCCCGGGTAGCGACGGGATCCGGGCTCACCGCCCGACTGGTCGACCAGCCGAAACTCAACCGTCGCGGTGGCCGACAGGATGTCCTTGATCTTGTTCGGATCCTGTACACCGGGCAGCTGAATGACGATACGGTCCGCACCCTGACGCTGTACCAGCGGCTCGGCCACGCCGAGCTCGTTAACGCGGTTGCGCAGGGTCGTGATGTTCTGCTCGATCGCGAAATCCTGGCGCGCCTCGATTTGCGCCTCGCTCATGCTCACGGTCAGTGACTTGCCGTCGGCCCCGTCAACGATCAGCACGTCCTGGTCTGTACGGCGGATGACGTCCCTCGCAGCGTCTAAATCCTGCGGCCCGGTCACGCGGACGGTGATCGTCTGCCCGTCGAGGTCGACACGGCGGCGAATCTCCGCATCGCGCAGTCGATCGTCGAAGCTCTGCTGGTAACCCTTCATGCGGCTGTCGATGGCCGTTTCCATATCGACTTCGAGCAACACGTAGACGCCGCCCCGAAGGTCCAGACCCAGGCTCATCGGCTTGAGCCCGATATCCCGTACCCACGCCGGGAGCTTCGGCGCCAGCGTCGCTGCCACGTTGGCCTGACCGTCGTATGTCAGCCTGAGGTGGTCACTCGCGGGACCCTGTTCATTCTTATCATTGAATCGCAGAACGACGCGGCCGTCCTGAATGTAGGCGGCTTCCGGTGTAATGCCGACATTCTCGACGCTCCGCACGAATGCGGCGACCTGCTCCTCTTCGTAGGGCAAACCATCGCTATCTGCGATCTGCACAGCGGCCACGCTGCCGTATATGTTGGGCAGCGCAAACAGGCAGCCCGCCAGGAGAATCGCAAGTACGAGCGTGTTAAGCCACAGGGGAAACTTGTTCATGCTTCGTCGTACGTGCCTTTCGGAACTACCATCGAAACACTGGCCTTCTGAATCTTGATCTCGGTGTTGTCGCTAATTGCGACCACCGCGTAGTGCTCGCTGACACCCGTGATCTTCCCCAGGATGCCACCTGCCGTGAGCACCTCGTCGCCGACCTGCAATCCGGCAACGAGCTCGGTGTGCTGCTTCGCCTTTTTCTGCTGCGGGCGAATGAGAAGAAAGTAAAAAGCGGCGAACATCAGCACCATCATGATGATGAAGCTGGTGGAGTCGCCCGATTGCGCGCCTTGCGCGTATGCGTTCTGAATAATGAAATCCATGAGAGGTCCCCGAAAAACAGCGCGGTATTATGGCACAAGCAATCGAGTTGGGGGCGACTTCGATGAAGGCAAGTCCCACGCTCGATTCTGAGGCTATTTCGCGTAGCGTGACCGCAGGCCGGCCGTGAACTCGGCCAGGCTGCCGGCGCCGATCGCCTGGCGAATATCAGACATAAGCTTCTGATAGTAATGAAGATTGTGAATAGTAGCGAGGCGCGGGCCAAGGATTTCGCCACACTTCTCCAGGTGCCGCAGATACGACAGGCTGTAATTCTGGCACGTATAACAGGTGCAATCGGGGTCTGGCGGCGACGTGTCATCGCGATACCGGGCATGCCGAAACTTGACGTTGCCACGCGATGTGAACAGTTGCCCGTTGCGTGCGTGGCGCGTCGGAATGACACAATCGAACATGTCGACACCGCGCAGGACTGCCTCGGCAATATCGACCGGCGTGCCGACGCCCATCAGGTAGCGGGGACCGGCCGTGGGCATCTTCGGCAACAGTTCGTCCAGCACGGCCAGCCGTTCGGGCTCGGGTTCGCCGACCGCAAGGCCACCGATTGCATAGCCATCGAAGCCAATATCCGTCAGCCCGGCCAGTGACGCATCGCGCAGGCTGTCATACATGCCGCCCTGTACGATCCCGAAGAGCGCTTCGCCGCGATCGGGTTCGTCGTTCTTGAGTTCGTCAAAGCGCTGGCGGCTGCGGGCTGCCCAGCGCAATGACAATTCCATCGACGCTAGCGCCTCTTTCTCAGTTGCCGGATACGGCGTGCACTCGTCGAAGATCATCGTGACATCGGCATTGAGGTCGTGCTGCACCTCCATCGATTTTTCAGGTGTCAGAAAAACGACATCGCCGTTGACGGGCGACTGGAACCGGACGCCCTCTTCCGACAACTTGCGCATGGCAGCCAGCGAGAACACCTGGAACCCACCGGAGTCCGTGAGAATCGGTCCGTGCCAGTTCATGAACTCGTGCAGGCCACCATGTTTGCGAATGACCTCGGTGCCCGGTCGCAGCATCAGGTGAAACGTATTACCAAGGATGATCTCGGCGCCGTCCGCTGCTACCTCTTCGGGCGTCACGCTCTTGACCGTGCCGTAGGTACCGACGGGCATAAAGGCCGGCGTCTGCACTTCGCCACGGCGAAATTTCAGCACGCAAGTCCTTGCGGCGCCCGCCTTGTTTTTTGTGGTTAGCTTCACGAGCCGTCTGCAGGAATCAGGAACATGGCGTCACCGTAGCTGAAGAAACGATACTTCTCACGCACAGCGTGCTCGTAGGCGTCGAGAATGCGGCCCTTGCCCGCGAAGGCGGCGACGAGCATCAGCAGTGACGACTGTGGCAAATGGAAGTTTGTCAGCATTGCGTCGACAGTCCGGAATTCGTATCCCGGCAAAATGAACATATCCGTTTCGTCATTGAAAGGCTGCAGCGACCCGGTGACAGAGGCACATTCGAGAGCGCGCACCGAGGTTGTGCCTACAGCAACGACGCGCCCACCCGCCGCTTGCGTTTCGGCAACGGCATCGCAACACGCTCGCGAAACCTCGACACGCTCACTGTGCAGCCGGTTCTCTTCGATATGTTCCGCACGGAGTGACTGGAAGGTTCCAGCGCCGACATGCAGCGTCACGTGCGCATGCCGTACACCCGCCTCCCGTGTCTCCGCCAGCATCGCGTCATCAAAATGCAGGCCGGCCGTTGGCGCCGCGACGGCGCCCGGGTCTCGAGCGTAAACGGTCTGGTATCGCTCGACGTCGGTCGCATCGGCCTCGCGCTCGAGGTACGGCGGCAAGGGGACATCGCCATGCTCGTCCAGGTAGGCCATCAGGTCGACCGAAAATTCGAGCAGGAACAGATCATCATCCCGGCCGACGACGGTCGCTTCGGCACCTCCTGCGAGCTGCAGCCGGCCGCCGAGTTTCGGCGACTTGCTGGCGCGCACGTGAGCCAGCGCAACCCGCTCGCCCTCAATGCGCTCAATAAGAATTTCAGCTTTGCCGCCTGTGTCTTTGCGGGCCCGCAAGCGCGCCTTGATAACCCGCGTGTCGTTGAAGACGAGCAGGTCGCCGGCACGCAGCAGGGACGGCAGGTCCGAGAACGGCAGATCGTCGAGCTGCTCGCCGACTGCGAGCAAGCGACTGCCGCGCCGATCCGCCGCGGGGTAGCGGGCGATCAGCTCCGGCGGGAGCGCATAGTCAAAGTCCGAAATAAGCATGGGCGCGCATGGTATCAAAGCCATGCACGCCCATGGGGTTCTCGCGTTTCGCGCGCCAGGGATCTTACGAGGCGGGTCTTACCTCGAAATGAAAGTCATCGTGTAGGCTGCCGTGGTGGTCGGCCGGAATCTCGACGTCGATCGTCACTTTCTTCCTGTCCCGCATGATGCCGAGTTCCAGCGTTTCACCGGACTGGTAGGAACTCAGAATTCGCATAGCATGCCGAACGTCTTTGGGCTCCCGGCCGTCGATGCTCTGAATGACGTCACCGTCACGGATATCGAAGGTGTCCGACTTCGGTGCGGTCACGACGAGCAGCCCCTTGTCGGTCCCGAAGTAACGTCCAAGCCCCTCGTTCAGCTCTACGAGCTCGAGGTCACCCAGACCGGTGCCTGCCCACGGGAACCCGAACTCCATCCGGAAGCGCTCCACCACTCCAGGGGCAAACGGCGCGGCCGGGACCGTGAAATTCTGGCCGTCCCTGCCGATCCAGGCGAAGCTGCTGTCCTCGACAATGCGTGGTTCGACTTCGACCGAACCGACCTTGCCGTCTCGCAGGTACTCGACCTTCAGGACGTCGCCTTCCTCGACCCCCTTCATGAAATCGAGCAGGCGCATGTTGGCCTCCTTGCTGCTTTCGGCACTGAGCGCCTCGTCATTCACCGCGGTCAGGATGTCGCCGGACCGCAAGCCTGCGTCGCTGGCGGCACTGCCCGGCGTCACACCAAGGACGGTTACGCCCTCAACCGGGCTCGAATCTTCGCTGGTCTCTATCGTCACGCCGAGTCGCGGCTTGCTGGACAAAGCAAAGCGTTGCTCGATTTGCGCGATGCGCGGCAGGCGCTCCTTGGTGATCTCGGCGATTTCGCGCGCGGCTTCCGCCATTTTTGCCTCGGCGGCCCGCAGCTTCTCTTCCATCGCCACTTCGCGCGCTTCCATCTCGCGCAGGCGTTCGTCATCGTCCGTCTGCGCAGCGGCCTGCCCTGCAAGTAGCAGCGTGGCTGCGACGGGCAGTACTACTTTCCACATCTTCATCTGGTCTTACTCCTGTCTAGAATGCTGCCCGTTGCGCCTGCGCATAGCGCAACTGCACCAGCGATTTCATCAACCTGACGCGTTCGCGCCAGAAAAGCTCGGTGTCCTCAGGTGACATCTGCACCTCAGGGTCATTCAACTGGTAATCAATCGCGGCGATCCGGTCTTCGAGATCCGAAATCGTCGCCATGGTGCTCGCGCGCTGCACGCGCGGCGCGTTTGGCAAGGACCGCAGGTTGCTTTCAAGTTCACGCGACTCGGTCATCAGCGTCTGCAACGTCGTCAGCGGGACCTGGGTCGTCGTACCCACGCTGGTCGGCACGACTGTCGGCACATCAACCGGATCCTGCAGGAGCCTCGGCAACATCACGGCCACTACGAGCGCAGCGGCGGCGAGCCCGACCCCGGTGTACCAGGTCGAGCGCCTGTGCAGGCCTTTTTCGTGGATAAGACCTTCGGCTTCCGCCTGTTCGCGGATGCGCTGCCACACGACTCGCGGCGGCATCGTATCCGGCAGCGCGCGCAGCCCTGCCTGCAGTGCGGTGTGCTCGTCCGCGGTTAGTGCGCAAATCATCTCGTCGTCCTTCTTGCTACCTGGCATTGCGGGTAACTCCTGTTAAATCTCTCTTATCTAAAACTCACGGCCGCGCCGTCGGGCTGCGTGCCGTTTTCCTGCACTTCGAGCAGCGGCCTCAGGCGCTGGTAGGCGCGTGACAGCTGCGACTTGGAGAAACTCTCGGTCTTACCCATGAATCCCGCGATCTCCTTGTGCGTAAATCCTTCGACATCGTGCAGCCAGACCACGGTGCGGCTGACGTCCGGCAGGCTGGCCAGCGCTGCATCGAGGTCCATCGCATCGTCAGGATGCCGCGATATGCCGTGGCTGAGCGCGTCGCCCTCCGTCACCTCGTGCCAGTCGTCGGCCAGCATCTGGCCGCGCTTGGTCCAGGCCGAGCGCAGGAACATCAGCGCCTTGGTCACCGCGATCCGCCGTATCCAGCTGCCCAGGGCCGCTTCGCCCCGGAACTTCCCAATCGACCGCATGATCTCAATGAACGTCTCCTGCACGAGGTCCTCGGCGTGGGCCGGCACTTTCGTGAATCGCAGGCAAATCGAGTACACCGGCGCCGAAAAGGCGCGATAGATGATCTCGTGCGCCCGCGCGTCGCCCGCAGCGGCCCGCTTGATAATTCCCGGATCTATGTCGATGTCGGCGAATTTGCTCATATCTGCCATCTTAGATGCTTGTGGACTACAAAGGGTCGCAAGGCAGCCGATCCGCGCATATACTGTGCGCCTTTCGGGCCGGGGCCGTGCCCCGCATGGGCCCGAATCACAAGGCCGGGATGGCGGAACTGGTAGACGCGCCGGATTCAAAATCCGGTTTCCGAAAGGAAGTGGGGGTTCGATTCCCCCTCCCGGCACCACAATCAGGCGATAACATGAAATTCTGTTCCAGCTGCGGTGGCACAGTGAGCTACCGCGTCCCCAAGGATGACAATCGCGAGCGCGCCATTTGCGACAGCTGCAATATCGTCCATTACCGGAACCCGCTCGTCGTCGTGGGTTGTGTTGCCGAACAGGACGGCAAGGTCTTGCTGTGCAAGCGCTCGATTGAGCCGCGCTACGGCTACTGGACCGTACCGGCAGGTTTCATGGAACTCGGCGAGACCGTCGCCGGTGGCGCCGCGCGGGAGACCCTGGAAGAAGCGCTTGCCACGGTCGAACTCGGTCACCTGTTCGCCATGGTCGACGTCGTCCACGCGGGCCAGGTACACCTCTTCTACACGGGCAAGCTCATTAGCGATTTCGGCGTTGGCGAGGAAACGCTGGAGTCCGCACTGTTCAGCGAAGATGAAGTTCCCTGGGACGACATCGCGTTCCAGAGCGGCAAATTTGCGCTAGAGAAGTATTTCGAAGACCGCGGCGAAAACAACGGCGTCCATGTGCACGAGCTGCGGCGCTCGCCCTCGTAGAGTGCCTTACTGCCGACCCGCCATTTCGAGACGCATGCTCAGGGCGGCAGGGGCCAGGTAGCCCGCGACCATCGTGCCGTCCTCGAAAACGATCGCCGGGGTGCCGTTCAGGCCAATATCCTGCCCCAGCGTGAAGTGTTTCGTCAGCATCGAGGTATCGCACTTCGAGGTCTCAAAGTCCCGATCCAGTTTCGCGGCGGTCAATGCCGTTCCGGGGTCTCGCGAGCACAGCACATCTTCCGAGGTGCTCCAGGCGCGCGATGCCGGGCCGTTACGCGGATAGAGAACGTAGCGGATGGCGATCCCACGATCCAGGTACTCATCGATCTGGGCATGCAGTTTGCGGCAATAGGTGCAGTCGACGTCAGTAAACACGGTTACCGAGTGCTTGACCTCGGCCGGGGAAAACAGAATCGATTCTTCGTCCGTGAGACTGCTGACAAGCTTGCGGCGGGAATCCGTCCGGGTCTGTTCGCTGAGGTTAACCTGCAGTTCGAGATCGATGAGGTCGCCCTGCAACAGGTAGCGGCTGTCGGCCGAGATGTAGGCGACGACGGACCCTTTCTGGATCGTGAACCAACCGTCAATCGGACTCCGGCTCACATCCTCGGGATCGATCATGTCGAACATGGCGGACACCTTGGCGCGCGCCTCCTCGAGCTGTGAATCTACGTCGGCCGCCTGCACGGAGACCGCCAGCATCAGCAAGGATGCGGACGCAAACGAGCGTGCGATGGTGTCAAAAAGTCGGTTCATTCAGTTAACCCTTGGGAAAAGCGCGGCAAGTTTAGCAAAGAGACCCCGATTCAGGGCAATTTGTTGCACCGAATTCCCGAAGGGTTGCTAGCCGCGCGGATGATGCTTGCCGTGCAGGTCTTTGAGGCGTTC